>CP070642.1:1735352-1759428 GCA_020354105.1 Chloroflexota bacterium | reverse complement strand
ACGAGCACTAATCATCGGAGTTAATGATTCAGAGGAGGTTTAAATGAAGAAGCTTTGGTTAGCTCTGTCCAGCATTATGTTGGCTGTGGTTTTGATTGGAGCTGGTGGTTGTGTGGTTGGTGGAGAAGGTCAAGTCTCGCCGCCGGCTATTTCTGCCTATGTGGCAGCACCGGACTTAGGTGGCATAATTTATAGCCAGCAGCAGGTGGGCTTGTGGGTAACAGGTGAAGGCAAGACGATGGCATCACCTGATATGGTGTTGCTCAGCCTTGGCGTAGAAGCTGAAGCTAAGACCGTGGCACAGGCACAGCGAGATGCGGCTGAGGCTATGGATGGAGTTATGAGGGCTCTTAAGTCTAATGGAGTAGCTGAGAAGGATATTCAAACGCAGAGATTTAGCATTTATCCGGTGCGAAAGTGGATTGAGGATGAACAGAGGGAGATAATCATTGGCTATCGAGTGACAAATATAGTTGTTGCTAAAATAAGGCAAATAGACAAAGCCGGCTCAGTCATCGATGCTGTAGCTGGAGCTGGTGGTGACTTAACTCGCATTAATGACATAAGTTTTGGTATTGATGATCCCACAACTTACTACAAAGAGGCACGGGCTAAGGCGGTGGAGGATGCCATAGCCAAGGCGAAGCAGATGGCAGACGTGGCGAATGTTAGGCTGGGCAAGCTGCTATATATCTCTGAAAGCACCCCGGTGTCGCCGGTAGTGGTTAGAGACTATTTATTTAAGGCTGAGGGTGCGGCTCCGTCGGCGACTCCAATTAGTGCTGGCGAGCTGGAAATTAGAGTCACTGTTCAGATGGTTTATGATATTGACTAGCGATTCGGTAAATTATCCTAATCCTTGCTGGTATGACGTGGCTTTATCTTGCGGTTCTGTTCTCGTTAGCAGTCTGCAGGGACTTGACACGGCAGTCGATGGGGCATATTATAGACGATAAAAGGGGTTTGTTAGTCAAATATCCCCGGAGGTTGTGAGATGAAAGACGAGACATGGTCATCTAGACCTTACACCAACGAGGAATTTCTCTCCTTTGACCGCCTGAAACGGGCGGTTACAAGCCGAGTGCTTGATAGGGCAGAGCGTGTGATGGGTGAGGAATTCCCACTGAGCCCAGAACGTATAGGCGAGTTGACTACTGACGAGTGGCGTCAAGCTAAGGAGGCACTCCAGAATTCTCCGGGGGCGCGTGAAGCTTTCCGGAAATATTTGGAGGGGACGGTTGGTAGCAAGGTGGACAACCTGATTAAAACGGATAAAGATTATCTGTCTGCTATGGGAGTAGCTGAGAAGAGCTTGTGAAAGGAATGGCAGGTAAGTTTGAGTTAATTTGAGGAGAGGGGATTCCCAAATACCTCTCCTCTTTTGTTTTAATGCTGGAGGATAGGATGCCTGAAAAAACTGAAAAGACTGAAAAGAAAAAGCCAACTACTGACCAGGAGCAAATGAAGAAACGTTTGGAGATGTTGGACAAGCGGTTGGATAACATCGATTCTCAGGTTACCGCTTTGGTGGAGCGGGTAATGAGGCAACCTGTCACCATTGAGGTTGCTTGTCCGAAGTGCGGTAGCGTTGTCCAGGTCATGCTCACCAGCAACGTCAGGTCCAGTGGCAAGAGTTAAGGAATTCTCTGATTCAGACTTTTGTCAGTGTGGACTGTGCCACCAAAGCAGGCTGAAGTAATCGACAGGCGCTTCAAATCAGAGCTACGGCGTTAGCTTGATTTTCCTCGAAAGTCATCTTATAGAATAGGCAGATAATTCTTTAACTCGTAATCAGTTACGTATGTCCGGTATCTATCCCACTCTACCTTCTTGTTCTGGATAAAGCTGTTCAACGCATGGTCACCTAGAGCTTTTCTGACTAGCTGGCTATTTTCAGTGAGCTGTACAGCTTCGTACAGGCTGCCGGGCAATGTTTTTATCTTCTTTTTTTCACGTTCTTCCTGGCCCATTTCGAACACGTTCTCCTCTGTAGGTGGTGGTAATTTGTATCCCTTTTGAATCCCTTCGAGTCCTGCAGCCAGCATGACGCTGAAGGCGAGATATGGGTTGCATGCTGGGTCTGGCGACCTGATTTCTATCCTGGTGGCAGTTTCTCTTCCCGGTTTATACTCGGGCAGCCTGATTAAGTCGGCACGGTTTCTTCTAGCCCAGGTGATATAACATGGGGCTTCATAGCCGGGGACGAGGCGCTTGTAGGAATTTATCCACTGATTGCACACTGAGGTGATCTCCGGGGCATGTTTCAATAATCCGGCTGTGAAACTTCTGCCTGTTTCGGACAGGTGGTCGGGGGCATCCTTGTCGAAAAAGGCATTCCTGTTTCCTTTGAACAAGGACATGTGAACATGCATGCCACTACCATTGACACCGAGTACCGGTTTGGGCATGAAGGTGGCATAAACCCCCTGCCGTTGGGCTACCTGCTTTACCACTAAACGATAGGTCATCACACTGTCAGCCATGGTTAAGGCATCGGTGTAGCGAAGGTCTATTTCGTGCTGACTGGGGGCAACTTCGTGGTGGCTGTACTCGACATCGATGCCCATTTCTTCGAGGAAGAGGATCGTTTCTCTCCTTATGTCTGTGGCTACCTCTGGTGGTGTTAGATCGAAGTAGCCGCCCAGGTCCAGAAATTCTGTATTCTCCGAATTCTTGAAGTAGAAATATTCCAGTTCTGGCCCAACGTAGAAGGTGTATCCCAGGTCAGTAGCTCGCTTCAGGTTTTTCTTCAATATGTGTCTAGGGTCGCCTTCAAAAGGTTGCCCTCCGGGCCAGCGTATATCGCAGAACATTCTAGCCACACCGTGCTCTTTGGGTCGCCAGGGTATTACCTGATAGGTGTTGGGGTCGGGTAGGGCAATCATATCGCTTTCATCAATGCGGGCAAAGCCCTGTATGGAAGAGCCATCAAAGCCCATGCCATCGTTTAATGCCTCCTCCAGTTGCTCGGAAGTGATGGAAAAGCTTTTCAGAAAACCCAGAATATCGGTAAACCACAGCCGTATGAACTTAATGTTTTGCTCTCTTGTTCTTTTAAGGACGTATTCCCTGGCATCATCTTCTTTTTTACCCATTGTGTTTCCCTCCAGCTGACAAAAAATTTTAGATTATTGTCTTTCTGTTTTGTGAAAGTATAAATGAGGCCAGCTCTTTATTCAAGATAGTTGAGCTTGACTGGCTATAAAAGCATTGATAAAATGCCATAATTGGCGGGCGGTTAGCTCAGTGGTTAGAGCGCTGCGTTGACATCGCAGAGGTCACCGGTTCAAGTCCAGTACCGCCCACCATGTAATCAGTTTGCATAACATTGGTTTCCCCCTCCTTGAGCTGATAGAATTGCTCTTGGGCCTTGATGGCGAAAGTGGCGTCAACACAATGTTCATCGTAAGGTAGGATAGAAAGAGAATTGTGAGAGGATAAAGATGGATTACGTTTTTGAACCGCGGAAGAAAGTCCCCGTTTTTGAAGAGGCAGATGTTATCGTCGTAGGTGGTGGACCGGCCGGAATCAGCGCTGCACTGGCGGCAGCCCGCAATGGTGCAAAAACCGTGGTGATTGAAAAGTTCGGCGCCTTAGGCGGTATGCAGACACAGGCCATGAGCAGTACCTTCTCCCTGCTCGACCCGGCCATTCAGGGAGGCGTGATTACCGATATCATAAATCGACTTAAGGCTGAAGGGGGTCTTCTGCGGGACAGGTCTGCACAGACGCGCCGGTCGGCTTTTACATCGACAAATTTCGATTGTGAAGTCTATAAAGCCATGCTGGACGATATGATGACTGAGGCGGGAGTCAAACTCTTGTATCATACGACCGGAGTTGGTGCCATCAGGGAAAAGAACGCCCTCAAGGGGGTCTTTATCGAGTGCATACAGGGCCGATTCGTTATTCTGGGCAAGGTCATCATTGATTCCACAGGAAATGCCGACATCGCGTGGAAATCCGGTGCTCTCTGCATGGATGACGGACATGGGCGTGGTCCGGGGAAAGGCCGACACATGGGCTTGGGGTGCCGTTTTTATATCAGCGGGGTCGATAACGAGAAGTTTGAAAAATTTAAAAGGGAGAACCCCGAAGAATGGAAGGGCCTCTACGGCGGCAGAAGCCTGGTGCGGAAAGCCAAGGCGGAGGGGAAATACCATGGTTACCGTGAGTCCCTCATCGTCCATGCAAGCAAGCCGGGCATTGCGATGATTGAAGGCTTCAATTCACCGCTGGCTGAGGGACATCACGGCTGGATGATTGAAGATATCACCGCTGGGGAAATGGATTTGAGGAAGCAGGTTTGGTCTGCTTTTAAGCTCCTCAAGAATAATGTGCCGGGATTCGAAAGTTCGTCGGTGGAAAAGACGGGCACTATCCCCATCTTACGGGACACCCACCGGATACTGGGCGAATATGTCCTGGCGGAAAAGGACATCTATGAGGGCAGAGCCTTCGACGATGCGGTCGTCGTGAGCAACATGGGCCCAGATATCTATGGTCCGGACGGCGAGCATGTCTATGAAGTGGTCCGGCCTCACGACATTCCCTATCGCTGCTTGGTTTCCAAAAATACAGATAATCTCTTGGCCGCCGGTGCAACCATCTCGGCTGATTTTTATGCCTTTGCCGCCGACCGTTATTGTGCACCCAGTATGTGTACGGGCCAGGCGGCTGGTATTGCCGCCGCTCTTGCCGCCAGTTTGAATGTAACGCCGAGAGAACTGGATGTGAATCTGTTGCAGAAAACCCTCCGCAAACAGGGGGCTCCTGTCAGCGTGAGGGATTTGCCGGCGGATGTTCTTGAAGCCTACGAGCAACGATATCAGAATAACAGACAGATTACAGACTTGTAGCCCCTAGGTATTAGCACAGATTATAGCGGCAGCTGTTGCTCAACCTAACTGACCGGTTCGAAGAATTGCGAAGGAGAGTGCTATGCAAAAGATTGCTGAGAATGTGTTCGTAGAAACTGAATTTCGAGGATGCAATGTAGGTTTTGTGGTTACGGAGGCAGGAGTGGTAATGATAGATACCCCGTATATACCTCGAGATGCAGTGAAATGGCGGGACGAAGTTGCCAAGCACGGCACAGTTCGCTACTTGATAAATACCGAACCTCACGGTGACCATTTCACAGGTAACTATTTCTTTGAGGGGACGATAATTGCTCATGAGGGGACCAGGCAGGCGGTTCTGGATGCCTCGGTTGAGCAACTAAAGGAGTATCTTAAGCAGATAGACCCCGAAAGCCTTGACCTCGTTGACAAATTCAACTATCGCCTGCCCACCATCACCCTGTCTCAAAGACTTACACTTTACTTGGGTAGCCATACTTTCCAGCTTATCAACTTGCCAGGGCATACCGAATTCCAGTTGGCAGTCTATATTCCAGAGGAGAGCGTGGTTTTCACCTCGGACAATGTGTTCGGCAGAGTGCAGGCTTGGCTTCATCAAGCTCTTCCCTATGAATGGCTGGAGTCGTTGAAGAAGATAGAGGGGATGGAGGCTAAAACACTGGTCCCGGGACATGGACAAATCTGTGGTCGAAATTACATCCCTGAGATGAGTGCCTTTATTCAGTCCTGGATAGATGCGGTTAAGGCAGCCATCGATAAAGGGATGACCCTGGAGGAGGCTCAGGACAAAGTATCGCTGCTTGATAGATATCCCATGCAAGCTGGGGCCGAAGCCAGGGCAAATATGCTGCAGCGCATGAATGTGGCACGCTTGTACGAGGTACTGAAGAAGTGAGCGGAGGTCTATTGTTGAACAATCATTGGTTTTGTTGAGTTATGGGTTAAAACCAATGTGCTCAGCCGATGTGCTTTTGTTATTCTCTATCGCAGATGCCGTAGACTAGATTGTGATAAGGCCATCACAATTGTAAAGGAAAATACGATAGCTCCCCCCAAGGCCACGGCAGTACCCACACCAATTGCCTCAGCCACAGCAGCAACAGGCAAAGTGCCTAAGGGCATCAAGGCAAATGTGACCATATATAAACTCATTACTCTGCCCAACATCCTGTGAGGAGTGTTGCTCTGAATAAGCATGTTGTTTGTGGCCATGTAACCTGTCCCAGTACCACCCACTATCACAAGTGTGATCAGCGACAGCTCAAAATCATGGGACAGACCAAACGCGACTAGACTTAAGCCAAATCCCAGCGCCAATACAATGATAAGTATGCCCTTATGCCGAAAATCGCCGATTGATGCAATTGCCAGAGAACCAGCCATAGCTCCTAATCCCGCAGCGGCCATTAGAAAGCCTAACCCCTCCGCGCCCATTTGGAATACATCTTTGGCGAATACAGGCATCAAATTGATATATGGTAGCCCGAATACAAGCGGGACAAAAGCCATAATCAGCAAGAGAAGTGTAATCTTGCTGTGCCACATATAGCTTATCCCTTCCTTCAAGTCGGTCCATATGGCTGCAGGAAAACTTGTTGAATTTTTGGAAGCCAAGTGTTCTTCATTCTTCATAATTACGTCACCTTCTATATTGAAGGCTGGTGTTCTATTTTGTGAGATGGCGTACATAGATATTGCAGCTACTATATACAAGGCTGCCACTATAAAGTAGACAGCTGAGATACCGACAAGAGCGATAAGTGCACCAGCTATACTTGGCCCGGCAACACGACTTAAGTTCATCCCGAGTGAATTAAGGGAGATGCTGTTCAACAGCCGATGCCTGTCCACGATTTCGGGAATAATTGCTAGGCGTGCTGGGACGTTAAAAACGAAGGCAAGCCCCGCGAGAAAAGCCCCAGCCACAAGGTGCCAAAACCTGATAGCATTAACGCTGACCAGAATGGCGATGGCTAGCATGATTATGCTGAGCAGAATCTGTGTGACAATCAATATTCGTCGCTTGTCCAGTTGGTCTGCGATGACGCCCCCTAACATGGAGAAAAGCAAGATTGGTATTCCGATGGCGACGCTAACCAAGCCCAATGCCACCGGTGAATTGGTCATGCTGTAGACTAGCCACCCCTGAGCCACTGTCTGCATTTGCATGGCGGAAAAGTAAGCAAGTAGCCCTAGCCAATACCATCGATAGTCCGGTATTGTCAACGATGCAAAAGTGGAAATGCGGAAGTGAGCAGGAGCAACCTCTGCTTCTGGTTCTCCTAGCGAACCTGGAACGATTGGTTCTTGTACAGGATCCTTATCGCCCTGCGGGCACATGGCAAAAAGGATAATGGCAGCTTGTCTGTCTGTCAAGCTCAAATCCTAAAATGCTGGTGTACGTGCTACTGAATCAGGAGACCTATATGATTAGGCGTTTAGGCTATGGGTTAAATTGCAATATCCAGCCCAAGTCGTATTTGCCTGTAAGGTGGATGTGCCAATTATTCGTGAAGGGCAAAGGCTAGACTAAAGCTTATATCTATTGTACACTTAGGTCTGCCGTAATATTAATTTGGTTGCGTTTTTAGTCGTTTCAAAAACTGAGTTTACGAAAATTAAAAAAACCTGGAAAGGAGCAAGAAATGGCGTATGAAGATTTGATATATGAAAAGAAGGACGGTGTAGCCAAAATAACCATCAATCGTCCTGCTGTGATGAACGCTATAACGCCGACGCTGTTATCAGAAATGAAAGCTGCGGTGCTGGAAGCGGGTAAGGATAGCGAAGTGAAAGTAATAGTGCTCACGGGAGCTGGCCGTGCCTTTTCTGCTGGGGTAGACTTGATAGCTTTAGGAGACCGTAAACTAGACAGGGGAAAGGTAGGGCCAATATTGGATGACCCGGCCAGGGAACTTATACAGGCTATACAGGACGTACCCAAGGTGGTGATAGCCATGGTCAATGGATTTTGCATAACCGGGGCTATGGAGATTGTGCTGGGTTGCGACCTTGTAGTAGCTGCGGAAGAGGCGAAGTTTGGTGATACACATGCTCGCTGGGGGCTGCGACCTACGTGGGGTATGAGCCAGCGTTTGCCTCGTGCCGTCGGCATGTTGAAGGCTAAGGAATTATCATTCACTGCCGATTTGATTACAGGAAAGCAGGCGCAGGAGATGGGACTGGTTAATATGGCAGTCCCGTTGGATAAATTGGAGGAGACTGTGCAAGAGCTGGTAAAGAAGTTGGTGGCAAATAGTGAGGCATCTCTGGCTGCATATAAGTATCTTTATAATCAAGG
Source organism: Chloroflexota bacterium (assembly GCA_020354105.1). Lineage (GTDB taxonomy): Bacteria > Chloroflexota > Dehalococcoidia > GIF9 > UBA5629 > 9FT-COMBO-48-23. Next base: position 1,751,265 of record CP070642.1, on the reverse strand, counting down.
CGTGAAGGATACCCTCCAAAAAGGACTGGAACTCGAAGCCAAGAGCGAGTTCGATATCAAGGATACGGAGGAAAGGCTGGCAAAGTTCAGAAAGAAAGACTAGGCATTGGCAGTTGCTTCATGTTTTTTAGAGAATCGGAGCCCGATCCTGTATAGATTAAAGAGAGCGTTTATGGTATCCCTGAGAGTAGGAAATACAGGGATGCGCGCGTCTTCAAAAGTCTTCTTAACTATCAAGTGATATCTTCTGTCCTCTTCATCCTCCGTAAATGTTTCCATCGAAATACACAGCATGACCGGCTTACCCATCTCGTCACGTGCATATTTACAGCCGTTCAGCATTAGGCCAATGACCTCCTTGAAGTGCCCCTCAAAGGCAGGGCCTAAAACCCTTCTTAAGTAGTTGATTTCATCCATATGTAAGATTATTGAATGTATATTTTTGTCTCTGGACAGTATTTTAATGACGTCGCCGAGGTTACCTTCCGTACCTGATAGATTATAGAAAATTGGCCAGGCGTCCAGAGGATTGCTGATGCTGGTTCCCGCTACCGGAACTATCTTTCTCAGTTGGGCTAATGTTTCCTGTGTAAATTGGGGTACTGCTAATCCGGCCTTGACGGAGACATCGGTTTCAAGTACGCTGAAGCCGCCCGAATTAGTGATTATGCTGGTACCTTTCCCGGCCGGATACGGTGCGTAAGTCAGCGCCAGTGCAGCGTTAAGCAGTTCGTCGAAGTCTTCAACCTGTGCCACGCCGGTTTGACGGAAAATAGAGCTCCATATTTCCGGTGAGCCGGCGAGAGACCCTGTGTGGGACGACGCAGCCCTGCTGCCGTGCTCTGTTACTCCGCCCTTCAAAGCCAGCACCGGTTTCTTGCCAGCAGCGTGGGCCAGTGCTGATTTAAGCCGCCTGCCGTTTTTCGTCCCTTCCATGTATAACGCTATTATTTTTGTATCGGGGTCATCGGCAAGATATTCCAGAAAATCAGGACAGTCAAGGTCTATGGCATTGCCGTAGCTGACTACCTTGCTGAATTTGAGGTTTCTTATTTTACCGATGTTCAGGAATTCCACACCAAACGTGCCGCTCTGAGAAATGACACCTACCGGGCCCTCCTCGAAAGAAGCATCCCAGGTGAAACTGAGGCCTGATTTGGAACAATAGATGCCCATGCAGTTTGGGCCGATTAGCCTGATTTTGCCTTTAGCGAAGTCTCTGACTTCATTCTCGAGCTTTATTCTTTCCGTTATTCCAGTCTCGCTGAATCCAGCGGTGAAAACGTGAGCCGCCTTTACACCTTTTTCGATGCACTCGGCTAATATTTTGGGAACATGTATTGCCGGTACAGCGATGATGACAAAGTCGATATCAACTGGAATATCGAGGACGCTATGGTAGCATTTCTTGCCGGACAGCTCATCATAGCGTGGATTCACAAAATAGAGTCTGTCCCATAACTTGGAATTGCTTAGAGAGTAAGCATAGCCGTTATCGCTGGAAGCTCCAATTAGGGCAACGGCTCGAGGATTGAAGATATATTCAAATTCGATGGCGTCTTTTATGTTCATTATTGTCTCCGATCTGCTGATATTATAAATTCAAAAATTAACTGGTCTGTAATGGCACAGCCAGATAGAAAGCGACACAATATTATAGACCTGATTTTGAATTCGTTCAATTTGAGTGACTGAGCATTTAGCTTGACTCCACATAGTAGCATTGCTAAAATGCGATAATTAAAGCTGACTAGATTAGTGAGTGGAAACCATTTGGATATCATCTTGTCAGTGTCTATCAGTTACTGAGCAAGTTTAACCCAGGGTTAACCTCTCGCTTTAAATGGCGCGAGGTTTTTATTTGTTTTGATGTAGACAGCGGAGATAGCTATGGAAGCAAAAGAGGCGAAATTAGAAAAAATGCGGCATTCGGCTTCTCATGTGATGGCCGAGGCAGTCCAGTATCTTTTTCCCGGGGCTAAATTTGGCATTGGCCCAGCCATTGAGGATGGTTTTTACTATGATTTTGAGCTTCCTCGGCCCCTTGTTCCAGATGATTTGATTACCATCGAATCTAAGATGCGGGAAATCATTGCTGCAGATCTTCCTTTTGCTGCAGAGGAAATCGACAGGACGAAGGCACGGAAGCTGTTCGGAGAACAGCCTTACAAGCTGGAACTGATTGATGATCTTCCTGATGAAACGGTGTCAATCTATCGCCAGGGCTCTTTTGTCGATTTATGTCGTGGCCCTCATGTAAATTCAACAAGTGAGATTAAGGCTTTCAAGCTTACCAGTATTGCCGGGGCTTATTGGCGGGGTGACGAAAAGTGTCCAATGTTACAGAGAATTTACGGGGTTGCTTTTGATACTGAGGCTGAACTTGAAGATTATTTGGCTCGATTGACTGAGGCTACCAAGCGAGACCACAGGAAATTAGGTAAGGAACTCGACTTATTTAGTCTTCATGAGGAAGCTGGCCCCGGATTGGTTCACTGGCATCCTAAAGGTGCTTTGATGCGCCAGATTATCGAGGACTTCTGGCGGCAAGAACACAGGAAACGTGGTTATGACATTGTGTTTACACCGCACATCTCGAAAGTCGGACTTTGGAAGATTAGCGGGCACTGGGACTTCTATCGGGATAGCATGTACTCGCCTATGGATATTGATGATGTCGAGTATGTTATTAAACCGATGAACTGTATTGGGCACATACTTATGTACAAGACACAATTGCGCAGCTACCGCAATCTACCGCTTCGCTATGCTGAGTTAGGTACAGTATATCGGTATGAGCGGTCGGGGGTATTGCATGGGTTGGCGAGGGTACGCGGTTTCACCCAGGATGACGCTCATATTTTTTGTCGCCCTGACCAGCTTGAGGCTGAGGTAACAGAGGTGGTGCAATTAGCCCGCTTTATGATGAATACCTTTGGGTTTAGTGAGTATGAACTTCTTCTGTCTACAAGACCTGAGAAATACGCTGGGACTATACAAGTATGGGAAGATGCTACAGAAGCGCTACGGAAGGTTCTGGAACACCTTGAGTTGAATTATGAGGTAGATCCAGGTGAAGGCGTTTTTTATGGACCTAAAATTGATGTCAAGCTTAAAGACGCTTTGGGAAGGTTATGGCAAGGGCCGACTATTCAGGTTGATTTTAATCTGCCACAGCGATTCGATGTTAACTATATCGGTGAGGATGGCTTGGAGCATCAGGTGGTGATGGTACATCGGACTGTGTTGGGAAGCATGGAGCGTTTTATGGCCTGTCTTATTGAGCATTATGCGGGAGTCTTTCCGGTTTGGCTGTCTCCTATTCAGGTAACTATAATTCCTATAGCTGACCGTCATCTTGATTATGCGAACAAAGTGGCAGGTGGACTCAGGGAGTGCGATATTCGCGTTCAGGTTGATGACCGCTCAGAGAGAATGAACTTAAAGATAAGAGAAGCACAACTGGAGAAAACCCCTTATATGCTTGTTGTTGGTGATAAAGAGATGGATACCTCCCAAGTTTCTCTACGGCTAAGAAGTGGAGAAGACTTAGGGACGCTGTCGATTTCTCAGTTTATGGATAGGGTAAAACCAATTATTGCGAATAAAATCCAGGATAAACTTTGATTTCCTCTCGTGAATATGATATATTTCTGCCCAATGGTTCACTTCGTGTAAGGAGGTGAGGGAAAACATAGTCAAGGAACTACGCGTTAATCGACAGATTAGAGCTAAGGAGGTTCGGCTTATAGGAGAGACAGGGACACAACTGGGAGTATTCCCGGTTGAGAAGGCGTTGCAGATTGCTAATGAACGGAGCCTCGATCTAGTTGAAATGGCGTCGAATTCGGTCCCTCCTGTATGTCGACTTCTTGATTATGGCAGATATAGATACGAGCAGACCAAAAAGGAGCGTAAAGCGCGAAAGAGCCAGAAAGGTGTAGTACTCAAAGAGATTAGAATTAGGCCGAGGATGAAGGAACATGACCTCGAGACCAAGATTAAGATAGCACGGAAGTTGTTAGAGGAGGGTGATAAGGTCAAGTTATTCGTAGTCTTTCGAGGACGTGAGATTACACATCCGGAACTAGGTTTGAGACTATTGAAAAAAGCGGCGGATGATTTGAAAGATATAGCAGTATTTGATGGTGCTCCATCTTCGGAAGATAGATTTATGAGCTTGGTGCTTTCGCCGAGCTTGACAAAGCAGACTAAGAAGCCAGCTATAGAGGAGAAAGTTTAGATGCCGAAGCTTAAGACCCATAAAGGTGCCAAGAGCCGTTTCCACATCACTGGCAGCGGAAAAATTATGCGTGTTAAAGTTGGCAAAAGTCATCTAAGGCGTAAGAAGCCTGCGAGGTCCAAGCGTCTTTATGATGAGATGATTCCGGTTCAGCCTGCTGATAAGGCTAGACTGAAAAGGCTTTTGCCCTATGGCTCGAAATAGATTAGGAGGAAGTGATTGCCACGAGTTAAAGGCGGAATAGTCACTCATCGAAGACATAAAAAAGTACTAAAGTTAACAAAAGGGCATAAAGCTACGAGGCATTCTCTGTTCCGGCGTGCCAATGAGTCTATGATTCATGCCCTATCCTATGCTTATCGGCATCGCCGAGAACGTAAGGGTGATATGAGGCGGTTGTGGATTGTAAGGATAAATGCTGCTGCTCGTGCCGGTGGGCTTTCCTATAGCCAGTTCATGAGTGGGCTAAGAAAAGCTGACGTAGAAATCAACCGAAAAACATTGGCAGAAATGGCAGTAAACGATCCATCTAGCTTCTCCAAGTTACTGACGCTGGCTTCAGACAAAATTAATAGCTAAAGTTCTCCTCACATAGTGCTAATGATGCTAAATCAGGTTGAAGACCTTGCCTCTAAAGCTTCTGATGAACTGGGTAAAATCACTGATGTCAACGACCTCGAAGCATGGCGAATTCACTATTTGGGCAGGAAAGGTAGTTTAATCCAGATTCTACGCTCATTGGCAGATTTGCCATTAAAAGAGCGGCGTGCAGTTGGGGCTCGAGCCAATGAGCTTAAAGAGGTTCTAGAAGCTGCATTTGTTGAGAAGAAGCGTAATTTACGACAAGATTTGGCTCTTTCCCAGCGACGTGAAGCTTTAGACATCACCTTACCAGGTCAACAGGTTCCTCTCGGTCGTCTCCATCCAACAACTCAAATGCTTGAAGAGATTTGTGGTATTTTTAGCAACATGGGTTTTCAGGTAGTGGAGGGACCTGAGGTGGAGTGGGATTATTACAGCTTCGAAGCTCTTAACATACCGGCAGACCACCCAGCTCGGGATATGTTCGCTACGTTGTGGGTTGACTCTGAGGCTAAAACTGGTGGTAGGCCTATGCTTTTGAGACCTCATACCTCTCCAGTTCAAATAAGAGTTATGGAGAAATCACGCCCGCCGATAAGAATAATAGCGCCGGGACGAGTTTACCGATACGAAGCTACTGACGCTACGCATGAGTGGATGTTTTATCAAGTTGAGGGGTTGGCGGTTGATAGGAACATAACTCTGGCTGACTTGAAGGGCACTCTTTTTGAATTTGCGCGCTGCCTTTTTGGTGAGGATAGGAAATGTCGCTTTCGCTGTGACTACTTCCCGTTTGTGGAGCCAGGTGTTGAGATGGCTATTGATTGCCTTGTGTGCCGTGGTGCTGGATGCCGACTGTGTGGCAATAGTGGCTGGATTGAGATTTTGGGTGCAGGCATGGTGCATCCTGAAGTTCTCCGTCGTGTTGATATAGATCCTGAAGTTTACTCGGGTTTTGCTTTTGGTATGGGGGTGGAGCGTATTCCAATACTTCGCTATGGCATAGATGATATTCGCCTCTTTTATAGTAATGACCTCAGATTTCTAAAACAATTCTGAATCTGGTTTTTTAACTCCTGGAGCTTAATTCAATAATGAAAGTATCGGTTCGCTGGCTAAAGGAATATGTTGACTTAATTGTGCCACTCGAAGACTTGTGTGAGCGGTTGACTATGGCTGGATTAGAGGTTGGGGGAGTGGAGGTCATTGGTGGGGAATGGGATGATATATTGGTTGGCAAGATAGTTGATGTTAATTCTCATCCTAATGCTGACCGCCTGAGGCTGGTGACCGTTGATTTAGGGAAACAAAGTTCCACTGTAGTCTGTGGTGCGCCGAATGTCATGGTTGGTGGTAAGGTGGCTTTTGCGCGTGTGGGAGCTCATCTCATAGATGGTCATAGTGGTGAAAGGGTGCAATTGAAACCAGCTAAGATTCGGGGTGTTGTCTCTGAAGGGATGATTTGCTCTGAGAAAGAGTTGGGGATTTCTGATGGCCATGAAGGTATTGTGATTCTATCTGCGGAGGCAATCGTTGGTAGTCCTTTGTCTGAATATCTTGGTGATACGATTCTTGACCTGGATATAACACCAAACCGACCTGACTGTCTTTCAGTGATTGGCATTGCCAGAGAGATAGCGGCTCTTACAGGTAGTAAGCTGCATATACCTGAAGTTAGTTACCGGGAATTGGGGAGGGCAATAGATTTAGATGCTGCCGTGGAAATTAAAGAGCCGAATCTGTGCCCAAGGTACTGTGCTAGCCTGCTGGACGGGATTAAAATAGCTTCATCTCCTCAGTGGATGCAACAACGTTTGTCAACTTGCGGAATGAGGCCTATTAACAACATTGTTGATGTTACAAACTATGTGATGCTGGAATATGGGCAGCTACTTCATGCCTTTGATTATGATGAGATACGTGGTAAGAAAATTATCGTGCGTAGGGCGGGAAACGGCGAAGTTATGACTACGTTGGACGGAATTGAGCGTAAACTCAACTCGGATTTCCTCGTTATTGCTGACAAAGAGCGAGTTGTTGCTGTTGCTGGTATTATGGGGGGTGGGGATACGGAGGTTACAAATAGTACTACCACTGTTCTGATAGAATCGGCGAATTTTAATCAGGCGGTTATTCACCGGGGGAGCCTTGGCCTTCGATTAGGCAGCGAAGCCTCGCTACGGTTTGCGAAAGGACTTAGTCGAGACTTGCCGATGATAGCGTTAAAGCGAGCCACTCAATTATTGGCTGAGATAGCTGGGGGCAAGGTGGCGAAGGGAATTATTGATGTTTATCCTGGCAAAAAGAAAATGGAACCCATATCTTTACCTGTCGCAGATATTAAGCGTCTTCTTGGTATGGAAATGAAGGCTGGCGAAATCACCAAGACTTTGGAACTATTGGGATTTGGTTGTATGCAAGCCAAATCAGATTCACAAGTTAAGGTTGATGTTCCTTGGTGGCGTACAGACATCAGTTGTGCTGCAGATTTAGTTGAAGAAGTAGCTCGTATTATAGGGTATGATGAGATTCCTACTACGATGCTGAGTTCTCAATTGCCAAGGCATGAACCAGCGCCAATGTTGTCTCTCAGGCGCCAATTGCGTAATATCCTTGTAAGCTGTGGTTTCCAGGAGGTACTTACTTATTCCCTAACCAGCCTGGAAATGCTAGGTAGGCTTTCGCCACAGCTTCGATTGATAGGTCCGACTCCGATGAAAGTTTCTAACCCAATGTCCAGAGAGCAGGAATACCTTCGCACCAGTTTGAGGGCTGGCGTCTTATCAGTTTTAGCCCGAAACAGGAGATATCAAGAAGACGTTATAAGGCTTTTTGAGATCGGTAAGATTTTCTTGCCCCGGGAAAGGGATTTGCCTCAGGAGAAGGAGATGCTATGTGCTGTGATTAGTGGTTCAGAGCGCAAGTTGTCCTGGCGAGGTAAAGTGGAGCCAATTGACTTTTTTATTGCCAAAGGGTTGGTAGAGTCTATCCTGTCTCGATTGGGGGCGATTGTGGGGTTTGAGGATGGTGAAGATGAGAGCTTGTGCCTGGGGAGAAGGGCTAGTGTGATGATTGGTAAAGACAAGTTAGGTGTGGTCGGCGAACTACATCCAAAGGTATTGGAAGTTTTTGAACTTTCTGAGGCTGCCTATCTTATTGAAATCGACTCTGAGAAACTTTTATCTTTAATGGCTGCTGTTAAAAAATATCAACCGATACTCCGATATCCAAGTACGAGCAGGGATGTTGCACTTTTGGTTGATGAGCAGATAACCTATCAACAGATTTGCGATATCATTCAGAACTTTTCTCTTGTGAATTCAGTCACTCTTTTTGATCTTTATGCTGGCGAACAAGTATCGGCGGGTAAAAAATCCCTCGCTTTCAGAATCATCTATCAATCACCTACACATACCCTGACTGATAATGAAGTCGACAAAGTCCAGCAGCAGATCCTAGATAAGTTGCAGCTCGATTTTGGAGCTATCTTGAGGAGCTGACTCGTTCGTCACCAGAATTGTTCAAAAAACCTCTTTGTTAAGCGAAATTTTCGCTTAAATTTGCGCTATAATTAGGGAATGACTGTTTAAAGGAAGGGGGGAGAACAAGCGTGAAAATCAAAGTTTCTGCTCTGGCTTTATGTCTAATTTTATTCATTACTTTTTGTTCCGTGCCTGCTGTCTGGGCTGCTAGCATGACTCCGTCGGCAGGTGTTGTTGGGACTACGGTGACTATATCTGCGCTGGATAGTGGAACTTATTCTATTAGATGGGATGGAGTCGAGGTCAAACAAGGCACGCTGCCTGGTGGGGGTAGTGTTACATTTACTGTACCCGATGCATGTGGTGGTGATCATACTGTTACGGTAGAGAATCCGCTTGGCACTCAGGTATTATCTGTCCCCTTCTCTGTTCTTCCGTCGATAGGTGTTGATCCAGACTCGGGTGTTAGTGGTGATTCTATCACTGTTGCGGGTAAAGGCTTCGCTGCTAATGAGGGCAGCATTAAAGTCTCTTATGATGACACAGATATGAAGACAGGAATTACGGCCAATGATAAAGGTGTGTGGAGCGCAACCTTTTCTATCCCTAGCTCTGCCAAGGGTAGCCATACGGTTGATGCCTCAGGGAGTACCACTAAAGCGGGCGATGTTCCCGATGCAACATTAACAATAAGCCCGAAAATCACTCTTAGTCCGGTGTCTGGTGGTGTTGGCACTTCGATTACCGTAAGTGGTAATGGTTTTGGCGAAGATGAGGGTGGTATTCGGGTTACCTATGATGGCAATGATGCAAAGACTGGAATTACTGCTGATAGCAAAGGGGCATGGAGTGTGAGCTTTGCTGTGCCTAGCTCTGTTAAAGGCGTTCATACAATAGATGCCCTGGGTGCTTCCACCGAAGCTGGTGATGTTCCTGATGTCACCTTTTTTGTCTCCTCTGCTGTGAGAATCAAGCCGGAATCGGGGTATGTAGGTGATAGTCTTACCATCGAAGGCTGTGGTTTTGGCAGCAATGAGGGTGGTATAACAGTTACGCTTGATGGTAGTGTTGCCAAGAGCAATATCACAGCTAATAGCGAAGGTTGCTGGACCACTTCCATGGCTATACCTGCTAGTACGGGAGGTAACCATTCTATAGATGCTTATAGTACTTCGACTACGGCTACTGATGTTGCCGATGCTAAGCTGAATGTTTTATCGAAAATGGTCATAGAGCCTGCTGAGGGTTATGTGGGTTGCGATATTGTAATCACTGGCACTGGATTTGGTGCAGACAAAGAATTGACTATTAAGTATGATGATGTCGCTGTGGCTACTGATGTATTTTCTGATGATAAAGGTAACTTCCAGGCGAGCCTTGAGGCTCCTAAGAGTCCAGGTGGTAAGCATAATATAGTCGCATCTGATGCCAGTGGTGCCTTAGTCTCGGATGTTTTTACAATGGAAACAACTCCACCATCATTACCAGAGGTTGTATCGCCAAAAGATGGAAATAGAGTTGGCTTTTTAGATCGTGCTGCTCCTACCTTTAAATGGGCCGATGTTTCTGACCCGAGCGGTGTTTACTATAGTTTGCAGGTATCTTCTGAAAAAGATGACTTTACAAATACAGTATTTAGCAAAGAAAACCTAACTGAGCCTGAGTATAAGTTTACTGAGGATGAGGCTTTAGTTCGGGGTAAATACTACTGGCGAATTAAAGCTGTAGATGGCGCCGATAATGATAGTGGCTGGACTACGCCAATACTTGTTAAGATTGGACTTATGCCGCTGTGGGCATTTATAATTATCGCCGTTGTTGCCATCGCTTTCATCACCAGATTATATTTCTTTGTGAAGAATGCCAAAAGGGGACGTTAAAGAACTTTGCCAGCGAATTTGTATTTATCCTGAAAGCTGCTGAAAATGAGAAGTGGGTGAAATTTGACAGCAAAGAATAGATCGAATCTTTATTTATATCTAGCTCTGGTTTGTTTCGCTGGGATTTTGGCTATATTTGTTGTGGATGGCTACCTGGGCATTTATGACACTCTATATATCACGACTCAAGAACGTGAGCAAATAATAGAACCTGATTATTGGCAGCAGCGTTGGGTAAGGGAAGGTTATGAGGGCTATAGCCTGGGTGCAAGATGGGGCGAGCCAATCCCATTCCGGTACGAGATTGACAATAGAAGTTTTTCAACTTATTCAGTTAATACTGAGGTTTCAGTTTGGAAGGGTGGTCAGGAGGTTGTTGTACTTTTGAATAAGACAGAAATCTCAGTAGCACCCTTCAATAGAGCAGTGGTTGATTGGACATTGCGACCTGAAGATCTTGGAGACTCAAGTCCTGTGTCTGGCGAATATAGAGAATATACCGTGCGAATCAGGCTTGGGGCAATAGAGCGAAAAATAATTTTGAGTTATTATCCTGAGGCGGCTGTGTATCCTGAAAAGATACCTGTTCCTGTACCTGTACCTGAGCCAGCTAGATAATGAGGTTTTAAACTTATGAGAATCTATATTCTGTATGGTTTTGGAATCCTGCTTTGTGTTTCAGGTATTGGCTACCTGGCGGCGGAGTATATTAAATACCTTTCTGAACCAGGAAAATTAGCTTGCTTGGCTTTGACCACGGCTATGTTTGCTTTGTTTGGAAAATACTTTGATGAGAGGGGTTGGTGAGCATGGGGGCTGTAGCTGTTATTGGGTCTTTAGCGTTTATCGGCTGGTTGATTTGGCGAGCGGCCAAGAGGAAGCCTATAAAGGCTCATTTAGTGAGTTATATCCTTGCCTGCATTGCGGGCGTTTTTACCTTTACCTTCTTTCTGTCTATGGACATACCAGAGGTAGTGAAGATTTTGGCATCTATTATCCTGGGCGCTGTGTTGATCTTCGTAGCCGCTTGGTTTCAGCGGCGTATCAAGCCGGAAGAATCTTAATCCCTTTCCAGTGTTTTGGCGAAGGCGATCTTACATTCCAGCAGTATAAAAAGCTGTTTGCTAGACTTATTTTTGATAGTCTTTAGAAATTTTTCTTAGCTGGCTTGGTTTTCTGGTTTACAGCCGTCGAATAACGAAGATAAGCAAGCTAACGTCCAGTATCACGCCGATAATGATAATTAACCATATCCAGACACTGGCTACTTGTGTTGCTTGATAGTGTGACTTTGAGACAGGTGCGGTCTCGGTCTGGAAGCAGAAGATAGCACTCCAGTTGCTCGGTATCGGCTCGACGGCTTGGACTTGCCAGAAATAATTCGTGCTGTAATCTAGTATGCCATCATAGTTATAGCTGGTTGTGGGTAATTCTGCCTTGACCACAACATCAGTCATTGCCGTATCTTTGGCCAGAATGAAGTTATACTTTGTTGTTCCTTTGAAAGGTGACCAAGAGAATGATGTCGACTCAGTTGGACAGCCAAGGCAGCCGTTATTTGGTAACAGCAACTGCAGGCCATAATATGGGTGAGTTGCAGGTAGACCAGCCTGGACAGTGAAGATTTCTCGCCATGACCAGGGGCTTTGGATAGGGTCGCCTGTAGCTACATCTCTGACAATGACTCTCCAATAATAGGAGTGATTAGCTTCGAGGGCGGGCACAATCCATGTGTTTCCATTGGCATCAGTGACTGTGCCCCCACCAGGTGGTATCATCAGGGCTGGAGCATCCAAATCGGGTGGGGTGTAAAAGGGGCCGAGCCAGCCTTCGCCTATATTGACTATCTCCAAAGCAAAGTCTGCATCCTTGGCTATCTGAATTTGATAACCTCTTGACAGAGATACTGGTTGCCAGGTGAGATTGATTTCACTCGCCCTGCCGCTTACAGGGTCATGCGGCACTGTGGCATCGCTTATTGGTGAGGTGGGAACGGGGCCATTCCAGGCAAGCGTGTCCACATAGCGCCAGACACCGCCTTGTGGGGGATTATAGGGGCGTTGGTCAATAAGCCAGACTGTTATCGGGTCACCAGTTATCAAGCCACCACAAATTCTGAGCCTTGTAGTAGGATTTGTACCAAAACTAACAGTGGGGTCAAGGCCTGCACTAGCCATTGTCCACCTCACATATGCCCCCCAGGCATCAGAGAAATAGAAACTACCGTTTCGCGATATGGTTAGTCCGGTGACTGAGGTTGGCCAACTTGGTCCTCCCCACTGTGTTGCCCATTCGCCTTTTTCGGGAAGTGGCCAAGACCAGGTGCCTCCACCATAGTATATTGACCATTCATACATCCCACCTGAATTGATTGCGAAGACCTCGCCGTTACTTTTATAGCCTGAATGAGCAATCACCATAGTGTTGCCTCTGGTGGGTAGCTGTGTGGTAATAGGGTCGAAGGTTTTACCACCATCTGTAGAGTAAGCAACATCGTACGGGCCTGTGCCTGTGCCACCAACAATGACATTCCCCTTGTGATTGTCCGGCGTCAGCCCTGTATAGGCGGTGGCAATGCTGTAGCCTGTATCAAGTCCTGTGGGTGTGACATAAACAGTTATCCATCCTACGCCACTGAAGATTAGCTTCTGCGTGCAACCATCAGCGTCGAGTATATATAATGTCTCGCTATCTTCAGATGCCATGTCCTGTACCATGAGTTGGGGATTGACATCAGTCCAATAGTCGCCGAAATCTGGTGACCACATTATCTTTCGGCTGCCAATAGCTGCCCAGAAGACGACTTGTCCGTCAATTTTATCTCCGGCTAACCTTAGAATAGCGTTGTCGGTCTGGTTTTGAGAGCAATGACTGCTTGTACTGGATTGACATAATATACGCTCCCAAGTGATGTCAATGGTTGAACTCTGGCTACGCCATACGCTATCGAAGCCGGAACAGCCAGAGTTCTCGTTGATTGAAGCTAGGTAGACAGTCGAGCAATCCGGAGCAGGGGCTATGTCAATAAACTGATTGATCCTTGTGTCTATCAGGGCAAGCTGATTCCAAGTTTCACCGTTGTTGCGAGTGATGGAGAACGCTGATTCATCGAAGTCTTCACCGATAATGTATGGACTTGGCCAGTCAACACCGCCTGTAATGGCAGCGCTGCTGGCTGTGCCGCTATAGGCGGTTGAGCCATCAGGTGCCCAAGCAACCTGTGCATTACCGTAGCCTGAACCTATGCAGTTGTCGATGCCAGCAGCCCCGGTGGGTGGCTTCATGGCTGGATACCAGCAGGGAATGGGGCAAGTAGTGGGTGAATCGGTAAACCAGGTCATCACCGTAGCTGTACACGGATCGCCTAGAACTTCACCTGCAAGAAGCTTGCCCGACGCATAATTGCCATAGTAGGCAATACTAGAGATCCTCTTGGTTGTTGTTGCAGGCATTAACTTGTAGATGGTAGTATCATCGAGGCGATAAATACCAGCGTTGCCGGTAGTGCCATTGTCATCGATGCTGATGTAGCAGCGGCGCGTGCACGGGACTTGCCCCGAAAAATCACTGGGCAATTCGAGATCGGCAGTTATAATTTGGTTGACGTTGGGTGAAGTGTTATTTCCACTGGTAGTAATTTCCATTGGGCCCCATGTATCCCATCTAGTGGTGTTGATAGCTTGGTCATGAATACCTATGTTGACGTAAGTTCCGGTTACGTCAGATGAGATAATAACCAGGCTGGAGTCGTTAACATAATTGGGTGAGAAATTCATTGCTAGTATGTCGCCGCTGAAGTCTTGGTCTAACCAGGTAACCTGCTCTGATGCCTTGAGAATGTAGACGGTGCCGTTTCCTGTACCAGTTCTTATACCAACGGCTATGTCGTAGTCATTGTAGCTTGGGGAGATGGTAACGGTGCTAATGTGGTCGTTAACTGGGCAATTGGTGTTCTCCCATGTAGCGCCGCCGTTCGTCGATACCCAAATATTTCTTGGCCACTGGCTGGCGCTGTCGTTGGTGACTACAGCTATGAGGTTGACGTTATCAGGAGCTACAGCTAAATTCCATAAGCGGAAATTAATCTGTTCGCCCGGGGTCATTGTTTTATAAAGATTCTTGGATATTGTATCGCTCCATGATATACCACTGTCAGTTGACTTGTATAGAGCGTTGCTGCCGGTCATATTGCTTGCGTTGGGAATGTCTACAGCGTAGAAAGTCTTGCCATCCGAGCCAATGGCAATTTTGTTGACCTCGCAGGGACTAACTATGTCGTTTTTGCCGGATACTGCGCCTGGTGTATCTACTCGTGACCACTTCAATACGGTTGATTCTGCTGATGCTATATCGGGATTCATGTTTGATGTCATACTTGTTACCATTGTGGTTATAAGCAAAAGGCAAATGGTGACACTTCGTTTGGTTTTCATGTTATTTCACCCGCTTTAAGGCCATGTTTATCAAATAATCTACATGTCATTTGTTCGTCTGGTAGCGAGAGCAGCGATATCGACTCACGCATGTAGAGTTTCATTTAGGTGTGCCGAATATCTCAGGGTGAATGAATTTTGCTACTTCTTCTAAGCCGTCTACTACTCTTGGACCGGGGCGCTCGAGCAAATCGGCGTTGCTTATTTTGTAGACACGGCTATCGCGCATCGCGTCCACCTCTGCCAGTCTAGTTTCTTTCATTATGTTATTGTAGATGAGATCCCCTGTGGTACCCATGCCACTGATGATGATGACTTGAGGGTTCTTGGATATGATTGCCTCTAACGAGACAACATGCGATTTTTCGAAGTCTTCACTGAAGATGTTGGTCCCACCAGCCTTCCAGATTAGGTCATCTGTGAAAGTCCCGGAGCCCATCGTCCAAATAGGGTCATACCATATAGCATATAGAACTCCAGGCCGCTGTTCTGGGGTTAATTCTGACGTTTTCGTTACTACTGCTTGAATTCGCTTGGTTAAATCATCAACTAGCTTTGCGGCTGCCCTACTTTTTCCGGTGATTTCTCCTATCAGTTTGATATCGTTCATCACGGTATCTAGTGATGTCGCTGATGTGACGATGACTGTAAGGTCCAATTTTTCTAAAGCAGGAAGCACAGTATTTTCATGTATAGCCTCGGCGATGATGAGGTCAGGTTGTTGTGAGACCATTTTCTCTAGGTCGGGATTAATGTATCCGGCTACTCTTGGCTTGGACTTGGCTGCCTCGGGATAATCGCAATAGTCTGTGGTGCCTACTATTTTATCTCCAAGTCCCAATGCGAAAAGTATCTCGGTGTTGCTCGGAGCCAGCGATACGATCCGTTGTGGTAGCTTTTCGATTGTTATTATTCTGCCCAGGTCGTCTGTAACGGTTAATGGAAAGTTTGGTATTTCTTCTGTTTCCGGCTTGGCCTCTGCTGGTGGTTCTGTCTCAGTTGGTGTGGGTGGTGGAGGCAGAGTTTCTGTGGGTGGGGGTGGGCTAGGACAAGCTGGCAAGAAAACTAACCCACCTAGAACTAATAAGACTAAAAGACCTGCTATGTGTTGTTTCATTGTTATCACCTCCTCGGGTTAATGAAAAAAGCCCTCTGCCCTCTGGAGCAGGGGGATTTTTCAGTAAGTAAAAAATAAATCCCGCCCCCTTACTCCGCGGAGGCAGATTGAACTTGAGGGCAGGCGTTCTGACTTTTACAGTAGGCGGTACTGTGCCGGAATTACACCGACTTGCA
>CP070642.1:1725733-1735252 GCA_020354105.1 Chloroflexota bacterium | reverse complement strand
TACTCCTTATTGAGATTTGCAAGATAATGAAGATCAAGCTAATAATCCTGGGGGTTTTACTATCGCTTATTATTGCAGCAATACCGTTTGGCTGTTCACTCCAGGTCTACGCTGACGACAAGCAGCCAGAATCACAAGAACGAAATGTCATCGACCCCAATCTCGAAAAAATTCTCTCAGGCATGAGCCCAACAGATAATATATCGGTGATAGTTATGTTGAGATTAGATCCGAACATCAACGATAGCATTTATAATATAAAAAAAAGCCAGCCATACGACGAGATGGACAGGATATCAGAAAGCATCAAGGAGAGATATCGGAAGGTATCTCAAGCAATGGGCCCCTATGAGGAGCAGCTGCGCGCGGGTGACCCCACCGCCACCGCACTATATAATGAACTTCTGGAGAAATACGAACTAACTCATGACAGTCGCAAAGCCGAAGTGGAAAGACTATCACAGCTGCAAACTGCCCAGAGAAAACAAGTATACTCCCTACTCGAGCAGACATATTCAGATATGCAGCAGCAGGCAAAACAGAGAATAGAGCAATTACCTGACACCAAAGTAACCTCCAGCACCTTCATACTCAATAGCCTTGCGGTCAAAACCAAAGTGGGCAATATCGAAACCATAGCTACAATCCCAGACGTGATAAAGATATTTCCAAATTCACGGGGGGTACCAGATATTATTTCTTATCATGCTCCAATACCACTTTCTCCAGGCAATAATTCACTTGGCGCCCCAGTAGACCAGCCTTCCTTCTCCTGGTCACCTTTCAAGGAGACCACAAAGTACAAGTTTGTCCTGGCTAAAGACGCGGCTGTGACCCAGATAGTCAAAGAGGCAGAAGTGACTGCCACCAGCTATGATTACGATAGCAAGCTGGATTACAGCATCAACTACTTCTGGCGAGTGCAGGCCCTCGAACCAGCACCAAGCGATTGGTCGGCTACCTTCAGCTTCCAGACCGAGGCATTCCAGACCAAGGCAGCCGAAACGGAAACACAACAACCAGCAAGTAAATGGAAAACATTCTTCTCATCAATACAGCAAAAAATAAAGGAACTATGGCACAGATAGCTCAGTGCACCAGAAAATAAAAACCTCGCAACAAATTTCTACATTCTAACCTGCACCTTTGGCTTTTAACCTTTGATTTTTACTTTGTTTCTTCCTTGACTTTAGCTCCTCTTCTTTGCTATATTCTTCCAAATAACCCGCGGGCAAAAAGATGGCTGCACCGAAATTCAAGGAAATGCAACGCGCTTACGGCTTCGAAGAGGTCGCCATTGTCCCTGGGGACGTGACCATCAATCCCGACCAGACAAACACAGATTTCAAAATCGGAAACTTCACCTTCCATGTACCCATTGTAGCCGCAGCTATGGACGCTGCTGTCGACACCGACTTTGCCATACTGATGCACAAGCTGGGCGGACTGGCAGTCCTCAATCTTGACGGCGTCCAGGCAAGGTACAAAAATCCCGAAGAGATACTGGCTAAAATCGTTCAAGCCCCTGACAACGAGATTACCTCGCTGCTGCAGAAGATTTACTCAGAGCCAATCAAAGACAAGCTTATCGGCGAGCGTATCCAGACAATAAAGAAGGCAGGAGCTACCTGCGCCATATCACTGATTCCAGCTAATACCAAGCGGCTGTCAATGGTTGCCAAGGAAGCCGGCGCAGATATAATCGTGATTCAGTCTACAGTCACCACTGCCCGTCATATCTCCAAAAGCTACCGCGGCCTCATCTTCTCTGAGCTGCGTAAGAACGTAGATATACCGATCATAGTCGGCAATTGCGTTACCTACAGCGCCGCACTGGAACTAATGAAGACCGGCATCGACGGCATACTGGTTGGCATAGGTCCCGGAGCCGCCTGCACCACCAGAGAGGTGCTGGGCGTCGGCGTGCCACAGGTAACCGCCACTATGAACTGTGCCGCCGCCCGCGAAACTTATTTCAAGGAAACCGGCAAATATGTAGCGTTGATAACCGATGGCGGCATGCGCACCGGCAGCGATGTCTGCAAGGCATTTGCCTCAGGAGCCGATGCCGTGATGCTGGGTTCAATTATGGCGCAGGCTGAAGAAGCCCCGGGTAAGGGCTATCACTGGGGTATGTCACATCCTCACCCCTCATTGCCCAGGGGTACCCGAATCAAGGCTGGCGTCCGGGCTCCACTGGAACGCCTTCTCTTCGGTCCCACCTCTGTTACAGACGGCACTGAGAACTTCGTTGGTGCCCTGCGCACTTCGATGGGTGTATGCGGTGCTATGACAATCAAGGATATGCACAAGGTCAAGATGGTAATCGCACCGTCAATAAAGACAGAAGGCAAATACTTCCAGGCAATACAGGGGAGCCCCTAGACGAAAACGGAAACGCAAAAATAGACGCCGAAGCCCACCAGAGCCAGCGCACACATACCGAAGACAATCTGCTGAACTGTCTTTGTCCACAGATGCTTTGTCCTGAACACGCTCATGGAAACGCATTGCTCCCAGACCAGGTCACACGACCAGTGCACCACGGCGAAAATGATAAGACCCCAGATGCCGAATTGAGCCGCAGCAACTATCAGGGCTATGCCGATAGTAGCCCACCACAGGAAAAAGTAGGGATTTGCCCCGGTCAACACAATGCCGGTAACTAAGGAGTTAGACGGCAGGTCAGCAGCTTCCGTCAGGTCTTTCCTGAAACTTCTCAGCAGCATGAAGCCCATAAATATCAACATCAAACCGCCAGCCACGCCGACAACCATTTTAACCTCTGGCGAAGCAAAGAACTGGGCAAAACCGAAGTAGATAAGTGCTATCAGAGGTATCTCGATAACAGCATGCCCCAGAGCTATGAAGATGCCGGCGTTTTGCTCTCGATAACCCTTGGTAATGGTAGCTGCGGTAAGAGGTCCCGGCATCATGACACCGGTAAGCGATATGCCGGCGGCATAAAGCAGGAAAAGTCCAAAACTAGAATCCATAAGCGGGACGATTAAATATCCTCTTCTTCCTCTTCTTCCACCCCGGTTTCCAACTCGCCGCCAAGCCGAGGCAGTATTGCAGCAGTCTTAGGTTTCCGTCTGGTAGCCCTGGACAAACGACTTATGGATTTCTTGAGGTCTGCAAGTGACTCCGCAGTGAGCCCTTCAGGCAGCACCAGTCCATTGACCCCGGCTTCAAACAAGCCACCAAGCTCCTTTTCAGTTATCATTGAGCTCAAAGTCACCAGCAACGGTTTATCCACCAGGTCGGTAAAGCGTTGATAAATAAGCAAACGCTCAATGGTAATAGCTGGCTCTTCACCATCTACAAGTACAGCGTCAATCGACAGCGACAGCCCATTTATTGCTCTGACCAGACCTGGCTCCAGAGATGACTCTATTCTAAGCACCCTGCCCAAATCTTCCTTATCTACCGCTTCGAGCGGCGTCTTGAGACCGAAAACCACGAAATCGCAGCCTATGCCAATGGACTTGGCAATCACATCCTTCTCAGTGCTTTCCAGAGATATACCAAGGGGGATGTAATTAACAGCCTCCGCCAGTTGCGCATAACTCTTGGCACCAAGCCCCTTAACACCTAAAATCCCGGCATCTATGCCGGCGGCAGCCAGGGCGCCAGCATCAGCAGGGCTCGTCTTACTCAGACTGGCAACTACCAACAGAGGAGGAATGTCTGCTTCAGCGGACTTGCGGAAGCCCATAGACGGCGCTGAGCCACGATATACACGTTGTAGCTTTTCGGCAAGCTTGCTCATTTTGTCCACAACCTGTGGCACATTGTAGGCAAAATCAGGTGGAAAAGCAAAATGAAGTGCGGATTAAACCGGTGATATTCTCGTCTGGCAACCATTCACCCAAGACAAGCGGAGGGGGTGGTATTCTGTATTACAGGTGTAACACTATACTTAGGTATTGGGGGTGGGCATGATTCACGTTTTGCTACGGGTAATAAACAAGATAAAGCCAACAAAAACCACAAGAACCGCCACAAAAAGCATGCCACATACAACTTGTCCCAAGGCGATGGAACTGATAGAGCCGAGCCATCCAAATTCTCCAAGGACATATACTATGATACTTAAAATGAGGATACACCCACCAAGCGCAAAAAGAATGCCCTCAACAGTAGAAATGACACCTTTCATAATACACCTCTAATGAAGTAATCATGACTATTATAAACTTCCTCCGATGTGTGTCAATACCTGGTAGTGGGACAGTTTGAATTATAGGCGGTGTAATGCTAATATGACCAGACTAGATGGCAAGCCAAAATAACGTGAAGATGCGCCTTGAAAACCTCAGCCTCTCCTTCGGCGGAGTCAGGGCGCTTAGAGATGTAAGCCTGGACATACGAGACAAGGAGATTCTGGCTATCATCGGGCCTAACGGTGCCGGCAAGACATGTATACTTAACTGCATAAACGGCTTCTACAAGCCGCAAGAAGGCGAAATATACTACGAAGGACAGAAAATCACCAGGCTTCGCCCTGATAAGATAGCCAACATGGGCATAGCCAGGACATTCCAGAACATCGAACTATATTCTGGATTGAGCACCCTGGACAATCTAATGGCTGCCAGGCATGTCCTGATGAAGCAGAACACGCTGAGCAGCGCTCTATATTTCGGTCCGGCTCACAGGGAGGAAATAGAGCACCGTAAGGCGGTGGAAGACATTATCGATTTCCTGGAAATAGAGCCGATCAGAAAGAAGGTGGTCGGGGCTCTCCCCTACGGAATGCGGAAGCGAGTTGAGCTGGGCAGAGCACTGGCGCTGGAGCCAAAAATATTGCTGCTGGATGAACCGATGGCAGGCATGAACCTCGAAGAAAAAGAGGACATAGCCCGGTTCATCATAGATATATTCGAGGGACAGGGAGAAACGTATCCCGGAACGCCGGTTTTAAGAGATGGGGTTAGCTGTATTATCCTGGTGGAACATGATATGGGGTTGGTGATGGATATAGCTGACAGGATTGCGGTCCTCGACTTCGGACGCAAGATTGCCGAGGGCACACCGAATGAAATCAAGACCAACCCGCAGGTTATATCAGCATATCTGGGAGAAGGATAAGAAGGATTATCTGCTACTTCCAATTCTCAACTAGCCATACTAGTGCTATTATATAGCCAGCCAAAGGAACAATACTGTGGAATGGCAGTGGTCTGTTTGGGTTGTTTTGGAGTTAGCTGCCACCATCGGAATGCTAGCTCTGGCATTTTACAGCCGCAACACCATTCCCCCTCGTGTACGGAATCTAGGCTTGCTACTTTTTACACTTGGAACACTATATATGTTCCTGCACGCCATGGAAATTGGCACTGCCTCGCCAGAGCACAAATATCTCTACTTTAAATCACAAATAGTAATCCTTGCTCTCACAGCTACCATCTGGCTAGCGTTCATACTACAGTATGTCCATGAAAATTACCGATTTACACCCCGTACCATTTGCCTGCTTGGCATCTTTCCTCTTGTCGTCACACTCCTGGTAGCGACTAACGACCTACACCATCTATTCTGGTCTGGTGATTTCTTACCCAGCGATAATCCTTTCTTGCTCATATACGGAGCAAAACCTGCATTCTGGTTCTTAGCGGCTTGTATCGGGGTAGTTTTTCTATATGGTATTTTTATATTGGCTCGGCACCTGGGGCTAATGACAGAGCCTATTCGTGGGGACGCATACAGCATCCTGGTGGCTGCGATTATAATTATTATATTTGCTGCTTTTACTATCACTAACGTTGAAAAAAATACACCGTATCCGATTTCATCCCTGGGCTGGGGTTTTATGATTGCATTTATAGTGATTTTAATTGGTTTCAGATTTTTACGTACAAGATATATACGCCCCCTAGCTCAGCAGGCTGCCATTGACAGCTTAACTGAGGCATTAATAGCGGTGGATAACCAGGCACGCGTAGTTTATATGAATCCAGCCGGGGAAAAATTCATAGGGTGCACTCTCGCCAACGCTTATCAAAGACCAGTCCAGGAACTTTTGCCTTCCTGGCCACAGGAGATTCTGAATATTGTTCACCAACCATCACCTTCAGTGAAGGAAATCAAAATAGAACACAATGGAGAATATGTTTGGTACGAGATTGGTTTGTCACCCGTAAATGATTCAATAGGTAATTTGATAGGGCAGGTGATGCTAATACAGGACATTACCGACCGTATCAAGGCTGAAGAGGAGAAACATGAGACTGAGGCAAAAGCTCAGCTGGCTAGCCGACTGTCCACTGTGGGTCAAATGGCAGCTGGCATTTGCCACGAGATTAATAATCCGCTTACAACAGTCATAGGCTATTCGGATTTGCTGACAAATAAGGATTTACCCGCTGATGCAAAGCAACAGGTCGGATATATTCATGAGGCAGGTCGTCGGGTGGCTGATATCGTCAGACAGCTCCTAGTATTTGCCCGTAATGCGCAGCCAATGAGAACGACGGTTGATATCAATGACGTCGTTAGTCGGACGCTTAGATTGCGTGGATATCAGCTAAAGCTGGCTAACATAAATATACTTACCGAGCTCGCCCCCGACTTACCATACATTATTGCCGATGCGGGGCAACTGCTTCAGGTATTCCTGAACATAGTTTTGAATGCTGAGACAGAAATGAAACTGGCACATGGCCAGGGTACACTTCTAATCAAGACAGAGTGCATTGATGATGTTGTCAGAATTTCATTCAAGGATGATGGCCCTGGTATACCCAAAAAGGACCTTAACAGGATTTTTGACCCGTTTTTCACCACCAGAAAGATAGGAGAGGGAACAGGACTAGGATTAAGTGTATGCCATGGCATCATCACAGAACACCGTGGCCATATATACGCTCACAGCGAGCTAGGCAAAGGGGCTACCCTGATAGTGGAGCTGCCAATAATCGAGCACGATCAAGCAGAAACACCGAGCACAGCTTATCAGGAGATTCAGCAGGTCCGCACTCGCCCAGGCAGGATACTCGTAATTGATGATGATCAATTATTATTAAAGTTCCTAGTGCAATCCCTGACTACCAGAGGGCACGAGGTAGACGGCGCGGATAATGCCAATGACGCCCTAAGGGTCTTCAAAAGTAAGAGGCATGACCTCATCCTGATGGACATACTGAGGCCGAATATCTGTGGCATCGAGCTCTACAAGAAATTCAAACGACTTGATAAATCAGTAGATAGCAGGGTACTAATTATGACTGGAGATATTCTCAGCAAGCCAACCAGGACTTTTCTTTCCAGGACAAAGTTACCTTACATCGAGAAACCATTCGACACTGATGCGCTCACGGTAAAAATAGACGAAATGTTGAGCCAGAAGTAATAAGCTCAGGCGTAGAATGAAAAAATTATATTCCAAATCAACTATAAATCCGCTACTTTCAAAAAGATGTAGCTAGTTCGATACATATATAGCCTTTCTACTATCGACATTCCAAAGTTGTAAAAGCCAGCATGTCAGGATATAGTTCCTGAAAAGGCGGATACCATTGACCAGCAGCACCACCATGATTCAGAAGGAAAGAATACGCGCCCTAAACAAGAAAGGGGCAAACGGAGGAGGCTACGTCCTCTACTGGATGCAGGCGTCACAGAGGACTGAATACAACCACGCACTGGAATATGCCATCGCCACAGCCAATACGCTGAGCAAGCCCGTTATCGTCTACTTCGGCATAACCGATAATTTCCCCGAGGCAAATGAGCGGCATTATCGATTTATGCTAGAAGGACTCAAGGAGGTGGGGGATTCTCTGGAAAGCAAAGGCATATCTTTTGTTGTGCGGCATGAGTCACCTGAAGTTGGTGTATTGAAACTGTCGGAGGAATCTGCCGTGCTGGTCGTTGATAGAGGCTATCTGGATATCCAGAAGAAATGGCGCGATTACGTCGCTCGGCGGTGCAATCGTCCTGTCATACAGGTTGAGAGTGATGCCATTGTACCTGTCGAAGAAGCATCGCCGAAAGAGGAGTATTCCGCTGCTACCTTCAGACCGAAATTAAAGCGCAAACTGGCTGATTACCTAGTCACTATAACAGGACAGGAACCACACTTGAACTCCCTGAAACTCGACTTCGAATCACTTGATATAAAATCCACCGAAGCAGTCGTCAACCATCTCAATATTGACAGGAGCGTGAAACCTGTAACAGCATATCGCGGAGGGATTTCACAGGCAAAGAAACAACTTGAGGAATTTATAAACAGCAAGCTGGATAAGTACCCTGAATTAAGAAACGACCCGAACGTGGATTGTCTCTCCCACATGAGCCCGTATATTCACTTCGGGCAGATCTCACCACTCTATATTGCTCTCACAGTTCTGGGCACTGGCAATCCCGCTGCTGACAAATATCTTGACGAACTAGTGATACGGAGAGAGCTGAGCCTGAATTTTGTTCATTACAATCAGGACTATAACAAAATAAACGGACTCCCCACCTGGGCCAGAAAAACACTTGCAGAACGTGCAAAGGACACCAGAACGTACCTGTATAACCGGGAGGAACTTGAGGCAGCCAAAACCAACGACCCTTACTGGAACGCTGCCCAGAAGGAGATGGTATCAACGGGGAAAATGCATGGTTACATGAGGATGTACTGGGGAAAGAAGATAATTGAATGGAGTCGCAGCCCTGAAGAGGCTTTCACCACCGCCATTTATCTCAACAATAAATATGAGCTGGATGGTCGGGACCCGAACGGATTCGCCGGTGTAGCCTGGTGCTTTGGCAAACATGATCGACCCTGGGCAGGAAGGAGAGTCTTCGGTAACATACGCTATATGAGCGCCGAAGGATTAAGACGCAAGTTTGACGTTGAAGCATATGCCAGGCGCATGAGCTCTTGAAATATGACCTGTTACAGCCATCTCTTGCGCCGCTTGTAGTGCTTAATCTCGCGGTAACTCTTCTTGGCACCGACCGCCGATAAACCCATGTAAAACTCTTTCACATCCTCATTATTTTTGAGGAAATCAGCAGTGCCATCGAGAACAATGCGTCCGTTTTCCATGACATAGCCGTAATGGGCGATATTGAGGGCAATTCTAACATTCTGCTCCACGAGCAGAATGGATGTATTCTTCTCAGTGTTGAATCGCTGTATGATATCGTAAATCTCTTCAACCAGCATCGGCGCCAGACCCAATGATGGCTCATCCAGCATCATAAGCTTGGGAGCCGACATCATTGCCCGGCCGATAACCAGCATCTGCTGCTCGCCACCTGAAAGATAACCGGCGACGTTATGTCGCAAATTCTTAAGCCGCGGGAAATAATCATAAACCATGTCCAGGTCTTCTCTGATGCCATGACGGTCGTTGCGGTTATGAGCACCCACCATCAAGTTCTCTTCCGTATTCAAATGCCCGAAGACACGCCTTCCTTCCAGTGCCTGAACAATGCCCAACTTGCCTATATCCACAGCACTCTTTTTATCGATTCTCTGACCGTCCCACTCAATGTTGCCATCGACCACCTCCCCCT
>CP070642.1:1717507-1725633 GCA_020354105.1 Chloroflexota bacterium | reverse complement strand
CCTGGGCACAGATCGACGTTCAGCTAAAGAGACGGCATGACCTGATTCCAAACCTGGTGGAAACGGTAAAAGGCTACATGAAGCATGAGCGTGAGACACTTGAAGCCGTAACCAATGCCCGCACTCTTGCCCAGCAGGTAGCATCTGCCGGTCCTGGTGAGCGAGGCAAGGTCGAGGGTGAGCTAAGCTCAGCCTTGAACCGTCTGCTGGCCGTGGCTGAACGATACCCTGACCTCAAAGCCAGCCAGAACTTCCTGGCTCTACAGGAAGAGCTTGCCTCCACCGAAAACAAGATAAGCTTCTCTCGCCAGTTCTACAACGATGCAGTGCTAACCTATAACAACCAGACGCAGATGTTTCCGTCCAATATGGTAGCCGCCATGACCGGATTTAAGGAAAGCGAGTTCTTCGAGATCCCCGTAGCTGCAGAGAGAGAAACACCAAAAGTCAGCTTTACTTAATAAACGCAGGAGAGGTCCCAAATTAAAACTCCTGAACACTAACGTTGAGAGTTTAATACTTGGGATTTCGCCATTGTTCTTATGTGGCAACAAATAAGGTCAAACCAGACCAGGTCAGCGGTACTCACCATCTTCATGGGAGCCTTGCTGCTCCTGCTCGGCTATTTCTTAGGCTGGTACTTCTTCGATAGCGGCACAGTCGGTTTAATCTTCGCCCTGATATTGTGGGTAATAATGAGCCTGGTCGCCTATTTCCAGGGAGACAGCATACTGCTTGCTATGTCAGGAGCCAAAAAAATCAGCCACGATGACCATCCCCGTCTTTACAATATAGTCGAGGAGATGAAGATCGCCTCGGGGCTGGAAGCAATGCCCTCCATAT
Source organism: Chloroflexota bacterium (assembly GCA_020354105.1). Taxonomy (GTDB): domain Bacteria; phylum Chloroflexota; class Dehalococcoidia; order GIF9; family UBA5629; genus 9FT-COMBO-48-23. The sequence goes on along the minus strand of CP070642.1, from coordinate 1,724,790 downwards.
ACATCATCGACGACCAGTCAATGAACGCTTTCGCCACCGGTCGGGACCCCAAAAAGGCATCCGTCACCGTCACCTCCGGATTGCTGCAGAATCTCAATCGAGATGAGCTTCAGGGTGTCGTCGGGCATGAAATGTCTCACATAAAGAACCGTGACGTGCTATTGATGGCAATGTGCAGCGTGCTCCTCGGCACCATCGTAATCCTGGCCTGGTACGCATCGCGATTCATGCTTTTCGGTGGCATGGGCAGAACCAGAAGAAGCTCTTCGGGAGGTGGCTCAGGTCAGATTATCATCATTATTGTGGCCATTGCCTTCATGATACTGGCTCCAATCATGGCTCAGCTGATTTACCTCGCCATCTCCAGAAAAAGGGAATACCTGGCGGATGCCTCCTCAGCCCTGTACACCAGATACCCCGAGGGATTAGCTTCAGCACTGGAAAAGCTAGCCACCTCCACTGACCAGCTAAAATCAGCCAATCAAGCCACAGCACCGATGTACATTATCAACCCTTTCCGCAAGAAAGGTAGAGCTGCCGAAAACCTCACCAGCACTCATCCACCTATTTCCGAGAGGATACGCATATTGCGCTCCATGGCTGGCGCCTCCTTTGCTGACTATGCTACGTCTTATCAGCAGGTTCGTCATACCAGTAAGACATTAATCCCCGCTGCTGCTCTAGCCGCCACCGGAACCGTGGCTCTGCGAGCACCACAACCAGAAGCACCCGCGAAACTCGACCAGGTCCAACAAACTAGAGAGACTTCAAACCTAATGTGGAACCTCAACAAATACAACACCATCACCTGTGCTTGCGGAACAAAGCTACGGTTGCCACCCGGCTTCAAACTGCCCCAGGTCAGGTGCCCGCACTGCGGCAGAATCAACCCGGTTTGAAATGTGGGAACAAATCAGGTACAATCAGACCAGGTCGGTAATACTCGTCGCCGGGATGGGAGCAATCTGGCTCCTGCTCGGCTTTGTTTTTGGCCTACTTACCAGCTATTTCACCCCCGTAAACCTGTTTGAAGGCGGCATTTATGGCATAATTGTCTCCTCCATACTCTGGATATTTATTATATTATTCGCCTACTATTTCGGAGACCGTATCTTGCTTGCCATGGCAGGGGCCAGAAAAATCGGGGCTGGTGACCTACATCGCATCCTTAATATAGTCGATGAAATGAAAATCGCCTCAGGGCTGGAAATAATGCCATCGATATACATTATTGACGATCCGGCGCTGAATGCCTTCGCCATCGGACGAGACCCGAACAAGGCTGCCGTCATCGTGACAACCGGACTACTTGCAAAACTCAATCGCGATGAGCTGCAAGGTGTTATAGGACACGAGATAGCTCACATCAAAAACCGTGACGTGCTCCTGATGTCCCTGTGCACCACACTACTCGGCACCATGAATATACTAACATGGCTCTTCTCACCAAAGCGCCTATTCGCAAGTTACGGCGATCTAGCTGATGAAGTGCTAGCCTTTGTCCTACTGGTTTTTGGGCCAGGCCTGGTCTTAGCAATTATATTATTGATACTGACATTAGGAATAGATTCACCGGTGATAGTCTTCATTCTCTATATTCCGGCAGCGATGCTACTAACGCCATTCTTGGCCAAACTTATTTATTTCGCCATCTCCAGAAGAAGAGAATATCTGGCAGATGCCTCCTCAGCTCTGTATACCAGATATCCTATAGGGTTAGCCTCGGCTCTAGAGAAGATAGCCGCCTCCACAAACCAGTTGCTAGCCGCCAGTCCTGCCACAGCACCAATATACATCATCAACCCGTTTCGTAAGAAGGGCATGGCTGCCAGTAACCTCACCAGAACCCACCCACCAATCTCCGAGCGTATTCGCATACTCCGCGTCATGGCTCATGCCTCCTACGCTGACTACGACCGAGCTTATCGTCAAGTTCACAACGTTGATAAAGGTATAATTCCCGCCGCCATTATAGCCAGCGCCAGCATTGTCCCGATGCGAGCAGCCATATCGGAAGACCTGGATCATATTCAGCGGGCGCGTGAGACCTCCAACGTTTTGTGGAATCTCAGCAACTACAAGCTCATAAACTGCCACTGCGGCACCAGGATGCGGCTGCCACCAAGCTTCAAATATCCTGAAGTCAAATGCCCGCACTGCGGCAAAATCAACCCGGTTTGAAATGAACAGAGACCAAATTGCCGAACTAGATAGGCTACGTCCATACTTGCTCAAGAAATTCGAGGGGTGGATTCGCCAGCAGCGGAAAATTCACCTGGCAAATGCCCGGCCGCTATCGAGTCAGGAGAAATCACGACTGGACGGATATTTCGAGAAGAGAATACTGGACAAAGCCCGCTTAGCCAGCGTCAAGAAAATCTCCAATCCGGAGTTTTACGACGATTTCAAAAACTCAGGCATAACCATACCCCTGGATTTCAGCACAGCCATAGGCATGGCTCTTGTGGACTGCATTATTATCCACAAAGAAATCTGGGCAGACCCTTCCTCGCTGATTTCCACCATATTCCACGAGATGGTTCATGTCGTCCAGTTCGACATCCTGGGTTTGAAAAAGCACATTGAGCTGTATTCCGACAGCCTGAGGCAAAACAATTACCAGTATAACAACGTCATACTGGAAAGGCAGGCTTACAACCTATCCAATAAATTCGACAGAGGAAAGCCACCGTTTTCAGTCAGCGATGCCGTTAGAGAAGACCTGAAACACGCCGGCTATCTGTGACACCTGACAGCAGAATTTGAACCCACCATCAAATGGACTTGCCGCCGCCACTGCCCTATAATAAGGAGCCAGTCCCAAAATATCACCAAAAACTCAACCGTCTTTAAATAAACACGGAGGGATAAATGTCATCGGAAAATACCAGAAAGAAGAAGGTCGAAACTAGCATCCGCCAGATGGAGATAGACGATATCAGCGCCGTCTATCACCTGGGAGAGGAGCTTTTCACCAGCGAGGAGTTTCCCATCCTCTACCGCACCTGGGACCAATACGAGGTAACCGATTACTTTACCTCCGACCCTGAATATTGCATGATTGCGGAGACCGAGCCGGATGGGAAGATTGTCGGCTTCATCATAGGTACCACCATCGAGAAGGAAGGTACTGCCTGGAAGAAATACGGGTACATAAGTTGGATAGGCGTAGCTGAAGACTTCCAGAGGACTAATCTGGGCATCCGACTTTACAAAAGGCTGGAACAGAGGCTGCGCAAAGATGGCGTCAGGATGGTTATAGCCGATACTGACTCTGAGAATGAGCCAGCCATTGCATTCTTCAAGGCACTTGGCTTCTACCATAGCAGTGAGCACGTCTGGTTAGCCAAAACCATTCGCCGACCAACCAAAGAAAACAACAAGTCCGAGAACTCCTCGAAAATCACGTGAACCATAATAAGTCCATGAACATAAAACCAGAAAGACTGAAAGATCTTCTCAGAGACCTAGTGGACATATACAGTCCATCGGGCAAAGAGGAGGAAATTGTCGAGTTCGCCGAGAGATACCTCAAGAAACACGGCCTGGCCATAAGCAAGCAGGAAATCGATGAGAACCGCTTTAACCTGATAGCCTTCCCCGAAGGAAAAGAAGAGGTAGACCTTTGCTTTGTGGGACATCTAGACACCGTTACTGCCCACGACCTCGATGATTTCGGCTTTCACGAGGAAGACGGCACCATCTTCGGCCTGGGCACTGCAGACATGAAAGCCGGCTGTGCTGCCATGATGGAAATGTTCATCGCCTTGACTGAAAGAAAAAAGGCTTTCCCGCCGGTAGGCTTGGCTTTGGTGGTCGACGAAGAGGAAGACAGCAGCGGCGCCAAAGAGTTGATTCAGGAATACAGCTTCCCCTGGGCAGTGATTGGCGAGCCCACCAGCCTGATACCCTGTCTTGGCCACTACGGTTACCTAGAGGTATTACTGCACACCGAGGGGAAAAAAGCCCACTCGTCCATGCCAGAGATGGGACAAAATGCCATTGAAACCATGCTTAAGCTACTGCTGAAAATCACGGAGTATGCCGCTCCAGCACCGCACGGCCTGGTTTACAACATCAGGGAGCTTTCAGGCTTCCCTGGGGGCTTCGTAGTACCAGACGCCTGCGAGGCCTGGTTGGACCTGCACCTGCCGCCTAACGCCAGGCTGGATGTACTTAAAACAGAGCTGGAACAGCTAGTAAAGACAGCCGGCGACAGCATTAACGGCTTGAACGCCCGCCTCAAATTCGAGGACACCCATGCCGGATACCAGATTTCCGAGGAGAGGCCCTTGATAGGTAAGCTGAAGGAAACCTACACAAAGATGTCTCTACCCTGGGAACCACAGGATTTCAGGAGCCCTTCCGATGGCAGCGTGCTCTGGGCTGCCGGCGTAGACCCAATCGTACTGGGTCCCGGCCGTCTGGAAGCAGCTCACACACCGGAAGAGTCAGTTCCCTTCCAGCAGGTGGTGCAGGCAGCCCAGCTATACCTGAACCTGGCGCTTGCCCTATAAGCCCGGATTCAATTGGCAAATAACTGGGAACACGTACAAGAGGAGATGAGTTTGGCTAAAGTGAAAAATAATAAGCGTCTGCCGAAAAAAAGCTACAGCAAGAAAGCAGTCAAGAGCGAGCGTATTTCAGGCGATACAAGTAGGCGAGCTGCAAAGTCTAAGGCACTAAAAGCCGAGGCGAAGCGGCGCAACATAAATCTCATCACAACTATCGTGACATGTGCCGCAGTTCTGGCATTCGTAGCCGCTACCATACTGGCAGCAATATTTTTACCTCAAGTAGCCATATATGTGCCTATTATCGCCCTGGCACTGGCGCTGGCTCTCCAAAAATACACCGCCAGTTTCTTTGCCTTCTTTGTCATCACCTTCTCCAAAATCTACGACCTGGGAGACAGAATACGCATCGGCAACACGAAAGGCGATGTCAGGCACATAGGGCTACTTCATACTACACTCGAAGAGGTCGGGGAAGACGAGAAATTGGGCGGCGAAGTGACCGGCAGACTGATATCTGTGCCTAATCTCATAATCCTTGACCAGCCTGTATTGAACTACTCCAAGGACTACTCGGCAGGCTTCGAGGCTATCTCCTCCGACTACATGTTCGATGAGGTACGCATCCCACTGACCACCGACAGCAATGTGGAGAAGGCGAGTCATCTTCTGGAGCGTATACTGAAAAGTCAGGATGAGATTTATGTCAAACAGGCCGGACAGGTCTTTCAGGACGGCTATCCCCGGTTCCTCGACGAAGCCATGAGCGGGCCCCGCGTGCTCGTCTTCGTCGAGCCACAGTACATCTGGATTAAAGGGAAATTCGTAGCTCCGCTGGAGAGCCGCAACGACCTGCGCAGCAGCATACTGCTACAATTCATCAAAGAAGCCAAAACCAGCTCCGATATCAAGCTGGCATAGCCACTATCAGCACAATTAGGGCATTGTACGACAAGCACAGAGATGGCTGCATGACAGTTAGTGTCGTGTTTCCTCGCTTGAGCTGGAGACACCCGTAAAGGACGACGACCGAATCGCGCTGGTGCCTAGTAGTTGCTAGTCACGGCATCTCTCATAGTAACCATACAGAAAATAAATCTCACCGGATTACTAGCTATACCCGTGGCTATGATTGTAGTAATCGAAGGCATTTTTCAGGGCACGTGCGCCACGTGGTATTGAAGGGAAGGCAGTAATACTACGCTCCTGTAATTTTTTAATGATGACTCCCACCTCCCTCGACGCATCAGGTGTGTGGAGAAACACCATGGCTATCAGTGGCTTTGATTGATTTTTAATATCTTCAAGTACAGCCAGGGTATTTTGAAACTGTTCTGTGGAGATACTACGGCCCGGTCGGGTGGAGACAATGTACGCGATGTTGTCTATATTGGCATCTCTTGAGACAACCCCCATAATGCGTTTCATATCCCGGCGAACCGGCCCCGCGGTATCTATCGGATTACGGTAGCTCCCACCCACCACCTCAAAGAATGTTTCCAACTCAGCATACGATTCCTTAGTGAGCTGAGGCACGTTCAGTCCGGCTTCTGCAAAAATATCAGTGCCAATCACCGATTGCCCCCCCGGTCCGCCGGCAATAGCTACCCGTTTACCCCGCACCGGTGGAAGAAAGAGCAGAGCCTTTATTGTGTCGACAAGTTCGTCCATGCTTGTTACCTGGATTGCCCCGCATTGTTTTATTGCGGCGTCCCACACGTTCCGTGACAGGGCAAGCGCTCCGGTGTGTGAGGCAATAGCACGCCCCCCTTCCTCTGTACGCCCACCTTTCCATATCACCACCGGCTTCTTTGAAGCTATTTCCTTCAATGTGTCTAAGAAGCGCCTCCCATTCTTTACTCCTTCAACATACATGCCTATGATTTTAATCTCTGGGTCATTGCCAAAATACTCCAGAAAATCAGGGGAATCAACCACTATACCATTGCCATAGCTTACCGATTTATTGATATATAGCCCCTGTTGATAGGCGTCCATACCGAAAGCAATCGCAATGCTGCCGCTCTGAGAAATTAAGCCCACTGACCCCGAAACGTCGAGATATTGGTCGTCATTTTGTCTTATCCCGGCCTTGGGATTAAAAAGTCCCATGCAGTTAGGCCCGATAAGGTGGAAATTAGCTTTTTCCGCCCTGGCAATAAGCTGGCGCTCAAGCTCTATTCCTTCTTGTGTGTGGGTCTCTGAAAAGCCGGCGCTGAAAAAATGAGCTGCCGCCACGTCCTTACGTATGCAGTCATCCAGTATGCTTACTGCTGCCTTTCGGGCAACGGCCACAACTACCAGGTCTATTGGCCCGGGAACATCTAGAAGGCTGGTGTAATTTGTTACACCCAACGCCCTAATATCTTCAAAGGTATTGCGGTTTACATGAACTGAATATAGTTTGCCCTTGAATTTGAGTTGAGCACGTAGCCATCCAAAATTGGTTGCCTTGCTGTCCCCTACCACAACTACAGTCTGCGGATTAAAAGCCCTATCTAATTTACTGAAATCTACTTTCATTATGAATATTCCCTGTAATGGATTGGACGCCTTTAATAAATGGCGTCAATTGGCAGCTTCATCACCTAGATTCTGGATGGCATCCCGGACTTGCTCTCTTAATATACTAAACTCAGTGAGATAACAACGCACTGCAGGTTCAACAATCCATCCCAAATGTCATTTATAATCATATAATCATATGCAGTGGGGAGGTCAATGTCAAAAAAAATTGGAAAGGTAGTAGTTCAGTAACACTTCCTCATC
>CP070642.1:1714107-1717407 GCA_020354105.1 Chloroflexota bacterium | reverse complement strand
GGGCAAAGCTTTTCATGGAGTCTAAGTTCTTCTCATCTTGAGACCTGGTGATAATCTGATGCAGAAACTGGTTGGCATGATTGGCTATAGAAGTCAAGCTGGGCCTGGCTCGTGTCAGTTCTTCAGCTACAGTTTTTATCTCCTGGACAAAATCGGCAACAGTTACAGCCTGGCTTTCACTCACGGTTACGTTTAGAGTACTGATGGCTTGTAGTGCCAGCCAGCTAGCACCGTGGACCCTGTCATCTTTGAGCTTGCTGATTTTCTCGATTACTTTGGTATTCATACTCGTAACTTTTGGTACCTGCGGGTTGTATATTCCACCATTATTCTATTCTTCGCCATGTTACTAAACGCTTGCAGCTATCATTCCGTTATAACTAATGTGGTAAGTATATCATTAAACTGGCGATAAGGATTAATGTTGCTTGACGGTCTCGAGTTTAAAGGGCAGAATTTTACTGCAGGGGGGATTTAATGGTTGAGGGGGTTCTGAGGGCAAAATTCTCAGGTTCCATGGTTGGCACTGCGGTTGGGGATGCTGTAGGTGCCGGATTTGAGGGAAGGGGTGCAGCTGATTCCGAGGCGATTGAGGCTGCGGCTGCTGGACGGGAGCTTCTGGCTTACACCGATGATACCCACATGATGATAGGTATGGCTGAATCATTGGTACACAGGGAGGGTTTTGACGGTGAACACATGTCGCGTGTCTTCATACGGAATTATGACAGTGAACCATGGCGTGGCTATGGCCCAGGGCCGCCCAGCGTATTCCGGATGATAAGGTCTGGTGAGCCTTGGGATAAAGCGGCTGGAAAGTTGTACCATGGCGGCTCTTATGGCAATGGCTCGGCGATGAGGATTGCGCCTGTAGGGGTTTTCTATCACGACGATTTGGACATGCTTAAGGAAGTAGCCCGCCGGTCGAGTCAGATTACCCATAGTCATGAGCTGGGTAAAGAAGGGGCTGCTTTACAGGCATATGCAATAGCCTTGGCCATAAATATGGAGCCAGTGAAAGACTTTGACTCGCGGAAATTCTTAGCCGAGCTATATGAGTTTGTTCAACAAGAGGCATACAAGAGGAAGTTAGCCAGAGTCGGGGCACTACTTGGTGAAGCGGATAAAGCTAAGGTAGCTACTGATATCGGTAATGGTGTCGAAGCTTTTAATTCGGTGCCCACGGCTATATATTCGTTTTTGTCCCATCCCCATTCTTTCGAGGAGACAGTCCTGTTTGCTGCCAGCCTCGGTGGAGACACTGATACCATAGCGGCGATGGCTGGGGCTATAGCCGGTGCTTATTTGGGTGTTGACTCTGTTCCGGATAAGTGGCGGTCTAAGCTGGAGAATCGGGCATATATAGAAGAGCTGGCAGATGTTCTGTATGATGTCTGGACTCGAAAGAAGCGCATCAAATAGCTCTAGACATGCAGCTCGATTACGTCGTTATCTTGAAGTACGTGTTCCTGGCCCACTCTCTGCCCATCGAATTTTCCTGAGCCCCAGACCACGGCGTATTTCATTTTGCTCTTAAAGTCTTTATGAATTTCTTCGGCAGCTTCCTTTACCGTGCTGCCTCTTTTCAAAATCACCGGGTCGGTCAGGTCAACTTTCTGCCCCGGGCTTTTGGTGTGGACGCGTATAATCTCCAGGGCGGTGAAAATCCCGCTCTTTAACACTTCTATGTTGTTGCCTTCCGAGGCGGAGATGGAGATTACAGGGAATTGGGCACTGTACTTGGAGCTCAGTTGTTTGGTACTGGCATCTGAATTTTCCAGGTCGCTTTTATTGGCTATGATTAGCATTCTCCTTTGACGTTTGCCGATGGTGGCTTCTGTAATCTTGGTGGAGATAGGTATTATGCCTATGTTTTCCAGCTCCTGAAGTGTGGTTTCTACTTGTTTCACCGGTTTGTTGCTTAAATCCACGACGACGGCTATCAGGTCGGCGTTTCTGGCGATATTGTTCAGCCAGACGCGGGAATCCTTGCCTGTCACCGCCGGTGTGTCAACCAGTTGGATTTGAATATTCTCGAATTTCATCATACCTATATTGGGAGAGTTGGTGGTGAAGGGGTACTCGCCTATTTCAGGAGAGGCACTGGTGACGGCAGCCAGCAGTTGCGATTTGCCCACGTTGGGCAGCCCGACCAGGGCTACCTGTCCGGCGCCTTCTTTCCTGATATAGAAGCTGGCTCTGCTGGTGGCAGCCCTTCTCTCCGCCTCTTCGGTGAGCTTGGCTATTCTTCTTCTCAGGTCGCCATACAGGTGGTCGGTGCCCTTGTGCCTGGGCATGATGGCAAGCATGGTTTCCAGAGCCTCGATTTTATCCTCCGGAGTTTTTGCCTGTCTATATCGCTTTTCAGCGTCAAAGTACTGCGGTGGTAAGTTTGCCGGGATAGCTTCAATCGTGCTGCTAATTTTAGCATAATCCTCCTATGGAGATTAAGGTTGAGCTAGTTGCGAAACTCTATATCACCATCATGTGAACCACAAATCCACAACAACTCCAGTGAATAATAAAATTTGTAAGAAAAGAGACCATGGGGCAATAACCCTCGTTGAAAGCAAGGATATGTCTGTCATAGGAGCTGAGAACCATAGTATTGCAGCCAGAATTGCGATTATCCCAAGAACAAAGGAGGCTGTTATCCCACCAACTGCTCCTCGAACAGTTACCAATCTTCCTACTTTGATTTGACCAATTAGGATACCCGTCAAACCACAGAATGCAGTCGAAGCTACGAGTACACCCATCATAAGGTCACCCAGATAGTCCACTGGATTCAGATTCATTTCGCTTTACCCCCTTTTTGACTAATTCTACCTCATCTTTCGGAATAAACACTACACCTCCAGCACATTGTATGTTCAACATTAAGAATTTTGTCTCATATGGTTAGTAATAAAAATTGCCCTTCTGTTACAATGTGATATGTCTAGTGCTGCATTCTGTTTCGATTTTGCTGCAGGGAGAGCATAATGGTGAGATAGATTTCTTTGATTCCACAGGAGCCAGACCACCTGTTGCAAGGACAGGAGGTGACGGGGATGGAAAAGCTATCTATTAAAGAAAGGGTAATCTATCGTTTTATACTTAACGAAAATAGAGTTTACAGGCACTGGTACACCAGGTTTTTAATTTGCGGCGTTAATTTAGCTAGGATTCGTAGAGTAATATCACGGCTAAAGAATTTCTATGGGTGGTGTGCCGAATGGTTGAAAGAGGGCGAGACGCTCTACAGGCTGGCTGAAGACGCACTGTCGAACGGTAATATTTACACCGCGAGATGCTTAT
>CP070642.1:1711174-1714007 GCA_020354105.1 Chloroflexota bacterium | reverse complement strand
GAGTCGGTAATGGAGCCCTTGTACATCAGTCCATCCAGTAGAGTCTTAGGATCTTCACATGCCATAATGAAGTCGGGAGATGCTAGTTTCTTGTCTTCAACCCGGAAGTCGCCGTTATCGATGCACATAGCAAACTCGCCCGCTTTTGTCTTTACAGCGATATTGCGTCTCCAGCTCTCTATGGCCCTACGAGCGCGTTTTGATTGACTCATCTTAATTGCCAGCGATTGTATCTCCTTAAGGCACTGTTCGAAGTTGGCTGTGTCCTTTTCAGATGGATTAGGAAATCGCGGTTCTTTCGGTGTTGCCCAGTTTAGTTCCGATTCCTGGAGTCCTTTTTTAGTGACTTGTTCTGGAGTTAGTTCCGAAGTGGGTACACAATAGATATCTGATATTTGTCCCACCCGTTCGTCTCTGAAAATCACCTTGACTTCTGTGCCCTTCTTGATTAATCCGGGTACCAGTATGCCAGTTGTGGTATAAAGCATTACGCTCAAGGCTGTGTCGGCGCCTTCTAGTATTACACGTCCTCTGCCAAAAGGCGCTTTATCCAGAAACAGTGAAGAAGCGAAGTAGGTGATGGGTGGAGTTGTGTTCATTTTGCCTACTTGACTGACTTCTACGAGTTTGTTGGGTGCGAAATCGCAATCGGGACAATGGGTCATCATTGGAGGTACCCTGACGATACCACACTTGGAGCATTTGCAGCCGAGAATCTTTTTCTCGTTTTTAATGGCGAGGAAGAAGGGTGAGAGCTCGCCCATGCTTCGCTCATAGAAGGTATACATAGTATCGTTCTGTAATAGATAGTCTTGGTTATCGAGATTTATCACCCTGCTTCTTATTTCTGGTATGAACTCATCTGATATAAGTTTTTGTCTTTTTTCTGGCATCGCTGAGCCTCCTTGTTTATTCATGCTCCAGTATTGCGCAGACTGTATACTGAGAGATAGTACTTCCGGTGCCGTGAACCAGTGCAGTTTTGAGATGCCTTTTAGTCAGTTCGTTTCTGGCTGACCAGGCCGACATTATGTTGCTGGCACCAACGGCATGCCCGCAATAGCTCAAGCCACCGCATGGGTTAACCAGATACTTGCCGCCAGGCAACATCAAGCCATCTTCAATAAGGGAGTCAACTGTTTTATAGGGCACCAAGCCGAATTCTGCCATACTGATTTCAAGCTGGTGAATGAAGGCATCGTGAAGCTCGACAATATGTATAGCCTTGGTGGGGTCTTTTATACCGGCCATTTCGTAGGCGCGCTGGGCACCAAGATAATCGGAAACAATATGAGACATGTCCTTCTGGTTTTTGCCAGCAAAGGAATGCTCATTGGCTTCTCCTACCCCTGTGATCCAGATTATTGGTTTTCCGCTGTTCTTTGCTATAGCTTTTGCTGTCTCTTCTTCAGCCAGTATTAGAGCCGCAGCCCCTTCGCTGTATACGCATATCTCCAGCTCTTTAAAGGGGTAAACTATGTATCTCGAGTTCATTACCTCTTCTGGAGTCACCTGGTCGAATTGCCTCTGGGCATAAGGATTGGTTCTCGCCTGTTGGCTGAGAAGGGCGGATATCTGTGCAGTAATTTCCGGTTTTAGAGTTCCGGTATATTCGTCCATATAGCCCAGGACTACTTCGGCGTAGCTGTCTGAAGCAGTCCAGCCTATATTTTGCTCGAAGAAAGTGTCACCTGACCAGGCGATGGTCTTGATAACCTCCGGTGTGGCTGACATGGATTTGAAGTCAAAGCAATCGGTAGCCTTCTCAACACCCAGGACCAAGGCTGTTTTGAACCTTTCTCCAGCCAGATAGGCGTGGGCGGCTGATAGAGTATAGGCACCTGTTGCCCCACCATTACTTATTCGTATACCAAACTTATTTTGCATGCCTAATATGCCTTGCAGGGGATGCTCTGGAATGCAAGCTCTTTCGAAGATGTCATTGTATATGCCATAGAAGACAGAATCCACATCTTTGATAGAGATAGCTGCATCCGCGACTGCTTCTCTGGTTGCCATCTGAGCCAGTTCGTAGTAGGTCTTCTGATACCATCTGCCTTTAAAAGGTGTTATCGCTGCGCCTACAATTCCGACTTTTTTTGCCATGGATTTCTTACCTCCTGTGGGTTTATCTACATGCGTACGGCAACTATAGATTGTGTCTGTGGTTTATATATTAGGCAGTTTTACGATCCTATGAAGACCCTTTTAGGGTCAAATAGCCTGAGCATTGTTATCTCATCTCTGGTCGGTGGCACAGCTTGCTTCAAATTCGGGGCTACATCGAGTTTCCAACTGACTTTCTCTTTTATCTCAGCTATGGCGTCTTCTGCCCTTTGATTTGCTTTGGAGGGGATATAAGTTGTCAGCGTGAAGGTGTCTTTGCCTCCGAGCTTCTCGAAGACGCCGACATCTGTGACCATCGTTCTTACGTTCTTCCCAGGAAAGGTGATGTATGGAACTTTTTCTACCAGTCTTGATTTGCCTGCACTAACCACGAGTATTGTTTCCCTGCTGTTGGTGGCTATATCGTTGGATCCCCCGGAGCCTACGAGGTATGCTACGCCTGGAATTTTTGTCGAGTTTACATTTCCGAATTTATCTGCCTGGCCTGCTGCTAGGACACTCATGCACTGATTTGTCGGACCGCCGACAAAGACGCCAAGCATCGTCTCGATATTGTTTAATATTTTGCATGTCGGCATATTATAGTAGCCAAATATTGTTGGGTCTGACGCTCTCGGCAAATAGCCGTACATGCCTATCTCAGCCATCATATCTACATCGTACCCTTTTTCTCTAATTCTGGGAGCAGCCAGCCATGTAGCGAGGT
>CP070642.1:1670690-1711074 GCA_020354105.1 Chloroflexota bacterium | reverse complement strand
GGATGATTAAAAGACTTAATTAGTGCAGCCTCAAATAACTCTTTTGTAGTAACCTCAGTATTAGGCGAAAATTTTGTTAGCTCGCCCACATTAACTATGCTATATTCAGTTCTGAAAATATTAACGAAGCCGCGTTTCCTAGGTAAACGCTTAATTAGAGGGAGCTGGCCTCCCTCAAAACCAAGGCGAACGCCGCCTCCAGAACGCGACTTCTGCCCTTTACAGCCACGCCCTGAATAACTGCCATGCCCGCTGCCATCACCACGCCCCACACGTTTTCGGTTGCGTTTGGCACCTGCTGGAGGCTTTAAGTTATGCTGCTGCATCAGTGACCACTTCCACTTTAACTAAATGCTTGATTTTAGCTATCATTCCTCTAATGGTAGGGGAGTCTTCATGTTCCACCGTTTCGTTAAGGCGATGAAAGCCCAGGGCCTTCAAGGTTCGCCTTTGCCCCCTGGCATATCCAATATCACTCTTTATCCACTTAATGCGTAGTTTATTCACTTGGCTCGGTCTCCGTCTCCGTATCCGTGTCCGTATCCGCCTCTTTAATCTCAAGCTCGGCTTTGCGCCTTGCTACGGCGTCTTCAGGATTTTTAAGGCTAGCCAGAGCCAATACAGTCGCTCTAACCACATTTACAGGATTAGGGCTACCCAGAGATTTGCTTAGAACATCCTTTACGCCTGCAGCTTCAAGCACTGCGCGAACTCTACTACCAGCAATGACTCCGGTTCCAGGCGCAGCCGGTTTAAGTAATACTTTCGCTGCCCCTGACTTAGCCAGAATTTCATGCGGTATAGTAGTCCCCGACATAGTTATCTTGTAAAGATCTTTCCGTGCTACAACACCGGCCTTACGAATTGCCTCCGGTACCTCCTTAGCTTTACCCAAACCAGCACCCACATGCCCATTCCCATCCCCAACAACCACCAGTGCCCTAAAATGAAGCCGCTTACCACCTTTGACAACCTTAGTTGTCCGGTTTAGTGATACTAGCTTCTCACTAATGTCAAGTTCGCTAGCATCAACTCGGGTTCTCTCTTCAATTAGCTTCTTAATTGCTTTCATCTATAAACCTCAAAAGTCTAGGCCAGCTTTTCTAGCAGCTTCCGCCAAAGCTTTAACTCGTCCATGATACTGATAGCCACCCCTGTCAAAAGCTATCTGCTTAATCCCTTTATTCAAGGCGCGCTGAGCCACAAGAGAGCCGACCATTTCAGCGCTTTCCGTTTTTCTCTTTCCTGCTATTTTGTCCCTTATCTCTGCGTCCAGACTGCTCGCCGAGACCAGGGTATATCCCACAGAATCGTCTACAACCTGAGCATAAATATGGTTCAGGCTGCGAAAAATGCAAAGCCTTGGCCTCGTCGCCGTACCGCTTAACTTTGCCCTAACCCGAATATGACGTCGCTTTCGTGCCAACCTTGTATCTGTTTTAACTGCCAACGTCTTTTATCCTTTCACTGCCGCCTTGCCCGCTTTGCCAGGTTTGAGACGAACCCTCTCTCCGGCATACCTGACACCCTTACCTTTGTAAGAGTCCGCAGGCCGTATAGCTCTAATTTGAGCCGCTGTCTCACCCACAACCTCCTTATCGATACCAACGATCCGAACCCGGTTAGTACCCTCCACAATAATTTCTATGCCAGCCGGTGGTGAAAAATCCACCGGGTGACTGAACCCAATCTGCAACGATAGTTTATCGCCGGCTTTCTGTGCTCGGTAGCCCACACCGCTCAATTCTAGAACCTTTTCAAAACCCTTAGTAACGCCCTCAACCATGTTAGCCAAAAGGCTCCTAGTCAAACCATGTAAAGCACGATGATTTCTATTATCTGTAGGCCGCGCCACTATCAGGTTACCATCCTCAAACTTAACAGACATATCGGGGTGAAATGAGCGCATCAGCTTACCTTTACTCCCCTCCACAGTCACTTCATTGCCCTTAACATCAACCTTGACACCTTGTGGCACAGGTACAGGCATCAATCCTATTCGGGACACAAAATCGCCTCCAAAAATCTATTTACCAAACATAACATAATAATTCACCACCGAGATTTCTACGCCATGCATCCTGGCCGGTCATAACACCTTTGGATGTAGACAAAATAGCAACGCCAAGCCCGCCATAGACGCGGGGAATCTCCTTGCGGCCAACATATAGTCTAAGACCTGGCTTGCTGACCCTCTCTAAGCCTGCAAGAGCAGGGCGTCCATTTATATACTTTAATGATATTTTAATCACCCGCTGCGGCTTACCTCTAAGAACAGTGTAATCAGTTATAAACCCCTCATCTTTGAGTATTTTAGCCATAGAAAGCTTAATCCTAGATGCCGGCACAAGCACGCTGTCATGATGCGCCATGATTGCGTTGCGAATTCGAGTTAACATATCAGCAATTGGGTCAGTAACCATTAACTTATGCCTCCAGCACTTTCAATCACCAGCTTGATTTTCTAACCCCAGGAATTTCACCTCTTAGGGCCAGCTGTCTAAAGCAAATACGGCACAAACCGAATTTACGTATATAGGCACGCGGCCTGCCACACAATTTGCATCTGTTTCTCTGCTGCACCCTGTACTTCGGAGGGCGTTGAGATTTTAAAACTTTAGATAGCTTTGCCATTTTACCGAGAAATTAACTCCTTCTAAAAGGCATGCCCATAGACTCAAGTAAGCTCCTGCCTTCTTCATTGCTAGCTGCAGTGGTAACGATAATAATTTCAAACCCCCGTAACTTATCTACTTTGTCATAGTCAATCTCAGGGAAAACCACCTGCTCTTTAATTCCCAAGGTATAGTTGCCCTCACCATCAAACGAATCGCGGGGTATTCCCTGAAAATCCCTGATTCGCGCCAAAACAACGCTGACCAGTTTATCAAAGAAGTCATACATTCGCCTGCCTCGCAATGTCACCATCATGCCTATAGGCATGCCCGCTCTGAGTTTAAAGGCAGCAATAGACTTCTTGGCTCGCGTTATTACTGGATGCTGTCCCGCAATAGCCACAAAATCCTTCTCAGCCCCTTCTAAGGCCTTAGGATTTTGTATCGCTTCGCCTAAGCCGATATTCAACACGATTTTATTAAGCCGTGGCACCTGCATTACATTCTTATACCCAAACTTACGCATTAGCTCGGGCACTACTTCTTTTTCATATCTTTCCTTCAACCGGGACATCATCAAAATACGCCTTTCCACTAATCAATAACTTCATGGCAGGAGCGGCAAAATCGCGCCTTTCTACCATCAGCAAGGAAACGGAAACCAACCCGAGCCGGTTTGTTACATTTGTTACAAATTAACATCACATTTGAAATATCCAGTGGTGCTTCTAGCTCAATTATGCCAGCCTGCCTAGCTTCACGACGAGCTCGAGAATGGCGCTTAATCATATTAACGCCTTCAACTATTACCTTATCTTTTTTAGGTAAAGCCTTTCGTACCTTACCCTTCTTCCCTCTGTCTTTGCCAGCAATAACAAGAACCGTGTCATTCTTTCTAATATTCATCTCACAGAACCTCAGGAGCCAACGATATTATCTTCATGAAATTCCTATCTCGAAGCTCTCTAGCCACCGGACCAAAAATGCGGGTGCCTTTAGGATTATTTTTATCATCCAAGATAACCGCAGCATTATCATCAAATCTAATATAAGACCCATCTGGTCGATGATGTTGTTTAGCTATGCGCACAACCACTGCCTTCACAACATCGCCCTTTTTCACCACACCACCAGGTATGGCCCGCTTCACTGTACCCACAAAAATATCGCCAACAGTAGCATATCTTCTCCGCGTGCCACCAGGCACGTTTATGCACATAACCTGTCTGGCTCCAGTATTATCTGCCACTTTAAGTCTAGTGTAAGGCTGAATCATTATCCCTTATCTCTTTATATTATCTCAGCAGACTCGACCTCAACCACTTCCTTCCTGCTTATTATATTTACCACTCGCCAGCGTTTATCCTTAGACAAAGGGCGAGTCTCAATAATCTTCACTACATCACCAATCTTGCAGGCATTAGTCTCATCATGGACTTTGAATTTAGAGGTATGCCTGACTACCTTTTTGTAAAGAGGATGACGCCTTAGGCTTTCAACCAATACCACCACCGTTTTATCCATCTTATCGCTTATTACCCTTCCGGTTCTGGTTTTCCGTTTCTCTTTCATAAGCTATCTTATGCCAAACTCCCTCTCTCTCATTATGGTCTCTATTCGGGCGATTCTCTTCTTGACTCTGGGCAACTCACGGTGATTAGCCAACTGCCGAGTAGCCATACGAAGTCGTAAGTTGAAAAGCTCCTGACGAGCCTCTGTTAACCGCTTAACTAGCTCCGCGTCGCTGAAGGAACGAATCTCTTCAACTTTCAACTTCTCGCTCCTTCTTTAACTGTCTCTTTTACTACAAACCTGGTCGCAATAGGTAGTTTATAAGAAGCTAGATGCAATGCTTCCCGAGCCATGTTTTCTTTTATGCCACCTATTTCGAATAGCATTCTCCCCGGTCTGACTACAGCTACCCAGTGGTCTGGAGCACCCTTACCGCTACCCATTCTCGTCTCTGCTGGCTTCTTGGTCACCGACTTATCCGGAAAGATTCTGATCCACATCTGACCACCCCGACGTAAATAACGAACGATTACACGGCGAGCAGCTTCAATCTGCCTGGCTGTTATCCACGCCGCTTCCTGAGCCTGCAGTCCGAACTCACCGAAAACAATAGCGCTTCCGGCATGCGCCTTACCTTTCATCTGCCCTCGATGAGTTTTACGATACTTCACCCGTTTCGGCTGTAACACTTTCTCTCCTTACTTCAGGATAAACATGACCTTTGTAAACCCAGACTTTAACTCCAATATTGCCCAGCGTAGTGCGGGCTTCAGCAAAACCATAATCGATATCAGCACAAAGTGTATGTAACGGTAACTGCCCCTGGAGGGTGGTTTCACGACGAGCAATCTCAACACCACCTAACCTTCCAGCACAGCTTATCTTCACTCCTTTAGCACCAGCCTGCATCGTCCGAAAAGCTGTTTGTTTCATCGCTCTCCTGAAAGCCATCCGGCGTTCAAGCTGGTCAGCCACATTCCTAGCCACCAAACGAGCATCAAGCTCGGGTTGCTCTACTTCTTTAATAGATAGTCGCACTCTCTTGCCACATATACTTTCTAAATGCGACCTCAGCTCTTCAGCACGCTGTCCTCCCCTACCAATAACAATACCAGGACGCGAGGAATACAAAGTCACTAGAATCTCATTGCCCTGGTGGTCTATTTCAACCTTGGCAACGCCACCATCAGTGCACCTCTCCTGAATAGCCTTACGCATCTTTAAATCTTCATGCAGAAACTCGGTATAATGTTTCTGATCATACCATTTAGCATACCAACCCCGAATTACACCAATTCGGAAACCGTAAGGGTGAACTTTATGTCCCACTGTTTTCTTCCTCCTCAGCGACGAAAACGCTGATATGAGTGCAGCGTTTCAAAATAGGATTAACCCGTCCTCTGGCTTGTGGCCGGAATCTTTTGAAGGTATGTCCCTCATCAGCAAAAATATCGGTTATTTTAAGTTCAGTAGGTTCCATTTGGAAATTGTTCTCCGCATTTGCCGCCGCCGATTTAACTGCCTTGGCTACAGCCTGAGCTGCCGGCGTCGGCAAGAACTTAAGAATAGTCAACGCCTCATCTACCTTTTTGCCCCGTACCGTATCTACAACCAATTTAACTTTACGAGACGAGACACGAACATCTTTAGATATAGCTACTACTTTCATCTTCTAAACTATGCCTGCTTTCTCGCCTGAACAGCTATTTGCGCCTTACTAACATGACCGCGAAACGTCCGGGTCATAGCGAATTCTCCCAGTTTGTGCCCTACCATATTCTCAGTTATAAAGATGGGTACATGCCGTCGACCATCGTGCACCCCTATTGTATGACCTATCATCTCCGGCATAACAGTAGAAGCACGAGCCCAGGTCTTTATAACTACCTTCTCCCCAGAGCTATTAAGCGCCTTTATTTTTTTAAGTAACTTAGCGTCACAGTAAGGACCTTTTTTAGATGAGCGTGACATTTTTCCTGCCTTTTCAAATACCTTTCTATTTCCGACGCTTGACTATCAATCTATCTGAAGCTTTGTTAACACGCGTCTTCGGCCCTAAAGCCGGCTTACCCCACGGCGTGCTAGGTGTCATTCCCCGAGGAGCTCTACCTTCGCCTCCACCATGGGGATGATCACGTGGTGTCATGGCTGAACCACGAACCTGCGGACGTCTTCCTAGCAATCTTGTACGTCCGGCCTTGCCCAACCTTATGCCCTGATGCTCAACATTGCCCAATTGCCCTACAGTAGCCAAACAATTACTCAAAAAACGCCTTACCTCACCAGAAGGCAAACGAACAAGCGAATATTTGCCCTCCTTGCCCAAAAGCTGTGCCGCTGTACCGGCACTACGCACTATCTGACCACCTTTTCCAGGCTCAAATTCAAGATTATGAATCAAAGTTCCATCTGGCATCGAACCTAGCGGCAAGGCATTACCCGGCTTTATACCCGCATCTTCCCCCGCCATTATAACGTCACCCACCTTGAGTCCCAGAGGGGCTAGAATGTAACGTTTCTCTCCATCCACATAATGAATGAGAGCAATACGAGCTGAGCGATTGGGGTCATACTCTATGGCCGCCACCTTACCCTGAACACCTTGCTTATCTCGCTTGAAATCAATTATTCGCAATCTGCGTTTAGCACCACCACCGCGATGTCGCACGGTTACTACGCCCCTATTGTTACGCCCTGCCCTTTTCCTAATTGGCAACAATAGTGACCTCTCGGGAACCGTCTTGGTTATCTCCTCAAAAGAGGCGCTAACCATGCCCCGCCTGCCCGGTGATGTTGGACGATAGGTTTTCAATGCCACAGCTTATTTCACCCTACTTCTAGGGATGCCTCCTTTGCCATCTAGTCTTTTTCAGGAGTTTGCGATGCTTATGCTTCGCCATCTTCTTTTTCCGTTTCTTGATAACTGAGCCCAATTTTACATCCCCTATCTTATTAAACGCCTTCAAAGAACTCTATTTTCTGACCTGCTTCCAGGGTAACAATTGCTTTCTTCCATGTTGGAGTCATGACATACCGTCTGCCTATTCTTCTCATCTTACCCGGGACATTCATCACCCTAACTCTAACCACATTAACCTTAAATCCCTCCTCAACAGCCTCCTTAATTTGGCGTCTGTTAGCCTCATTTGCCACCTCAAAGGCATACCTGTTCTGTTCTTTCATCATGGTAGCCTTTTCAGTGATTAAAGGCCGCCTTACTACTTCATAGAGATGCATGTCTAAATAAACTCCAAGCCCTTGTCTTAGCTGACATTACCCACTACCTCCGGGACTGACTTTTCACCCCACAGCTCTTCCACCTTCCGCACCGCATCCACAGTCATTATTATATATTTATATGAAAGTAATTCAGCTACGCTAAGCAAAGGTGCCAGCATCGTCTTAACGCCCATTAGGTTCCGCGCTGATTTAATCAGATTAGCCTCAACTTCAGCGGTAGCGATAATTGCAGAATCACTAATCCCAAGGGCTATCAACATATCCAGCACTGCCCTGGTTTTTGGGCTATCAAGTTCAAGCTTGTCCACAATTTTCAATTCTCCGCTACCTGCTTTAGCTGAAAGAACGCACCTCAAAGCCAAAAGCCGCATTTTCCGGGGCAAGGCCTGCCGGTAGCTTCGAGGATGAGGTCCAAAAGCAACGCCTCCTCCTACAAGCATGGGCGACCTGATATCGCCACGACGTGCCCTCCCGGTATGCTTTTGAGCAAAAAGTTTCCTGGTGCTTCCCCTAACCTCGCCTCTCTTCTTGGTATCAACAGTCCCCAGGCGACGATTAGCTAGCTGCCGGACTAACGCCTGATGTACAACAGCCTCATTAAAGGGCACAGCAAAAACATCATCACTTATTTCGAGCTGCTTGGTTGTCTTACCCTTCAAATTATAAACCTGGACTTGCATTCTGCTTACCCCACACCAGCTTTCTTAATCAACAACAATCCCTTCCTGGCACCGGGCACTGCTCCTTTCACCAGCAACAGGTGGCGATCCAAATCAACTTCGAGTACCTTAATATTACGCGTCGTCACTCGCCTATCACCCATGTGCCCGGCCATGCGGGTTCCTTTAAATACGCGCCCTGGAGATGTAGTGGCACCAATCGAGCCAGGAGCTCGATGACGGTCGGACTGCCCGTGTGTCTTAGGTCCACCAGCAAAATGATGGCGCTTAACTACGCCCGCAAAACCTTTGCCTTTTGATATGCCAGTAACATTAAGTAAATCTCCGGATTTAAACATATCTACATCAATTTTCTGGCCAACTTGAACAGAATCGACATCATCAACGCTAAACTCGCGGAGATGCTTGAACTGCCCTATCTCCTTAAGATGACCTTTCTGTGGAGAATTAAGCAGCTTGGTTTCCCCAAATCCAAGCTGGACAGCATTATAACCATCCTTAGCCTCGGTCTTTACCTGAGTAACAAAGCAAGGGCCTGCTTCAATAGCTGTCACCACCACTTCCCCATCATCACGGAAAAGCTGCATCATGCCTATTTTTCTACCAATAGTACCCTTAATCATTTCCCTGGCTACAATCTAATGTCTATTTCCACCCCAGACGGGAGTTGAAGCTGAGTCAACGCATCTATAGTTTTAGAGGTTGGCCCAAGGATATCAATAAGACGCTTATGTGTGCGAATCTCAAATTGTTCTCTTGAATCTTTGTCGATATGCGGGGAGCGAATAACACAAAACTTTTCGATCTGTGTTGGTAGAGGTACGGGGCCAGCAATCACAGCACCAGTACGCTCGGCAGTCTCCACAATTTGCTCCACGGACTGGTCAACCAGTCTATGGTCATATCCTCTGACTTTGATTCTAATCTTTTGCTTAGGCATTTATTTACCTCTGACCTTAACCTCTATTTGCCCCGCCAGGCTAGCCGGTAACTCTCTATAACAATTAAATTCCAAGGAATAGGTTGCTCTACCCTGGCTCAACGACCTCAGGATAGTAGCATAACCGAAAGTTTCAGCTAGAGGAACGAGAGCATGAACAACACTCGTCTCACCATGTGTCTCAATTCCCTCAACATGACCCCTCTTTGAATTCAAATCGCCGATGACGTCGCCCAAGAACTCAGCTGGCATCACCACCTCTAATTTCATAATTGGCTCGAGTAGTACGGGATTGGCCTTCCTGACACCATCTTTCAAAGCTATGGAGCCTGCCATTTTGAACGCCAGCTCAGAGGAATCAACTTCATGGAAGCTACCATCAAACAGAGTTGCCTTGATATCTACTATCGGATAACCTGCCACCACACCGGTTTCCAAAGCCTCCCTAACCCCGGCTTCGACCGCTGGAATATATTCCTTCGGTACATCTCCACCTCGAATCCGATCAACAAACCTGAAGCCGCTACCCCGCTCTACCGGTTCAAGTCTGAGCCATACATGCCCGTATTGTCCTCGACCACCAAACTGACGGATAAACCTACCTTCTATTTCTGCAGGCACAGTAATGGTCTCTTTATAGGCTACTTGTGGCTTGCCAACATTCACCTTCACATTAAACTCGCGAAGCATGCGGTCTATCAAAACCTCCAAATGTAATTCGCCCATCCCAGAAATAAGGGTTTGCCCGGTTTCCTTGTCAGTGCGCACCTTGAAAGTGGGGTCTTCTTCCGAAAGCTTGTTCATGGCTTCACCAAGCTTATCCTGGTCTGCCTTGCTTTTAGGTTCTACAACCATGGAAAGCACCGGCTCAGGGAAGCGTATAGCTTCGAGAAGCACCGGGTGAGCTGGGTCACACAACGTGTCCCCGGTGAAGGTATCCTTCAGACCCAGCGTAGCTGCAATGCTACCGGTATCGGTCTCTTCAATTTCTTCACGCCGATTTGCATGCATAAGAATCAGCCTGCCCAAACGCTCCTTCCGTCCTTTGCTGGAATTGAGGACTTGCATTCCCGCTTTGATCTTGCCTGAATAAACCCGAAAATAAACTAGCCTGCCCATGAACGGGTCAGCTACCACCTTAAAGGCTAAAGCTGAAAACGGAGCTTCATCGCTGGTTTGTCTAACATTCGCCTCCCCAGTCTGCAAGTCAATAACATTAACCGGAGGTACGTCCAGCGGAGAAGGAAGATAATCCACAATGGCATCGAGCAGGGTTTGAATTCCTTTATTTTTCAAAGCGCTGCCACAAAGTACAGGCACTATCCGATTAGCCGAGGTCAACCTTCTTATTGCAGCTTTAATCTGGCTGCTCTGAATTTCCCCACCTTCAACATAAAGCAACATCAATTGGTCATCATTCTCAGCCAGTTGCTCGATCAATGACTGTCTCTGGCTATCTACCTCTTCTCTCTTCTCTTCTGGAATAGGCGATTCTACTCTCGGAGCATTCACGTCATCAGAGAACAACCAGGCTCTATTGCCAACTAAATCTATCACGCCCTTAAACTGACTTTCCTCACCCCAGGGCATCTGTAGCGGTATAGCTTTGGCTCGAAGTCGCTCCTCAATCATACTAACGGTGTGTTGGAAATCGGCACCAACCCTGTCCATCTTGTTTATAAAGCAGATCCTCGGTACACCATATCTATCAGCCTGTCGCCATACTGTCTCAGATTGGGCCTCTACTCCAGCCACGGCATCCAGCACAACCACTCCACCATCCAGTACCCGAAGACTGCGCTCAACTTCAGCAGTAAAATCGACGTGCCCGGGCGTATCAATGATATTTATGCGATGCTCCTGCCAGTGACAGGTAGTAGCTGCTGCGGTGATAGTAATCCCCCGTTCCCGCTCCTGCGCCATCCAATCCATTACCGCTGTACCTTCGTCCACCTCACCAACCTTGTAAGTGCGGCCCGTATAAAACAAAATTCTCTCAGTAACAGTTGTCTTGCCAGCATCAATATGTGCAATGATGCCTATGTTCCGCAACTTATCTAAAGGAAAAGTCCGGGTCATAATATTGTTTCCTGTGCCCACCGCTTTTTTAGGCCGTTGGGTCTTAATTCCTGCTGTAGTTACCATCGATAATGAGCAAAAGCTTTATTTGCCTCAGCCATCTTATGGGTATCCTGACGCTTCTTGATACTTGCCCCCTGTCCTTGAGAAGCATCTATAATCTCCGCGGCTAATTTTTCCGCCATAGACTTACCGCTACGGGCTCTGGCAAAGCCAATTATCCAGCGCATAGCCAGGGATAACCCGCGTTCGGTTTCAATCTCAATAGGTACCTGATAAGTAGCGCCGCCGACACGCCGAGACTTTACTTGCAGTAATGGGGTGGCATTCTTAAGTGCCTGTTCCAGAACCTCCAGAGGTTCTGTGCCCAATTGCTTATTAACCAAATCCATAGCATCGTAAACAATCCGCTCAGCTGTAGCTTTCTTGCCGTCGAACATTATTTTATTGATGAGTATAGCCACAGTAACGTTCCCGTATTTTGGGTCAGGTGAAGGTTGTCTCTTTAGTACTCTAGCTCGCCTTGGCATTTATTCCTCTCCCTCTCCCGTTGCTGCTTCTGTTGCTGCTTCCGTTGCTGTTTCCGCTCCCGCTCCTGCTCCCGCAATCCTCACTGCTCTACCGCGCTTAGCCCCGTACTTGCTTCGCCCCTGCTGCCGATTTTCCACCCCACCGGTATCCAGAGCACCTCGAACAATATGGTAGCGAACCCCCGGCAAATCCTTGACTCTGCCACCACGGATAAGTACCACAGAGTGCTCCTGCAAATTGTGCCCTTCGCCAGGTATATAAGCAGTTACTTCAATCTGGTTGGTCAACCGCACGCGAGCGATCTTGCGCAATGCAGAGTTCGGTTTTTTGGGAGTCATTGTCTTGACCAGCACACAAACTCCTCGCTTCTGCGGCGAGTTTGTATCCCTACGTACTCTGTTTTTCAGGGTATTATAGGTAACGCCAAGCGCCGGAGCCTTGGTTCGCTTGCCAAGCCTCCGTCGTCCTTTTCGAACTAACTGATTGACCGTGGGCATTTCACCATTCCTTCCATTTATCCCAACTAAAAAGCCACCTAGTTGTCCACCGGTCTACTTCCCCAACGGGTTTGCGTCCCGGTTCAACCAGCCGGCTTAATCAGGTCTTCCAAACCCAGACTAATGGCTAGTAGACACAAAAAACCAATATAACACAAGTATACAACAAAGTCAACACGTTGACAATTCTACCCGACAAGTCTAGACTATCATTGAGATTTAACAATGGCCCGGCTGATCCACAGCTAAATATGTTAGCCTACCTATCAATTAACTATATATAAGGAAGGACGAGAACTATGTGCGAATGGTGCGAGCGCTATGCCGAAGGCCATGAGAGATGGTACTTCAACCCGGCGAACTATGCCAGAAAGCTCTACAAAATCAGGAAGGAGGAGGGTCCGGAGATACAGCCCGATCCTGTAGTCGCCGGCGGAATGTCACTTCTCGACCGGGGCTTTTTGGAGGCTCTGGACAGGAAAGACCATGAAGCCGTTGCCAAGATGAGACACGATGTGGAGCAGCTTGCCTGGAAGGTACACTTTGGCCAGGTTGTTACGCTGGAGGATACGCTGAAGGTTGTAGATATTATATACCCAATCGCTCTTATGACCTGTGCCTGCCGGCGTTCCATGCTGGGTCTGCCCGACGAAGAGAACTTTACCTGCATGGGGATGGGGACGGGAATGTATAAATGGGAGAGATGGCCTCAGACTTACCGAGGGGGTATACAGTTCCTGGCGCCGGATGAAGCCAAGGATGTTATCACCAAGATGAACAAGAGAGGCCTGGTGCAAACTCTGTTTACTTTCGGCACCCCGTACATCGGCGGGATTTGCAACTGCGACTACCCCGACTGCAGCGCCATAAGGACCACGGTCGACCACGGCATACAATTCTTGTGGAAGGGACATCATATCGCCCGGGTCGATAATGAACTTTGTAACGGTTGCACTTCATGCGTTCACCGCTGCCAGTTCAAGGCACTTAGCTTCTCCGCGACACAGAACAAGGCTTATATTGATCCATTCCAGTGCTTCGGCTGCGGGCTTTGCGCCACAGAATGCTCTCAGGAAGCTATAAGCATGGTGGAACGAGCCAGCATGCCTGCACTGGCCAACGTTTGGTAAAAACTCATAGAGAGGGATGAGAAATGCTGCCAACTATCACAGTAGACGATAAAAAATGCAATGACCCGCTCGCTTGCCGGAAGTGCCTTCTAATCTGTCCGAGCCACGCCCTGGGACTGGGCACCAAGGTGGGTCCTCGAAAATTCAAGGAGATAGACCCGGACCAGTTCATGGTGGCGGGGGTCCGCTATGAAAAATGCACCGTCTGCATGGACTGTGTGAAAGTCTGTCCCAAGAGCGCCATTCAAGTGAGCTTCTTAACGGAGGTAAAGAAATGACCACTGGCTGGAAATACGGCAAGGTATTAAAGGAAAAATTACTGACCCTGGAAGAGCCCGGGAAAGCTCTGCTCTTCGACGCTGATAAAGGTCTGGTAGAGGAAGTTACTCAGAAGTTCGATGTAGGAGCTGCAGCTAAGAGCCTGCAAGGCAAGGACGAGAAGGAGGCATACAAAGCTCTCGAGGAACTGGGCAAAAAGGTGATGAAGCTCACCATCGAGCTGGCTGACACCAAATACCTGGACCGCACCGGGGAGATGGTGGAGAATGTGTACAAGCAGACAGGCATATCATTCCCCCATCGCCTGGGCAGGTATGTTGAGTTATCCATCTTTGGACTGAGGCCTACAGACCGCTGGAATATATCCAGAGCAACCACCAAAGAGCTGGTGCTTCAGGTATCTGCCTGTGCAATAAACAAGGCGCTGGAGGAGTCCGGCATAAAGGGCCTCCCTTGCAAAGGGTTCTGCTGCGCCAGTTTCGAGGCTGCTGCAGAGAAGACCGGCGACCGCATAAGTATCGAGATGCCAAAGACACTGCCACAGAACGGTATGTGTGAGTTCTGTATCTCAGTATAGTCAAGGGCTGCAAATGCGTATTTACCTCCCGCCAAGCAACTCCGCTAGCTCTGGCTTTTTAATCTCCAGAGGCTTCAGAGCCCACTTCCCACAGACCACCGAAGTCCTAGAGGAATGGTTTGACCGTAGTGCTGAGAACTGTGACCTCTTCGTAAATATAAGCGAGGTAAACAAGTACAGCGTGACCTGCACCGTATGCCGCCACTTCGATAGCGACGGCTGTGGCTCCGCAGATCTTAAAGGGCCCAGTATACTGCAGCTTCTCCAAAACAGCTACAAGCACGATAGCTTGCATTAGTCCTCTCTATTCCTCCAAGAAGAGTTAGAGTGAGAGGGACTTTCAGTTTCCGCGAAGATGTGGTAAAATTAAGTCAATGCAATCCCTTGTACATTTTGGACTAGCAGGCACTAAATGTGGGATTGGGAGGGTGCCTGCTTCCCCATTATGTCCAATCTAGAATTACCGATGAATCACCAAAGCTCTTGAAGGATTTTTCTATAGCGCATGTCAAAAAAAGCTAACAAAAATACAAACAATAACACTTCCGAAGATTACACCGCAGAGGATATCCGTATTCTGGACGGCCTGGAGGCGGTGCGCCGCCGCCCGGGCATGTACATTGGCAGCACAGATGAACACGGTCTGCACCATCTGGTATATGAGATTGTCTACAACAGCATAGACGAGGCAATGGCCGGCTATTGTGACAGAACCGAGGTAATAATTCATGAAGACAGCTCGGTAACAGTTATCGACAATGGCCGGGGTATACCGGTGGACGTTCACCCGACAACTAATACCTCGGCACTAGAGGCAGTGATGACCCGGCTACACGCTGGAGCCAAATTTGGCGGCCGCACTTATACAGTATCCAGCGGCTTGCATGGCGTTGGTGCTTCAGTGGTAAACGCCCTGTCTGCCTGGCTCAATGCCCAGGTTAATCGAGAGGGGAAAGTCTACTGTCAGAAATATGAACGGGGTAACCCTACCTGCGATTTAGAAGCTATCGGCGATACCGATAAAACGGGGACCATCATCACTTTCATGGCCGACACTGAAATCTTCGGTGAGATTAACTACCACTTTGACACAATCCGCGAGCGTCTCAAAGAGCTGGCTTTTCTGAACAAGAACCTGGAAATAAGCTTCAAAGATGAGAGAACCGACCAGGAGGCAACGTTCCTATTTGAAGGTGGTATAGCCAGCCTTGTCGCCCGGTTCAATAAAGACAGGCAAGTACTAAATAACCAGCCCATCTACATATCCGGCACAATGAACAGCACCGTTGTAGAAGTAGCACTGCAATACAATGACGGCTTTTCTGAATCCACGATTAGCTTTGCCAACTGCGTCAATACGATAGATGGCGGCAGCCATCTCACCGGATTTCGCTCAGCGCTAACCCGCGTACTGAACGACTATGCCCGGAAAAACAAGCTGCTGAAGGATTCCGACCCCAATCTGATAGGTGATGATGTTCGCGACGGGCTGACATCGGTCATCAGTGTTAAGCTTGTTGAACCACAGTTTGAGGGACAAACTAAAGCTAAATTAGGCAATCCTGAAATAAAGACGCAGGTCGAAGCCATAGTGGCTGATGGACTTTCGCTGTATCTGGAGCAGCATCCCGATGACGCAAAATCAATCATAGATAAGTGCCTAGTTTCAGCTAAAGCCAGAGAGGCAGCTAAAAAGGCTCGCGACCTTATCTTTAAGAGAAGCGGATTAGAAGGCGGCACTCTGCCCGGAAAGCTGGCTGGCTGTTCAGAGACCGACCCTCGCGAGTGTGAGCTTTACCTGGTTGAGGGTGACTCAGCCGGAGGTTCAGCCAAGCAGGGACGAGACCGCCGTTTCCAAGCTATTTTACCGTTACGAGGTAAAATCCTTAATGTGGAGAAGGCTCCTAAAGACAAGATTCTGGAACATGAAGAAATCCGTGCCATTATAACCGCGGTAGGAGCCGGCATTGGTGACCAGGTCGACTTCTCCCGACTACGCTACCACCGCATAATAATCATGACTGATGCCGACGTCGACGGTTCTCATATACGGACACTGCTTCTCACCTTCTTCTACCGCAACATGGCAGAGCTAATAAGCCAGGGCCACCTTTTCATCGCACAGCCACCTCTCTACCGCATCCAAGCGGGCAAGCAACAATTCTGGATTTACTCAGAGCAAGAAAAGGAGGCCAAGCTCCAGGAGCTTAAAAGCAACAAACTAGAAGTACAGCGCTATAAGGGATTGGGAGAAATGAGCGCCGTGCAGCTCTGGGACACCACCATGAACCCGGCATCGCGAACTTTGCTCAAGGTGGAAATCGAAGATGCCATGGCGGCCGACAGGGTATTCCATATGCTCATGGGCAGCGAAGTGCCACCCAGAAAATCATTCATCCAGGCCCACGCCAAAAGTGTCAGAAACCTGGACATCTAGCTTGTCAGGCTTTACTTCTGCTCCCGGTACAGTTTCCTTTCCTTTATATAACTCTCCACCTCATCAGGTACCAGGCCTTTAATAGATAACCCCTGAGCTACTCTATATCGTATGTCCGAAGAACTGATGTCAACTGGCGCTATATCAAGCCAGACCACACTCCGAGTTACTCCGGGAACAAATGATTCCAAAGCCTTTAAATCCGGGCGGTTGAAACCCGGCCTGGTAACCGCCACCAGCTTACAGAGCTGAATTAGCCCGTCCGGCTCCTTCCATTGAGGCAACTCAGCCAAGCTATCCCAGCCGACTACGAAGAAAATCTTTACCTCAGCACCTAATCGCTGCTGCAAAATAGCCATGGTCTCTACACTATAAGAAGGCCCGGGGCGGTCGGTTTCGACAGTTGAAACCTCAAAATAAGGATTGTTAGCAATCGCCAGCTTCACCATCTCTATACGGTGAGTTGCTGGTGCAATTTCCCTACCTGTCTTGAGCCATTGCTGCCTCGCAGGAACAAAGAGTACCCTGGCGAGCTTGAGCCTTAGCCTAGCTTCTTCAGCTATGACAAGATGCCCTGAATGAATAGGGTCGAAAGTGCCGCCTAATACACCTATTTTCATTATTTACCTCGCCTCACCCTGGGTTTAGGTCGGAAAACAGCTATTGGCTCCCCCGAACCAGCAGATTCTTCTCGGACCATCTCCAGCCCCTTGATTATTTCTGACATAAGCTCAGGTAACCCTTCCTTGGTCATCGCCGAAACAAAGAAGACCGTTACACCCACAGAACCGAAAAGCTGTCTAATCTCCGTCAGTCTAGTTTGAACCTCCGGTAAATCTATCTTGTTTACTACCACAAACCTAGGCTTTCGCTCCATTTCCGGCTTGTATAAAGCCAGCTCCGTGCTCAGCTTGTTCATATTATCAATTATATCGGGGGAGCTACCATCGATAAGATGGAGCAAGACCTTAGTTCTCTCAGCATGACGCAGAAATTCATGCCCCAATCCCTTGCCCAAATGCGCACCATCTACCAGCCCGGGTATCTCCGCCAAAATAAACACCTTCATGCCTACTTCAACCACACCAAAAATTGGCTCAATAGTGGTGAATGGATAATCGGCAATTTTCGGCCTGGCTTTGGATAGAGCAGATAAAAGGGTGGATTTACCTGCATTAGGATAGCCGATAATGCCCACATCGGCAATAAGTTTAAGGTCAAGGACAAGGTGATATTCTTCGCCAGGTTCACCCTTAGTAGCAGTTTTAGGAGCCTGATTTCTGGACGTAGCGAAATGAACATTTCCTAAACCACCACGACCCCCTTTAGCCACCAGAATCTTCTGACCCTGCTGGCTCAAATCAGCCAACAGCGTTTCCTGCTCATCTTCCTCAAGAAATACCATGGTTCCCAGCGGCACTTTAATTGTAAGGTCATCGCCCTTTGCGCCATGCTTCTTCTGCTTACCTCCGCTCTTCCCGGACATCGCCCTAAACTGCCTCTTACGTCTAAAATAATTCAGAGTAGTTACACTCCTGTCTGCAACAATGTAGACGCTCCCACCATATCCTCCATCACCACCATCGGGACCACCAAGCGGTACAAACTTCTCATGACGGAAACCAACTACCCCATCACCTCCCCCACCCCCAAGTACTATAATATTTACTCTATCCACCAAACTAGTATCCTTATAATATCTTTATATCTATTAGAGATGTAATTCCTATAATAATACTATTAAGAAGTGTCATTATGTGAATGGAAGTATATTATGGGCGGAAAGTCCCGATATTTCAATCTGCAATACGGAAGGTTATCAACAGAGTTGGAGAAGTTATCCACTGCCTCGCGCCATTTTTCCACAAGCGCCTGTGTCAAAATGTGGATTAAGTTCTTTTGGGGTTCAATTTTTGGCGGATTTCTTTGATTGAGTCGCGAATTTGTGGATTAACATCTAGTTCTGCAACGATTTTATCGTAGCCGTGAATTATGGTCGTGTGGTCTCGGCCTCCTAATATTTTGCCGATTTCTGCCAGGCTACAGTGGTTTTGCTCGCGCAACAGGTACATGGTGATCTGGCGGGCTAATACGGATTTCTTGTCTCTCCGTTTGCCTGTTAATCCTTCGAGGTCGATGTCGTAGTAGTTAGCTATGGTGGTCATTATGCGCTTTGGCGTAAATTTGGTTTCGTACCTGCTGTCTTGCGGTATTATGTCCGCCAGTGATTGTGTGGTTAGGTGCATATCTACTTTTGTGCCGCTCAGCCTAGAGTAAGTTACTACTCTAGTAAGGGCACCTTCTAATTCCCGGGTATTGTGCTGGAACTGCGTTGCTAGAAACCGTAGAACATCCGGTGGAAGAGACGCGTTCAATTGCCGCGCTTTAACTCTCAGGATGGCCAGGCGCGTTTCCAAATCCGGCATCTCCAAGTCGGCGATAAGCCCCCACTCGAGCCGGGACTTTAATTTCTTGGTGACCGAGGATATGGCTTTTGGCGGACGGTCACTGGTCATTACCATCTGGCAGTTATTTTCGTAAAGGTCGTTGAAAATATATAGTAAGCATTCCTGGGTTTGTGTTTTGCCACTCAGGAATTGAATATCATCCACCAGCAAGAAGTCGGCACTCCTGAACTTGCGGTGGAAGTCATCGATCTTGTTGTTCTTGAGGGCGATTACAAATTGGTTAGTAAACTGCTCGGCGCTAGCCAGGAGTATGCGAAAGCCCTTAGCTTTGGCTGTGTGTCCTATGGCATGCAGCAGGTGAGTCTTGCCTGTGCCAGTGTCACCGTAGATATAGAGCGGGTTGTATTTGTTTCCTGGGTCCTCAGAAATCTCTAGAGCTGCTGCGTAAGCCAGACGGTTGCATTCCCCGACTACAAAGCTGTCAAAGTTGTATTTTGAATTTAGTCTGAACGCTGGTGTGATCGGTTCCTTGAGCCTAGCGCTTATCCCGCCGTCAGCTTGGTGAGCAGGTGTTGGGCAGATATCCTGGCTGAGAGCTCGAATGGCAAATTGGACGTCAATGGTCTTGCCGGTAATGCTGGTTAAGGTCCTTTTAATCAGGGAGTGGAGGCGACTTCTTAGCCATTCGGCGATGAAGACATTAGGGACACCGATAACAAAGACATCTTCCTTGTAGCTTATGCCGCTGGTGTCCTTAAGCCAGGTATCATAGTTCGGCTTATTTACTTGGAGTTGAAGTTCCCCTAGAGCGGCTTCCCAGATTTCTTGTGCTGACTTCAACTCATTACCTGCCAAAATTGGTTTAAAAAATCCCGCAAATGAAACAAAAATCCCCCAACCCCAATGCGTTTTTGGATTGTTGAGCCCCACAATCTACGTATAAGACTGCAAGCAAAAAATAATGGATAATTTTTTAAGAAATAGACCGGGAGACCCGCACCACGACCCCATTAGAGTAACACAGTGGTATCTTTGGGTGTCAAGGGGTTTTTTGACATAATGGAGAAAGTTATGAAAAATTTTGTTAAACTGTTGTTGTCATGGCAAAGCGCATAATTTTTATGGGCACTCCGGAGTTCGCTGTCCCCAGTTTGGAGGCATTGATTCTTAGTGCTTACCAGGTGGTTGCCGTGTATACGCAGCCAGACAGAAAGGCTGGAAGAGGGCAGGTAGTCAAGTCGTCTCCCGTAAAGCAACTGGCTCTATCTCAGGGGCTGAAGGTGGTTCAGCCTGAGAGCTTGAAAGCTGCTGGCACAGTTGAGGGACTGGCTGACTTTGCTCCTGCCCTGATTGTAGTGGCGGCTTTTGGACAGATTCTGCCGGCTGAAATTTTAGATTTGCCCAAACTTGGTTGCCTGAATGTCCACCCCTCCCTTCTGCCTCTATACAGAGGTGCTTCGCCTGTGGCTACAGCTATCTTGCAAGGAGACGAAATCAGCGGGGCTACTATTATGCTGATGGATGCCGGTATGGATACCGGCCCCATTTTGAATCAAAGGGAGGTGCTGATATCTGCTGATGATACAACCGGTTTGCTTACCAGCAAGCTGGCCCAAACAGGCGCTCAGTTACTCTCGGAGACATTGCCCTTGTGGGTTGATGGGCGAATTAAGCCACAGCCTCAGGATGAAAGACGGGCCAGTTACAGCAAAGTCATCAATAAAAGTGATGGAGAGATAGACTGGCGGCTTTCGACCCTGGAATTATGGCGACGAGTCCGCGCCTTTGACCCCTGGCCGGGTTGCTATACCTGGTGGCGAGGTAAACGTTTAGAGCTTGGCAAAGTGGTGCCGCTGTATGGCGAGAAGTCTGGCGAACCTGGTAAGGTTATAGCTCTGTCTCCACCAGCACTGGCGACGGTTGGAGTTGGAACCGGGGATGGAGTTTTAGGGCTGTTGACGGTCCAGTTGGAAGGGAAGCGGGAAATGTCAGCGGAAGAGTTTGTGCGAGGGCAACGAGATTTCGTTGGCAGCAGTTTGCTTTGACAGGATTTTACCCTTTGATTAAAATTAAATGGTATCCAGGAGGGATTTAGAAGATGTTTTTCTTCGACTCGAATTGGTTTCTTATGTGGTTTCTTATAATGCTGCCGCCGCTTATCTTCATGATTTATGCCCAGATAAAGGTGAATTCAGCCTTTAAAAAATATTCCAAGCTGGCTAATTCTCAGCATATCACCGGTGCTGAGGCAGCCGGAATGCTGCTTAGTGCCAGCAACTTGAATAATGTCAGAGTTGAAGGTGTGAAAAGCAGGCTGGGAGACCACTACGACCCGCGTAAAAAAGTGTTGCGCCTCTCGCCAGCGGTGGCTAATACACCATCTGTCGCCGCGCTTGGAATAGTGGCTCACGAGGTGGGGCATGCTGTTCAGGATAAGGCCGGCTATGCCTTTCTGAGATTTCGCTCTTCTCTGGTGCCGGCGGCTAACGTGGGCAGCAGTTTCGGCACCATTTGCATTTTCTTGGGTTTGATTCTGATGGTGCTTGGCGCCGAGTTCGGCATAACTGTTATCTGGGCGGGCGTTTTTCTCTTTTCATTGGCAGTGATTTTCAGCCTGGTGACACTGCCCGTCGAGTTTAATGCCAGCAATCGGGCGCGGCAGATGTTACGCAGCACCGGCATGGTTTCTGCTCAGGAGTATGACGGAGCCAGCGCTGTTCTATCGGCTGCCGCCTTGACCTATGTAGCAGCTACTCTCCAGGCGGTGGCTCAATTATTCTTTTTCGTCATGATGGCCATGGGCATGAGAAGATAAGCTCTGTTTCTGTCTGTTTGTCCCAACCCCCTGGGAAGATTTCTTTTCAGGGGGTTTATTATTTGGTAATTGCCAATCTATAGCTCCCCCGATTATAATTGCGCCGGGACAATCAATTATCAGTGGGAGACACACCTTGCCTGCGAAAAAGAAACTGGATAGCTTCGCTGAACTCAAGGGAATTATTGCTAGGCTGCGTGGCCCGGATGGCTGCCCGTGGGATAAAAAACAGACGCACACCACATTAAAACCGTATTTGATTGAGGAATGCTATGAGGTTCTACAAGCTCTGGATGATGGTACTTCGCAAAAGCTGTGCGAGGAATTAGGCGACCTGCTGCTTCAGATTATGCTTCATGCCCAAATTGCCAACGAAGCGGGGAAATTTGATATTGACGATGTTGCTCGGGGTATTAGCGACAAGCTGATACATCGCCATCCTCATGTCTTTGGCGGTCAGAAGGTCCAGGATGCCGGTGAGGTGGAACTAAACTGGCAAGCTTTGAAGCAGGAAGAACGGGATGAAGGAGAATCGCTTCTAGCCAGCGTGCCTGAGCAAATGCCAGCCCTGGCGTACAGCCAGTCTATTCAGCGGCGGGTAGCCGGAGTAGGTTTTGACTGGGAAAAGGTGGAGCAAATCATAGATAAGCTGGCTGAAGAGGTGGCAGAGATTAAGCAGGCTCCCGACCAGCAGGAGAGAGCCAACGAGTTCGGCGATTTGCTTTTCACTCTTGCCAACGTAGCTCGCAGGCTGGATATAGACTTGGAGATGTCGTTGCGATCGGCTAACCAGCGCTTCTGCCGGCGCTTTGCCTGCATGGAAGAAATCTGCCGTGAGCGCGGTATCAATTTAGGCAGCCTGTCTTTGGATGAGCAAAACGCCTTGTGGGAAGAAGCCAAACGCAAGGTGAAGTGAACTGGTCGGGGCGAGAGGGTTCGAACCTCCGACCTCAGCGTCCCGAACGCTGCGCGCTACCAGGCTGCGCTACGCCCCGCCGCCGTTTATTATAAGCGGCTTTAACTTTTGGGGCAAGCATTGTAAACTAACAGCGTCAATTTGACGACGGGGAGAGATTGCCACGCCCCAATTGCATCGAGGCTCGTAATAACAATCGACTAAAAAAAGATGAAATATTGCGTGCTAATAATTGATGGTGCTGCCGGTTGGGCGCTGCCGGAGCGTGAAGGCAAGACCAGCCTGGAGCTTGCCCATGTCCCGAGTCTGGACGCGATGGCGCAAGAAGGGATTGTGGGGCTGGTCCGCACTGTGCCGAAGGGGATGGAGCCGAGCAGTGCCTGTGCCTGTATGTCAGTGCTGGGGTATGACCCGAAAGTATATTACAGGGGCAGGAGTGGTATTGAAGCTAAGAGCATGGGCATTTCTGTTGCCGATGATGAGGTTGTTTTTCGATGCAATCTGGTAGCCGTTCGTGATGGCAGGATGTGGAGCTATAGCTCAGGGCACATCGATACCGATGAGGCACAGGCACTTATGGCTACTATAAATGAAAAGCTCGGTGGCGACGAGGTGCATTTTTATCCCGGAGTTCGCTATCGGCATATATGCAAGATAAAGGGGCATGATGATACTCTGCAGTCTATATGCACACCGCCACATGATATTCCGGATAAGCCAGTTGCTGAGTTTTTACCCCAGGGCCCGGGCAGCGACCTGCTATTAGACCTCATGGAAAGGTCGAAAGCCGTGCTTAGGGAACATCCGGTGAATTTAGAGCGGCAGGCTAGAGGCGATATCCCGGCGACTATGATATGGCTGTTTTGGGGCAGTGGCAGAATACCTGAAATGCCGCCTTTCAAACAGGCATATGGCCTTGGAGCGGCTATGACGTCCGGGGTTGACCTTCTCCGTGGCTTAGCCCGCATGGCAGATATGGCGGTGCTGGACATCCCTGGTGTGACCGATGGGCTGGATAATGATTATGGTGCCCAGGTGGTTGGAGCTTTGAAGGCGCTGGAGAAGCACGATTTGGTTGTTATACATGTTGAAGCGCCAGACGAGGCGGCTCATGTCGGCTCGATTGATGAAAAAATAAAGGCAATACAGATGGTGGATAAAGAAGTTGTCAGCAGGATACGCCCCTGGAATATGGATGCGCTTAGAGTTCTAATATTGCCTGACCACCCAACACCGATAAAAATTCAGACCCATACTGATGAGCCGGTACCGTTTGTGCTTTGGGGTTTAGGGTTTGCTTCCAATGGGGCGCACAGATTCACCGAGGCCGAGGCTAAAAGCACTGGAATTTTTATCGATGACGGGTATAATATTATGAGCAGGCTGACAAGTGTATAGGAAACTAGAAGCCGCTTTCCGGATAGTTTAAAATAGGCAGGAAAGATAGATGGCACTAATAGTTCAGAAATATGGCGGCAGCTCGGTGGCTGATGCCGATAAGATAAAGAATGTGGCTCGGCGCATAGTTGCCACCAAAGAGAAAGGTAATGAGGTGGTTGTGGTTGTCTCGGCCATGGGCGATACCACTGATGACCTTATTCAGCTAGCCAGGCAGATTAACCCAAAACCTCAGGAGCGGGAACTCGATGTCTTATTGTCCACCGGCGAGGTAGTATCCAGCACCCTTATGGCTATGGCTTTGCATGAGATGGGCTATGAGGCAGTGAGCTTGAGCGGTGCCCAGGCAGGCATCCGGACTGACACCACTTACAGCAAGGCTCGCATCCTGCACATTGAACCCAAACGAGTTGTTAAAGAGCTGGAGAAAGGCAATATAGTTATTGTAGCTGGATTCCAAGGGATGACTGATGATATGGATATCGCTACCCTGGGTCGAGGCGGCTCGGATACAACGGCGGTCGCTCTGGCGGCTGCTCTTAAGGCTCAGATGTGCCAGATATACACGGATGTTGAGGGTGTGTTTACTGCTGACCCTCGCCTTGTGCCTGAAGCCCGCAAGCTTAAGGAAATAGGCTACGAGGAAATGCTGGAGATGGCGACATTAGGTGCCAAAGTGATGCATTCTCGGGCGGTGGAGTTGGGCCAGGTTTATAAAATGCCGATAATGGTGGCCTCCAGCTTTAGTGATAAGCCTGGTACTATTATTCACGGAGGGATTTCGATGGAAGTGAGAAACAAAGCGCGGGGTATAGCTCATGACCTTAATGTGGCTAAAATTACTGTGGTCGGTGTTCCTGACCGTCCGGGTATAGCTTCAGCAATCTTCGAACCGTTAGCTAAAGCAAACATAAGTGTAGACACTATCGTTCAGAATGCCAGCATCGACAATATTACAGACTTAACCTTTACTGTGGCTAGAGGTGATTCAGATAAGGCAATGTCTCTGGTGCAACCGATAGCCAAATCTATCGGGGCGAAGCAATGTGTCAGCGATTCGACACTAGCCAAAGTTAGCGTTGTTGGCACCGGCATGCTGAATACGCCGGGCTATGCGGCTAATATGTTTCGGGCTCTTTCTGAACAGGGAATCAATATACAATTGATTACTACTTCAGAAATCAGGATAACCTGTATTATTGCTGAAGGTAAGGTAAAGGACGCTATTCAAGCGTTGCACAAGGCTTTTGATCTGGAACAAGATTTAATTTAACGCTACACAGCGACAACTTCTTTTATATCGGATATCTCTTGTTTCAGTACTCGCTCAATGCCGTTCTTGAGCGTCATGGTTGACATAGGACAACCAGCACAGGCCCCCTTGAGCCTTAGACTGACTATGCCTTCTTTAACGTCAACTAGTTCTACATCTCCCCCGTCGGCTTGGAGGCTCGGTCTAATATTGTTCAGGATTTCTTGTACCTTTTCTTTCACAGGTCTCCCTCTTGCTTTCGCTTGTATTTATTGTTGTAGTAAGCTAACATAATCAGTCTTTTTTGTCAAAATTATTTGTTTACTTAACCTGGGGGTACTTGACATTGTTCACTTTTTCTGCAAAAGTGACTGCGGTAAAATGATAAGGTTATTCTGGAGAGGTAATACAGGGAGCAAGCAATGCCCGACCGTGAAGAAGATAAAGCTAGGCTGAGACGAAAGGCGAGCCAAGAAGCTATTTCCTTGGCTATGCAGAGCCGTTGGCAGGAAGCAATAACTGTAAATCAGAACATAATAGAGCTTTTGCCTACAGATATTGATGCCTACAACAGGCTTGGTAGGGCATTTATGGAATTGGGCGAATTTGCCAGGGCCAAAGAGGCATATTCTCGAGCTCTGGGACTTGACCCTTATAATTCTATCGCTCAAAGAAATCTCCAGCGGCTGTCTTTGTTGCCCGATTCCCAGGTTAAAGTACAAGAGGAACGCCGCGAGGTATCCCCGGACCTTTTCATCGGCGAGATGGGAAAGGCTGGTGTGGTAAATCTACAGAGCCTGGCACCTAGTGAGTTGTTGGCCAGGATGGCTGCTGGTAATCAAGTGCACTTGAAGGTTAAGGGACAGCAGCTTATTGTGGAAAATGACCAAGGGGAGTATTTGGGACTAGTTGAGCCGCCTCACGGTTTTCGCCTGGCTAGAATGATAGAAGGTGGAAATAAATACACCGCGGCTCTTGTCAGTATCAGTAATGACAGCGCCAGGGTTATCATCAGAGAGGTTTTTCAGCACCCGAGCCAAGTTGGGCGTCTTTCCTTTCCAGTTAAAGCAGTTGAAGGCTTTCAACCCCATGTTAGAGATACTCTGCTTAGACATGAGGCTGTGGAAGAGGAAGCGCTGGAAGAGGCAGAAGATATGGAATTAGAAGAGGGTGAGCTTATACCCGAAGGCTTCTCTATATTTGAGGGGGTTTCCTCTGATGAGGAAACGGGGATAGAAGAGGAGTTCATGGAAGACTAGTTAATTGCCCCTGAAGCGAGCGAAATTTTCAGGAGATGTTTAGATGGAAGTTGGAGTAATAAAACCGGTTATCATTGAAGAAGAGATGAAGAGCTCCTACCTTGACTATGCCATTAGTGTCATAGTCCAGCGAGCCCTGCCCGATGTGCGCGATGGGTAGAAACCGGTTCATCGGCGCATCCTATATGCCATGGATGGACTGGGTCTCCGACATACCAGTTCTTATAAAAAGAGCGCTCGCATAGTCGGTGAGGTTCTTGGTAAGTATCATCCTCATGGAGATGCCCCGGTATATGAAGCCATGGTCAGAATGGCGCAAGATTTTTCTATGAGGTACAGGCTTGTTGATGGGCAGGGTAATTTCGGCAGCATGGATGATGACC
The DNA here is from genome assembly GCA_020354105.1 of Chloroflexota bacterium. Lineage (GTDB taxonomy): Bacteria > Chloroflexota > Dehalococcoidia > GIF9 > UBA5629 > 9FT-COMBO-48-23. The sequence goes on along the minus strand of CP070642.1, from coordinate 1,684,126 downwards.
CACCGGCGGCTATGCGATATACCGAGGCTCGCCTGGCAAAAATCGCCGAGGAAATGCTGGTTGATATTGATAAAGAAACCGTTGATTTTGCGCCTAATTTTGATGATAGCTTAAAGGAACCACGGGTTTTACCAGCCAGATTACCCAATTTACTGGTGAATGGTTCATCAGGCATTGCTGTCGGTATGGCTACCAATATCCCGCCTCATAACTTAAGCGAGGTATGCGATGCTATCAATCATCTTATAGATAACCCCGAGGCCGATGTCGATGACTTGATGAAGATTGTGAAAGGGCCGGATTTCCCCACCGGAGGCATTATATTAGGCAGGGAGGGCATTAAGAGCGCTTACGCCAGCGGGCAAGGCAAGGTTGTAGTTCAGGCTAAAGTTACTGATGAAACTTTGAGGGGCGGACGTCAGCAATTAGTCATAACAGAGCTTCCTTATCAGACGAATAAAGCTGCCCTGGTGGAAAGAATAGCTAACTTGGTCAGAGAGAGAAGGATCGAGGGGGTAAGTGAGGTACGCGATGAATCTGATCGCCATGGTATGAGGATAGTTATAGGTTTGAGAAAGGATGCTCAGCCTACCAAGATTTGTAACAACCTCTATAAATATACTCCTATGCGGTCATCCTTCTTCATCAACATGTTGGCTCTGGTTGATGGGCAGCAGCCTCGAGTACTTAATCTTAAGGAAACCTTGAATTACTATATAGATTTTCGTCGGGAGGTTATCACCCGTCGCTCCCAGTTCGACCTCCAGAAGGCGAAGGATCGAGCCCATGTACTGGAAGGCTTCAGAATTGCTCTTGACCATCTGGATGCGGTTATTCAGACTATACGGAAAGCGGAGACGGTGGATTCAGCTCGAGCCAGCTTGATGGAGAACTTTGCGCTGTCTCAGATTCAAGCTCAGGCTATCCTTGATATGCAATTACGTCGCTTGGCACAGCTGGAGCAGAAGAAAATAGTCGATGAGTACAGCGAAGTGGTCAAGAACATCGCTTATCTTGAAGACCTTCTGGCTAATCCGAAGAAAATACTTTTCCTGATTCAGCAGGACGTCACCGAGCTTAAGAAGGGGTATGGCGACCAGCGCCGCACCGCTATTAAACGGGAGGAGGCCGAGGAGTTTCAGGACGAGGATCTTATTCCCCATCAGGATGTGGTGATTACGCTGAGTGAACAGGGATACATAAAAAGAATACCGGCTATAACGTATCAAAAGCAGCATCGAGGAGGTCGGGGTCAAATAGGGATGGTGACTAGAGAGACCGATATGGTGAAACATCTCGTGGTAGCTGATACTCATGATAATTTACTGCTTTTTACCAATAGGGGTAAGGTTTACAGGCTCAAATGTTACGATATACCCCAAGATGTATCGCGAACTACGAAGGGAACAGCTCTGGCTAACCTATCGTCTATTGACCCGAAGGAGCAGGTAACTACCTTGGTGGTTGTAAAAGATTTCACTCCTGGCTTGTTTATGATTATAGCTACTTCAAGAGGTATAGTGAAGAAGACGAGTTTCGATAATTTTGCTTCGGTAAGAAGCAGTGGACTTATTGCCATGAAGCTTCGAGGAGATGAGGAGTTGGTGGCGGCTGATGTGGTTAGCCAGAAAGATGAAGTCGTTTTGGTGACTCAAAAAGGGCAAGGTATCAGGTTTGCTGTGAAGGGCTTACGACCGGCATCTCGGGCTAGCGGTGGCGTGCGTGGCATCAGACTTGATCCTGGTGACCGCCTGGTGGCAATGGATGCCATATTCCCTGATGCTAACCTGCTTACGATTACGGAGAAAGGCTTTGGTAAGCGTAGCCGGGCGCGGAATTTCCCTCTTCAGTCCCGGGGTGGCAAAGGGGTAATTGCTCATCGAATTAATGATAAGACAGGTTGTGTTATTTCAGCTAAACTCGTTCCTCCCAATCAGCATGTCATTATTATTTCGTCTAAAGGAATCATCATCCGTGTTCCTGTAGACGAGGAGGTCTCGCTCTTTGGCAGAGATACACAGGGGGTTCGGGTAAATAGAATTGATCCGGATGACAGTGTTGCCTCTATGGCCTTTGTCGATCAGGGGAATGGCAAGGGAGGCGGCAAGGCTAAAACTGAGTAAAGGCGTCTTTCCTATCTGCAGACCATGGAAAAAGTGCTACAAATTCTGCAAGAATTCGGCTTGACCTTTGTTCCTCTCTTTGTGGCTATGGATGCCATCGGTGTCTTGCCCATATTGGTCCCCTTGACACAGGACATGAAGGCCAAGGAGCGCAGCCGAACGGTGCGCCAGGCGGTGATTACAGCTCTGGGATTAGGCTTAGGATTTGTTGCTATCGGCAAAGGCGTTTTTCTCTTTTTGGGCATAGAGGTGTCCGACTTTCTGGTCGCCGGTGGTCTCATCCTCTTTCTTCTGGCTGCCAAGGATTTGATCACGGGCAAGATGGTTGAGGCTCAAGCTTCAGTCGGTGCTGACATGCTGGGCGTTGTCCCGATAGGTACTCCGCTAGTAGTCGGGCCAGCGGTACTTACCACTCTGCTGATATTGGTCGACCAGTACTCGGTTATAATCGTGATATTTTCTTTCGTCCTGAATCTGGCAATAGGTTGGCTGCTTTTTGCGCAGGCTAATCGGGTGGTGGCTTTTCTGGGGCAGGGAGGGGTCAGAGCCACATCCAAAATAATCAGTCTATTTCTGGCGGCTATTGCTATAAAGATGATTCGCCAGGGAATTCTTCAGGTATTAGGATGAAACTCGTCTTCATTTGCAGGATTTAAAATCCTGATTTAACCTGTTCGAGATTTTTGATGAGAATAGGTGTCCTTTCTGATACCCATATGCATTTGGCGGAAGAGATTCCTCCGGAGATACTCAAGGTGTTTTCAGAGGTGGACTTGATAGTGCACGCTGGCGATTTCGTTGGCTCAGATGTTCTTGACGGGCTGAAGAGGCTGGGTGAGGTTAGGGCTGTACATGGTAACGTGGATTCGATGAAGCTGCGGGGCCTGCTGCCCGAAAAAGAGCTCCTGATGGTCGGAGGCAAGAAGATCGGGATTACCCACGGCTGGGGTGGGCCGGAAGGCATAGAGCAAAGAGTTGAGGGCCTGTTTGATGATGTGGATATCATCATTTACGGGCATAGCCACCGGGCAAAGATTGAACAGATTGGAAATATTCTATTCTTTAATCCCGGTCCGGGACGTCAGTCCTTTGGCATTCTGACAATTGATCAAGATGTTCAAGGTGAAATAGTAAAGTTTTAGTGGTAGAGTGGTAGAGGAGTAAGTATGGCTAAGCCGTGGCATGAGCTTGAGGCGCTGGATAAGCCGGAGATTTTGCAGTTCATCTTTTATCCTCGGGAAGACCTTTTTGAGATATCAGCAGCAGCTAATGTCATTGCTGGCACCATCCCCGTTGGCGAGGCTGTTTCCATTTCTTATTGCTTTTATTTCAGTGACAAGAAGCACCCCAATATACTGTTCTTTCACGGCAACGGTGAAGTAGCCAGCGATTATGGGTCCATTGGCTCCATCTATAATCAAATCGGAGCGAATTTATTTGTGGCTGATTACAGAGGCTATGGCAGGAGTGGAGGCAAGCCTACGCTCACCAACATGATAAAGGATGCCCATCCTGTATTCGAAGGCTTTAAGCGAGTATTGAAAGAGAAAGGTTTTTCAGGCAAGCTTTTTCTGATGGGTCGCTCACTGGGCAGTGCCTCCGCCGTTGAGCTTGCCTCGCATTATCAGGGGCAGCTCAGCGGACTTATTATAGAAAGCGGCTTTGCTAATGTATTTAACTTATTTGGCTATTTAGGCTTTCCACTCAAAGCGCTTGGAGTCTCTGTGCCGGAGACACCTTCCAACCTTGGACTTATTCGGAAGATTTCTCTTCCCACATTAGTTATGCACGGTGAGCATGACCAGATTGTGCCTGTAGAGGAAGGCAGGGAGCTTTACGAAGCTATTGCTGCAAAAGACAAGCGCTTGCTAATAATCCCCGGAGTTGACCACAACACCATTTTTATGGGGGGCATGGATCAATACCTTCAGGCCCTGAAAGACTTTGTTGAAGGCCATAGCTAGGGCTGTTGTGGTAGTTATTCCTCTTCGCCGGACTCGGCTTTGGCTTCTGCAGCCTCTTCAGCTTCTTCAGTAACCTCAGCCTCTTCTGCAACCTCGGCTTCTACCGGTACCTCTATGACCTCTTCCTTGCGGGCCTCGGCCACTTTGACTACCATCTGTTCTGGGTCACTGAGCAGCGTGATTCCGTGGCCAATGGGTATGTCCTTTATATGGATCGTCTGGTCGAGCTCTTCAATATTTGACACGTCGACCTCGAAGCTGTGAGGCAGGTCGTCAGGCAAAGCTTCAATATGCAGGGAATCAATAAGATGGAACAAGGAGCTGTTCTTGACATTCTTCAGCACTGGCGCCTCGCCGATGAATACCAAAGGAACGTCTGCTTTTATCTTCTCGGTCATCCTGACCTGATAGAAATCCACATGTAGAGGCTCATCGGTTAGAGGATTCTTTTGAACTTCACGCATTAGCACCTTTACCGGGCCTTTTGAATCATCAACCTTGAGCGATATAAGGTCGGTCTTGCCTGCTTGAGCCAGCAAATGCATCAGGCTTCTGGCATCGACATTTATGGGGGTAGAGTCGATTCCGTGTCCATAGATATTTGCCGGAATGATACCTTGACGGCGTAGAAATCTCACTTTCTTGCCGGTCACATCTCTTTTGGAAGCTTCGAGTTCAAGTCGTTTCATCTTGTTAACCCTTTCAGTTACAAAGGTCAAAGTTTAGTGGTTTTCGGTTAAGAAGTCAAATTCTTTCCTCTCCTCCCATGCCTGGCCACCTCCCGTCATGGAGTAAGCATTATATGTTGTGCTTCACACCTCTTTTTTAAGCTCCTTAAAGGCTTTCTTCACTTCTTCCACAGATGCTTCGTCTTCCAGCGTGGTCAGGTCACCGATTTTTGTGCCGCTGGCTACGGCTTTGAGAACTCGTCTCATGATTTTACCACTTCTCGTCTTTGGCAGTTTAGCCACGAAATAGATTTCGTCAGGAGTGGCTACAGGCCCCAGCGTCTTGCGTATATGCTGCTTTATGTTGTTCTTAAGCTCCTGAGAGGGCTCTACCCCTTGCTTGAGCGTGGCGAAGATGACTACGCTTTCACCTTTAACTTCGTCTGGCCTGCTGGTTACAGCAGCCTCAACTACAGCTTCGTGAGAAACAGCAGCATCTTCTATCTCTATTGTGCCGATTCTATGCCCGGCTATTTTGAGGACCTCATCGGCCCTGCCTAGCAGCCAGAAATAACCATCTTTGTCCCTGATGGCATAGTCACCGGTGTAGAACATGCCTGGGAATTTAGACCAGTAGGTCTGCTGATACCTTTCAGGGTCCCCGTGTATGCCGATGAGCATACCCGGCCAGGGTGACTTCATGACCAGATAGCCTTTCTCTCCGGCTGGCACCGATTTACCGCTTTCATCAAAGATATCAGCATTGACCCCGGGCAGGGGGAAGGTTGCTGAGCCTGGCTTAAGAGGCACCAGTTCTATGCCTGGTGTCGGCGATATCATTGTGCCGCCGGTTTCAGTCTGCCACCAGGTGTCTACTATGGGACATCTTTCACCGCCGATGACCTTGTAATACCATTGCCAGGCTTCGGGGTTTATAGCTTCTCCAACGCTGCCCAGTAGCTCAAGACTGCTCAGGTCGTGTTTTTTGACCACGTCTTCGCCATATTTCATCAGCATCCTGATGCCGGTGGGTGATGTGTAGAATATCGAAACACCATATTTTTCTACGATGTCCCACCATCTATCTACCGATGGGTAGTCAGGCGCTCCTTCGTAAAGGACGATGGCAGCGCCATGACATAAGGGGCCGTAGACTATGGAGCTGTGTCCGGTGACCCAACCAACATCGGCCGTGCACCAGTAAACAGACTCCTCCTTCACATTGAATACCCATTCGTAGCCAGAATTGGTGAAAACGAGGTAGCCGCCGGTGCCGTGGACAATGCCCTTGGGCTTTCCGGTGGTACCTGATGTATAAAGAATATAAAGAGGATGGGTGGCCTCAACAGGTTCAGCAGGCACGAAGGAGCTGGCATCATCGAGTAACTCGTGCAGCCAGAAGTCTCGTCCTTGTTTCATATCCGTAGCTGTACCTGCCCTTCTAGCAACCACCACCTTTTCAATTGATGGTGATAGACTTACGGCTTCATCGCTGATTTTTTTGAGTTCCAGATGCTTACCTCTTCTGAAGCCGGCGTCTGCCGTTACTAGAACTTTGGCTTTGATATCGTTGATTCGGTCGGCCAGAGCCTGAGCGCTGAAACCGGAGAAGACAACGGTATGCGGGGCTCCGATTCTAGCACAGGCGAGCATGAATATAGGCAGTTCGGGAATCATCGGCAGATATAGGGCGACCGTATCTCCCTTGTTGACACCCAAATTTTTAAGTACTGAAGCGAATTTATTGACCCATCTGTATAGCGTGGAGTAGCTTAAGACCTGGCTATCGCCCAGCTCCCCCTCCCAGTATATAGCAACCTTGCTTCTCCGCCAGGTCTTAACATGTCGATCCACGCATTGATAGCTGGCGTTGATTCTGCCTCCTTCAAACCAGCGGGCAAAAGGTGGTTGCCAGTCAAGGACTTTGTCCCACGTCTTAAACCAATCCAACTTGCGAGCTTCTTCAGCCCAAAAACGTTCCGGATCTTGTATTGAGCGATTATACATATCCATGTATTTCTTGAATGGCCAGTACACCGCTTCAGAAGGTAAAGATGTTTTTACCATAGCTCAGCTCCTTGCCTTGGCGTATTATCATTATACCAGTTTGACGTTTGGCTTGAATTTTTGCTGGCAATCTGGATGCTGTTGCTGAAGTCCGCAGGCATTGCAATGTCCGTGGCGACAATCGGGTGTCTCCTTACCTTGCTGCATATGCTGATATTCTTTCTTGAGGAAGGCTGATTTTACTCCGATATCGATATGCTGCCAGGGTAACACCTCATCCTTGGGTCTTTCCCGATTAGCATAGAAGGCGGGGTCGAGTTTGCATTCCTTAAAGGCATGCAGCCAGTTGTCGTAGTTGAAGCATTCTTGCCAGGCATCAAACCTACTGCCCAGTTCCCATGCCTTGTGTATAACTTTGCCCAGCCTGCGGTCACCTCGGGACAAGGCTGCTTCAAGCTGGCTGGTTTTGGTGTCCTGCCAAGAAAGGTGAACTCCAGTCCGGTGAAAACCTTGTTTGAGCAGTTCATGTTTGGGGGTTAGCTGCTCTTCAGTATCCTGCCCTAACCATTGGCAGGGGGTGTGGGGCTTGGGAACAAAGGTGGCTACGCTGATTCTGAGCCTTGGGGGTTTATTTCTGATTTTCTTGCCTAGCTGGCAGGTTTTGGTCACCAGGTCTACTATGCCCTTTACGTCTTCGATGGTCTCAGTGGGCAGCCCGACCATGAAATATAGCTTGAGATTCAGCCAGCCCTTTTCGAAGGCAGCGGTGAAGGTGTCAAGCATCGCCTCTTCGGGTATGTGTTTATTTATGACTTGCCGCAGCCTCTCGGTCCCAGCCTCAGGGGCGAAGGTAAGAGTGGTCTTGCGCCGGTGAGGCAGTGACTCTATCAACTCTATAGACGACGTATCAAGGCGGAGGCTGGGTAGGGACAGGGTAAGGTTGTCGTGATAGTATTTGCGGGACAGCTGACCGATTAACTCGCTTATGTTATGGTAATCTCCGGTGCTCAGAGAGACCAGCGATACTTCATTGTATCCACAGTTACTTATAAGCTGTGCCACACTTTCGATTACCTGTTGCTCGGGAAGTTCACGAACCGGCCGATAAATCATACCTGCTTGACAGAAGCGGCATCCTCGACTGCATCCCCTCTGGATTTCCACAGCCCCGCGGTCATGTACTACTTTGATATGAGGTACCACTGGACTGGTAACAGGCTGTGGTAATTTATCTATTATCTGTCTCTCGACTGGTAGCTTGGCCTCCGGTACCTTTGGTGTTATGCTATCGAAGGTGCCATCTTTGTGATGAGCCACCTCATATAGGCTGGGCACATATATGCCGGGGAGTTTTGCTGCCTGTCTCAGCATTCGTTCTTTGTTACTTTTACAGGCTCGGAAGACTTCCAGTATTTTAAGTATCGCTTCTTCGGCGTCGCCTATAACAAATAAGTCTATAAAATCGGCCATTGGCTCCGGGTTAAAGGCGCAGCTACCACCGGCTATTATCAGGGGGTGCGAATCTTTACGCTGATGGCTGAGCAATGGAATTTCTGCCAGGTCGAGCATATTCAGCACATTTGTGTAGGTAAGTTCGTAGCCCAGAGAGAAGCCGATAATGTCGAAGTCCTTCAGGGAGTGCTTGGTCTCCAGGCTGAACAGCGGAATGTTGTGCTGTTTGAGCTGTGTCTCCATGTCCAGCCAGGGGGCATAGACCCGCTCGGCGAGGATATCGGGCTGGTCATTCAGTATTTTGTATAGTATGGGCAGCGCCAGGTTGGACATGCCGACTTCATATACGTCAGGGAAGGCCAGGGCGATTCGAATTGGAGTTGCTTGCCAGTCTTTGATTATACTGTTCCACTCGCCACCACTGTAGCGGGCTGGCCTGGAGACCTCATGCAGTATATCATCGAGAATATTCATATTCTTTAGCTCACAAAAGTCAATTATAGCTTTCAGCAGCTGAAGCTTTCAATTATATAGCTGCGTGCTTTAGCTCCGCCCGAAGCTATTTTTTGGTGGACCGGTTCTCATGCCCGTAGACCTACCCAAATACCTTAATAGATACAAATACTGTTGACGCTTGTACTATGAGGTGGTACAATATCTCTTTGGTTTGGCCTACTCATGCAATCATCCCTGTAAAGCTTTATTTTCAAGGGTATTAAATAGAAGGGGGCTCACATGGTTTTAATTGGCGAAAGCATTCATATTATTTCCAAGGATGTCAATGACGCTGTCAAGGAACGCAATCCCAAGGTAATACAGGACCTGGCAAAAGCACAGACTGCCGCTGGCGCAGACTACATAGACCTAAACCTAGGACCGGCGAAAAGAGACCCGGAAGAGGTAACCCAGTGGCTGGTCGATGCAATTCAAGGGGTTAGTGATTTACCCATATCCGTGGACACTTTGAATCCCGTAGCCATGGAAGCCGGCCTCAAAGCCTGTAAGAAGAGGCCTCTGCTCAACTCAGCCTCGGGAAGGACTGACAGTAAGGAACTGGTGCTGCCCCTAGCGAAGAAATACAATACCGATGTCGTCATTTCGGTGCTGACCGACAAAGGCTGTCCTCCTGACATCGATTCCCGGATAGAGAGCATTATGGAGACAATCGCCTTAGCCAACGAACTGGGTATCCCAAACGAAGATATCTGGGTTGACCCCATAATACTGCCGGTGAGCGCCGATCAGAAACAAGTTGCTGATGCAGTGGAATTCATCGGCATGCTGCAGGACCTTATGCCTGGTGTCAAGTCGACGGTGGGATTGTCAAATGTGTCCAACGGCACACCTGATGAGTTCAGAGGTATTCTCAACCGTACCTACATGACGATGCTGGGAAGAAGGGGACTGTACTCGGCGATTGCCGACGTACTGGATGAGGAACTGGTCAAGCTAAATAGGGGCGAGCTACCTAATATCGTTGACCTCATATATAAGACGATGGACGGGGAGGCTGTAGACTTGGGTTCGCTGTCGCAAAAGGAGCGGGATTACGTCAAAACCACGAAAGTGCTTATGGGAGAGACGCTTTACTCTCACGCCTGGCTCGAGAGTTAGAATTCTTTAAGAAGGAGTGAAAGATGGACTACAAAGCACCTTTGGAGACCTATTCAGGAAAAGTGGCCGAGGTGGTTATCGGGAAGGGGGAAAAAGCTTTAAAAATTGGGGGAGAGAGTGTTCTCCCTTTTCATTTTTTTGAAGGCAAGATAGAAAATGGGCCTCGGCTGGCTTTAGAAGTACTTGATGCTGCGCCTACGAACTGGACCGAATGGGAATGCCGGCCGTACAAAGATGTGCTCTCTGACCCGGTGGCATGGGCGAAGAAATGCCTGGACTTTGGCGCTGACCTGGTTTGTCTGCGCTTGGTGAGCACTGACCCGGCAGGGGCGAATGCTCCTGCAGACAAGGCTGCCGCGGTGGTCAAACAGGTGGCATCGGCCATAAACAGGCCGCTTATCGTCTATGGCTCGGGAGATGAAACTAAGGATATCGAGGTTCTGACCAAAGTGGCGGAAGTTTGCGCTGGTGAAAACCTCCTCATGGGACCGGTGGCCAAGGAAAACTATGAGCCTATAAGCAAAGCGGCTCTGGACCACGGGCATTGCATAATCGCTCAATCTCCGTTGGACATAAACCTGGAGAAAGAATTGAACGTAAAGCTGCTGAAAACATTCCCCAGTGAGCGGATAGTTATTGACCCATTAAGCTCAGCCCTGGGTTATGGCATGGAATATAGCTTCACCATAATGGAGAGAACCAAGCACATCGGCGTCATGTTCGGCGATAACACCATGCAGATGCCGATTATCGCCGACCTGGGCAGCGAGTGTGCCAGGACTAAGCAGGCTAAAGAAAATGAGAAGCAGGGGCTTTTATGGGAGGGCATTACGGCTATCAGCCTTCTTTTGGCTGGAGCCAATGTCCTGGTATTGAGACAGCCCGAAAACTGTAAACTCATGAGAGAGGTTATCGAAGGCAAGATATAATATTGATAACTATTCTCATTAATAGTATAATTAAATAGTAACCATCTTTATATAAGGAGGTATCCATAATGGCTGTAGTTAGCAAAAAGAAGAAGAATTTACGAAAAGAGACGGTTGACGAGATTATCCGGGCTGAAGATAACTGGGAGCCTGTAGGTCATACACCTATGCCTGAGCTTCCAGATTTAAGAAACTGGGACATGAGACTGCTCAAGACCTACAAGCCTTTTTATGCTCCCATGTGCGATTTGTGCTGCTTCTGCACCTACGGCAAATGCGATCTCACCGGAGATAAGAGGGGGGCTTGTGGAATCGATATTTCCGCACAGCAGGCAAGGGTTGTCCTCTTAGCTTGCTGCATGGGTACGGCAGCCCATGGTGGCCATGCAAGGCATGTGCTTCACTATTTGATTGAGAAGCATGGCAGAGATTATAAAATTAACCTGGGCGACCAGGTACTTGTGGAGGCACCGCATATAAGAACGGTCATGGGGCTGAAGCCTGAAACTTTGGGTGACCTGGAAAAGGCTGTTGAGTATGTGGAGAACCAGCTTATCCATTGTATTTCGGCACTTCATACCGGGCAGGAAGGGTCGGCTCTGGACTATGAGTCCAAAGCCCTTCATATCTCCATGCTGGACCACGTCGCCTTGGAAGCCGCTGATATTGCCGAGATAGTTGGTTTCGGCTATCCAACCTCTGTGGCTGAAACTCCCTTGGTTGATCTGGGTTGGGGAGCGGTGGACAGGACGAAGCCAGTGATTTGCCTGATTGGGCATAAACCGGTTACGGCTATTCCCATCGTTGATTATATAAACGAGCATGGTTTGCAGGATAAGGTCGAAGTCGCCGGCATTTGTTGTACCGCGCAAGAGGTGGTGCGATACAGCGATAGGGCCAAGGTGATCGGCCCGCTGTCCCGCCAGCTTTTCTTTATCAGGACGGGCATTGCTGATGTTATAGTCACCGATGAGCAATGTGTCAGGTGTGATGTACCCGGCGAGGCTGCCAAGGTGGGCACGGCACTAATTGCCACCAATGACAAAATCTGCTACGGACTTGAAGATGTGACCAAGAGGGAAACAGACGAGGTAGTGAAAGAAATGGTAGGTGGAAAGCAGACCTTGATATTTGACCCAGATAAGGCTGCCGAGGTAGCGGTGAAGGTGGCTCTGGAACTGGCGCCGAAGAGGAATAAAGTCTTGGTTAAGCCCGAAGAGGTGCCGGACATGGCTAAAGACCATCGGCTGTGCAATATGTGCAGCCAGGTTTGCCCCAACTTGCTGCCGGTTGGCGATGCCATCGAGGCAGCCAAAAATGGCAATATACAACCGTTGGTGGAAGTGTTCAACAAATGCATCGGCTGCGGCAAGTGCGACCAGGAATGCCCTCGCCATGTGCCCATAATCAAGATGATGCAGGCAGCAGCCAGCTGGGAAACTTGGAAGATGAGGGTGGGGCGAGGTCCAATTATGGACGTAGAGATAAGAAAGGTCGGTGCGCCTATCGTTCTCGGCACCATCCCTGGCATCATTGCAATTGTCGGCTGCTCCAACTTCCCCGAAGAAATCACTGAGATAGCTGACATCGCTGAGGAATTCGCCAAGAGGAAATACATCGTTGTGCTGAGTGGTTGCTCAGCCATGGCAGCTGGGATGAAGAAGGATAAAGACGGCAAAACTATTTATGAGAAATATCCGCCCAATTTCGATGCCGGCGGAGTTCTTAACGTCGGTTCCTGCGTAGCAAACTCACATATCACCGGGGCTGCTATGAAGGTGGCCAATATATTTGCCACACTACCTCTGAGAGGTAACTATGAGGTTATAGCCGACTATATCTTAAACCGCGTCGGTGCCTGCGGCCTTGCCTGGGGAGCTTATTCTCAGAAGGCGGCATCAATCGCCACCGGCTGTAACAGGCTGGGAATACCCGTAGTTGTTGGCCCTCATTCCTCCAAATATAGAAGGCTCTATATGAGCCGGAAGGAGGAGGATGACTGGACAGTGATGGATGGCAGGGAGAGAAAGCTGGTGAACACTGAGGAGCCGTCGCCTGAACATCTGATTACAGTTGTAGAGTCCAAAGAGAGGGCGATGGTCACCATGGCAAAATTGTGCATCAGGAAGAATGATACTGCTCAGGGGCGCCAATTGAAGCTTACCCATTATATTGCCCTGCATAAGCAGTATCTGGGTAGCCTGCCGGACGACCTTCACCTGTTCGTTAGAAAAGCTTCGGATATACCTATCTTCTTTAAGAAGGAAGTAATGGCATATCTTGAGAAGGTCGGCTGGAAAGAGAAGCCAGTCTTGACTTTGCCCACTTTGATGGGAACTTATACTTCTGAGGTGCCTTTGGATGCAGTTATACACTGATGCATCGTGGCGGGCTTATGACCAAACTGGTGGTAGAGAAGGCTATTGAGACGACGAAAGTAGCATGAGTAAGGAGGTTTTGTTATGACCACGACTTTACCGTATCATCGAGTTAACGTATTAACCGGCACTAAATCAGCCAGAATTATTGAGGACGCCAGTGAGTATGCTCACCTGATTAAACGTGCTAATAGGCCGCTGCTGGTGCTTGGTTCTTGGGCTCTTACCACGACTCTGGGCGGGAAATTGCTCATTGAGTATGGAGTGGAGATAGCTAAGACACTTGATATCCCGATATGCG
>CP070642.1:1657707-1670590 GCA_020354105.1 Chloroflexota bacterium | reverse complement strand
CTCCTCTTGCCCACCGCCTGGGTATCTGGCAGATAAAGTGGCAACTGGAAGATTTGGCTTTTCGCTACCTGGAGCCGCGCCAATATCATAAAGTGGCTCGCCTGATAGCCACACGTCGGACGCAACGAGAGGCTTTCATAAATGAGATTACCCAGATGCTAAAGCAAGAACTGGACAAAGCCGAGATAAAGGCAGAAATCATAGGTAGACCAAAGCACATCTACAGCATTTACAACAAAATGAACCGATATGCAGCTCAAGGTAGGGATTTCAACGACATTCATGACCTGTTCGCTTTCCGTGTACTGGTAGATACAATCCCGGATTGTTACAAAGCACTAGGTACTATTCACAATCTGTGGCATCCTATTCCCGAGGATTTCAGCGACTTCATCGCCAATCCTAAAGACAACGGATATCAGTCACTACACACCACGGTGCTATGCCAGGGTACAACTCCACTGGAAATACAAATTCGCACCCATGAAATGCACGAGACCGCCGACTTCGGCGTGGCTGCCCACTGGCGCTATAAGGAGGGCACTAATCAAGACACAGAATTCGAAGACAAGATAACCTGGTTGCGCCAGTTGATTGAGTGGCAAAGCGATCTCGGTAGCGAGGAGTTCCTCGAATCGTTAAAAACCGATGTCTTCATCGACCAGGTCTTTGTCTATACCCCAAAAGGTGAAATAAAAGCCCTGCCCAAAGGTGCCACTCCCCTAGATTTCGCCTACCGCATCCATACCGAGTTAGGACATCGCTGCATAGGCGCCAAAGTGAACGGCAGGCTCGTGCCCCTGAACTACGAACTTAAGAATAGCGAAATCATAGATATTATGACCGCCAAGGTCGGCAGGGGACCCAGCCTTGACTGGCTCAATCCCGACCTTGGATTTGTCAAAACTTCACACGCCCGAGAAAAAATTCGCCAGTGGTTCAAAAAACAGGAACGAGCACAGAACATTGAACGCGGTAAACAGATCCTGGACAGAGAACTCAAGCGGCTAGACATTACCATAACCAATATCGAAGAAACAGCAGACCTGTTCAATTATGAAAGCCCCGACGATTTTTTAGCGGCTATTGGCTATGGCGGCATTACTCCACATCAGTTGGCACTCAAGTTGGCCATCGAGCCAGAAGAAACTCCTGCTATAACCAAAACCGTACGCAGCGATAAGACAACAGCAGCAGGAATTGAAGTTCTAGGCGTTGGTGACTTGCTTACTCAATTAGGCCGATGTTGCAATCCCTTGCCGGGCGACCCTATTATCGGTTATATTACTCGGAGTCACGGGATTACTGTGCACCGCAAAGACTGTGTAAATGTCATAAATGTAGAAGATAAAAGGCGATTAATCGATGTGAACTGGGGAGAGGTACATGATGTTTACCCCGTCGATATACAGATAGATGCTTGGGACAGGGTAGGATTGCTTCGGGATATCACTACCGTTATCGCCGAGGCTAAAGTAAATATATCCAATATGAGCACCACATATCACAACGAAGTCACTTCCGTATTTGCTACCATTGAAATAGCAAATATGGCCCAGTTAACTCAACTATTGTCACGAATCCAAGGTACACGTGGCATTATAAGCGCCACAAGAGTCAGTCAAGCTAAAGCCAGCCTTAGTTCTTGAGAAAGGAGTCAGGATTGCCCAGAAGTAAATCAGCAGAAAAAGCAGCACGAGCAGCAGAAAGAAAACGACTACGAAATAAGTCGGTTAAAAGTGCTACCAAGACACATGTGATCCGAGCAGAGAAGCTTATCTCAGGCAACGAGCCCGAACCAGCACAAGATGCAGTAGCAACTGCCATAAGTGCTTTGGACAGGGCTGCTAAAAAGGGGGTCATTCATCCCAATACGTCTGCAAGGCGTAAGTCACGGTTAATGAAAAAGTTAAATCAAGCCAAGTTTTCCAACACTGCTGCCAAGAAGAAAGTCAGTGCTGACAAAGACTCAGAAAACGATGTGGCCTAATCGCACCAACATTTGTTATGACTCGTAAAGCGCTATCACCAAAACAGAAGCGTATCCTCCAGTTTATCCGAAAATTTATCGACGCTAGAGGCTATCCGCCCACAGTCAGGGATATCGTCAGCGGCTGTGAGATAAGCTCCACCTCGGTAGTCGCCTATAACCTGGCTAGACTAGAAACAGGAGGATACATACGACGCCACGCTAAAATATCGCGTGGTGTCGAATTTTTGGCCACCAGGCAGAATCATCAAAATATAGTTAACATACCAATAATAGGCGAGATAGCCGCCGGTGAGCCTATTCCTGTCCCTAATTCAGAAACCTGGGACACCATTACCACGGAAGAGTTAGAGGTTACAGAAGACTTGACCCGAGGTAAACAGAGAGTCTATGCCTTGAGGGTGAAAGGTAACTCCATGATTGACGCACTGATAAAGGACGGCGACATCGTCTTAATGGAGTATGTAAGCAACGCTGAAAATGGCGACATGGTAGCTGTTTGGCTCAAAACAGAAAAGGAAGTCACCCTCAAAAGATTGTTCAGAGAGGCCAACCGCATTCGCCTCGAACCGGCAAATACCCAGATGCACCCCATTTATACCACTCCGGATAATGCGGACATTCAAGGCAAGGTTATTACCGTGATTCGCCAGCTAGCTTGATGGGAATCTTCGGTTTGACTTTCAGCACAAAATTGATGTAAAAGTAGGATAGATGCTTATTTCTCAGTTTCAAGCCGTTGGACGCGACCTCTGCGCCCGAGGATTGGTATCCTCTCACAGTGGTAATCTCAGCATTAAGCTGGGAGAGCGCTTATGCATCACTCACCGAGGCAGTATGCTGAGCTGTCTTGAAGAGCATGACCTTGTAGAAACCGGCATCAATAAAAATGACAGATTCACTCCCTTAGCCTCAACAGAGCTAGCAGTTCATCGTGCCATATATAAACGCACGCCAGCCTCAGCTATAGTACATGCCCACCCTGCTTATGCTATTGCCTTATCTTTTACCGAGCAGGAAATCATCCCCTGCGATGTCGAAGGAAATCTGCTATTGTCAAAGGTGCCTGTTTTGGGCTGGGGAACAACTATAAAGCCCGGAGAGTTTGCCAAGGAAATAGCCGATGAACTAACAAGGCATAAGATCGTCTTGGTATATGGCCATGGGAGCTTCGCTGCTGCCCAATTACTTGAAGAAGCTTACCAATATACTTCAGCCTTAGAGGAAAGCTGCCGCCTTCTATACTTGCTCAAAACACTGCAAATTAAGACCCGCTAGTCATTCAAACTGTACAAAGACAAAGAAATAAACCTGATCATATAGCGCAAAGGTAAGCATCTACTGCAGTTAGATTGTTACTACTTATTTGGTCTTTACCAGTTTAGAATATGCTGGAGTGCACCAGTTAAGATACTTTGGATTCTTCCCCTTTATCACGTCGAAATAGAGACGCTGTAGATCCTTAGTCACTTTCCCTATTTTCCCATTTCCCACCGGGCGGTGGTCAATTTCAATGACCGGACTGACGTGAGCAGCAGTACCTGTAAAAAACACCTCATCTGCTAGGTAAAGCTCGGTACGGTCCACTGACATTTCCACAGTTTCTATGCCCAACTCATTTCGAGCTAGCTGAATCACCGTGTCTCTAGTAACGCCCAACAGAATATTATCGGAACTTGGCGGTGTTACCAGTTTGCCGTCCAAGACGAAGAAGATGTTCTCACCACTGCCCTCGGAAACATGGCCATCATGGTTCAGCAAAATGGCCTCATCGAAGCCGCGCTCATTAGCTTCGGTCTTAGCCAGAGCACTGTTAACATAGATGCCGGTAATCTTGCCCCTAGCTGGAATCATGGTATCATCTACACGCCGCCACGAAGAAGTACAGCAGCGAACCCCTTCATCAGCATCCAGATAAGCAGGCAAAGTGGCAACGATGATGAGGAAATCGTCCTCCAAATCGTGTAATCTGACACCGATAGCCTCTGAACTCTTGTAAGCCAGAGGGCGGATATAGACATCTTCACGGTAGCCACTCTTTTCTACCAGCTCAACGGTTAACTGGCACATATCCTCAGCCGAATAAGGGAGGTTTATCTTCAAAATGCGACAGCCTTTGAGCATGCGCTCATAATGGTCTTTAATACGGAATATAAACAATTGCTCCTGCCCATCATTCCAGTTACCACGAATTCCTTCGAAACAAGCGGTACCATAATGCAGGGCATGGGTTAGAATACCAATTTTAGCCTCAGCAAGCGGCATGAATTGCTTTCGGAAAAAAGCGTATTGAGGCATCCCTCCCTCCTTTTTCTCTAAATTCCAACGCGGAAAGGTTAGACTTCATTATAACCCTGCCCCACAACAAAAACAAGGTTAACGGGAAAGCGAGGGCGTTTCGAGTATGTAATCATCATCACGACTAGCGAATATATCTTTAAGTAGCAATGTACGTCCAGTCTGGATGGAGGTAAAGCCATATTTATTGCGTATACGGTCAATAGCCTTATCCAGATGAGCCAGCCGTTGCGGACTGGAATCAAGTAGATGAAGTTGTCTACCATAACCAACCAAGTTCGATACTCCAACACCAATAAGTCGCACCAGCTTCCGATTTCTAGCCAGAGCATGGTCAAGCAATTTAACTGCCCCTGCAAAGATGACCTCATCGGCATCTGTAGCCTCTGTCGAACTAATACGACGGGTAATGGTTTCAAAATCTGCATATCTCAATTTCAGGGTTATAGTTTTGGTGTGCTTGTTCTCCTGGCGCAACTCGGCACCAACCCGCTCACAGAGATAACGCAGGATGGCTTGAAGAAAGGTTCTGTCCAAAGTATCCTCAGCAAAAGTGGTCTCCCTGCTAATAGATTTAGCCTCACCCGGTGGTTCCAAGTCCCGGTTATCTACGCCGTTGGCATAATGATGAATCATCATTCCAGCAGCACCCAAACGACTCTTGATCGTTTCGGGTGGCAAAGCTGCCAACTGGCCAATAGTTTTTATTCCCAGCGCCCTTAACACCTGCTCTGTTTTTTTACCAACGCCAGGCAAGCTGGCTACGGGCAATGGTGCTAAGAATTCCCTTTCATGCCCCGAAGGCACTTCAACCAGGCCATCCGGCTTACCCAAATCAGAAGCAATCTTAGCCGCCACTTTGCAGCCAGCCACACCCACCGAAGCAATTAATTTCAGTTCCTTCTTGACACGTTCCTTTATGCGCAATGCCAGCTGATGTGGAGTACCATAAGCTTCACACCCAGTAACATCAAGATAAGCCTCATCAAGGCCTGCTGGTTCCAAGCAAGGTGAAAAATCAGCCAGAATCGCCATAAACTTTTCTGATGCATCTCGATAGGCGGGGAAGCTACCCTGAAGGAAAATAGCCTGGGGGCAGAGACGATAAGCCTGAGTCAGAGGCATACCAGCCCGAATACCGAAAACACGTGCGTCATAGGAAGCTGAGGCTACCACGCCACGGCGGTCAGGTTGCCCACCAACTACTACCGGTTTACCACGCAAGCCCGGCGCCAGTGCCTGCTCCACGGAGACGAAAAAGGCATCTAGGTCAATGTGCAAAATATAACGATTCACGTTCAATAGCAATTATAGACTAGATGATAAAAGCTAACAACGAGAACCTCGGTGTAAAAAGTAATGCGAGGTTGAAACCTCGCATTACAACGTTAGATTGACTAGATTTTTCAGGCCTCAGACAAACTTCGGCGGTGGTGCTTTCTTGGGGTCAATCCTAAGCTCCTTAAGCCCTTTATTACGCAACGTTTCCAAGAGCGACTTCAGCTTTTGGCGCTCAGCCTCAGAAAGGGCAGACATTATCTTCTGGACAGACTTCCTTTTCAGTGCTTGCTTGTAAGCCTGCTGTCCTTTCTCAGTCATGGTGACTCTCACCAAATTCTTTCTGTGCAAGTCCTTGGTTTTTTTAACGAGTCCAGCCTTTTTCATCCTTTCTATAATCCCAGACACTGAGTGGGGCCGTCGGAACATCATCCGTGATATCTGGGCCGGTGTCACCTTATCACCAATAGCTTTGATAACAAATAGAACCTCCGCCTGTGTGGCTGGAAGACCATGTTCCTGCAATTCTGCTTCCCTAGCATTAAATATTATGTCGCTCACCTGATGTAGCAGCACCCACAAGTTGTAGTCGCGATCCACACCTGACACTTCTGGCATAATACTCCCTTCTTTAAACTTTAAATACCTAATCGGTTAATTAGTTTTCCACTGTGAAAACTACCTGATAAATTGATTCTATCACAATGATTTACAAAAAAACAAAGGTTTCTAGATAGAATTCTCATCGTCGTAATAGAGTAAACGGCTAAAGTATCAATACTCCAGTACTAAAGTACCATTGCACTACGAGGTTTGACTTTAATTAATAAGCGCAATATTGATGATTAAGATGTTTTCTGGTCGGAACTGACATACTACCTATTGTCAGAGCTACTTGCCGAGTTGCCTCTCGAGACAAAGGCTTGAACTCGACGCTCAAAGGTCGGCCTTTCCAGAAGAACCTGCCGCTGGCACTTTAGGCACTTTACCCGAATATCAATACCCAACTTCACTACCTGCCATTCATCTCCCCCACAAGGATGCTTCTTCCGTAAGCGAACTACATCACCTAGCTTTATATCCATACATCTTAGCGGACAATCTGGCTAACTAGATTATTGATATTATCTCGTAGCTCTAGCGCATTATTGCGGGCAGCTTGAGCGAAGTCTTTTCCTCGAGAAGCATAAAGAATTTGCCTTGAGACAGCTATAATGGCATTTTCCCCCTGAGCATCAACTCCGTATTTAACCGTAGAAGCTAAATCACCCCCCTGTGCCCCGATACCCGGGATAAGAAGTGGCATCTCCGGGCATAGCTGCCGGACCGTCTTCAACTCCTCAGCATACGTAGCCCCAACGACAAGGCCAATATTGCCACTAACATTCCATTCCCTGGCTTTACGAGCTACCATCTCATAAAGTGGGATACCTTGATCATTAGTCAGGTTCTGAAAATCAACTGCCCCAGGGTTAGACGTCCGGCAGAGTACAAAGACCCCTTTATCTTTATACTCAATGAAAGGTTCAACTGAGTCAAAACCGAGGTAGGGGCTTACAGTAGCAGCATCAAAGTCAAAGGTGAGAAAAAGTGCTTTAGCATAGGCTTTAGCTGTGTTGCCGATGTCACCTCGTTTACCGTCAGCAATTATCGGGATATGGCTCGGTATATGCTCAATTGTCATCTGTAAAACTATAAGCCCGTCAATACCAAGAGCCTCATAGAATGCCAGATTTGGTTTATAGGCACATACCAAGTCGGCAGTAGCATCAACAATAGCCTTATTGAACTCCAGAAGACCTATTTTGGGCATGAGGGTCGGGTCTGGATCGAGTCCAATACAAAGCAGACTATCATTTAGACTACTAGCTTCCAGAAGCTTGTCGACAAATTTCATGTCTGACTGAATTATAGCTTAAGAAGACAAAGCATCCAAGATAAGGAGATGAATTATTACACCGGGCGTTATCAAGATTTGAGGAGAATGCCTGGCAGTTCGCTGCAGTAAGTTAATTATAATTTAAATTTCCCCCTGAAATATGTATCGCGGACGTTTTTCGCCTTTTTTTCAGCCCATGATGCCACACCCATTTTCTTGATTAAATTCAAATTGAAAACCTTTGTATTATGTGGCCTCTCTGTCGCTTTATCCGCATAAGGATGAAGGTGATCACACGGAAAGTCAGGGCAGTCACAACAAAAGCTAATGCCCTTTTTCTCAATACACTTGTAAACATTACATGGCTCAGTCATACCCAGAAAGTTTATTGTTCCTTTCTCATTGCGACAACCACGGCAAACCGCCTGCTCAAAAGGAATATCTAGATTCTTGGAAATTGCTTCTCTTAGTCGTTCGTTTTCATTCGCCAAGTACACAGGACAGTTGAAACAATCCAGTCCACAGGGTGCGGTCATATTTTGATAATCCATAGCGTCTCCTCTCTATCTCCACAGACAGTAAAACGTGAACAGAATAATACCCAAAATACCGGGCTAAGTCTACACTATGCTATGCGTTGTGTGATGAGAAATGCTATCTGCGGGCACATCTCATATTCTACTCCTAAAAGCAAGACAAAAAATCAAACAAGATATACAGTGCTTTGTATAAGTTTGTTTTTGACAGGCTCACATAAGTCGAGTATGATTCCGATACGTAACAATGAGGCAAAAGGTAATATACTATCTCAAGGAATTAATACTTCCAATTGCCATGCTCATGCTGCTTGTCTTGGTGGCATGTACATCATCGCCTACATCTACGCTAGATGCAACACCCAAACCAACAACTGAGCCCGTGCAGGAACCTACAGCTAGGCCGGCACCTTCAGAGCTAGTACCACGCATAACCATAGAGGAATTACTGCAGAAGATGGAGAGCGAGTCCAACATCCTTGTTGTTGATACCAGACACAAAGAACAATACGATGTGGACCGCATCAAGGGAGCTGTATCTGCTCCGCTTTCTACCATAGTTGATGGGGGATGGACACCACCATCTGATAAGGAGATTATACTCTACTGTAGTTGACCAAAAGAGAATACCAGTGCCCGTGCGGCGCTTCAATTGATTCACAGAGGATTCTTCTCAGAAATAAAAGTCTTAAAGGGCGGATATGATGCCTGGAAGGCAGCAGGTTACCCTATTGAAACAGGAGCTAACAAGGACAGCAGTTAAAAAAAGCCCAGCCGGCGGAAAAATCACGGACTTTCTTGTAGCCTTGTTAATAAACAAGCCATCAACTCTCATTTGCTACCAGCCTTAAAAATGAAACTCCAAATGAACTATCGACAAGCTGAAGATTATATTTTAAGCTTCACGGACTACGAGAAAATCCCGGGCATTGTCTACACATCGGCTAATTACGATCTGAGGCGGATGGAGAAGCTGCTGCAACCGCTGGGCAATCCACAGCTCGGAACAAAGACGGTGCACATAGCCGGCACCAAGGGCAAGGGGAGCACCGCAGCCATGATTTCCCAAACGCTTATCGCCGCTGGTTACAAGACAGGGTTATTTACCTCGCCACACCTTCACACCTTGAGAGAACGCGTCAGGATTAATGGAGACATGATCTCCGAGGCTGATTTTGCTGCTTTGGTAACACAACTTAAACCCATTGTTGAAAAGGTAAACAATGAAGCTGCTTATGGTGAGCTGACCACATTCGAGATATTAGCAGCAGTCGTCTTTGCTCATTTTAAGGGCAGTCAGGTGGACTTCCAGGTTCTTGAAGTGGGCTTAGGGGGTAGACTCGATGCTACAAATGTAGCCAAAGCCGATGTATGCATCATAACTTCACTTAGCCTTGACCACACCGAGATTCTGGGTGACACTGTTGCCAAGATAGCCGCTGAGAAGGCGGGCATAATTAAGGCTGGATGTGTAGTGGTCAGTGCACCACAAGTAGAGGAGGCTGCCGAAGTTATCGAGCAAGTCTGCCATCAGCAACGGTCAAAATTAATTCAAGTTGGCAAAGACATCACCTGGCAAAAGATAAGTGGTGACCTATGCCAGCAAACCATGAAAATTAAAGGAAAAACTGGGGATTATAAGCTGATTATACCACTGCTTGGTGAGTATCAACTGGAGAATGCAGCTACAGCCTTAGCCGCTTTAGAAGCTTTAGTTCGTCTCGGCGCGAAGATTTCGGTCCAAAACATAGTCCAGGGATTCAGTCAAGTAAGCTGGCCGGGAAGGCTTCAAATCTTGAGTTATGAGCCGACGGTGCTCGTTGATGGAGCTCACAATGCCTATTCGATGAAGAAACTAGTTGAATCGGTAAAAAATTACTTCCCCCATGATAAGTGTCTTGTTATCCTTGGGACCTCATGCGACAAAGATATTCCTGGGATGGCACGAGAACTTAGACCTCTTACTGAGAACATTATTGTTACCAGTTCTTCTCATCCCAGGGCAGCCCCTACCTCTATATTGGTCGAGGAGTTTGCCAAGCAAGGAATTAAGGTAGATGCAATTGAAAACATTACCCTTGCACTATCCAGGGCTCTTGCTGCAATCCAGAATACAGGACTTATCCTGGTTACAGGTTCCCTTTTCGTAGTAGCCGAAGCGATAGACTTCTTCACGAAGGCAAATGAAGCAGGTGTTAGTCAGTAGCATCGGTACCAAGAAAGGTACCTGCCTCTACGGGCAACACCCCCGAGAAAAGCCGCTGTAATGCCATTATATGACTACAAGTCTTCCACTGAGCAAAGAATTTACAGGTGCAATGCCAGTTATTATTTTTATAAGTCACAGTATAATTGTCATGCTCACCGCGAAAATCAGCGGAGAATTCTGAAAGGGTAACACGGTCTGGTTCCTGAGCGTATCTTTTGGCTTTCTCAACTTTTCCAATGAGACTGGAATGCATTTAAGCACCTCCACAATAAGTATATAAATATTCTGTAAAAAAGTCTAAGACTCGGAGCTGCTCATCTTCCCGAATTGAATTACTTCGGCTTGCCTCAGCTATAATGACAAGCTACAATACATAGACTCTAGAAAGCAGCAAGATGCGAGACAGGATTGTTAATTCTTTGCATAGTCATAAAGCCGACTATGCCGAGATTCGGCTTGAGGAAACCCAGATAACCCGAATTATTTACCGTGGCGAAAGGCTAGAAGAGGTAGGCAGAACATCGAGTCTGGGCGGTAATGTGCGGGCTCTGGTCAAGGGTGGCTGGGGATTCGTCAGTTTCAATAGCATACAAAAGCTTCGAGACAAGGTAGACCTGGCTGCACAACAAGCAAGACTTAGCGGTAAGGAAGATTTCAAGCTAAGCCAAACAGAACCGATAATAGACGCAGTAGCCACCGGGAAAAAAGGGCAGGCGACTATTCCGTTATCATCGAAAAAACAACTGCTTGACGAGTATAACGACATTATCCTGAGCACGCCTAAGATACGAACATCCAACATAGGCTATTATGACAGCCAGAGGAAAATAACTTTTGCCAACTCCGAAGGCACTTATATAGAGCAAACCAAAGCAGATGCAAGCCTGCGCCTAACAGCCATAGCCTCAGAAAATGGCCAAGTCCAGCAGGTTGGGTTGAGCTTAGGTAGCCAAGGTGATTTTTCAGCTATAGAGGGCTTACAGGAGCAGGTAAAACAGATGGCACAACGAGCAGTAACGCTTCTTTCAGCGCCTCAAGCCAAAGGAGGCGAATATACCATTGTCCTCGACCCCGTACTTGCTGGCGTATTTGTCCATGAAGCCTTCGGGCATTTGTCCGAGGCAGACCATGTTTATGAAAACAAGCAACTGCAAGAAATCATGGTCCTGGGTCGGAGATTCGGAAACAAGTATCTGAATATTGTTGATGGCGCTGCTGTTCCCGGACTGCGAGGTAGTTACAAATACGATGACGAGGGAGTTCCAGCAACAAAGACATATCTCATCAGAGAAGGTACGCTCGAAAGCAGACTACACTCCCGAGAAACAGCCGCTAAAATGAATGAAAGACCCACAGGCAACGCTCGGGCAATTAGCTATCTTTATCCACCAATAGTCAGAATGACCAACACATATATAGAACATGGAACGCTACCTTTCAACGATGTTATCAGCGACATCAAAGAAGGTATCTATGCCAAGGATTGGTACGGAGGTACAACCAGCCTTGAGATGTTTACATTCTCCGCCTCCGAAGCCTACATGATTCGCAATGGCAAAATAGCAGAGTTGCTCCGTCCGGTAGTTCTCAGCGGCAATGTCTTCGTCACTCTAGACAATATAGACGCCATCGGTAATGATTTGCAGATGAATCAGGGGGGTGGCTGTGGCAAACGTGGACAGTCACCTCTACCCGTTTCCAATGGGAGCCCACATATAAGAATACGCCGTTGCCTAATCGGAGGCAGTTAAATGGAGGAGATTCTATCACAAGCCAAGAAAATAGCTGAGCAGGTCGAAGTATTCCAAGTCTCCTCCAAAGTGACTCCAGTGCATTTCGAAGCCAACTTGTTGAAACAAATAGAGAGCAAAGAAAACGTCAGCACAGCTTTAAGACTCATCAAAGGCGGGAAGGTCGGCTTTGCTCAGGCCAATGGTTATATCGAGCCAGAGACACTGACCGAAATGGCAGCGGAGACATGTCCATTTGGCATGCCAGCAAAATTCGACTTTCCCAATCCAAAGGTCTATCCAAAGATAGAGACCTTTGATTCCCAAATAGAAAATGTAAATGTGGAGGAAATGGTCACGCTTGGAGAACAACTTATTAGCTCAATAAGGCAACATACACCAGATATTCTATGCGAAGCATCGGTAACCAAAGGAATCATTTCAGTCAATATCATCAACTCCCAAGGTGGTGAAACCGGCTACAGTAAAAGCTTTTTCAAACTTAGCCTTGAAGGTGTTCTAATTAAAGATGAGGACATGCTATTTGTTGGTGATAGCTACAGTTCATGCCATCCAATTTTTGATTTCACACCAGTAGCCGAAGAGGTAATCAAGCAGCTAGAATTAGCTAAGAGAAATGTTAGTATACCAACCAAGCAAATGCCAGTGATTTTCACACCACATGGTGTGGCTAGCTCACTACTCGCCCCTTTAGTATCTGCTTTCAATGGCAAATTGGTTTTTGACGGAGCCTCGCCACTTAAGGGCAAGTCAGGACAGCAAGTTTTTGATAAAAAATTCTCCCTCTGGGATGATGCTACACTATCATATCAAATAGCCAGTTACCCAAGCGACGATGAGGGAGTGCCAAGTCAAAGAACACCGCTTGTTGACAATGGAGTGGTATCAAATTTCTTCTACGACCTTCAGACAGCAGCCTTAGCCAATACACAAAGCACCGGA
>CP070642.1:1654388-1657607 GCA_020354105.1 Chloroflexota bacterium | reverse complement strand
ATCTTTTTACTGATATGTTCATATCTTTTCCTTGAGGCTTCAATGTAAAATTCGGACACCTTCCTGGCCACTTTATCGCTCAGAAATCCGATGAATAAGCACCTCTCCCAGTCGATGGTTTCCTCAGCTAGTTCCTTGTCTTCTATTACCTCAAGTTTAGCGCCGTCCTGGCATTTCTGCTTGGCAATTTGGCAGCTTTTTGGATTCAGGCTCTCCATAATCTTGAGGCCGTCATCACCACCCAAGCTGATTGATTCATGGTATACTTGGTTAATAGTGCCTATTTTAGCTTCTAGGTTAACTACATGCTCTGCCACCTGTTGCCAGTAGAGTTCATATTTTTTAGTGTAATCAGAAGGGGCATCTTTGTATGAATATATTAGTGGGACGAGGAGCAGTTTTCTCCCCTGATTGAAGCTAGCTGCCTCGGGTTTTTTTATTTTGCCTAACTCTTTCGACATGATTATTCTCCTCTCTTCTAGTTTATCACAAGGTCCTTTTCTAAGAAATACAGGCAAGTCCAGTGGAGATATAATCGGGCGGCGTTAAAGATGCTGGTGTGAATAGATAAGTAGCGCGCCTAGAGGGATTCGAACCCACGACCCCCGGTTCCGAAGACCGGTGCTCTTGTCCGCTGATCTATAGGCGCAATTAGAGCCGCAAGATTTTCGGTTTTAGAGATTGTTAGTGTTGGGGTGAGCGGAGGGATTCGAACCCTCGTTCTTCAGGGCCACAACCTGACGCCTTAGACCACTCGGCTACGCTCACCATGGTTCACAGATAGTCATTATAGCCCAATAGTTGTTTTGGGTTCAATCGAGATATATCAGAAATAGGCTGTGATATCTGAATACCTATTGACAAAGAGTAAAAGCAGGACTACAATTTCTCGCCAAGTGAGCGTGCGAAGCAAGAAACCGTGCAGAATAATTGGCGTCCTAAGCTAGGCGATAGGGTTATCCGTCGCCCTCGAATCAAAGCCCACCCTTTAAGGCGCGTATTAGGCATTCCTGGTCTATTTAGTGCCGGCTATGGTAATGTAGGCTCGTCTATTTATTATGCCCTGGGAATTGTTGTCGTAGTGGCGATGGGCGCAGCACCGATAGTGTTAGCTATAGCCGGTATTTTGTTTATTTTCACTGCTCTCACCTATGCTGAAGGCACAGCTATGTATCCTGAAGCTGGTGGCTCAGCCAGCTTTGCTCGTCATGGTTTTAGTGATTCAGTTGGCTTTATCTCTGGTTGGGCACTGATGCTGAGCTATATTGTGACTATAGCTATCTCTGCCTTTGTTATCCCGCCTTACCTGGGCTACTTTTGGCCACCACTAAAGGAATCTGCAATTATCGGTACGGCGGTATCGATGGGCATCATATTCTTCCTCATGGTAATTAATGTCGTCGGTGTGAGAGAGACCTCCTTTATTAACGTGATTGCGGCAGTGTTTGATGTAATGGTGCAGCTATTGATAATAGCTCTGGGTTTGCTGGTTGTATTTAATTTTGATGTCCTTGTCAACAACATCACATTTTATTGGCCGAGTTGGGAGAACCTAGTTTTCGGTGTAGCCTTAGCTGCTATAGCCTATACTGGAGTTGAAACTATGTCTCAAATGGCTGAAGAGACCAAGCGACCAGCGATAAGAGTGCCCAGAGCACTTGTTTTGATGATAATCACCGTACTGGTTCTATTCAGTGGCGTATCTACTGTAGGGCTTTCGGCTATGACGCCTCAGGAACTCGCCAGTTCCTGGGCGACTGACCCCGTAGCGGGAATTGCTAATAGTATCTCCATGGCTATAACACCACAGGAAATGGCAGCCAAGCTTGCCACTACAAATGAGGTTGTTATTGTTCTTACTTGGATATTTACTGGGCTACGTGATTTGTTGCCAATTTTAGTAGCTGTGCTTGCAGCCAGTATCCTGTTTATAGCTACTAATGCCGGTCTTATGGGCATATCACGTCTTGCTTTCTCTCTGGGTAGGCATCAACTGATACCTCCGGTTCTGGGACGTGTCCATCAGCGATTTAAAACTCCTTATATTGCCATCATTCTTTTTTCGGCGGTAGCTCTTGCCATCCTGGTCCCGGGTTTTTTCGCGCCCGGTGTGTTCATTGAGCTTGGTGCCTTATACGCTTTTGGCTCTTTGCTTTCATTTGTACTGGCTCACGCTTCTATTATGAGTTTGCGTATTAAACATCCCGACTCGCCTCGTCCTTTTAAACTCGGTTGGAACATTAGGTTCAAACAGCGGGAGTTGCCTGTTACTGCCATTTTGGGATTAGTAGGCACGGTCATTGTATGGCTGGTGGTGATATTTACTCAACCTTATAGCCGTGTGGTTGGTCTTGCTTGGATGGCTGTGGGGCTTGTTATTTATGTTATCTACCGCTGGTGGCGTAAATCATCTTTGAACAAAACAGGTCGTTGATGGGCTGATCTTATGGGAAACCAGCAATGATTGCACAACTTGTCGGGCAAAACTATAATGGATAACACAGTCTAATGAGACTCGAAAGAATATTGGTTGCAATAAATGGCAGGGATGCTGATGTGGAAGCGGTGAAGTTAGCCTGTGATTTGGCTAAGAAATCGAAGGCAAAAGTATATGTCGTGTACGTTATCGAAGTCAAACGAAGCTTGCCATTGGATGCGGTCATAGAATCCGAAGTAGAGAAGGCGGAAAAAGTATTAACTCGTGCTGAGGATATTGCGGCTGATAGGGATTATGAAGTGGAGACTGACTTGGTTCAGGCGCGAGAAGTAGGCCCGGCTATCGTAGACGAGGCAATGGAAAGGGAGATTGATTTGATTTTGATGGGTGTGACTTATAAGAAAAGTTTCGGTATTTTTAATTTAGGCAGGGTCATACCTTATGTTTTGGAAGAAGCTCCTTGTCGTGTACTGCTGTGTCGCGAACCAATGTCTTGAGGTAGGAATTATGAAAATTGTTATTATGGGATGTGGGCGTGTTGGAGCTCAATTAGCAAGTTTACTTGATGCTGATGGGCACAAAGTGACTGTTCTAGATGTTGATGCTCACAGTTTTAGGCGGTTGCCGCCGAGTTTTGGAGGTACGGCGCTGGTCGGTGATGGTACTGACGAAGAGATGCTAAGGAAAGCCGGTGTTGGAGAAGCTGACGCCTTTGTAGCAGTGACTCAAGGTGACAATCGCAACGTTATGGCAGCTCAAATTACCAAGCATGTATTCGATGT
>CP070642.1:1638283-1654288 GCA_020354105.1 Chloroflexota bacterium | reverse complement strand
GAAAGCGAAAACACAATGCCTGACATACTGACATCTATGTTAGCACCGCCTACCTCGACTATAGCGGCAGCGCTGTTTTAGCTGTGGCCAAATCAGATGTGTAGGCGGTGCTCAAATTATTTCTATGCTTTTATCGCTCTATTATCTCAGTTGACAAACCTTTGTTCGCCAGGTCTTTGATAAGCTGCTTAACATCGCCTTTGTCAACGTGGACCATCACGTCCTGTTCTTTCCCCTCGACTGGTGGCATGCTGTGGAAGGCGAGCATTTTGGCTCCATTCTTTTTAACTGCATCCAAGACATTTTGCATGTTCTTGGGATCAGCACCTTTTGATATGACTATGCGGCTGCCCTTCAAGCCAATTCCTAGTACAGGGTTCAGTATTTTGTAGAAGAAATCGTTGGTTGTGGCTATGCCTACGAGTTTATTCTTTTCCAGTACCGGCAGTGCACCTACACCTCTCTTCTGAGCCAGGGCTATGGCAGCTTCTACCGACATGTCGGGGTCAACAGTGACCGGGTTCTTGCCCATGACTTCTTTGACAGTCATCTTTGCCAGGAGATAGTTAATTTCCCAGACGCTCAGGCTGGTGGCTGGTGACGGAGCTGTACGTGTTATTCGCTCCTTGCTAACCATGCCGACAAGTTTCCCTTTGTCAACGACAGGCAAACGACGTATGTTATGTGCATCCATGATTTTTCTGGCTTCCATGATAGGTGTATCGCTTGATACAGTGACTACATTCCAAGTCATAACGTCTCGAACTTTCATTTCCCGCCTCCCTTGGTTTTTTAGTTATTGTATCATAGACCAGAAATGCTTAAAAGGGGTGTCAATAGTTGTTGCTGATAAATTTGTGCTTATTCTTGCTGGCTTTAGCCGGATTATGTTCGGCGTGCTATTAAGAGATTAGAGTATTGATAAAGCTGTAATAGCTGTTTCAGATGGCTGGGCCAAATTAAAGCCTACCAAATAACCAAGAATCGGTCAACGGTGTCAGCGCGTGGTGATGGTGTGAAGTTGTTAGTTTGCGAGTAGCTCTGACCCACAACTAATTTTATTTCTTGGTCAAATTGGGGCTCGATAAATATTAAGCCTTTGTCTGTAGTGTCGAAGGCTACTATAGTATGGCCGTAGCCTTCAGGGTAGAAAATATCCACGATAGCGCAACGGATACCTTTGGCATCAGCATTGTTATTTACTGCGGCAGCAAAATCAGTGCAGACGTATTTATCTGGCTCATACTCATTTAGATTTGTGGCGTCTTGGGCCATAAATGCCTTCATTTCCTGGTAGGTTGGATTTTTAGGGGCGTAGTCGCTGGATGTTTTCTGTTCCGGGCTGATTTTAAGGCCAGCCTCGTAGCCGGATTTATAGCCGTCATCATAACCTGTGTCTTTTCCTTGATTATATCCTTGTTGATAACTAGCTTCATATCCGGTTTGAGAGCGGTAAATGTAGCCGAGAAATCCTGAGCCGCCGCACAGCATGATGATAGCCAGGAATATGCTAAGTGCAGTAGCGATTTTTTGACTATTGTCCATGATGAACCTCCATTGATAGAAACAGGGAAATCATCGAGCCTGTTATTAGTTTATCGTCTTTGCTGGTTGTAAGGCAAAAAATTCTTGACGCTGAAGCCTGAATGCAGTAGGCTATTAGGATAAAATTATAAGGTAAGGAGAAGAATAAATTGTGGTGCCGTGGCATAAGAGGCGCTATCACAGTGTCTGAAAACACTGAGCAGGCTATCATAGATACTACCAAGGGATTACTTCAACGCATGATAGAGGTCAATGAGGTGGAAATCGGCGATATAGCTTGTATTCTGTTTACTACGACTTCTGATCTTAACGCTGCGTTTCCAGCGGCAGCTGCTCGACAGCTGGGTTGGACGCGGGTCCCTTTGCTTTGTGGGCATGAGATGAATGTGCCTGGAAGTTTATCCAGATGTTTGAGGGTAATGGTACTATTCAACACTGATAAAAGGAATGAGGAAATTTGGCACGTTTATTTGGGGGCTGCGAGGGCACTCAGGGATGAGGGTGAGAGAATATGGCAGGGTGAGGGTGAAAAATGATAGTAGTTATGAAGGTAGGCTCAAGCGATGAAGAAATCACCGGAGTGATTAAGCGGATTGAGTCTGCTGGCTTGAAAGCTCATGTTTCTCCGGGCGTGGAGCGGACAATAATCGGTGTTGTGGGGCAAATTTTCCCAGAACTTCAGGATATGCTGGAGATGCTCCATGGGGTCGATGAGGTTATCCGGGTTAGTAAGCCGTATAAGCTTAGTAGTCGTGAGTTTCATCCATTAGACACTAAGGTTAAGATTGGTGGGATTACCATTGGTGGCAAAGAAATAGTGGTTATGGCTGGACCGTGCGCTGTGGAAAGTGAGCAGCAGCTTTTGGAAACAGCCAAGGCTGTGAAGGCAGCTGGGGCGACCATCCTGCGTGGCGGCGCCTTTAAACCCAGCACATCACCATATCAGTTCCGTGGTCTTGGTGAGCATGGGCTTAAACTCCTGGCTCATGTTAAGAAGGAGATTGGGTTGCCAATAATAACGGAGGTTATGACGCCTGGCGAAGTGGGGATGGTGGCAAAGTATTCCGATATTCTCCAGGTAGGAGCTCGCAATATGCAGAATTTCAATCTCCTTGAGGAAGTCGGTAAAACAGGCAAACCTGTGATGTTGAAGCGCGGACTATCAGCTACTATTCAGGAGTGGTTGCTGGCCGCTGAATATGTACTGGCTCAGGGTAATGAGCAGCTTATACTTTGTGAACGAGGCATCAGAACGTTTGAAACTTATACCCGTAACACCATAGATATAAGTGTTATCCCCATAATTGAGAAAGTCAGTCATTTGCCGATTATTGCTGACCCGAGCCATGGCACGGGCAAGTGGTATTTGGTGACTCCCGTGGCTTTGGCTGCTGTTGCTGCCGGAGCTGATGGAATAATGGTCGAAGTCCACCCCCATCCGGATTTGGCACTAAAAGACGGTGCTCAATCGTTAACTTTCGCTAATTTCCAGCAACTCATGTCTCAATTGAAATCTGTGGCTGATGCTGTAGGCAGGCATGTGGCTGGTTATGCTGTTGAAGCGGAACCTTAGTTTTGCCACATGGCAGCTGATTGAGGGAATCAGTCGTGCAGATTGAAAAAGAGATAGCCAAAGTAAAGCCGCAGAAGGAGATGTTGCTTACCATCGGTGTTTTCGATGGCGTTCATCTCGGACATCAACGCTTGCTAACTCACCTGCGTGATGAAGCTCGGCAAAAAAACTATCTCAGCGGTGTAGTAACTTTCAGCTCTCACCCAGAGGTGGTGCTGTCTAAAGAGAATGGATTGCTCTGGCTTAATGATTTGGAGACCAGGGTTAGCTTACTCCTGGCTACAGGAATCGACGTTGTTGTCACCCTGCCGTTTAGCGCTGAACTGGCTCATCTGAGCGCTAGGGAATTTATTCAG
Source organism: Chloroflexota bacterium (assembly GCA_020354105.1). Taxonomy (GTDB): domain Bacteria; phylum Chloroflexota; class Dehalococcoidia; order GIF9; family UBA5629; genus 9FT-COMBO-48-23. The sequence goes on along the minus strand of CP070642.1, from coordinate 1,650,814 downwards.
TTGCTTAAGGACCATCTGAAGATGCGTGGCTTGATAGTAGGTCCTGATTTTGCACTGGGCAGAGGCAGAGAAGGCGATGCTGAGACGCTTGGAGTTATGGGGAAGGAAATGGGTTTCACTGTCGAAGCTATACCAGCGATGGTACTTGATGGGGAGGTGGTAAGCAGCAGCGCCATTCGTCAGAGTTTGGCTCAGGGAGATGTGGAAAAGGTAGGCAAGCTGATTGGGCGGCTGTTTAGTATTAGTGGTCACATCGTGAGTGGTGATGGGCGGGGACGAACCCTTGGATTTCCTACCGCTAACCTGGAATTGAAAGCCGATCAGGCGTTGCCCGCCGATGGAGTTTATGCTACTATCGCTCATGTTGGCCACCATCTTATGCCTTCGGTAACAAACATTGGTGTTCGTCCCACCTTTGAGGGCAGTAAGCATTTGGTAGAGACCTATATCTTTGATTACGACGGGGATTTGCTTGGGCAGAGTTTCACCATCGATCTTGTAGATAAGATTAGAGATGAAAAGCGTTTCGATACTGTGGAGAAACTTAAAGCTCAAATAAGCAAGGATGTGGAGCAAGCCAGGCGAATTTTAAACCAACGGATGGAATAATCGGGAGCTTAATCTAGAACATGATTAATCCTGACCTCAAGTGGCTATTAAAGCGGGGTGTAGCTGAGACTATAGTTGAGTCGGAGCTGTTAAAATTACTCAAATCGGGTAAACCGCTGAGGCTAAAACAGGGCTTCGACCCCAGTTGCCCGGATATACATCTGGGGCATGTGGTTGGCTTGAGGAAGCTGCGTCAATTTCAGCAACTGGGTCATCGCGTTATCCTTATTGTTGGTGACTGGACTGCCCAGATTGGTGATCCTAGTGGCGTATCGACCACCCGTGCCATGCTTTCTGCTGAGGAGGTACAGGCCAACGCTAAAACTTACATGGAGCAATTTTTCAAGGTGGTGGATAAGGAGAAGACCGAAGTTAGATGGCAGAGCGAATGGTTCAGCGATTTTGCGCTTGATGATGTGATTAGGCTTACCAGCAAATTCACTGTGGCTCAATTTCTTGCCAGAGAGGACTTTGCAAAACGATATAGCTCCGGTCGTCCTATCGCTATCACTGAACTCCTTTACCCTTTGCTCCAGGCTTATGACTCGGTGGCTATAGAGGCTGACGTTGAATTCGGTGGCACTGACCAGAAATTTAATTGCCTGGTAGGCAGGGAACTGCAGCAGATGGTGGGGCAGCCTCCACAACAGGTGTTTCTTGTCCCACTTCTTGTCGGCACTGATGGAAATCAAAAAATGAGTAAAAGTTTGGGAAATTATATAGGTGTAGATGAGCTACCAAGTGAAGTTTATGGTAAAATTATGTCCATTCCTGACAGCCTGATAATCGACTATCTTGAGCTGGTGACTGACATACCGGATGAGGAAATTGCCGAGTTTAAGACACAGATAGCTAATCAGTCAGTTAATCCGATGACCGTCAAGAAGCGATTGGCTTATGAAATCGTAGCTCAATTTCATAGCGTTCAGGCTGCTGGTGAGGCTGAGGAACATTTTGCCAGGGTGTTTCAAAAAGGGGAAGTGCCTGATGAGGCGGTCGTAATGATAAACGCCCCAACCAAAGTCGATAGCACTCTATCTGCTGAATTGACCAACGCGGGATTGACTAAGAGCCGCTCGGAAGCTAGACGTCTTTTGACTCAAGGTGCTATTGAGATTGATGGGGAAACGGTTACTGAAGATTTAGTGATAGCACTAATAAAGAAGGGTAGTATTATTAAAGTAGGCAAACGGCGCTTTGCCAAGATTGCCGATAATTAATAATAGATTATTAAAAACGGAGTTTAGACTTGCCCAGAGAAATTTGACCGATATGAAGATTTTAGTTGCCGACCCTGTGGCTAAGGAAGGAGTTGAAGTTTTAAAAGCTCAGGCTGAAGTCGATGTCAAGCTTGGACTTAAGCCAGAGGAACTTAAGAGCATAATTGGTGATTATGAAGCCCTGGTGGTGCGCAGTGAGACAAAAGCCACTGCTGACATTATTGAGGCTGGTACGAAACTTCAGGTCATTGCCCGGGCTGGTGTTGGTCTGGACAACATCGATGTTGAGGCTGCTACCAGGCGTGGTGTTGTCGTGGTCAATGCTCCCACTGGCAATACCATGGCTGCTGCTGAGCATACCATTGCCATGATGCTGGCTCTGGCTCGGCATATTCCACAGGCCAATGCTAAGCTCAAAGGGGGTGTCTGGCAACGCAGCGACTATATGGGCGTCGAACTCAGGGGGAAGACCATAGGCATTGTGGGGCTTGGCAATGTGGGTTCCGAGGTCGCCAGGCGAGCTCAGGCCTTTAACATGCGGCTCATTGGCTATGACCCCTTTGTCTCGGCGGATTACGCACGTAATCTGGGTGTGGAATTAGTCTCTCTGGAGCAATTGCTCAAAGAGTCTGACTTCATCACTCTTCACCTGCCGCTGACTTCTCAGACCAAGATGTTAATTGGTGCCAAGGAATTGAATAAGGTAAAACCAACGGTGCGTATTATCAATTGTGCCCGCGGCGGGCTTATTGACGAAGAAGCTTTGCTTAAGGCAGTGGAGGCGGGAAAGGTGGCTGGCGCCGCTGTAGACGTCTTTGTCAAAGAGCCGGTGACCGATAGCGTGCTTTTCCAATGCGATAAGATTATCGTCACCCCCCATCTTGGCGCTTCAACTACCGAAGCACAGGCTGGCGTGGCTCTTGAGGTTGCTGAGCAAGTGATGGCAGTATTGAAAGGCCAGCCAGCCAAGTATGCTGTGAATGCTCCACAGATTCCAGCTGAACTGTTGACTGTCCTGGCTCCATTTATGGATGTGGCTTCAACTCTGGGCAGCTTAGCCCGGCAGTTGATGGAGGGGCAGATAAATAACATCCGCATTAAGTACAGCGGTGAGATTGCTAATTACGATACCACTGCCATAAAGGTATCCGTTATCGGCGGTTTACTCGAAGGAATAAGCGAGGAAAGAGTCAACATGGTCAATGCTGCCCTGATTGCTGCACAGCGGGGCATAAAGATTCTTGAACAGAAAGAGACCACGTGTGAGAACTATGCTAGCTTGATTACTTTGGAAGCTGTCACCAACGCTGGAACTACTACGGTTGCCGGCACTGTATTACGTGGCGAGACCCACGTCGTCCGCGTAAATGATTTCTGGCCGGACATAGTCCCCACCGGTGGTTATTTCCTGTTCAGTGACCATCGTGACCGTCCCGGGCTAATCGGTGCTGTGGGCAACATAACCGGTAAAGCGGATATAAATATAAGCTCCATGCAACTGGTGCGGCTTCAACCCAGAGGCCAGGCGCTCATGATTTTGGCTCTGGATGAACCGCTCCCCGAAAAACAGATACAGAAAATCCTTGACCTCCAGGATGTCTATACCGCCAAGGTGGTAAAGCTTTAGCATCAGAGGTTATAATTTAATAAAAAGCCTTTTGGCAGATTGCAGTATAGTGGGCAACCACTAAATGATGGCAGGGCAGCAAGTTAAGGTACAGGGGTGGCAATTTAGTCTAATGGCTGGAATAGACAAACAGAAACAAGCCAAACCAGATGAGTCAGCGGAACTGGCACAAGCTCTAATGCGTTGTACCGGGACAGGTGTTTATATTGTCCAGGGTGGAAAATTTCAATATGTCAATGCCCTGTTTCAGGAGTTGACAGGTTATTCGGAGTCAGAATTATTAGGTAAGTATTCTCTAGACCTTGTTCATCCTGAGGATAAGGAAACGGTCAGAGAAAAGGCTATAGAAAGCCTGAAGGTTGGGAGCCCTCTCCCCTATGAATATCGTTTAGTAAAGAAAAATGGGGAAATAATTTGGGTTTTGGAAAAAGTTACCTCAATGGAATACAAAGGTAAGCGAGCCACAGTTGGTAGCTTTATGAATATAACTGAGCGCAAACTGGTGGAGGAGGCATTAGAAAAGAGTCAAGCTATATATCGAAGCGTTGTTGAAACTGGAGCGGCAGGAGTTCTTGTTGGAGATTTGAACGGAAATATGGCCTTCGTAAATGAGGCTTTCTGTAACATACTTGGTTACTCTCAAGAGGAACTGACGGGAAAACCATTTGCTGACTTTCTGCACCCTGATGACAAGGAAATGGTGATGGAGAAGTTCATGGAAGGTCTGGCAAATCCTGAGCCAGGTTATCAATTAGAGTTCAGGGCAATCCATAAAGACGGGCATGCCATCTGGATATATCCTTCTGTATCGCCTATTTTTCATGATGAAGTTCTATCTGCGGGCATGGCGATTGTCTTCGATATCACTGAACGCAAACAACTTGAGGAGGCTGTGAAAGAATCAGAAGAGCGGTATCGGACTATATTGGAGGAAATTCAGGACAGCTATTTTGAAGTGGACCTTGCTGGTAATCTTACCTTTGTCAATGATGCCATGTGCCGTACTATGGGTTACTCTAGAGAAGAACTAGTAGGCATGAACTATCGGGTGTTTGCAGTCGAGGAAGATGCTGAGACTGTGTATCGAGATTTCAATCGTGTTTATAATACAGGTGAACCGATCAAGGGTCTCTCCTACAAGTTTATACAGAAAAACGGCACTGTAGGATTCGGTGAACTTTCAATTTCTGCTATAAAGAATGAGGAAGGAAAAGTTATCGCATTTCGCGGCGTCGCCCGTGATGTTACCGAGCGCAAGCGGTTAGAGCAAGAGCTCGCTGAGATAGCCACCCATGATTTCTTGACCGGTTTGCCCAATAGAGTATTGTTGCATGACCGTCTCAATGTCGGATTGGAGCATGCAAAACGCAATGATACAAATCTTGCCGTAATGATGCTCGATTTAGACCGCTTTAAGGTCGTTAATGATACTTTTGGGCATAGTATGGGTGACAAGTTGTTAAAGGCTGCTGGAGAAGCATTGTCGGGCCTTGTTCGCAAGAGTGATACGGTTGCCCGTGTTGGTGGAGACGAGTACTTGGTGTTGCTGCCCAAAATCGCTAAGATAGAAGATGCTACCAAGGTCGCTCAAAAGATCTTGGAAACATTTAGAAAGCCCTTTGTGATTGATAGTTATCAAATCCGTGTCACTACTAGTATTGGTGTTGCCTTCTATCCTGAAGATGGTGAAGATGCTGATGCCTTACTGGCTAATGCTGACACTGCAATGTACTGGGTTAAGGAGCATGGGCGAGATGACTATGCATTCTACTCTATTAACAAAGCAAAGATTTCGTGAACAGATAAAGCTTCCGCGTTTACAATGTTCCCCCAAGGATATTAATTGCCCTGTTGTTGTCACGCAATAGGGCTTATTATTTTAATCCTCTGGGTAGTAGTTGACATAAGCACTTGCCACCACCTGCGTTAATGATCGTTAACGGGCTGTTATAATTCGACATGGCTTGTTAGTAATCTTGAATTAAGGCGAAAGGAGTAAATGATGGCTTCTGTGAAAGATGTGCTGGACAGACTCAAGAGCAAAGCTAAGCCGGATCAGTTGGAGGGAATGGCTAAGTATGGAATGGCGGTTGAACAAAGATTAGGCGTATCGATACCTGATCTGAGAAAAATGGCGAAAGATATAGGGAAAGACCACACACTGGCATTAGAGTTATGGAAGACTGGTATAGCTGAAGCAAGGATATTGGCGGCGATGATTGATGACCCTGATAAGCTAACTGAAGAGCAAATGGAGGACTGGGTGAAGGGTATCAACTCTTGGGATGTATGTGACCAGATATGCATGAATCTTTTCGAAAAGAACCAGTTAGCCTGGAAGAAAATTGTTGATTGGTCTGAGCGGAAAGAGGAGTTCGTCAAGAGGGCTGCTTTTTCGCTGATAGCTTGTCTTGCCTGGCATGATAAGAAGGCAAGCGATGAGAAATTCATTGAATTGCTTCCGATAATCATACGAGGAGCTACGGATGAGCGCAACTTCGTTAAGAAAGCAGTCAACTGGGCTCTTAGAAACATAGGGAAAAGGAACATCAACTTGAACCAGGTTGCAATAAATACTGCAAAGGAAATCCAGCGACTCGACTTCAAAGCTGCTCGTTGGGTTGCTTCTGATGCTATCAGAGAACTAGAGAGTGAAGCTGTCCAGAATCGGCTTAAGAGGTGAACATTCGTCCATTTTGTTCAGGTTCAAGCACGCTAACCATCCGGGGCATATATAAGAGATGTCCAGCTTGGCTTACAGTGTTCCCTCAAGGCTGTTGATGACCAGGCCGGTGGGCAATTTGGGGTAGAAATAGGTTGATTTCCCTGGCATCTTGTCGTTAGCATCAGCGATTGCCTTAATGGTTGTCACTGGTATCGGATTTAGAAGAAAAGCCAGTTGATATTCGCCGCTTTCCACCAGTCCACGAGCCTCTAACATATCTGGAGTATAGGCAAGGCTGCTGCTTTTATCGAGAGTTGTGAGCTTGTCTATGATAAGGTGCTGTATAATACTGATGTCTAACTTCCTATAGGCTTCGGAGTGTTCCTGAGGCATTATTTCCTTGAGAGATGATGGCTGGTGGGGCTTTAGTGCTACGACATTACCTGTCTCCAATCCTAAGACCCTTGTAGTGGCTCCTCTTATTTCAGGCACGCCATTTTCATCCAGAGGCGCAGATTCAGATTCGAAAGACGTTTCCAGGTCGCTTCTGAATTGTGCCAAAGCTTTAGATGATAGATTGCGTATAAGGCGGTGGACTGGTAGCACGATAAGCCCGGGGTCAGAGAAGGGCACCAGTGTCATCATGACAAAGTTGAAAGCCTCTTCACCTTTACCAGGCGGGTTCTCTTGTCGCTTTTCATCTCGATAAGCCAGTGCTGTTTCATAGCGGTGATGTCCATCGGCGATATAAATCGGTTTGGAAGCCAGGAAGTGACTGACTCTTTGTACAAATTCAGGTTCGTTAGCTACCCAGAGTTTGTGTGTGTCACCGGAGTCGGTAATATCAATCGCTGGCTTACGGCTAGCCTGTGAGGTTAATAACTTGGTGACTTTCTGCCCCATATCTTCGTAGAGGCCAAGGAGGGGGCTGAAGTTGGCGGCACAAGCTCGCATCAAATCCAGACGGTCGCTTTTAATCCCGGGGACGGTATTTTCATGAGGAAACAAAATCTTTTTCTCCCAGGGTTCCAGTCTGACACAGGCCGTCAGGCCCAGGCGCCTTTTCCTGATGTTCTGGTAGGTGAATACATGTTCGTGTATATAGAATGAAGGAACATGGTCTATTACCAGCACACGGTCCTTCAGCCACTGATTGAAGGTAGCGCTGGCTCGGCTGTGTTTGTTGTTGGCTTTCGTATCATCGGGCAGCACCATCCCGTGTTCGAGGCGAATGATGTTGTAATCGCTTTTCGCATAATAGGCTGCCTGCTCTTCTGGAGAGATAATATCGTAGGGTGGGCAGATAACTGACGCCATATCCCCAACGATCTCCTGATTGTAACGCATGCCTGAAAAAGGACTTATCTCAGCCAAGTGTTTCCTCCGTTTATAGTAATCTCTCAAGTCCATCCCGCCAAGCCTCCCCCAGCTGTTTTAGCGATGAATTTATATAGCCTTTCAATATCAGTCGTTTACCGCCTACTATTCCCAGCTTTGTTGCTGCTATGTGATGACGAGCGGCGAGGCTCTCCAGTTTCCATACGAATTTGGGTGCTACTGAGACTATAATTCTCGATTGCGCCTCACCGAAAAGAGCTGCATCCAGTCTGCCTTCGGGTTGCCAATCATCACTGATGAATCCGAGACCGTTGGCCAGGCAGCTCTCTACCAGGGCAACGCCTAGCCCGCCATCTGAGCAGTCATGGGCTGATCTTATAAGTCCTCGTCCGATTGCCTCGAGACAGCAGTGCTGCAACCGTATCTCCATTTCCAAATCAAGATAAGGATTACCTTTTGTTGTACCGTGTATTAGCTCAAGGTATTCGCTGCTGCCGATACTGCTGTCAACGGTTTGGCTATCACCTAGCAAAAACACGAGGTCGCCTTCATTGTTGAATCCGGAAGTGCAATGTTTGGCTACATCCTCGATAAGCCCCACCATTCCGACTACCGGGGTTGGATATATGGCTTCGCCTTTGGTCTCGTTGTACAGGCTGACATTGCCGCTTATAACCGGTATTTTCAGTTCCCGGCAAGCTCGAGCCATACCGGCGATGCACTCTTTCAATTGATAATAAACATCGTCCTTCTCTGGATTGCCGAAGTTGAGGCAGTTGGTGAGAGCCAGTGGTTGGGCACCGCTGCAGGCTAAGTTTCTAGCCGCTTCAGCCACGGCGATGATGCCACCGAGATAGGGATTTACATAGCAGTACCGAGCGTTGCCGTCGGTGGTTAATGAGATTGCCTTTTTTGTTCCTTTAATGCGCAGTACTGCCGCGTCGCTACCCGGGAGAACCACGGAGTTATCACCCACCTGGTGGTCGTACTGGCGGTATATGCAGCGCTTGCTGGCAATGTTAGGTGATGCTAATAGACGGAGAAGAGTTGAATTCGCATTCTTTCTTACCAGGTCGGGAACTGAGGTGACATCAAACTCCTGCAATTTGTTGAGCCACTCCGGCTTTTTAACCCGCCTTCGGTAAACAGGCGATGAAGTAAACAAGCTTACAGGTGCCTCAGCCACCATTTTTTTACCCTCTCTAATTCTGGCTATGCCATCGCCGGTCACACGGCCGATTATATCCGAGCGTAGTTCCCAACGGTCGAATAGAGCCTTTACCTTGCCTTCGTAGCCTTTCTTAACCACCACTAGCATCCTCTCCTGTGATTCGGATAACATCACCTCGTAAGGTGTCATGCCTTTTTCACGTCGTGGCACTTTGAGAACATCGATTTCGATGCCGCCACCGCCTCTGGATGCTGATTCCACAGCTGAGCTGGTCAGTCCCGCGGCGCCTAAATCCTGCATGCCGGCAATCCAATCGGTTTCAGCCAGACTAAGGCAGGCTTCTATAAGCAGTTTCTCCAGGAAGGGGTTGCCAACCTGGACTGCAGACCTTAGCTCCCGTTCCTCTTCGAATGTCCTCGAAGCCAGGCCGGAGGCGCCGTGCAGCCCGTCACGCCCGGTATCGGCGCCGACCAGCATCAACAGGTTGCCTTCCCCATAGGCTCTGGCCTTAACCAGCTTATCGGCTCTGGCAATACCCAGGCAGAAAGCATTTACCAGCGGGTTGTCTGAATAGCAGTCAGCAAAATAGATTTCGCCGCCCACGTCAGGTATCCCCAGACAATTGCCGTAGCCAGCGATGCCGCCGACCACTCCCCCGAAAAGATACCTGTTATGAGGGTCGGTTAGAGGACCGAAGCGAAGCGAATTCATGAGTGCAATCGGCCGAGCTCCCATGGTGAAAATATCACGAACGATGCCTCCTACGCCGGTGGCTGCCCCTTGATATGGCTCAATTGCCGAAGGGTGATTATGTGATTCTATCTTCATTACCAACACCAGCCCATCTCCTATGTCTACCACCCCGGCATTTTCCTCACCTGGCTTGACCAGCACACGTTTACTCTTAGACGGTAGTTGTTTGAGCAGAGCCTTGGAATGCTTATAGCCACAATGCTCACTCCACAGCGAGCCGAACATACCCAGCTCCACTTCGGTCGGCTCCCTACCGAGCCTTTCAACAATAAGCTGGTATTCCTCCTCGCTCAGCGCGACTTCATCGAGTATTTCTTTAGATACCGGCAATTATCGACTCCCAGATGATATTACCATCGCTGCTGCCTAGTAGAGGCTCACAGGCTCGCTCAGGATGTGGCATCATGCCCAGCACGTTCCCTTTCTTATTGATAATGCCGGCGATGTTGCGCAGTGATCCGTTGGGATTTGCTGGTTCGTCTATCCGTCCTGCTGGAGTTGAGTAGCGGAAGATGATACGTTTATCGTTCTCCAGTTCCTCCAGTGTGGCATCTTCGGCATAATAGCTGCCTTCGTAATGAGAGATGGGAATCTTGAGTACCTGCCCATTTCGGCACTGTGAGGTGAAGGGGGTCGATGTGTTTTCTGTTTTTAGATGTGTCCATTGACAGCGATATTCCAGGTGGTTATTTCGCAGCAATAGCCCTGGAAGGAGTCCGGATTCGCACAGTACCTGAAAGCCGTTGCATATGCCGATGACCAGCTTGCCTCGGGAAGCAAAGCGCTCAAGTGCCGACATCACAGGAGAAAACCTGGCAATGGCTCCCGGACGCAGGTAATCGCCGTAGGAAAAGCCGCCGGGCAGTATGACGCAATCATATGCGGAAAGGTCTGTCTCCTTGTGCCAGATATATTCGGCCTTCTGTTTCAGGATATCGCTGAGGGCATAATAACAGTCCCTGTCGCTCCATGTTCCGGGAAATATGATTATGCCGAACTTCATTTATATATCCTGAAAATAACAAAGATGGCGGCATTCTCTGCCGCCGGATTCTTCGAATTAATTAGAGGTAAAGGGGCAAGACGCTATACCTAGGTGCTGCCCAGGAGCTCTGAGACAACCTCACTAACTTCCTGTCCCTGAGCTCTTCCTCTAAGCTGGGGCATAAGCTGGGACATAACCTTACCCTTTTCCTTCTGGCTTGTTGCCCCAAGTTCGCTGATTACCTTGCGTGCTGTGGCTGCAATCTCTTCCCGGGTCATCTGCTCGGGCATATATTCCAGGATAATTGCCAGCTCGGCCTTCTCTTTAGCCACTAAATCCGGGCGGTTGCCTTTTTCAAAAGCCTCAATGCTCTCACGTCGCATCTTGGCTTCTTTCTCTAGAACAACTAATATATCGCTGTCGTCTAAAGTTTTTTGTTGGGCAATCTCGGCGTTTCTTATACTTGATAGAACCATACGGAACACCGAGCACCGCAGGGTGTCTTTGTTCCTTAATGCCTGTTCCAGGTCAGTTCTAATTTTTTGTTCCAGAGCCATCTGCTAGCTGCTCCTGGCACTTTTTCGCCGTTTTGCTGCCTCCTTCCGCTTCCGCTTTACACTTGGCTTCTCGTAGAATCCACGGCGGCGTGTCTCGCTGATGACACCTGCTTGCTGTACCTTCTTGGTGAACCGCCGTAGCAAGCTCTCAAAGCTTTCGCCCTGTGACAGTCTTACTTCAGGCACATGAAATCACATCCTTCCTAAGCTAATTAAAATACCTGCCCAACACAGGTAATCGGCAAAGACAAATTTTAACCCTTATCCTTCGTAGTGTCAAGACGAATATTGGTTTGATATTTGTTTTGTGAGGAAAAGACTAGCATTTCACGGTAACTGGGCATATAATTAGTGGCACAGAAATCGGACTGAGAGGGGGTAACAATGGCTGTTTATCTTATGCTGACAACGCTCACCGGCGAAGGCAGAAAGAAAATGGAGGAGTATCCCGAGTGGCTTAAGGAGCTTAACAAGGAAGTGGAGTATATGGGGGTTAAAATACTGGCTCAGTACGGGCTTCTGGGACAGTATGATTTTGTCAACATAGTCGAGGCACCGAGCGATGAGGTTGCTGCTAAATTGGCAATACACTTGAGTGCCAGAGGCGGCCTCCAGACCTTGACCCTGACTGCCATACCCCTGGATAAGTTAATCTCCACTCTGAAAAAGAAACCAAAAGAACCGTTTTAATAGGTTAGTTCGTAACTCTATCCGGGTTTTTCTTCGGGACAGTTGTATGTTACTGTGTGTTCTTTTGATTTAACCTGTGAAGGGCAAAATATCGAAAGGAGATATCGTGATGACTAAGAATAATGCTGTATTGTTTGAAGTGAAGGACAAAGTGGCCACTATTACACTTAACCGGCCTGAAGTCAGGAACGCTTTCAATGGGGATATACTCGAGGGGCTCAAGATGGCCGTTGAGAATATACTTTCTCAGCCTGATATACGAGTAGCTATACTGACCGGTGCCGGTGACCGCTCTTTCTGCGCCGGCTTGGACCTCAAGGCGGCTATGGCAGGCGAAGCCCTCATGCCTCCAACTGCTGTCCGTTCTGAGTTTGAGGCTCTCCAGATGGGTGGGCAGGTCTATACCATGATTGAAAATCTTCCGGTGCCGGTTATAGCTGCCATTAACGGCTACTGTCTCGGCATCGGCTTTGAGATGTCGCTGGTCTGCGATATAAGGCTCGCCGCTGAGACAGCTATCTTCAGCATACCTGAAGTACAATTGGGAACTATTCCCGATTTTGGTGGCACCCAGCGCCTGACCAAGCTAGTCGGTGCCGGCAAAGCCAAGGAGCTTATATTTACCGGCAGGAGAATAGATGCTGCCGAGGCTTTGAGGATAGGGCTGGTCCAGCATGTCTATCCTCTGGATAAGCTCATGGAAGAAGCAAATAAGCTGGCTCAGGAGATGGCCGTTGTTGCCCCGCCGCTAATGCAGGGCGCCAAACGAGCCATCAATATGGCTATGTCTTATCCTCTGGATATAGGCTTGAGCTACGAGACAATACTGGCAGTCAGCACGCGCCAGAATATAGGGCAGGGCGCTGCTTCTCTTCTGGAAAAATCCAAATCATAGTCTGAGGGTAGCAATCTCGTC
>CP070642.1:1633942-1638183 GCA_020354105.1 Chloroflexota bacterium | reverse complement strand
GTGGGTGAAAATCCGGCGGCAAGTTTCCCAAATTCAAACTTTGTTAGGCAGGCATTGGGATCGCTAGATTTTTTAGTGGTGCAGGATATGTTTCTTACCGAGACTGCTAATCTGGCAAAGGTGGTCTTACCTGCTGCGAGCTTTGCTGAAAGGGAGGGTACGTTTACCAGCTTTGATGGCACAGTCCAGAAGATACGAAAAACTTTGGAGCCAATAGGGGATAGTTTGCCTGATTGGGAGATAATACTTCGGCTAGCCAGCAAAATGGATTCCTCGATGCCATATTCTTTGCCACAAGAGGTTATGAATGAGATTGTAGAATTGGTTCCTTTGTATCGAGGCGTGGACTATGCAAAATTGGACATAAAAGGTCATCGTCTTGGTAGGGAACGAACTGCGAGCGGGCAGATGAAGTTTCATGCGGTGAAGTATGTCCCACAGTCGAGTCCAGAAGATGGCTATCCTCTAACTCTGTTGGCTGGAACCACACTGTATCAGTTTGGCACCGGCTCCAGAAGCTTGAGAGCTTTGCGGCTGAAAAAATTTCTTCCAGAAGCTTTTGTGGCGCTAAGCGAATCTGATGCTAAAGAGTCTGAAGTCAAAGATGGTGACAGGGTCAAGATAGTGTCGCCTGTGGGCGAGGTGACTACAGTGGCTAGAATCGGTGATATGCTCAGCAAAGGCGTGATTTTCATGCCTGTATCTTTCCCAGATAGCCAGGTCAATGAGCTATTTGGAGTTGTTTTAGACCCTCAGACTAAAACTCCGGCACTCAAAACGTGCAGAGTGAGGTTGGAAAGGATCGGAAACGATGGCTGAGATGGTAACAAAACCTGAGATTGACCTAACACGGATAGATGAAATTATAGCTGATTATAAAGGTCAAAGGTGGGCATTAATACCACTCCTTCAGAGAATACAGGAGGAGTTCGGATATATACCTCCCACAGCAGCGCAGCCAATAGCTAGAGCTCTGGGGCTATTCCCTGTGCAGGTACAAGGGGTAATCTCTTTCTATGAACAGTTGTATACAAAACCGCAGGGGAAGAGGGTTGTCAGGGTGTGTCGAGGAACTGCCTGCCATGTTCGGGGTGGAAAGACGATATTGAAATTGGTAAAACAGCAACTGGGGCTTGAGGAGGGAGAGACATCTCCTGATTACGAATACACATTGGAGACGGTGGCCTGCATAGGAGTGTGTGCCCTGGCCCCTAACATAGTGATTGGTACGAATACATATGGGCACATGAATCCCAAGAAAGTAGCGCAGTTGTTTAGTGAACGAAAGAGTGGAGAGTAGTATGCCAAAACAGAGGGTCGTTTTCGTCTGCCAGGGTACGGGCTGTGTCTCTGGAGGAGGAGACGCTGTTTATGAGGCTCTTAGGACTGAAGTAAAACGGCAGAAATTAGCAGATGTTGAAGTAGACTTTACTGGCTGTCATGGCTTCTGTGAGCAGGGCCCTAATGTCATTATTGAACCTGAAGGCATTTTCTATACTCATGTAGAGCCTGGAGATGCGGCAGAGATCGTTACTTCACATCTAAAAAATGGCAATCCAGTGGAGCGCCTCTTCTATCGCGATCCGGTCACGGGTCAAAGCATCCCACACTATTCGGAAATAAACTTCTATGGCAAGCAGCAGCGTGTCATCCTGCGTAATTGTGGGCACATCAATCCTGAGAAGATCGATCATTATATTGCTAGGGATGGCTATAGAGCGCTCAGAAAAGTTCTTCTGGTGACGCCTGAAGAGGTTATCGAGGAAATCAAGAAGTCTGGGTTGCGTGGTAGGGGAGGGGCTGGCTTCCCTACAGGACGAAAATGGGAGTTTTGTCGCAATTCAAATGGTGATACTAAGTATGTCATATGCAATGCTGATGAAGGTGACCCTGGAGCTTTTATGGACCGCTCTATTCTGGAGGCTGATCCGCATTCTGTTATTGAGGGGCTGACCATTGCAGGATATGCCATGGGTGCTAATGAGGGCTATGTGTATGTTCGTGCTGAATATCCTCTGGCGGTAAAACGGTTTCGAACTGCCCTGGAACAGGCCAGAGAGAGAGGTTTTTTGGGTGATAATATCCTGGGCTCGGATTTTTCCTTTGCAATTCATGTAAAAGAGGGTGCTGGTGCTTTTGTCTGTGGTGAGGAGACAGCATTGATTGCTTCTATCGAGGGGAGAAGGGGTATGCCTCGGCCTCGTCCTCCGTTTCCTGCGCAATCGGGTTTGGATGGAAAGCCCAGCAACATCAACAATGTAAAAACGCTAGCTTCGGTTCCTGTCATTATCGATAAGGGAGCTGATTGGTTCGCAAGTTTGGGAACTGAGAAAAGCAAGGGTACGGCAGTTTTTGCTCTTACAGGGAAGATCGCTAATAGTGGCTTAGTGGAAGTGCCTATGGGTACACCTTTATCTACTGTTATCTTCGATATCGGTGGTGGTATACCTCGAGGCAAACGTTTCAAAGCAGTGCAGACAGGTGGCCCGTCGGGTGGGTGTATTTCAACAAGGTTTATAGATACCCCTGTTGATTATGACTCACTAGCTAAACTAGGCTCTATTATGGGCTCCGGTGGCATGGTGGTTATGGATGAGGCTACCTGCATGGTCGAGGTGGCTAGATATTTCCTTAGTTTTACTCAGACTGAATCTTGTGGCAAATGTGTTCCTTGTCGTTTGGGGACAAGACAGATGCTGGAAGTTCTGACCAGAATTACTCAAGGCAAGGGGCTTGATGCTGATATTGACACTCTACTCACAATAGCCAGAACAGTTAAGGAATGCTCGCTGTGTGGATTAGGTCAGACATGTCCTAATCCTATTCTTACAACGATCGATTATTTCCGAGATGAATATGAGGCTCATATAAAGGAGAAGAAATGCCCTGCCGCTGTTTGTGATTCGCTGATGATATCGCCATGCCAGCACACTTGCCCGGTTGGGATTAATGTTCCTAAATATGTGGCTCACATTGCGGCTGGGGAATATCTGGAGTCTGTGGAAACAATTAGGGAACGAAATCCATTTCCGGCAATATGCGGTCGTATCTGCCATCATCCCTGCGAGAGTAGATGCCGCCGTGGAGAACTTGATGACTCGGTGGCTATAAGGTCACTTAAGCGGTTTGTCGCTGATTGGTACTTTGACCATGTAGCCGAATTGCCTCCGCCTGAGCCTTTTCCTCGAACCAAGCCGCAGAAAGTGGCAGTGATAGGTGCTGGACCCACGGGCCTGAGTTGTGCCTACTATTTGGCTCAAATGGGCTATGGTGTAAGTGTTTTTGAGGCACTTCCTGTTGGTGGTGGTATGCTCTCTGTGGCTCTACCTGAATTTAGATTGCCTCGTCGAGTCATTGAGCAGGAGATAGAATATATTGCTGGACGTGGAGTAGACATAAAGTATGACGCACCAATAGGCGTAAATTACACTGTTGATGACCTCATTAAGAAGGATGGTTTTGCCTCTGTCTTTATCGCTGCTGGTGCCCAGAGAAGCCAGAAGATAGGCATACCGGGTGAGTTAGAGGATGTAGAGGGTTTCCACTACGGATTAAGGTTTCTGAGAGATATTAAGGTTGGTAAGCAAGTTAGAATTGGACACAAGGTGGCGGTTATTGGTGGTGGCAATGTAGCTCTCGATGCTGCACGCACGGCTTTACGCCTCGGTGCCGATGAAGTCAGCATTTTTTATCGTCGGTCTAGGGAGGAAATGCCAGTAACCGAGGTTGAATATGATGAGGCGGTGGCAGAGGGCCTAGGGATGAACTTCCTTGTCAGTCCTACTCGTATAGCCAGTGACAATTGGAAGGTGACTGGCCTGCAATGTATTCGTATGCAATTAGGTGAGATGGATTCCAGTGGTCGGCGACGGCCCGTGCCGATTTCTGGCTCGGAATTCTTTGCCGAAGCAGATACAGTAATTGCTGCAGTTGGCCAAGCTCCTGACTTGTCGTTCTTGCCGGCTGATAGTGCTCTGGAGCGCACGCGCTGGGAGACGCTTGCAGTTGACAGTAATACTCTGTCCACTAATGTTCTTGGTGTCTTTGCCGGTGGCGACTTTGTCACCGGTCCTGGTATGGTAATAGACGCTATTGCTGCCGGCAGAAGAGGAGCTCTCGCCATAGATAAGTATCTTAAGGCAGATACTTCAAGGGTAGAGATGTATGATTTGAAGACCGAGGTTATTGTGGAGTCTGCTACTAAAACAGAAGAAGAGACATGGGAGGCACAACCCCGACTG
>CP070642.1:1625203-1633842 GCA_020354105.1 Chloroflexota bacterium | reverse complement strand
GTGCCGAGGAGGAGATTTGAACTCCTACGGGCTTACGCCCACCACCCCCTCAAGATGGCGTGTCTACCTATTCCACCACCTCGGCATTTACCGTAACCATGGCAGGGGCGGCAGGATTCGAACCCGCGACCTGCGGTTTTGGAGACCGCTGCTCTTCCAGCTGAGCTACACCCCTATATATCTTTGTTATATCTCTGGACTTATAGTACCCCTGGGGCGATTCGAACGCCCGACACGCGGTTTAGGAAACCGCTGCTCTATCCATCTGAGCTACAGGGGCAGCAAGCTAAGATTAGTACCGTGCCTTCTTGATTACGTACCCCTCTGGCGTAATAACCCTTTCCAGTTGCATTCCCTGTCCAGGCGTTATACCTCCCGGTTCTTCTACCTCTTCCACCTCTTCTTCAGGCTCCTCTTCAACCGCAGCCCTTCTGGGAGCCACGGCTTTGGCTTCTTTACTAGTAGCTAAGGCTTCTTTGGGCCTATGTCTGAGGTCCTTCAAAGCCGCATCTAAATCTTTAAGAATTTCAGCAAGTCGGCTTTCAACCAGAGCGTTGGCTTCATCTGTCGCTATGTTTTCGATCTGAGTGACATATTTTTGTAGTCTGGAGCTCTGCTCCTCCAGCTCTTTAATCTGCTCAGCTAAATTATTAGCCATAGATTGTATCTCGGGTATCTCCGAGTTCAATAGGTTATTGATGATATTCTGGGCTGCAGCTCTCCGAGGCTTTCTTGCCATCTTCGTAACCTTCCTCCATATTCTGGCGGACCCAAGCTTATTTACAGACGTATCTTATCATGCGTCGTCTAGTTTCTCTTACTGAGTACTATCCCGCCTGTCAAATAATTATAACAACGGCGCATTGTCAATGCAACAACCCTCTTTTACGGGGTGTTAGGTGCCACATAACACTTCCTTGACTTTTACTATGGCTTTTTCTATACTAACACCCCGTAGTTTGTCTGGGTGGGGTTGGCCGAGAGGTTCATTTAATTGCCCGAGTGGCGCAATGGCAGCGCAACCGACTTGTAATCGGTAGGTTAGTGGGTTCGACTCCCCTCTCGGGCTTTGGCTTTAGGTTTGGCTGGGAGGGGTGCCGGAGTGGACAATCGGAGCAGACTGTAAATCTGCCGCCTGTAGGCTACGTAGGTTCGAATCCTACCCCCTCCACCATCTCGTAGAGTTTGCTACTTTGATAAAATAGTGTATAATTTAAGGCTATATTGTATAATGTTGGAAAGTTTGCCCACATAGCTCAGCAGGTAGAGCACGTTCTTGGTAAGAACGGGGTCACCAGTTCGAATCTGGTTGTGGGCTGTGTAAAGAAGGAGGTTTCTTAAAATGGCAAAGAAGGTCTTTCAACGTACTAAACCGCATCTCAATGTGGGAACGATAGGCCACGTTGATCACGGTAAGACGACTTTGACTTCGGCGATTACCCTGTGTTTATCTAAGGATAGTGATACTCAATTCAGGGCTTTCGATTCTATCGATAATGCGCCTGAGGAGAAAGCACGTGGCTTGACAATCGCTATTGCTCATATTGAATATGAGACTGCAAAGCGGCACTATGCTCACGTGGATTGCCCGGGGCATGCCGACTATATTAAGAATATGATCACTGGCGCAGCTCAGATGGACGGGGCGATACTGGTAGTCAGCGCTCCTGATGGGCCTATGCCTCAGACACGTGAGCATATTCTTCTGGCTCGGCAGGTGGAGGTGCCCAGCATACTGGTGGCATTGAATAAAGTAGACATGATGGATGACCCCGAGTTGCTGGACCTTGTTGAACTTGAAGTTAGAGACCTTCTGACCAAACAAAAGTTTCCAGGAGATAAGACCCCTATCGTGCGAGTAAGTGCCCTTAAGGCGCTGGAATGTGGCTGTGGTAAGCGAGATTGCGAGTGGTGCGGCAAAATTCTGCAATTGACAGATGCTATAGATGAATGGGTGCCGCTTCCGGTGAGACCTAAAGATAAGCCTTTCTTGATGCCGGTAGAGGATGTGTTTGGTATTAAGGGGCGTGGTACCGTAGTCACTGGCAGGGTGGAGCGAGGTGTAGTTATAACAAGTGATGAGATTGAGATAGTGGGCATAAAGGAAACACGGAAGACTGTGGTAACTGGAGTGGAGATGTTCCACAAGACCCTGGATTCAGGGGAGCCTGGGGATGCCGTTGGCTGTTTGCTCAGAGGCATAGAGCGTGAGGATGTGGAGAGAGGCCAGGTTCTAGCAGCGCCCGGTTCGGTTACACCACATACCCACTTCGAGGCGGAGGTCTATGTACTAACAAAGGAAGAAGGTGGCAGGCATACTCCGTTCTTTAACGGCTATAAGCCTCAGTTCTATATAAGGACCCTTGATGTTACCGGAACCGCGGAATTGCCTAAAGGGGTGGAAATGGTCATGCCCGGCGATAACATAAAGATGACCATAAAGCTTATTTATCCGGTAGCTCTGGAACAGGGACTGCGTTTTGCCATTCGAGAGGGAGGCAGAACCGTCGGAGCTGGAGTCATCGGTAAAATACTTGAATAATCATGGCCAAAAAAGGTGAGTCGCGTGGTGTCATTCATCTGGCGTGCACTCAGTGCCAGGAGAGAACATATACCACTGATAAGAATAAGAAGAATGACCCTCAACGGTTGGAATTGAGGAGATATTGCCCTCGTTGCCGTATCCACACGCTCCATCGGGAGACTAAGTAATCCTTGACCAAGAAGATTCAGCCCCAGATTGTCCCCAAGAAAAGGTCTCGTTTCGCCTTCATTGGTGATACTATAGGTGAGCTGAGGAAGGTAACCTGGCCGTCAAGGCGAGATACCGTGCGTCTGACCATCATGGTTATCATTGTATGTGGTTTGGTGGGAGCCTTTCTTGGGGCGCTTGATTATGGTTTCTCCGAGCTGGTTGCCAGGGTACTCTTAGGTGGGGGTTAGGGTTGTGAAGAACGGCAACAAACGATGGTATATTGTGCATACCTACTCTGGCTATGAGGAGCGAGTCCAGAGGGCACTAGAACAACGAATTAAGTTTATGGATGCTGAGGACAAGATATTCAAGATAGAAATACCTAAAGAAGAGGAAATTGAAATCAGAGGCGGGCAGCGGCGCACGGTAGCCAAGAAGGTCTTCCCTGGCTATGTTTTGGTGCAGATGCAGATGGATGATGACAGTTGGAATGTGGTGCGCAATACACCTGGTATAACCGGATTTGTCGGTAGTGGAAACAAACCAACGCCTCTGTCTGAAGACGAGGTGCATGCTATCTTAAAGAGGGCTGAAGGCTCTCCTCAGGTCAAAGTGGGCTTCAGAAAGGGTGAGAGCGTCCGAGTAGTTGATGGACCCTTTACTGACTTCGTTGGTGTGGTCGAGGAGATAAACGTAGCAAAGGGTAAGGTAAAAGTGATGTTGACACTTTTTGGGCGAGAGACATCTGTGGAACTTGATTTTTTACAGGTGCAGAGGTTGTAAATGGCAAAAAAAGTTAAAGCTATCATTAAACTTCAGATTGAGGCTGGTAAAGCTACCCCTGCCCCACCAGTTGGACCCGCTTTGGGGCAGCATGGCGTCAATATTATGGCTTTCTGCAAGGATTATAACGAACAGACCGGCTCACAGGCAGGGTCTATTGTCCCGGTGGAGATAACTGTATATGAGGATAGGTCATTCACTTTCATTACTAAAACACCGCCGGCATCCGACCTGTTGAAAAAGGCCTTAAGTATTGAGAAAGCTAGCAGTACTGCTGGACAGGAAAAAGTGGGCGTATTGCCTCGCGAGAAGATTAACGAGATTGCCCGAATCAAAATGAAAGACTTGAATGCAGTAGACCTTGAAGGAGCAGCACGGATTATTGAAGGTACCGCTCGAAGTATGGGAATTGATGTGGAGTAACTATGGTAACAAAAGGAAAGAAGTACAAGGAAGCAACCAAGCTAGTCAATAGAGAGAATGCATATACGCCTCGTGAGGCTGTAGAATTGGCCAAGAAAGCAGCCTTTGCAGGTTTTGATGAAACTGTCGAGATGCACTTGAGGATGGGGGTTGACCCTAGAAGTGCTGACCAGCAGGTGCGAGGAATAGCTCTTTTACCTAACGGTTTAGGCAAGAAGGTTCGCATTCTTGTCTTCGTTCAGGGTGAAGGAGCCAGAGCTGCTGAAGAGGCGGGGGCTGATTATGTTGGCAGTGATGACCTTGTTAAAAAGATAGAAGATGGCTGGCTTGATTTTGATGTGACTATAGCTACACCGGATATGATGGGCAAAGTTGGTAAGCTGGGTAAAATACTGGGGCGCAAGGGTTTGATGCCTAACCCTAAATCAGGTACAGTTGTAGCGGCTGATGATTTGCCTAGAGCCATTGCCGAAGCTCGCAAGGGCCGGGTGGAATTCCGTCTGGACAGGACGGCGATTATTCATGTGCCCATAGGTAAAGCCAGCTTTGACGAGGCTAAACTGCTGGAAAACTTGACTGCGTTGGTGGAGGCTATAGTGAAGGCTAAACCCAGTGGGGCTAAGGGACAATATATTAAAAGTGCTTTCTTAACAACTACCATGGGGCCTGGTATCAGGCTTGACCTGAGGCCCCTGTTAGCATGATTTTGGCCTGAGTTCTTTAGGAATTGAATAGTAGCTTCTATGTTGTGCCCATGATAGCGGGTGCCGAAAGGCTTAAAAATGTGCCTGCCGAGGTGCGATCTGACGAGTTCTTCGGGACTCGATCGAAGGTCCTTGTGTCATGGCACAAGGATTTTTATTTTTTAGGAGTGTGACGATGTTAAAAGAGAAAAAAGAACAAATGATAGATGAGCTAGCTGCCAGCCTGTCTCGATGCACCATTGCTGTAGCCACAGATTATCGTGGGCTAACGGCGAAAGAAATGGTACAGTTGCGTCGGCGTTTGACCGATATGGGTATAGAATATCGGGTGATAAAAAATACTCTAACACGGTTTGCCGCTGAGAAAGCGGGTAAAAAACAACTAGAGACGTTGCTGGCTGGTCCTGTGGCCATGGCTTTTGGCTACGATGATGTGGTTAAGCCTGCCCAGGTTTTGAGAGAGCATATTCGCTCTGCGAGTTCGGTGTTGCAAATCAAGGGCGGTATTATGGGTGATAAGCTTCTTAGTGCTGAGGATATCGCTAATTTGGCTACTATGCCATCGAAGGATGTACTCATTGCTAGATTCGTGGGGCAGTTGAATGCTCCGCTGCAAGCTTTGCATAATGTTTTAAGCGCACCTTTACGCGGTCTTTTGAATGTTATGCAGGCAAGAATGAAACAAGTTGAAGGAGGATAAAATGCCAGAGGAAAAAGTTCAGTCCGAACAGCCGGAGGAAGAGAAGGTCGAACAACCAGAGGAGGATAAGGTCGAAGAACCAGAAGGAGAGAAAGCCGAAGAACCAAAGGCAAAGAAACAATCTAAGGCTAAGGAAACTTCGCCAGCAGGGGCTAAAGCTATGGCAAAAGAAGAAATTATAGCTATGGTAAAGAGTATGACTGTCTTGGAGCTAGCCGATTTAGTGAAAGCGTTGGAGGAGGAGTTTGGGGTGACTGCGGCAGCACCAGTGGCGGTGGCGGCAGCACCAGGAGGTGCCGGTGCACCAGCTGCAGCCGCAGCGGCCGAGGAGGAGAAATCGGAGTTCACTGTAATCCTTAAGGAAATCGGTGAGAATAAAATCAATGTAATCAAGGCAGTGCGAGAGGTAACTACTCTTGGCCTGAAAGAAGCCAAAGATTTGGTGGAGGGAGCCCCTAAACCAGTCAAAGAAGGCGTCAACAAAGATGAAGCGGACACTGCTAAGAAGAAGCTGGAGGAGGCCGGGGCTAAGGTGGAAATCAAGTAGCGTTTCCCGGTTTAGTTTTGGGGCTTGATATTCCTAAGACTTAATCTGTGTAATACATAACCAGATAAGTCAAATAACTCGCCAAAGGTCATTTGGGAACAAGAAGACGAACGGCCTTTGGCGGGTTTTTCATTGCAGTTGGTCGTCACCGTGTTTGTCTTCTAGAATGCCAGTGTTTTCAGCTTGCGTTGGTTGTGGTTTATTTTCGTAGTGTACTTTCCGGCCTGTAATTATTATGCCTATCGCTGCGATTATGACCGTAATAAGAATAATGGCCACGATAATATCGGGATAAAATGAAGCACCAGGAATGCCGGAACTGAGCACTATCTGGGCCATCACAGCAGCAGATAGTCCTCTGGGTAACATAGTTGTTAGCAAGCCTGAATTGGCTGATAGAGTTTTGTTACCTACGCAACTGAGCAGTACGGCAAAATACCTGATAAAAAGAAGCAGTAAAGACAGGATGAATGAAAGAAGGATGAGGACTGGTTGATTGAAGGTTATAATTACTCCCAGGTAGATGAAGAAGAATGTCTTTATAAAGAAAGACATTTGAGAATGGAATTTTTTCATTATCTCGGTTGTCTCAATTGTCCGCCTGACTGTGAATAGTTTGGGTATTCGGATACCGTTTCCCAGTACTAAACCAAAGGCTAGGGCAAAGATGACTCCGCTGCCGTCAATGCTCTCCACGGCAAAGTAAAGAACAAAAAGGATACCGAGCGTTAGTATGTCGTCGTAAGTCTCATTCTTGAGTCTGGTTAGTAACCAGAGCCAGATGATACCTGCCACGACTCCTATTGCAGCTCCCAGAGAGAATCTTATACTGATGGCTTTCGCTGCCGTAGCGAATGCGTTACTGTCGGCTGTGCCGATAGTTATTATTTGCAAAATGACTAGAGCTATGACGATAACAAGTGCACCATTTAGAGCTGATTCCAGGTTCAATAGTGAAGAGACTTCACTTGGGGCCCTGGTACGCCTGACTAATGGCATTACTATCGAGGGACTATTGCCGCTCACGATAGCACCAAGCAGCAAGCTATTCGCAAATCCCCAGTTCAGGACATAGTAAGCAAAGGCTGTTGTTGCTGCCATACTAAATCCGATACCAAGGAAAACCAGGAGCAGCGCTCTGTGTGCAGTGCGCAAGATTGTACCAGGGTGTAGATTGAGGCCGCCTTCAAACAAAATGATGGCGATTGCCAGGGTAGCAATGAACTGTGATGCTGGAGCTAGTTGGGAAGGATTGACGATGTAAAGAACTGGTCCTATCAAAAAGCCTAACGCAATTAGTATCAGTATATCGGGAATGCCGGTTTTTCGGAAGAGGTAGTCCGCAAGGAATCCGATAATTAAAAGAATACCGATTAGCCCAAGAATTTGTAATGCTTCCATCTTTGAAATATCGTGTACGCTAATGTCTGGCTATGTGATATTTATAAGTTGTAAGTTTTGTGCCCGAATATTGTCAGGCATTTGGAGAAGTATAATATAAAAAGCTGACTTTAACTAGTCTAGTTGTAGTCGGAATTATAGCATAAAGAACAGCGGTTATATATGATTAGGCTGTCAAGTTTTGTAGATGTTCTCTGGTTGTGGGGATTCTCTGCCAAGGATAAGGATGCCCACAGCTGAAGTGATGACAGTAGTTACTAGGATTGCCATTATTAGGTCGGGGTAGACAGAAGCATTATGAATGTTCGCAGCAATGACTATCTGGACCAGCACGGCGGCAGCTTCACCCCTGGCTAATGTTGTGGTTAGTATGCCCATATTGCTTAGCAAAGACCTGTTTCCTATGGAAGTGAAAATTACTGCAATGTACCTCGTAAACAGGAGTATGATAGAGAGAATGATGCCGATTACAACGAGTGTAGGATTGCTAAAAGTTATCATTAGCCCCAAGTAGATAAAGAAAAAGGTTTTTATGAAGAAATATATTTGCGAGTGAAATCTCCTCATTATTGCGGTGGTCTCGACTGTCCGTTTAATTCTCAACAACCTAGCTACGCTAACGCCGTTTCCTAATATAAGACCGAAGACCAAGGCAAATATGACCCCGCTGCCATCTATGGTTTCTACAAAGAAATAGAAGAGAAAAACGATAGCTAGAGTCAAGATGTCGCTATAGCTCTCCTTTTCCAGTATTGTCAGCATCCATAGCCAGAAAAATCCGACAACTGTTCCGGATGCAAGCCCGAGTGCAAACTGTATACCAATAGCCTGAGCAACCACTGAAACTTCAACTCCAGCTTTTCCGCTACATATAACTTCTAAAATTACCAGCGCCATGACGATTATTACGGGACTATTTAAGACAGATTCCATGGACAACAGAGATTTGACTTGATCGGGGACTCTGGCTCGGGTTATCAATGGGATTACTATGGCGGAGCTGGTACCACCAACAATAGTTCCGAGCAGTAAACTGTCCATCAGTTGCCACTGAAACAGATAATAGGCAGCGGCTGCTATCGAGGCTATGCTGACTCCAACTCCCAGTGTGACCAGTTATATTGCTCTAGGTGTGCTTGATAGAACCTTTGATAATTCAAATTCTAGCCCACTGCAAAATAGAATAACTACTAAAGCCAGGCTGGCGATAATTTGTGAAGCTGGGGCTAGTTGAGATGGTTCGATAATTTTAAAGACAGGCCCCATCAAGTAGCCTAATGCCAGTAATATTAATATGTCAGGGAAATTCGTCTTCCTGAAAAGATAGTCTGCCAGGAAGCCAATAACGATGAGAATTCCAATTAATCCAAATACTGCTGTAGCTGT
>CP070642.1:1620838-1625103 GCA_020354105.1 Chloroflexota bacterium | reverse complement strand
CCGCCGCTCATGCCGGCAAGATACTTCACCATCTTTTTCCTGGACTCTATATCGTACTGGGTAGTGATGGCGATTTGCTCCATGATCGGTGAGCCACCACCATGATAGGCACCGATATTATGTATGCCACCGCTGGCTGAGCAGAGCCCATCACCCAGATAGCGCCAGAACTGTGCCTGGTCCTCCGGAGACATATTCGGGTTCCTCTTGGTGTACTTCAGGAGCAATTCTTTTGTATCTGGATTCACGAAATCCTTCTCGTGAGGGAAGGTGGCTACTACACCGCCAGAGATGTCGCAGAGTATTTCCGCTTCGCGCCAAACTGCCTCGCCTGATAGACAGCGGCCGACATTGCAGTAAATTGAATTAGGTATGTAGGAGCCGGGACCATAAGGTATAAAGCCTACACCAGGCATATAAACCTCCGGCTTACCAAGGTCAGAGGCAGTGTATCCGGCAGCGTAACCTAGCTCGGTAGTCATGATAACCTCGGCTAGCTTCGCCCTGACATGGGGAGTTTTATGTACGTTGTTCACCTCGGCGGCCAGGGCTGCGGCTCCCATGACTAGGTCGCCGATAGCTGGCTTACAGCCCGAATAGGAATGACGATGGAACAAAGCGAACAGGAGAGCCAGCACACCACCGTGCTGATATTCGCCGGCGAGAAAAACCCTTTCCCAGGGCACGAAACAGTTGTCAAAAATCATGTAGGAGTCTGTACTGCCGGGCATAAACCCGCGCTTGAAATACTCTCTAGGCCTCAGGTTATGTATGGTAACTACTTGCTTCAGTCCATCCCAGTCGCCCGGTATGGCGAAGGCTACCGCGTAATCCTTGTCCTCGGGGCGAAGAGCACGGGTAGGTAGCACCAGCACCTCATCGGCTACCGACGCCTCGGAGATGTGCACCTTGCATCCGCTGACCACGATGCCATCGCTAAGCCTCTCTTTTATATGTACAGACGCGTCGGGGTCCGGCTGGTCGGCAGGCCGTAGTATTCTATCGCCCTTGACATCCGTCTGAGCGGAGCAACCCACCAGGTCCTCGGTCTGGAAACGGGCAAGCCACTTCTTGAAATTCTCATGGTACTGAGTGGCACCTTTGTTCAATTTGTCCGCTTCGTATGACACGTTGTATATGGCATTGGTGGCGTCGATGCCCATGCAGCGTTGTATGCAGCCGCCTACCTTCTGGCAGTACATGCGGGTCATGTCCTGCTTGGCATGCAAGTCTTCTGTGTTCTGATGGATGTGATTGAAACGGTTAATTCTCTCACCAGTGAGATGGGAGATGGCGGTGCACAGGTCCTGGTTCTCCGGCTTGGCGGCTTCCTCGAAGGTTGTGCCCATTACGTTGAGGCAGTCCGCCTGAAGCTCATCAGTGCGGTCAATCAACTCACCATCGAAATATACGTTCCGCTTCATTTTGGATAGCCCCTGGATATACTGTTCCTTTGTCCTCATTTTGCTCCTCCTTAAATATGATGGGAATAGATGGTATAATGCTACCACTTTACGGCGAAAAAGTCATATCTGGTCACGTTTGCCTCTCATTCACGTTTAAAAACCTTGCACGTAAAATCTTCAAATATTCTCGCTAAAGTGCTAATTTTGTGCTAGAATTGAATTCCCTAAGCGCAAATTATTCCGATAAAGACTATGTTTTCTTGGAGGTTGTTTGCCCTCAATTAGGTACAAACCTGCCGTGACCCCCTGGTTCTCAGTTAGTGAATACCTGGCAGCTCTATGCCAGTTGTTTCGATTATGGTAAGCCCACAAACACAGAGGTGAGATAATGGAAAATGTGAAGTACCAGTTCACCAGAACCTTACGCTGCAAAAATCTCAATGTCCCAGGCACCCTGGGCAAGCTGGCTACAGCCATCGGCAGAGTTGGAGTAGATATCGGGAATCTAAAAACGGTGCATTTGGGGCATTATTATACTATCAGGGATATTGAAGTGCTTCTAAAGAGTCAGGAGGAGCTGGCACATTTAATAGAAGAAGTGTCTAAGCTCCCCGAGGTCACTGTTCTTGAAGTCAGGGACGACGTACTCGACCTTCACAAGGATGGAAAAATAAAGATGGTAAGCATTAATTCTATTAACTCGATAGACATTTTGAGGAAAGTATATACCCCTGGTGTTGCTGAGGTATGCAAGTTAATTTCAGAGCGGCCGGGACTTAGATATACCTACACAAACATATCTTACTCTGTGGCTATTGTCACTGATGGCACTGCTATACTCGGATTGGGGAACATCGGCCCGGTGGCAGGAATGCCCGTTATGGAGGGAAAGGCTGCTCTACTCCAGGAATTGGTTGGAGTTAGCGGAGTCCCCATCTTATTGAATACTACCGATACTGATAAAATTGTGGAAACCATACAATACATTGCTCCGACGTTTGGAGGCATTCAGCTAGAGGACATAGCGTCTCCAAGATGCTTTACGATACAGGACGCTTTAGAAAAAGACCTCGACATACCAGTTATGCATGATGACCAGCAAGGTACCGCTGTGGTGACATTGGCAGCTCTGCTTAACGCTTGCAAAATTTGCAACATGTCGCTTGAGGAGGCAAAGGTCGGGCTCATTGGCCTCGGTGCTGCTGGTCTATCTATTGGAAAATTTGTCCTGAAATACACAGGTAAGCCTGCGCTAGGTACAGCTAGGACCGACGCCAGTGTGAAACGGCATGCAGAACATGGAGGCACTCCGAGCGGTTTGGACGAGATAATGCGAAAGGCCGACATCGTCATCGGCACCAGCGGAGTAGAGGGGCTGATAAAACCGAACATGGTCAGGAAAGGGCAGGTGATTTTTGCCTTAACGAACCCCTATCCGGAAATTGCCCCGGAAATCGCCACCAAAGCAGGCGCAGCACTGGCAGTTGACGGTAGGACGGTCAACAACTTGCTTGGCTTCCCGGGAATCTGGCGGGGAACACTGGATGCAATGGCTAACGAAATCAACTATGAGATGTACGAAGCCGCCGCCCTGGCCATTGTCGACGCTACACACGAGGGTGAGCTTGTCCCCAATCCACTCGACCCTAAAGTACACCTAGCTGTAACTCATGCTGTAGCCAGGGCAGCCGTAGAATCAGGCGTCTCTCAACGACCTCTGGATAACGACTATTTTGAGAATACAAACGTTAAAATGCCACCCTGGATGTAGGTACGGAATATCATCCTGATTATGACCTTCTTTCTGTCATTGCGAGTCCTTCCGCAGAAGGACGTGGCAATCTTGGCCTGACGATCAGCAATATTACTAACTGAGATTGCCACGGGACTGCACCCCTCGTGATGATTGATATAATAAGTTGCCTCTTTTCATTTCACTAAAAGCGTGGTATCGTAGATTAGGGCAGACAACTCAAAGGAACGCTGATGGTTGAACGTGAAGTAATACATGTGGCAATAGCTCCCCCGGCTACACTTGATCAAGAACTCATAAACAGAGTAGCAGCCATCATAGCTAAGAACCTCTATGAGGCTCGAATTTGCCTAACAGGAAAGATTCCGAAAATCATCGCAAACTCTTACAATATGCAGACGGCGGAATCAATCGCCCTGAGCCTGAGAGAGCTGGGACTGGTGGCGATTGTTTGCACTGAGTCGGAGCTTCGCAAATCTCCGCAAATATACAGAGCACATACACTGAAACTAGAAGAGCAAGCAATTCTGTTTCAGGACAGGATTGGCCAAGAGAGACGAACGGAGTCAGGAGAGATATTTTTACTTATCAGGGGCAGGATGCAGACTTACATCGAGACATAGGCAACCAAGACCGTAAAAAAGCTCAATTTAGCAACAACCCTATTGATGGGTGGCATTCCTATCCGCAAAAAGGTCAAAGAGAAAACCGTGGAGAGGTCTGTGCAAATTGAAGGCTTTATCAGGCTTTATGGCAGGATGTCTTCGGAGCCAGTAGTAGAGATACTTCAGCAGGATTTTGACTACTCATTCTTGGGAGCAGAGATGGCATCTTCCGCTATAACAAACTTCAATACCACTTCTGCAAAAATCAGAGACGTATTTCCACAGGCAATTTTCGATGACAGGCTGGTGGCACCTTTCGGTTCGGATATTCAATCCGCTGTTCCACAGGAAAACGTCGATGCCAATTGCAGGTTGATTTACTGGTACTACCGGGCTGTGAACAACTTGGGCTTATCAGTACAGCCATAGACATAATTCATCTCATGGAGGTAGTTAGTATGGGACGCAAGTTAATACGATGTGCACTTCTGCTTTTAATGT
>CP070642.1:1617571-1620738 GCA_020354105.1 Chloroflexota bacterium | reverse complement strand
GTTCCTGGCTGGAAATACATTCGCACTGAAAGCTTAGATGGCATTGTTATAACAGAGGAGGTCTATGACCTGGAGAACGATCCTGGCGAGATGAGAAATTTGCGTGATGGGGATAACAAAAGAGCTAATAGATTTAAAGTGGAGGCAGAGCAGAAGATAAAAGAGTTCAAGCTAAGTAAGATTGATGTGGCTATGAGCCATGAGAAGCAGAGGATAAGAGAGAAGCTGGGTAAAATAAAGAGAATTTAATTATACAAATCTCTTGAGCACTCTTTTTAAAGAAGCGGCGTTTATGCCGCTCCTTTTTTCAATCTCAAGTAGCAGGGCTATATCTTCTTTGTCGAAGCTACGGGTAAATAATGCGGCCAGTCCATATATACAGATATAGACGATGAACAGGAGAACCAGTAGCCACCAGGTGATGTTCAGGAAATGATGGGCAAGAGCCTGGATGGCAAAAGCCAAAATCATACAGATTATGGCTGGCTTGAGCAGATTCTTACTGAACGGCTGAGCCCGGTAAAGCTGGTAGAGCCTTGCTGAATTAATAATGTTTATAAAGGTGAGTGATGCTATTAAGGCAATAGCAGCACCGGCTATACCCAGCGGCGGAACCAGCAGGATATTGAGAGCAATATTAAGTATGGTTGACACCAGGGTAGCCCACATTAGAAATCGTGTGTGACCGGCGGCAAGCAAGGTGGTTCCATTAGGGCCGAGGAGATTACTGATTATAAAACCCAGAGATAAAATTCTAAGTGCAGCTGCTGCCGGTACGTAAACAGCCCCGAAGAGTAGGTTTAACACTGCCTCAGGGAACAGGAATAGGACCAGGAAGACGGGTAGGGTTATAAACATGACCCACCTAGTGGAGATGGCATATGTTGTTCTTAGCTGAGCTATTTGGCTACGGGAGAAGAAGCCGGTGGCTACTGGTACATAGATTACGCCGAGTGCAAAGAGCGGTGCTGAGAGAAGCTGTGTCATGGGTTTAGCAGCATTATAGAGGCCTACTACTTCAGGCGTCTTGAAGTGGCCTAGTACCAATGTATCTGCCCAGGTTGTAACTGTGTTTAGTGTGACTACTATCATCAGTGGCAAGGAAAAAAGTAACAGCTCCCTAGTGATTGGTTTGGTATCTGCCGCAACAGATATGCCAATGTGGCGTGGCAACGATCTGGCAGTGTAGAAGACAAGGGCAGAAAATGCGATGATAAGAGCGGCAAGATAGGCATAGTAAACATTTGTAATAGGCAGGCCTACGGCTATAATTAGTAACAGAAACCCTATGAAGAGGAAATTTGGTATCAGGTACTGAGAAAGGACCATCGGCTCGACGCGGTCGAAACCTCGAAAGACTGCAGCTAGCACCTGTATCAATGTAAAAAAAGGAATGCAGACAGCGAATATCTTGAGAGGGATGACCATCTCAGGGGTGTGAAACAGTTTTGATGCCAGAAGGTCAGCAGTGAGAAAGACAACCAAGCTGAGGACAATGCTGGCAACCGCTGATAGCTTGATTGATGCAGATATAGTGCTTTTAACCTTGGCAGAATCGTCTTTGCCACGGAAATAGGCGATGTACCGGGTAGCACCTTGCTGTAGCCCCATGGCAGATAACATGGCAATTATGTTTAATACCGCCAGGGCAAGTGAGAAGATGCCATAATCAGCCGGGGAGCCATACCTGGCAATAATAAGCCGGACAACAAAGCTGAATAAGAACCCCAGTGTCATGCCTATCAATGTGACGCTAGCACCACGGGCTATTTTCTTGAGGGAGCTGTCCAGCTCATACATGGCACTGCATTATATATGAGTCAGCGGTCAACTGTCAGCTATCAGTGACCAGGCATTCAAATGAAACAGGGATTGACAAGTGCGAGTATAATTAAATATAATTAGCTCTTAATTAAATATAATTAACTAGTAATAGATAGTTACTAAGGAGGTATGAGATGGGCAAAGATGAAAAGAAGTTTACCACGGTCTCTATACCGGCGCCACTGTTCAAGAAAATCGAGGAGCGCATAAAGGGGACAGGCTTTACCTCGGTATCCAGCTATGTAGCCTATGTGCTGAGGGAAGTGGTCTCCGAGGAAGAAGACGAGGGTGAGCCGTTCACCAAGGAAGACGAGGAGAGAGTAAAGGATAGACTGCGGGCATTGGGTTACCTGGACTAAGAAAGTGAGTGACAAATGCAAAGACTAACAACTCTGGCAATCTTTCTTGTAATAGGTTTTTTTGCCCAGTTCATTGATGGCACAGTCGGAATGGGCTATGGGGCTTTCTCGGCATCGATTCTGATAGGTGTCGGCATTATGCCGGCTCTTGCCAGTGCCAGCGTACACACTGCCGAGATATTTACTACCCTTATTTCCGGTGTCTCCCACTGGAAGTTCGGCAATGTGAAAAAGGAATGGCTACTGTTATTAGTTATCCCGGGAGCTATCGGAGGGGGCTTAGGGGCTTACTTCTTGGCTTCTGTACCCGGGAACACTATGAAACCTTTTGTCGCCGGATTTCTCCTCATTATGGGCGTGCTTATTCTGTACAGATTTATACGCCCCAAAAAAGAGGTGCCCAATTCACGACTTTCCACAGTTGTGACTAATCCCAAGGTTTCCAAGCAAAGAATCGGTGCTCTCGGCTTCGTAGCTGCCTTTTTTGATGCTGTGGGTGGTGGAGGCTGGGGGCCGATCGCCACACCCGGACTTATTCTCACTGAGAACACAGAACCGAGGAAGGTCATCGGCACCGTAAATATGGCAGAGTTCTTTATTACAATAGTTATAGCTGGCACCTTCTTTATAACCCTGGGGACGGAAGAATACGACTGGACTATGATTGGGATGTTGCTACTAGGCGGTGTAATCGCAGCACCATTAGCCGCTTATTTATGCAAAAAGCTACCTGCTCGAATTTTGGGAATAATAGTGGGCGTAGCACTTATCGTATACAATTTGAGAACGCTCCTGTTAACAATATTTTGAAATACGGAGGTAAATCTGGATGCTAGAACTGAAAGACCTTGAGAACAAGAGCATATATATTATCAGGGAAGCCTATGCTGAATTCAAAAGACCGGCGGTGCTGTGGAGCACAGGGAAAGACAGCACCGCTACCCTGTGGCTATGCAAGGAAGCCTTTTTCGGCAAAATCCCATT
>CP070642.1:1613927-1617471 GCA_020354105.1 Chloroflexota bacterium | reverse complement strand
CCTCTTTAGTGCTTGCCTTTATGGAATATTTATAGTCAGGAGGGACGAGAACTGGGTTAGGTCGTATTTCCATAGTGGCACAACGGCTTACCTCTTCGGGCGGCGCATCGCAATGAGGCAGGTTCTCTATGAAAATTTCAAGTATCTGGTCAGTACGATTATCCACCTGATAGTATGTCCCCGTGTCAGCAACACACCCTGAGGTCAACAGTAGAAATGGGAGCAAGATTGCACTTAAGCTCACCAACATTATTGGTTGTGCCCTTGCTGCATATCCCATCATCGTAACCTCTTATTCTCAGAGTAGTCACTTCATCCACCTGGGAGCTGGATTTTATAGCCTTGTTGGCTGCCCTCTCCCAACAATTACACCACTTCTTGTTGAGTTAAGCTCAATAAGCATAATAGACTCAGTACTCTAAAAATGGTGACACTACTTGTCCAGCCCCCGCTTCATTCCGCGTAGATAGGCAATCTGCCCCACATGCATGGCTATCTCTGTGCTCACATGCCCCAGCATGGCACCTATCGAATCTGGAGAGCGGTCAGGTCTGGGCACTTCAGACAATCTCTCGAGAGAGATAGAGTTCAAAAATGCCAGCGTGTTCTCTCGTACCGAGTTGGCATATTCTATGAGGACCTCTAGCTTTGGTGCTGGCCAAGCCTGGAGTTCTTCCACAGTATACTGATAAGCTTTAGTAGGTGTACCCAATTTCTCCTGCCAGTTTTTAGTCTCGTAGAGTTCTTTCTCGCGCCGGATAACTCTGTTGACAAAGAAATCCTCAACTCGGGTCGTATGCCAGAGTATGAAGGAGATACTGTTGCATTCGGGAGACGGACTCCAGGCAGACTCCTCTTGAGTGAGCCCATCCAGCGTTTTAGTCAGATAATCATGACTCTCCTTCAGAGACATCAGCAGCAGTTCTTTAGCATCCATAAGGCACCTCCTCGAATACTTTGATTTGTTAATCAGCATTATAACAGTTAGGCGATGAGAAATTAATAGCCGACGTCAATGCATCATGGGCAATCAATGTAGCAAGTGGGTATGAAGAAACAAAGGTTGGCGGTGTGGAATGCTGCGCTCAGAGAAACTTCATCTTGTGCAACAGAATGAATCGTGATTGTATTCTCGACTAAAGATTGCACTTTAAATTTCTCCGTGGTATATTTGCTGTGACGGTTCGTAATAACTTAGGCGAGGTGCTGCATGAAAAAGTGGGTTTCCTTTTTTACATTTGTCCTCCTCATCATGGTTATGATGCCATTAACCGGTTGCACATCAAGAGATATAGCAGCGGAGGTTGCCCAGTCTCTAATACAAATGAACAAGACAGGCGTGGAGAATATCGATTCTGAAATCA
Source organism: Chloroflexota bacterium (assembly GCA_020354105.1). GTDB lineage: Bacteria > Chloroflexota > Dehalococcoidia > GIF9 > UBA5629 > 9FT-COMBO-48-23. Next base: position 1,616,107 of record CP070642.1, on the reverse strand, counting down.
CCAAGACAGACAAACAACTGTATGATGCACAGGTACACTTATTGAAACTGGAACAGGTGCTTAACGCTGCCTTAGAGTGGGTCGACTACCAAAAAGAAGTGTCCAGGCCAGGCGAGTGGGATATTAAGGTTACACCAGATGGACTAGCCCAACTTCACAATGACCAGTTCGAAGTAACGGCATTGGAAGTCCTCATCAGCAGAGATAGTCTCTCGGTGACACAATCCTCCTACACGCTCAAGATCCGCGAGTTCGCCTCAATGCAGGTAGAAGATGGTGATGCCTTACATGACCATCTCGTCGATTCGCAGAATTTCCTGGAGCAAAACAGAGCGGAACTGGTCGCCGCCAGAGATTTATCAGTGTCAACTATGAATAACGTATTGAAATATGTCAATGACTGGAAAATAAAGAAGGTTAGTGGTACGATCTATAATGTTTCCGGTCCTGGACTAGGCTGGGCAGAGCAATTAGCCAGTGGTACCTGGAAATATGATCGAGACAAAGCCACATTGATACCAGATGACAATCAGGCTGACAACTTGAATACCATTATTCTTGGGAATTGAACGCCCCCATAAATAAACTACCTGAAAACGAATGACGAGTCTTAAAGACTCGTCATTTTTAAAATGGTTATCCTCGGCAATGCCAGATTATCTATGGCTACCTACCTCCTACCCCCCCAATATCACCAACATCACGCCCCGTCAGGTCCTGTGTGTTAACTGGCAAGGTTCTAACATTTACCGCTAGTGGAGAAGGTGGTGACGGTGGTGACGGTGGTGGTGGTGGCGGCGGCATGCTATAGGACATTGCTGTTTGTTGTGCACCACACCCACAACATCCTCCGCCGCTGCCTGGTGGGACTGGTTCCGGTTCTGATGGTGGTGGCGGCGGTGGTGGAGGCGGTGGTGGTGGTTGGTCTGGTGGCTGGCCTGGTGGCTGGACTGGTTGTACACCTGATACATTGTCCGTGTAATTGTCCGTGGAACCTAACACACTTCCACTACTCCATGCAACTGGAAGCAAGAATAGTACTAATACCAAAATACTTAAAGACACCAACCATGCCCTCTGTTTTTTCACCATCATATGCAACCCGCCTTTTCTTGAATAGTAAATTTTCAGTGGATGGCGCTATATAGCAAGCATACATGCTTAACGGTCAACTGTCAATATCTTCCCTCTGAACAGCGGATTTAAAGCGCAGAACAAGCAAGTAAGCCGCAGCGGATATTGCTATCAAGTCGGTAATCTGAGATAGCGATAGGCCCAATACAGGCGGCTCGTTTCCCCTGACAAACCTGATGGGGAAATCACCCAGAAAGTACAGTACCCAGGCAAAGAGCCCCAATGTTCCTGGAACTTTAAATCTTTTTCTAAGTATCCAGATTATTACTAAAGCAATAACGTTCCATATTAAATGGTAAAGTTGGGTGGGATGAATGGGCGTTCCCAACGGAGCTGGCGAGTTGGGGTTATTATAGATAACTGCCCATGGCTGATCCAAGGGAAGACCGTAGCAGCAGCCGACTAACACACAACCAATCCTGTACACAACCATATACAGAATTAAACAGGGAGCCCCGATATCCAATAATTGCCAAAAGGAGAGTTTCGTAATTTTGGCATAAATCAATGTGGGTATCGTTACGGCTATGAAAAAGCCATCAGCACGTAAGCCAAAATTGACTGTATCGATACTATGATAGACAATCAAATTCTCAGTAACTAAAAAAAGGATAGCACCGATATATCCAGAAATAACAGTAAGAAAACACAACCAAACGATATGGACCTTTTGGATTCCGAATCGTCTGGCTATAGTAACGAAAACCGGCAAAGCTACTATAGCAGCCACTACCGCCATGATAAAGCCCCACCCGATTTTAAAGGAACCTATCGTTAGAATAATTGGATTAGTGTTGATCTCAATCATTTCCCAGCGCCAATCAGCATTATAACAGCTAGGCGATGAGATATTAATAGCCGACGTCAATATACCGTGGGTAAACAGCACAGCCAGCAGGTATCCCTAAACAAAGATTGGTTGATGGGGAATACCGTGCTCAAAGAAATACCATCTCGTACAATACCACATAATCGGTTATAATCTTAATTGATTCGGCATGAACAAAATGAGTTCCTGTTCAGTTGACATTTGATGGTGTGCTGTT
>CP070642.1:1608411-1613827 GCA_020354105.1 Chloroflexota bacterium | reverse complement strand
TCCCGGCTGGTGGCTGGTGCTCACCGGTGGTATTTTAGCGTTCTTAGGGCACGGCTATCATGCCTACGGATTTTCGGCGCTGTTCAAACCAATAGCTCATGATTTAGGTCTAAGCAGGACAGCCACCTCTGTACCGGCGAGCATTGGGAGGTTGGAGGGTGGGTTTATGGCTTTGCTGGCGGGATGGCTCACTGATAAATTCGGTCCCAGATGGTTGATCTTTTTGGGAGTTCTGCTTATCAGTCTAAGTCTTGTTCTGATGAGCCTGGTGCAGTCTTTTTGGGCTTTCATAATTGTCTGGGGAGTTATGCTGGCGATAGGCATTGACCTGGCACTTCTGTTACCCTTGCAAGCAGCAATTGCCAACTGGTTTGTCAAGAAGCGAGGCTTAGCCTCTAGCATCCAACTTGTATTCTCTGGACTCTCCGGCGTACTGGTATTGCCTCTTGTTGCCTGGCTTATCACCTTAGTAGGCTGGCGAATGACCTGTCTTATAGGTGGTGTTGTCATGTTCGTTGTGGGAATGCCTCTGGTCTGGTTCTTTGTCAGACAGCGCCGTCCGGAATACTATGGTATGCTCCCAGATGGTGCCAGCACAGTGGCGATAGATGATGAGGATATGATAGAGATGGGTATACGGTATGCGGCGGAGGTGAAGGAGATTGATTTCACCCTTTCTCAAGCTATCAGGACACCTGCTTTCTGGTTGTTGTTAATATCGGCCTCCTGTCATGGTCTGGCTATGCCGACGATCAATATTCACAGCATACCTTTTCTAACTGATATAGGTGTTGACTACCTGCAAGCTTCACACATACTAGCATTGATGGTGCTGGTAAGCGTGCCTGCTAGATTTGTCGGTGGCTTACTGGCTGACCGTGTGGACAAAGACCATCTAAGATTCGTGATGGCAGGAGCCTATCTCATTGAAGCTCTAGGGTTTGCTTTGTTCCTTTTCCATCAAACATTAACTATGATTTATGTCTGGTTTATTGTTTATGGCTTTGGCATGGGAGTTGGCTTTGCTTTGCTGGTTCCTGTAAGAGTACGTTATTTTGGCAGAAAGTCTATCGGCTCCATAATGGGGACAGCGCAGGTTCTTGCTTTGCCTGTTCGAATACTGGCTCCTATCTGGACTGCGTGGGTGTACGATAGAACTGGCAGCTATATATTCGCCTTCACCGTAATCGCTTGGCTGCTGGGCTTTTCTGCAATACTTGCACCATTCATCATACCACCAGAACCACCTCCCCAGAGCATAAGATCATGAAAGATATTCTGAACTTAAAGGATCAACACACTAATTCTGGTCTGGTGTGGGGTGATACCGTTAGTTACGGCATCACCACAGTTTTTTAATCCTAATTTACATCCCAAAGGATAATCAGCCATTAGGCGGTCATTACTCAATGTATCGAGCTATTAGCTCACGATGGTAATTGCCGTCACCAAAGGCTGTATCGGATGCCCTAACTCGTTTGAAATAAAGGTGCATGTCGTGATCCCAGGTGTAGCCGATGCCTCCATGGATTTGCACACCCTCATCACAAACCATCTTACAGACATCGCCACAGCTGGCTTTAGCCATAGAAACGGCTAACGGAGCATCGGGATCGTCATCATCCAGAGCCAAGGCTGCCCACTCCATCAAAGAACGGGCATACTCAAGTCCACTGAGCATATCGGCACATTTATGTTTAATTGTCTGGAAACTGCCGATGGGCACGCCGAAAGCTATTCTTTCTTTGGCATAGCTAACGGTCGTTTCAAGCACCTTATCACCACAGCCAATCATCTCAGCACACAGGGCAACAGTGGCATATAATGACATTTTCTTCAGTATCGCCCAACCATTGTTCAGCTCGCCGACGATATTCTCTGCAGGAACCGGCACATTACTCAGGACAACCTCGTATTGTCTTCTCAACAGGTCTAGATTGTTAAGCGGGCTTATATACACCCCCCATTCCTTGGCATCGAGTAGAAAGAGTGTGATCCCATCTTCAGGGTCTGAGCTATGCTTGGTGCGGGCAGCACAGAGTAAATAATCTGCAGCTTTGGCATCCCAGACAAATAACTTCGTGCCGTTGAGAATGTATTCACTGCCACGCTTCTCAGCTCTGGTCTTTATGCTGCCAGGCCAGAAATCTCCATCTTCCTCCAATATGGCAAGCGTCAGGATTTGCTTCCCTTGCGCTACCTCGGGTAAGAACTCCTGTTTTTGCTTATCTGTGCCAGCAAATAGGAGGGGCATGCCACTGAGTATTACTGTTGAGACAAAAGGACTGGGCAACAAAGCTCGTCCCATTTCTTCACATAGAACAGTTAAGTCCCTGAAGCCCATCTCTCCACCCCCATATTCCCCGGGGAAAATAAGCCCCACCCAACCAAGACCGGCCATCTTTTTCCAGAGCTCTGGAGAATAACCTATCTCATCCTCCATCATTGTCCTTATATGATTTCGGTTGGATTCCTTTTCCAGAAATTCTCTTGCTGAGGTTTTCAGCATTTCCTGTTCTTCAGTAAGCCCGAATTCCATCTTTACTTCTCCTTTCATCCAAACTTGATTTGGTTATTATCTTGGCAACCCGAGTACTCTTTCGGCAATGATATTGCGATTGATTTCTGAGGTACCCATCTCTATGGTGGCACCCCTGGCTCTCATCATCTGATATACCCACTCGCCACCATCTATGGCTCGTTTAGAGTCTCTCATCAACTGAGAATAAGCGCCTATGATTTCCATTACCATATCGCCTTGTCGTCTCCTCATTTCAGCCTGAAAGTTTTTCACTATTGATGCCTCGTTTGTAGGCATGATTCCTTTACGCATTTTAGCTACCATGCGGAGCCCACTATATCTCATGGCTTCCACTTCAATAGCCAGATTAGCTATCTTCTGTCTGAATACGGGGTCATCCCAGACTGCTCTTCCATAGTGATGCGTTTCCTTAGCCAGGTCAATAATAGCTTTCACGGATAACATTCCTATTCCTCTAGCAGCTCCACCAGTAGCGCTCCTTCCACCACCCATGCCACCCCAGAAAGCACCACCACCACTCCTTTCCGCCATAAGACCTGCAAGTATGACACCCCATCCCTTGTTGACTTCACCCAGTCGGTTCTTATCCGGGATACGTACATTATCGAAGTATTCCTCGCCGAATTCAGAGGTGCCCGTCATCTGCTTTAATGGGAGTTTGGTATACCCCGGACTCTTGCAATCAACGATAAAGCAGGTCAGATTATGGTGTCGAGGGGCATTAGGATCTGATCTTGCCGCCAGTATGCCCCAATCGGAGAACTCCCACATGCTTGTCCATATTTTTTGCCCATTCACCACCCATTCATCGCCCTCCTTTACAGCAGTGGTCTGGATATTGGCTACATCTGAGCCAGCATTTGGCTCAGAGAATAATTCACACCAGCTTTCTTCACCGCTCAATATTTTTGGTATAAAGCGCTCCTTCTGCCATTCCTCACCATGTGCCATGATGGTTGGAGCTGCCATAAGCAAGCCTAGGGATAGAGGGCCAAAAGGACTTCCGTGGCGTAGCAACTCCTCACGGATAACGGCTATTTCCTCCGGTGGGCGTTCTACACCTCCATATTCTTTGGGGTAACCAAATCCTGCATACCCAGCATCATACAATTTTTTTTGCCACAATTTGCCCAACTCGTGAGCTTCAGTGCTAAAACGCTCGGGATCTTTGTATTCAGGTGTTCCCCATCCTTTGGGAAGATTTTCTCTCAGCCAGGTGCGCACTTCTTTCCGGAATGCTTCTAGTTTTGCTGATCCATCGCTCATTAGATGTCCTCCTTTACTTGTATTAACCTTGACTGTTGACTTAGGATTAGCTTCAGTAAGCTGGCGAACAAAAGCAAACCGCATCAATATTAGTTTTAATGAACAATTTTGTCAATCAGTTGCAGAGGCAACAAAGGGGTAAATTGCTGAACGTTATAATACGACTCAGGCAAAGGCGAATGTTTCTCCAAAAGTTCTATATATTGAACAACTTGGGCTACCAACTGTTTTTTGCAGTCAACGCAACTGTAACAAGCCTGAGTATTAGCCAAGCGGCCCAACAGCTTCCTGGGCACAGAATCTGATGACCTCGGCAAAGTTGCCGATTCTGACCAGGTTGTTGGTCTCGGAAAAGCCGTCATAGGTGAGGCTTATCCAGGGCTTCTGATAGGCTGTGCTGAGCTTTTCCGCCATGGCAGCCACGATGCCACCAGGCATGCAGCCATGGGGCATAACGGATATGACACCGGCAAACCTGGGGCTTTCCAGCCAGTGGACTCCACTGCCTATGCTGAGCACCGCTTCGCTGCCGCATTTCGGTGACAGATAGCGACTGGTCAGCTTGAGTATCTCGGCGGTAGAAGGCTCCTTGCCATCAACCGAATCGCCGAAAGCTGCCGCCACTGTGTGTTCGTCGTGCTCCTGTATGCGCTTCCTTATATAGCTTGCCACAGCCTTCTTAAATTTCTTATCCCTTACGGCATCTTCCAGGTTCCGATAAGAGGTGTACTTTATCCACTCTCCCATGGGAGCCACCACGAGTTCGAGTCCGGCAGCCTCACAGGCTCTCACCAGGTTGCTGTTACTAAACCTGTTGGAGCGGAGATATATCTCACCGTTGATGCCAACCAGCGGCCTTTTAGGCAGGTCGGTGTCAATGAGAGCCTTGAACTCCAGAGCTGCCTGCCTCAGGACATCATCTAAAGGCTCTTTTTTTCGAACACAGTCCGCAATCTTGGCCAGATAATGCTCGAACAATTCGTCCGATTTACCGGCATATTTCTCGTAGGGGCGGGTGCTCCACAATAGCTTCTCCAGACAGTCCACAGCCACGATCCCCCGCCATGCCAACCGCTCGAAGCCAGAACCCAGACCCAAATCACGATAAGCATTATTGGATACGGTGGTACGTACGGTAAGGTCGAAGCCGATATCCTTGAGCACCCTGTTCTGCTCTATAGCGTACTTGCCCAAGCGGCAGGGACCATATGAGCCGGCCATAAAACCTTCCACGTCTTTGGTACTGGCACCGTTCTCATAGTAAAAGCGCATGAAATCGCCCAGGCTAACTCGGTAAGGTAGGCATTCACCACCGGTTGTCACCTGGTTGCTGTACAAAATATTGCGCTCATCCGGCTCGGGCAATATCATGGCTCTGGCGCCATAGGCCTCCATAGCTGCAGAGATAGCTTCAACAAACGGCGACATCCTGGGAATGAGAATCGTTTTCTGCGAGTTCACTACCGCAGACGTTCCCCTGTAGATATTCTGGCGCCGTACCTCAGCCTTTTTGGCAGAAGTGGAGAAACCGGTAATGGTGTCCACAAAGGCTTCCAGGCGGGTAACGATGCCGGCTTCAGCGGCATGTTCGTCTATTTCCAGCTGACC
>CP070642.1:1605072-1608311 GCA_020354105.1 Chloroflexota bacterium | reverse complement strand
TAATTGCCCTGGTCAGTAAGACCGCGAAAATGATTGGGCAGCCTCAGCCGCAACGACATAGTGTGGCTACGAAGCTACGAAGGGATGAGTAGGTTTTAACCTGACAGAACTTGACAAAGTCAGCGTTTTCAGGGATGGCTAATTGTTAAGTTGGAAATGAGTGTCAAGTCCTTTTGGATAAACTGAATTCTCGAAATACATTATGCCAGCCAACGAGATAGAGCGTCGAGAACCTGAGGTCTAGTAAGACGATACTTGCAGATAAAACATCATTCCCGGCTAGAGAAATGTTAGCACAACGTTATTGAAAATAGCTGCCACAGTGATCACAACGTGTGGTGCAAGTATGAGCACAAAGGCAGTGCGTCCGAAATCTTTATAGCCAAATTTAGAGTACAACAATCGGATTGTGAGCACAACCAATAAGAGGGTAATTGTAGCAGCTATATCGAACAAAAGCAGACCAGCGAACCCACCCGTTCGTAGAGCCCAGTTAGCAAGGAGACCTCCCTCGTATAAATTTTTATTTCCACTAAGATCTAAGGCGACATAGGTGCTGATAAAGTCAATCACGGTCAGAAAGCCGACAAGAACTAAAAGTAAAGTCTCCCTCCAGGGCCATAAAAATCTTGAGATTACCTCGATGTGTCGTACACTAGATTGGTCTACCTCGGTTCTCTTTTTAGCAATGACTTTTATCAACACGACCACCTTGCGTGCTTCGTATTTTCAAACTTGACTTAATCAAGTATATAACTCGCCGTTTTGAATAAATAATCACCTAAACGTCCCAATTTAATTAGGCAAATAGTACTAGATTCATTATTCTCCAAGTGGCGAGTTATTTAAGAGAGGCGACTGGAAAAAGAACGCGATACCCACTGAGCTCTTGCAAGGTCGGCATTCATGGTTATGAATATAACCATTAAATACAGTTAGGTATGTATAAAGGTGGAATAATATGTAAAGCTAAGTAAGCGGCTTATTGTAAGTTAATATAAACCCGCTGGGAAAAGGAGTTTCAATTAAACAAAGGTGCTGGCAAAACCATTGGTATTCTACTGAAATAATGATAAAATGAATGCTAACAGAATGTTTTTACGATGTGAGCCCGTCCAAATTCTATTATCAGGCAGGAGAACTAACTTTCTTGATCCTAGTAAGGGCTTTAGCATGGAGAAACGGAAGACTAAGAAATGCATATATTAAGAGAAGAGAGAGGCTTTTCCTTAGTCGAGCAACTTATTACGGTTGGTATTTTAGGCATACTGACAGCAGTAGCTATTGTCAATTTTGTTGGCTTTACTAGCCATGGGGAATCAGAGGCAAAAGACACAGAGTTGAAACATATTCAGACAGCTGTGATTGCCATGATGGTTGATAACCAAATCAGTACATTACCGAATCCGATAACGACACCTACCAACGATATGAGTGCCTTCCCTGATGCAACTTCGTTGGCGGGTAGCCCTGATAAGAAAACTGACCTGAATGGAAATGTGTATATATTAGCCGGAAGGAATCCGGATAAGAATGGATATGTCCTTTTTGGGCACGATATGATTGGCGGTGACGGGCAAACCAATCTGGTCAATTATGTCGCTACACGTTACACCAGCGGCACTTACATCACAGATGATTCTGGAAAGGTTACCCAGCTTACCACTGGCTACGAGTAATTTGTAGTAAGGGAAGCAAAGTGGAGTAGTGAACCTATCTTCTCAGGGTACACGTCTTAGAGGAAGAGACGATTGTTCCTCTCTTAGTCTTTATTTTCAGTTGTGCAATTAAATAGTAATGATTAGGCCAGAACAGTTAATGGGCTAGACAAGACGAGCTATTAGCGAAAATAGAGCATTTTAGGATGAGATAAATAATGCTGTAAATGGTAATTAAGTTAGACAACAATTCATAACAAGGAGGGACCGAGATAGCCATCTGGGACTGGAGCATGATATTTTGATTACCGGATCATTTATGTCTATGTTTTAAGTCTATGAAATTGCCCAAGAATTCAGTCGACAAGTGAGAAGATTTACTATTCTATGCACCGTTAATGTGCTCGCCTTGTTGGCGGTGTTATTAGCACTTGGATGCCAATCTCTTGCGGCGAGACAGATTAATAATCGCGGCATGGCTTTGGCTAACGAAGGTCAGTGGGAAGAGGCTATTTCGGAGTTCAGCGAGGCCATCGAGCTATACCCCGATTACGCTATGGCCTATAACAATCGGGGCTGGGCTTACAGTGAGTTAGGGCAGTATGACCGAGCTATTATTGACTACGACAAGGCTATTGTGCTAAATCCCAAGTTAGCTGTTGCCTATAGCAATCGGGGCTCGGCTCATAAAAAGAAAGACGAACTGGAGCTGGCCATTGCTGACCTAAACAGGGCGATAAAGCTAGACCCAGAGTTAGCCGCGGCTTATAACAATCGGGGCTTGATTTACAGTGAGATAGAGCAGTTTGACTTGGCTATTGCTGACTACAACAAGGTACTCGAGCTGTCAAACGACCCTATTCTAGTCCAACTCGCACAGCGGAAAATAAGAGAGTTGGAATCACCGGTAACTTCAGCTAAACCTTCAACCAAGGAACCAAGGGTCGAGATCATCATATACACTGATCTCCAATGTCCTATGTGTTACAGGCTATACTCAGAGGTTGAGCCGGAGCTTGTACGTCGTTATGTCACGACAGATAAGGCCAGCCTAGAGATACGTCTCCTATCAGCTGTGGGGCCAGAATCTTCGCTTGCAGCGGAAGCTACAGCGTGTGCTGCTGAGCAGGGGCAATTCTGGGAGTACCGCGACGCTATCTTCAAAGCATGGAGCCAAGCTGGCCAAGCTGTCTATACGGAAGAGGAGCTTAGAAAGGCTGCTGCTGAACTGGGCTTGGACGAAAAAACTTTTAGTGCGTGTCTGGCCAGCGGGAAATGGCGAGAAGCAATCGCAGAAAATCTGTATGCAGCCGGAAAGGCAGGTATAGACGAAATACCTACGGTACTCATTAGCGGTGTTAAAATCGTTGGACTGAAGCCATTGGAGACGTACTTCGAAATCATAGAGGAGCAGCTTGACAGATGAGCATGAAATCATCAAAAGAAGTACGAAGCCGACGGGATCCAATTATTCTGGCGTCAGCCATACTTGTGGGGCTAGCGTTGCTGGTAGCTGGCACAGGCAAGCTCCCGGGACAGGCCGAATTCGCCAATGCTCTTTTAGGATCGCTCATGACGCCG
>CP070642.1:1595847-1604972 GCA_020354105.1 Chloroflexota bacterium | reverse complement strand
TTAATTCTCTGGAGCGAGCTTTAGAGCTTCAGAAACGCGGCTATATTATTACTCCCGACCCTTCAGATCCCATCAACCAGGCTGCTTTTAAGGAAGGGGCTCTTAAGGAATTCGAAAGGCACAGCCGTCTCGGTTTTATCGATGAAGAAGGTTTTTATGCCGAAGTTAAGAGACTGCGAGACCTGGGATTCAAACGCGTTACCTTGAAGACCGGCGCCTACGGCCTGCGTGAGCTGGCAATGGCAATAAAGTGGAGCTCGAAAGCCAAAATCGACCTGCTCACCATAGACGGCGCCTCCGGCGGCACTGGCATGAGCCCGTGGCGGATGATGGAAGAGTGGGGTGTACCCAGCCTTTATCTACATGCGGCAGCTTATGAGTTCGCCAAGATTCTGGCTGATAAAGGCCAACGACCGCCTGACTTAGCCTTAGCCGGCGGCTTCAGCAGCGAGGATGGTGTATTCAAGGCACTTGCCTTAGGGGCACCTTTTGCCAAGGCGGTCTGCATGGGCCGGGCTCTCATGATTCCGGGCATGGTGGGCAAGAACATCGCCGACTGGCTCAAGGATGGCAAGCTGCCGAACACCGTCAGCCGGTTCGGCTCGACTCCCGAGGAAATCTTTGTCTGTTACGAACAGGTAAAGAACATAGTAGGTGCCAATGAAATGAAGAACATACCTCTAGGCGCTATTGGTATCTACAGCTACTCTGATAAAATCAAGGTAGGATTACAGCAGTTGATGGCCGGCACCAGGTGTTTCAGTGTGCCCGCTATTACCCGCAGTGAACTGATGTCCTTAACTGAAGAATGCGCCAAGGTCACCGGCATACCATATCTTATGGATGCTTACAGGGAAGAGGCGATGAAAATCCTAGCCAGCTAAAGGGCATTTCGATTTAATTTAAACAGGCTCCGATATTATCGGAGCCTGTTTCTTTGAGCATACCCTTAACCGTTGAAGTACCATTAATCTCCAAATTGAACAAAATAGCCATTCGTGCAACGGAGGCGCTAATAAGCAACAATTCTGACTGTTGTGCAATCTCGACCTGTTCAACAAGATATCGCAAGGTTAAATCAGAAGAACTAGATACTTTGATTTCCCCTCTTACCTTAGGTAGGAAAAAATATAATTTGAGGGAAAAAGAAACGCTTTCCGAATTTGGCAAGGCGTTAGAGTATCCGGTTGTTGTCCTCAACAATTATAGTAGGTGAACTGACCTAAACCGTTAACTTCTCTTTGCTCTCCCACATGCCTGATTGGAGGAAAGTCGCCAGATTAACATCTTGGTTGGTGATTTTGAGTTTGCGCCGAATCTTCTCCCGATGGCGATTGATGGTGGCTTCGGATACACCCCTCATATCAGCGATTTCTTTGGTGCGCATTCCATTTCGGATCATGTTGCAGATGGCGATTTCGGTGGGTGTCATCGAGTGGTAGGAAAGAGATAATTTACTGATGAATGGCGAGGTGATTTCCTCGAGGTTCTTCTGTAGCATCTCTACATATTTCATTTGGGCTGGGGGTAGTTGCAATGCCAGGGCGCGCAGTATAGGCATAAGGATTTTTTCGACATTCGTTTTAATATCGTGGTATATTTCCCCTTTCTCCTGCTCAATCCGAGACAAAAGTATCCGCAAGGCAGTATTGGCTTCCTGTAGGGCTTGATGTTCCAAGGTCAATTGTCGGTTCGCCTCCTCCAGTTCCATCTCTGCCGATATCCGGGTGGCAATCGTGCCGATCTGCTCAGCTACTGCATCCAGCAGAGCACGTTCCTCTTTCAGAAAGGGACCTTCATCAGCCGGCGGGCATTCTTCCAGGTAGCAAATGCCGACCTCACCCACCGGCTCATGATACATGTAAATCTGTGCCGATTGCCGCCAGCTGGTAACTTCGAATCCATCGCTCGTGTAGGTTTTTCCATTAAAAAGAATTCGGGCGCAGGTGACCTCTGGATATTGCCATGAATGTGGCAAAAAATTAACAAGCTCGCGTAGCAAATTGTCGAGGGAATGCAGATAGCGCTCGGCCAATTGCGAGACCCCATAAAGGCAGTTCAATTCTTTGATGCGCTCGCGTAGCGCGAATTCGATCTTATCAGGTTCGGTTTCACCGTCAAAAGAGATTCGCCATAAAAGGGCTAAGTCTTTTGGGGGAAAAGGCAGATGCCGACCATCGGCTGGAACCGAGGAAGGTTTTATTTCATTTTCCATTGGATTCCTGCGTTTAACTGCCTATTATTGGTAGGCAATATATGTGTATTTTTTCCGTATGTACATCATTGAGTTTATCAAGTATTCTAAAAACAGTCAAGTTGACACTCTATTATTAAAGGAGGTTCACATGCCACCCCAAACGCTCGAACAAGCTCTTGAAGGACGCCGCAGTCAACCGAATCAACTCATCGAAGTTCTCCAGGATATTCAGAAAAGCTACGGATATATCTCCAAAGAGGCTATGGAAATTGTGTCTCAGGGTCTCGGCGTGCCGCTTATTGAGGTCTACCGGGTGGCTTCTTTTTACAAGGCCTTTCGGTTAACGCCGGCCGGCAAAAATGTTCTCACCATGTGCATGGGCACGGCCTGCCACGTCCGGGGCGCCCGCCTTCTGCTCGACCAGGCTTCCGGCCAGCTCGGAGTTAAACCAAGAGAGGTGACCCCCGACGGCCTTTTTTCAGTCGAGCACGTTAACTGCGTGGGGGCTTGTGCGCTGGGTCCGATTGTTACAGAAAACGGCTCCTATCACCACCACATGACTCCTGCGAAGCTGCGTAAATTGATCGAGACCCTCAGCCGCCAGCAAACAGAGGAGAAGCAAAGTGTCCAGACTCAATAGTTACCGTGAGCTGGAACACCTGCGCGAGCGGCTTTGGGAGCAACGGCAAAACATTACTACTACAGTAATGGTGTGTGGGGGTACCGGCTGTAGGGCCTCGCGTTCCCAGGCTGTCATTGACGCAGTCAATGACGAATTATCACGGCATGTGCTGGACACGAAGGTGCGCTTGTGCGTCACCGGATGCCACGGTTTTTGTGAGCAAGGACCTGTTGTCATCATCGAGCCGAACAACATATTTTATTGTCATGTGTCGCCGGAGGATGCTTTTGAGGTCGTTTGCCAAACTGTGGTGAAAGGGGAGATTATCGAGCGACTGCTTTATACCGATCCGGTTTCAGGGAAGACCGCCCGGACAATGTCTGAGATTCCATTTTACCGGGCGCAGGACAGGCAGATACTTTCCCGAAACCTCAATGTCGATCCCTGCTCAATTGAGGATTACATCGTGGCTGGTGGGTATTCTGCTCTGACTAAAGTGCTTCGTGGCATGACGCCAGAAAATGTCATCAAGGAGATTGTCTCCTCAGGACTACAAGGTCGCGGTGGTGGCGGTTTCCCTACTGGGCGCAAGTGGAGCGAATGCCGGGAGGCACCGGGGGATGAGAAGTACGTGATCTGCAATGCCGATGAAGGCGACCCTGGAGCCTATATGGACCGATGTGTGCTCGAAGGCAATCCTCACCTAGTTCTGGAAGGTATGATGATCGGAGCCTGGGCTGTCGGCGCTCGGAAGGGATATATTTACGTCCGTAACGAGTATCCGCTGGCCGTCCAGCACTCCCGAATTGCGGCCGAGCAAGCTCGCAAATTCGGCCTCCTCGGCGACAACATACTGAGTTCATCCTTTTCGTTTGATGTAGAAATCGCCCGGGGTGGAGGTGCCTTTGTTTGTGGCGAATCAACCGCCCTCATGGCATCTGTGGAAGGCAAGGTTGGCGAACCCCGGGCTAAGGACATCCACACGGTGGTAGATGGTCTTTATCATAAACCCACGACCCTTAACAACGTCGAGACATGGGCCAACGTCCCACCCATTATCTTGAATGGTTCATCATGGTTTGCCTCCAAGGGAACCCGGGGGAGCAAGGGTACAAAGATACTCGCTCTTACCGGCCGCGTCAAAAACACTGGCCTGGTAGAAGTGGCCATGGGCACGCCCATCCGCACAGTGGTATTTGACATCGGCGGTGGCGCACTCAATGGCAATCCTGTCAAGGCTGTACAGACCGGCGGGCCATCAGGCGGGTGCTTGCCAGTGGATATGTTCGACCTGGAAATCGACTTCGATGTGCTCTACGAGGCTGGCTCCATGATTGGCTCGGGTGGCATGGTGGTGATGGATGAGGAGACCTGCATGGTTGATGTGGCCAAGTATTTCCTGACTTTCCTGCAGGACGAGTCATGCGGCAAGTGCTTGCCCTGCCGGCTGGGAATTGACCGCATGCTTGAGATAATCACTGACATCACCGAAGGTCGTGGGAGATCGGAGCAGCTTGACCTTTTAGATGAGTTGGCTGATACGGTTGCCCAGACTGCCCTGTGCGGGCTGGGTAAGACCGCACCCAATCCGGTGCTTTCCACCTTGCGTTACTTCCGCCCAGAATATGAGGCACACATCAGAGAGAAGAAATGCCCTGCCAGTGTATGCAAGGCTCTGATTACATACTCAATTGATCCGGATAAGTGCAATGGCTGCGGTGTCTGTCTACGCGGGTGCGTGTACGGGGCAATCACTGGCAGTAAAAAACAGCTCCATGTAATTGATGCCCAACTCTGTCAGAAATGCGGGATCTGCCGAAGCGAATGTAAATTCGATGCGATTCTAGTCGCCTGAGAAAACGAGGTGTCAAGATGCTCAAATATGTAAACGTTAGCATAGATGGGGCTATCATTCACGCAATCAAGGGTGCCAGCGTTCTCGACACCGCGATAGAATATGGTATCTGCATTCCCCACCTGTGTCATGTCCCCTATCTGTCCGACATCGGCGCGTGCCGGCTATGTATTGTGGAGCATGTGGTCAATGGCCGTTCCAATGTCACCACTTCCTGCACCTTAAAAGTGGAGGAGGGCATGGTTATTATGACTAATACGAACAGGATAAGGAAACTGCGCCGAAACCTAGCAGAACTGCTGGTAGCTCAAGCCCCTAACTCCCGTGCCATTCAGGACATTGCTCTGCGCTGCGGTGTCAGGGAAGTCCGCTATCCCTTTCGGAACGAAGACTGTGTTTTATGCGGACGCTGCGTACGGGTTTGCGATGAGGTCTGGAAAGCCAGGGCGATTGGCTTTGTTGGACGCGGCAAAGACCTTCACGTGGACTATCCCTTCGGCGTCCGGCCAGAGTTCTGCAAGAAGTGCGAAAGCTGCATCCAGCTTTGCCCCATGACCATCACTCCCTGCGGCGGTCCCATGACACCCGGGGCGGGACGCCTCTGTGGCAACGGCGAATCGCAGCTCATAATTGCTGACGAGATGGTGGGCAGTTGCGTGTGGTGTAAATTGGGTGAAGGCTTCGCCTGTGGACGTTATGTGTAGAAATATAGCCAAAAATAATCATTTGTCTGATGTGTTATACTTTGACAAACGAACCAAAGAGAATTTCTAACATATTGCGAGAGCACTTAAAGAGGCAGTCAAGATTCTCACCAGCTAAACGCCGCTTCGGCTAAATTAACAGGCTCCGACAGCGTCGGAGCCTGTTTGCTTTTCCTCAATAAATCACATATTTAAACAGAAACAAGAAGCATAAGCCTAGTATTACTTCACGCAAAGACGACATGCCACTGATTGCCAAGTTTAAAACGCAGCACGTGAGCTCTCTTCTTAAAGAAGTAAAACATCAAGAAAAACTGCTTGAATATGGTGAAATATGTGTTATAATGGGCGACATAAAACCATGAAACGACGATTGTTCATACCGGTATTGCTAACAATGCTGGCATTGTTCTTTTCCGGTATGAGCGGCATGTTCGCCGCAGCCGATGTATCCGCTGACTGTGACGGGAACCTGCTAACTAATGGAGATTTCTCCGATAATCTCACTGGATGGAATGAAACCTGGGATGGCTTTGGGGGGTCACCTTGGCCAGCAAGCTACCCTAATTATCCAGCTACTGCTGTAAATGGATACCTCGACTTGGGCGTCTATGGAGGATACCACTATGTAACCACTGATTATATTCCTGTTTGTTCCGCGAATCTGACTTTCAGTTGTATGTTTAGACCAGTAAGTTGGGCTACCTCCAGCGGTAATCCGATCGGGATTGTTGCAGTTATAGTTTATCTGTATGATGAAACTACTTATCTCGGGTCATTGTGGTACTACTTTAGTCCCAGCCACAATCTTAGCTCGACTTCGACAGAATATTATGATTTGCTCGACAACGGCGTTCCTATACCTTCAGTCTACACTGCGCTCAATATCAATATTCTGGATGTTTTAAACGAAAATCTTCCAGCGGTTGATACTGATGCAATCACAAGGGTTAGTATTAGGACTTATACTTATGGCACAGAAGTGGATTCAACTTATACAGTAGGTTACTTCGATGACTTCTGCCTTACTTATAGTAGCGGAACGGGTACCATCAACATCATCAAGGATGTGGTGGGTAATCCTGCACCAGATGACTGGTTTTTCGACCTCAATGGGGACAGCTTTGACATAGATTCCGGCGGCGGCTCCCATACCGCAGCTAACCTGACACCAGGTTTCTATACCGTGACTGAGACAACCTATGATGGCTATGCCACCTCGGTCAGCTGCAGCAATTGTGAAAACTGCACATATACCGATGGCGGCGTCACCATAGGCCTCGGCTTATGTGATAACGTCACCTGCACCTTCACCAATACTGAACAGACGACCGGCACTATCAACATCATCAAGGAACTAGCGGGAGAGACCCCTGACTCCGACTGGGAATTCACCGGCGATCTTAATTTCAACATTGCGCCCGGCGGCGGTTACTATACGTCTGACAACCTTACCCCGGCCACCTACACCATCGCCGAAACTCCGAAGGATGGCTACTGGGTGGATATCAGTTGCGAGAATTGCAGCAACTGCACATATGATATCGAGGACGGCGACACTATAGACCTCGGGGTGGGTGATAACGTCACCTGCACCTTCACCAACAGCCCAACAGCCACAGTTAACATTATCAAAGAGGTGGTAGGAATAGCACCAACAGATAACTGGACTTTCAGTGGGGCTGTGTCCTTTGCGTTCTTGCCTTCGGGAGGTGCTTATACACACGAAAACCTCACCCCACAAACATACCTATACCGCGAGAACGTCAAGGACGGCTATGCCCTATCGGTGAACTGCACTAACTGCCAAGATTGGTATGCATGGATGGGTTCTTTCGATAATGGAGTTGTTGTGGACGTCGGCTCGGGTGATAACGCCACCTGCACCTTCACCAATACTGCACAGCCAGGCACCATCAACATCATCAAGGAACTAGCGGGAGAGGCCCCTGACTCCGACTGGGAATTCACCGGCGACCTTAATTTCAACATTGCGCCCGGCGGCGGTTACTGTACGTCTGACAACCTGACCCCGGCTACCTACACCATAGCCGAAACTCCGAAGGACGGCTACACCACCGCGGTCAGCTGCGATAATTGCACCAGCTGCACATATACCGATGGCGGCGTCGCTATAGACCTTGGGCCGAGTGATAACGTCACCTGCACCTTCATAAATACCGCAGAGGCACAACCTCCAACCCCTACCCCTCCAGATATCTTTCCGCCTGCATCAAGACCCGGAACAATTCGGTCATCACCACCCACTGGCTTATGTTGCCAGCCGCAAGACGTACATGTGCAATTTCTGAGAATCACTCCGCAGCAAGCAGATGTTGGTGAGCCGTTGACTGTATTGGCGAGTGTGTCCAATGATGGTATAGAGACCTGTACCTATGACGTAACATTAGCGATTAATAACAAAGTGGAACAGGCCAAATCCATCAACATTGGACCGAGCAGTACATATCCGGTTGAGTTTACTGTCATCAAACATGAACCAGGTAAATACAATGTGATTGTTGGCGGACAGCGAGCTAATTTCACCATACTAGGCACAGGTGATAAGATCTATGGATCTGCTCCAATCGGCACGCCGATTGCCATCATAACCATAGCGGTCCTGTCCTTGGTGGTCTTGGCCACTGCGATAGTACTTGTACGCAATTACCGACGTAACTTCTGATTTTGGATTGGCCAGCGAGAAAAAAGTAGCTGCTACACTTGCGTATCAGGCTTTTATTGCCATTTTAACTGAAGTCCAGAATGTGCAATCTGTTCTTAGGCGCAGAATCTGGCAGCAAGGTCTGGCTCATGTTGCTTTAGCCATTTCTTGTGCTCTTGCCATTTGGGACAGTATTTAGCTACCAGTGCCCAGAATCTCTTTGAATGATTCATCTCTTTCAGGTGGGCGAGTTCATGGATGATGACATAGTCGATGACAGGCTGGGGTGCCATTATTAGTTTCCAGTTAAAGCTTAGGTTTTTCTTACGGGAGCAGCTTCCCCAGCGTGTTTTTTGCCCTCTTATGACAATTCGTTTGTAGCTGATACCCATCTGAGAGCCCAGTTTATCTGTTCTCTCATTGATTAATTTAGCGGCTTCCGTCCGAAACCATTGCTCTAAGGCTGACTCCAGTATGCCATTTTTGAATAGTTCCGTTCTCACTGCTAGTTTATTTCCGTCTAGCATTACATTTCCGGCGACATCATGGTTTTCCAACTTGACCAGTTCTAGGTCTTGCCCAAGATAAGGAACAGTATCGCCAAACTTGAATTCCTTTTTGGAGGGCAGCGATTGGAAGTGGCTAAATTTCGCCAGGTTGCCTGATACCCAGCGCTCCTTAGATTTTAAAAGCCCGGGTAGTTGCCCGATATTGTAAGAATGAGGAACAATTACCGTGAGCCCTGTTTGTGGTCTGACCTCGAGCCGGACGAGCTTTACCCTAAAGCTCCGCCTGACTGTATACGTGATGGTCTGCCCGTTGATAAGTGTCTCACGTTGCTCTAGCAGCGCTGGTTTATGACCAGTTCTTTTTGCCATGTCTAATAGCTTAAAGATTCGGCTTGTGTTACCTGTCTAAGGCACGTATAGCGGTGCAGGTCACACAGTCTGGAGCGCCTCACGCAAGCTCGTTGTATACGCCAACCTCGGGTCGACCATCCAGTAGAGAAGCAATAGCCTTGGAAAACTCCTTGAAATGCTCCGTTGAGCCATGAAGCTTTAAAGCGTCCATGCTCTCGTATT
>CP070642.1:1589269-1595747 GCA_020354105.1 Chloroflexota bacterium | reverse complement strand
CAGCCATTTGTTCACCAAAAATCTTCCATGCAGCGGACCAAATCCATGGTCTGAAACCACCAATATGTTTGAATCTTGGGACGCTTCATCCATCAATATCCCTATATCCTCATCTATATGCTTGTAACAATCTTTGATTACATCTTTATACTTGCTGTTAGCGCTGTGCCTTGGATGACTGGCGTCCATATGATGCCAGAAGTAGTGTTGAAGCAAATCTGTAGCTCTGAATACGCAAACGCAAAGGTCCCAGTGGAAATTAGTCATCAGATATCTGGCTACTTTAAGCCTTTTGTTCAGCATCTCTCTTGAAACTTTCGAATATCTTGTTTCTCTACCATAAAGAGTCAGGTCCATTACAGGTTCCACCTCGTAGCCACCAACAATCTTATCCAGAGTTTTTGCCAAACTAGCAGGATAAGTATACCTGGTTGTAGTTCCTGGCGTACCGATGCCGCAGACGATGAAGCCATCTATCTTGTGGGGCGGGAAAGTCATCGGAACGTTGAAAAGTCCCACTTGCTTGCCATGGTCGTTCAAAATTGACCAGACAGATGAATCATGGTAGTCCGATGAGCTAAATACCCTGGAGCCATACTCATTACTGAATCTAAGACTGACGAAATCATACATGCCAAGCTTTCCCGGATTCTTGCCGGTAAACATGCACGGCCAGGCAGGACATGTAAGGTTTGGCACAGTAGATTCCAGCTCACCAAATACACCGCCCTCCATGATTTTCTTGAAATTGGGCAGCTCCTCTTTCCATTGCTCTATCAATCTGAGCGAACCGCCGTCCAAGCCGAAAACGATGATTTTACTCATTGTTTGCTACTCAATTTTACTCTGAATCAATACCTGTGCATCGCCGTTGCTGTAGATAGTATCAGATGTTTTCATTATTTCTTTAAACCAGGATAATTTATCAAAGCTGATGCTCTGTCTTGAGCCATAGCCACTGGTAAACGTAAGAGCTTCGTTCTCAGTGTTCCATGCTCTTAAGTAAAAGTAGCCGGGTCTATCTAAGCTTGTTGTGTCATGAGTCAGTTCTTTTGCATCGATAGGAAATTCTATCTGATTTGTGAACAATCTACTGCTGTGATGGTCAACATAAACTGGTTCATCTTCTTCTGCCATGTTGGAGAGCCAAGTGGCGGCAATTAAATCCTGCGCGGTAAAGACGGTGTTCAGGTCTAATCGATGACTGGAGAGCACTATGGAGTAAGGCATATTGATAAAATTGGTGGTCTGGCTTCGGCTAAGCTCGAAGATAAGTCCACTGTTGAATAGAAAATATGGTATCAGGACAATAAGAACTACAGAACGCAGTAGCACTGTACTGTTATTTTTTACTGCCGAGGTTACAGTGTTCTTTCGAAATAGCCGCCCCAGCTTCATAATACCATACGCAATCGTTTCGCCGCCGAAGAGAAGTAGAGGAGCTGTGATGAGCAGGCTTACATGCCAGATACGTGTCACCCCCATGCCATAGGCTTGGAAATTTGACGGCAAAATAAAGATGCCCAGCAGAATTATGGCGCTTACCACGGTTAGCGAAATGTATTCGGCTTTCAATTTACCTAGAGTTGCTGGACGGAATACAAGTCGGAGAAAACCCACGATAAGGCAAAGCTCGACAATATATTGTAGTATTCGCCATATTTTCGCTCCCGTTGATGCTCCGAGAAAATCAAGCCCGATAGCAGTTCGAACCAGCTGTTCCTTCGCTGAGATATCTATTTGAATTGTTCCCTGTGCTATGTCTGTGGCAACACGGACACCGCTAAGACCTGTGCCAGAAGCAACAGCTCCATAATAGGTAAACATAAAAATCAGACTTACGCCAACAATGATAGCAATGGCTTTCCTATCGAAGGCTCCTTTTGATGTCAAATCATCGGGCAAGGAATTGGTGCTTCCTATTAGCCGCTGCCATATATTCCGACCAAAGCGACTTTTAATAAGCATAAGCACCAGCATGCCAAGAGTAATATAGCCTATTGTATAGCCGGTGCCCAGGCCATAGTGAGATACGATGACGCCGAGTCCAAAGATAATGACCAGGATTGTCCTCTGCACCATTGCTAACCTGCGGTCTATCATGAGTAATATCACCAGGGCGAAAAAAAGTTCCGATATTTGCTGTCTGGCAAGCTGGGTCATGTCCATGAAAAACATGGGCATAGCAATGAAAAAGAATGTAGCCAAGAAAGCATATTGTGAGCCGATTTGAAGTCGAAAGATGCGATAGAGTGCCAATGGCACCAGGCAGAATAAAAGCGGATAGACTATTTTAAATAGCCAGATGATGTCCATATTAAGAAGCAGTGAATAGACAGGTGCCAGCAGGACAATGCTCAAGCATGAGTTCACAGTTCTGGCAATAGAAGCGCTCCAATAGCCACTTTCTAATACAAGCTTTGCAAGATAGTACTCCTCGTGAATATCGCTACCCACCAAATAGTTAGATATTAGAGTAGTCTGATATAACAATGAGACGGCCATGGCGGCTATCATAAAGGGATAAACTTGGCGTGGAATAAATCTATTGAAGGCGACAAGCCCTATTATGATGGTGATAATGAAAATAAGTATCATAATCAGAATGTTTTTTTGGTAAGCGTTGACCAGGCTGGTTCCCAGTATGGCGAGTAGAGGCAATAAGACAGCCAATAAAATTGGGCTAATCTTGATACCAAGTCCCACCTTTGCACTTCCCTTCCCCTTCTCAGACATAGGTCTAGCCGGAATAAAGGTTTTGTCTCTCTTATAAGCCACGATGCCTAATAACAGTAGAGCTATGGTTACAGCAGTTATCACCGGAAAGACAGTGATGGGATGTAAAACTCCTAAAAGTGGCAGGACAAAGTTTAATATTACGCCTATCGCCATAGCAAAGGCGATACTCAAGCCAACTATGTAAAGCAGGCTTTCGATGACGTTTATATTATGGACTTTGATAGTCCTGAGCAGAAGGATACCGGGAACAAAGGTAAGAAAAAGAAAACCTGCAACCTGTTGTAAGACGGGAATGCTAACTCCGAAAATAGCCAAGCCCGTTAGTCCAAGCATGACTAACAAAAAGCTCAGGCAGATTAATAAACACTTTTTTATCTCCCAATCGTTAGGTGGAATCAACGGTCGCTCGCTTTCAAAGGCGATTTGGCACAGAGTAGGTTAGGACTGAGAAACTTTTCAGCTACTGCACCCTCACAGTATCTCATTATCAAGGAAAAATCGGCTGTCTCCAGTCTTTGTTCCTGTTCGTTTATAAAATAAATACACTTGAACCCAATCTCAACGAGCCTATCCCAGTATTCCCGGGGAGAGAAATCGGATTTATGAAGACCTACAGGCCAGAATAATTCAGTAAAAATCTTCAAGTCAGCATTGTTCTTAATTATATTTTGCATTCCTCGTAGAACTGCCAACTCTGCTCCTTCAACGTCTATCTTGATTATATCTATGGGATGTTCTTTACCCTTAAAATATTCGTCCAGACTTACAGTCTCTACTGTCATCGTTCCTATAATGCCTTCGCGATCAGACAATAAGCCATGAGCGCCAGTTTCTTTATTAAGAAACAAGTTGGCTTTTCCGGTCTTGTTGGAGACAGCCTTTCTCTCAGGAATAGCGTTTTTATAACCATTCATCTTTATATTTCTCACCAGCAAGGCATAATTCTCCGGTTCAGGTTCGAAGGCGAATACCTTACCTTTGGCGCCGACCAGCTTGGCTGCCAGCAGTGTGTAGTATCCGACATTAGCTCCTATATCAACAACAGTCATATCAGCAGTGACATATTGCCTAAATAATTTGGTTTCGTACTGTTCGTAACCGCTGCGATAGAGTAACTCGTTTGCAATTCCGTCAAACACTGATGCCCGGGTAATCATTCTGCCGCCTTGAACCTGTAACACTAGTTCTTTTGCCGCTAGACTGCGATACAAATATTTGTAAACAGCTCCTATTGGAGGAATCCTACCAAAGCCCTTACCCCATAAAGGTTTAACAAGGGTTACAAAAGCTTTGAAAGCCGCGGTTTTCAACCGGTTCACAAGATGGTTTTGTCTCATATCAATCTCACGTCAACTGTTCTACCGAATAATATTCTAACATATCTTGCCTTTTTACAAAGTTAGGGAGGCATCTGTTGAAGATTCTTTTATAACTACCATGACTACAGTAACGTATCACCAGTTGACTAGCCTGAAATAGAGCCAAATTTCGTGCTAATAGGAATAAAAAAAATAATGTTGCATAATAACTACCTTGCATCAATTATCCACAAGGATACCTCTTTTTGCAGCCACTTGGTATAATGACCCCTGATTGGATTTAATCTTACATTCAACAGTATTCTTCACTTAAGTTGGGCGTGAATACAAGTTCCATTTTAAACAGAGAGGGCAAAAATAGACATGGCCAAATCTCCAGATATATTAAAACCCCTTTTGTTTCGAGCAAAACAGTGGTTCCGACAGCTAAGTGGGAGCTATACTCCCATCAGTTGGGAGAAACCATTCGAAACATTACGAGTCAAGTGGATTGAAATACCAGGAGGCGATGCTAGAATTCGGGCTGACGAATTACTTACTCTTTCTGATGATGAATTCCTGAGGTTTTGGTCGGGTGGACGTCAGGCGTATACCAAAGGGGACGCATTTGCCATCAGAGGTTGGTATAACATCCTGTATGCCAGTGCTTTGCAAGGCAAGAGGGTTCTTGATGTGGGATGCGGTCTAGGTTTCGATAGCATATACTTCGCCCAACATGGTGCCACAGTCACCTTTCTGGATATAGTGGAGGTTAATGTACAGGTTATCAAGCGACTGTGTAAAATACTCGAGATACCTTCTGCAAGGTTCTTCTACATGAAGGATATCGAATCACTCTACTCGCTTGACCAAGACTTCGACGTGATATTGTGTTTAGGTTCACTAATTAATGCACCATTTGAGGTAGCGCGTAGAGAAGCACAGGAACTCCTGAAGCATCTCAAAATCGGCGGCCGCTGGATTGAACTGGCTTACCCTAAGAAGCGATGGGTTAGAGAAGGACGCTTGCCCTTCAGCGTTTGGGGCGAGTTTACCGACGGGCCAGGGACTCCTTGGATGGAATGGTATGACCTGCCTAAGCTTTTACGTCGTTTGGAACCAGCAAAGTTTGATGTGGTACTCTATCACGAATTCCATAACGGCGATTTCAACTGGTTTGACTTACTTCGTAGAGAATGATTAGATGGCAACTTGGGACATAAAAACTAAAATCTGCGCTTCATGAACTGCCGCTTAGAGGAAGTGGATAATATAGTGGGTAAAAAAACAGACATTAGAACTCATTATCGCTTCTTAGCTACCAACTAGCCTATTTCTTTTAACTAAGGGGGGGGTGTAATCTTGCGTCTCTTGCCAAGAGGTTAACATAGATTGCGATGCATTTCTGAGCCCATTTTTCGTGGGAAAACTCATTGGCAAACATGTGGCAGTTGTTTTTCAGCGCCTTTATCTCCGGAGGCTTAAGGTTGATAAAACGCGTGACTGCCTCCCTCAAAGAATCCGCATCTTGGGCTTTGAAGAGCAGCCCCGGCTGGTAGGTCTCCACTAACTCCTTAAGTTGACCATTATCGCTGGCAATAACAGGTGTGCCGAAACGGCATGCCTCCCAGAGCAGACTGGACGTAGATAGAAACTGCCTGGTATAAGAAAGAATAGCAGCATCAGCAGAAAAGAAGTAATAAGGCTTCTCGGCTTCAGGTACGTAATAATCCCTGATGGATGCTCTATCTGCATCGATATAACTTCTGGCCACTTCCTCCAGATTTATACCCAGCCCGAATGCTTGGCTACCGGCATGAACAAGATATACCTCCGGCAAATCTTTAAGCGCACGGAACACAGTCCCAATGTCTTTGCCTGAATGGAAGGCACCAAACGTTAGAAGTATTAGCTTGTCTGAAGGTAAACCCAGATGCTTTCTGGCTTCCCCTTTGGGAATTATTTCCACTTCCTCGCTCACACCCACTGGTAAGCATTCTACCCTGCCGTCAAATACGCGTCCCATATAATTGCTATAGTCCACCTGAGCCACTTTATTCTGTACGGCAAAATAGAAACTGTTCCTTTTCAGACTCAAATTATACAGTGGTCTCCACATCCTATTATTAAGGGCTTTAACTACAGTGGTATAAACTAGCAGCTTGAAGCTTTTTATCTCCTCAGGAAGGTAAATATTGCTCGCGGTTAATGATATCAACCATCTGTAATCTTTGAGTGGCAAGCAAAGAATGTGCGGCAGGAACAGGTAAGGTTCACCATCTCTCAGGTGGATAATATCGATTGACAAATTCCTTTTCAACCTTATGGCAGTAACTAACGTCAGGAATGTCTCAAATGACATAAGAAACCATCTTGTTACGGCATTTTTTCTTAACAAATCTAATGCTCGTCTTAATAGGCGCCCAAGTCCTGCTTTGGGT
>CP070642.1:1584144-1589169 GCA_020354105.1 Chloroflexota bacterium | reverse complement strand
GAAGAAAACCGAAATGCCAACATAGCAGCATTGTTAAATGACATTTGTACATCGCCCTCAAAACCTGCTTGAGGCTTCATAATATCAATTGGTATATGGTGCTGAAGAGCACAAAGTAAACCAAGTGAATTGAAAGGCTTACAAGCCTCAGAGGCCAGATCATCTAAAGATTCCAAGAAAGAAAGCAGGACAGGTCTTAATTCATTTTCTTCATACGTTTTTCCACCTGTAATATCTGCGTTCCTAATTGCATTCTTTAGCTTTAAAAAAGTAAGTTGTCCAATATCCATTTCAATGTCTATAGTAAGTATAAACCTAAGCTTGGTTTATAAACTAGCTACTCCACATAATAGCTATATTATAAGATTAAGGCAGATAATGTCATTTAACAATAACAGTTTGTGGTCAATAGCTAATGAAACAAGGTTAAATAGGTACGCCCCTACCATGGACCGATATCTTTCCGAAACATTGCCCTATCGATTTTTTGGGATTCACCCAGCCAGCCCTGAAGGCGGCGTAAATGCCCCCTTACCCATGGTGTCGCGAAGGACCACTCCGGTCTGGTTTCCACACTATGCAAAAGGAAAAGAATGGCCTCAGCATCATTGTCAATCGCAGCCAACCGCAGCCTTTCATCAGCATCCGGTGGAAACGCAAAGAAGCGCTGGTATCCTCGCTTGAATGCATCATAATAATCATGATTCAGGGCAAGCATTGAGACATACTGAGCTACAATCTCACTGAGAGAATCAGCTACCCGTACCTCTTCGAAGTCAATACACCCGGACAAGCGGAAGCCGTCCTGCGTTCTTTCGATAAAGAAATGTTCAGCCCAAGCGTCATCATGGATTAGCCCTGGCTCGATGAAGTGTGTCACCGGTTGTGAAAGGCGCTGAGAACAATGTGCCTTTAACATCTTCACCGTCGATGAAGCCTTTAGCCCGAGTCGACCCAGACGCACTGTAAGGTGTTCTAAGTTTTCCGTTATCCTCTGGAGTCGCATCTTGCCCATTTGAAGACTCGTTTCAACAGCATCGTCCACTCGGTGACTGAGCGACAGCTTATCAGCCACCTTCTTAACGTCTGAGAGGCTTACGGTGTGGTAGTAGCCCATATCATTTCCCAAGGCTTCCAGTAGCTGCAGTCGTTGCTCGTGTCCGAGCTTTTCCCACAGCAAGTCGAGACGAGTTCCAGGGCATTTCTCAACAATCATATAGGGCACGCGAAGATGGGGGTCGTCCTCCAACCAAGCGATAACCTGCGGGGTCGGCATGGCTTCAACCTCTTCAAGGACGGTCAAGGCCTCAGTATTGGCGCGTATGTCGTCACTCAGGCAGAAAGCGAGTAGCAGATGGTCATCCAGATAGTAGATGACCTTTTCATTGCCCCTCTCTTCAGGAGTAATCTCTCGAGGTTCTACCAAGTCATGCCGTTTACATATCTGCTCGATGTCACTCCGGGACAGCTGTTGCCGAAAATCATCTCCCGGTCTGCCTATACCTTCCATAGTCCTGTCTTCTTGCTGAAGCTGCTCCCAAATTATACCATGACGGTGTAAAAGAAGAAGGCACAGCCTTTCAACTGTACCTCTCAATTTCCTTGGTAGCGGGGGTTGGATTCGAACCAACGACCTTTGGGTCGCGGGTATGAGGCTACTTATGTCCACAAGGTCTCCTTGCTCTATAGAGCCTTAACGATCTTACCCAGCAACTCAAGGCCGACTTCTTCCTTGTTTCTGGCATTTCGCAGATGCGCCACCGCTTTATTGCAGCGCTCTTCATCGTCTATCTCATTCCCCGAGGGCATAGGGAATAGTTCCGCCACTCTCTTCAGGTGTTGGAACACCATCTCGTACTGTTCAGCAGCGTCTTTCAGAAGTACGCTTGCTTTTCCGTTCAGACGTGCTCTGGCTTCTCTCAAGAACCGTGTACCAAACCCTCGACATTCAGCCCATACCGCAGTGTTGTAGGCCATTCCATCCCCGTTCGCTGTTCCAACCTCCAATGTATTTATCCACTTATCAAAGCCTGCAAGACCTGCCTTGTAGTTAGTGTGAGCCCATTTCTGCTCAGCATGCTCTAGAGCGAATTCGAGGGCTTCCTTCACCGTCCTGGCATCGTCAGCCGCCTGTCCTGGTCTGACGCTGTACATTTCAACTAAACCGATTCCGGTGTCCCCGAGTTCCTGCCAAGGCTTGGGCCCTTTGCCAAAGTCACATCCCGGACCCGAGTAGTAGTAGCCAGTATCATCGTAACCAAGGATCACGTAGTATTCGGGCATTTCAAGTTCCCACCCGTAGCAGGGTATGCCCTGGTCAATAGCTTTCTTCGCAAACTCCCATGCTTCCCTTTGCTTATTGTTGAAACTCTCTTTACCTTGTTTGAATCCGAGGATGCCACGGATGTCATAGCCAACATTCCTGCCAAGAGAGAACATCTTCTGCGTGACCCACGCAGTTGGCCCGCTTGGTCAGATACCCGTATCTGCTATATTTATCACAAATGCGTGTCCTGTTGCCCCAAAAAGCCAGGCATCGGAGACATCGATGTTGAGATAGTTAAGGCAACCCTTGATACAGCCGAGATGTGAAGCCCATCGGTTCTTCCACCGCAGATTCGCTAGCTTATTATTCATTGCTGCCTCCTTGAGCTTGTTTAGTGTGTCAGAATGCAAATCGAATGCTCTCTTCTTATAGAAGCCCGGGGTTGTTCGGAGATGCGTCTTGAAACTGCGCGTGAATGCTTCCTGCGACCCGAAGCGGTAGTCAAGGGCTACCTCTATTATGTCTCTGCCGGCCTGGATTTCACTGGCTGCTTCCTCCAGTCGACGCCTTCTCAAGTACTCCCCAGGACTCTCGCCCGTAAGTTCCGTGAATATACGCGTGAAGTGGAATGGTGAATAGGATGCTCCCCTGGCAATGTCATCAACACGTATATCTTCTTTTAAGTTAGCCTCTATAAACCGAACTGCTCTCCTGATTGTTTTCTTGTAGTCGTTCATAGCCTTCACTCAGTTTGAAGTATAACATGGGCAGTCCATCAAGTCTTGATACTTCCTGCTATAACTATTAACAAATACAGGTGCGTGGTACCTACTCAGGATACCCCTAAGAGCACCGTGTCGCGAAACGGGACTTTCAGGCTAAAGCCCCAACAGGAGATGAAGACCTTTGACACGCTACGGGGGTCAATGTACTATGGCCTATATAAACACGCAGTTGCCGTATAAAATATGTGAAGAAAATGGCTAAAGGTACGATTAAGGGAATTCCCCAGATAATTGCCATCATATCAGTTTCTCGAGATGGAAAGCTGAACCTGAAAAAGGTTGTAATGGAGCATCTCGGAATCAAGAAGGCGGAAAGGCTGTTTCTGAATACGCAGAACGAGATACTCCTCTCAGCAACAGAAGGTACTGGCGAAGAGACACCAGTATTGGCAGGAAACAAGCTCCGTTTGCCGGAAGAAGTGCTCAACAGGCTGGAGGTAACTGGCGGCTCATTGGTGGGATTTGTGCAGCGAGAGAAAGCGGTAGCTGTAAAGAAGGTAGAGATTGCCGAGGAAGAGGGTGAAAGAGCCGGATTATTCGACCTTGAAACGCCCCACAAGATAGTCAGAAAGGCCGTGACTACGCCCATGCCGGAAGTGCTTCTCCCCCGGCTAGAGGTGCAATACAAAGACCTCCATCTGAATTACGATGTCAAGGGCTTCCTGAGAGGTCGTCAGACAGTAGAGGCATGGCAAGCACGGGAGATTCTGGGGATATCTGAGGCATCAGACGAGGAACTGAGAAAGGAATTGATAAGGGAGAGACTGGAGAAACAAGAGGAAGACGGCTCCTGGGGAGATAGTGTAATTATCACCGTCAGAAACCTGAGGGAACTGGCCGGATTGGGCATGACCCAGGAGAATGAGGAGATACAGAGATCGGTGAATTGGCTGCTAGATAGGCCGCAATCCCAGCACAATCCAGGTATGTGGTTCCTGACTGACGAGTTAGTTGAGGAACAGGAAGAGATTGTCCGCCGCAGAAAGCAGCAAACCAGTGGAGCCAGAGTACGATTTAGAAAGAGACCAAGGTCAGAGATCAATATTGTCAAGGCAGGAGATGATCTGATACGCGACGCCTGCGGACCAAGAATAATGTGGCCTAATGCTCTGGTGCTAGAAGCACTGCTGGCTCTGGGATATGAAGAGAACGATAGAGTCCAGGCATGTATACGGACATTGATGCTGCAAGAATGGTGTGAATGTGGTTACCAGCATGGATTGAGTGACTTCAGGAGAAAAATACCTTATTCGACAACAGAGATAGAAAACATCGAAAGCTTATGTATCGGGCAATACAGGCGTGGCGGTTTGAGGGGTTTGAAAGAATTGAAGGAAAACCGGGCCTACGCAGGAACGCAGAGACCTCGAGTAGTTAATATTCAAGGAAAGGAAGATGACAAATACGCTTTGTTGGGGTGGACTTCTACTCAAAATTGCGAGTGGATGACGACCAGGGCCCTAAGTCTGGTCAAGAATAGTGATGCCAGGCGAGTAGCCGAAGCTCATCTGTGGCGGTTTACTGGACTTCAGAATACGCCTGACGGTAAATTCTCCAGCCCTTTTGGCGAACGGTGGTTTTCACAGGCTGGCTATCTGGAAATCGTTGCCAGATATGACTCGCCAGTAGCCAAGGTGGCTATACTGCGCTCAATACCCTGGATTCTGGAGAATCAGAACTCAGACGGCTCCTGGGGAGAAGAATCAGAGAGAGAAAGCGCAACTCTCGCTGTCATAAGAGCCCTTAAGAGAGTGATGATTATCTAAACTAATTAAAGGTATAAACGAACCAGAGGTAATAATAATCCTAGAACAAGATTATCTAGTAAAAATTTTCATTCATTTCACAAATAATCCCGATACGTTCAGTATGGTGTTTTTCTGTCTACCCCAAGAATCTTAGTTTGTGCATATAGTACCTTTTAGTGTTATCCCATTACGTTCCTTCCGTTAGCTATTTGTTAGCTAAAATCTT
>CP070642.1:1541043-1584044 GCA_020354105.1 Chloroflexota bacterium | reverse complement strand
TTGTTACCATTCTGCTAGGTCTCACCGTAGGTGGAATGATGATAGCATCTGAGTTCCTCAAACCCGAGACAATACTCATATTCGTTATGGGAATAATTGCCTTTGCTCTGGATACGGCTGCCGGCGTTATATTCGGGAAAATAATGTATGTTCTATCCGGTCGAAAAATTAATCCTTTGATTGGCGCCGCAGGCATTTCAGCTTTTCCTATGTCGGCCAGGGTAGTGCAGAAGATGGGCCTTCAAGAAAACCCTCAAAATCATCTGCTGATGCACGCTGCCGGAGCTAATACCGCTGGGCAAATCGCCTCAGTAGTAGCTGGAGGCGCTATGCTTATGCTAGTACCCATGTTTAGCTAGTCTACAATTTGGCCTCGCTCATGGAAACAAACAAAAACTGGCATAACTTAGACATATCAGAAGTCTTAGCTTCTTTGAGCTCGGACCGCAATGGCATAAGCAATGAAGAAGCTCAACATCGCTTGGCTCAATTCGGTCCCAACGAACTCGCTGGAAAGGAGCGAGTCTCCCCATGGGCAATCCTGCTAGAACAGTTTAAGAACTTCTTAATTATTATCCTCCTTGTCGCCGTAGCCCTATCGGCTATCACGGGTGAAATAGCTGATGCCATTGTTATCTTAGTCATCGTCCTCTTTGCTGCTGGATTGGGATTCATACAAGAATATAGGGCAGAACGAGCCATGGAAGCACTTAAAAGAATGGCAGCGCCTACAGCATCAGTATTGAGAGGGGGCAAGGAAATTGAGGTCACCGCTCATGAATTGGTACCCGGAGATATTATTTTTCTCAAAACTGGCGACCGGATACCAGCAGATGCACGTTTAATTGAGGCAGTCAACCTAAAAGTAGAAGAGGCATCTCTAACCGGTGAATCCGTTCCCGTAGAGAAAACAAATAAAGTTCTGCCAACAGAAATCAGCGTTGGTGACAGAAAAAACATGGTCTTCATGGGAACAGCGGCTGTTTATGGCAGGGGCATGGCAGTTATCACAGGCACAGGGATGATAACAGAGTTTGGGAAGATTGCCACCATGCTCCAAGAAGTTAAAAAGGAGCAGACACCACTTCAGATTAACCTGGACCAGTTGGGAAAGTGGATTGGCATCGGTGCCTTAGCGTTATGCTTCATCCTAGCCGGGATTGGCGTCCTAAGAGGACATGAGATTTTAGAAATGCTCATATGGGGGGTGAGTTTGGCAGTAGCGGCTGTTCCCGAAGCATTACCTGCTGTAGTCACCATTTCACTGGCTCTTGGGGTTCAGAGAATGGTACGTCGTAACGCCCTGATTAGAAAGCTACCGGCAGTAGAAACTCTTGGTTCTACCACATTTATTTGTTCAGACAAGACAGGCACACTAACCCAGGACCAAATGACGATACGGCGCATCTATGTTGAGGACAAGCTGATTGATGTCACCGGAGTAGGCTACGAGCCCAAAGGTGAATTCACTTTCGATGACAAGAAGCTGCATATTGAAAAGGAAAAGGCCTTACAAATGCTGCTCCAGATAGGCAGCCTGTGCAACGATACCACTCTTAAATATATTGATGGTACCTGGAAAATCAAGGGCGACCCTACCGAAGGTGCCTTGGTAGTAACTGCAGCTAAAGCCAATTTGTGGCAAGACAAACTTCAGAGCCAATTCCCTCGCATCCACGAAATTCCTTTCTCCTCCGAGACGAAGAGGATGACTACTGTGCATCAGACAACAGAAGGGAGGACAGCCTATGCCAAAGGGGCACCTGAGGTAATCTTGAATTCTTGCAGCCATATTTACCAGAATGGTCAAGAGATAAAATTAAACGACGACAGCAAGGGTAACATTCTTTCCGTGTCCCACAAAATGGCGGAGGATGCTCTCCGCGTTTTAGGCTTAGCATACAAACGACTTCCTGACACTGCTGATACAACAGCATCAATAGAAGAAGATATGGTTTTTGCCGGACTAGTCGGCATGATAGACCCACCTCGTGAAGAAGTTAAGGAAGCAGTAAAACTTTGCGACCAGGCTGGAATCAAATCAGTTATGATAACCGGTGACCATAAGCTAACTGCGGTCGCAATCGCTAAAGAACTGGGCATACTCAAAAAAGGTGTCGCTCTCAGCGGAACTGATATTGACAACATTAGTGATGAAGAATTTGAAGCCATGGTGGAGAAAATAGAAGTTTATGCACGGGTTTCCCCTGCACACAAGCTCCGTGTTGTAGAGGCTTTAACCAAAAGAGGACACATAGTAGCTATGACAGGGGACGGGGTGAATGACGCACCAGCACTTAAGAAATCTGACATTGGTGTGGCTATGGGTATTACCGGTACCGATGTCAGTAAAGAAGCGGCGGATATGGTGCTGACTGATGACAACTTTGCCTCCATAGTAGCTGCCGTAGAAGAGGGAAGAGGTATTTTCGGGAACATTAAAAAATACCTGGTCTATCTTCTTTCCTGCAATTTGGGTGAAATATTACTAATGGCGATTGTTATCTTATTTGGTCCACTTTTTGGGTTACCTGCAGGAACTATACCACTTACAGCCATTCAAATCTTATACGTTAACCTGGCTACAGATGGTTTACCTGCCATAGCTTTGTCTGTCGACCCACCTGAACTTGACATTATGAATCAAAAGCCTCGTCCTCGCAAGCAAAGCATCTTCACAGGCCCTGTACTTAGGTATTTGACCAGCGCCGGGATCTGGACAACTCTAGTCGCGTTAGCGGTCTTCCTGTGGGCATTGAGTTCGGGTAGAGACCACAGTGAAGCTCAAACCATGTGTTTCGTTACCCTAATCTTAGTCCAGTTTTTTAATGCTTTTAACTGTCGGTCTCTAGAATATTCCCTGTTTAAGATTGGCCCCTTTGCTAACAAGTGGTTACTACTAGCTATAGGCTGGGAATGCATAATGTTAGGATTGGTAGTTTACTTGCCTTTCCTGCAAGGACCATTCAATACATATGCCTTGACTCTGACAGATTGGACAATAGCCATATTATCAGCCTCTACAATTTTTATTGCCGCCGAGATCTACAAACTAATCAGTTCACTTCTGAGACCCAAAGGCGTAGCTCCAGCTTCTACTGGTTAACCACTAATTTTGGAACCGAAAACTGAAATATGACTCGTAATGTACCGACCATGGTTATGAGTCGGCGCTAGATAAAATCACAATCTCGAATTTGATAAACTTGACTAGATTTACACAATTATCGAGTTTTGGAGGTAGCTATGAAAAAGTCGGTAGGAGAATTAATGACAGCTGAATGCAACACTGTATCAGAAGACATGCCAATATATGAAGCAGTGAAGAAAGTAGCTGCCAGGACAAGAGGCAAAATAGCCTGTGTTGTAGATAAAGAAGGCAAACTTAAAGGTCTACTTACACCTAAAGATATCCTAGAGGCACTCGAGGTGCGCAAATTTGGAGGTGTCAGAGGTCGCTTTTTCGCAGGACACGAGGTTCTGCATTTTCTCAGCTCAAATTATGCAAAGGATATAATGAGTGCTCCGATAAGCGTTCACGTCAACGACAGTGTTGAAGATGCTATAAATACTATGCTCTATCAGAATTTCTATGAGCTGCCTGTAGTGGATAAAGATATGAAAGTTATAGGTGAAATAAGTTATTTCGACATACTACTCAATTCGGTGGAGAATCAGAAAACCTGATGGAAATCGGCATATACTTTAAATTTCTGCTCACCTTCGGCTTAATCTTGCTGGCAGCTAGAATAGGCGGCGAGCTGTTTGAGCGCTATTTAAAGCAACCGCCAGTCTTAGGCGAACTGGTCGCAGGAATTATTATCTCACCGTTTGCCTTAGGCGGACTTATCAATGATCCGATAATCCTACATTTTGCCACTATCCAAGGTGCTTTTGGACTCCATGAATTCAACGTTATGGAGATTATTTCAGAAATAGCAGTTGTCACCTTGCTTTTTGTCGCTGGAGTCGAAACCGATGTCGGAGCTTTCATAAAACAGGGGATAACCGGCGCCCTAGTAGCTGTAGGAGGCGTTATCTTCCCCTTTATCTTCGGTTATTTTATCACCATGTGGCTAGTTCCAGAGGCAGGAATAGCTGGTTGGCTCTTCATAGGTGCTACCCTGACAGCTACCAGTATAGGTGTAACCGTAAGGATTCTGATGGAGATGGGCAAACTCCAAACAAAGGCGGGAACCACTATACTTGTTGGAGCTGTGATCGACGATATAATTGGCATAGTTATTTTATCCATTGTCGTCGGAGTAAGCGCCGCAGCAAAAGCTGGCGGTGAGCTAAACATGGTTCATGTAAGTTTAGATGCTCTCAAAATCTTTGCCATTGGCTTTGCCGTCTGGTTTGCATTGTTAATAATCGGCGTAAAGTTAAACAGATATATATCACGATTCCTTCTGCATCCTTTCAGAAAATCGGGAACAATACCCATTTTTGCGCTCATAGTGGGCTTTATCATAGCGTACTTGGTCACACTGGTCGGACTGCATCCTGTGGTCGGTGCTTATGTAGCCGGACTTATGTTTGCCGCTACCGGTGAGCGAGAGGATATTCTGGATAAAACAAGACCAATAATGCTGTTTCTTGCCCCCTTCTTCTTCTGTTATCTGGGCATGCAAGTCGACATGCGATTACTTTGGGGTGGAGCCATAGTAGCAGTTATTTTGACAATAGTCGCTGTACTTGGTAAAATCGCTGGATGTTATATCCCAGCCCGATTTGCAGGCAAGATGACCCATACCGAGAGCATGATAGTCGGCATAGGTATGGTGCCGAGGGGTGAGGTAGGTCTGATTATTGCCGGGGCTGGACTTTTGGCAGGAGCCATAGGCCGAGACCTATTTGGTGCAGCAGTTGCAGTCAGTGTGGTCACAACTCTTATAATGCCAGCGATGTTAAAGCCATTTTTTAAGTTGCCCTCTGCATCGGCTAAAAACACAGGCAAGACTTTGCGGCAAGATGAATAAGCATTTTAAGCACTCACTTCAGAGCCCGAGGTACCTATACTGCGTAATTGCCAAATAACACAGCAGCGTTTAAAATAACCAAAGCCCCTGTAGCTCAGGGGATAGAGCACCGGCCTCCGGAGCCGGGCGCGAGGGTTCGAGTCCCTCCAGGGGCGTTTTGAGGAAATTAACTAACTTGGAAAAAAGAGACAAGATAATCGAAATTCGCTGGCATGGAAGAGGCGGTCAAGGAGCAGTAACGTCAGCTGAACTGCTGGCACTGGCAGCTATAGAAGAAGGCAAATTTGCTCAAGCATTTCCCAGCTTCGGTCCAGAAAGAAGGGGAGCACCGGTGCTAGTCTTCAACCGCGTTAGCGATAAAACTCCCATCAGAGCCAGGGTTTCAGTAATAAATCCCGATATCGTGGTAATCTTAGACCCGGGCTTAATCTATATCACAGATGTCACTGCAGGACTAAAGGAAGGTGGTGTTATAGTAATCAATACCACCAAAGCGGTGGTTGACATAAAGTCAGAATTCAACGGATCATGGAAGCTAGCCGTTGTTAATGCCACCTCCATTGCTCGAGATACAATCGGCGTTCCAATCGTCAACACGACAATGCTCGGTGCCCTGGTCAAGGCTACCGATATAATAGAACTAGAATCGCTAGCCGAACCTCTAAAGGAGCGCTTCGGTGCCAGAGCCAAGGGTAACAGTGATGCCTGCCACAGAGCCTATAAAGAAACTGAAATTGCTGAACTTAGCGGCGTTGTCAAAAAACCAACCAAGACGTTCGAAACAGAAACATTTCCATCCTGGCAGGAATTATTACCAGGCAGTGTCATCCCTGAGGCGGGGAATGCTAAGCAATATCGTACTGGGGATTGGAAATCAGAAAGTCCAATATGGGACCATCAGAAATGTATCAAGTGCGGAATTTGTTACCTTTTCTGTCCGGAGGGATGCATTGGACAAAATAAGGACGGCTACTTCGAAGCCAATCCATACTACTGTAAGGGATGTGGTATTTGTGCCCGCGAATGCTGGACAGAGGCTATAAAGATGGTAGAGGAAGAATAGAGATGACAACAAAGCGAATAGGCATGGAGGGATCATTCGCAATAGCTGAGGCTATTAAACTAGCTCGCGTTGAAGCCATAGCTGCCTATCCCATTACACCACAGACTCACATTGTGGAGCGATTAGCCGAATTTGTAGCTAACGGTGAGCTAGATGCCGAATATATTCCAGTGGAATCAGAGCACTCAGCAATGAGTGCTTGCCTGGGGACTTCAGCTGTAGGTGCTAGAACTTTTACTGCCACCGCCAGTCAGGGGCTTGAGCTCATGCATGAGGTACTCTACGTAGCCTCAGGACTAAGACTACCAATAGTGATGACTGTAGCTAATAGGGCACTCTCAGCACCATTGAGCATCTGGACAGACCATTCTGACGCAATGGCGATCCGCGATTGTGGTTGGATTCAGATATTTGCCGAAAATGCTCAACAAGCCTTTGATTTAGTTCTATGTGCCTTCCGTATCGCCGAAGACCTGACTGTCCTGCTACCCACAATAGTCCACATAGACGGATTTTACATTTCACACACAATCGAATCTGTTGAACTTCTAGAACAAAAAGTTGTAGACAAATTCCTCCCCGAATACCGGCATCCTTATCCCTTAAATCCAGACAAGCCAGTGACTATGGGAGCATTTGGTCCTCCACCTATTTACACCGAGACCAAAAAGGCACATGAGGTAGCATTAAGAGACTCTAAAAAAGTAATCCTCAAAGTGTGGCAAGAGTTTGGCAAGCTTTCAGGTAGCCACTATGCACCTGTCGAAAGTTACAAAACAGAAGATGCTGATGTCTTGCTGTTGTGCATGGGGAGTTTCAGTGAGACAGCCATGATGTCTATCGATAAAATGCAGGCAGAGGGTCAAAAGGTGGGACTGATAAGGCTGCGTCTGTGGCGGCCATTTCCAACTGAGGAGCTACGCCAAGCCGTAAGCAAAGCCCAATTGCTCATCGTCTTTGACCGAGCTCTTTCTCTTGGAGGAGCCCCACCGGTCTGTTCTGAAATACAAGCAGCACTTTACCCGCTAAAGACCAAGCCAAAGATCGTAAGTTTTGTAGGTAGCCTCGGAGGAAGGGAGATTTCAATTCAAGGTTTTGAAGAGCTAATTAATAATGGGATGAATAGGGCGAAGCGAGGCAAGCTTGACGAATTCGAGATAATAGGAGTCAGAGAATAGTGGAAAGTCTAGCCATATATGTCCCACGATTAGTAACGATCAAAGAATATTTTGCTCCAGGACATCGTGCTTGCATGGGCTGTGGTGAGGCCTTGGCTGTAAGGCTTGTATGCAAGGCCTTGGGCAGAAATATAATAATTGCCAATGCCACAGGCTGCATGGAAATCGTTTCCTCACCACTCCCCTCCACCTCCTGGGAAGTCCCCTGGATTCACACTTTGTTTGAGAATACCGCAGCTGTGGCTTCCGGGATAGAAGCCGGCATAAAAATTCTGACACGTAAGGGTAAATATAACAATAAAACCAAGGTTGTAGCTATGGCTGGCGATGGGGGGACTGCTGACATTGGCTTTCAAGCTCTATCCGGTGCCCTCGAGAGAGGCCATGATTTTATATACATATGTTTTGATAACGAGGCATATATGAATACCGGCATTCAACGCTCCAGTTCCACTCCATTTGGAGCATCTACCACGACCTCGCCAGCGGGCAAGGTTAGCATCGGGCAGACTACATGGAAGAAAGATTTGCCGGCTATCGCTGTTGCTCATGGCATACCTTATGTAGCCACAGCATGCCACAGCTACCCCTTTGACCTTATGAACAAAATCAATAAAGCTGTGGAAGTCAATGGGCCATCGTACATTCATATATTGTCGGTCTGTCCCACCGGCTGGCGGCTAGCTTCCGATTTAACAATCAGAGCAGGACGACTGGCTGTTGAGACAGGCATATTCCCTATCTATGAAGTTGAAGGGGACAGATATACTCTGAATTTAGATTTCCCAAAGCTACGTCCTATAGAGGATTACTTTAAACTGCAAGGCAGATTCAGACATCTTTCAAAAGAGACAATATCCCAAATCCAAGAAAGAGTGGCTGCTAAATACTCAAAACTTAAAGAAAGAGCTGCCAGAAATAATTATCAACAATGAGAGACAAGGTTAACGCTATCATAAATAAATACAATGGTGACAAGGGCCAACTTGTTTCCATACTTCAGGATATCCAGACTGAATACTATTATCTGCCCAAAGAAGCCCTTATTCAGGTAAGTGAAACCATGTCTGTTCCTGTAAGTCGAGTGTACGACATAGCTACTTTTTTTAGAGCATTCAGTCTCGAACCTAGAGGTAAACACCTGATTAATGTTTGTCTGGGTACTGCCTGTCATGTCAGAGGTGCCGCCAGAATCCTAGAAAAGATCGAACGAGATTTAACTATCAAGCGAGGCGGAACTAGCAAGGACCGCAAATTTACGTTAGAGACAGTCAACTGCATGGGGGCATGCGCTTTAGGACCTGTGATAAAGATTGATGGAGAATATTTCGGACAGATAAGTACTGAGAAAGTTGACAGCTTGTTGAATCAATTCGAGTAACCAAATATTTGTGAAATGCTAAATAAACTAAACTCTAAAGAAGACTTAACAGCTCTGCGAAAAGAACTAGAGAAGAAAAACCGCAAAGACAAGCAGCGAATTACTATTTGTGGTGGCACCGGCTGCCATGCATATGGATGTGCGAAAGTCACCGACGCTTTCAAGAATGAAATCGCAAAACAGGGGATAGCAAATAAAGTTGACATAAAAATCACGGGTTGCCACGGCTTCTGTGAGAAGGGTCCGCTTGTAGTTATTCAGCCAGGTGACATTTTATACCAGCGAGTAAAGCCTGAAGATGTTCTTGAAATACTGGATAAAACAATCACCCAAAACAGCATCATAGAACGGCTGCTATACACTGATCCCACTACCGGCAAAAAAAACGAGCACCAGCGCGAAGTACCATTCTATAAGAAACAAGAGAGAATCATTTTCGGCAGCAACGGTGATATAGATCCAACGAGCATTGAAGATTACATCGCAATAGGCGGTTATTCAGCTTTAGCCAAGGCCCTTTTCGCAATGACGCCAGAGCAAATAATTGAGGAGATTAAGCATTCTAGTCTTAGAGGGCGAGGTGGTGGTGGATTTCCCACAGGAACCAAATGGGAATCATGCCGTAATGCACAAGGAGACATCAAGTACGTCATTGTGAATGCCGATGAAGGTGACCCAGGAGCCTATGCGGATAGAAGCCTACTCGAAGGTAACCCCCACAGTGTCCTCGAAGGACTAATCATAGGCGCTTACGCTATCGGATGCCATGAGGGATATGTCTATGTGCGACATGAATACCCATTGGCTGTAGAAAATTCAAGACTGGCTTTAGATCAAGCACGACAGCTAGGGCTGCTCGGAGACAATGTATTAGGCTCAGGTTTTGATTTCAATGTCCGCATAACCAGAGGCGGAGGTGCCTTCGTTTGCGGTGAGTCTACGGCATTAATGGCATCCCTAGAAGGTAAGGTTGGAGAACCAAGAGCTAAATACGTCCACACAGTGGAAAGGGGACTGTGGGATAAACCGAGCAATTTGAACAATGTAGAAACCTGGTCTAATGTGCCCGTGATAATCAATAAAGGAGCTGATTGGTACCGCACCTTAGGTACCGATGATAGCAAGGGAACAAAAATCTTTTCCCTGGTAGGGAAGATCAACAACACAGGCTTGGTAGAAGTACCAATGGGTATAACCTTAAAGGAAATTATCTATGATATTGGCGGTGGTATTCGGGAAGGGAAGAAATTTAAGGCAGTGCAGACCGGTGGACCCTCTGGTGGCTGCCTCCCCGAACGATTACTTAACTTACCAGTAGATTTCGACGAACTGACCAAGGCTGGTTCAATGATGGGTTCAGGCGGCATGATTGTCATGGATGAGACCACATGTATGGTAGACATCGCTAAATACTTTCTAACCTTCCTCGAAGAAGAATCTTGCGGTAAATGTGTGCCATGCCGTGAGGGAATAAAGCGAATGCGGCAAATTCTGGATGATATCACCGATGGTAAGGGCAGCGAAGAAGATATCGATCTTCTGGAAAAGCTTTCCGCCACTCTCGTAGACAGCTCTCTCTGTGCCCTTGGTAACACAGCACCAAATCCAGTTATTACCACTATTCGCTATTTCAGAGACGAGTACGAAGCACACATTAAAGAGAAGAAATGCCCAGCAGGTGTCTGTAAGGCGCTAATTCATTACTACATAATAGAAGAAAAATGCCCGGGCTGTGGGCTTTGCGTTAAAGCTTGCCCTCAAGATGCTATAACTTTCCTGGGCAAGAAGAAACCGGTTGCTCTGGAGGAGTCGAAGTGTATCAAGTGTGGAGTTTGTTACGACGTCTGTAAACTAGTAGCCGTAGGCAGAGAATAAGATGGTAACCTTTACTATAAACGAACGTGAACTTAAGGCTGAAAAAGACCAGACAATACTTCAGGTAGCCAGAGATAATGGCATTGACATTCCCACCTTATGCCATAACGAAGCTTTAGAGCCATATGGTGCCTGCAGGCTTTGCATAGTAGAAGTTACTAAAGGAGCACGTACCAGGATAGTGACATCCTGTCTTTATCCCGTGGAAGAAGGATTGAAAGTGAAAACTGACTCTCCCAGAATTACCAGTAACCGTAAAATGATCTTAGAATTATTACTGGCACGGTGCTCCAAAAATAAAGTGATACGAGAACTCGCATCACAGATGGGAATTGAGCAACCATCTTTCAAGCCTGAGTATTTGGAAGACAATGACTGCATTGTGTGTGGTTTATGCGTTAGAGCCTGTGAACAAGTTGTTGGGGTAAGCGCTATTAGCCTGGTCAATCGCGGTATAACTAAGGAGCCTGCTGCTCCCTTTCTCGAACCAGCAATGGATTGCATAGGCTGCGGTTCCTGTTTCTATATATGCCCAACCGGCGCCATAAAAATGGAGGATAGAAAAGAAACTCGGATAATCTACAACTGGAAGGTAGAATTCAAACTCAAAAAATGTAAAGTATGCGGGAATTACTGGGCACCGGAAAAGCAATTAGACTACATCAAGACAAAGTGGAATCTGCCTGAGGATTTCTTCGATACCTGTCCCACCTGTAAATAACAACACTAGACAATAACCGCGCGTGACTCCTTGACTATATCAAACTAATTGAACTATACTTTTTTCGCTGCGGGGTGTAGCGCAGTGGCTAGCGCGCATGGTTTGGGACCATGAGGTCGGAGGTTCAAATCCTCTCACCCCGACCATGGATATAGATAGGTACGAAACAGATCTGATGGTCTTTCTCAAAGGCTGGCCAACGTAGAAAGCTCATTACAGGTTACAACGATAGCGGAAATATTCCAAACACCTCGACTAAATATAAGATTATCTTACCATATGTTCTTTTCAGGGAAGCCCATATGTTGAACGAAGTATTGATTGAAGTCGTGGCGGTAGGAAAGCTCGACATGCTCCATGAAATTGACCACGTCTTTTGCCATCTGCCAGTGCTTCCTAGACAACAGAACCATGGAAGCTCCTAGGCTGGCAGCGTT
Organism: Chloroflexota bacterium; assembly: GCA_020354105.1. Taxonomy (GTDB): domain Bacteria; phylum Chloroflexota; class Dehalococcoidia; order GIF9; family UBA5629; genus 9FT-COMBO-48-23. The sequence goes on along the minus strand of CP070642.1, from coordinate 1,572,407 downwards.
TCCTAACGACTTGATGAGCTCAACATTAATTCCTGGAAGAAGGCCGATTCGCAAAGTGCTGATGGGGTCAATGTAATTCCCCAATGCACCAGCCAGATATACATGTTTGATATCCTCAAGCCCGATGCCTAATTCGTCCATCAGTGTGTGCACACCGGCAGCTATAGCCCCCTTGGCAAGCTGCAGCTCGCGAACATCTTTTTGAGTAAGGTATATCGGCCGGCCGTGGAAGCTTTCTTCTTCGGTAGCAACGAGAAAATCATAGCAATATGACCGCTTGATTACTCTTGAATTTAAATTCTGATATTCTGCTTTTCGAGTTGGGCGAATGGAGCCTTCGGGGTCGATTACACCACAATGTAATAGAACTGCCACCAGGTCGACCAGTCCACTACCGCAGAGGCCCTTGGGCTTGATATTCCCGATTACGCGGTAATGCAGTTGTCCCTGTTCGATTCTGACGCCTTCCAGTGCACCCGCCCTGGCTATCATCCCGGAGGAGATTCGCGCTCCTTCCAGGGCAGGACCGGCGGCTGCTGAGCATGTCAGTAGCCTTTTGCCATTGCCGAGAAATATTTCCCCATTGGTACCGAGGTCCAGTCCAAGAATGATTTCATCCTCTTGTTCAGAAACGCCCGAGTTTAGCACGAAGCTAATCAGGTCCCCGCCGATGTAGCCTGATTTTGCGGGCATAATATAGAGCAAGGCTGCCGGATTCAATCTTAGGCCAACGTCGGCCGCATTTACAATCAAGCCATCGGTCACTATAGGTGAGAATGGTGCTTCGGCTATACCATCGGGAGATAAATTTAACAGAAAGTGCTGCATGGTGGTGTTTCCTGCAGCAACGGCAATAAGGACATCATCTGCTTTGAGGCCAGTAGCTTCTAGGAGGTGACTGGTTATGTTATTGAGGTCGTCCACCAGAAGATTATGCAAAGTACGCAGACCTCCTGTGGGATTCTGTTTAACGTAGTTAAGGCGACTTATTACGTCTGAGCCGTGCCATCTCTGCCCATTGAGGCAGGAATCGACGGAGGCCTCACTACCGTTTGACAAGTTGATTAACTTACCCACAATGGTGCTGGTACCGAGGTCAAAGACCAATCCATAGCCGTTTTTCGATTTCTCAGGGTCTTGCCAGGCAATTAAAGAGTTATTATGGAGTACAGCCACCCCGCTGGACTTAGTCTTCTTCAACATCTGGGGCAGTGTGCGAAGACAGTGAATCGAGGCTTGCAGGTCGCTGTATTCGGCGCCCAATCCCAGCTTTACCCAGCTCAAATACGAAAGCCTTTCGTTGCGGGACTCAGAGGGCAGGGTGACGAGTCGCCTCTCTATAAGTGGCTCAAGCTGCGAAACCGGAATATACCTACTACGGAGAACATGGCTGGTGGTTAGAATCTTTAGATAGTCCAGCCCTGTGTCTGCTTTTTCCGTTGAGATAGCCAAATCTCGCTTTACTTTAGTACGTCAGGCAAGACGGAAACCCTCCTGCAGTGCGTCTTTGTCGAGCAGTTTCTGTCCTGCTTTGGTTGGTGGGTCAACTACTGAAAGGACCTTTATCTTACATTTTCCACAGTTGCCTGCTCCACCACAATCGCTGTCCAGCTCGATGTTAGCCCTACGCAATGCCGCCCATATAGTCTCTCCATACTGCGCTGGCACCCAGATATCCTTGGGAAAGACATGGAGCCAGACTTTCATTTGCCTGCGTTCCTTTTTTTGGCGCGGTTTTATCGCTTGCTTATTCCTATTACGTGCAGTGGGCTTGATTTCTTTAGCAGTATTTAACATACACCACCCGTGAGCGATTCAGTAAGTGACTTTTCAATATGAGAATAATCCGCATCTTGAATTTCCAGGGATAGCTCTAGTAATTGGGCCAATTCGCTAGCTCTAGGTATAAGGTTCGGATCTGAAGGCTGACGTATATAGAGCAGCTTCTTGTAGTGTTCAAAACATTGTCGCCGAATTTCCTCATCTTTGAGATCCAGGGGTTCCATACAGAAATCTTCGAAGTTGATAATCAACCCCTCCTCCAAAAAGTAGGTTCCTGTTGTCTCATCAATGAGCTGATTGAATCGCTCGCTGCCGAGCAGCATCTCATAACAGTAAGAGCCCGGCACCTTGATAATGCTATGCCTTTTACAGAAGCCATCTATATCTGGAAAACAGTCCCCGTAGAGGCATATTACCCGTTCACCCTTTGCTTGAGATCTGCTTACCTCCCTTTGCAAGCATTTCTTCAACTCCGCGGGTCTAAGATGTAATCTAGCTGGCAAATAGGTCAAACGAATATTGGGAAACTTTTTCTTTAGTTGAAGATGTTCTATTGCTGCCATAAACACTGCGCAAGCAATTATATGTGTGGTTGTTCTTGTTTTATGCGATGTTGTCATTTCAGATATTCTTTATTTCAGGGAAGGTTTTTCTTATCTCTCGGAGCATATCTGTGCCTAAAAGCCCGTCTTTGCCCTCTGCGTGTTCTGTTAAAATATTATGAACCATGTCGTTGGCACGGCTCAACATATCAGGATGCCCTCGTTCCTCCCAAATATCAAAATTGTAGCGTATGCTTAAGCCAGGATAGAAAAATTCCTCCCTCATACAATCGACAGTATGTTCTTCCATAATATAATTTCCGCCGGGACCTACTTGCTCTATTACATCCAAACTGAGAGTTTCTTTATTCACTCTAATGCCAGAAAGCACTCTATATACCATCCCAATGATTTCATTGTCTATAGCATATTGCTCATAAGAAACGGAATTGCCAGAATCAAGCATTCCAGCTGCCAAGAGAACGCAGTCTGCTCCGGCCATAGCAACCATCAGATTGGAAAAACTCTTCTCAACGCCTGATTGAATGTCAGGTCTTTTAGACTCGGTAACGCCTGCAGAAGCACGAATAGGCAAATGGTAGAGCTTTGATAGCTGGACTGCAGCAGCACTCATCATGCCCATTTCTGATGAGCCCATGGAAAACTCCATGTTTCTCAAATCCATAGTTGTGGGCACTGCGCCGTAAAGCACCTTGGCTCCGGGGAAGAATATCTGTGTGATAGATATTCCTGCCAGCACCTCAGCATGCATCTGGGCAAGAGTACCTGCTAATGTAACTGGCGAGGTGGCGCCAGCTATAGGTGCCGATGCACAGGTTACAGGAATACCATGTATAGCACAGAAACTGAGAATTTTGGCGGCGTTGGGCCCGATGGTAAGCGGGCTTATAGGGTTGGTTATCACAGAAAAGAAGGGCTTTTTTCTGAGTCTGTCTTCACCACCAGCTATTAAACTGGCTAGTTTCCAGACTTGTCTTACCCCTTCCACATTATCGCAGCCTCCCATTACATGCTTGTTAGTATTGTTGAAAGCATTACAAAAGTCGTTCAAATGATAATATTGCGGCTCCACGTCATGTGCCTGGCACGCTATGACATAGAAGCGGATATGTTCCAGGCGATCCACCAGAGTGGCAGTGTGAGCTATGTCTTTTAGCATGGTGAGACGGTAATCACCATCCGCAATATTGATAATGCGAAACACCCGTCCCCCATTAGCAAAATGGACTTCACCTTCTCCCAAGGGTAGATTATGTTTTTCGTCTCTGGAGTATAAGGTAAACTTGGACGGGGCGCGGCTGAGGAGCTCGTCAAGCCATTCCTCTTCAAAACGCACTCTCTGATTATGGTAATCTACTTTTGCTCCCGCCTTCTTCAACTTGTCTAGGATAGCGTCATCTTTGATTCTTATACCGATGCGTTTCAGTATCTGACGGCTTGCCTGATCAATTCTTCTTACATCTGCAGGTGGAAGCGGTTTGAAAACTGGTAAACTCTTTCCCATATTCGAACTTCCGTCAGCGCATTTGGAGGATTTGCTCAATTCCTTTGAGTACTTCAGTGGACTTAGGTTCCACTTGTTGTTCTGACAGGATTCTCTTGGCTTCGATATTGCAGCGCTTATAGAGATCGAAAGAACCTGATTGCTCCCAAGAATCATAGCGGGAACGGTCTAGAAGCTTCGGTAAAAACTGAGCTTGCATAAAGTGTTCAAAGGTATGGTCGTCCATTAAGAAAATGGAACCCGGGGCACCAGTTGCTACCCTCTCTATGGCTTCCAGAGCCATGGTTTCCTCATTTACCGTAATGCCAGCGGTGAAGAAACGACTCATGGCGACCAGTTCATTAGCCATAGTAACCATTTCAAGGGAGGAGGTGCTCCCGTATTCGAGAAAACCTACATCGTGGATTAAATTAGCCCGGGAAAGCATGGCGGTGACGATGGAAAACATAGCCTCAGCTCCCGCTTGGGCATCCATTAATTTTGCATCGGTGGCTCCGGCATAAGCCCAGATGGGCAACCCATATAGTTCATCTCGCATGTCGGCAAGAGCCGCCTGTGTCAAGCTCCATTCCGGGCACCCGTACGAAACGATGGTTGATTTCATGTCCAGAGTACTGACATTGGGGCCAAACAGAAAGGGAGAACCTTTGCCGGCAAGTTGGTGTACCACCAATCCTATCAAATTCTCTGCTATTCCCAGAGCCATTGCTCCGGCAAGGGTGATCGGTGCTCCGCCTCCGGCATTGGATCCAGAGGGGAGGCAGACAGGTATCTTCTTTTCGGCACAGAAAATGAGCCTCTCCATTACGTTTTCAGGAAAACGCAGCGGGCTGATAGCCTCCGAATAATTGAGGATAAATGGTTTCTGCTGTAGCGCTTCTTCGCTACCGACCACCTGGCAGGCAATCTGGTATATTTTGGCGATGTCTCTACCGCTATCTGCGATGCACACAATAGGTTTATTGGTATTTTTTATCATTTCAGCAAAAACATAGACGTAGATATCTTCGATAGGAGCATCTACCGGATTTGACATAGACATGGCAAAATCCATGTTCTCCAGTCCATCGATAAGCCTGGCAAAATTGGCGGCATCTTTTAGGGTGGATCTGCGGCGCTGGCCTGTCTCAATGTCAACAGTGAAAGTAGCATCTGAGCCAGTGCCATAGAAATAGTTGCCGTTAACCAGAGGCATTGTTTTGTTACCCTTCTGGTCATAGAGATCAATCTGCCTAGGAGCTGAACGCAAGGCATCTTCAACAAGCTTGACAGGAAGCCTAACCCAATCTTGACCGCTGACCTTGCAGCCAGCATTGAGCAGCATTCTCAGTGCACCCGGGTGCTCCATCTTGAACCCTGTCTTTTCCAAGATTTCCAAGGCAGCACTATGAATAGCCAGTACCTGCTCACGATTGAGCACTTTTAGTCGGGGGCGAAAGCCTGGAACTTCCGAGGATTTCATAACTCACCTCTTCAATGATATGTTCTCAGGAGATGCCAAGCAGCGCTTTGGCTTTGTTTACGGCAGAACCTGCGTCGGGCGCATATGAGTCCGCATTTATCTGTTGTGCGTATTTTTCGGTTACAGGAGCGCCACCAATTATTATCTTAACTTGATCTCTTAGTCCGGCTTTCTGCAGAGCCTCTATGGTCTGGGCCATGGCTGGCATAGTAGTGGAGAGTAACGCAGACAAACCGATTATATCTGGTTTTACCTCCTTCGTCTTCTCCACAAACTTTTCAGGGGGTATGTCCACTCCCAAGTCTGTTATAGTAAATCCTGCACCCTCTAACATCATTGAAACCAGGTTTTTGCCGATGTCATGCAGGTCTCCCTTGACCGTCCCAATCAGCACCTTTCCTTTGGAGGTGATATCACCTTCCTGGAAAAACGGCTGGAGCAAGTTAGTACACTCTTGCATGGTTTTAGCAGATCGTAGCATTTGTGGAACAAATATGAGCCCCTTGGAAAATTTGTCTCCCACCTCGTTCATAGCAGTAATCAGTCCTTTGTTTAGAATCTCCTCGGCACTGCTACCAGCGTCCAGCGATTTCTGGACTTCTACCAAGGCAGTCTTGTTATCTCCCTTGTTCACAGCTTCAGATAGTGCCTTAAAGTCGTTCATCTTCAACCTCCTTTCGCTCGTTTTAGGATTGTCGCTCGTTTACCACAGTTGCCCCTGAAAAGCCATAAAAATCAAACATTGTACTCATTCAAGGTGCCCATTTTGATAAGCCTCGATATAGTTTCCACAATATTCGTCCCGGCCAAGGAGCATCTCCACAGTAATCAGAGTTGTCATCAGTTCCCTGTCAGCTGGGTCCATAATTACAGCAGACAGACCGTAGGAAATGCACAGAGACAGAAAGTTGCGATTGATTATGCGGCGCTTCGGTAGGCCGAAGGAGACGTTGGAGAGGCCGCAGATAGTATTCACGCCTGGGAAATCGTGCATGATTTTCCGAATGGCTCCGAGGGCAGCTAGTGCCATGTTGACATCTACGGAGATAGGCTGTATTAGAGGGTCCACATAAATCATCTCCAGAGGAGTACCTGCACCGGTAAGCTTTTTGATAAGTTCCGAACCTACCGCCACCCTTTCTTCCACGGTGGTGGGCATAGATGTTTGAGACATACAGAGTGCTACTACATTGCAGGGCTGAGCGGAGATTATAGGAAGCAGGGATTGGAGCCGGTCCTCCTCAAGCGAAATGGAATTAATCATCGGCACACCTTTATGGCGCTTTATCGCTTCGGCCAGAGCTTTCGGGTTAGGACTATCCAGCGCTAGTGGTATGTCAACTTCACTTTGCACTGCCTCAACCAGCCAACTCAGGTAGTCTGTTTCTTTATCCAAAAAGGTTCCGGCATTGACGTCAATATAGTTAGCGCCCGCTTCGGCTTGCTCTCTAGCTACTCTGACGATGAATGAGGTATCACGATTTTTAACAGCTTCTTCTATACTCTTCCGGCTGGTATTTATTTTCTCTCCTACAATTATCACTATCGGCCCTCTTTTTGCATTCTATATTTACGCCAGCACTATGGATGCCACAAATAATTGTCGTCTGGACGATGTTACCAGGCATTATCACTATACTGGGAATCTAATAGTCAATGCAATTTTTTACCAGGGCATGAGCAAGAAAGGACACATACTAGGACAGAATTGTTGACAAGCCACAGATGACATGAAAGTATGTGTGGGAGATTGACGACCCCCAGTGGTGCCGGAAAGAATATCTAGTTCACTCCTCGAGTTCTTCAATCGGTTCATCATCCTGCTCTTTATACGCTTTGAAATAATCTGCAAGGTTAATGCCCTGAAAGTACACTTTGCAGAGCAATCTGCCGCCTTCTATGCCCTGCGGTGCTTCTAATTCAACATTCTTGTTCTGCATAAGAATGGAAAGCCTTTGTTCAGCAGCCACTGCTCCCTTGCCACTCTTTGGCGCATTGTAGCCTATCGCTTGCACAATATTTCCAGTTTCTCCGCTCAATTCCCAGGGAGGAGACACCTCAAACGTGTTCCCATCAACAACTGCTTCAACCCTAAATGTCTCCATCATGTCCTCTTTGCAAGCATACTGCGGCCATTTGTACCTCACAATTCGTAGTGGCTAAATAGAACTGCAACCTTTGGAGTTAATGGCGAAGATCCGGCAGTTCATCTGCTATTATAATGGCAATTGAGAAGGGTGCAAATCAGCATTCAATGTGATATAATATACAGCATCCAGGAGAACAAGTAAATAGTTACTAATGCACGTCGGGAAAGAGCCCAAAGCACCAGAGTGTTAATTTAGGTGAGGGGTATCTTCTCTTATTTTTGACAAGGTGTGGCATATCTTAACATTAAAGATGGTCACACATGGTTGAAAGGCAAGGTATGCTGATATTTTTGTGATTTACGTACCTTAACCCTACCCAGTTTTGCTCCACCTCTTCTGTGCCGTTCATATCTCACCTGACGTAATCCACCTTGCAGCTATTTGTTTGAGGGTATTGACTTTGAATCATTGTGGGACATCATGATTACTAAAACCTCAGCCGTGCAACTAGAAATCGAAGTAGACGAACGACAAGTTTTAAGCCGTATCGGCTACAAAGGTGATTGTGAGCCATCACCTCGAATCGCCGCTTTAATCAATGAGTATGTTCAGTTCGTAAAAAAGATTATAAAACCATCATATTCATATGTTGTTAAAAATATCGACACGGTGCGGGAAAGGGACGTGTTCATTGGAGACTTCGTCATGTTCCGAAGTCATGTCATCGCGCGACTCTTGGAAAAATGTCAGCAAGTCGGGGTTTTTCTAGTGACAATAGGCAATAAACTTGAAGAAAAGGCGACTTGTCTGGGTGATGATGGGCTTATACTTGAGTCCTATGTACTGGATGCAGTAGGGTCAAGCGCTGTTGAGCAAATGGCTGAAATGATGGAGGCTGAGATAAGAAAAATGGCCTCGGTCAAAGGGCTTTGTGTCAGCCGGCGTTTCAGCCCAGGCTACTGTGATTGGAGCATAAGGCAACAGAAACAGCTTTTTCGCTTGATTGATAGTGACTCAGTAGGAGTCCGATTAACCGCGGGATATCTAATGATCCCACAGAAGTCAATATCCGGCATTGTCGGTATCGGTCCCTCTTGCGCAGATATAGAGGCCTACAACCCATGCAGAACTTGCAGCAAGCGCAATTGTCTAGGAAGGAGGTAGAGCATACACATATGATTCGAAGAGGATTGCCCGGAGGCAGTTTCAAACCTCTTACAGACGAGGCTATCGGTATGGTGCATCATACTGCCATGCGGATTATAGAGGAGGTGGGATTCGAAGTAAATTCAAAAACTGCGTTGTACCTCTTTGAGCAAGCTGGGGCTCAGGTTGACTGGGAAATGCGGCGGGTACGCTTGCCTGAGAATAGGGTCATGGAACTGATTAGTACAGCGCCCTCCGAGATCAAACTCTGCGGGCAGCAAGAGAAGAATGATATTGCTTTGGGAGGTCAGCGGGTGTACGCAGGTACAGGGGGCACTGCACTTTACGTTTACCATCCGGATACGGATACGAAGCAATCTGCCATACTTGAAGACCTCAAAAACATCGCTAGACTGGTTGACGGCCTTGAAAACATCCATTTTTTCCTGCTGCCAACCTATCCCACTGAGCTTCAATTGGATTGTGTGGACGTCAACCGTTTCTTCACCGGCCTGGACAATACAACTAAGCATGTCATGGGGGGCGTTTATACGATCGACGGAGTGAAACAGGTTATAAGGATGGCAGAACTCATCACAGGCTCTGCAGAAAAGCTCAGGGAACGTCCTCTTATATCCATGATAACCTGTAGTATAAGCCCTCTTAAGATGGACAGCACCTATGGTGACCTATTGTTGACCATCGCCAAGAGCGGCGTGCCTCTGGCATGCCCGGCGGAGCCATTATGTGGGGCAACGTCACCTATTACACTTGCGGGGAACCTGGCAATCCAGACTGTGGACTCCCTGATGGGCGTAATGCTTACACAAGTTGTAAACCCGGGAACTCCGGTTATGCTGGGCTCTGTGGCCACCAATACCGACCTTACTGACCTGAAATACCTTGCTGGATCAATTGAGATGGGGTTAATCAATGCAGCGGGCGCTCAGATGGCCCAGTTCTACAAGCTTCCCTTCTATGCCACGGCCGGTATGACCGACTCCAAGATATTGGATGCTCAGTGTGGTTATGAGTCGGCCCTTACTAATCTACTTTGTGCGCTGTCTGGCGCAAATTTCATTCACGATGCCGCAGGGTTAATGGAATTCGCCATGACGGTATGCTACGAGAAGTATGTAATAGACAATGAGATACTGGGAATGGTCATGAGGGCAGTCGAAGGTATAAAGGTTAACGAAGACACGCTGGCCTTCGATCTCATCAAGGAAGTCGGACCCGGAGGCAATTTCATCGCAGCCAAACACACCAGACGTTTTATGCGCAATGAGCACTATCAACCTTCCCTGAGCGACAGGCACAGCAGGGAAGAATGGGAAAACAATGGCAGAAAAAGCACGTGGGAAAGAGCCTCGGAGCAGGTGAAAGAGATAATCGCAGCGCACAAGTATAGCTTGCCTGCAGAGGTAAGGAGCCAGGTACTGGCGGAGATTAAAGGAATTGTGGAGTAGGGTATGCTGGTAATAGGGGAGTGTATCAATGCATCAAATAAGACGGTTGCTGAGGCAATTGCCGGAAGGGATAGAGAATTTATTGAAGGTATGGCAAAGGCTCAGGCTGAAGCCGGAGCTGATTTTATAGACGTAAATGTAGGTGCTGGACAGGGTACTCAGGGACAGGAGACAGAGAGCATTGAATGGCTGGTAAAGACGGTCCAAGCGGTTACGGATAAACCGCTCACCATTGATAGTGATGTCCCACGTATCATTGAAGTTGCTCTGGGCAACTATAGTGGCGAAACGGTGATGATCAACTCAGTCACTGCGGAGCCTGAGAGGCTAGAATCCATCGGGCCTTTAGCAGCCAAACGCAAGGCGTTGCTGGTGGCACTGGCAATGGGCTCCGAGGGCATACCAGATACGGTCGAGCGGCGATTGGAGGCCTGTGAAGCAATACTGACAAACTTGACCGGTATAGGCATGACGGCGGAACAGATATACTTTGATCCTCTAGTGTTGCCCATAGCTGTAGATTCTAGGCAAGGACTTGTAACGCTGAAGACGATAGAGCAGATAAAGGCTCGCTATCCTGAAGCAAAGACGGTAATGGGACTGAGCAATATATCTTTCGGCTTGCCAAATAGAAAGCTGGTGAACCGCGCCTTTCTGCTGATGGCTGCCTATGCCGGCCTTGATGCGGCAATCCTTGACCCGCTGGATGGCAAGGCTATGAGCTTGGTCAGAATAAGTGACATGCTCACAGGCAAAGATGCGTTATGCAAAGGTTATATCAAAGCCTACAGGCAAGGCAAAATAGTTGACTAAGTAGGCAGACTGGAGGACAAAAATGGCAGAAGACATATTAAAGTTAATCCAAGAGAATGTCATCCAGGGAAGAATTACCAAGGACGATGAGGGCTTCGAAGAAGGAATGGCTGGTCAGCCTGGAGTTACTGAACTCGTTGAAGCAGCGCTGGTTCAGAAGATAGACCCCCAGGACATAATTAGCAAAGGGCTTACCAAGGGTATGGAAATTGTGGGTCAGAAATTCGAGGCCAAGGAGTATTTCATCCCGGATATGTTGGCAGCTGCTCAAGCAGTTGGAGCAGCTATGGACATTTTGGAGCCTCATCTAGCCGGAACCGGGATCAAGGCTAAGGGTAAGATAATCGTAGCTACTGTGAAGGGAGACCTACACGACATTGGCAAGAACATAGTATCGATACTGCTCCGAGGTGCGGGCTACACAGTGAAGGACCTGGGAAACGACATCGATACCTCGACGATTGTGGAGGCAGTTAGAGAAGAACAGCCTCAATTACTAGGATTATCAGCGCTGCTTATCAGCACCATGGCAAACATGGCAGACGTCATTCAGGCGCTTAATGATGCCGGATTAAGAGACAAGGTTAAGGTAATCATAGGCGGAGCTCCCGTCTCAGAGGATTTCGCTAAAAGTATAGGCGCAGATGGTTATGGCGCAGATGGCTTTAATGCAGTCCGGGTAGTGGAATCGCTATTCGACGCTGGTTCTGCGTGAGCAAGGACTTTGCTTAAAAACAGCACCTAAATTCTAAACGCTACCCAAGCTGAAATCTTAGAAGGAGGTATCGGATGCCCAGAGAAGGAATTTTAGTGCGCACGCCTTATGAAAGGATTACCGATGAGCAGGTACAGCAGATTCACCACGCTTCCATGGAGATTCTAAGTGATCCTGGTCTAATATCTTTCAATAAGGATGCAGCGGAGATATTTCGCAGCAATGGCGCAGATGTGACAACAGTTTCCTCCGGAGATAATCCCAGCTGGCTGATAAGAATACCCGAGGAACTCGTCCTCAGTGCCGTGGATAGTACAAACAAGACAGTCAAGCTGGGTGCAAGGAACCTTGAAAATATCCTAGTAATGAAAGGGGATGAGCCACGGGTATTCTTTATTACCGGCTCTGAAACGAATACTTGGCTGGACGTTGATTTCCAAACCTATGTCAGAAAATCCGAGCCTGCTACTGAGATTAGGGTACCTGAGTTCCATCCCCGGCGCGGAACAGTTGCTGACTTGTGCAAGTCAGCCCATGTCTGTGAGCATCTGCAGACTGTGGATGGCTACATTCGTACTGTAAATATCCAAGACAAAGACATTACGGAAGATAACAAAGACGTCAATAAGTTCTTTGCCTCTTTGAATAATACCACCAAGCATGTTATGTCAGGACTTACTAGCTTGCACCAACTGGACAACGTTGTGAGGATGGCGGAGTTGATAGTAGGGGGCAAAGAGCAGCTCAAGGAAAACCCCATTATTTCCTTTATTACCTGCTTAGTAAAAAGCCCTTTACAGTTCGTTGAGGATACAACAGATACTTTTATTGAGGTTTGTCGAAGAGGCCTGCCTGTGGTGGTTTCATCGTCACCTCAAGCCGGTACCAGCGCTCCTATCAGGGAATCCGGTATTATGGCTCAAATAAATGCTGAAGTATTAGCTGGCATAACGCTGAGCCAACTGGTAAATAAGGGGACGCCGGTTCTTTATGGGAGCGTGCCAGTAAGAGCACGGATGGACACCCTTGGTGACTCATACGGTTCTGTTGAAACTAGCCAGTACAACATCGATTGCGTGCAAATGGCAAGGTTCTACAAGATACCAAACTACTCTACATCAGGTGTTTGTGATGCCAAGATACCGGGGCAGCAATCGTCTATAGGGAGATTGTTCTCAGATTTAGTCGTCACTTTGAGTGGACCACAGTTTCTGCATTGTGCCTATGGCCTCCTTGATTGCAATGCCATCTTTTGCCTGCTCCAAGCAGTCTTGGATGATGCCCATTTCCAGATGATCAAATTCTTACTGAAGCCAGCGCTGATCGGCGAAAAGGAGATTTCTGAAACCCTGACGCAGATAAGAGAGGTGGTCGCAACGCCTCAGAAGATGTACATTCGCCACATTCGCCCCGTTATGCGTAGCGGAGAGATCTCGCCACCTTATCCTTTTGAAGGAGATCTGGCAAGCGATAATGTGTTCGCACTAGCCTACGAGAGAATGAATGAGCTTTTGGCAAAGCCTGTAGAACATATAGATTCGATTACAACCTCTAAGATATTTCAGGAGATTCCCGGCTTATTACCCAGGCTAAACGTGTATGAAGGAAGGAGCTAGCAATGATTGAAGATATCATAGCCGTACTTAAGGAAAATGTCATACAGGGAAGAAGGACAGTTGATGATGAAGGAATAGACGAAGCATTATCAGGAAAGCCAGGAGTTGTGGAATTGACGCAGTCAGCACTTGACAATAACATTCCTCTGGAGAGAATAATCACCCAGGGCCTGACTGCAGGCATGCAAGTTGTTGGCGAAAAATTCGCCCAAAAAGAATACTTCATCCCTGACATGTTAGCTTCTGCAGAAGCTGTTGGTGAAGCCATGGAGATCTTAAAACCGCACCTGGAAGCCTCCGACGTACAAACGAAGGGTAAATTCGTCATAGCCACAGTAAAGGGGGATATCCATGATATCGGTAAGAACATTGTCGCTGTTCTCCTCAAAGGAGCTGGCTATGAAGTGGTCGACCTCGGTATAGATGTACCCACGGAAAAGATTGTGGAGGTTGTCAAGGAGTCGGAGACGCAGTTTTTAGGGCTTTCTGCTCTCCTGACTACTACCATGCTGGTCATGAGGGAAGTAATCGAAGCATTGAAACAAAGCAAAATCAGAGACAAGGTCAAGGTATTGATCGGAGGTGCAGCTGTTTCGGACGAATATGCCAAGGAAATAGGTGCTGATGCCTACTGTGTTGATGGTTTTCATGCCATCAATGTACTCGATTCTTTTCAGAAAGCAGGAGCGCAGTAAAATCATTCTGAAATTTAGAAAAGGAGAGCAATTGTGGCAGGAATCGCAGGAATTTTAGGGACTGACAACGGTGAGTTAGCTCAAATACTTGACAAGATCAGGTATAGAGGCCCGCATGAGACCTGGACGAACCGGGATGGGGATGTGCATATCGGATGCCTTGAACTGAATGTAGGAGGAAACTCAAAGCCAGTCTCGCACTATGCATCGGAGGGCAAGAGAGCTGTTACCCTCGATGGGCGTGTCTATAATCCAGAGAAGGGTAATATGTCTGACGCCGAGGCTGTGCTGCACTTGTATGCTAAGTATGGCGCCGGGCTTGCCCAGAAGCTGGATGGAGACTTTGCCTGTGCCGTATCAGATAGTGGTGAAATGATTCTGGCTCGCGATTGGGCCGGTATAAAGCCTCTTTACTACGGGCACAGTGATGGCAGACTATGCTTTGCCTCAGAGGCAAAGGCTCTGGTAGGTATAGCCGATGATGTGAAGGAATTCCCACCCGGCTATGTTTATTCGCAGGAACTGGGCTTTCAGAAATTTAAATCTGAAGCTATAGAAACTCCTGAATTCAAAAACTACGAGCAGGGCAAAAAGGCAGTCCGCAAGCTTCTGATGGAAGCAGTGGAAAAGCGCATGAAAGATAATGCGGTGGGGGGGGTACTCCTGAGCGGCGGGTTAGACAGCAGTCTGATAACATATATGGCACATGAGATAAAGGCCGATATCGAATGCTTTACCGTGAGCATGGAAGGAGGGCAGGACCTACCACTGGCCAAGGACGTTACTAAATATCTGGGCATCAAACACCATATATTAATGTTCGGTGAAAAAGAGATTAAAGAGATATTACCTCTAGCCATTCATCATCAGGAGATGTACGAGGAAAGCTGTGTTCATGGTGCCATAGCTAATTTTCTCGCCGGACGTTTTGTCAGCCCGCATACCAAGTGCGTACTCACCGGTGAAGGTGCAGACGAGTTCTTTGCGGGGTATGATGGCCAGTTTAAACAGGGGAATAACCCCGAGGAAGTCGCCAGTATCGTCGATAGACTTATTAATGTTGCTCATAATACCGCCTTGCAGAGGTTGGACAGGCTGAATGCTGCAAATTCCTATGAGAGCCGTACCCCTTTTCTCGACTCAAAGGTAATGGATTTCAGTATGAAGATTCCGATAAAACATAAGATTCACGGGGAAGAGCAAAACGGAAAATGGATTTTACGGCAGGCCTTTGAGGGGTGCCTACCTGACCACATCATCTATCAAACCAAGCGGTTCTTCGCCCAGGGTTCAGGAGTAGCCTATATCATGCGTGCGCAAGCTGAGAAAGAAATATCTCAGAGTGAACTGGAGAAATTCAATAAGGTAGAGGGCCATCCCTACCTGTCTTCAGTGGAAGAGTTGTACTATTATAGAATATTCAAGCAGACTTTCCCGCAGCCCGCCTTTGACAGACTGGTGGGTAGATGGGACCCACTTAGACCAGCCTTCTTTCGTGAGCTGGAAAAGGTGACCTCATAGCTTGTATTCGTCGTCTGATTTATGAACGCAGATAGGGAGAATAAGGGAGGCCTTCTCACATCGAATGAAGTGGACAATATTGGGCTCCGGGGGATGTGCTGTAATCCCCAAACCGCTTTGTCAATGCCGGGTTTGTAAGGAAGCCAGAAAGAAAGGCGTTCCGTATGCTAGGGCAGGGCCTTCCGTTTTTCTGCATGATATCAACCTGCTGATAGACACACCGGCGGAGATTGTAAGTCTGCTTAATCGTTCGTCTATTCGCCATGTCGATTACCTTATCTTATCTCATTTAGACCCCGACCATGTGGAGGGGCTTCGGGTAGTAGAGCAGATTGCGCTGGACTTCCGTACTTGGCGTGCCTATCCCGAAAAGCAGATTTGCTTGCTGCTGCCTGAACAACTGAGTGGAAGCGTAAAGAAACTCAGGTCTCAGTACGGTCCCGTAGTCGATTTCTACCAGGAAAGTGGCTTTCTGAAGCTAAAGTTTTTTCATGACAAGATCAAGGTAGGAGATGTTAGGATAACCGCAATCCCTGTCGACCGTGGTTCCCAACTGGCCTTCGTTTACGTTCTTGAAAAAGCAGGTCGCAAGGTGGTCTATGCTACCTGTGATATCAAGCCTTTTCCTGAACACAGAAGTGAGGTTCAGCAAGCCGATTTTCTTATCATTCAGCCTGGGATATTTGAGAAAGGGCTGAGACATGGTTTCAAATATCCAGCCGACCATATTTCCAGAAAAACCCTTTATACCTTTGAGCAAACCATGGAGCTAGTCAAATACCTGCAAGCCAAGAGGGTTATCTTTGCTCATTTGGAGGAATACTGGAATCTCAGCTATGACGATTACCGCGCTCTGGAATCTAATGATCCAAAAATACGCTTTGCCTATGATGGCATGCAACTAAAAGTATAAAACATCTTCAAAGACCTAATCTGTAAGAACTAACATCATAACTTGCCCCAAAATTCATACTACCACTCAAATTAGTCCCGTAAGTTTAATAGTCCCTTGGACAGACAGCCGGTAGTTAAGTGCAATTTAGCTTCAGACTGATTGAGCAGCATGGATAATTGTGTTAGACTACCCAAGGAAATTATGTGGCTTCAGCTACAAGAAGGACTTAGAGCCAAAGATGGATGGCTTCCACACCAATTGAACTGCAACGAATCTCTAGAATGAATGAGTACATAAGTCCAGATTACAAGAGAGTCGCCCTGCTTACTATCGATGTGCAGCGTGATTGTACAATCCCCGGCACCCCAATTGAGATTCCCGGTACAATTGATGTTCTGCCCAAAATACAAAGCGTTGTACAAGCTTTCAGGAGCTCCCAGCGACCAATAATACATGTTGTCAGACTTTATTCGCCTGATGGCTCCAACGCTGATGCCTGTCGCAGAAAAATTATCGAGCTTGGAAAACAGATCCTCGCCCCAGAAAGCGATGGAGCTGAACTGATGGAAGAATTAAAACCCACACTAGGAATCAGGCTAGATGCGGCAAATCTCCTAAAGGGAAAATTTCAACCGATTGGATCGAACGAATGGATAATGTATAAGCCGAGGTGGGGAGCATTTTTCAAGACTCCCTTGGAGAAGCACCTGCAAGATCTGGACATTAATACCATTATGCTGTGCGGATGTAATTTCCCTAACTGCCCACGCACAACAATCTATGAGGCTAGTGAACGGGATTTCAGAATTGTACTTGTAGAAGATGCTGTTTCACAAATTTATAAAAGAGGGCTACAAGAATTAAAGAACATAGGCATAAACTTGGTTAACACCAAAGAGGCTTTAATTGCACTTGCTAAATCTTAGTGAACAACTGCCTTCGCAACAATCACCAAGCATCATACTACCACCTCTACCTCTATTGACAAAAAGGACACTTGATGGGAGAACCAATTACAGTGGTTTTAACATGAATCCTGCCATGATGACTACACGTAAGCTGATAGTAGGCCCTTACTACTCTAGTATCTGCATCCTCTATCTTTGGGCTTGAAATACAATTAACCACACTAACTGCCTCTTTTGCTCCATTGCCGTTGTATGAAGCACCGCATTTGGGACACTTAGTTGCATCGGGCATTGCAATGCAGCCACACCGCGAACATTGAACTCTATCTCTTACTGCCTGCATCATTAAACAAACCTCCTCCCTTAAACCAATAACATTAATTCGCAATTTAGCGATAAACTAGAGCTTCTTAGTAATTTCATTCAGCTTTAATCGTAAACACGGCCCAGATACCAAGAACTTGACACCGCATCACGATAAATATCACAAATAATGCCTTTGCTCGTCCTAACCCTAAAGTAACTCTTTAGAATCTCCTGCTCGAAGAGTTGCTCAGATACCTGCCATTGTTGATAAATTCTGGTCACGCGCTCCGCTTTGCCATTTCTGGCAATAGTTAATGGCGTGCCTTCAATATTAGTGGTCACTTTCAACTCTTCTGGTTTCTCAAGTAGCTTAGCCATTTCTAACCTCCATCTTATATTTATAAATAAAGGCGATCATCGCCTCTTATTCTTGTCTCCTAATTTCCTGATAACTCCTACAACTTTCCCCTGGACCTCGACATTTTGAAAGTTTACATAGAGTGGCTCCATTTGAGAATTAGACGGCTGAAGGCGAATCACCTGCTGCTCTCGAAACAGCCTCTTTAGAGTTACCTCGTGCTTGTCTTTTAGCCAGACAGCAACCATATCCCCATCGTTGGCCGTGTTCGCCGACTCCATTAAAACAATGTCTCCATCATCAATCAGGGCATCAACCATTGAAATACCTTTCACTTTCAAGGCATAGACTTCCTTGCCTTGAGTCAACTCATCAGTCAACTCTAACATCTCTGCCGCCTCATTATCCCAGGTCCCCGAATCTGGCACAGGTATTGGCGCACCTGCAGAAATATTGCCTAACAGGGGAACCCTAACAATATTTCTTTTATCAATGAGCTGTATACTTCTGAAGACCTCCGGATCACGATGAATGTGACCTTCTCTCTCAAGTATATTCAAGTGATGCTGGACAACTGCCGTCGAACTTATATTGCACCCTTTTAGAATATCTCTAACCGTAGGTGCATAACCTCTTTCTTCAATAAAATCACGGATAAATTTGAATATCCGTCGCCTCGTCTCACTTACACCAGGCTTTCTCATCTAAATATACCCTTTATCAAACACGTGTTTTACAAACTTACGTTTTACAAACGATTGTTCTAAAAACAAGTGTACACATGTTTTTATCATTTGTCAAGCCCCTAGGTGAGAGTTAGGAAGAAAAAAATGAGAACAATAGACAGCCCGGTGTTATAGAGAATAGATTAATGAGCCTGATAGGATAAAAATTTAGACGTTGTCTTAAATCAAGAGGGTGATCTCTAAGACTTTACAAATTTGATACCCTTATTGAAAGCTACCAGATTGGCTTCGATTTCCTTAGGGAAGGTCTCACGCAAGACAGGTTCCACCGACTTCTTGTCCAGCGGCAAAACACCAGAGCCTATTAGGGCACCAATGAGAATAGCATTGGCAAACATAGGGCTTCCCATTTTCTGTGCTTCTTCGGTGGCATTGATAATCCATGTCTGAGCTGATAGTTCTTTTACAATCTCAACCAGCTTGTCTAAATCAGGATACTCAGCATGACCACCAGTAACATCAATAGAATATATGGGTCTGGGGTTTATTATGGTGATGACACGCGGGTTGCCAT
This sequence comes from Chloroflexota bacterium, assembly GCA_020354105.1. Classification (GTDB taxonomy): domain Bacteria; phylum Chloroflexota; class Dehalococcoidia; order GIF9; family UBA5629; genus 9FT-COMBO-48-23. Next base: position 1,553,304 of record CP070642.1, on the reverse strand, counting down.
ATCTACCCAGCATCCGAAGCGTTTCCACCGGCTCCATGCCAAGAATAATGTCAGCACAACCATCAGGAATAAAAGGACTATACTGGGTCTCTTTGGATATTCTCATATGGCTCATGACTGGGCCACCACGCTGTGATGCCCCATATGTCTCCCCAACAGTCACAATGTAGCCATCCCTCACAAAAGCATTGCCGATTATTAGAGATATCATTACATTACCTTGTCCCCCAACACCAGTAATGACTAAGTTAAGTGGATCTTTCATCAATTGTTTTTTAGTCATGCTGCCTCCTTTATGATAGCTCCTTGTGGGCATACATCTACACACACACCACACCCATTACAAATCACTTCGTCTACCTTAGACTTGCCAGTTTTTTTGTCCCATATAAGCCCAGGACAAAGGAAAATTCTGGTACACAACCTATCACAACCACAAGCCTCTCCAATACATCTCTCGGCATCTACGCGCACTTTATATGGTGGCTTTTCCTTTTTAGCCCTCACCAGCTCACACTGTCGCCTCATTATAGCTACCTTAGCACCACCACCCTCGGCCATCATCTCCAACAATATCGCTGTTGTATTATTCAAATCAAAGGGGTCACAGACCTCAACGCGTGCACCCAAAGAGCGGCATAGGGCTTCCATACTTATTACTTTCGTAGGCTCTCCCATAGCTGTCATACCGGTACCAGGATGAGGTTGGAATCCTGTCATAGCTGTGGCACTATTATCGAGAATGATAAGGATAAAATTAGATTGATTGTAAATTCCATTTATCAGTGCCGGTATAGTAGCGTGGTAGAAAGTAGAATCACCAACCACTGCGAGCACTGGCTGGTTAAAACCAAACTGCCCCAGCTTTCCCAGTCCATTAGCCACGCCAACGCCAGCGCCCATGCAATGCATCGTCCGAACCTGAAAAAATCCAGCAGGTCCCAATGCCATGGAGTAACATCCTATATCACCAGTAACAACACCATCGTGCCCATCTAATTTAAGCGCATTCTTGATTGACCAAAATGTAGCACGATGAGGACATCCAGCACAGAAAGTCATACTCCTTTCTGGAACATTGCTTTTGGCAACTGCTTCAGCCTTCTTGCCATAGTCGGCATCACGAGCTTTATATGTCAAACCTAGTATTGTGGATACAGCTTTTATGACCATATCAGGATTTAACTCCCCATAGGCATTAATATGCCCTGAACGCTTGCCATAAAAAGTAGGGCGTATTGCTTTTGGCGGAAAACTGCCGCCTAATTCCATAACGCTCCGCTCTAGAAAGGGGTCGATCTCTTCCACAAATAAGACTTTATCCGATTTATTCAGATGTTCCATGACAAACTTTTCTGGCAATGGCCACAATGTACCCAGTTTGAGAATACCAACCCTGTCTCTCAATTTCAGTGCCTCTATCGCATCTTGAGAGTAAAGCCAACAACTACCACAAGTTATGATCAGCAAATCGGCTCTATCCGGCCCGATATATCGATTAAATAAAGATGATTCAAATTTCTCTAGAGCCTTGTCCATTTTAGCGTGCAAGAACAAGTGCCGCACCGGGCTCGGTATTGGTATATATCTAGTTGGCATCACGTTTTTTAAATCATGTATCTGTTCAAAATATGCCTTTTGTTGCTTGTTAGGCAGCTCGCCTAGTTTCACATTGCCCCGTGCATGTGCAATACGAGTTACGCTGCGCAACATACAGAGAGTGCCCAATTCTTCAGCAAGGTCAAAGAGCCATTTTGTCATATCCTTGGCCTCTTGAAAGTCACCTGGTTCCACCAGTGGAATATCCAGCCATTTGGCTATCGGCCGTGTATCCTGCTCATTGGAACTAGATATAGCCGACGGGTCATCACAGCTTACTAAAACCAGCCCCCCCTTACCTGTACCACTCATAACTAGATTTGCCAGAAAATCAGACACCACATTTATCCCATTTTGCTTCATTGCAGCAAGAGATCTAATACCAGCATAGGAAGCACCGGCAGCAGCTTCCATGGCTACCTTTTCGTTTATTGACCATTCCGCATAGATATTCATTTTTTTAGCTATTTGGGCTAAGCTACCTAATATTTCCGAAGATGGTGTCCCCGGATAGGCAGCAGCGAATCCGATCCCCGCCTCCAATGCCCCACGAGCAATAGCTTCATTGCCAATAAAAAGCTGACTGGTGCCAGGTGCATCAATCTCAATATTAGCCATATCAATTACCTCCTTGTTTGCTGCTCCATCTATTCCAGTATCTTCTCGGCCAACTTAGTAGACAAACCAACATAAATCAGGTTATTCCTGTCACCACTCCTTTTGATGATCTCGTTCAATGCACGCTTCTTTTTAAGCAAGGACGCCTCTTTCAAATGTGCCAAGCTTGCCGAAGGCAACTTATCGATTTGAAGTTTCCCTTTCTTCTTAGCCATTTCCATAAGTTCAGCGCCAATTTTAGTGCGAACAATGACAGTATTCCAGCCTTCAATGTCTTCAACTGAGCCAACTGAAATATCAGCGAACTCTGACGTCATATCTAAGCAATAAGCACAGGTAGGCATGGTGAATTTTCTGATTTTTTCTAGTGGGAATGAGGTTTTGCTTGACGCAGTGAAAATATCAAATCTGTTCGCTGGTGGAGGAGGAATATCAAATTTCTTGACCTCCGACAAATCAAGATTTTCCTTCAGAAATTGATAGAAGTTTTGCGGAGACAATGCCCAGGTACAGAAAAGTCCAATAACCAACCTAATATTATCTATGCTGGCTCTATTCGCGGGCGGGTTTGCTTTCATCTTGGCCACAGCTAAGACTTGACATGGCATGGCAACTATTCCCAGCTTGTCACTGTTGTCTTCGGGAATTTGGTTATACCTTTCTAAAACAGGGCAGGCCATATAACTAGAACCAGCACATTGAAGTATGTCATTAACAGCCTGAGCCAGAAAAGGGCTCGGAGTCTTGCCATCTGAAGTCTTCGTCAAAATAGCACCTTCAATAAACCCTTCATCCAGTGCTAATGATAAGAGTGTGGTTACTACACCACCATACTGCGCTTTTTCTGTGATATTGGCATCTGTTGACCTTGCTATTAACACCTCTTTTGTATTGCCTATCTCACCATCACTATATTGTACCCCAAAGATCTTTTGACTAATTGCATTCATATCTATATGAGTCCGTGGGCAATAATCATAGCATTGCGCTTCATCAATTCTAGTGCAATTATCCAAAAGTGCTATTCTGCCTTGGTAGTAAGCCAAGTAAGGACATCTGCCCGTACAGGCACCACACAAGGTACACAGCCCTGCATCTATAACCTCATCGAACAGCCCCTTGCAACCCTTAGATTCTGCAGCCATAATACTCTCCTTCCGGTATTAGAACTATTATGAAAATCTTAGATGATACCTTCAGCATGAAGAATTAGTGCCTCCAACAAAAATTCTCCGGGTTACGCCATAGCACAATATGGAATTATAACACAGCAGTCTATTTCCGATGTGAGCAAGATTTGTACATCAGCCGAGATAGTTACAAGTGCATGGCTTATCTTCTGAGTCTAGTTCTTTGCCCTGAAAACAATATGTTTTTGCCAATCTGGCGAAGATTTGGGAAAGTCTGTACGGAAATGAGCACCACGGCTTTCTTTGCGAAGCAAAGCTGCCTCTGCCATGAAGCGAGCATTCAACACCATATTGTTTAACTCATATGAAGGACGATCTGTTGGCTGAGACAACAAAGCTTGCCAGGTAGCTAGAATATCCACAGCTTCAGACAGGCCGTCACCAGAACGAACTATGCCAACTTTGTCCCAAAGAAGAGATTCTAGGTTTGATAAATTAAGCCGTGAGACAGTCTTTAATTTTTTTCGTTCTTCAAGGTGATAACAGTCGGTCTTATTAGTAGCCGATGTTGGAGTAGCCTTGGTTATCTCACGAGTTCTCTCTAGAATCCGTTTACTGAAAACAACAACTTCAAGCAAAGAGTTTGAGGCTAGCCTATTGGCGCCATGGACACCAGTGCAAGCAGTTTCACCAGCAGCAAATAATCCTTCGATATTTGTCTCCCCCCACGTATTGACTTTAACACCACCCATCAAGTAATGGGCGGCTGGAGCTACAGGGATAAGTCCTTTGGTGATATCCAAACCATGATCGAGGCAGAAGCGATAAATATGAGGGAAGCGTGTAGCAACTCTCCGGGCAGGGATATGAGTGACATCCAGAAATACTCGGTCGCTACCAGTTTTTCTCATCTCATAGAGAATGCTCCTAGCTACTACATCCCTAGGTGCCAACTCAGCTTCAGACACATAATCGGGCATAAACCGATAGCTTTCTACATTGCGTAAGATACCGCCTTCTCCACGTACAGCTTCACTAATAAGGAACGGCGGAACCCCGGGAAGGCGAACAGCAGTCGGATGAAACTGAAAGAATTCCATATCCGTGATTTCAGCACCGGCTTGAAAAGCTAGCGCAAGCCCATCACCAGTGGCTATATCAGAGTTTGTTGTATATTTAAACAGTCGTCCAGCACCACCTGTAGCCAGAATGACAAAGCGGCATTCATACTCTTCGATTAAACCACTACGGCAATCGATGGCTCTAACACCTTTGACCTTCCCAGCTTCTAATATAATCTGTGTGGCTAAACAGTATTCCAAGACCTTTATTGAAGACATGCGTACTCTCCTGCTTAGAGTAACTTCGATATGCTCGCCAGTAGCATCACCACCAGCATGTATTACGCGAGGAACACTGTGTGCAGCTTCTCTTGTTAAAGCAATCTCTCCATCCAATGTATCAAAGGGAACACCGAATTTTATAAGGTCTGCAATTCGGTCTGGTGCTTCATTAACCAGAATTTGCACCGCCTCAGAGTCACATAAGCCATCACCTGCATTCATAGTGTCTTGGAAATGAAGCTCTGGAGAATCGTTCTTTCCGATAGGGGCAGCAATTCCACCCTGGGCGTGTCTAGTATTGCAATCTTCAACGCCACCCTTAGTCAAGATAAGAACACTGCCTGCTTCTTTGGCCAGAAGGGCGGTGTAAAGCCCAGCAATACCACTGCCAACTACTATGTAATCATAAATCATTATTCAAACTTTTTAGTTTACTACCAACCTTTGCGATCATGCTTGCAATGCCCACGGACTAGTCTTAGTTATAGTAACATCTACCAGTTGTCCTAGGCAATCAGCATCACTCTCAAAAAAGACCAGTTTGTTGTTCCGTGTGCGCCCATACCATTTACCACTTTTATTGCCCTCCACCAAAACCTCTACCTTCTCGCCTTTAAGCCAAGAGTTAATATCACCAGCTACCTTAGCTTGAAGTGTCTCAACTTTGTTCAGGCGTTCCTTCTTAGTATCAGGCGAAACATTGTCATCATATTTCCTTGCAGCAATGGTATTAGGGCGTGGAGAATAAGCCGCAACATGAACAGTATCAAACCTAATATCCTCAAGCATGGCTAATGTGCGCTCAAATTGCTCTTCGCTTTCTCCGGGAAAGCCAACGATGACATCGGTACCCAGGGCTATCCCAGAGATACAATTGCGGATATTACCAACAAGTTGTCGGTACTGTTCGACAGTATATCCTCTTCGCATAGCTTTGAGCACATCATTATCTCCTGCCTGGAGAGGAAGGTTCATATACTCGCAGACATTTGTCAGGGAAGCGATATCTCGGATAAACTTCTGGGTCACGTCTTTAGGATGGCTAGTTAAAAAACGAATCCTAGCCAATCCTTCAACACAATTTAACTCTGTTAGCAATGTGCCGAGGTCAGGTTGTGACGGAAGGTCATGTCCATAAGAGTTAACATTTTGGCCTAATAAAGTGGCCTCCTTTGCCCCCCGTCTTACCAACTCTGTAACCTCGCGAACCACATCCTCTATGGGACGACTTCGCTCTCTACCCAGCCGGTAAGGTACGATGCAGTATGAACAGAAATTATTGCAACCTTGAATAATGGGTACAAAAGCACTAACTGCTACATTCTTGGCCGAAGACAAACTTGTTATATCCTCAAGTATATCAATGCCTTTCTCTTTAGCCCAGTTTCGCAATCCGATATAATCACCAGGCTTGAAGAACAGATCAACTTGCGGGAAGTTATGCTCAAGCCGCTTAACATCAGAATCAACAAAGCAACCTGTAACTAGAATAGAAAAGTCAGGCTTTTCATACTTAACACCTTTGAGATAGCCAAGGGTGCCAATAACTTTGCTTTCAGCGCTCTGTCGGACTACACAGGTATTGAGTACAACCAAGTCAGCACTCTGTAGTACAGGTGCTGCCTTATAACCGAGTACTTCTAGATAATCCGCCACTCGTTGAGACTCTGCTTTATTCATCTGGCAACCGATTGTCCAAATGTAATACTTGGGCACGTTCATTACGATCTTTCAGAATTTCCTTCGCAGTTCCGCAGCAAAGTCAAATTATACCCTCATCCCTGAATTGGGCTATTTCCTTGTCCGAATAGCTACCAATCTCTCTCAAAACAGATGAGGTATGTTCTCCCAGTTCTGGGGCAGCAGTTTTAGTTCCAGCATCAGCCTTACTAAAATGGACAGGATAACCGGGTATCTTTATCTTCCCTAATTTAGGATGATCAAAATCCATAATATATTTGTTCTCCATTATCTGTTGATCATCGATAAGTTCACACAATCTGTTAACCGGAGCCACGGGTAAATCATATCCGGCAAGAACTTTGAGCCATTCGTCTCTGGGGCGGGTAGCAAAAAGCTGATCGAAAAAAGCAACGAGCTGCCCGGAATTAACGCGCAGTTTCTCAGCCGAGTCAAACCTTTCATCATTCTCCAATTCAGGGTGTCCTACTGCCTGACAAAGCGATGGCCAATACTTGTTAAAAATACCTGCTGTTAAGATAAACCAGCGGTCATCAGCACATTTGTAATAATTTCTAAGTGGGTGCTCAGTTGCCCGTTTATGCCGAGGGGCTTCGAAACCACCAACGAGAGCAATTAGAACATTGCAATAGAGCATATAGAGAGCAGTGCTTAAAATGGAAACATGTACTTCCTGTCCAATTCCAAAACGCTCGCGCATGAATAAAGCGGTAATTATCTCGTGGCTGGCCATAATCGATGTAGCCTGGTCGATAATCCCAAACTGGGAGACAAGCGGTGTCATGTCCGGCTCTCCTACACAAAACATCATCCCTGACCTGCCCTGTCCCTGATAATCAAAGGCACCCACATCACGATCAGGACCATTTGGACCATAGCCTGAAACCCAGGCATAAATAATCTTTGGGTTTATCCTAGATAATGTGGCATAATCCATTTTAAGTTTCTCCACAGCCGGTCTACGCACACTGGCAAGAAAAACATCTGACTTACTCACCAGTCGATAAGCTATTTCCCTGCCTTCTTCCTTATTCAAGTCTATGGTTACACTCTTCTTACTGCGGTTAGCACCTTCATGCCATATACTACGCCCTCCTTCGAGCTGCAGGTGCACCTGTCCCACGAAATCCAATTTCCGAATCGGATCACCTGAGCCCGGCTGTTCTATTTTTATTACCTCCGCACCTAGGTCACCTAGGATAGCAGAACCACCAGGTCCAGCATGAAACATCCCAAGCTCTAAAACTCTAATTCCTTCCAATGGCTGATTCACGTATGTACCTCCGAAGTTATTTGGGTCAGTCCTATATCATATAGTAGGATAGTTGTTTATGTCTGAGTATTTAACGGACAAAAAGTCTTGAAATTAGTGTCTCCAACTCAATTACAAACAGGCTTGGCTATAAGCCCATATTGAGAAAGTCGATATATGCCTGATATTGTATATCGATATGGCGGAGGGAATGGGATTCGAACCCATGACCCCGATTTCTCGGAGCAACCGCTTAGCAGGCGGCCGCACTAGACCACTATGCGATCCCTCCCCAGCTACACAGGATAAAACCCAGGCTCAATATATCACAGTTTTTTTATTGCTTTCAACAAAATGAATATTGGTAGGTCTTTATTGAGATAAGCTATTCTGATATTATGCTTTGGTGGGAATAGATCATGACCAAGCCAGAAATCAATATCTCTGTAAAGCAGAATTTAAATATTTGCCTGAATGAAAACCAGCTTCAAGAAATAGTGCTAAAAACCCTTGAGATCGAGGGTATTGTCTCAGCAGCAGAGATGGGATTGGTCATCACCGATAACAAGACAATTCAGAAGCTAAATAGAACCTATCGTGGCGATGATAAATCTACCGACGTGCTCGCCTTTCATATGGTTCCGAGCAAGAATCAAGAAGTTGAATCCCCATTTGTAGATCCACCCGATGGGATACACCATCTGGGTGAAGTAGTAATTTCGTATCCTCAAGCTGTCAAGCAAGCACAACAGCAGGGGAATAGTATAGAGCGAGAGCTATCATTGTTAATCGTTCACGGTGTACTGCACCTTTTGGGGTATGACCATGAGCTTCCTCATGAGAACCAACAGATGAGGGCCAAAGAAAACAAGATTCTAGAGGTACTGGACTTCACTTAAGTGCAAAATAGCTCATCCATTCCGCATCTGTCAGGATATTTACATTACTGGCAGCGCTGGAGGTTCCTACAAAGTTACGACTCTTGGTTTTAACCGACACTTTTCAGCAACAACTATTGCATTTATCTGGTCAACAGTAAGGTTCAGGTCGTCTGTATGATTTACTACGACATAATCGAAAATAGACAAGCTTTCTATTTCTTCCTGAGCCTTACTTAATCGCAAGTCTAACTCCTCAGAAGACAATCCATAACGCTGTTTCAGTCGGTTAACTAGCTCGTCCATGGACGGAGGCATTAGGAAAATCAATACGGCATCAGCCAAAATGCTTTTGATAGTAGTCGCCCCCTGAATATCCACTTTTACGATGGTGTCCAACCCCTGTTTTAAAGCATTCTTTACTTCTTGCTTAGGCACACCATAGTAGTTGCCATAAACTTTCGCCCATTCCAAAAACTGGTTTGCTCCAATCATTTGACGAAATTTATCTTCGGATAAAAACCGGTAAGCAACACCGTCTTTCTCTGCAGGGCGTTTCAGACGAGTAGTAGCAGTCAAAACATAGTGGAAGGGAAAACCTGCCTTCTTCATATTATCTAATGCTGCATCCTTGCCAACACCAGAGGGACCAGAGATAACAATAAAGAGAGGATATGTAGATTGAGTCTTATTCAACTTGTCACGAGTCACTTTTATTCCTCATCAGTTCTTTCTTAAAACCATGCTAAGCATATTGATCCTAATACCTAGCAAGCCCTCCCAATTCCTTCCAAAAATTCGGGTTTGATATTTCTGCCACACGAGCATTTTGGATTGAGGTTTTCCCCCTTGCAATCAAGCCAGCAACCGCCAAACTCATCGCTAGTCGGTGATCAGCATGACTCTTCACTTCTGCACCTCGTAATGCCCTGTCTCCATGGATAACCATGCCGTCAGATAATTCTTCAATCCTGGCACCAAGGCGGGACAATTCTCGAATTGTTGTCACAATTCTATCAGATTCTTTAACTCTTAACTCACCAGCATCTCTGATTACAGTCTTGCCTTGAGCCACGCAGGCCGCTACAGCCAACAGGGGTATTTCGTCGATTAAGCGAGGAATTATAGCTCCACCGATTTCAATAGCCTTCAGACGGCTAGACTCTACGCACAAATCAGCAACAGGCTCATTGCCTTCCAATCGCTGATTCTCCAGTCTAAGCTTGGCACCCATAGCTGAAAGCACATCGATAATCCCGGTCCGTGTTGGATTAACGCCACAATTTACTATCCTAATTCTAGCATTCTGATGAATAGCACCAGCAACCAGCCAGTAGGCAGCTGAGCTAATATCACCGGGCACACGGATGTCAACTGCGACCAAGGGGACACTCAATGGTGTTAAGGAAACATGATGGGTTTCAATTTCAATCTTGGCACCCATCAGCTTGAGCAGTCGCTCAGTATGATCACGGGATGGCTGAGGCTGTTTCACGCCAGTGTTGCCCTGAGCAAAAAGCCCGGCCAGCAATATCGCCGATTTAATCTGGGCACTGGGCACAGGCAGAGTGTAATCCACACCTGCAAGTTTCTTACCCCTGATAACCAAGGGGGCGAAAGAGTCGTCATCACGCCCATAGATTTCAGCACCCATCAAACGAAGAGGCTCTACCAGACGCTTCATCGGCCTAGAGCGAAGAGAAGAATCCCCAGTAAGAATAGAAAGAAAGGGTTGAGATACAAGCACTCCGCTGAGAAGACGCATCGTTGTACCACTGTTTCCTGCATTGAGAATATCTTTAGCTTCAGTCAAGCCTGTACCACTGGCTCCATGAAGGAGCATGTCTGATGGCTTATCTTTCTGTTTTTCTAGCTTCACTCCGAGTGCCTTCAAGCAATTTATGGTCGATACACAATCTTTACCTGGCGATAGATTGCTGATTTTACTGCTACCCAGAGACAAACTATTGAATATGAGAGCACGATGCGAAATAGATTTATCACCGGGTACAGCAATCTCTCCAACCAATTGCTTAGGCGATGAGATTATTTTTTGCAGCGTCTTTCCAGCCATTTCTGCCTCGCCTCATTGGCAAGAGCTAGGGCCTCCTCTATGTCATCTGTGCCATCAGCTATCAATCCACGTAGTCCTTGCAACTCTTCGATAAACGCATCAATCCAGGAGACAATAGCGGCCTGATTACTAAGGCAAATATGTGCACTGACCTCTGGATTTCCCGAAGCCAGACGGGTAAGGTCACGGTAACCACTAGCTGCCAGACGTGACATGTGCTGCCAAGATGGATGCTTGGTAGTTACTGAGACCAGAGCCACCGATAGTAATAACGGCAAATGACTAACGCCAGCTACCAATCTGTCATGCTCTTCAGCCTCAATGACCAAGGGAATAGCTCCCAGTTTATTAACCATATCTTTTACAATCCGCACTGCTGCTGGTTTAGTCTGTGGTAATGGTGTCAAACAATAAATGCAATTATGGAACAAATCGTCATTAGCAGCTCTAATACCTGAAATTTCCTTGCCTGCCATGGGATGTCCACCAACAAAGCTCACCCTTGATGGTAACAACTCTTTCGCCCATTGCATAACCTGCATCTTAGTGCTGGCAGTATCGGTAACGATAGAGCCATCGGGCAATACAGAAGCTATTTGCTTGAAAACATCTTTTGTAGTCAGTACTGGTGTAGCAATAATGACAATATCAGCATCTTTGACTGCATTACGGAGGTCTAACTCAATCTCATCAACAGCACCTAATTCCAGAGCCAAAGAGCCTGTTTCTCGACGGCGGGCATAACCGATTATTTCTGCCCCTCGCCAACCTGCTTGTTTTAAAGCGAAGCCTATCGAACCGCCGATAAGACCTAATCCAATGATAGCAATGCGCATCGTCCTATTATAGCATTGCTCTAATTAACTTGAGAACCCATTCGAAAAACCTTGATTTTGGCTCCACCATCGGATATACTCCATTCAGATTCGTTGCAGAAATGATAACTCCATGGGCTGTGATACTCTATCACCAACAATATCCTCCTCAGCACACTAGCATGTGATATGAAACTAGCTATAACCGGTAAGGGTGGTGTAGGCAAAACTACGCTAACAAGCCTTCTGGCTCGGATATATGCTGCCGAAGGCAATAAGGTTATAGCCATTGATGCTAATCCCGATGCTAACTTAGCTACAGCATTAGGCGTCAGTGCCGACGAAGCCAGCCGCATAACTCCAATCGCCGACCTCCAGGAGCTGATACAGGAACGCACAGGAGCTAGGCCTAGCAGTTTTGGCACATTTTTTAAGCTAAATCCCAAGGTAGACGATATTCCTGAGAAGTTTTCAATTCAAAAGAACGGTATAAAACTCCTGGTCATGGGAACTGTCAAAAAAGGGGGTAGCGGGTGCCTGTGTCCAGAAGGAGCTCTACTCAAGAGTCTGGTCAGCCATCTGGTCTTAAGTAGATCCGAAGTGGTCGTCATGGACATGGATGCCGGCGTAGAGAACCTAGGACGAGGAACAGCTAAAGGTGTGGATGCTTTTATCATAGTAGTTGAACCGGGGCAGCGCAGCTTTCAGACAGCTCGGGCAATCCGAGATTTAGCCAAAGACCTGGGCGTAAAAAAGTACTACATTGTCGGTTCGAAAACACATGATGATGCTGAACGCCAATTTATTATTGATAACCTGTCTGATTTCGACGTGTTAGGCTTTATTAACTA
>CP070642.1:1528673-1540943 GCA_020354105.1 Chloroflexota bacterium | reverse complement strand
ATACCCTCGCCAGCTCATGAAGGCGCAAAGAATATTCTGTCCTAAGGCAAGCTCACCATGGTCTGTCGCTGAACCATCGACTATAACTTGCCCCTTTTTGACCTTATCACCCTTAGACACTACAGGACGCTGATTGACACATGTTCCTTGATTAGTTCGAACAAATTTCATTAGCGGATAGGCATGTTCATTTCCATTTTCGTCGACAATCGTAACCTGAGTATTATCAACTGAAACGACCTTGCCATCCTCCCTGGCAAAGATAACCTGTCCACTGTATTTAGCCACTTCCTTTTCCATCCCTGTAGCTATCAAAGGAGCCTCCGGACGAAGCAAAGGTACAGCTTGACGCTGCATATTTGACCCCATTAGAGCTCTGTTAGCATCATCGTGCTCGAGGAACGGGATTAGAGATGTAGTGACACTGAAAACCTGTTTCGGTGATACATCCATAAAATCTATTTTATCTGTAGGTTCCTTAAGATATTTGCCACCTCTTATGACCCCGATTCTATCCTCAACGAATTCATTTTTTGGGCTAAGAAGAGCATTAGCTTGAGCAATGGTATAACGCTCTTCCTCGTCGGCGGTTAAGTATTCAATCTTATCAGATACAAATGGAACAATCTTTATGTTGCGACGAGATAGAGAGGCAATTTTTTTAGCAATATCTTTAGTCAATAAGCTCTTTTTGGCAGCAATGACTTTTCCACTGGAATCAGTTATGTCCTCCAAAAGGGTTCTGTCTATAAGGTTTTCAATCTTATTAGGCACCTCGTGGATTACCTTGCGATAGGGTGTCTGTATAAAACCATAGTCATTAACTGAGGCATAAGTTGCCAGTGAGCCAATGAGGCCGATATTTGGCCCTTCCGGCGTCTCAATAGGGCAGATTTTCCCGTAATGCGAGTGATGCACGTCTCGAACATCAAATCCAGCGCGCTCGCGGGAAAGTCCACCAGGTCCCATTGCAGAAAGACGTCGTTTATGAGTCAGTTCAGCCAAGGGGTTGGTTTGATCCATGAATTGTGAGAGCTGAGAGCCACCAAAAAACTCTCTCATGGCAGCAACTATAGGACGGTTATTAATCAAGGTAGAGGGGATAGCAGCTTCCGGACCAACTATACTCATGCGTTCCTTAATCGTCCGTTCTAAACGCAGCAATCCAATGCGAAATTGATTTTGTATAAGGTGCCCCGCCGTCCGCACACGTCGATTACGCAGGTGATCGATATCATCCGGTTCTTCAATTCCATTGTTAATTTTGATGATACGCTTCACTATTTCTATAAAATCTTCCTTGTTTAAACAACGACGACGCTCATCGACATTAACCCCCAATCTATTGTTAAGCTTATAGCGTCCAACTCTTCCTAGGTCATAACGTCTAGGATTAAAGAAAAGATTGTTCAGTAAACCCTGAGCATTCTCAACAGTAGGTGGTTCACCAGGTCGCAATCGTTTATAAATATCGATCAGTGCTTCTTCCCTAGTCTTAATAGAAGGTTCTCTCTCTATTGTAGATTGTATAAAGCTATGATCTGAAGATGTTTCCACATCCTGGAAAAGCTCCAGCAGTTCGCTATCACCATCGTAGCCTATGGCACGTAGCAAAATCACGACGGGAATCTTCCTCTTACCATCCACTTTTACAAAAATTACATCTCTGTTAGAAGTTTCAAACTCCAGCCATGCGCCATGTTCTGGAATCAACTTGGCAGAGCATAGCTCACGCCCGCTAGTCGGGTCTTCTTGTAAGCTAAAATAAATACCCGGCGAGCGAAGCAGTTGATTGACCACTACTCTTTCCGCACCACTGATTATAAAGGTGCCCTTATCGGTCATAAGAGGAAAGTCACCAAAGAATATTTCCTGCTCTTTAATCTCTCCGGTCTCTTTAACTAATAATTTGGCTCTAACATAAAGCGGAGCTGCATATGCCATATCACGCTGACGACATTGGTCCACTGAGAATGGAGGTTGACGAAACTCGTAACCAGCAAAATGTAACTCTAGCCGTGTACCAGTAAAATCATAAATGGGTGAAACTTCTTGGAGAAGCTCCTTTAAACCCTCTTCTTGAAACCAGCGAAAGGAATCAAGTTGAACTTTGATAAGATTAGGGATTTCCAACACTTCAGGTAGCTTGGCAAATGATTTCCTCTGTCCCGAGGCAATGTTACGTTTTTCAGGCACTAATGAAATAGACATAGCTCTCCCATCAGAAATTAAGACACATGTCTCAAAAGCGGTACGTCAACCAAGAGTCAAATCGTAATTAGGGATTGTAGTGGGGGAAAAAATTAATAAGAAACCAACAAGGCATTTCAATACAGTAAACAAGAAGTATAACATTAAATTTGTTCATTGTCAAGAGTTCTTAACCCCCTTCCCCCACAATTTCCCGATTTATCGTGAGCTATTGTGCCCTCCGTATGTTACTACCACTAAAAAGACTACACCTCAGAATAGTTTTAACTGGCCAAATTGCCTTAAGTGCAAATATCTACTACAATTAGCGACGGTGTACCAAAAAGATTAGAACAATGGAGGCAAGTTGGAACAATGGCTAATGATGGTTTTGACAAATTTAAAGGCTCGCACGATTATGTTACCTCCGAAGCCCTCAGAAATGCTGTTAATGTAGCCATAGCTTTAAAGAGGCCTTTGTTGGTTAGAGGCGAACCTGGAACAGGAAAAACACTCCTGGCCCACAGTATCGCCAGAGGTCTTGACAAGAGGTTAATAGTCTGGAACATAAAATCAACCACCAAAGCCCAAGAAGGCCTTTATGTCTATGATACCGTCCAAAGACTGAATGACAGCCGCTTCGGAGATAAAGATATCTCCGATATAAGACAATACATAAAATTGGGTAAATTGGGAGAGGCCTTCGCCTCCAAAGAGGAGGTTGTGCTCCTCATTGACGAGGTGGACAAAGCCGATCTCGAGTTTCCTAACGACTTGCTAAATGAGTTAGATGAGATGAGTTTTTATATCCCAGAGACAGGGGAGACAATTGTAGCTACCCATCGACCCATAGTAGCAATAACCAGCAATGCCGAAAAAGAACTTCCCGACGCCTTTCTAAGACGTTGCATATTCCACTACATTGAATTCCCTGACCCTGCGCTCATGGAGGAAATAGTAAAGGTTCACTTCCCTGATATCAGGGGTAATTTACTTCGCCAGGCTTTGGCAACATTCTACTCACTACGGAAGATCGACGACTTCCGTAAAAAACCATCAACAAGCGAACTGATAGATTGGATTCGTGTACTTATCGCCAGCGGCACACCTGACGAAGCAATAACTGCCGATATTCCCTTCGCCGGCAGTTTGCTGAAGAAAGAAACAGATTATGCTTATTTCATAAATACTTTTATGAAGAAAAAACAAACTACAGGTACTTCGGACAACTAAGAGATTTCATACTAATAAATAACAATAGGAACTCGAATGTTTACAAACTTTTTCTACACCTTAAGAGAAAGAAAGGTGCCCGTTTCAATTACAGAATGGATGACCCTCATGGAAGCTCTATCCAAAGGTTACATCTCCAATCTGACCGATTTCTATTATCTCGCCCGAGCCATACTGGTAAAAAGCGAGTCCTACTTCGACCACTATGATGTAGCTTTTCAAGAATACTTCAAAGGCATAAAAGCTCCACCAGAAATTTCGGAGCAAATCCTTAGCTGGCTAAAAGACCCCTTCAACAGAATGCTCCTTACTGAAGAGGAACGGGCGTTGCTGGACATTATGGATTTGGATGAACTGCTCGAGGAGCTTGAAAAAAGGCTAAGGGAACAAACTGAGCAACATGACGGGGGAGACTACTGGATAGGTAGAGGAGGTACCTCACCTTTTGGACATTCTGGACAACATCCGACTGGCTTCAGGATTGGTGGTGGAGGAGGAGGCAGGAGTGCTATCCAAATTGCCGAACAAAGACAATTCCGCAACTACCGTCAAGACCTAACACTCGACATCCGCCAGATTGAAGTCGCTTTAAAAGGGCTACGCCAACTGAATCGCACCGGCCCAGAGGATGAGCTAGACCTAGACAAAACAATCGACGCCACAGCTAAAAATGCTGGCGACATAGATTTAATCTGGAGACGAAGCCGAAAGAATAAAGTTAAGCTTCTCCTACTCATGGACGTTGGTGGCTCAATGGATCCCTTCGCTCACCTCTGCAGCTTGCTCTTCTCGGCAGCTCACCGCAGCACACATTTCAAGGATTTTCAATACTACTACTTTCACAACTGCATATACGACTACGTTTACAAAGACATCGAGCGCCGGGACGGAGTAAGCACCGAACATATCCTGCACACCATGGAGCAGGATTACAAAGTTATAATGGTAGGAGATGCCTGGATGGCCCCATCGGAACTAAACAGTGTTTACGGTGCTATTTACTACTATGAAAGAAACTACAAGCCGGGAATAGTCCGCCTTAAGCAAGTCGCTGACCATTTCAACCACTGTGTCTGGCTAAACCCCGAAGCGCCACACTACTGGAACGAATCTACAATCACGATGATCAAAAAAATCTTCCCAATGTTCGAACTCACCATCGAAGGACTACAGCAAGCCGTCAAAAAGCTAATCGTCAAGCGCTGACAGCCTTAAAATGAGACCACAGATACACTGTACTGTATAGACAAGAGGGACAGGCCAAGGGTATAATCACCGCCGTGTCTCAACAGCCCAAAGTTCTAATTACTCACGACGAAATCAAGCAGGCTATAACAAAGTTGGCTGCTGAAATCAGACGGGATTACCAGGGAAAGCAGCCACTGCTAATCGGCATTCTTAAGGGTTCCTTCGTCTTCATGGCTGACCTGGTTCGTGAGCTCGGTCTACCTGTAGAGGTGGACTTCGTCAAGGTTTCGAGCTATGGTGCGGGCATGGAAACCTCAGGTAAGGTTAAGATCATGCATGGCCTAAGGACAAAAATAAAAGGCAAAGATATTTTAATAGTCGAGGACATAGTTGATACCGGGCTGACAATCTCCTTCCTGAAAAATTATCTGCAAAAGAAAGGGCCAGCATCGCTAAGAGTGTGTGCCTTGACCGATAAGCCCTCACGCCATGAGGTTCCGATTACCATTGATTACCTGGGATTCACTGTGCCCAATAAGTTCATAGTCGGCTACGGTATCGATTGGAACGAGAGGTTTCGCTACCTGCCAGATATATGTTTCATAGATTAATCTACGGGGGAATAATATATGAGTTTGGCTAAATTGATTTCAGTTGCCCGTGGAGATAGCCCAGCAGATTTACTGCTTAAAAACGCCAAGATAATAAACACCTTTGTCGGCATCATAGAAGAAGGCAACGTAGCTATCTATAGTGACAGGATTGCTGGCATCGGTAATTACGTCAAGGCTAAAGAGGTAATCGACCTAAAGGGCGGTTATCTGGCTCCGGGATTGATCAACGGTCACACCCACATAGAAAGCTCCATGCTACACCCAGCACAATATGCTCAAGCCGTTGTCCCTAGAGGCACTTCAACAGTGATTACTGATCTGCACGAAATAACGAATGTGGCTGGTTTCAATGGCATAAAGTTCATCATGAACTGGGCACAGAAACTACCTCTTGACATGTTCTTCGTGGCTCCATCATGTGTGCCTGCTACCCACATGGAAACCGGCGGAGCAGAGATGAATGCCCAAGATATTAAGAAGATGCTCGGCATGAAAAACTTTATAGGGCTCGGCGAGATGATGAACTTCCCCGGTGTTATCAGCGGTGACAAGGAGATTCTAAAAAAGATAGTCGCTGCCCAAGGCAAAGTTATTGATGGACATGCCCCAGGTGTCATTAATAAGCGACTGAATGCTTACTTATCCGCCAGTATTGGCTCAGACCATGAGTCAACTACACTAGAAGAGGGCAGAGAAAAACTGAGACGGGGAATGCATTTAATGATACGAGAGGGCTCCTCGGAGA
The DNA here is from genome assembly GCA_020354105.1 of Chloroflexota bacterium. Taxonomy (GTDB): domain Bacteria; phylum Chloroflexota; class Dehalococcoidia; order GIF9; family UBA5629; genus 9FT-COMBO-48-23. The sequence goes on along the minus strand of CP070642.1, from coordinate 1,534,973 downwards.
AAAACTTGGATGCCCTCTTACCTCTTGTTAATGAAAGGACATACAACAGATGCTTGTTTGTTGTCGATGACCGTAGTTGCTCTGATTTGCTCCACGAAGGCGACATTGATGCTGTAGTCAGGAAGGCAATACAAAGCGGGCTTGAACCAATACGGGCAATACAACTGGCAACCATCAACGCCGCTGAGTATTTCAGGCTGTATGACCAGGGCGGTATTGCCCCCGGCTATATCGCAAATCTCATCACCATAACCGACCTTACAAATCTGGAAATACAGATGGTCTTTTATAAAGGTCAATTGGTAGCTAGGAATGGCAAATACCTTGGGTCACCACTAAAAGCTTCGACTAACGAGCTAACCGATACCGTCCGTATCAAGCCTTTCGGCATAGAAGCATTAAAGTTAACCACAAGGAGAGAAAGTTTTCCGGTTATCGGGATTATCCCTGGTCAGATAATCACCAAAAAAAGAGTCGAGATGGTGAAAGCCAAAGATGGTGTGATCATGCCTGACTTGGAAGAAGACATATTAAAGTTGGTGGTTGTGGAAAGACACAAGTTAAGTGGCAACATTGGTGTGGGGCTGGTCAAAGGCTTTGGTCTGAAACGAGGTGCTCTAGCCTCATCCATAGCCCATGACTCTCACAACGTAGTGGCAGTAGGCACCAGTGACCATGATATCTTCACAGCAATCAAAGAGATTGAGAAATTACAAGGTGGGTTAGTCGTGTGCGTCGATGGTAAAATACTAGCAGCTTTACCCCTACCCGTTGCCGGACTACTTTCACCCGAGCCTCTGGAGGCAGTTGTTAAGAAATTTGAGAAAGTAGAGAAAACCGCATCTGGATTAGGGCACGTTCCACCAGATCCATTTGCACTCCTCTCCTTCATCGCTTTACCTGTAATCCCCGAGCTTAGGTTGACTGATATGGGGCTTGTAGACGTGCTAGCATTCAAATTAATTAACACCCCATGAAATTTGCTATGTAAGTCCAAAATTGCACTACTAAACTCAGGTTGACGTCTAATTAATGGAGGTTTAAATAATGAAAAGAACCAGGCTCTGTGACTTACTGGGCATAGAACACCCCATAATTCAGGGTGGTATGGTATGGATTGCTAATGCCGAGTTAGCCGCTGCAGTCTCCAATGCCGGTGGTCTAGGCTTAATAAGTCCCAACGCAGGAATGAGTCCTAATGACGACCAGGTCGAAAACCTAAAAGAACAGATAGAAATAGCAAAAAGCTTAACTTCCAAACCTTTCGGAGTTAATTTACCTATATTAAACAATCCACACATCGAGGAGCTGGTTACTGCAGTTATTAATGCTAAGATAAAAGTAGCGGTAACGGCTGCTGGCAACCCAGCGTTATACACAAGCCGGTTCAAAGAAGCCGGGATAAAAGTCCTCCATCTGGTTGCAGCAGTGCGACATGCCCAAAGCGCCGAAAGGCGAGGCGTGGACGCAGTTATTGCAGAGGGCTATGAAGCAGGTGGCCACAATGGGCTGGACGAACTAACTACTTTCACTTTGATACCTCAGGTAGTAGATGCAGTAACAATTCCAGTGGTAGCTGCCGGTGGTATTGCTGACGCCAGAGGTGTAGTAGCCGCCCTGGCACTGGGAGCCGATGGCGTCCAAATGGGCACACGTTTTGTAGCTACCCGCGAGTGTGCTGCTCACCAAAATTTCAAAGAAGCTATACTAAAAGCTAGTGACACTGACACCGCTATCACAGGTAGGAAACTTGGACCAACCAGAATATTAAAGAATGAAGTAGCCAGTAAAATACTGGAGATGGAAGCGGCCGGGGCTTCAGCTGAAGATCTTCTAGCCTTCATCGGCAGTAGCCGTTCCCGAACAGGGCAGTTCGAAGGCGACATGGTCAACGGCGAGGCTTACTGTGGCTCCATAGCCGGCATGATAAAGGAAATAAGGAGCGTCGGTGATATCATCCGAAGTATCGCTGACGACTATGGGGCAGTATTAGACAACTTAAAATAGACGGAATATCAGTAACTTCGAAAACAGAGAGCGAGGTGACTTTTTAGATTATGCTTAAGACCGCTGTCTGATTTCTCTCAATCGGCCTTTTCTGCTTTAGCCCGGGTGCTCCGCGCTAAAACCCTGATGGCTTCCATCAAGTCCTGGCGCCTGCAATCTTTAGTCAGGTACCAACTAGCACCGGCATCGAGCGCTGAGCCAACATAATCGCCATAGACTGTTAGAAACAAGACTTTAACATCAGGCAAACTTCTCTTTATGCGGCGGGTTGCCTCGGTGCCATCTATGCCGGGCATATGAGCATCCATCAAAATAACATCAGGGTCTAATTTTTCCGCTTGTACCACTGCATCAAGCCCATCCACAGCCTCCCCAACCACATCTATATCAGCTTGAGGCTCTAGTATGCTTTTGAGCCCCTCCCTTACTACTTCATTATCATCAACTATGAGCAACTTTATCTTTCCCATTAAATCTCTCCTGATATCAAGTCCTGGCTCTCCCTGGCACAATTTGCAACTTAGTCAGTAACCTTAGTCTTAAGTTTACCGTCTTAGCTCGGTTACACCATCAGGAGAGCGGTTGGTTTCATATACAGAAAAAGGTTGACTTTAGAGTCAACCTTTTTCCCTATACCGAGTAGTACTTTAGTATGACTAAAGACGGATAATACCTTTCTTAATAGCTTGAGTCACAGCTTCGGTACGATCATTCACTCCCAGTTTTTGAAAAATATTAGTAATATGCGTCTTCACAGTACTTTGAGCAATGCTAAGTTCAGCACTAATCTCTTTATTAGCCGCACCTTTTGCCATAAGGCACAATATTTCAAGCTCTCGGGCGGAAAGCTCTTCACCAGATGGTGTCCGACGAGATAGCTCAGAGAAACGGTCCAGCAATTTCGATGCCACCACTGGTTGAATAAGCGACTCGCCCCGATAAACAGCTCTTATTGCCTTGAACAAATCATCTCTCGGAGCATCCTTAAGCAGATATGCTCGCGCACCAGCCTCGATACCACTAAATATGTACTCGTCATCGCTATAGGTTGTCAGGATTATAAATTTAACATCAGGCATCACTGACTTTATCTGGCGTATAGCTTCGACGCCATCCATCTCCGGCATCCTAAGGTCCATAAGCACTACATCCGGTCTCAATTCTTTGGTTTTATTCACTGCCTCGACTCCGTCTTTTGCCTCTCCAACAACCTCAAAGTCAACTTCCCTACTCAACATAGCGAACAGCCCTTCTCTTACCACCGGATGGTCATCAGCAATCAGAATTTTTATCGCTTCCACTACAAAACCTCCTTGCTGGTTGGAACAACTACTCTAACCAGCGTTCCTTTACCCTTCTTACTCTGCACTTCGAGCGTACCCCCCAAACCACGAGCCCGTTCTCGCATGCTTATCAACCCGAAGGCACCCCGTTTCTTCTCATCACCGCTTGCAGCCACCGATTTGAAGCCAACGCCATTATCGCGAACGCTAAGTTCCACTGCTGATTCATCAAACGCCAGATTTACCTCCACTTCAGTAGCCTTGGCATGCCTCCTCACGTTAGTCAAAGATTCCTGGCAAATACGAAGAAGAACTGTTTCCAGATCGGGTTGTAAGTCTCGCCTTACACCAAAAACATTGAACCTCGCTTTTACCTCAACACTCTGACTGAATTTATCTACCTCCTGGCTAAGCGCCTCAACTAAAGACACCTGTTCCAGAGCTTGAGGACGGAGATTCCATACCGACCGTCTCGCTTCAGCCAGACTCTTTCGAGCCAGGCTTCGGGCTTGATTTAAATGGCGCTCCACATCTGAGTCTTCACCACCCAAGGTCTGTTCAGCTGCTTCCAGTTGCAGGATAATGCCACTAAATCCTTGAGCCAGCGTATCATGAATTTCTCTTGCCATGCGGTTACGTTCTTCCATAACTGCTATTTGTCGTGTCTCCTCATAAAGACGAGCATTCTCAATAGCTACAGCCAATTGGTCAGCCAATGTCTGGGCAGTAAACAAATCTGCTTCGCCAAAAGCATCTACCTCTGTGCTCTCAATATCTAGAACTCCAAGAACATTACCGCCAATCCTCACAGGGACAGCAAGCTCAGATTTGGTTTCTCTTAATGCCTCAACAGCACGATATCTGGGATCCTCACTTACATCATTCGCCAGTATCGGTTCACCTGTCTGTGCTACCCAACCTACTATGCTCTCCTGGTCTACTTCCAGCGGTACACCTACTGGTATGACCCCCTTCTGACCACTGAGACACAACGCTTTGAGTGTAAGCTTACCAGAGCTCGGTTCTAGGAGAAAGATATTGACATTATAATAATGAAAAGTCTCGCGGAGCAGGTTGCCTACATAGGGCAATAGTTCATCGAGGTTAACGATAGAGCTAATTTTGCGGCCTACTTCATTTATGGCACGCAGTTGCTCCGCTCTCTGCCGCTCTCGTTTGGTGCGATCTTCAACTTTTTGTTCCAGGTCAGTATAGGACTCTTTCAAAGCTTTAGCCATATCATTGAACTGTTCAGCCAATAGCTGAATCTCATCACCAGTGTTAGCCTCGATATTATAGTCAAGCTCGCCCTTAGCTATGACCTCAGCGCCCTTGGTCAGCGCCACTATCGGTCGGGTGATTGCCCTTGACAATAGAATTATCCCTATAGCAGCAAAAATAAGCATACTTAAAAAAACAATACTGAGCACCAACTGCGTATCTCTCACTTCCTCATCTATATATTGGTTTGTAGCCGAAACTACAGCAGTTATCTGCTCTAACACATCTTCAACAGGTGCCGAGTACTCATCAATATAGGTACTTGCTGCCACAACAAGGTCTGCCCTTTCTACGGGTATACAATGCACGTATTTTGCCCTGACTTCGCCCTTATCATCCTCCCAATCATAATAGCCCGAGGCTTCGCCATTAAAACTCCTTTCTATAATGGACGAAAAATAGACAGGCTCACCACCCACCTTAAGCAAATTCACACCCACCATATTGGGGTCGTTATGGAAATATACCGTGCCCGTCTTATCATAAACCATCGTATATCCGCTTAGGCCAACACGTTGCACTGCTATATCCGCCAATTCCTTGTTATCTTTCAGCTCAGCAATAGTTGTATTAGGATGATATCGCATAAATAGCCCTATCTCATTGGAAACGTTCAATGCCCGCCGTTGTATCAATCTCCTGCCCAAATCCTCCAATGCTGTTATACTCCGACGTTCAACTTCTTCTCCCATGGTAATGCTGTTCTCTCTGACAATATGGCTTATCTGGTATATGCTGCTCAGCGAAAACCACACAAAAAGACCCAGTGACATAAATAATATAGCCATAAAGAAGATAAGTATTTTATCCCTTAAGCCGAATCTTACTTTCATCCTAAACTCTAACCTCTATACTTTCTTCTACCCTTTGCACTACCTCCTACATCAGCCCTGCACCATATTCAAGTAAAAACCTTTTGCGTTCATCAGGTATTTCCTTAATGCTTCAACCGGGGTCAAGTTCCGGTCTATCCCCATATAATCAAAGACATGCTTTCCGTCTACTTCTTTGGCAACAGTTAAAATAATCAGCCGCCTTAAGAGTTTGATTTATTTCCGTATCATGCTGTGCATAAGCCTCCACACTCAGATGAGGGCAGCAAAATGAATAATCGTTATTGCTCTAAAGCATCAGTTGCCCTGGTTGCCCATAAAGGTTGTGCATCAAAAGGTTCACCGCTTAGCTTAGCCTGCAATGTTTTAACCAGCTCACTTATCGGCAGTCTAATCTGCGCCATGCTATCGCGTTCTCGAATAGTAACCTGTTTGTCCTCCAGCGACTGAAAATCAATGGTCACACAGAAAGGAGTGCCTATTTCATCCTGGCGGCGATAGCGCCGACCTATACTCTGGGCATCATCATACTGTGTCATAAAATGGCGACGAAGTTCAGTATATATTTCTCTCGATAGTGGAACCAGCTTCTCATTTCTACTCAAAGGCAGAATAGCCACTTTTACTGGAGCTAATGCTGAATGAAAATGCAGAACCACCCTGGTTTCACCCTCAGCCAGCTCTTCATCATAAGCATCCACGAGGAAAGCCAGTGTCGAGCGGTCAACACCTGCTGAGGGCTCAATAACATAGGGTGTATAATGCTCCCCAGACTCTTCATCAAAATAGTTCAAGGTTTTTCCGCTATATTTTGCATGTTGTACAAGGTCAAAATCGCCCCGGTTGGCAACGCCTTCCAGCTCCGCCCAACCCATAGGAAAAAGATACTCAATATC
>CP070642.1:1511747-1528573 GCA_020354105.1 Chloroflexota bacterium | reverse complement strand
CGTTTGGTTTCTACGATGATGATACCAATGATGATATCTTGCGGCAGTGTCTAAAGCTTGTTAAGCCCGGTGGTTTCTTTGCCCTCGATATCGTTAACAGGGACTGGCTGCTTCGCAACTTTATGGCACGTGGCTACGAGCGGATAAAGGACCGGCTTGTTCTCAGCGAGCGCCAATTCGACTCTCAAACATCACGGAATAAAGAAAAGAGGACCTTTATGAGACAGGTTGATGAGAATACGTTTGTATTGGAGGGTACATTTGAATTGGATTTGCGTGTCTGGAGTCTGCATGAATTGATATCATTATTCCAGAGGACAGGATGGAAATTCGAGTGTGCTTATCCAGGGTCAGCTGCTACGCATGACATTAAAAGAATAAGGTTCCAGTCTCTACATGACGATTTTTTGGAGGCTGGACGCTTATTGATTATATCCTCAAAACCGGCTAATGGTTAGTGAGCAGTATTGTAGTACTGCCACAAGGCACTGCTTTTGCATGTAGCTTTACAGGGTAATTTACTGTTGTTTCAGCCTAGAGCTTGGCGGGCATCTTCCACGGCGGCTCTAGGGGCATTTCCTTAAAATCAGGATGGTCTGTGGGCATCCTCATTTGATGTTTGGCGGCAGCTTTGAACTTCTCCCAGTCAGCCTGCTGGTAGAGCGTCATCCTCTGGGCAGCAAGTGACCCTTCGGCATGAATTGACAGAATACCCATGAACATTGAGCCCTGCCATCTGAGCATCTGGAGAGCCTTTAGACGGTCCTCAGTCGGGTATTGGGCGTCACCACCCAGATATTTGTCGATATACTTGCGTATCTCCGGGTTCTCCCAATCTTTTATCGAAGGCATGGTGCCGGCTATGCCACCGGCAATATCTTCGACATATTTCACGGCTTGATGAAAGTTCTCGGCAAACCAGAACTTGGCGCAGTTGGAATAGACCTCGTTGGGCGCCGCCAGGCCAGTCTCCGGGTCAATCTTGGCATCCAGTGCAGCGGCTTTACCCAGGGCTTCTGTAACATCGGCGTACATGGCCAGCCAGGCTAACATATCACGTATACGGGTGGCATGGGTGAGGCCGTTATATTCAGCTAGCAACATCGCCAGCCCGGCGAGCCCCTGCAGCTGGACATACTTGTAAGTGGCGGCTGTCAATCTGTGATAGCGGGCAAAAGAGGTAGCCATTAAGCGGGAGAATTGCCATTCGCCGGCCATGAAGACCATTTCGTTGGGCACAAATACGTTATCGAAAATAATCATAGGGTGCCCACCACCGCGGGACAGTTCCGAGTCAGTTGCCAGGAAAGTCACACCTTTTGAATTGACCGGCACGGCACAGGCTAAAGCATAGTCTTTCCCGGTCTCATTGTGGTTGCGGGATGGCAGACAGACAAGCACATTGGTCATGATTGACTCACTGATGTGCAATTTACAGCCGGTAATGTATATCCCGTCCTTTTTCCTGTCTACAATCCTGAGATAGAAGTCCTTGTGCTTTTGCTTGGGGTCTTCGGCATGAAGGGCTCGGTGACCTTTGGGGTCGCTGACGGCGGCGCAAATGGACGGATCGTGTTGCTGACACCACTTGCGGAAACCTTCTACGTTGGCAGCATACTTGGTGCCCATGGCTGCATCCATTTTGCGAGCTGCCCAGGCAACACCGTTCAGTCCGTCAATCCCGGTGAGCCTGCTGCCACCAGCTAACGAGCGGTTGAGCGTCTGGATTATCATCCTGCGCCTTTGCAGGTCTTCACCGCTCTGAGGCACCTTGTACATGAAGGAGTACTCCTCCCCATCTTCAACGACATTGAATAATGAACGATAGTCGGGATGGTTTGATAGATAATACTCGGAAGCATACCTCTCAATTGATTCCTTATAAGGGGGATGGGCCGTTATGTCTTTGATCTGCTTGCCATCCTGATAGACTACCCGACCGTCCCTCAAATCCTTCACATACTGTTCCGGTGTTCTTATCATGGCTCCCTCCTTAAATAATTTAAATAATATTGGCTATGGAAAGACATCGTCGACAATGCTGTACCTGATAATTCGTCTCACCGAGCCGTTGCCACAAGGGCATTCACAAATAATAGGGGCTGGCTAAATTTTTGTCAAGAAAACGGGAGAAGATCATGAATCACACCGCCCATGATTCTTGGGCTGGTGCGAAGTTGAACTTCGCCTGAAGCTCATTCTATGCTTGATATGCTAAGCTGCTGAGTTATTATGCTCCTTCTAATCCCACAATGCCCACAAAAATCATACAGCCATCTGGGGTACCACCCAGGTTATGTGTCAATCCTAGCTTGGGATTCTTTATCTGCCGCGAAGGCATACCGGGGTTTAATATGTCGTCTGCTCTACCCTGAAGCTGCTTGTACATCTCATAAAGCATCCGTATCCCGCTGGCGCCAATCGGATGCCCAAAGCACTTCAAGCCACCGTCGGGCTGTACTGGCAATTTACCATCCAGGTCAAAAAAGCCGTTTTCAATGTCATCCCTTACCTTTCCCCTGGGGCTAAAGCCGAGGTCTTCCATAGTGACTGCCTCGGTTATGGAGAAGCAATCGTGCACCTCAGCCATGTTTATCTCCTGGCGTGGCTTTGTTATCCCTGCTTCCTTATAGGCTGCTTGTGCGGCGCGGACAGTAGACTCAACATGTGTGTAATCATATTTTTGGTTGTATTTTCCGTCGCGAGGGTGCGCGCTGATTTGTAATGCCTTGACGAATACCGGTGGCTCTTTTCCTTTCCTCAATTTCTTGGCTATCTCTGGTGTGGTAATAATGGCTGCTGCAGACCCATAGCTTACGCCACAGCAGTCATATAATCCCAGGGGCCAGGCAATCATTGGGGCGTTGAGTATCGTCTCCATGGGCACTTCTCTCTGGAAGTGAGCGTTACGGCATAGGGCACCATTTTTATGGCTCTTATAGGAGACTCTGCCTATCATATGCTTGCCTTCATCAAAGCTCAAGCCATATCGGGAGAAATATGTGGTGGCTAACAATGCAAAATTGCCCGGTGCTGTGCTTTCTGGTGCCAACACATGACTGGGATTTGGTTGTGCCCCGCCCAAGCCACTTATCCCGGTGTCCTTGAGTTTGTCAACGCCGATCGCTAAGGCTATGTCATATATGCCAGCAGCTACTGCATAGCAAGCATTCCTGAATGCATCCGAAGCGGTGGCGCAGGCGTTCTCCACCCTGGTAATAGGAATATATTGGAGCCTTAGCGGTTGGGATAATCCCATGCCTGTGTTTGCTGAGGAGGTGGTTCCAAACCAGGCTGCCTGAACATCACCAGGCTCGATTCCGGCATCTTCAAAGGCCTGGTAGGCAGCGTCTACAAGCAGGTCATCAGCACTGGCATCCCAGCGCTCCCCGAACTTGGTGCATCCCATACCCGCGATGGCAACTCTATCTTTAATACTTCCTGGCATTTTCTTTACCTCCTTAGTTTATTCTAATCCCTGGCTGGTTTGCATTTCCAGAAATAATTGTGAACGCCTTTGTCGAAGAATATCTTCCTAAAGGTCATCTCAACTTCCATGCCCACCTGGCATTCTTCAGGATCACGGTCGGTCATCTCGAAGGAACCTCGTCCTCCTCCATCGAAGTCAACAACAGTCAGCGTGTTTGGTGGGTCCTGACTGAGGGCCAGGTAATCATGGCTAAAGCTAGCTACCTTACCTTTTTTAGTAGCGAATCTGTAGGGTTCAAACTCATCTTTGGCAAAGCACTCTAGGCAGACACGGGCACGGGTAGAAGCAAAATCCATGAACAGCTGAGCGGTGCCACACTTCTTGCACTTTACCCCGTAAAGAGGTAAGGCAGACCGATGTTCCCTCCACAGAGACGACATGGAAGTAGGCGATTTAGCTGGTCTGGCAGCGGCCTCCATTGGTACCGTCCCCCGCCAGCGCAGCAATTTTTCATAGTTGTCAAGTGTTCTCTTGATATCGAGATGTCGCTTTATACCACGCCTGTCTCTAATCTTCTCGATCTCATCGGTTACCTTGAGCACAATGGCATCACAGCCGTTGCCCCAGCTACATAGCAGGAGCCTGTCACCTGCCTTAGCGTCTTCCAGGGCGGCTACCAGAATCATTAAGGGAAGTGCAGCCCCAGTGTTGCCTACCGTGTCGAGTAGTGGCTCTTGAATCTGCTCTGGCGTAAAGCCCATTGACTTGCCCAGAGCTCTATGGGCTCTACTGTTGGAGCCATAAAAGCAAGCCTTAGCGAAATCCTTTGGAGTTAAACCGCACTGCTTCATGACCCCGGCCGCAGCTTCTATGGGGATCTTGCTGTAACCTTCTTCCCGGCCGAATCGCTCTTCCCAGTTGCGTACAAATACTTCATCATGTGCTCTCCAGGTATCTGCCATGTCTTCAGATATGGTGTAACTGCCTTCGATATCTGCTATCACCCTTTCCTTGCCCACCAGAAAGGCAGCAGCTCCATTGCCAAAGTTCTGTTCATTGTCACCAGAGGGTGCTCCCAGGCGCATATCGGCAGCCGTCACCATAATGCTCTTGGCAGAACCAGCATTCGCCGCATCTAGCGCTGATAGCATGGCGGTAGTTCCAGCCCTGAGACAATTTGTAAAATCAGCGTTTCGGGTTTCACGGCTAAGGTCAAGAGCAGTAGCCGCTATTGTTGAATTCTGTCTCTCCTTATAAGGGGCAGTGGTTGTAGCCAGGAACAAAGCGTCGACTGTTTTAGGGTCAATTCCTCTGAGAGAGTCCATGCCAGCAGCTACTGACATGCTGATAGGGTCTTCATCATAGTTAGCCACGGCTATCTCTCCACGTCCCCCAGGCTGCCCCCAAGCTTTACTGATTACGCTCCGTGGTAATCTGTAGTATGGTATATATGCTCCATACGATACGATACCCGCCATTTTCCCTCCTTAATAATGTCATTGATTTTACCACACGGATGTTTATCGGGCTTACCGAATCGGCATAAAGAGCTTACTACGAAATCTTAGCCAGGTCAATAACGCTAGTTGACTTACAGTAAAATTTAATGATAATTTAGTAAAGTTTTTTGGATGTCATTGTGTTAAACTTTTGGAAGGACTTGATATTGAAAGAACTGGCTCATGTGCAACCTTTTTATTCGGCGAATAACTTTATCTAACTGGCCAGATATGCATTGCAAAGCGGAATAAATTAGCATAATATATTAAGAATTTCGGAAACGGGAGGCGATGAATGAAGCCAGAGGACGTCGAAAGTGTGGGTGTGTTGGGTGGTGGGTTTATGGGTAGTGGCATCGCACAAACAGTGATTCTTGCTGGGTACAAAGTTATTTGCCGCGACCTGACAGACGAAATAATTGAAAAAACCAGAGACACCATCATTAATGGTAGATTTGGTTTGAAGGGTGGTATTGAGCGCGGCAAGCTCACGCAAGAGCAGATGGACAAAGCCCTGGCGAAACTTACTTTGACAACAAAGGTTGAGGACTTAGGGAACTGCGATGTCTTAATTGAGGCCATTGGCAATGGCTCCGGCGGCGAATTGGAAAACAAAGACACGAAATTGAAGGTATTTGCTGAACTGGACACGGTAGTCAAAAAGGAAGCGGTTTTTGCCAGCAATACCTCGCGCTTTACAATTGCCGACATGGCGGCGGCAACAAAGCGTAAGGACAAGTTTATTGGGATGCACTGGTTAAGCCCGGCTAACCTTATGAAAGTGGTTGAGATAATATGGACGGCTGATAACTCCGAAGAAACCATACAGCTGATTGAGGGGCTCTGCAAGAAGTGTAGTAAAATTAGTGTACGAGTGAAAGACGTACCTGGAGACACCGGGTTTATAGGTAATCGTATATTCTATGCGGCGGGACGAGAGGCACAGAAAATCGTTGAGCAGGGCATTGCTACGCCGGAAGATATTGAGACTGTCATGGTGTTGGGATTCCAGTGGCCGGTGGGCCCGCTGGGCATGAGGCAAGGTATACGCGCCGATTGGGGGCAGAAAAAGTAAAGAGTTACGGGGCAATAAGGTACTATTGTGTTAGGTCGCGCAACTACTACTTATGATGTTGACTCCAAAAAAGTGTTTTGCTATCCTCAAAGACTGAGTACAATATTTATCAGAAGACTGGATGTCGGCTATGTGCATTGGTTCGGCATATTGACAGACTTTGAAACAGAAGCTACAATGGCGAAATTGCATTGGTTGGCTGAAATGATATTTCAGGTGTAAATGCTAGATTTTTGGTGGGTTGCCTGAATTTTTATATATTGCCAAACAAATATTGCCATCAGACGGATTTAACACACTGGTGGTAGCTGGATAAAGTTAAGTTTAAAATTTGCGTTGCTATAAGGCGGGGTCTCTTTAGGTAGTAGAAAGGTTAATAATTAGTGACAAATTACATTATCCGGCGATTATTGCTCTTTGTTCCAACTTTGCTGCTTGTCACTATTATCGTCTTTTGTGCCGTCCGCTTTGTGCCTGGTAATGTCATAGAGCTGATGGCAGCAGAGACAGGTGAAGCCGAAGATCTGGAAGCTTCCATAGAAATTATTAAACACCGACTGGGATTAGATGTACCTATTCACGAGCAATATTTGCGGTGGCTGGGTGGTATCTGCAGACTTGATCTGGGCACGTCACTGTGGACAAATCGGAGCATAAGCGAAGAAATAACTAGCAAATTGCCAGTGTCTTTCGAACTTGGCATACTGGCAATCATTACAGCTCTCCTAATTGCCCTGCCAATAGGTATATTTTCCGCAATCAGGCAGGACACTTCTGGCGACTACATCGGGCGCACCATAGCCATATTGTGCATCAGTGTACCTGGTTTCTGGTTGGCCACCATGGTTATAGTTTATCCTTCAATCTGGTTCGGCTGGACACCACCCATGGAATACACCCCTTTCTTTAAGGATCCACTCGATAACATGGTGCAGTTTATGGTACCGGCGATAATTATGGGGCTGGTCCTATCCGGGACAACGATGAGAATGATGCGGACCATGATGTTGGAAGTATTGCGGCAGGATTATATTAGGACAGCCTGGTCAAAAGGACTTAAGGAACAGATGATTATCTTCAGACACGCGCTGAAGAACGCTTTAATCCCAGTGATTACCATAGTGGGGCTACAGGTACCCATATTGGTGGGAGGGACGGTAATTATAGAAACCATATTCGGTCTGCCAGGCATAGGCAGATATTTCATTGAAGCTCTTTCTAGAAGAGATTATCCTGTAATTTCGGCTGTCACCCTCATGGTGTCTGCGGTTGTTATGCTAGTCAATCTGGTGGTTGATATGATTTATGCTTATCTGGACCCTCGCGTGCAGTACACATAAAGGGTAGATGAAAATGGCTAGGGTAGAAGCATTTCCGGTAGTAGAGGAGACAAAAAGGCGGTCTTTTCTGGCGGACCTGCTGATCAGACTGGTCAAGGAAAAGCCGCTGGGGACGATTGGCGGCATAATCGTCCTATTGCTGCTGATAGTGGGAGTCTTTGCCGGTTTAATGGCGCCGTATGGCTACAACGACATCTACGTCGGGCCTCGCTTGTCTGCTCCTTCTCCTGAGAACCTTTTAGGTTGCGACCAATTGGGGAGGGACTTACTAAGCCGTATTATCTATGGAGCTCGCATCTCTCTGATAGTCGGGCTTAGTGTTTCGGCTATTGCCGTGATACTGTCAACAGCCATCGGGTTTGTCTCTGGCTACTTTGGTGGCAAGATTGATATGGTGATTCAGCGATTCGTTGACGCTTGGCTTTCTATACCACCTTTATTTCTAATCCTCGCCTTAATAGCTGTGGCAGGTCCGGGTATGCTTCAGGTAATATTGGTTTTGGGAATTTTGTTTGGCATTGGCCAGTCCCGCATAGTACGGGGTGCAGTGATCGGTATCCGGGCCAATACTTATCTCGAAGCAGCTACGGCTATCGGTTGTGGTACAGGGAGAATACTGTGGAAACATGTTTTTCCAAACGTAACAGCACCGATAATAGTCCTCTTTACCATAACACTGGGCGCTGCGGTTCTAGCCGAGGCTACTATAAGCTTTCTAGGCTTTGGTATTCCACCGCCTATGCCAAGCTGGGGTGGTATGCTGAGCGAAGCCGGGCGCAGGTACATGCTGATGGCACCACATTTGGCCTTATGGCCGGGGCTTTTTCTAGCCGTCGTTGTATATGGAATCAATATGCTAGGTGATGCCTTTCGGGACTTAGTCGATCCAAGATTGAGGGGAGGATTGGGTCGCTACGATAGGGCGAGAAAAATGATAGCTAAAGCTAGCACAAACCAAGCGGGGGAGGTGATGGATGAGCAGTTGAAAAACAAAAAGTGAAAGCACAGAGGTGGACAATGAAATGAATAGGAGGTGCCTTGTGATTAAAAAGAGACTTGTATTGGTAGTGGGTTGTTTAATTGTAGCCAGCTTAATAATTACTGGCTGTGGCAAAGGCGGGGAGACGGCACTACCAGTCGAAAAAGAGAAACCGGAATATGGAGGGGTGTTAAACTTATATCAGGCTGCTGACCCACAGGGTTTCGACGATGGTCTTGCACTTCACTACTCCACCAACACCCTGAAATTAACAAATGAAGAGCTATGGGAAGGAGATTGGACTAAGGGGAGGGCTGGTGGATACGGCAGCGGAGAGGTCGGTTGGCTTACTGGTGGTTCGGTTAACCGCCTGGAACAAAAGGGCGGTGCTATTGCTGAGAGCTGGGAAATATCCGATAAGGATACTATCACCTTTCATATCCGAAAAGGTATTTACTGGCACGATAAGCCCCCGACCAATGGGCGAGAACTTACCGCTGACGATGTTGTTTTTTCCCTCAACCGCCAATACACTTCAGCTGCGGCTTATATGAAGAGGACATATCCTCAGGCATGTGAGACCACGGAGATATCGGCACCAGACGAGTGGACGGTGGTGGTCAAATGTGATCCGCAGTACTTCGGCGATGTGGTCACAATGATCGACTACATGAATATATACCCGCGGGATGCAATTGAAGAGTTCGGAAATCTGACCGCTTGGGAAAACAGCATTGGTACGGGACCGTTCATGCTTACCGATTACATTTCTGGTAATGTGATGACCTTTGTTCGGAACCCCAACTATTGGAGAACAAATCCGATTGGTCCGGGCGAGGGTGACCAGCTACCGTATGTAGACGGCGTGAAGCTTTTCGTCATGCCGGACGAATCCAGCCGTATTGCTGCATTCCGCACTGGCAAGCTTGACATATTGACCTGTGACTGGGAGCTAGCCCAGGAATTCTTGGAGGTGCCAGAACTACAGCATTTTAGTTACCATGAAGATGGTGGACAAGCTGTCATATATATGAGGACGGATAAGGAAGATTCTCCGCTTTCCGATAAGAGGGTGCGGCAAGCTCTCTCCTTGGCAATAGACAACCAGAAGATACTCGATGAATATTACGGCGGTGAAGGCGTGCTGGTTAAATGGCCGCTTATGCCGATAGATGAGTATGTTGGTGCTTATGTGCCCCTGGAGGAGCTGCCAGAATCGGTCCAGGAACTTTTCGGCTATAATCCAGAAAAGGCAAAGCAGCTTTTAGCAGATGCCGGCTACCCTGATGGTTTCAAGGTTTCGATAGTCTGCTGGAATTATCGTCCCTATATTGACCCGCTGAACATGGTTGCGGCTATGTGGGCAGACGTGGGCGTTGAGCTAGAAATCGATGCCAAAGAATATGGACCTTTCACCTCCGTGCTTATTAGACGGGCTTATGACGACATGCTTTATGGCTTCTTCTCGGGTTGTGGCACCTACTTCAAGGGGATCAATTACACGGGTCCAGGGATGTACAACGGCAGCTATCTCGATGATCCGGTGCTGAACAAAGCACGGGATGAGATGGCGGAAGCTTTCCCTGATGAAGCAAAGGCGGATCAGATACATCGGGAGCTAATGCCTTACTTGCTGGAGCAGTGTTATATAATACAGTTGCCGGCCGGTAACCAGTACCGCTTCTGGTGGCCATGGGTAAAGAATTATAGCGGCGAGCTTTCGGTGGGCTACTACAACCTCCAGAATGCTAACAAGTACCTGTGGATTGACCAGGAGTTGAAAGATGCCATGCTGGGCAAATAGAGATTGGTAGCCGAGATAGAAGGATAACGCTGAGATCCTAAAATAGACCTGGAAATAGAGAACTGCTGGCAAGAGCTAGCGGAGAGCTAAAAACAATAGCTCGAAATAAGATCTATAGCTAGATGTTAGATATAGGTGATTTTTAATCATGGGAGACAGATTGCTTGAAGTTAGAAACCTGAAGACCTACTTCTACATAAAAGAAGGCGAGCTCAGGGCAGTTGACGAACTATCATATACCGTCAACAAAGGGCAATTTGTCTCCTTGGTTGGCGAGAGCGCTTGTGGCAAGTCGGTGAGTGCCCTTTCAATTATGCGCCTGATACCATATCCGCCTGGTGTTATCGTTGGTGGTGAGATTATCTTTGACGATAAAGACCTTCTCAGCCTCAGTGAGGAAGAAATGCGCTCCATCAGAGGTAACCGGATAGCCATGATATTTCAAGAGCCCATGACATCCCTTAATCCGGTGCTTACTGTGGGGCGTCAGATATCTGAGGCATTGGAGATACACCGTGGGATGAGCAATCAAGATGCTATGCAGGAGGCAGCTAAGTTATTGAAACTTGTGGGCATACCCGATGCTGAGAGAAGGGTAGGCGAATACCCCTACCAGTTTAGTGGTGGAATGCAACAGCGGATAATGATTGCTATGGCGATCAGCTGTAGACCGGCATTGCTTATTGCTGATGAACCAACCACCTCGGTGGATGTTACAGTTCAGGCGCAGTTAATGGAGCTTATCAATAACTTGAGGCAAGAGTTTGGCACCTCAGTTATCCTTATAACTCATAACCTTGGACTGGTAGCTCGTTATGCGGACCATGTAAATGTAATGTACGCAGGGCGCTTGGTCGAATCAGGCTCGCTGGATGTCATATATAGCGAACCGTCACATCCTTATACCATGGGACTTATTGCCTCGGTGCCACGACTAGACTTGGAGCGAGCACAAAGCCTTCATGTGATTCCTGGACTCCCGCCCGACCTTACCCGTTTACCCAAGAACATTTGCGCCTTTGCTGCCAGGTGCAAATTCGCTCTGGGCGAATGCATTAAGGCAAGGCCGGAACTGGAACAGGTGGGCGACAATCACCTTGTGGCTTGCTTTAGACACAGTGAGATGAAGGCTTTAGCTGAGGTTGAAAAATGAAGACAGACGGCGATTTAATTCAAGTAAGGGAACTTGTCAAATATTTTCCTGTGCTGGCTGGTGTTCTAAAGCGCAAAGTAGCCGATATAAAGGCGGTGGATGGGGTCAGTTTTGATATTAGAAATGGCGAAACGCTGGGATTGGTGGGTGAGAGTGGCTGCGGCAAGACTACTGTTGGACGCTGTATTCTCCGACTTTACGATATAACCAGTGGGCAGATTCTATTTGAAAAAACCGGTATCACCAACCTCAAAGGTGAGCAACTGAGGCGCATGCGACGGGATATGCAGTTAATATTCCAAGATCCTTACGCCTCCCTCGATCCCAGGATGACTGCTGGCGATATCATTTGTGAGCCGCTGTTGGTTCACAATATGGTGAAGGGTAAAGAGTATCGGGCAAAGGTGGCAGAGTTAATGAAGATGGTGGAGCTTGAGCCCAGGATGGAAGACCGTTGCCCTCACGAGTTCAGCGGTGGACAGCGTCAGCGCATTGGCATAGCTAGAGCATTAGCCACCAGACCAAAGTTTATAGTCTGTGACGAACCAGTCTCAGCATTGGATGTTTCAATCCAGTCACAAATTATCAGCCTCTTGATGCGCTTGAGACAGGAGCTTGCTCTGACATATCTATTCATTGCGCATGACCTCTCTGTTGTTCGCCACATTAGTGACCGGGTCGCTGTTATGTATCTGGGAAAAATTATGGAAATTACGGATAGTGATGAACTGTATGCCCACCCGCTTCATCCCTACACTCGGGCGCTACTATCAGCGGTTCCAATTCCTGACCCTAAAATTGACCGTGAGCGCAAGCGAATCTTGCTAAGTGGTGATGTGCCCAGTCCGCTACTACCACCCCCAGGTTGTCGTTTTCACACGCGCTGTTGGATGGCAAAGGATATTTGCAAAGAGAGCCTGCCAGAATTGAGGAATGTTGGTAGCAGTCATTGGGTAGCTTGCCATTTGGTTTAATTGTTTAGCCAAGAAGCCTGCCCCAGTTCAATGAGAAAATGAGACGCTGGGTGCTACGGTTTGTTATTTCTCATCAGAAATGTGCTAAAGCGCTTCTCTATTGTGTTGGCTGAATACGGGAAACCCTGAGTGCATTATAATGCGCCAAGTTTATTGAGAAGAATTTTGTGGTGTAGAGGAGGTATTAAGTTATGAGACATCCCTTGGAAGCTATTCCTCACGGTAAGCGGTTGGTAGTTTTCCTGGTCCTGCTGGCAGTTTTTCTAATCATTACTATCGGTTTCCGATTCATTGGTCCTGCAGAGCCAAATATCTTGGACTTTGAGCTGGCTGGCACGAACGACAGAGCCACACAAATTATCAATGCCTGGGATATGCAGGATAGGATAAGGGCAGGGTTCAACCTCGGTTTCGATTACCTGTACATGCCGGTGTACTCGACCCTGATTGCGCTCGCCTGCGTGTGGGGAGCCAGTGTGATGGCCTCTAGGAAGTGGCGCACAACCGGATTGTTATTAGGTTGGGGACTCTGGGCTGCTGCTCTCTTCGATGCGGTGGAGAACGTGGCGCTGATAGTGATACTTTTTGGTACCGTGGCTGCCCCTTATCCGCAGATGGCGCAAGTATGTGCCATCTTGAAGTTCGGCTTGATTGTTCTGGGTCTGGTGTTTGCTGCCGTGGCAGCTGTCATGTACTTGGTAAGGAAATCAACACGTAGAGCGTAGCATGTCTGCCCGAGAGATTTCCGCTTTAAAACACAGTATCCAGCTAAATGTTTGTTTTACATTGGCTGTTGGGGCACTACTCAGGAAAACCGGCGCAGGACGGCCTTAGGGTTGAAGGGGCCGCCGTGCCCTGAGTAAATTTTTATCGGCTTCTTGCGAAGTATCAGCTTGACGCTTTCCTTTAACTGGAATATGTTATTGGCGAATAATGGATAGTGCGGTTGCCAGAAGCGGACTATACCTCTCATTACCATGTCGCCAGCGATTACTTTGCCGTCAGACAAAAGCACTGATATAGAGCCGGGAGTGTGACCAGGCGTGTGTATTACCCGGCCCTCGACACCGAATTTGCTCAGGTCTAAATCGTTTTCGATGATGATGTCCGGTTTCACGGGTGGAGATTTCGCTGGACCCTGTTTTGACATCCGGGACAGGAAAAAGCGGCCTATTGACCCGGTTGGATCTAGAGGCGGGTCCTCGCCTTTTATTAAGGCTTCGGCATCGAGCTTATGAACCGCTACCGGGGCTCCGGTTAGCTTCTTCAACTCGGCAGCGCTACCGAAGTGGTCGGCGTGACCGTGGGTGATGAGTATGAGGGAGACTGATTTGGGTTCGATGCCGTTCTCTTTTAGCTTTTTTATGATGGCAGGAGCGCTTCCGGGATAGCCTGTGTCAACGATGATAGGGCTTTTGCCACGGACGATGAAGGCGTTGGCCCTGCCCAGGGAAAATTGAATTATATCCGAGCTCTGTTTCGGCATTTTATCACTCTCATGTGCTGGTTACACTGGATATATTAAAATGGCATGTACTTGGTGTCAAGGTTTTTCTCCCTACTCTAGCTCTCTCAACAAGGGAAAGAAAAAAGCAGAAACTTTGGAAATTTCCCCGAAAACCTCTTGACAAGTATAGAAGGCCAGTCTATAATATATCACGATATATCGGGATAATACTAGATATGTCAAAATAGAAAACAACAAAGGAGGACTGAAATGGGCTACTTTAAAATTCTGGCGGCAATCCCGGGTTTCTTTCTGAGTTCTTTGTTCGTTATGTTGCTCTGGGGTGTGATCGCTCCTATGATGGGCTGGCAGGGCATTGATTATCCCATGGCCATGCTGATGAATATCACATTGTGGATAGCAGTAGCACCTCTGGCGGCGGCGGCAGGAAGAGCCAGCAGAATATGGCACCGGCGTAGCAGTTAATTTTAGGAGGGTAATGATGATGTTTAGAGACAGATTCTTCAAAGGTGATCGGTTTTTCCACGGTTTAGGTAGAGAAAGCCCGTTTCATAAGGGGAACTTGAAATATGTGATATTGGACCTTTTGAAGGAGAAGCCGCGGTACGGATATGAAATAATCCGTGCACTAGAGGAACGCTCACATGGGTTTTATACGCCGAGCCCGGGCGTGGTCTACCCCACGCTGCAGATGCTCGAGGAAATGGGCTATGCCAGTTCCGTGGAGCAAGATGGCAAGAAGGTCTATACCATAACCGAAGAGGGCAGCGAGTTTTTAGCGGAACGAAAGGAACAGGCTGAAGAAGTAAGGAGCCACATGAAGCGTCACTGGAACCCCGAGAATATGGATATCATCATGGGGATGATGGGCGATTTCAGGGAGCTGGGGCGCTTGATGAGACAGCGGGCACGAAGCATAGAGCCCGACAAGATGAAGCGAATACGCGAGATTATTTCCCGTGCTTCTCAGGAGATAAAGATTATACTGGAAGAAAAGTAGGAATGATATGGGTCTTAAGCGGGGTGCTGAAAGAATAAGTACAGAAAGGATGTCGGATGGGTCTTTTCGTGGAATGACTTTTCTCTTCAAGATTGTTGATTTTTTTCATCCTCATATTGACAAACGGGTTAAAAAGTTTGGTATTAAAGAAGGGATGACTGTTGTGGACTACGGCTGTGGCCCGGGTAGATACACCGTGAAATTCGCAGAGATGGTAGGTGAAAATGGCAGAGTTTATGCGGTAGATATTCATGAATTAGCTATAGAGGCGGTAAATAAGCGGATCAGAAAGGACAATCTGAAGAACATCGAGCCGGTGCTGATTCAAGGATATGATAGTACCCTGCCGGATAATGTAGCTGATGTAGTCTGTGCCATCGATATGTTTTTCATCATCAAGAAGCCGACGGAGTTCCTGGCAGAATTGAAGCGAATAACAAAAAGCGATGGCACATTGGTAATTGATGATGGCCATCAGCCTCGAGATGTGACCAAATCGAAAATATTTGATTCGGGTCTGTGGGACATCGTTGAGGAAACGAGGGACCATCTAAAATGCAGAATACGGTGAGGCGAAGTTACTAAAATGTGCAGCCGGTGTCTAGCCGGGGACCGCCTGTTATCGGTCACAACAGTTGTGGAAGACTAATCTGCTTGCCCGTTGGCCACTACTGCTTTCTGTTCGTCTTCACTCAGCAGGCAGCCGCTTTTGCAGGCAGGGCTGCAGGTACCGTCGCATGGCTCGATGTGCACAATGACGTCTATGTCGTGCGGGAAGTGAGCTTTGAAGTCAGCTACTATGTTGTCCCCTATGTTGTGTGACTCGCTTACAGTTAATTTTGAATTTAGTGCCAGGTGTACATTGATAAAACGCGTAGCTCCGGCTTTACGTGTGCGGAGGCGATGGAAGGAGTGCACCGTAGGATATAAGGCGGAGAGATAATTTTGCATCCACTCCTTTTCCTCTATCGGCGCGCTCTGGTCAACCAGGTCCTGTACGGCGTGCTTTGTTAAGTCATAGGCAGCGTGGAGTATAAGCATAGCCACGGCAATGGCTATAACCGGGTCGAGCCAGACCAGATTAATTCCGGGGAAAAAGTATCTGCCCAGCCAGATGAAGCTTAGTCCCGCCATGACGCCTACTGAGGTATAAACATCGGTCCGCAAGTGCCATCCGTCTGCTATCAAGGCTGCGGAGTCGGTTTCCTTACCCACTTTGAACAGCAATTGGGATACTATAATGTTGACTATTGTGGATATAAACATGACGACAATTCCCCAGCCCACTGTTTCTAAAGGTTGTGGGTTTATGAGCTTGCGTATGGCTTCATAGATGATCCAGACGGCAGCTACGAAGATTAGTAGCGCTTCGATGGCAGCGGAAATGTTTTCCACTTTGGTGTGCCCGAAAGCATGGTCTTCATCAGCCTCCTTACCGGACATTTTTACGGCGAAAAAGGCGATTAAGGCAGCAATTAAGTCCATTCCTGAGTGGATGGCTTCAGAAAATACGGCAACTGAACCGATGATTATGCCGACTATGGCTTTGAATATTACCAGTATAGTGTTGGAGATGACTGAGAGGCTGGCTACCCTGGTCTTTTTTCTCTGAATATCCATTTTTCGACTATAAAAAAATCCCGCAGGACACTTAGTCCCACGGGATCCAAAGACCCGTTGCCAACTTTAAGCCCGACTGCATCCCTTATCTACAGGGACCGCCTGCTCCAAGTGCTTTTATATTATAGAATACACTTATAGCTCTGTCAATGCGCGAAAAATCAAAGACCAAAAGCCAAAAATAAAAATGGTAGACTGAGATTGCCACGTCGTCGTTACACGGAAGGATTCCTCGCAATGACATGTAAGTTGGCTGCTCTGGTTTGGATGGCGATTCTTCAACTAGTGGCATCCTCGATTAGCTCGATGTGGCCGGCAATTTATTGGGCGCTTTCTGGCCAGGGCTTTTCATTGAGGGCGATGCGGCACAGGTCGGTGATGAATATCTTTGGCAGACCGAACTGCGCGCTGGGCCGGCGGAGCACTGCGTCACATATTGGGCAGGAAGTTATGATGGCATCGGCGCCACAGGCTATGGCGTCCT
>CP070642.1:1501219-1511647 GCA_020354105.1 Chloroflexota bacterium | reverse complement strand
CACCATAGACGTCGAGGGGGAGAGAGACGGAGAATCCTTCCCCATCCGTAAGGATGTTGTCTATGAGATTGACAAAAAAGCCCGGCTGCCCCTGCCCGGATTCGCCGAAAAGCTGGAAGGTATGGTTAAAGGCGAGGAGAAAAGCTTTTCCCTGTCCTATCCTGCTGACTACGAGATGCAGGAACTGGCAGGAAAAGACCATGCTTTCAAGGTTACAGTTAGCGAGGTGAAAGAAAAAAAGCTGCCTGAGCTTGACGACGAATTCGCCAAGAGTCTGGGTAAAGACGACCTGGCTTCAGTACGAGAGCAAATAGCGTCCAATCTTAAAGCCAGGGCTGAAGAACGGGCTCGTTCGGAGCTGGAACAGAAGGCTGTCGACGCTGCCGTGGAAATCAGCGAGGTGGAATATCCACCGGCACTGGTGGATAGGGAAATCGAGCGACTGCTCAAAGACGAATCAAGACACTTTGCCGAAGGCATCGCCGGATTGGATAACTACCTTAAGACCATAGGTAAGACGCTGGAGCAACATGTTGAAGAAGTACGTCCTACGGCAAGCCAGCGTGTCGTCAGGTCATTGGTTCTGGGCAAAATAGCCGAGGCAGAAAAAATAGAGGTAGCCGACGCGGAGATAGATGAAGAAATAGAAAAGATGGTGAAGGATGCCGACAAACAGGCCGATGAGATAAAGAAATTTTTCAACCTGCCCGAAGCTCGTGAGTCCATCAAGCAGTTTCTGACAGGTAGAAAAACCGTTGAGCGGTTAGTTCAGATAGCTACAGAGAAAAAACAAGTTGCTAGGTCTAAAAAGGAGAAGGGGAAATGAATAATTTACCACAAAACATAATCCCGATGGTTATTGAAACCGGTGCCCGAGGCGAGCGCGCCTTTGATATCTACTCTCTACTACTGAAAGAGCGTATTATATTTCTGGGCACACCTATCAATGACCAGATAGCCAGCTTGATTATCGCACAGCTTCTTTACCTGGAGCATGAAGACCCGGACAAGGATATAAACCTTTATATTCATTCACCGGGCGGAATTATCTCTGCCGGCCTGGCTATTTATGACACCATTCAACTCGTCCGACCGGATGTATCCACAATCTGTGTCGGGCTAACTGCCAGCATGGCCACGGTTATTCTTGCCGCCGGAGCCAAAGGTAAACGTTATGCCCTGCCTAACTCCACGATTCACCTGCATCAGGCGGTTGGCGGTGCTCAGGGGCAGGCAGCCGATATCGAAATTGCTGCTCG
This sequence comes from Chloroflexota bacterium, assembly GCA_020354105.1. Classification (GTDB taxonomy): domain Bacteria; phylum Chloroflexota; class Dehalococcoidia; order GIF9; family UBA5629; genus 9FT-COMBO-48-23. The sequence goes on along the minus strand of CP070642.1, from coordinate 1,510,388 downwards.
GGAGATAATGAGGCTACAGGAGATCATCCGCAATATATTAGTTAAGCATACCGGTCAGCCGATGGACAAGATTACACATGACACCGACCGTGACTTCTACCTCAATGCCGATCAGGCTGTGGAATATGGCATCGTTGACCAGATTTTGAGCGGGGCGTCGGACAAGGAAAAGAAAAAGAGTTAAATATTTACAGGCGACGTCCTGAGCGCTTGAGATATTTTTGGGATAACTGGGCTAAGGTTGGAAGTCCTGCCCTGGCTCCAGTTTCACCGATGGCAAAGCCAGCCATTATATCGCCGAGCAAACCGCATTCTTCAACCTTTTTGCCTTTGAGAAAGCCGAAGAGAAAACCGGCAGCAAAGGCATCACCGGCACCGGTAGTCTCCAGCGTGGATTTTGGGTTTAATTCTTCGGGCTCAATCTCATATTCATTTTCACCGTCACAGATATAAGCCGTAACCATGTCAACTTTAACCTCAGCCAGACCTTTACCCAAGGTTACGACGACAATCCGGCAGCCTAATCTCACAAGTTCTTTAGCTCCGGCTTTGAAATATCTGCCTGTCAGCCCCTCAATTTCATCACGATTCGTAAAGACAACTTGTGCCCTCTCAAGCACAGGCATTAAAACTTTCAGCCCTTTGGGGGCATAGAGCATGCCGGGGGAGAGGCTAACCTTGACCGAATTCTTCAGTTTTTTTACCAGGTCTACTTGAAGTTTGAATTGTTCGTCATCAGCGAAAGAAGTCAGATGAACCAATTGAGTCTGGTTCAAATAAGCGACATCTACATCTTTAGAGCTCAACAGGCTGTTAGCTCCAGGGGAGACATATATGGCTCGCCTTCCCAGCTTGTCGCTGAGGCAGATTGTGGAACCTGTGGCTGCTTCCTTAACCCTGATTTGGCCGGTATCAACGGCAGCAGTCTTGAAATCATCGAGCAGTTCTTTCCCAGCCTCATCGTTGCCCACGGCACCGACGAATCCAGTCTTAACACCGAGTTTAGCCAGACCATAAATAGTGTTAGCTGCAGACCCGCCGGGGAGAGAGTTAAAATCTGTCACCACTTGTTCGCCATCAACGATTAGCTCATCGACCCGGTACAGACCGTCGATGTTCATTGCCCCAAAACCGACCACATCAATCTTAGCCATATAAGTTCAACCCAGTTTAGCTGCCTCTTCTCGAACGACACGGCGGATTAGCTTGTGAGTTTTGAGAGGACCACCTATATTCTTAACTCCGGAAAGCCAGTGGAAGTAGCCAATATCGCCACTTCCGCCAGCTTTTTCCTTTTCCTTGACCAGCTTTTCTACTGCCGAACGTTTGCCCTTTTCCCATGCCTCCAATACCGGCCTCAAGTCATCAAGACGTGTAGATGCCAGGCCTATGGTAGCATAGGGCAGGGCATACTCATTGGCATTGAAAGCAATCGCCAGTCCGCCAGCCTGGTCAACAGTCTGGAGCATCTTGAAATCGGTAATGCTATCACCAACCACTACACAGTTTGACAAAGGCTGACCATGAGCTGTAACAAAATGCTGTAGGGCTTCCACCTTGTGCTGACCACCAACAGGGTGCACCTGTTCTATAAGTACATTCAAATTAGTCTTTGGCAATTCTTTCCAATAGAAGCGGTCGAGTCTTTTCTTTATCCACTTATCATCGACCGGATGTTTATCCAGTATATCCTTCTCCATCGCCTCCAAATAGCGAAAATCTTCTTTACATAACTCACTGGAGAATTTATCCAGTGGGAAAGAGGTGCAGGCAACATTCTGGGAGAAAATATCGAGCCTGTGTGCTATATGCTTGGCATATTGTTCGTAGCTGGTGCTTATACAGAATATTCTCCAGCCTTGAGCACTCAGCCGGGAGATTAAACCAATAGCGCCATTTGTTAATGTCGCTTTTCGTGCCAATGCGGAGATATCATCCTCTGTTACGCCGTGATATACCAGGAAGGGGGCAATAAGCGCCAGTGTATCACCAGGCTCATAATCCAGCCTGGCTTCCATGGTGAGCAAATCATCATAGCGGCTTATAATCTCAAAAACTCTGCCTCCCTCAGGGAAGAGCTTCATAAGCTCATAGGCATTATCCTGAGTAGCCAGTGGACCTTCGAGGTCAAAAAAGATTAAACTCATTAAAATCCTGCCGCCTTATTTACTTCGTCGCTTAGATTATATCCTGCTATCGGTCTGCCCTGGCAGTCAAATACTCTACCAGATTTAATTTTCACCTCGCCTTGACCGAAGGCTTTTAAAGTCGCCACAATAAGTGGAAATTCTCGCACCAGTCCATGCTGACGGATGAGCTTAAACAGTGCGTTGCTTTCACCCTGCTCTATTTTTATTTCCGCTACTGAGCAGCCATCCACTTCCTGCCAGTATTTATCAAAAGGCTCGCCTCGAATAGGATAGGTGCAATAAGTTATTACCGGACCTCTGTCCAATTCGGGTGTTACCAGATTCATCAATACCCCAGATTCCACAGCTTTATTCTCAATCAATGTCCAGATTACCTCCTGCCACATACCCTTAGGACCTTCGGGGGTAGCTGGATGCAGGTTAATCATGTCATATCTGTGACACATCTCTTCACCAACGATAAGCATATAGCCGGCAAGCACACACAGATCCGGATTGAAGCCATTTAACCTTTTCATAACCTCTCTGTCATACTCGAGCCGCCATTTTGGGAACATTTCGCCATCTGTCTTGCTACTTATATCATGGGAGTCCTTGAATTTATTGTAGGAAAAGCAAATCAGTGGAATACGATAGTCTTGAACCAAATCAAGGAACAAGTCGCTCTCCTTCGCCTCACCAGGCTCTCGATTGCTAAAGACGAAGTCAAGCTTGCCTTTGATCTCACCAGTGCTGACCTTTTGATATACAACTTGTAGAAGTTGTCTTGCCGCTTCATCCCTGCCGGTGGAAAACCAACCGATGGTCAACACAGTAACCTCTCCTAGGACAAGCGCTTCTTCAATCTATTCCAGGTGCTGGCAAAATGAGCAGTCGGGTTTGTTCTGTTTCCGGAGATTGTCCCTTTAGCCAGTGATGCCAGAAATTCTTCTTTACCATTGAATTCCGGCATCTCAACATAGGCATTGCCTATTTCAGGAAGCGTATGCGCATCGCTGCCGGCACTGGCAAGCTTACTATATTTCTGTGCCATCTGTGCAGCTCTCTTTGAACTACCTGGCGAAAGGCTGCGGGCATTAAAGACTTCGATAATATCAACATCCTGCATTATGTCTTCGAATATCTGGTCTCTAAACACCGATAAACGCAACCTGTCATATGGATGTGGAATACATACCAGCCCGTTCTGAGCTTTAATTTGAGCCACAGTCTCCTCTATGGACAATTTGCTGGGGATTTCCTGAGTGAGAAAAAAGCCGATGACCTCACCATTTAAGGTCAGGATTTCCTCGCCGACAATAATTGAAAAGGGCGCCATTTGCTTAAGCTTCAGGGCTCCAGCAATAGTGTTATGGTCAGCTACACCTAGACAATTTATACCGACTTCCAGACAACGCGATATTATCTGCTCAAGAGGCGTAGTACAATCCATAGAATAGGCAGTATGGATATGAAGGTCAGCTTTAATCAAAGATTCAGCTTACCCTCTCTAGATATTCGCCGGTGCGAGTATCAACCTTAATAGTATCGTCATTGTTTATGAAAAGGGGGACCTTAATAGTAAGTCCTGTCTCAAGCTTAGCCGGCTTGGTACCTGCTGAGGCGGTATCACCCTTGAAACCGGGGCCTGTTTCTGTGACCTTAAGTTCCACTGAAACGGGTAGTTGTATGCCTACGGATTTGCCCTTATGTGTCAGTATTTCCAGGTTCGATTCGTCCTTCAGATAGTTCAGCGCATCGCCAAGCATCGATTTATCAATAGGCATCTGCTCAAATGTCTTAGTATCCATAAAATAGTAGAGGCTCCCCTCATTATAAAGGTATTGTGCAGGGCGACGTTCGAGAAAAGCCCTATTGAACGTCTCGCTAGCCTGAAAAGAGCGTTCAGTTGTATGACCGGCACGAAGGTCGCGAAGCTTCAGGCGAATCTGAGCTGAGCCTCGACCTATTTTAATGTGCTGAAAATCAAGAACCTGATATAGCTGCCCATCCAATTCAATGGTTATGCCTCTTTTTAATTCTCCAGCGTCAATCATAAGGTGACTGCCCTCCTAACAAATATATGCTACTTTCTCCATTCCAGTAAGAGCTTTGGTTTTGCCACCCTCCATAACAACCGTATCTTCAATTCTGATTCCACCCCAGCCAGCGATATAAATCCCAGGCTCTACGGTAAAAACCATACCATCAACCAGCAAATCCGGCGAATTTGGGCCAAGTCTGGGCGATTCGTGAGCTTCCAAGCCGACACCATGGCCCAGGCCATGCCCAAAGGCTTCGCCATAATTAGCCTGTTTAATAACTGCCCGAGCTAATAAGTCAGCCTGATCACCGTTCATGCCAGCTTTTATTGTTGCCAGAGCAGTTAATTGTGCACCCAAAACAATATCATAAATCTTAGAAAATGTCTTGTCTCCATTGCCTAAAAAAAAGGTTCGGCTCAAATCACTGCAGTAGCCATTAACCCGTGCCCCCAAATCCACCACCACAGGCACATTTTCAGGAATAGACTGCTCTGATGGCCTGGCATGCGGCAAGGCCGAGTTAGGGCCGGAGGCCACAATGATATCGAAGGGCACAGGCTCACTGCCTTTCTCTCTAAGGAATTTCTCCAACTCCCAGGCTGCATCTTTTTCACTCACTCCGGGACGCAGCACCGACTTGGCATGGTTAAAAGCAGCATCGGCTAGCTTAACTGCCTCATTTATAAACCTTAACTCCTCAGGCTCCTTTACAGCACGGACGGACTCAACCAGGCCGGTGGTAGGAATAAGTTGAAATTGATAACCATCATCGCTTATAGTTCTACATAGTTGCTGATAAGCAGCGAAAGTAATCTGGTCAGCTTCGAAACCAACACGTTTGAATCCTGAATCAGAGAGCAATCTTGGTAGCCAACCCGCTGTGTCACCTTTAATATGAATCACATCAAAATCAGGCGCTTCCTTTTTAGCCTGCTCCACATACCGGAAGTCCACGGCTAAGCAAGCGCTATTATCAGAAATAAGCAGCCAGCCAGTTGAGCCGGTAAAACCAGATAGATAGCGCCGATTTTCCTGTTGAGAAATTACAAGAGCATCGAGTTCCTTTTGCTCTAAAAGCTGACGTAGTTTTTGCAGCCGGCTCATTTCTTCGTTTTGACCTTCAACTCACCAGCCAAAATTTTTAGCGCAGCTACATACCCTTGCCAGCCCAAGCCACTGATCTGCCCTCTGGCAATAGGAGCAATTACCGATTCTGTCCGCCAATCTTCACGGGCATAAATGTTGGACAAATGAACTTCAATAACTGGCAACTCACTGTCATCCAGGGCATCGCGTAAGGACAAACCATAGTGAGTTAGCGCACCGGGGTTTATGATTATACCATTAGCCTTAGAGGAATTTTCCTGGATAAAATCAATAAGCGCTCCTTCACTATTCGACTGAAAGCTGACTATTTCTACACCCAGGCCTTTTCCTTCTTTTTTTAAAATGGTGTCAATCTGTGCCAGTGTTTTATCACCATAAATTGATTTATCCCGCTTGCCTAACATATTAAGGTTTGGTCCGTTGATAGCTAAAATTCTCATGTCGCCGCTCCTATCTTTTGTAACTCTTCCACTTTATCCTTATATTCGCAGGCGGTGCATTTCACCCACCCTTCTCTATATGCAACTAGCAGCTTGCCACATTGGGGGCAAGGCTGTGGGACCGGCCTGCTGTTAACTGCAAATTGGCATTGCGGGAAGCCGCTGCAACCATAGAAAATACGCTTCTTCTTGGTTTTTCTCTCTACCAGATCCTTGCCGCATTGGGGACAAAGCACACCGGTTTTGACCATGAAAGGCTGGGTCTTCCTGCAATCAGGATAACCGCTACAGGCCAGGAACTTGCCGAAGCGTCCTGTCTTTATTACCATAGGACGACCACACTCCGGGCAGATTTCCTCTGTCGGCTTAATAATCCTCACCTTTTCTATCTTATCTGAAGCCTGATTTAATGTTTCTTCAAAGGGTGTATAGAAATCTTTCAGGACTGACACCCACCCTCTCTCACCACGAGCAATCTCATCCAGCTCTTCCTCTAACTGAGCCGTGAAATCAAGGTCGACGACATCAGGAAAATGCTGAGCTAAGATGTCGTTTACAATAAATCCTATCTCATCAGGACAAAGCTTACCGCTTTCTTTATATACATACCCTCTTTCCTGGATAGTAGATATGATTGGAGCATAGGTGCTTGGGCGTCCGATTCCTTTCTGTTCCAGCGCTTTTATCAACGTAGCCTCGGTATAGCGAAGCGGCGGTTGGGTAAAACGCTGCTCTGGAAAGAGGCCTGACAGCGCTAGTTTGTCACCTTCTTTTAATTCCGGCAGAGGTATTGCCTTTTCCTCTTCTACATCTTCATCTTTTCCCTCGCTGTACAAAGTAATGAAACCTGGGAACTTAACTACAGAGCTGCTTGTTCTCAGCAGGTATCCCTTTTGTGGTTCAGGATATTTTGCATCTATCTCTACAGTGGTATTATCCATTGATGCCGCTGCCATCTGACTTGCCACCATCCGCTTCCAGATAAGTTCATAAAGTTTAAGTTGTTCTGGCTTGAGATAGGAACGAAGCTGCCCGGGTTCTCGGTGAACACTCGTCGGTCTAATAGCTTCATGTGCTTCCTGAGCCCATTTGCCTTTTTTACCGAAATGACGCGGACTCGAAGGCACAAAACGGGCGCCATATTTGGTGCTAATAAAATCTCTGGTCTCAGTTATAGCATTGGCAGCCACATGTGTGGAATCTGTACGCATATAGGTAATTAACCCTACCGACCCCTCTTCGCCTAAAGAGACCCCTTCATAAAGCTGTTGGGCGATCAGCATAGTACGCTGAGCAGTAAACCTGAGCTTGCGCCATGCCTCCTGTTGCATTGTGCTGGTGATAAACGGTGGCGCTGGCTGGCGAGTTACTCCCTTCACTGTCACTTTTTTGACCACATACTCAGCCCTCTTCAACTCATCTGCGATTCTCTCGGCTTCTTGCTGATTCGGTATTGCAATCTTTGTGCCATCAGCCAGACTTATAAGCAGTGCTCTGAAGCTGGCCTTCGAAGTTGCTGGCAAATCCTTGGCTAATTCAGCTTCAATTGTCCAGTACTCCGTGATAACGAAATTTTGTATTTCTCGCTCACGGTCAACAATTATTCTCAAGGCTGCTGATTGGACCCTGCCAGCGGAAAGACCTCTTTGCACCTTCCGCCACAACAGTGGACTCAGCTTATAGCCAACCAATCGGTCCAAGAGACGTCGTGCCTGCTGAGCATCAACGAGATGCATATTAAGAGAGCGAGGATGTCGAAAAGCCTCCTCCACGGCATCTTTTGTTATCTCGTGAAAGACAACCCTGTGGACTGGAACCTTTTCCTTATTCAGTTTAATTGCCTGGAGCAAATGCCAGGAAATAGCTTCTCCCTCGCGGTCTGGATCAGTAGCCAGATAAATTGCTGAGGCAGTAGCAGCCGACTTCTTCAGCTCGGTAATTACGCTTCTTCTCTGCTTGATCATTACATATTTAGGGGCAAAGTCTTTGGCTATATCTATGCCTAGCTCGCTTTTGGGCAAGTCACGCAAATGTCCCAGCGTCGCCTTAATAGCATAGTTTGTACCTAGTATCCTGCCTATCGTTCTTGATTTAGCTGGTGATTCGACAATAACGAGTTTCATTTACTCAATTACCTTGCAGTTTGATATTCCTCTTTCATCTCTCTCGCCAGCACATAGTTCATGCCACCGACCTGCTTAACCATGCCTTTGAGTTCCATCATGGTCAAAGCACTGCTAACCAAAGCCGCCGCCAGACCACTATTCCGGCAAATCTCATCGATGTGAGACGGCTCACGGCTCAGTTGTCTTAACAACAATGATTCAGTCTTATCGACAGGTAAAAGCTCCTTCATCTCCAGTTGTTGCGCCATTATAGCCAGATTGAGTTCCTCTAAAACATCAACATAATTACTAACCAGCTTTGCCCCTTCTTGAATAAGATGGTTCGTCCCCCTGCTGCCCGGAGATAAAATACTACCGGGTACAGCAAAGACATCTCGGTTTTGCTCCAGTGCCTGATTTGCCGTGATTAGTGCCCCACTGCTCTCACCGGCCTCTATCACCAGAACACCGAGGCTTAGTCCGCTCATAATCCGATTGCGCCTCGGGAAATTATCTGCTTTAGGTCTAGTCCCCAGAGGATATTCGCTAATCAAGGCGCCATGCTCTATAACCTCGCGGGCTAGCTTGGCATTTTCTGCAGGGTAAACAACATCCAGCCCACAAGCGAAGACAGCAATAGTTCTGGCGCCGGCTTCTAGCGCAGCACGGTGAGCTATAGAATCAATCCCTTTAGCCAAACCACTAACGATAGTGATCCCATTCCGAGCCAGGTCAGTGACAAGCTCTTCTGCCACCTGACGCCCGTACACGGTAGCCCGACGGGTGCCGACCACAGCCAGACAACATTCATCTTCAGGCAGCAGGGTACCCCTGACATAAAGCACTGGTGGATAATCATAAATTTCCTTCAACCTCTGCGGGTAGGCTGACGAATCACAGGTAAGCGCTTTAACCTTATACTGCTCCATGTTGTCCATCTCAGCATCTGGCGAAATCTTAAGCCGAAGATTCACTACATTATCTGCAGTTTTTGAATCAAGCCCGGCTTTTTTCAGTTCTGCAGCTGGGGCTTTCCAGGCATGTTCCAAGGTAGTGAAATGCTCCAGCAGTTGTGAGATTTTCACACGACCTATACCAGGCATCCTGGAAAAGCTCACCCAATATTTCAGCTCACTATTTTTCACCATTTGAGTTGAAACATTGTAGCATAGGCAATATAGGCAAACAATGGTTAATTGAAATATGCTGCCAGTATCAACAGAAAACGTGAAATCGATGACTGGCGGAGAGGGTGGGATTCGAACCCACGAGGCTCATCGCCCACCGCTTTTCGAGAGCGGCACCATAAACCACTCGGACACCTCTCCGAACTTTAACATTAT
>CP070642.1:1492331-1501119 GCA_020354105.1 Chloroflexota bacterium | reverse complement strand
CCCAAGTTGTTGTGACATGGAGTCCAGAATTTCCACCACTTTGTCAACACCCATATTATCAGCGAATTCAAACGGCCCCATAGGCCAGTTCACACATACCTTCATCATTTTATCGATATCCTCTTTAGTTGCCAGTTTCGAGGAATACATCATTGCCGCCTCATTGACTATCGAAGCAATCACCCTGTCCAGAATAAGACCGGGATTCTCCTCTAACTTCACCGCAGTTACTCCGACTTTCTCCAGAAACTCTTTAACAGCCTGTACAGTCGCATCAGAAGTCTGCAATCCACTGATTATCTGAACTAAATATTTCTCCTCAAAAGGATTCTCAGTAAAGTTAAGTCCAACAACTTTCTCCGGTCTCTTGGTCGCCCTGGCCAACTGCGTAACCCAAGAATTGGCTGTAACGGTAGCTAAAATTGCATCCTTTTGGCATTTGGCATCGCAGTTTTTGAACACCTTCTCTTTTAAGTCAACATCTTCAGTAGCAACTTCAATGACCAGATCAACATCCAACGCCTGTTTGGTATAATTTTCACTTAAATCGGATGCAACAACCTTGAAATCTGCTTTTGACAGAAGTCTTTGTATCTTCGAGGCAAGTTCTCCGTCACCGATAACGCTGACTGTAGATATTTTCATAACTGTCCTCCTGAAAACAAAAATTAAGCATATGCAAGAACAAGACCGTTGTCAAGCTAAATTAGTATTGCTTTTGGGTGCCTACGCAGAAGCAGAGACGATGACAAAACTCAAGCCTCTATAAATTCACGTATATAGGAGTTAACAAGGGCTGGCTTTTCATGGATAACCCAGTGTGAGCCATCGGGGATTCGTTTTACTGTCAGATTGGGCACGTATTTTTCTAGACCTTCGAGATTGCCAGTAAGCAGATACCTGTCTTTCTCTCCCCAGATTACCAGTGTTGGCACCTTAACTGTGAATAGCGCTTGATCCGCAGATAAGAACCCTTCGCTTTCACCAGTGAACGAGCCGAGATCAGCAGCACGGTAATAATTCAAACCACCGGTTAATGCACCTGGCTGCGACCAGGCATCAAGATATGCCCTGCGGTCTTCTTCGGTAAAATAGCCCTGTTTTAAGCCATCCTCTAAAAGGCTATTGACAAGCATTGCATAGTTGTTTCTCGACAATATATCCTCAGCCTCGGAGGTACGATGCACCAGAATATACTGACTCGCTTTCTGTTGCTCTGGATTATCGCGAAGTTCTCGTGCGAAGATAGCAGGATGTACACCATTTATTATGATGAGCTTTTCCAGATAGTCTGGATGACGTATTGCGAATGGCCACGCCACTCCAGCACCCCAATCATGAGCCACCAGGATAAACTTCTTATGTCCAAGATGCTCAGCAAGAGCACGGATGTCTTCAACTAAATACTTCATCCGGTATTGTTCTACATCGGCAGGTTTCGATGACAGGTTGTAGCCACGCATATCAGGAGCCACAGCCTGATAATCCCGCCCGAACTCGGCAAGCTGGTTTTTCCACTCGTACCAGAACTCAGGAAAACCGTGGAGGAACATGATCAATTTGCCTTTACCCTCAGTCACATAGTGCAGGCGAATATTGTTTACATCAGCATACTTGTGCTCAAACATAACACTCTCCTCGACCCAGCAGTATACTCGAAGCACCGCAGATATGTCTAATGCCAAAATTGAAAAACCAGAAGACGAAATTGCAGATAAACAGGTATTGCGCAAATGTCTGTACATGTTCTATTCTCTCAAGTGCTAATCACTTTCAAATGCGGCTAAAGTCCCATCCGAAATAGGCAAAAAGGCCAGTGCAATATACATCAGCAAACTGTTATCCTATTTTTAGCTATGATAGGGATAAAAAACGCAAAACCCTGGTCTAGACTTACTGCCTCAAAAACAAATTCGTGGCGGTTTTATCACGCTGACCAACTTGCCCGAACGTATACCGTATTGTATAATTTGGAGTCGCGCAATAAGCTGTAACCATAAAGCGAAAAAAGATAGCATCATTTCCACAATAATTTTATTCTAAGGAAAATTTTCGACACATGAGTAACCACAAATGTTGGTAATAACATGCATCAAACAGGTACCTGATACGACGCAGGTAAAAGTTGACCCCGTTACCGGCACATTGATCAGAGAGGGTGTTCCATTCATTATGAACCCTTTCGACGCCCACGCCCTGGAAGAGAGCCTTAGACTCAAGGATAAATATAGGCTTCGCGTAGCGGTGATTTCAATGGGGCCACCCAATACCGAGATTACACTGAAGAAGGCTCTGGCCGTGGGAGCCGACGAAGCTGTGCTTCTGAGCGACCGTGTCTTTGGCGGTGCTGATACTCTGGCTACCAGTCAAGTTTTGGCCGAGGCTATCAAGAAGCTCGCCCAGAAGGAAGAGGTAGCCATGGTTATCTGTGGCAAGCAGACCATCGACGGGGACACCGCTCAAGTGGGACCCGGTATTGCTACCCGTCTGGGATATTCACAATTGACTCTAGTCGACCATATCGAGAATGTAGATCTCCAGGCAAAAAAGCTCAAGGTCAGGCGCAAACTAGAACATCGCCATGAGATAGTGGAAGCACCCCTGCCAGCTATGATTTCAGTAGTCCGAGAAATAAATCACCCTCGTTACCCCACCGTGCCCATGCGGCTGATGGCAGCAGATGCCACGGTGACACTCTGGGATAATAAAGTAATGACACTGGATGAAGAAACTATCGGCCTTAAGGGTTCAGCTACGCAGGTACGCAAAATATTTTCACCAGAAAGAGCAAAGGGCGAGATAATAGGAGACGGAGCCAAGGATCCCAACGAAGCCGCTCAGCTATTGATAAACAAATTGCTCGAAAAGAATCTCATTTGACCATAACACATTTAAATCATTGAATAGATAGTAGAGTCCATACATGACAGAAGAGAAAAAGATAAAGAGACCCCGAGGCATCGCCCGACTTATCCCTGGCAAGTGCATTGCCTGTGGAGACCGTTGCCAGGGGGCTTGTCCCAAAAATGCCATAGAGATGAACGACAAGGGCGAGCCAATAATAGACGTACAGAAATGCACTTCCTGCCGTAAATGCATCAAGATTTGCCCGGCTGAAGCTATCGAGCTTTATTACACTCCGGAAGAGCTGAAAATTCTGGCTGAACTAGAAAAGGCCAAAGCAGCAGCCCCTGAAGTTGAAGAGGTCAGCGCCGAAGAGGCTGCTACGCTAGCCAAGATTAACGAGTACAAGGGCGTCTGGGTATTCGTAGAGCACACCGAGGGCGTGCCAGCTACAGTATCCTGGGAACTGCTGGGCATTGGTGCTGAGCTGGCTAAAACCCGGGGCGTTGAGTTATGCACGGTGGTTATAGGCGATGGCATGCAGCACCTTTGCCAAGAATCGTTTGCCTACGGTGCATCTAAAGTTTACCTGATGGCTGACCCCATATACCACTATTACCGCACGGAAACTTACTACAAGGCTTTCTGTTTTCTTATAGAGAAATACAAGCCTGAGATTGTGCTTGTTGGTGCCACCGGTCTAGGTAGAGACCTTGCCGGTGCTGTAGCCACACAGCTTGCCACTGGACTCACCGCCGACTGCACCGGTCTGGCAATCGATGACAAGGGTTTCCTACTGCAGACACGTCCAGCCTTTGGCGGCAACATCATGGCCACCATCTTAACTGAACGCACGCGGCCACAGATGTCCACAGTACGACCTCGCGTCATGCCCATGCCGGAAAAAGACGATTCCAGAAAGGGCGAGATTATACGCGAATCCATGCCGTTGAAAGAAGAGGATTTCGCCGTTAAGATAATCGAGATCATTGAAGATGCCACGCGCGGAGATGAGTATGTGGATGTGGCAGCAGCGGATATAATCGTCTCCGGCGGACGAGGTATGCAGGCTAAAGATAATTTCTCAATGCTACAAGAGCTAGCTGATGAACTGGGTGGCGTGGTAGGGTGCTCACGCGCCGTCGTTGAGGCTGGCTGGATGCCTGTCGAACGCCAGGTGGGCCAAACAGGCAAGACGGTCAGACCAAAGATTTATATCGCCTGCGGTATCAGTGGAGCTATCCAACACCTTGTCGGCTTGCAGCAGTCAGATGTAATAATCGCCATCAACCGCGACAAGCAAGCACCTATCTTTGAGGTGGCAACTTACGGTATTGTGGGCGATGTTTTTGAATTAGTTCCTGCTATCGTCAAGCGGATTAGGGAATTGCGTAACAAGAGAGCAAACTAAGGTTAAATGGTAGAACATCGACACCTAAGAAGGAGTAAATTGTGTCACCCAATATAATTGCCTACGCGATTGTTTTTATAGCCTCTATGGCATTTTTCAGTTGGAGTTGCTACAGGCGCTTTCGCCTGGTCACTCTCGGTGTAAGTGAAAATCGCTTCAACAAAATAGGCAAGCGTATCTGGAACATGCTTCTTTACGCCTTCGGTCAACGGCGAGTGGTTAGCCGACCATTTGGCGTGAACCACTTCGTGCTTTTCTGGTGTTTTTTAATTCTGATGCTCGCCAATACCGAGTTTCTGTTCAATGGACTTTTCCCAGACTACATCAGCCTGTCACGCCTGCCAATAGGTGCAAACTATGTATTGTCCTTCATCTTCGACATAATATCACTCCTAGCACTGCTGGCAGTTTGTGTCGCCATCACCCGTCGTTTAGCCTTCCCCCCATCATACATAGAAGCCCGCAGCCGGGATGCCTTCATTATTCTGGGCATGGTCGGCACTCTGATGATTGCCTTCTTCGGCTTGCAAGGGAGCGAGATTGCGCAGGGGACTCAAGAAGCTGCTAGATATATGCCAGTCTCCAGCTTTGTATCTTCTATCTTTATGTCAAACGCCTCATCCCAAGCGCTGGACTGGTTGTCCACTTTTTTCTGGTGGATTCATGCCATAACGCTGTTAGCCTTTCTCAATTACTTGCCCTATAGCAAACACATGCACATCATGACCTCCATCCCCAACTGCTTCTTTAAGAGCCTGGAAAAGGTCACCACTCAGCCACGAGAAGAATTCAAAAAGGGCAATGCTTTTGGCGTCGGGCAGGTAGACCAGTTTACCTGGAAAGGTCTATTCGACTCATATTCCTGCACAGAGTGCGGCCGTTGCTCTGACGTATGCCCGGCAACCTCCACCGGCAAACTACTGAACCCACGGCTTGTGATGCACGATATTAAGACGAATTTGCTCAAGAATGGGCCATTGATTACAAACAATAAAAAGAGAAAATCCTTACCTTTGATCGGTGATGACCATGAAGGCAGCATAGCTGAAGAGGTTATCTGGTCATGCACCACCTGCAGTGCTTGCATGGAAGTATGTCCGGTATTCATAGAACATGTGCCCAGAATCGTCGATCTGCGGCGACATCTTGTAGAGATGAAAGCTAAATTCCCCGAAGAACTGCTGGCCTTTTTCGAAAATATGGAACAACGTAGTAATCCCTGGGGCATTGCTCCGGGTGACCGCGCCAAATGGGCCTCGGAAATCGATGCCAAACCTTTCGAGGCCGGTGAAACAGAATATCTATTCTATGTGGGCTGTGCTGGCGCTTTTGATGCACGAAGCAGAAGGGTGAGCGTAGCCATAGCCACAATTCTCAATGCTGCCGGAGTTTCCTGGGGCATACTCGGAAAAGATGAATTATGCTGCGGTGACAGTCTGCGGCGGTTGGGCAACGAATTTGTCTTCGAAAACATGGCTAAAGAAAATGTCAAAATGTTCACTGAAAAAGGCATCAAGAAAATCATAACCGAGTGCCCACACTGCTACAGCACTCTGAAAAACGACTACCGTCAGTACGGTATTGAGCTAGAAGTTATCCACCACGCTGAATTGATTAATAATCTGTTTAAAGACGGTAAACTAAAATTGAATGGGGTCATAGACCTGAGCAATGTGGCATTTCATGACTCTTGTTACCTGGGACGCTACAACATGATTTACGAAGCTCCACGCCAAGTTATTACTTCAGCCACCGGGCAGGCACCGACAGAAATGGAGCACCATCATGACAACTCCTTTTGCTGTGGAGCTGGAGGTGGGCGTATGTGGATGGAAGAAAGCACCGGAAAACGGATAAACGTGGCGCGCACAGAAGAAGCTTTGAAACTGAACTCAGACACAATTTGCGTTTGCTGCCCGTACTGCATGACCATGTTCGAAGATGGGCTGAAGGATAAGGACGCTGACGACAGGGTACAGGTATTAGATCTGGCAGAGATTGTAGCTAAAGCAATTAAA
The DNA here is from genome assembly GCA_020354105.1 of Chloroflexota bacterium. Classification (GTDB taxonomy): domain Bacteria; phylum Chloroflexota; class Dehalococcoidia; order GIF9; family UBA5629; genus 9FT-COMBO-48-23. The sequence goes on along the minus strand of CP070642.1, from coordinate 1,494,846 downwards.
TAAACGAGATTACACAATTACACACCGCCCAGAATCTCAAATAACTTGCATCCTTGCTGCGTAAAACCTTAAAATCTCTCTTACCATGAAACGGCATCCATATCCAATAAAAACAATCGATTTGTGTGCCCATTAGCTAACTAATTTTTAGAGGATACAGTCTATGCCAAATGAAAAACGTGTAAGAAAAAGCCTGGAGGAAATACTGATACCGGGTGCTATGCGCAGCCCAGTACAACTGAATCTAGTCCGCGAAATCATCATCTCTGACCAGAAAGTCAATATTAATCTCGCCTCTGCAGCCCTGAACCCAGGCATACAAGACTGGCTAAAGTCCCAAATCAGTGGAAATATCAGTCAGTTACCAGGTGTAAGTCAGATAAATGTAAACTTTGTAGAAAGCACACCTAAGGAAATTAATGAGGTCAGTCACGTAATAGCTGTCATGAGCGGCAAGGGTGGCGTGGGAAAGTCTTTAGTGGCAGCTCTTCTCAGTATCGCCCTCGCACGGCAAAGAAAAGAGGCCGGCATTCTCGATGCTGACATAACCGGTCCTAGCATACCCAAGATATTCGGGCTCGGCAATGTGCGACCCAGCAGCAGTGAAACAGGCATCTTGCCAGTTTTGTCAAAACTAGGCATTAGTATTATGTCCATCAACCTTCTTCTGGAACACGAAGACGACGCAGTAGTCTGGCGCGGCCCCATTATCAGCAAGGTAATTCAACAATTCTGGGAAGACGTTCTCTGGGGTAAACTCGATTATCTTATAGTGGATCTGCCACCAGGCACCGCCGACGCTCCTTTGACCGTAATGCAAACGCTTCCTGTATCCGGAGTAGTCATAGTATTCAGTCCTCAGGAGCTGGCAGCGATGGTGGTAAAGAAAGCGGTAAGAATGGCAGACCAGATGAAAATACCTATACTGGGAGTTGTGGAGAACATGAGCTATCTCACCTTGCCTGGTAGCGGCGAGAAGCTGGAGTTGTTTGGTAAAAGCCGAGGGCAGGAAATGGCGAGGGCAGCCGGAGCACCTCTTTTAGCCCAAATACCTGTTGACCCTGAACTGGCTCGACTCTGCGACCAAGGCAAAATAGAGCGCTACAGCTCAGAAATACTTGATAACCTCAACCAGAACTTCATCAAGGCACTATCCCTTAAAGCAAAACAGGATTAGAACACATAGGAAACTTGATATGACCGATAAACTCAATGGACTAGAAAAAGAAGTAATGCAAACAATGAAGAAAATATATACTGAAACCGTCATCGACCATGCCATGAATCCCAGAAATACAGACAAAATTAACAACGCTGATGGTTTTGCTTCAATCACCGGTTCCTGTGGAGATACTATAAAGATATGGCTAAAAGTTAATGATTGCAAGATAGTAGGCAGCACTTTTTGGACAGATGGCTGCAGCGCCACCGTTGCTTGTGGTAGCGTAGCAACCGAGATGGTCAAGAGCCAAAATATTACGCAAGCACTGGCCATTAGTCAGAATGATATACTTGAAGCATTGGGTGGATTACCTGAGGGCAACCGTCACTGCGCCTTATTAGCTGCAAAGACTATCAAGGCAGCAATACAGGACTACATAACCATGAGAAAGGAACCGTGGAAAAAAGCCTACAGGAAATGCTAAAACCAAATATCCCACATCCGATTCCACAGAAGTTGAATTGATGCCTCAAATAGTATCAGTTGTAGGTAAATCGAAATCAGGAAAAACAACGCTTATTGAAAAGCTGATTCCGGAGCTGAAGTCGCGGGGCTATCGTGTAGCCACTATCAAACACTCTGCTCATAGTCTAAGTTTCGATAAACCGAGTAAGGATAGCTGGCGTCACATTCAAGCTGGCAGTGCTGCTACAGCCATCACCTCCCCAGACCAGATTGTGTTAATAAAACCGGTTACTGAAGAGCCTGAACTCAGCGAGATAGCCCGTCTCGTCGGTGATGATTATGATATTATACTCGCCGAAGGTTTCAAGCAAAGCAACGCACCCAAGCTAGAGGTTCATCGTAAGGCAACCGGCCCAACTATCAACCAAATTAACAACCTGATAGCCATAGCCACCGATGAGCCGCTGGAAACTAAAGTCAGAACCCTTCCATTAGATGATATAAAAGGTATAGCTAACTTTCTGGAGCATAGCTTTATAAAGCCTAAATAATAGGAGCAACAAGCTGCTTAATTTAACCATTGACGGCATTAAGATCAAAGCTAAAGAGGGAACCAAGATACTGTGGGCAGCCCTGGATAATGGGCTTTATATACCAAATCTATGCGCCATAAGAGAAGCCACCACTCCTTTTGCTTCCTGCCGGCTCTGCTTTGTGGAAATCGAAGGCAGAAGCGCCCCGGTTACAGCCTGCACCGAGCCGGTCAGTGATGGCATGGTAATTCACCTGAACACACCGAAGGTCAAAAGACTCAGAAATACCGCATTCGAACTTCTTCTCAGTCACCATCACCTTGATTGCACCAATTGTGCCAAGAACCGAAACTGC
>CP070642.1:1475120-1492231 GCA_020354105.1 Chloroflexota bacterium | reverse complement strand
TCGAAAAAGGCGGGAAATTATAATGGTGCATGAAACGTTTTGTCGCCTCCAATCCCAAGCCATCAATCAATTGCTCTTGACGCAGGGAACCCAAGGTGGTTATGGTCAATACCTGAGTCAGCCCTCTGCTGAAAAGGCCTGAACCGTGAGTACGGGGCAGGAAACCGACTTCACCAGCAATGGGACGTATCTCCTTGGGTTGGCGGCCATCAAGGTGCTGTTTCTTTTCTAAAATACTCGCCCTAGCTGCCTTTTTAGCCTGGTCCTCGAGAGCAGCATTAATATCAGCTTCAGAAAACGTCTCCTTAAGCTTCTCGATAGCCTCCTGTTTGACTAACTCAAACGCTCTTTCTCGCTCAGCCCGCTTTGTTTGTCCAACTGCCTCAGTCAATCGATGACCAAATTCCGAAGAGATGGCGGCGAGCACTTCGGAGGCAGTTTCAGAAGCTTTCACCTCCATCTTGTGCTTGCCATGAACCTGCTGCAATTTATCCTGGAATCTTATAATCTCCTGATTCGCCTCGTGCCCAAGCTTGATAGCTTCAAGCACTATCTCCTCAGAGACTTCCTTGGCTCCTGCTTCTACCATGACTATGGCTTCTCTGGTGCTAACAACAACAAGGTCCAGCGGGCTATCGTTAAGTTGAGGCAATGTTGGATTTAACACAAGCTTTCCGTCGATATGGCCAACACGCACCGCACCTATCGGACCATAGAACGGGATTGAGGAAAGGGTTACCGCGGCTGAAGCTCCGTTGACAGCTAGTATGTCAGGGTCATTTTCCTGGTCGGTGGAAAGGACAGTAACCACAATCTGAACATCATTATGTAAGTTTTTGTCAAAAAGTGGACGTAGGCTGCGGTCGGTGAGTCGTGCGGCTAGCGTTGCCTCTTGACTGGGGCGACCCTCTCTTCTTATGAAGCTACCGGGAATCTTGCCGACAGCATAATGCCTTTCCTCATAATCTACAGTAAGGTGGACAAAATCAGCACCCTCGCGAGGCTCGTCACTAATGCACACGGTGACCAGAACAACAGTATCACCGTAGCGTACAGTAGCAGCACTGTCAGCCTGTGTGGCTAATTTGCCTGTCTCAATGGTTAAAATCCTGCCCCCGACTTCACACTGGTCAGACTCAGACATAGCACACCCTCAATACCTGGTAGCTTATTTCCTCAAACCTAATCTGGTGATAAGGCTACGATAACGTTTAACATCGCCCTTTGAAATATAGGCTAGCAAGCGTCTTCGCTGTCCTATCATCTTTAGAAGACCCCGGCGTGTATGATGGTCATGAGGATGAGCTTTTAGGTGCTCGGATAGTTGATTTATTCTCTCGGTTAGCAATGCCACCTGAACTTCAGCAGAGCCAGTATCCCCTTCGTGAACTTTGAATTCGGAAATTACCGCTCCCTTCTTCTCTTTGTCCAAATTTATACTCCTTCTATACCCGTCTATAAAGCACAATTATAACATAGGTTCAAAATCAATGCACAATTGCTTTGCGCCCTAAGAGCCACTTGCTCTTCTCAATAATGCAGAGGACGATTTTATGATAAAGGCTTACACCCTAAATGTTTCCCATCTGTTTTTGGCCCAAAAGAGTAATTGAACCTTTAAGCAATCAGCTCACATGGAGTATAATAGGAGCACCATGACCTCTCAAGTCTTCTATCGCAAATGGCGCCCCCAGACCTTGTCCGAAGTAGTGGGACAAGAGCATGTTACCCAGACACTGCGCCACGCTGTAGCTGATGGACGGGTAGCCCATGCCTATCTTTTCTGCGGTCCCCGGGGCACCGGTAAGACCAGCACCGGACGCATACTGGCTAAGGCAATAAACTGCCTAAACCCAGAGCAGGGCGAACCGTGCAACAGCTGCGCGTTGTGCAAGGCGATTAACGAGGGTAGCGCTCCCGATATTATAGAAATAGACGCCGCCAGCAACAGGGGAATTGATGAGATTCGCGACCTCAGAGAAAAGGTCAATTATGCCCCGAATCTGGCTCGATACAAGGTCTATGTTATAGATGAAGTCCACATGATAACCAAGGAAGCGTCAAATGCCTTCCTTAAGACCTTGGAAGAGCCACCTCCCCATGCTATATTTATTCTGGCAACCACAGAGCCACATAAAGTCCTGTCGACCATACTATCACGCTGCCAGCGTTTCGATTTCCACCGTCTCTCCCAATCATCGGTTATCTCCAAGCTCAATCTCGTCTGTGAAAAAGAGGGTGTTCGTATTGTGCCTGAAGCCTTAAGGCTTATCGCCAAAGTAACCACCGGCAGCCTACGCGATGCTGAAAATCTACTGGAGCAGCTTGTCACCTATTATGGACACGAAATCGAGCTTAATCAGGTGCAGGAGATGCTGGGCATCAGTGGAGACATGCGTATTAGAGAGTTAGCTAGGCATATTGTAAATAGGGACATCACCACTGGTCTTAAGACCATTAACAGTGTCACCAGTGATGGGCTTGACCTCCGCCAATTCAATCGTGAGCTGGTGGACTATCTCCGAGAGTTGCTCCTTGTTAAGTCCGGCTCGGAAGAAGTGATAGATGTTACCAGCGACGACTTAATCGAGATTAAAGAGCTGGCAACAAGCGCCAGCCTCGATTACCTGTTGACAGCAGTCAAGCGCTTCGGTGAGATAGACCTCCGCCTGGATAACTATTCACCGCTCCCGTTAGAACTAGCTCTTGTTGACTGTATATTGTCCTTGACTGAAGACAAGCAACCAGACAAGCCTAAGCAACAGCCTGAACCTGAGGAGCTAGCCGCAGTGTCCTCCAGCCGACCTGCCAAATCAACCAAGTCGACTCCAAAGACTAAGGCACAGGCGCCAGCTGAAAACTCTGAAACTGAAGCAGCGCCAAGCGAAACCGAAGAAACTCCAGCTGAGACATCTTCCCCGGAAATCGAAGAGCTGCGCAGCAGATGGAAGGACTTCGTTAATGCCATGCGGGGTGAGGGTTCCAAGGGTAACCTGGATGCCTTTTTGCGAAGCTCTTGCGAACCTTTAGCCATTGAAGATGGCACTTTAGTGTTGGGTTTCTATCACAAATTCCATAAGGAATATATTGAGGATCCGAAGTATAAGCATCTGGTAGAGAAAAAGCTACGAGAGGTATTTGGGCATTCATATCAGGTGCGTTGTGTTCTGACTAGCCCCAGCGAGCAAGCCAGAGCCAAAATGGAAACAGAGAGCCCCCTCGTGAAAGCGGCTAAAGAAAGCTATGGGGCCAAAGTCATCGGCAGGAAACCCAGAACGGAGGAGAAATGAATAAGTTTGTTTTTCGCCAGGCGCAGGAATTACAGGCTAAGCTGGCCAAAGCTCAACAAGAGCTAGCTGACATGACTGCTGAAATAAGCTCCGGAGGCGGAGCTATCAAGATAGTGGTTGATGGCCAACAAAGGATTCGTTCAGTTAATATATCACCAGAAGTTATAAACGCTGAAGATGCTGAGATGCTCGAGGATCTGGTAGTAGCAGCAGTGAATGAAGCCATTCAGAAATCACAGGAACTTGCTGCCAGCCACTTGAGCAGTATTACCGGTGGCCTAAAACTACCGGGGCTATTTTAGGAGATAAGATATTTGAGCACCAATTTAATACCCACCGCTGAACCGATAGCCAAGCTAATAGAAGAATTCAGTAAGTTGCCAGGCATTGGGCCGAAAAGTGCCCAACGGCTGACATATTATCTGCTCCGAGCTTCTACAAATGAAGTTAGCGCATTAGCTGACGCCATTAGAAACTTAAAAGAAAGGCTGACCTTGTGTTCCAGTTGCCTCAATATAACCGACTCTGACCCATGCGCTATCTGCCGTGATGAAGAACGCGACCGCACCAAAATCTGTATTGTCGAAGAGCCGATAGATATCATTCCCCTGGAGCGCACAAAGAAATATACGGGACTTTATCACGTTCTTCACGGCGTAATCGCCCCAACCGATGGAATAGGTCCCGACGAACTGAAAGTTAAAGAGCTGCTAGCGCGCCTTAACGACGGTCTGGTGACGGAGATAATACTAGCAAATAATCCCAATCTGGAAGGTGAAGCCACCGCCATGTACCTCCAGCGCCTGATTGCCCCGCTTGGTATTCGAGTTACCCGGCTGGCTCGCGGTCTGCCCTATGGTGGTGACCTGGAATATGCTGACGATGTCACCATTAGCCGTGCCTTGGAAGGAAGACAGGAAATTTAACCGCGTAGACTATGACGTTACCTCGCGTTTATCAAACAGAAGCTATTATAATCAAGCGAATTAAGCTGGGCGAAGCCGATAGAATCCTTACACTTTATACGCCTGAACTGGGAAAACTGAAAGCAGTAGCTAAAGGGACTCGCCGCCCCCAAAGTAAGCTTGGTGGCCACGTAGAGCTTCTCACCCACAGCCGTTTGATGCTGGCTCGAGGTCGCAACCTCGATATCATAACTCAAGCCCAAACCATCAATAATTTTTTAATTATAAAGGATGACCTGGAACTCATTTCGCGTGGCCTCTACATTGCAGAACTGGTTGATGCCTTTACCGGTGAGCGTATCGAAGACCGTCGCCTATTTGACCTGGTGCTGGATGCTTTGAAACAGTTGTCTCAGGCCAGTGATTGCGAGCTTGTGCTACGCTATTTTGAACTTCATCTGCTCGACCATCTGGGATATCGTCCCCAGCTACAAAGATGCACGGAATGCAATTTACCTCTGAAGCCAGAGACAAATTTCTTCAGCCCCAATCACGGTGGCGTTCTCTGTCATAATTGCGGTTTTCACGAGCCAGCGGCGCGTCCCATTTCCTTGAATGCCTTAAAGGTACTGCGGTTGTGGCAGAACTGTGACTACGCAAACGCAAGGCGAGTAAAAATAAGTCCAGAGCTAGCCGTAGAGCTGGAACAGGTTATGCGGGAGAATATTAAGTATCTACTTGAGAAGCAACTTAAATCAACAGCCTGGCTGGATAAACTAAAGCGAGAAATTCAGCAGGCGTAGAGTCAAAGCATACTCCTCTCCTTTGGCGCTAGAGGTGGGGTTGTGGTGAGATTCAGCAAACCGCGCCGCCTGACAATACGCGGTTTACCTCTGTTTTCAGCTGCTTGGCATCAAATGGCTTGATAATATAGGGCACTTTGGTCTTGGAGAGGAAGTCCATAGTACTTGGTCCCATGACATCGCCGGTGATGAAAACCACCTTATCCGCAATAGACGGGGATTCCTTCTGGAAGTGCCTGTATAAATCAATACCACTCATGCCAGGCATCTTGATGTCCAACATGATGACCTGATAATCCTTATTATTAATCTCCTCTAAGGCATCTTCAGCGCTGTTCGCAGATTCCACCTCATGTCCTTCATCAAGCAGCATTTGGCTTACGAACTGCCTTATCACCTCCTCGTCATCTACTACCAATATCCTAGCCCCGGCCACCTTGCCAGGCTCTTGAACGACAGGCTCAGGGAGCTCCAACTGCTTGTCTTCAGTAAGTATGGGCAATTCCACAATAAATTTAGCTCCTTTGCCTAACTGGCTTTCGGCCCATATCCTGCCTTTATGTGCGGTTACTATGCCGTGGCACACACTCAAGCCAAGCCCTGTACCCTGACCTACCTTTCTTGTAGTGAAGAAGGGATTAAATATCCTCTCCAGGTTTTCTTTGGCTATCCCAAGACCATTGTCCTTAAAAGACACCCGTATGCTGTTATCTGTCTGCTCTGTCTTAATTGCCAGCCTGCCGCCTCCATTAGCTAATTTGACCTCGGTTTCGGCATTTATGATTAAGTTGAGAAAAACCTGCTGAAGTTGACCTGGGTCAGCGACAGTCATGGGCAAGTCTGGGTCGAACTGGAGAACAACTCTTACATTGTTGCTCTGCAAAGAGTAAGCTCGCAAATCAAGCGTGGTGTTTATTATTTCGTTAATGTCAACATATGTCCGTTCCGGCTTGGTCTGACGGGCGAAGACTAGCAATTTTCTGATAATGCCAGCTACCCGCTGAGCGCCTTCATTGATAACTTCCACATCGCGCCTTATATCCTCGGGGACATCTTTTCTCTCTAGTAGCAAGTGGGCGTAACCTATCACCGCGGTAAGAGGATTATTTATCTCATGGGCGACACCCGATGCCAGTTCGCCCACAGAAGCCAGTCGGCTGGCAAACTGAGCTTTCTGCTCCAGTTGCTTCCTTTCCTCCTCCGCTCGCCTGCGTTCTGTAACATCGCGGCTAATGCCTCGAAATCCTGTGATTTCACCATCCTCGTTCCGCAGAGGGAAAATTGAGTCCTCGGTAAACACTAGTGTTCCGTCTTTCATAATCTGTGCCGAAGCAAATGATTTAAGTGGCTCACCTGTGCGGTATACTCGATTGTAGGCTTCGAACACTTTTTTAGCATTGTCTCTGGGTATGTAAACCTTGTAACTCATCCCCATAATCTCTTCCCTGGAGTAGCCCAACTGGCGACATAGTGCATCGCTGAAGAAGGTAAAATTGCCCGCGAGATCTACTTCATAGTAAGCCTCTTCCATCTCGTCAAGCATGGTACGGTACCTTTCCTCAGATTGCCTCAAAGCTTCCATCATCTCCAGCCGCTCTGTGACATCGTGACTGACACCACGAAATCCAATAATCTCACCCGCCTCGTTTCTCAAGGGTAAAATCGTATCCTCACTAAACATCGAGATTCCGTCTTTTCTGATAATCTGCAATGGAAGACCTTTCAGAGGCTTACCCGTCTTATATACCTGATTGAACGCCTTAAATACACGCTGCATATCCTTTGCAGGTATGTAATCCTTATATGCTATCCCCATCAATTCCTCTCTGGAACGGCCTACCTTGCGGATTAGAGCGTCGTTAAAAAAGGTTAAATTGCCGGCAAGGTCCAGCTCATAATAGGTCTCTCCCATTTCATCCAACACAGTTCGATATCTCTCCTCCGACCGTCTTAAATCTTCAATGAGTTGCATTCTTTCGGCTATGTCACGTCCCACTCCCCGAAAGCCGATTATCTCGCCTTTCTCGTCTCGTATAGGGAAAACCGAGATTTCACCTGTTCCGGTGCTGCCGTCTTTTAGAACGGTTTTACAAGTAAAAGCTCTAACTGGCTGACCTTCCCTGTAGACATGATTAAAGGTCTTATAAACTTTCTCGACGTCATCACTGGCGATTATAGCTCGGTAGTTCATGCCTATTAGCTCTTCTCTGGGATAACCTAGCTGGCGGCAATTGGCATCATTCACGAATGTAAAATTGCCGGCAAGGTCAACCTCAAAGTAACCGTCCTCCATCTCATCCAGTATAGTCCTATATCTCTCCTCCGAATGTTTTAAAGCCTCTTCCGTCCCCTTTTGCGCGGTTATATCGATTGCGCTGATTAAAAATCCTGCCTCCTTACCGCCTTCAAATAGCATATGGTAACCACCGGGGAAGAAGAAGGTTCGGGGACCTTGTTTAGTAGTTATTTCAACCTCCGTGGCTTCAGCATGGGTACCAGCTAAGCCGTGGGAAAAGGCCTCGGCTACTTTTGTTAGACTTTCGGGGGCGACAAATTCCAGTAATTCCCTTCCTATTATCTCGCTCTTGTCGTATCCATAAAGCTGTGCCGCTGCCTTATTTACATTGATGATTTTCCCGTCTAACCCAACTAAGGCATTAGCCACCTGGCTATGTTCAAAAAGATACCTGTATCTCGCTTCACTATCTCGCAACGCCTCCTCAGCCCGCCTGCGCCCGGTGATGTCAAAGGCGGTGCTGAAAAATATGAGGTTTCCATCCAGTTCAGTAGCCCTGGTATGCATTTCGAATAATAACGCTGAGCCATCTTTGTGGTAATGCCCTACCTCGAAAACGACTTCTCCCTCTTCCACAGCTTTCTTCATTCGCTTCTCGTACAATTTCGCAGAATCCGGTGCCTCCAGATTTCGGAGGTTCATTTTTAGGAGTTCTTCTTTCGTGTAGCCGTGCAATCTAGCAGCCGCTTCATTAGCATAAAGGAAATTACCTTCGGTATCGTGAAGGAAGATAGGGTAGCCTGCACTTTCCCAAACCTGTACAGTTTTTCCTATAATCTGGTCTCGTAGCTTAAGTTCCTGCTTTAAGCGCTTGTATTTGGCTTCTACCAATTCCAGCTTAGCGACACGTTTACGCAGTGAGTCCAGTTCTTTTATGAGTTGCTCTTTTGTCTTTGCAGCGGCCTTCATCTCCAACCTCCTTAAAGAGGAATAACCGTTACCGCCCGTCACCCAGATTCAATTATACTTGCTATTTCTACTCTCTTATAAAGGATATGTCAAGTAATTCTTCAAAAACACCGAACCGCTAGCCAGATAACTCAACTACTTTGTGTTCAACCCACTTATCGCTACGGCTTTCTCTGTTGCTCCAGGAAACAAGAAAACGATTCATTCAGCTAGCTCATTGGCTGAAAATCCCGATCTTCAAAGTGGTCAGACCTCAGACGCCTTCCTAATTCGCTGATAGATGTGTAAGCCTACCAGTATTATAAAAGGAATTATCAGATTGTTGTGAATGTTGAAAGACAGTGGCTTGCTCAATAAGCCGAATGTTAAATGCTCAACAGTTCGGTATTCCGTAATGCCGAAGCCGGTTATAACATAGAGAATTACCACTGCCAACAACAGCCATTGAACTATTCGTTTAGCCAGTTTTTGCTTCAATAAGTTTCTCATCTTTCAAAGAAGCCTTCGTCGAGGTCTGCACTATTCGAATAACCTCGCCTCTCCCAATAACCTTTATAGTCGACATCATCAGATAGCTCAATTTCCGTTATCCATTTTATCCACTTATATCCCCACTTGCTTTCGGCTACAAGCTGGAAAGGAAACCCCCTTTCCGGAGGAAGGGTAACGCCGTTCATCTCGTAAGCTATCAATATGTCATTATTGATTATGTAGTCCACAGGTAAAGAGGTAGTATAGCCATCGTAGGCATGAAATATGACTACCTTCGCATCTTGTGATGGTTCCGCTTCTGCTAGCAAGTCTTTCACCAATAAGCCTCTCCAGAGAATGGTTACGCTCCATCCCTCAACACAATTCAGCGTTACAACCTTCTCGTAATCCTCATGGTTGTTAACAATTTCATCATAAGTATAGGTCTCGGGATTCGTTACCAGTCCGGTTATTTTAAACCTGTAATTCTCGACGTCCACATGTTGTGGACCTTTTATAGAGTTTTCCCTGAATTCATTTATCGAGGAAAGCTTTTCGCCTTGATAGTCTCTTATTTCCACAGGCTGCAGCTTTTCCGGTTCGCCCACAGGTTTATCTACTGCACAAGCGAAGCCGCTTGCCACAAGAAATAAAAGTATCACAAAAATAGTCGCGCCGCTGACTGTTCTTTCCATGTTTATCCTCCTGCGGGCTTCCTGAAGTACTCGTTTAATTTGGATTTAAAAAGGAACACCAAAGAAGCCAATTGCCAAAGTGGCATGAATAACTACAGATAGCCACAATACCCACCATATAGAGCAGTGATAGCCAAAAAACCGCTGATAAGCTTGATATTTCATCAGCTTTCTCAATAAACTGCCGCTAGAAACGCATCTGCAGGAAAAGAAAATTAGCATCACCGCTAGTATATTGACAATGCCCAAGATGAATATCAGCCTAGGAACTACTGTTGATTGAAAGATTTCCATTATTCATATCCTCGAAATTACTTGCATCAACTAAAGGTCTATCTCTCCATATCCGCGACTAACGTGCTTCTTCGTCGACTGTTCATCCAAACTATATGACCAGATGATTTTATTAGTACCCTTGGTGATCGGAAGGTCATATTTATCACTGGTATTCAACGATCGCTTAAATTCAATGATAGTATAGCCTTCATTCTCTTGGCCACCGAATTCAAGTATATCATTGGTGCCTCCCAGTTCAATGTCTGGAGAATGTGGGCCGTAGTCACCGACGCAGAAGAAGTCAAAAATACTAACTTTTCCGTCACTGACAAGTCCCATCACCATGTCGGCATCCTTCATCTTTGTCCCCGGTTGTATGCCCACGGCTAACCAGCCGCTTGTCTTGGCCCTCATACCAATGTAGATATATTGGTCATCACCTGTCCAGTATATTTCATAATCGCCAAATGATTTTGTCTTAGTGTATTCTTTATCAGTAATCACACCATCAGCTGACCATTGAGTAGGTTGTGATGGCAACGTTGGAGGCGCAGATGGTTGTTCTGTGGGTGGTTGGGTTATAGGTGGCTTCGTCACAGGCGGTTCGGTTACAGGCGTTTTTGGTGCGCAGGCCGCGTTAAAAATGCTAAGCAATAAGAATAATGCAAGTAGCGGAGCCAACCATATTGCAAAAGCCGTCCTAGAGTCTAGTTTAGAAATCATTTCAATCACCTCTTACTCTTTTTCGTTTACTTCGAGCAATTTGCAGATGCTCTTTGCGCATGCACCTATCCATGACTACCAGAGGCCCGGCATCCTTGGCTCTAGCAGCAGCTTCCTCATTGATAATTCCCTCCTGCATCCATATAACTTTAGCACCAATTTTTATTGCTTCGTTAACAATCGGCATTACATCTTCCGATTTTCTGAATATATCTACCACATCGACCTTTTCAGGTATTGAGCTGAGATTGGTATAGCTAGCCTTGCCTAATATCTCTTGTTCGTTAGGATTTACCGGCGTTGTGTGATAACCGTGTTTCGTTAGATACTTCAAAACCCTGTGGCTCGGTCGCTCGGGATTAGACGATGCTCCGATGACTGCTATATTGCGGTATTTTCCTAAGATTTCGGCTTCCAATAAAATATCTTACCCTCCAAGAGCAAGGATTATTGCACTATTAAATAGCGGCAGGTCGGATGGCTTTCGGGAAGTAATAATATTACTGTCCTTAGCCATTGACTTATATACCCAGTTAGCCACCTTAATGCAGTCAGAAAGACTCGAGGTGCCAGCTGTTACCTTGTATCCCAAGCTATCCACCACTAAACCTCAATCAATAACTTGTCGCCTTCAACTTTAATCTTGTAGGCAGTAGTAGACCTCGGTGACTTGAGAGCTTTGCCCACAGCTGAGAGAACACCAGAGCCTTTCAGCCAGCGGACAACACGGCCGTTGATAATATCAAACTGTGAGCCATGCAACGGACAGGTAACCACGGTGCCTTCAAGACGACCTCTGGACAAATTACCACCAAAATGAGGGCATCGATTATCAATGGCATAATATTTATCGGCAACTCTGGCAAGGAGAATATCGTGACCCTCGACCTTGACCTCTTTCATAGTGCCATTCGCGAGATCGTTCTTCTTACCAGCTTCAATTAACTTACCCATTTTGTGTCTCTGTTGACTGGATATATATTACTTCAGTCGACCTTCGACAAGAGCCCAGTTTATGTTCTTGAAGAAGGCCTCGATATAGTCAGCCTTCTTCAGCCCATAATCGGTGATAAAGGCGTGCTCAAAGGCATCCATTACCAAAATTGGGACACAACCAGCAGGATGGCCGACATCATGCTCATTTATCCATTGATTAAAGAGCTTATCGCTCACATTATCCTGGTATAAGATGACCCAGCCGATGCCGCGCATTGCACCTGTGCCTCTGAAATCTTTTTCCCAATTCTCATAGCTGCCAAAATTCTCTATCAGCTTTTTACCCAGTTTTCCCGACTTGTCTATTGCTGCCTTGCCGCCGAGATTTTCAAAGTAATACTCATGTAACCTCATGCCGTTGAATTCCCAGCCCATTCGCCGCTTCAGCTCAGCGTACTCCGGTGTACTGACTTTCCCTTCATTCAACATAGAGGCTAAGATGTCTATGAGCTTATTGGTATTAGTCACATAGCCCTGATAAAGGGTAAAGTGATTCTTTAGCAGCGTTTCGCTAAAGCCCTCCATACCGATTAACTTACTATAATCTTTCGCTTCGTAAGCCATTTAAACCTCCTTTTCTATTCTATTTGACTGGTGTCATTGGTTCGCCACAACAAACCAACTCACCACCGCCAACCTCTTTCACCTCAACCACATTCCCACAAATCTCGCATCTGAAGACTTCACCAACTGCCTTCACATTCGCCATTTCATCCCTCCTTTCGATATATGATTTCAACGATTTAATTCGATTACGGTGATTTATTGCTGCTAAATATTCTCCTTATTTCTTTACCTCATCAAGCAGGTCATCAAATATCTCTACGTGATACAATTCATGGTCCCTTATTCTCTTTAGTAGCTTTTTCAGGTCAGGTTCAGTTACCTCCTTAGCTGATTTGTCATACTTAGCGGCCACTTCCTTCTCTATCTTGATATCAGCACGGAGCATGTCGACCATCTTGGTCGATTTATCAATTTGGGTATACTCCATCTTGGGACTCCCTTTGCCGCTGACCATCTCCTCAGCCAGCCAGCCCATGTGCTGCATCTCGTTTATCGCCTGATCCTGCATCTCTTTTTTCATCTCTTCGTTCGTCGCCATATAGGATTGCAGCAAATACTGAAGGATGACCGTATATTCATGTTCAATACCCCAGTTAAGAATCTGAGCAATCTTGTCCTTGCGACTACCTCTCAAGTCCTTGGCCCCTTCCTTTTTCGCCTTGTCCACGAAATGGACGAAGTCACCGTGATGAGACTCTTCATCCGACAATATACGTTTCAGCAATCGCTTTATCTTGCGGTCATCGATAGCCTTGATGTGCTCTTTGTACATAGTAATGGCATCCTCTTCCAGCAGCACATCATTCTTCATCCAATCGCTTACCGATTTACCTACCATGCGCATATTGCCTCTTTTCATACTGGGCTTACCACCCAATTCAACGATGGTCTCAGCCAACCAATCAAGATGGCGCATTTCCTCCCGGGCAAGGGCTTCTATCTCACAGGCTAATTCTCCCTCGCCCATGGCATAGGCATGGGTCAGGTACTGGATGATAGCGCCATGCTCGCCTTCCAAGTCTTTATTCAGTAAAGCGATGATTTCTTCATTTTTCATATTGTCACCTCCATAGAGCCTATTTGATTTTGTCACGAATAGGCAGGTGTAAAGCAGCCTTTGGCTACCCGAAGAAACGTTTTAGCCTATTTGCTTTTCTCGACTAGGTATTTCTCGGGGTTCTGGTCAAAAGCCTTCTTGCAACCTACGGCGCAGAAATAATATTTCTTTCCCCTGTACTCAGAAATGGCTGCAGCCTTTTTCTCATCCACCTGCATTTTGCATACGGGGTCTATAGCCATACGCTCACCTCCTTCAATTGTTTTTTCAAACCTGGCTGGCTTGAATGTTCTTAGCCTCAAGGAATTGGACACCACAGTGATGGAGCTTGCAGCCATTGCCAAAGCCGCCAGCATCGGGTTAAGGAAACCGTAATTACCAAAAACGAAATGGAGTCCCGATGGGACACCGGTAGGACCGAAAACAAGGTACAGGATACCTGCTGCTACCGGTATAAGTGCGGTGTTATAAGCGAAAGCCCAGAAAAGGTTCTGCCTGATGGTGCTCATGGTGCGCTTGCTTAATGATATGGCAGTAACAATCCCATCTAGGTCACCGCTGATTAGCGTTATATCTCCGGTTTCCATAGCAACATCTGTACCGGTGCCTATGGCAATACCTACGTCCGATTGAGCCAGTGCCGGGGCATCATTAATACCATCGCCCACCATCGCCACCACTTTGCCCTCGTCCTGCAATCTTCTAACCTCTTTCGCCTTATTTTCTGGCAATACCTCAGCCAGGACGCGGTCAATGCCCGCCTCACGAGCAATTGCCTCAGCCGTGCGAAGATTATCGCCGGTAATCATCACCACCTCAGCATTTAACCTGTGCAATGCCTCCACGGCTTCCCTGGCATTTGGCTTGATAGTATCTGCCAGGCCAATTATGCCTACCACACTGCTGTTGACACTGAGGAACAACACTGTCTTACCCTGGCTTAACAGGTGCTCAGCTTCTTTCTGCATGCCATTCAGAGAAAACCTTCTTTCCTTCATCAGGGCGAGGTTGCCCAGCAAAAGCTGCCTGTTTCCCGCTGTGGCTTCTACACCGTGCCCAGGCATAGCCTTAAAATCTGAGACCTTAAGTAGCTTCAGTTTCTTTTCCGTAAATGCTTTGACTATGGCCTCCGCCAGAGGATGCTCTGAGCCATGTTCGACTGAAGCTGCCAACCGCAGAATCTCCTCTTCTGAAGTAGATGATGCGGCAACTATGTCAGTTACTTTGGGTTCGCCCCGGGTCAGGGTCCCAGTCTTATCCAGCAATACAGAATTTATCTTATGTGCCCTCTCCAGAGCCTCTCCGCTCTTGATGAGTACGCCGTTTTCAGCTCCCTTGCCGGTGCCGACGATGATAGCTGTTGGAGTAGCCAGGCCTAGAGCACAGGGGCAGGCGATAATCAATACGGCCACAAAATTGAGTAGAGCATAAGTAAGCGATGGCGGTGGCCCAAGGAAAAACCAGACAATGAAAGTCACGATGGCAATGCCTATGACTACCGGCACGAAGTAGCTGGCAATGACATCAGCCAGGCGCTGTATAGGTGCTTTGCTTCCTTGCGCTTCCTCCACCAGCCTTACAATACGCGCCAGAGTGGTATCCTTACCCACCCTGGTTGCCTCAAACTGAAAGCTGCCCATCCTGTTTATAGTACCACCAATAACCATATCGCCAATCTTCTTGTCCACCGGGATGCTCTCTCCGGTTATCATAGACTCATCAATGCTGGAATAACCCTGGCGGACGATACCATCCACAGGTATCCTCTCACCAGGCCGCACCAGTATAAGGTCATCAACCTGCACTTCCTCTACAGGTATCTCCGTCTCTTCACCATCACGAATAATAGTGGCTACCTTTGGCTTAAGGCCAATAAGTCTCTTTATCGCCTCTGAAGTCTGTCCTTTAGCTCTGGACTCCAGAAATCGGCCCAGGAGAATCAGGGCTATAATCATGGAGGAGGTGTCGAAATAAAGGCCAAGCTCTATATCTGCAGCAGCAAACAGAGAAGGAGCCAATACTGCCACCATACTGTAGAAATAAGCTGCCGAAGTGCCCACAGCGATGAGCGTGTTCATATCGGCGGTCTTGTGCTTCAGCGCTCCCCACATCCCTTTGTAGAACCGCCAACCTATCCAGAACTGCACCGGAGTAGCTAATGCCCAGAGCATATAAGGTTTACCGGTAAAATCAGGTCCCATGCTCAGCACCATTATCACCATAGCGAGGGTAAGGGCGAAGATAAACCTGTTTCTTAAACCTCTTATCTCTCTTTGAGAAGCCGTAGTGACATCCTCCAGCGTCGTTGCTTCTGACCCCAATCCGTAACCTGCCTCTTCAACCGCCCGATGCATTTCTGCCACATCAGTGCCCTCTACATATTCAACCGTGGCTTTCTCAGAAGCCAGGTTAACATTGGCTGAAACGACCCCGGGCACACTGGAAAGGGCTTCTTCCACACGGGCTACGCACGAGGCACAGGTCATACCGCTCACCGGGAAAATGGACTTCCTGGTTGCTACCTCATAACCCAATCCAGAGATGGTTTTTGCAATCTCGGCTAGGTCAACTTTGGAAGAGTCATACTCAACGGATGCTTTTTCCGAGGCGAAACTGACATCAGCTTTTTCCACGCCTGGAGTCTGGGCAAGACCTTTCTCAATAGTGGCCGCACACGTAGTGCAGGTCATGCCGGTTATGTGGATTTTAGCCTTTTCTGCTTTCTTGATGCCCAATTTTTCAGCCCCGATATCCTATTTACTCGTTATCCTGCCTCAACGCTGACGTCTATTCTGTCTATATCGTCTACCCCTCTCAGCGAAGAGACTATCCCGACCAGGGTATTAGATATAATGTCATTGGGAAATGGGGTAATGGGGATGTCTTTGCCATTGGCAGTGATTTCGATATTCCCCTTTTTCTGATGGACTTGTAGGCTCTTAATGTCCTCCACCTCTTTCAGTGAAGAAACTGCACCCACCGTGGTTCGAGCCAAAAACTCCTCAACGAAGGGATTTATCTCAACTGAGGCCCCGTTTACTTTAAGTGTCGCCCTGTATCTTTCTTTCATTTTTACCTCCACTCTTTTGCTGGTTTCCAGATTATTCGTCGTCACTGCGAGTCACGAAGCGCCGTAGTAATTCTGATAATTAGAAGACAACGAAATTGCTTCGCTTCTCTAGCAATGACAAGCTAGGCAAAACCATGTTCTTTGTGCTTTTGAACAATGGTCTCAGCCAAACTATCCAGAACCTTAAAGTCAGCTTCCCTGGGGGATCCCTTAACGAGCACCGGCTGCAGCACCTCCACCTTCAAGTTAGGTATTAGCGCTGCCAGTTGCTCCACCGTCTTACCTCCCCAACCATAAGAACCGATGATTGAGACAAATTTTAGATTTGGTCTAAGGGCGTTTGCTAGAAAAGCAGCATATACAGCATTGGGATGAGGGCCAGCTAGGACAGTGGGCGTCCCGATGACAACCGTCGCTGCATCCACTAACGCCATCGCCAGCTTCCCCAGGTCTGTAACAGTGAGGTCGAACTGTTTCACAGTTACACCCTTCTGAGCCAGAGCTTCAACGAAATACGCCACCATCTTGCTGGTGCTGCCGTGCATCGATACATAAGGTAACACTACAATGTTCTTGGGTTCGTCGAAGACCCAGCTGTGATAAGCCTTTACGATAAACTCCGGCTTATCGTGCATAGGGCCATGACTGGGAGCGATGAGCTCAATCTTATAGCCCTTTATTTTCTCCAGGTTCTTCTGAATAATCGTTCGGAAGGGCATCATAATTTCGGCATAGTATCTCTTGGCTGCCTCGTATACCTGCCCCTCGTCAGTAACATAAAGTTCAGTTGTAGCTAGATGAGAGCCGAAGAAATCACAAGAAAACAGAATTCTTTCCTCTCTCAAGTAGGTTACCATAGTCTCGGGCCAGTGAACCCATGGAGTATGAATGAACTCCAGCGTCCTGTCTCCCAGCGAAAGGGTCTCTTTGTCCTCTACGGTGATAAACCTGTCTTCCGGAATAAGGAGCAGGTCTATAAGCATACCCTTACATTTTGGTGTGCAGATGACCTTTGCCTCAGGATATTTCTCGAGGACAAGAGGGATACTCCCT
>CP070642.1:1463874-1475020 GCA_020354105.1 Chloroflexota bacterium | reverse complement strand
CTTATCAGGACCGTGCTCTAACCGACTGAGCTAATGGCCCCGGCAAAAAGTATAGCTTTTGTCCAGATTGAGTGTCAAGCTTCTGGCGAGCTTTGAAGTAGAGTGTCATTGCTGCTCGGCGGCTCTTCGGGCTTCCGCATATTTGACTAGGGCATACATGGCACGAGCGCATTGCTCTGGGGTGTCGTAGATGGGTATCCCAGCTTCTTTGAGGATATCAGTGGTGCGGTCATCGGTACGACGGAAACGTACGGCGATTATTGGTTTGTGATACTTTTTAGGGAGTGTTGTAAAAAGATGTGCCGCTTGAGTTGCGACCTCGATGGTATCAGGCGGGGACTTGTCTTTATCCGCTGGGGTGGGCTTGGGTCCCCAAGACCTTGGATTTACAGGCGCGTTGGTTATTACGCCGTCGATGTAGTCCAGGCTGAGGATTTTTTCTATTACTCTCGTCTCATCAACGGCAGTACGATAGCCACTGGCGAAATCAATTGGATTCCTGGCTGGTGGTGCGTGGGGTGGTAAAAATTCCTGCAAGCTCATTGCTGTCGCTTTGTCGAATTCTGGAACCTCAAGTCCCAGAGAGGCACAGGCATCAGTAGCTATAACACCCTGACCACCACTCCCCATGATGGCTATTCTTCTCCCTCTGGGCAAGGGTTGCTCTTCTACAAGTGCCTCAGCCATCTCAAAAGCATGTATGGCTTCGCTGACCCTTATTAAACCTACTTGTCGGCACATACCTTCAAACACGTGTTCGGAACCGGCTAGGGAGGCAGTATGGGATAATGTGGCTCTGGCACCGGCACCTGTGCTCCCGCCCTTAAAAATCACGATTGGTTTTTTCTTTATCACTTCCCTAGCGAACTGGAAAAATCTCTTGCCATCCTTAAAGCCTTCCATGTAGAAAACTATGGCTTTAGTCTCGTCGTCTTCGGCTAGATATTCTAGGTATTCAGAAGCAGTGAGATCCGCCTGATTTCCTATGCTTATGAATTTACTTAGTCCATATCCTTTGGCGTTTGCTATTTCGGATAGATATCCGCCGAAAGTTCCACTCTGAGAGACAAAGGCGATGGCTCCCGGTTTGGGTGCTTGGTAAAAACACAGATTAAGGTTTACAGTAGCACTCCATATTCCCATACAATTGGGTCCCACAAACCGAATTTTCCCAGCTCTGGCTATTCGCGCTACCTCGTTTTCAAGTATTTTCCCTTCACTACCGGCCTCGGCAAAGCCACCCGGTATTAGGACTGCTCCCTTTACTTTTTTCTGCGAACATTCTTGCATCAGCCCAGGGACAGAAGGAGCGGGCACTGCCATCACTGCGAGGTCAATCTGGCCTGGTATATCCAGGATACTAGGATAAGATCGAAGCCCCAGGATCTCTTTCTTATTTGGATTGACTGGATATATGGCTCCACCGAATCCTGTCTTCAGTGGCCTTTCCACCATCAAATAGCCCCATTTACCAACTGAGTCCGAGGCGCCCAATACGGCAATCGATTTAGGCTTGAAAATGGGGTCTAATTGCTCTACGATACTGTTCAACTTTATAGCTCCTTGTTTGTTGTTGTGGTTCTTAAATCCGACGCAGTCCATTATTATACTTGATTTGATACACTTTTTGCTTACCGTATATATAAGGTGTGTTGCAGGTGGCTTGCCAATGGTTCCAAAAGACGATTGCTTTTATTGGCGAAGAGCTTCGATTTAGTCCGACAATTCGTTGAGTCCTGTATGGCTATCCGTCTGCCGGCGAAGCTGGTAATCGAGTTCACCTATGGTCACCTCAGCCGTGGAAAATACAATTGCCTTGGCAAGATGACCACCGGAGGAGATTTCCTGTTCTGATAGCTGAATGTGTATGTGGATGATGGGAACGTCATCCTTCATCGCTATTGAGCCCTGGGCGCAAACGATTTCTAATGGGCCATGATAATCTACGCTGTCATATTTTCCGGGGAGCGCTTTTAGGAAGTTGAGTTGGGCATTCTCGACTGACCCTATAATGCCGATGACTATGCCCGAATGGACCTCATTTTCCTGGCAATAGCGTGTTATTTCGTTGAGCAATTCTTGTCCAGGTTTGACCCTGAATACATGTATCCTTTTGAACAATGAGCCACCTCCTCTTTACTGTACTTGCTTTCTTGATTTATCATAACTTTAGTATGATATTCTTTCAATACCTGCATTTTTACTGATATGCTCTGGTTGGCAATCTATATTATATTTTGATCAGTAATTTAGTTGGGTTAAAGTTATTGAAGCTGTGTGCTATACTTATCGAGTGTAGACACAGAACAAAAAAGAGAGATAGTGATGGGAGTTAAGCTTTACAAAGAACCAAAGTTGAATAATCCGATTATGGTAGCCTGTTGGCCAGGCATCGGGAACATTGGAGTCATAGCTGTTGATATTTTAAGGAGGGTGATGGCAGCAGAGGAACTCGGTGAGATCGAACCGTGGGATTTCTTCTATCCCAGAAGAGTTTTAATCAGGGGTGGTGAATTGAAAGAATTGGAGTTCCCCAGCAACAAATTCTATTTTAAGAAGACCGGGAAAAATGATGTGTTGTTCTTTATCGGAGAGGAACAGCCCAGTGATGGAGCTAGAGCTTATGCTGAGGGAACTAAAGCTTATGAAATGGCTAATCTCGTTATAGATGTGGCATTGAAATTCGGATGTCATAGAGTTTATACATCAGGGGCAGCTGTTGCACCTATCCATCACACCGCTAGGTCGAGAGTCTGGGTGGTGCCTAATATGGGAGCCTTGATTGATGAGGTAAAAAGTTACGAGAATACAGTGTTAATGTCAGACATAGAAGACAGGAATGGGCAAGGAAATATTACTGGATTAAACGGACTGCTACTGGGTGTTGCCAGAAAGAGGGGACTCGAGGCTATCTGTGTGATGGGAGAGGTGCCAATTTATATTCACGGTTTCCCTATTCCTTACCCCAAAGGGTCCAAATCTGTGCTCGAGGTGTTGAGTACTGCTTTGGGAATTGAAGTTTCGCTGGATGAAATTGACGCTCTTGTTGAACAAAGCGAAAATGAAATCGATAGTGTGTATGAAAAACTTCCTTCGGATATAAAAGAGCAACTTGATAAATTGAAGTATGTGACTTATGCCAAACCTAGTGAGCCTGAACCGATAACGGAAGAAGACAAGAGAAAAATCCTGCAAGAAATTGACAGGCTCTTTAAAAGAGAACCCGGAGGAGATTAACTTTGAGCGAGGGACAGCCATTTAAACTCTTTACTAAGCCCAAGTTAGAGAGTTCGTCTTTGGTGGTAGCCTGGAATCAAGATGTCGGAAAAGTTGGGGCAGGTGTTGTTGACTATTTAAATAGAAAGCTGGAGGGTCGGGAATTTGCTGAGATTAGTCCCGAGGGTTTCTTCTCGTTAGGCGGAGTTTCAGTGGAGGAAGATATAGCCCAATTCCCGGAAAGCAAATTTTACTGGTGCCAGGAGAATAGTCTGGTTATTTTCAAGAGCGATATACCACAGTACGAGTGGTATAGGTTTTTGGGTCTGGTCCTAGACATAGCTGAGAAATATTGTAAGGTGAAGGAAATATACATTGTTGGAGGTATGGTTTCTGCTGCTGCTCATACGATGCCACGTATATTGTTGTCTGTGGTCAATTCGACTGATATGAAGAGAGTATTGAGTCATCATGAACTTGTTAGCGATATGGATTATGAAACTCAAGATGGTCAAAGACCGACTTTTAGCTCATTTCTCCTCTGGGCTGCCAAGAGGAGAAATATTGCCGGGGCAAGCCTTTGGGTGACACTGCCCTTCTATTTATTGGCAGCAGACCTGCAGGCTTGTAAAAAGCTTGCAGAGTTCTTTAACGCACACCTCGAGTTGAGTATTGATTTATCAGATATAGACGAAGAGGTAGCAAGACAGAACAAAGAGATAGCTCAGGTGAGAAGCAAGTATCCTGATCTTGATGGTTATATCAGCAAGCTTGAAGGCAACCTCAGTCTCACCGTGGACGAAAGCCAAAAGCTGGTTAGAGAAATGGAGGAATGGCTGAGAAAAAGACGGTGAGGTCGAGCCCATGTAGGATTTGATGACCTGGGTGGACACATTTTACTTGGCACTCTTAACGATTGTGACCAGGGTTCCGGGGCCGCCGTGTACTCCCAGCGCAGGGCCAAGTCTTGATATTCGTGGTGCGATATTGGGGAAGAGGGAACGTGCGTAGTCGGCAAGTGTTTTGGCATCGTCTGGTGTAGTGCTGTGGACAATAGCCAAATCATCGATATCTGATGACGCTATGAATTCGCGTAGCCGGTCTATCCCTTTGGCTCGAGTGCGTGTTATTCCGGCTGGACGAACTTCACCATCACGGATAGTAATCAAAGGTTTCACGTTAAGCTTTGATTCAATAGCGAAAAGTGTTTTGCCGAGACGCCCACCTTTGACTGCATATCTCAAAGTGTCTAGGACTGCCAGGGCACGCAGTTGATTAATGGTCTCATATGCTTTGTCTACCACCTGTTGCAAGCTACAGCCAGTTTTGGCAGCCTGAGCTGCAACTATGGCGACAAGTCCTTGCCACATCGTTAAGCCACGAGAATCAATAACTTCAATCTTGGAACCTTTCTTTTCAGCAAGCTCTTTGCCTACCAGAGCAGAATCACACACGGCGCTGTGTTTGCTGGTAACATGTATAGAGACAATCTCGTTGGTTTCCTTGGCCATCTCCTCGTAGACTTTGGCGAAATCTCCTGGCGATGGTGCTGCGGTAGATGGGTGAATTGAGCTGGTTGCCAGTTTGTTATAGAATTGATCGAAATCGATGTCGACTCCGTCACGATAAACTTCGTTACCGAAGCGGAGATATGCTGGTACCACAGCGATACCTAATTTTTTAGCTTCCTCTTGTGTAATATCAGAGCAGCTGTCGGTAACGACTTTAATTGGCATTAAACAGCATCCTTTTTAAAGTTATAGCTCATGTGGGATTAAAGTATACTGTATGGTGATTAGTGTGTAAAGTGCTTAGCTGCCCTAATTCATCTGGCTTGAAGTATAGGCTTCGGCGGGTTAAAATGGGGATTGTTTGTTGTCTTACGGTGTAGCGTTGACATGTTTGTATCATCGTTCTAGTTTAAATTGAGGATGGTGGTCTAATGCAACAGATTTTTCCCTGTCCCACATGCGGTGCGCAGAATAACGTAGGCCAGGAGTTCTGCCAGGCGTGTGGACAGAAGTTCCAGTATAATTGTCCTCATTGCGGTGCTGTTGTGGACGCCACATTAATAAATTGTCCAGGTTGCCGTGAAAGCCTTTTTTGGCCAACACCGCAGAGGGTAAAGCCTTTCCCAAAGCAGCCGGTAGCCTATCAGGGGTCTGGGCAAGGTGGAGAGGATGGGGGGAAAGCAAAGAAAAAGTCTGACCCGTGGCTTACAGGATGCCTCGGTTTAGTGATTATCGCATTCTTAGTGCTGGGAGCCTATTTTGTCTATGATAATTTCATTAAGAATCCATCGCCTGCGTTGCCTGGAGCAACTGGTTTCAATCAAATGCAATTCCATGAATTCGAACTTGCTCAGGATGTAGGTGCAATCGTTTATCAGCCCAATGAGATGCAGGGGTGGATATAGGAGTTGTGTTTCATAATTTTGACTGAGGAAAAACCTGTTGTTATCTCAGCAATTGTTGGATAGCTGTTTTATTTGAATTAACGAGAGACACGTCTATATAGTGAAAATCATATGAGGAGGATTCATGTTGCAGCAAATGCTTGGTTTTTTAATCAATTTTTTCGCAGTTAACCCAGATATCTTGGAAATGCTGCTGGCTTGGTTTCTGGCTTTGATTTTTGGTGCAATCTGGCTTGCCTGTTATCGTCCGCCGTTGCTTGCTAAACCATGGCTGTGGGCAGTGCTTGCTGGAGGTGCTATTCTGGCACCTATTGCTATTGCTATTACGGCATATCCTCTCAGCTCCTTAATTTCGTTGGTGCTTGGTTCCGTCTGGAGCCGTGAAACTCTGTTGCAATGGGCTATGCTGGCAAGCGTACCATCAATGTACCTTTACGCTCTGGTTCGTGAGGGTTTTAAATTGGTACCGGTGGTTATCTATTGGTGGCGTAATGGCAGAAATATCGAACCTAAGCTGGGGCTTGCTGCCGGTGCTGTATCCGGCGCTGGATTTAGTATACTTGAGTCTCAATGGACACTCAATTATATCTTTGCTAGCGGATGGAGTTGGGAGAATGTCCAGATGTATGGGCTTGTAGCCCTTGGTGGATTTTGGGAAACCTTTTTCGTGTTGGGTACTCAAATAGCTTCCTGTGCACTAGCAGGTTGGGGACTAGCCAAAGGTTGGGGATGGCAATTCTATCTCCTGGGTGCTTTCGTGTATTTCTTCTCATCATACAGCTATGTTTTGATGAGCAAAGAACTCATTACTGGCGTGCAAGCGGAGTTCTTCATTGCTGCTTGGGCGTTGATAGCAACAGGAGTGGTTCTATGGCTTCGAGAGAAAAAATCACAGGCTTAAACCATAAAAATATAAAGGGGGGTGTTGTTTATGGATATTGCATGGTATAGAGATCTGGTTATTTGTGTTTGGGGTCTGGTGTTTACAGTGGTGGTAATCCTTTTCGCCGTTCTAGCATGCTTGCTATATGTTAGAGTGAGAGCCATACTGAATTCAGTGCGGGCTACCTCGGCAAATGTCCACGAGATTTCCACAGCAGTAAAGGATGAGATAGTAGGTCCTTTAGCTAGTATAGGTGCTATAATAAAAGGCATATCTGGGGGTATTGATATGTTCAGCAGGTTTTTCAGGAAACAGGAGGGAGAGAAAAATGAATGATAGAAATGGCGGCAGTGGCTTTGCTATTGGGCTCGTTGTAGGGGCGGTTCTTGGCTTGGCTATAGGTTTTCTATTTGCCCCGAAGTCTGGTGAAGAAACCAGGCAAATGTTGAAGGAGAAGGCTGAGATGGCTCGAGAAAGGGCGGGGGAAGCTGCTAAAAAAGTACGGGAGACCGCTACCGAGGTCACCAAAAAAGCCCGGGCTAAAATCAGTTAGTAATATAGACAATTGGTTATTTAATTGTGAGCTTGGCAAAGCGGCTCATCTGCAAGGTGAATCTTGGATACAGAAGGTAGTGTCTTTAGAAGAAACAGACGCCTGATATTTTTCGTATTAGCCATAGTTATTACCTTCTTGATTCTGGGCGCTTTTTGGAGCGTCTTACTGCCCTTTATCTGTGGCCTGGTACTGGCTTATCTTTTGTATCCTGTTATTTCTTGGCTTGAAAAGAAATTGCCTGTTCAAGGCAGGTGGTCGTCAGCCAGACGAACCTCTTTGATAGCACTTATCTTTATAGTAATCCTGGTGGTCGTTGGCTTATCGACTTTCTACATAATTACAGGTGTGGTGAGTTCCTTTTCAATTTTAATTAAGAATGCACCCCAGTATTTTTCTCAGGGCCTGAAGACTTTCCATGATTGGCTTGATATTCTTCAGCAATGGCTTCCGCCTGAAACCCACCAGCAGTTAGGAGACAGTTTGCAGGATGCAGGTGCGACATTGGGCAATGCTATCCGAGGGGCCTTCGGGAAGGGCGTTTCATATATATCGGGCACCTTCGGCTTTGTACTTGGTTTTGTTGCCTTACCTGTGTTCCTTTTCTATATCTTAAAAGACTGGGAAAAATTGAGCAACAGCTTTTATTCTGCTTTTTCGCCACAGATGGCTAAACATGCCAGAGGAGTTGTCGGAGTCATAGACAAGGTGCTGGGGCGATGGATTCGTGCTCAGTTAATACTTTCTGCAGTTGTGGCTGTTCTGTGCTTCATCGGATTGGCTGCGTTGGGTATAACGCTTGCCCCAGCTTTAGCGGCTTTTCAGGGGCTAATGGAGTTTATTCCTATATTGGGCCCATGGATTGGTGGAGCGGTTGGTGTTATTGTTACCCTAGCCATAGCTCCAGACAAGGTAATCTGGGTGATTGTTGTCTACCTGGCTGTCCAACTGCTGGAAAACCTCCTGCTTGTTCCCAGAATTCATGGGACTTACATGCGCATACACCCGGCCGTGATTCTGGTTTTGCTCCCATTGGGTGCTTATATTGCTGGCTTGTGGGGGATTATATTGATTGTGCCCCTGGTGGCTACAGTTGTGGAGCTCTACAAATATGCTCGCCAGAACCTCATGGCAGAGCAGATACAGCAGGCTTCTGAATAGTTGGATAAGTGCTATTGCTTGGCTAAAGAGTACTCTTTTTGTTGATTACCCAGCACATCGCGAAGATATTGGCCGGTGAATGAACTCTCTATTTGTGCCACCTCTTCGGGCGTGCCGGTGGCTATAATGTAGCCGCCTTCGTCGCCAGCCCCGGGACCCAGGTCTATTATAAAGTCGGCGTTTTTCATGACATCCACGTGGTGCTCGATGATTACCACGGTGTTTCCGGAATCTACCAGCCGTTGGAGCACTTGAAGCAGACAGTCTATATCAGCAAAAGCCAGGCCGGTGGTAGGTTCGTCGAGAATATAGAGTGTTTTGCCTGTGGAGCGGCGAGATAGTTCGGTGGCAAGTTTGACCCTCTGGGCTTCACCACCGGAGAGGGTGGGCGCTGGCTGTCCCAGACGTATGTAGCCTAAACCAACATCGTGCAGTGTCTCAAGCTTCCTTCTTACTTTGGGGAAATGCTCGAAGAAGTTCAGGGCTTCATCCACGCTCATATCCAGAATATCAGCGATATTCTTGCCTTTAAAGTAGATCTCAAGTGCCTCTCGATTGTAACGCTTGCCTTTACATACCTCGCAGGGCACGGTAACATCGGGTAGGAACTGCATCTCTATCTGTATATAGCCTTCACCCTGACAGGCTTCGCAGCGTCCGCCCTTGGCATTGAATGAAAAGCGTCCTGGTTTGTAGCCGCGTGCACGGGCTTCGGGGACGGTAGCGAATAGTTCGCGAATGGGCGTAAAAGTACCGGTGTAGGTAGCTGGATTGCTGCGTGGAGTGCGACCGATGGGCGATTGGTCAATATCGATAACCTTGTCAATGTGTTCAATGCCGATTATGCTGTCACATTTACCGGGCCTGTCTTTTGCCTTATAGAATAGCTGAGCCAGCTTTTTATACATTACGTCATTAACAAGAGTACTCTTGCCGCTACCCGATACCCCGCTTATACAGACGAATTTGCCCAGAGGTATGGTAACATCGATATTTTTCAAATTGTTTTCGCAGGCACCTTTGACTATCAATTCACTGCCTGAGCCTGGGCGGCGTCCAGTTGGCAGTGGAATTTGCTTTGCTCTACTCACATATTGACCGGTTATCGATTTGGGGCAGCTCATGATATCTGCCAATGTTCCAGTGGCTACTATCTTACCGCCATGTTCACCTGCCCCGGGCCCCATGTCAATGATGTAGTCAGCTGCTCGCATCATGGCTTCATCGTGCTCTACAATTAGGGTCGTATTGCCCAGATCACGCAATCTTTTCATTGTCTCAATAAGGCGATGAATGTCAGCCGGATGCAGTCCGATAGTGGGCTCGTCGCAGATGTAAAGAACCCCCATAAGACCGCTGCCTATTTGAGTGGCCAGGCGGATTCTCTGGGCTTCACCACCGCTCAAGGTTGCTGAGGGACGGGCTAAGGTCAGGTAGCCCAACCCGATGTCTATCAGAAAGCCAAGACGGGTATTTATCTCCTTTAGAATCTGGTGGGCTATCTTTAGCTCATGGGGTGTCAATCGTGGCTGGCTACTGTCATCATTGAGCACACGCATCCAGCGCAGCGTTTCCGAAGCTGCTAGCTCGGTTACCTCGATTATGTTCATTCCATCTATGGTAATAGCTAAAGATTCTGGTTTAAGCCGTTTTCCATTGCAGGCAGGACAGGGATAAGAAGCCATGTGCCGTTCTATGATAGCCCGAGTATTGCTGGATTCTGTATCGCGGTAAACCCGCTCTAAATAGGGGATTGCCCCTTCATAGCTGGTGAAATATTCTCTAACTCGACCGAAGCGGTTTCGGTATTTGACCAGCTCGCCATCCTCGCCATAGAGGACGAGCGTGAGATGCTCTTTGCTGAGCTTGCTAACCGGTGTGTTAACCGAGAAACCATAGCGGCGTGCCAGGTCATGTAACTCGCTGGCATGCCAGGCAAACCATCCCCAGGCATGGATGGCACCTTCTGCCAGGCTCAGGTCCTTATTTGGTATTAGCAGGTCAGGGTCTATTTCCAGCTTTACTCCCAGCCCGCTGCAAGCCGGGCAGGCTCCGTGTGGGCTGTTGAAGCTGAAAGTCCTGGGAGCGATTTCACCAAGACTTACGCCGCAATGGACACAGGCGAAGTGCTCGGAGAACAGCAATTCTTCTCTGTCTATGATTGAGATAAGGACAACGCCGGCACCGAGCTTCAGCGCTGTTTCCACTGAGTCAGAAATGCGATTGTTCTCAGCTTCGCCTACCTGAAGTCGGTCAACCACGGCCTCGATAGTGTGCTTCTTATTCTTGTCTAACTCGTATTCCTCTGAGAGGTCACGTATATATCCGTCGACACGAACCCGGACAAAGCCTGCTTTACGTAAGTCATCGAATATAGACTGGTGTTCGCCTTTACGGTCTCTGATTAGAGGTGCCAGAATCATAATTCGGCTGCCGGTGGGTATTTCCTGTACTGCATCCACAATCTGTTGTACCGTTTGTTTGGATATCTCGCGCCCGCATTTAGGGCAGTGTGGATGACCGACGCGAGCGAAAAGCAGCCGCAGATAATCGTAAATCTCGGTTACTGTGCCTACGGTGGAACGAGGATTGCGAGATGGTCCCCTCT
Source organism: Chloroflexota bacterium (assembly GCA_020354105.1). GTDB lineage: Bacteria > Chloroflexota > Dehalococcoidia > GIF9 > UBA5629 > 9FT-COMBO-48-23. The sequence continues at coordinate 1,464,183 of CP070642.1, read as the reverse complement.
GGTCGATTGAAATAGCCGGACTCAAGCCTTCGATGTAGTCGACATCCGGCTTTTCCATCAGTCCTAGGAACTGCCGAGCATAGGCGGAAAGCGATTCAACGTAGCGGCGCTGCCCTTCGGCGTAAATGGTATCGAAGGCTAAAGAGCTTTTACCCGAGCCGGAAACGCCGGTGATGACCACCAGCTTATCTCGGGGTATATTAACGTCTATGTTCTTGAGGTTGTGTTCCCGCGCCCCTTTTACGATTATATGGTCTGAAGGCATAAGATTTCCTTGCGTCTAAATTGGACTATTAATTGTAGCACTAC
>CP070642.1:1454211-1463774 GCA_020354105.1 Chloroflexota bacterium | reverse complement strand
GCAGGTTGTTACTTGCGGCTTCGCTGTGCACAACGGCAATCATCGGCTTGAATTGCTTATTATATAGCTCGATATATGCTTTGGTTTGATATCCGGCAAGGCCTGCCCATATCTCTGTGAGGAAGGGGTTGTCATCGCTGAACTCAGAGATAAGAAAATCAAAGTGAGGGCTGGTTGCCATTAATGTGGGCAGCACTCTGATTATCTCGCAGAAACCAGCGGATACGGCGCTCATTATCGAGATGTCAATCGGGTTTCCTATCCAATCCCATATCTCAGGTGCTTTTTTCTTCAATTCCTCCCTGATTGAAAGTGGCATCGGTGGCACTGTAAGCCCAGCCTCTTCGCAAATGTCTGCCGACATTACCGATAGTCCACCGCCGGCGCTAAGTATACCAACCCTGTATCCCATAATCGGAGGTAGAAAGGAGAAGGCAACCAGCAGGTCAACGAGCTCACGTAAGTCCTGAGCCGGTGTAACCCCGGCCTTTTTGAATACTGTTTCCCAAACGGGAGTGGAACCGGCAATGGCAGCGGTATGTGAGGCAACAGCTTTAGAACCGGCTTTGCCTCGCCCGCCCTTTATGGCGATAACGGGCTTGATGCTTGCTGCATGATTTAAAGCTTTGATGAACTTTCTGCCGTCTTTGACGCCTTCGAAATAAGCAGCGATTATCTGAGTCTCATCATCCTGTGCCAGATAATTTAAGAGGTCACTTTCATCTATATCAAGTGCATTGCCGTAGCTGATAACCTTGCTGAAACGGAGACCACGTAGCTCCCCGTATCGGGCAAGCAAAGTAGATGAACCGCCGCTCTGAAACACGGCGCCAATAGGTCCAGCCTCCTTGGGCAAGTTGTAGCTGTGAGTCAGTCTGCCGCGTGGATAGTAAATCCCCATGCAGTTCGGGCCGATGAGTCGGATGTTGAGTTTTCTGGCTGTCTGTAGCATCTTGGTTTCAAGCTCTATGGCTTCCTTTCGACCTGTCTCGCTAAGACGGGCGGTAACAAGATGAACAATCTTTACTCCTTTGGCGGGACACTCGGCAAGCAAATCCAGTACCATAGATGCTGGAAGACAACAGATAACGTAATCAACCTGTCCCGGAATGCTGCTCAAGCTCGGGTAAGCCTTAATACCCAAGATGGATTCTCTATTTGGGTTTACCGGATAAATATGTCCGTCATAACCGTAATCCAGAAGATGGCGCAGGAACTGGTGCCCGAAAGACATAGGGTCTTCTGAGGCTCCGGCTACGGCAATAGCTTTGGGATGAAAGGCAAATTCCAGTGTGTCTATAAGATCAGAGTCTATATTCATGCTAACCAGATATCTATGCCCATGGTCAGGAAAATTATGCCCAGATAAGGGAAAGCTGATAGCTTATAAACTCGCCAGGCAGCTATCGATGTCATAGAGAATAATAAGCGGCCATTGGCGTAAATCATTAAGATGCCAAGTGTGTTGGCCACAATCAGATAAATCAGGTGAAAATCGGCGGCTAGATAGAGGAGAATGGAGATGAAATAGAGAAGTACGGATAAGCCGAAAAGTATCTTTACCACGTTCTTGACCTGCCAGCTTAGTGGGAAGTAGCGTAGATTGGCGTTTAAGTAATCTTCCCGATTGGCAATCATCACGGTCCAGACATGAATAGGAGTCCAGATGGCGACCAGCCCGCATAAAAGAAGAATTGTGGCATCGAATGTCGGGTCTATGGCAAACCAGCCGATAAGCACTGGGCTACAGCCAGCGATAATGCCGAGAAAAGTGCATGATATTGTCTTGCGCCATACCGACGAGGCTATGACGCCGATTAGGCCAAACAGGAAGCAAAGTGGGTGCAATATCCAGGCTAAGACTAACCCGACAGCGATAAGCCCGATAATAAGTGGTAGAGCTTTCTGTGGAGGGTCGATTCGCTTCGAGGGCAAGGCTCGATTAAAAGTTCTCATCATGCAGGCGTCAACATCACGGTCGAGATAGTTGGTAAGTCCATTGGAACCGGCACTGCCCAAAATGAGAGCAATTAGCAGGAGAACTGCGACATTTGCTGGTGGATAACCTCCAGCAGCGATAATCGCCGAGAAAATGCCGATAAAGGTGAGCAGGCTGGTTTCTACAGGCTTCAGGACGGTGATATAGTCCAGAAATGACCACTGTTTACTCAGAGCTATTTTCAAGGCTCTATAATCCCTTTGAGAACATTCAAAACTTCTTTTTTCGGTATGTCGCTGCGTATCACTGCCTTGCCGATGTCTTCGAGCAATACCCAGCGGATTGCTTTCCCTCGTACTTTCTTGTCCAACTCCATGGCAGCGAGCACATCAGTCAGGGGCACTCCAGAGCAATCTGTAGGCAAACCGAATTTTCGCAGGATAGATTTTTGATGTTCAACAGAATGCGGCGATAATAGCCCCAACCGCTGACTCAGCCTGGCTGCTACCATCATTCCGATTGCCACTGCTTCCCCATGTAGAAAGCGGTCATATTTGCCAGCAGCTTCGAGTCCATGGGCTACGGTATGACCGTAGTTCAGTAGGGTACGTTTTCCAGTCTCCCTCTCATCTTCAGAGACAACCTGGCATTTAATAGCAGCACTTCGGGCAATCACTTTAGAGGTGATACTTTGTTTTAACTTAATCAGGTCCTTAACATTGCCCTCGATGAGCTGCAGGAAATCGGCATCTAAAATCAGTCCGTGCTTGATAACCTCAGCCCATCCTGAAGTAAGTTCGCGCTGAGGTAGGGTGGTCAGGGTCCTAACATCGGCCAGAACAAGACTCGGTTGATAAAAGGCGCCCATCAAATTTTTCCCCTGAGGGTGGTCAACGGCTACCTTGCCACCGATACTGGCATCTGTCATGGCTATCAAGCTGGTGGGCACCTGAATCCAGGGCAAACCTCTTAAGAAGGTGGCAGCTGCAAATCCAGCCAGGTCACCAACCATGCCACCGCCTAAGGCAACTATCACATCGTTTCTCTCTACCCGGTGCTCGATGAGAAAATCATAAATCTTGACGGCCTGGGCGATATTCTTGGAGGCTTCACCGGGCGGTACTGCAAAGCAGTTGACGATAAAGCCAGCTTTTTCCAGCGTTTTCTTAACCTGTGTACCATAAATGGAAAAAACGGTTTCATCGCTGATGATGTTGGCTGTACCTGACAAGCCAGCCTGTGTCATTTTTTCGCCAAGCTTATCCAGTATCCCCCAGTCAACGAAAACAGGATAACTGGCTATATTCGTCTCCACCATGCAGACGGAGTCAATTTTGGTGGATTGCTTGCTTCTGTGATGTTTACTTACATACTGCCAGCCTTTTATTACCTCCTGACTTACTTCGTCGAGAGTCAGGTTATCAGTATGAACCGTCCAATCGGCTATAGCATAGTAAGGCTGGCGGGTGGCTTTAAGCTGCTTGATGCGTTCCAAGGGGTTGTCACCAGCAAGTAAGGGACGAACTACATGGCTAGCGGAGTATAGGCTATCGTGGAGCAGGCGCTGGTGTATGGTCTCTGGTCTGGCTTCCAGGCAAACGACCACGCTGGTGTCAAGGAGCAGTTTTTGGTTTTTGGGGTCAACAATAGCTCCACCACCCGTGGCGATGACTGCTTGCTTCTTCTGGCAAGCCTGGCTCAATACTTTATGTTCCAGTTGCCTGAACTTATCTTCGCCGTCTTGTTTGAAGATTTCTGGAATGGTTTTACCGCTGAGCTTGGCTATCTCGTCATCGGTGTCTATGGACATCCACTTCAGGCGTTCGGCTACTTTCATAGCTATGACCGACTTGCCTGTAGCTGAGAAGCCTATTAGCGCGATATTGTTAGTTGCTTTACGACGTGGCATAACGATTGCGAGAGCAGACAGAGCTAATATAGTTTTTATAGTTGGTTAGGGTTTCCTTCAAGTGGTCACCGCCGAATTTCGTCAGCATAGCACTTGTCAGAACGATAGCTAGCATTGCTTCACCTATCACTCCGGCTGCAGGAACAACACAGACATCGCTGCGCTCATAATGAGCCTCGGTTTTCTTCCCTGTTCGGAGGTCTACTGACTGCAATGGCTTACCAAGCGTAGCTATAGGCTTCACAGCGGCACGAATCACAATTGGCTGTCCATTGCTTATTCCACCTTCTGTCCCGCCGGCACTGTTAGTGGCTCGATGCCAGGGCATAGGAGCTCCCTTGGGGCTGGTTTCAATTATGTCCTGGACTTTAGAGCCCTTGATACTGGCGACGGAAAAACCGTCACCTATCTCAACACCCTTTACAGCCTGTATGCTCATTATTGCCTGGGCAATCTGACCGTCAAGCCTGAGGTCCCACTGTACATGGCTGCCCAATCCGACAGGTACTCCATCAGCGATTACCTCGAAGACTCCACCCAGAGTGTCGCCTTCGTTCCTGGCTTCATCAATAGCTGCTGTCATTGTCTTTTCTACCTTAGCGTCAGCGCAGCGTACAGGTGATTTTTCAACTCGTTGCCAATCTATTGTCTTGAGTTGTTTAACCCGGTGTTTACCTACGCTTATCGTATGGCTATGGATAGTAATGCCGAATTCCTCGAGGAATTTTCGGGCTACAGCACCGATAGCGACTCTGGCTGCCGTCTCTCGAGCGCTGGCTCGCTCTAAAATTGGACGAATATCTTCAATTCCGTATTTGAGTACTCCAGCCAAATCAGCATGCCCAGGACGGGGTGCGGTTAGCGGTTCTATTTCCTTGTCTACAGAGACAACACTCATTATCTCCTGCCAACCTTCCCAAACGCGATTCAATATCAGTAGGCTTATCGGACTGCCGATGGTAAGGCCATGGCGTACCCCTGAGATAATCTCAGCTTTGTCCTGCTCAATTTTCATGCGGGCGCTGCGTCCATAGCCGGCCTGCCGCCGCTTAAGGTCTTGAGCTATGTAATCTTCACTGATGGACAAGCCCGCTACCATACCCTCAATAACTGCCACCAACCATTTACCGTGTGACTCACCAGCAGTAAGAAAACGAAACTGTCCCATAATCCCTGATTTCTGTAATCAGTCTATCGATACTCCGGCTGTGGATAAGGATTGCTCAGTGTCTCCAGCAGTATAATGCCTTCAGCGCCTAGTGACTGTACCTGAGTGACGTTGTTTAGCTTCTGTAAACCCATGTCCAGAAAAGTACTTAGCAGTGACGGAGTTTCACGCTTGTAATATTCCACTGTTGGCTTCTCTATATCAGCCAGACTGGCAGCTAGGTCTATAGCCGTATTAAGTCCTCCCAATTCGTCAACCAGTCCGAGTTTCTTAGCCTGTACTCCGGTATAAAGTTGACCTGTGGCCAATTCTCTGACTTTAGTCTCACTCAAATTTCTACCTTCGGCAACGACTTTAACAAACTGGTCATAGAGCTCGTCGGTCAGCTCTTGCATGATCACCTTTTCTTCGGGTGTTAGCTCTCTGACCCCGGCATACATATCTTTGTATTTGCCGCCGGTGAAAACCTCCATTTCTATTCCTAGCTTCTCAAACAGTCCTTTGAGGTTGGGTATTTCAGCGATGACCCCGATACTACCGGTTAAAGTTCCGGGTAAAGCCACGATTTTATCGGCTTTTGCCGAGATGTAATACCCTCCGGAGGCAGCTGTGTCTCCAAAGCTGACCACGATAGGCTTCTCTACGGCCTCAATCTCGTTCAAGATTTCTTGGCAAGCAGCTACACTGCCGCCAGGACTGTTCACCTGGAGAACAATTGCTTTCACGGCAATGTCCTCTTTAGCTCGCTCCAGCTGGTTTCGCACAAAGTTTGGGCTGATGATACTGCCACCAAAGAAAAGCCCTGAGCTACCTGACTGTATTGGCCCGTTGAGCGAGATGACTGCTACTTTATTTTCTACAATGCCGCAAGAGGTCGATATTGCACCCCAGATCAATAAAGTGGTCATGCAGATAATTAAGACAACTTTCCTCATATATTAACCTCCTATTTTCAGTAAGGCTTGCCTGGCTGCTGAAAGCATTATGTCTAGTGGCGCTTCCCTACCCGTCCATAATTTGAAGGAAGCGGCTCCTTGATACACTAACATTGGCAAGCCGCCGATAGCTTTAGCTCCAGCTTCTTTAGCCATTATTAATAAAGGTGTCTCTGAAGGATTATACACCAAGTCGTAAATCAGGGCATCTTTGGGAACTAGATTTGATGCCAGAGGTGACTTGCCTTCCCCAGAAGAATTCTTCATTCCTAGAGTGGTACAGTTGACTATCAATTGGCAGTGCTTAAGTGCTTCGATAAGTTGTGGACTTTGCCATGGCATTGTGTCTATCTCAATACGAAGATTATTTTTGGCTGAATGTTCAGCTAGAGATACTGCTAAATTTTCAGCTCTGGATGAGGCACGGTTAGTGATTATCAAGGAGCCTATTTTTTCCTGCAGAAGCCCGAGGCTCACAGCACGGGCAGCTCCGCCGGCACCAAGAATTACAGCCCTCTTATTTTTAGGCTCAAAACTTGCGTCATCACACAAAGCTTTGAGGAAACCAGATGCATCGGTATTGAAGCCAACCAGCTTGCCCTCACGATTAACTACGGTGTTTATGGCACCAACCGTACCTGCAAAATCATCAACCTCATCCATAAGGCTCAAAACTGCTTCTTTGTAAGGTACGGTTATATTAGCCCCGAGATTTTGGGACTGCCTGAGTTGGTTTATAGTGGTTGATAAATCTTCTGCTTTTACTTCCCAAGCTTCGTAACGCATGTCGAGCTTGTAGTAGTCTAAAGCCGCCTGTTGGAAATAAGGAGATACGGAGTGCTTCAGCGGGCAACCTATAACGCCGATAAACTGAGTCACTGGTCACTGACTTTCAGGCTATCCAGGTATCCCTGCAGGATGAAAGCTGCTACTGCTGCATCCCGACCCATCTTTTTACCAGCCTTTTTATTCCCAGCCCCTGCCAGCAAGCGATCCACAGCCACGGTGGATAGGCGCTCATCCCAAAACTCGATATTAGCTTTGGTGTTTTTAGGAAATTTTTTAACGAAATCTTTCACCTTGTTAGCCTGTAAACCGATACTGCCGTCCAGAGAGTAAGGCAGCCCAACCACAATTCGCTTTACATCGTTTTGGTGAACTAGCTGAATAATATCATCTATTGCCTTTTGCTCATCCTCCCTGATTACGGTAGCTAGCGGGCTGGCCAAGATCTCGTCGGGGTCGCTGATGGCAACCCCTATTCTCCTGTCTCCAACATCCAAGCCTAAGGTGCGCATCTTGAACTATCTGCTGACTTTCTTGACTAGCTGCTTCACCAGCTCGAGCGCCTCGTCTAATTTGGTTTTGTCTTTGCCGCCTGCCTGTGCCATGTCTGCCTTGCCACCACCACTGCCACCGGTGACTGCAGCCACCTGTTTTATAATATCACCGGCATGGAGTCCCCTATTCAATAAATCCGGCGTGACCATAGCTACAAAGCCTGGTTTGCCGTCTTGAACTGTACCCAACACTATCACGGCGCTCTTCAGGCGGTCTCTCAATAAATCTCCCATCTCTCTTAAGGCTGGCAATGAAACGGATAGCACTTTAGTCGATAAGACTGTTATGCCATCCACTTGCTCAGCTTTGTCAATCAAGGAGTCGACTGTATATCTAGCCAGCTCTCTTTCTAATGAGGCCGAGCGTTTGCGCTCCGCGGTTAGCTCAGATGTGAGAGCTTTTACCTTGTCTATAATTTCTGTGGGTGAACTTTTCAACTCCTCTGCTATAATTGACACCGTTGATAGACATTCTCGGAGGAAATCTTCAGCTTTTCTACCGGTGATGGCTTCAATGCGGCGTAAACCAGTGCCGATGCTGCTTTCGCTAGTTAGGATGAAGAGTCCGATTTCTCCTGTTGATTTGACATGAGTGCCACCACAAAGTTCAGCGCTTATCATCGGCTCGCCTACTTCCAATACCCTTACCGTCTCCCCATACTTTTCCTCGAAAAGCGCAATTGCGCCATCAGCAATAGCCTGCTTATATGGGATAACCTTACTTTTCACAGGCAAATTCTCTCGTATCCTTTCATTGACAAAGTGCTGGATATCATCGAGCTGCTGCTTGTTGATAGTGGTCAAGTGAGAGAAATCAAATCGGAACCCTTCTGGATGTACCAGAGAGCCTCTCTGTTGAACATGGCTGCCCAGCACCTGACGCAATGCCGCTTGAAGCAGATGGGTTGCCGTATGATTACGAGCGATATCAAGACGATATTCTGCTTCCACCTCGGCTTCAGCAGTATCGCCAACCGAGATCTTACCTGTAACAACTTGCCCGAGGTGAACGATGGCTCCTTCAGCCAGACTGGCATATGGAGACCAAACGGTATCTGTAACATCTACTCGGTTTGAATCGGCAGTTATTCTGCCAGTATCCCCTACCTGTCCCCCCATCTCACCATAAAAAGGCGTCTCTTCAAGGACGACAGCTACCTTCTGTCCTTTTTTAGCAGATTCTATTGACTGGCCAGATTCTTGATCCAATATATAGCTCACCTTGGTGCTAGTCTTCAATTTATCATAGCCTACGAAGTTGGTACGGTCAGGCTTATAGATTACTGTAGACCTATCCTTCCCTGTATTTTTATCACCGCTGAACTTGTGCCCGGCCCTAGCCCTTTCTCGCTGCTTCTCCATCTCAGCCTCGAAGCCTTCAAGGTCAACATCTAATCCCTTCTCCCGCGCAATTTCAGTGGTCAACTCTAGAGGAAAGCCATATGTATCCCAGAACCTGAAGACTTCCTCGCCGGTGATACTGTTTCTTCCTTGTTTCAGGGCTTCATCGACAGCTTTGTCGACCAGATTAATCCCGGCATCTAAGGTACTGGTGAATTTCTCCTCTTCTACTTTAACTACTTCCTGTATGAGACTTTGGTTTTTTACCAGTTCAGGATATGTGTGTCCCATCCTGGAAATAACAGTTTGAGCTATCTCATTGAGGAAAGGCTCTTCTACGCCTAGTTTCCTCCCGAAAAAGCAGACTCGACGCAATACCCGACGTAGGACATAACCTCTACCTTCATTGGACGGTAGGACGCCATCGGCAATCAGGAAGGTAATGCCCCGACTATGCTCGGCAATAATTCTCACAGACTGGTCGGTAATCTCATCCTTATCGTGCTTTATCCCTGCTAAGCCGCATATCTTATCTCGTAAAGTGATGAAAAGGTCTGTGTCATAGACTGAAGACACGCCTTGCATTACAGCGGCAACTCTTTCCAGTCCCATACCGGTATCGATGTTCGGCTTCGGCAAAGTTTTACGTTTGCCATCTGGTGTCTGGTTATATTGAGTGAAGACAAGGTTCCATATTTCAGAAAAGCGGCTACAGTCGCATCCAGGACTGCAATCAGGCTTACCGCAGCCAGCTTTTTCGCCGAAGTCGTAGTGTATCTCGCTGCATGGTCCGCAGGGTCCTGAATCACCAGCTGGTCCCCAGAAGTTGTCGTCTTCGCCAAGCCGCACAATTCTGTTTTCAGGAAAGCCAACTGCTCGCCAATAATCAAATGCTTCATCGTCGTCCAAATATATGGTTACCCATAGCAGC
>CP070642.1:1440277-1454111 GCA_020354105.1 Chloroflexota bacterium | reverse complement strand
TGCCGGTCTGTCACCGTGCCGTCTTTTAAGGCGTAGTTCGTTGCCATCGGTGGCATGACCAGCCGGTTCTTTAGCTCTAATTTACCTATATGGCCTGGCTGAAAAAGCTTTGGGAACTGCTTATTATTCACTTTAGTGGTACCTCCTGAATTTCTGCTGGGCTAAGTATCTGGGAAACTTGCCTAATCTAGCACATTTTAAAACTCATCTTCAACAAGGAGGTGCCATTCCGTCCCGTAAACTGGCACAAAGATTGCTACTCAGGCTATAATAAGCAGGTTTAGGCTTATGAACTTTCAATTCACTCGGGAGGACTTTGATTCCATATACCCCGACTGGAAAAAGCTACAAGACAAATCACCAGCCGGGTCTTTCTTTTCATCACCAGAATGGTCAAAAATCTGGTGGCAGCAGCTCGGCTCCGGTGCCGAATTGTACCTTGGCGCTGTCAGGCAAGAAGGAAAGACTATAGGAATTGCCCCGCTTCGTGCAAATGACAACGTCGCCTCCTTTATCGGCAGCATCGATGTCTGCGATTACCTCGACTTCGTTGTTGCGCCCGGCGAGGAGGAGAGTTTTTTTAGCGAATTGTTGGATAACCTGAGAGCGGGAGGAATTCTCCGCCTGGACCTGGCGCCGCTTAGGCCTGATTCCACGGTAATCAAGGACCTGGTAAAGGTAGCCCCAAGGCAAGCCTGGCAGGTCTCATGCTCCGGAGAAGACGTCTCTGTGGAACTAGATTTACCGGCTACATGGGAGGACTATCTCCAATTGCTCTCAGGCAAGCAGCGTCACGAGCTGAAGCGTAAGCTCAGGAGATTGGATGAAGAAGGCGAATTGAACTATCGCCACAGCACAGACGCCAATCAAAATGATATAGACATCTTCCTCCGGTTGTTTCAAATTAGCCGCCAGGATAAGGCTGCATTCCTGACTCCCCAGATGGAATCTTTCTTCCGGGCAGCGGCAACTGTAATGGCGGAGCAGGGATTGCTGAATTTAGACATACTGGAGCTCAACAAAAAGCCCGTAGCCGCTACCATATGTTTTAACTACAAGGATACAGTATACCTGTACAACAGCGGCTATGAGCCGGAATATGGATGGCTGAGCGTGGGGGTGATTTCAAAGGCACTGTGTATCAAGGACAGCATCGAGAGAAATAAAAAACGCTTTGACTTTTTAAAAGGTGGCGAAGCCTACAAATATCATCTCGGCGGAAAGGAGCTACCGCTATACAGGTGCTCATTGAGCTACGCAGCATAGGAGCTATGACATGATACAACGACTCAATATAGCAATGATAAGCATTCATAGCTGTCCACTGGGTGTACTCGGAAGCAGGGACACCGGCGGTATGAACGTTTACGTTCGCGAACTGGCACGAGAGCTGGCAAAAAGAGGACATGCCGTAGATATATATACCATGGCTCATCGACCACAGCATGGGCCGCCAATAAACCTGGGGCAAAACGTCAGGATTATCCATCTTGAAACCGGCGTTGATGAAGACGTACCCAAGATAGCTATCTATGACCATATTCAAAGGCTTGCCTGCGGCGCGGAAGATTTTAGAAAGTACAACGACATGCCGTATGACCTGATACACAGCCACTACTGGCTATCAGGCCTGATAGGTAAGCAATTGCAGACCCGGTGGCATATCCCTCATGTCGTTATGTTTCACACGCTCGGTGCCATTAAAAACAGCATCGGCATCGGCGAAAATGAGCCCGAGCTGCGTCTACAGGGCGAGCAAGAGGTAATAGATAGTTGCCACCGCATTATCGCCTCCACGGCAAAGGAAAGGGAATACCTCATAAAGCATTACGGTGCTTCTCCGGATAAGACCGCCGTCATCCCCTGCGGTGTCAATCTGGATTTATTCAAGCCTGTAGATAAGGAAACAGCCCGGAAGGAACTGGGCTTGGATCATCAGAAGGTCATACTTTTTGTCGGCAGAATCGATCCTCTGAAAGGCCTGGAGCATCTGTTAGGGGCAATGAGCTATATAGAAGGCGAAAAGCCGCCACTGCTCATGGTTGTTGGTGGCGATGAGCACAGTCAGGAACAGGTGCAGATGCTGCAGCAAATGGCAAAGGACCTGCGAATTAAAGACCAGGTTAGCTTTGTTGGTTCTGTGGCTCAAGACAGGCTGCCGCTTTTCTACAGCGCTGCGGATGTCTGTGCCATACCTTCATACTATGAGAGCTTTGGCATGGTCGCACTGGAATCTCTTGCCTGCGGCACGCCCATAGTAGCCAATGATGTAGGTGGCATGAGGCACATTGTCAGCCAGGACGAAATGGGACGTATAGTCGGAGATAATTCCCCCCACAACCTGGCAAGCGAGATATCAGGGCTGTTCCGCCAGCTGGAGGGCAACGGAAGTCACATTACAACTATTCGAGATAGTATAACCGAGTTCAGCTGGGCAACCATCGCCGACAAAGTACTGCAGGAATACAGGTGTCTCCTCGGCGCTTAAACAAAACAGGCAAAAGTGCAGTCCAGTAAATATTGGCATTCCCTGATGATGACCATAGACTGTCAAGATAAGTCCCAGAGAAGGTCTCTGGCAGTAATCCTAAATTTGGGAAATTCCTCAACGATGAGTCTCGTGGTAAACTAGAATCCTCTATAGACACAAATTGGGAGGGTTAATTATGAATGCACCCGTGTCCATGGAAGAGCGTTTTCGGTATGATTGTCGAGGTAAGTGGTTCAAAGGTAATATCCACATGCATACGAGTCGTTCGGATGGTCGTCTGAATTTAGTTGAGGCGTCCACTTTCTATACAAAGCGCGGTTACGATTTCATTTCTATCACCGATCATAGGGTTCCGTTTATTGGGGCCGAGTCAGGTGAACATTTACCTATCATGATCCTAGATGGAATAGAACTGGACGGGAAGGATGACCACGGTTCTTTTTATCATGTGGTTTGCATTGATGGTATTGATGGTATCTCAGGAGATATGGCTTTGATGGAGGCTTTAGAAAAGGCTAGGGCACAAGGAAGTTTTCTAATCTGGGCTCACCCGCATGCATCAGGTAACACGGTGGCAGATGGCTTGCGTCACGGCTTTCATGCTGTGGAGGTATACAATCATTCCAGCGAGATGCCCATTGGCAAGGGAAGTGGAGCTTTTCACTGGGATTCTGCACTCGAGCAACAGCCTGATATGCTGGGATTGTCTACGGACGATAACCACTTCTTTGAGGGTTTTCCACCACAGGTGGGAGGGTGGATAATGGTCAATGCCCCCGAACTATCACCTGAAGCTATAATGACCTCAATCCGTAAGGGTAATTTCTACAGTTCGTGCGGGCCAGATTTCAAATCGATATACATTGAAAAGGGAAACCGGGTAGTAGCCGAAACTTCACCCGTAGTGCATGCACGTCTGATTGGCCCAGCTATGGCGGGGAAATGGAAAGCCGAGGTCAATGAAAGGAATATGACAGATACACATTTCAGGATACCCGACGACTGGCCTTTCGCGCGTCTGGAAATTGAGGATGCCTCCGGTAAGAAAGCGTGGAGCAATCCTCTTCTCAAAAGCAAAGGATGATTCTCGGCTATATATGAGAACATCTTCGTTGGGATTGCACAATCTGGATTTGTGTGATCTAACAAAACGCTAAATTGTTTAATATCCAACTCAGGCTGGTACTTACAATTTGTTGACAGCTAATACCCATGAAAATATAATCCAATCTTGGACCAGATTAAATGTCAAAGTCCCTACTTAATGAGCTTCGGCCTCTGTTTTATCCTGAATCGGTTGCCATTGTTGGCGTCTCAGCAATGGGCGACGGTGCAGGTAACCGATTCTTGCAGATTCTGAAGAAATTCGGCTATGGTGGCAGGATTTATCTGGTTCATCCTACCGCTACTGAAATTGAAGGCCTGAAGGCATACCCGAGTGTTAGGGACATCCCCGGGAGGGTGGATTTCGTCAATATCAGCGCACCGGCGCCTCACGTCCCCCAAATAATTGCGGATTGCGTTGCCAAGGGCGTGCCAGCCGCGGAGATTTTCACCGCTGGCTTTCGCGAGTTAAGCGAGGAGGGACGCAAACTCGAGCTTGAGATTAAAAAGATAGCTGGCGGAAATATCAGGATAGTCGGACCGAATTGCTTCGGAGTATATTCGCCGGGCGGTGGATTAACGCTCTTGCCGGGAGCAAATTACCCCAGGGAAAGCGGAAACGTGGGCGTTATTTACCAGAGTGGAGGGTGGGTCACGGATTTCATCTGGAGGGCCGACGCATTCAACATGAAGTTCAGTCAGGTAGTCAGTTATGGAAACGGTATCGATCTTAACGAAGTCTCATTGCTGGAATATTTCGCCGAAGATCCCAACACCACCATCGTCGCAGCTTATCTGGAAGGCATCAACGATGGCAACCGCTTCCGAAAAATCGTGAGCAGCCTCAGGGGAGCTAAGCCCGTGATTATCTGGAAAGGAGGCCTTTCAGAGAGTGGTAAAAGAGCCGTTAACAGCCATACCGGGTCGCTGGCTGGCGACCGCAGCGTTTGGAATGCTTTTTTCAAACAAACAGGAGCAGTGCAGGTAAGGGGTTTCGAAGAGCTGCTGGATACAACGGCGATATTCAATTACCTCACCCCTGGGAACTACAGAAATCTAGCGTTCATAGGAGGAGGTGGTGGCGTGGGAGTAGCGGCCAGCGATATCTCCGAGGGCTTCAATTTCAAGATACCGCAATCTACGACCGAAATCACGAACGAGGTATCCAAACTGATACCGCCACAGGGCACCAGTATCAAGAACCCCTTTGACACGGGATCTCCCAACACGCCGGCGCAGGTGCTGGAGAGGCTGATGCAAATTGTGGCAGGTTGGACCGAGGTCGACGCGCTGATAATCAACCGCATGTTTTTCTATGGCTTGAGAGAATTGATGGGTGAACATCTGGCCGAAGAAGATGCACGCGTCGCTGCCGTTATGAGGGCAAAACAGCGAATAGATAAGCCTTTATTGGTAGTACTTGAAGAACTCGCCTACGGTAGCGACAAAATTGACATGGAACGGGACCGCAGAAGTGTGCGGAATGCTCTATTAAAGGCGGGTATTTATGTTACGCCCAACGTCTACCGTGCGCTGCGCGCGCTAAATAATTATTCAGAGTACTGGAAAGGCGCCGGAATGAAGCGCAAGGCATCATAATCCAGCCAGGATTGACCGTCAACCTTTTATCTAAGTAATCCTGATGACCGCTACCACCCCTCCCTATATCTACACATTCGCGGCTTCGCTGTATATCGGTTTCATTTATAATGTGTGTGACGTATCTATCGGAGACATCTTCGGCTCCAGCGCTTTGTTAGCCAGCCGGAACAGCATTCTGCCTGCACGTCACTCACTCGGCAAGGAGTTGATGAAATCAGCCACCAGATTGAGATTCGCTTTTTCGTGACTCCATGGACCTCCGCCGTGTTGGGCGAATAGCGGATCCGCGGTGACGACAATGACCATGTTGAATTCTTCCAACAGAACAATCTGCTGTCCGCCATGTCCCCACGCCAGGTTGTAACGATGGTCGCCTGCCCTGACTGACCACCATTGATACCCGTACCCGATGTCGCGGAAATTACGGCCTACGCTGTATTTCCAGGCGTCCTCCGAATACGTTTGAAGGGAAACACGGACCCAATCAGCAGCGACGAGCTGGTTGCCCTGGTATTCACCATCGTTGAGATAGAGCAAACCGAACTTAGCCATGTCACGGGCTGTAAAGTGGAGATCTGCGTGGCCGTTGTAATAGCCCTCCCAATCCCGTATCCAATCGCCCATCTCCACGTCAAGCGGTGCGAACAGGTTTTTCTGAGCAAATGACCTGAGACTGGTTTCACAAGCCCGGGCTACAATCACCCCCACGAGATGAGATGTTAGATTGCTGTATTCGAACTGGGTTCCCGGATCGCTGACAAGAGGAACTTCGACCAAAAGTGATGGCCGAAAGCCGTGATACAGCATCTCGAACAATTCCGGCGTGGACTCCTCCCAGGGATATCCGGCACGCATTTGCAGCATGTCCTGGATCGTGATCTGCTTTTTCCGCGGATCTGTGATTTGATCGACCAGTTCCGGGAAAAAATCCACCATCTTCTGGTCCACACTTGACAGACAACCCTGCTCCAGGGCAATCCCGACCAGTGCCGATGTATAGCTCTTTGTCACCGATTGCAATCGGGCTTTCTGCTCAACCGAGCCTTCGTTGAAGTAGCTTTCGGCAATCAGATAGCCATTCTTGATAACCAGCAGACTGTATATGGTCTCCAATTCAGCCGCATTGTAATACATCTCCGCCACCAGCATCGGGTCCAGCCCCTCTGCTTCGGGCGTAGATGCCTCCCAGTCATCCCGGAGGAGCGGCGTATAATCAACCGCTTCCAGGTCCCCAATTGAAGGACCGCATCCGGCCAGCATTGACAGAACCAGAATCATGCTGGTGATTAAGGGTAACAAAGGGCAGCGCAAGATATGTTTAAGCATTATACAACCTCACTCACCTCTCCCAGCATTCTATCATAATCAGACAATATCGGGATTCTGGCATGTACGAGTAGATCATTCTTCCAGTGCCATCGTGGTGCCGACAACACGTATCATCCAGTTAACTTTAGACTTGTCATGCCACCAGTGAGTAGGATTAGGGCAAATCAAAGGCCATGGCTCTGCTTCCTTATATAATCCGTTAGAGGGGACAACTGCAGTGGAGTGCACATTCACGACACTGTTGTCGGCGCCAATATGAATCCCGTGAAATACGGGGGCGTCGGTCCATACATACACATAAAACTTGCCTGATACTTGAATATCAGGAACCTCTAGTTCTACCCATTCAAGCACTCGCTTCATTTCAGGCCAAGGTTGGATAGAGCCTAGTGGGAATTTATCAGCTGGATAGGCTTCTTTGTAGAGTACTTTTTGGTCTTTGTCCCAAATTTGCATATCGAACGTTTTGCCTTTAGACTCACCGTCTAGTTTGAGCCCGAACACTAGTATCTTTCGAATAGTAAATGGGTCACCCGGTGACAAGAAATCCACCAGATGACCAAATTGGACACCGCCCTTTGGAGCTTCCTCGGCAGTACCATCATCGTACTTCAGTTCCACCTCCTTCGCCACAAGTTTCGGTTTTACAATAAGAGTTGTAGTTAGTTCGCTCACCGTAATAGTGTAAGTACCAGCTTTATCTTTAATCGTTGTGAAGCTTACTGCCTCAGTAGCTTCGGGTAATACTGCAATATCTTTTCTTTCAAGTTCTACTCCATCTACGCTAAGAACGACCGTGTAAGTACCTTCACTACCGCCGATATTTTTCACCTGGGCAGAGACATTAACCGTTTCCCCAGCGAAAACTTCTTGTGGAGTTACAATCAAGGAGAAGATCTCAAACTGAGCTGGTGCTGGCTTTGCACAAGCGACAACAGGTATGACAAGAAGGACTAGGCTGGTAATTATGACGAAAGACCGAGTGTACCTATTCATTTCGCTATCTCTCCAGTTTTTTGCATAAATTATAAGTATCACCAAGTATTAGTGCAATGTGCCTGTACAGCTTGCTAAATTGTGCAACGAGGTAACGATTTACTAGAAAGTGACAACAATTGTCCTTTTTTCCTTTGTAATATGTTGATAAAATCTTGAAAAGATATATGGAGGGTTAAACATGGAGTCATTTCATGAATATATGAATGAATACAAAAAACAGCTAGGGAAGGGTTACATTCAAATAGCATATAAAGGGCTGATGGAGTATATAATGGATTTGAGATTACATTTTAAGAACAAATATCCCGATTATTCCGTACCCGGGAGCATTTATTTTGGATATATGGATATGACATATTTCCCTCTATTTCCGAAAGCATTAAAACGCCGACAATTAAAAATCGCCATCGTGTTTATTCATGACGCAACTAGGTTTGAAGTTTGGTTAGCAGGAAACAACAAGCAGGTTCAAGCAAAATACTGGAAATTTTTCAAAGAGAGCGGTTGGAACAAATATCGCATTCCATCAACTACCAAAGGCGCTGATTCTATTGTGGAGTACACTTTAGTTGACAACCCAGATTTCAGGGATTTAGATAAGTTAACAAAGCAAATGGAAAGAGGGACATTGGATTTTATTCAGGATATTGAGGATTTCTTATTTAAACATGAAAACTGACATCCCATTACCAGCCCTACCAGTATCTTCTCAATCACCTATCCCTAAAAGATATCGTGATGACTCTGTGGATATAGGTAAAAAGGGCTTCTCTTTCAAAATTTATGTCACAAGATGAATAATTGTCTAATAGACGCGATTGCACAAAAGTCAATTTTGTGCAATGTTAATTCCGAGTTAACAGAACCGAGTTTAGTGAAGTAGCCACTTTTATCTTTAAAACTGGTTTCTACTCTATCCATTGCGCTGAATTAACTATTTCATCGATCCTATTCTCTAATTCAGTAAGCTGCTTCGGCGCACTGCGGTCTCCAAGATAGTGATTAATGGCCTTTGTTTTTCCTCCTATACTAATTGACGTATTAGCAAACGGCATGTCACTTACGCCAAAGCTGGTGTAGCTGTCTTTTAGAGAGAAATAGTCAGCCTTCTCAAATTCCATAACTAGCTGGTTTATCGTATCCATGCTGACGGTAGTCTCCTGGATGCCTCTTGTTTGTACAAAGTCCACTCCTGCATAGATAACGGTTCCATCTCCTTTAATCTTCAATGAATAGACCGGGCATTTACCGAAGCAAGCAGTCCTTTCAAGTGTGATGACAAGTTCCTCCTGGGTAACAGGTGACGAGGTCTTATCTGCTGCCGACCCGGTAATGGTAACTTCTGTGGTGTCAAAATGCTGGTCAGTCTCAGTAAATACCACCAGCGTGACAAAAAAAGTTCCGGCTTCTTGGTATGCGTAGGACGGATTTAATTCGGTGCTGGTATTGCCGTCACCAAAGTCCCACGCACATGAAGTAAACCCGATTTTGGACTCATTAAAGAACTGAATAGGCTCCCCGACAGCAGCTTCGGTCTTATCAGTTGCTAATCTAACTTTAGTTGTCTTTATGCATCCACTAAATGAGCATGTTAGTGCAGCAAAAATAGTAAGCACTGCAATAAATCTAGCTATATTTGAATATTTCAACTTCTCTCCGTTCTATATTATCCTAGACAACTTTGAAGTATAAAATGCCTTGAAAGTTACTTAATACAATTAAGCAAAATGCAAAGTAAGTATTTATTAAAGCTGATGGCTGCCGGTTACTTAAATATCAGCGAGGTGCTCTATTCTGCCCACCAGCTTTCAGTAAATTCCACCACTGCTACGATGGGGTCCACAAAACCTTCTCTAACGGCGACCCTGAGCATTTCGTGCTCAGAGATGAAACTGGCTATGGGAGGGCTGGTTGTATAGTAGAAATCAACAAAGGTTCTGCCGGGGTAGTTATGAACCAGGAACTCATCACGAAACTGTCGCAATATATCGATCTCCCTAGCCGTAGGGCTGCCGTAGGCTGCAGTAGCTATAAAGCAGTCCTCTTCGCCATCTTTTTCGTCTTTATCTGCCTCGGGCTTGTCCTCACTATCCTTGTCTTTTTCAGCTTCGCTACCTGTCCCCTTCAGTAAGTCCTCTATCAACTCCGATATTGGATTCGCCTTTCCCCTTTCTTTGTCACTATCTGCCTCAGGCTTGTCCTCACTATCCTTGTCTTTTTCAGCTTCGCTACCTGTCCCCTTCAGTAAGTCTCTTATCCGCTCCAGTACTGGCTTCGCTTTTTCTCTTGCCTCTTTCCTTAGCTCAATCAGTTCTTCTGTACGGCCATTAGCTCTTAGGATAACCTCCTCCGCTTTTTCCCTGAGTGGTTTACCCTCAAACATCAAATCATCTAACCGGGAAGATAGCAGTGGAATTACGCCCGACGTAAAAAATGTAGCATCCGTCAGATTTGGGTTTGCCAAAGCGTCCTCGAAACTGGATACGATATTGCCGTGCAAGGTTACATAAACTTGACAAACTTGAGTATTCCATTCTGTCCTAATATCTTCAAATATAGCCGGGGAATTCTGGATGCTACAATCCGGCGGATGTGCAAGCCACCAATTCCGCTCTTTAATTAAATCATCTCGTTTACTGAATCGGGTGGATAAAATATCATCTGCAGTATCGTTTAAGTCAAGCAAACTACGATGTAATCGACCATACTTATCTCCCAAGGCTGACAAGAAAGCTTTCTCCTCTGGAGTTAAGAGTCTTAAGTCTTCATCACTAAGGCCGGGGGCATCTTTTTCCTCAGCACCATATACTACATTTGGAACCGCACCTAACGTTGAAATCACCACGATAATTAGAATTAATAGTAATAGTCTTTTCATTATTACAATATCCCTATCTTATTTATGGACAATACAAAAGAATATCTTCAATCGTAATCACAGTTAAACCTACAATCAACGCATAGTAGCATAATTTTGATATTGAAGCCAAACTATGTCCCACATTCTTACAGATGACGCGGGATTGATACAGAACACTGAGATTGTTTTTGGTATGCAGCAAGATTACACAAAAGTCAGTTTTGTGCAATGTTAATTGCGAGTTAACAAAACAGGCTGATGTGTGGTTCTACTTATTCCAGCTCGTCATCGGCTGGAATTGTTTTAATTGTGCGTAGACTGATGGTGAAGACTGATGAGTAAATGTAGAGTAGTGAACGGTTCGCTGCGGTGATTGCTATTGTAATCCGTAGACCTGCTTTGGCGTGAGGTACTGTGGAAACCTATCTAATAACTTCAAACGAATCACGTAGCAGAAATGACAAGCATCAACATACTTATCCTCATGCTTAACCTGATATTCTCTAGCCAGCAGAGCAGGGCCTCCTCTAATCAACGGACTGCATATTGGGTGTGAACTGTCGTCATAGTTCTTTACCAACTTTGATAGTGGTTCCCTCCATGCATTACCTATACTTAGTCCCTGGCATAGATGAACATCGCCGTATGGGTCAAGATGAACCCTCTTGGGAGACACAAGGTCTTCATACGGGCATTCAGTAAAGTCTTCCCAGCGTCTTTGTGGAAGGTCTGCCGTTAGTTTTTCCACAGCCCTGCCTCTAAACATGGTACTGCCGCCAATAACCGGCTCTCCTTTATTCTTCTCTTCATTTACACCCAATTTGGCCACAGGCTTTTCAATGCTGATTTCTGCGGCAGGCATGTTTAACTTTTTCGCCACTTTCCGGGTGCGGATAGCCGGGTTTTTAGTTTCGTCTTCATAATGATACGGATCGTTGCTTATGCTGAGGTCCGCAATTCCCAGGTCATAAAGGGGCTTCAGCCAGACCTCGATATCCTTGTCAGCAGTGGCAAAATAGGCATTGGTTACCACACCCACTTTAAACCCCTTGTTTCGAGCCATTTTAATTCCCTCAAGCATTATGGGATAGAACAGAAAGGGCTCTCCTCCCTCAAAGTATATCCACTCTATTGTGCCTATTTTAGCGGCCTCATCAAGGAGCTTCTGGATTTGGTCTAAAGTAAAAGTACCCTTAGCATGCGGACTGCTATATACAAAACAATGGTCACATTCCGAGTTGCACATGTAAGTTAGCAGAAAATGTAGTCCTGTTAACACAATCCCCTCCTTTTAATATGTACAGATACTTACCTAAATTAGTTCGGCGCATCAAATTGAGCGCTATTTTGTTAATTCTGATTTAGCAAAACAGTCTAATGCGCAGTTGCAAACAAATTGGGCCTCTGTTAACTCTTGATTTATAGTAACGCAAGAAAGTAAATAACGAGGCTGGTCATCCTACTCGTCTTGGTCCTTGAAGCAATAATCTATAAGTCGCTCGAGCGGTCGCCTACTTTCTTTAATATGCCAGTTGATGTGTTGCAGAGAAGTCTTTATACCTATCAGCACGTCTCCAATTGCCTCGAGGTCCTTGGTATCAGTATTGAGTAATTGTTTTACTAATTCTGAATATTTTTCCAACTCAATATAAATATCTGAAATATCCGCACCGAGTCCGCTGTATGTGCGTGGCTTTATCCCCAAAGAATCAATCTTATTGTAAAAACTGTTGCTCAGTCTTATTCCTTTGTTGACTCTGTCATCCATGCGTTGTTCATCATCTTTGGATATCATTCTTACTGTACCCCTATTCCGATTCAGAGTTATTCCTTCAAGTTCTGCTCCCTCAGGCCTGAACCCATTTATAATTTGTATGACGTATCTATCGGAGGCATCTTTGGCTCAATGACTTTTTCAGGGTCCAGCAGAGGTCCGTACGTCGGGTCATCCTGCCAGCCGTCAATATGCGCCGCCCGCTTAGCAGCGGCGATATACCTGTCCCAGTCGGCACTCATGTAAAGGAATATTTGCTGGGCAGCCCTGGAGCCTTCGCCGTGTATATGGTCAATCTGGTAGTAATTCTGAGTCATATCCTTGATGAGCCGGCTGGCCTTGACCCTGTTTTCAGTAGGCACGCCCGCCCTGGCTGCGAGGTATTTTTCGATATAATCGTGAATTTCGGGATTATTCCAATCCCGGAAGGTCGGCACCGTGGTGGCGATGCCTCCGCAGATATCCTGCACGGTCTTGCAAGCCTCGTGGTAGTTGTCAGCAAAGGTGAACTTGGCTGAATTGGTTAACATGAGATTTGGTACCATAATGCCGGAGTCAGGGTCCTCGGTGCAGTCGATGCAGGCCATTCTGCCCAGGGAAGTCACGGTCGCCGTGAGCATAGCCAGCCAGGCGAGCTTGTTTCTTATGTGTTCGTATTTCTCGAGGCCGTTGTACTCCGCAATCAATCTGGCTATTCCGGTAAGCGTTTCCAGTTCACCCACCATTTTTGAGGCTCCGAAGAGCCGGTGGAAGCTGGCAAAGCCATAGGTAATATCTCTGGAGAACTGCCACTCGCCGCACATGAAAACTCTTTCCCACGGTACGAGCACATCGTCGAAAACAATCATGCATTCTGTGGGTTGCAGCCTCCATGCATGCGGGTAGTCCCACACCGCTTCCTCGCCATTGGTTCGTGTAACTGGTTCGACGGCGAGTAGTTTGACGCCCTTGGCATTAAGAGGAATGGCGAAGGCCAGTGCATAGTCCTTGTCATCCTCGCCATGGGCCCGGCAGGGGAGGACAATGGCCTCGTTGGCACAGGGAGTGGCGCTGATATGCATCTTTGCCCCCCTGACGATGATGCCGTCCTTCTGCCTGTCTACAACGCGCACGTAAAAGTCCTTGTGCTGGACCTGCTTCGAAGGGCGCAGGCTCCTATCTCCTTTTACATCGGTCATAGCTCCTGTCAGACCTAGGTCATTCTTTTGCAGGTGCTTACGATAAGCTTCAACACGTTCTACGTAGTTCGTGTCAAGCGCCTTGTCCATTTTGTTTGCGGCGATAGTAGCTGCCGCCAGAGCGTCGATACCCATGCAGTGCAGGAGTATACCGCCACCGGAACGGACTCCTGTAACGAAGCACTCTCGCCTTCGAAGGAGGTCTTCAGGCGTCCTGGGAACCGTGAACAGGAAATTGACGTCTTCCCCCTCCTCGTTCTTTGTGACGAAGAGTTTTCTGTATTTAGGGTCATTGGGCAAAGCGTAGTCCATAGCGGCAAAGCGGATGATTGTCCTTAACGTCGGATGAGTTCTTACATCTTTAACCCTTTCGCCCAGGCAATATACCACCCTTCCGTCGTCAAGGCTTTCAAGATACTGTTCCACCGTTCTGATCATGTAATCACCTCCCGATAACGATTATTTATTTTCCGAGATGGCGCAGTGATTTTAAGGTT
>CP070642.1:1427612-1440177 GCA_020354105.1 Chloroflexota bacterium | reverse complement strand
CAGCTTTATACACAGGCTCGACCCTCGGACCAAGCTCGTCGCTAGCCTGGCTTTCATCATAGCCGTGGTGTTGACGCCGGCTAATAATTGGCGGGTTTTCGTCTTTTATTTCTGTATTATTGCTGTATTGCTAATACTTTCCAAGTTACCTCCATTTTATATACTGAAGAGGTCTTTGGTTATTTTCCCATTTGTTTTGCTGATTGCTATCTTTATCCCTTTTTTCAAAGAGGGCGAGATAGCTGGTAGCTATAATATCTGGTTGTGGCAAGTATCGGTAACTTACAGCGGTCTGTTTATTCTGGCGAATGTGATTGTGAAAGCCTGGCTCTGCATTTTAACTCTGATTTTGCTGTCGTCGACAACCAAGCTTGCCGAATTACTAAAGGGCTTGAGGCAATTGGGCATACCTCGGGTGATGATATTAATACTTTCTTTTATGTATCGTTACATTTTTGTTATGGCGGATGAAGTGATGCGTATGCAACAGGCACGCGATAGCCGGAACTTCGGTGGCAAACGACTGTATCAACTGAAGACCATTGGTAACATGGTTGGCACCTTGTTTATAAGGAGCTATGAGCGGGGTGAAAGGATTTATGCCGCTATGTTATCCAGAGGTTTTGATGGTCAGGTTCGCACACTGCAAAGTTTACGCTTCAAATCGGCTGATGCTTACTTTGGCGCTGTCTTTTGTCTTATGCTCGTTTTCCCCTGTGTTATCTGGTGGTAAATTGATAGGCTATGAATAAAGTTGTAGAAATTAGAAACCTTTCCTTTAATTATCCTGATGGACACCGGGGACTGAAAGATGTTAACTTGGTCGTTTATCCTGGTGAGAATTTGGCGGTGATTGGACCCAATGGTGCTGGAAAATCGACGCTTTTGCTTCACCTAAATGGCATCCTCCGTGGCAACAGCACTGTGAAGATTTGCGGCTTAATTATGGAGGATAAAAATTTAAAGGAGATAAGGAAGAAAGTTGGGCTGGTATTTCAGGACCCTGAAGATCAGCTTTTTTCACTGAGCGTCTTTGATGATGTTGCTTTCGGCCCTGTTAACATGAATTACTCTGAACCTGAGGTGAGGCAGCGTGTGACTCGAGCTCTGGAGTGGGTTGGGATGGGTGGTTATGAGCAGCGTTCACCACATCATCTTAGCTTTGGTGAAAAAAAACGTATTGCTATTGCCACCGTTCTGTCTTTGGATCCGGAGATTCTGGTTATCGATGAACCTACTAGCAATCTCGATCCTAGAAGCAAGTGGTCTTTGGTTGAGCTACTTCAACAGTTCCCGATGACCAAAATCATTGCCACCCATGACCTGGAATTGGTAGACGCTTTATGTCATCGGACTGTGGTGATGGATGAGGGGAAAGTGGTTGCTGATGGTGACACCGAAACCATTTTGGGTAATACTTCTTTACTCAAGGACCATGGCCTAGCGCCACCTAATCCTTAATCTAATTCAAGGCTGATATCTAAGGCTTTCGAGGAGTGGGTGAGGGCTCCTATCGATATAAGGTCAACGCCGGTTTCAGCAACGGCTCTAACCTTTTCCAGGTTGATACCTCCGGAAGCTTCGATTAAAGCGCGGCCTTTAATCGACTGGACAGCCTGTCGCATATCTTCGAGGTTCATATTGTCCAACATTATAATATCGGCTCCTGATTCGGCAGCTTCGATAGCTTCCTTTTTAGTCTTAACTTCGATCTCTATTTTCAGCTTTGGAGGAGACTTTTGACGGGCTCTGGCTACAACTTCTTTTATGCTAAGTCCTTGGTTACGGAGTGCTGCTAGGTGGTTGTCCTTAATGAGAATAGCATCTCCTAAATGCATGCGATGGTTTTTACCACCGCCGATTTGCACAGCATATTTTTCTAATGCTCTTAATCCCGGTGTAGTTTTTCTTGTATCGGTAATGTTAACAGGTAGGCCCTTTACGGCTTCGACGTAGCGGGCTGTTTCCGAAGCGATTCCGCTGAGATGTTGCAGGAAGTTTAAGGCAACCCGCTCAGCTTTCAGTATACTTGAGGTTTTGCCTTCTATTCGGGATATCACATCTGCAGCTTTAACTTCTGTGCCGTCCTCGATAAGGATATCAATCTTTAATTTAAGGTCGACTTTAAGAAAAACCTGTTTGGCTATATCGACTCCAGCTATGACTCCTCTCGCTTTAGCTATTATCGATGCCTTGTCCTGCTGTATCTCAGGCACCAATGCCTCTGTAGTCACATCCCCAGAGCCGAGGTCTTCGGCTAGAGCTTGGTCGACAAGTTGCTGAAATTGCGTAATTTCAGGTAATCCCATTTTCGTCATGTGCTAGTTCTATTTAGATATGAGCCTCTCCGTCAACTTAGATAGGTGCTCTGGCCAGCACAGTTGTACCTTTGCCTAGTTCTGACTTTATCTTCAAATCACCTCCGATAAGACGCGCTCGTTCTTCCATGCCTAAGACGCCGAGTTTGCCTTCTCTTGCCAGGTCACCGGTCAATCTTGATGTCAAGAAGCCCTTGCCGTTGTCTGTTATAGTCATCTTTACGTTATTTGAATCGAGCTTCACTGTAATATTGACCTCGGAAGCTTGAGCATGTTTCCGGACATTGTTTAATGTCTCCTGAGCAATGCGGAACATGGCGAGCTCTGTTTCTGTTGGCAGTTGTGGTAATTTATCCGCTTTAACAGTAGTTTTGATTCCCAGCTCTTTGCCAAGTTCATCAGCCAGCCAATTCAATGCTGCTACCAGTCCCATTTGGTCTAAAATGCTTGGTCTCAGGTCACGTGCATAGCGCTGTATACTCTTGTAGGTCTCATTGGCTATGTTCTGTATATGCTCTAGCTCGCCTACCGCAGCCTTTGGTATTTTATGGACGTCTCCAGATGTAAGGATATCCAGTTGGCGTGATAATAATAATATTGATTGGGCAACATCGTCATGGAGTTCCCGGGCAATGCGTTTTCGTTCCTCTTCCTGCGCCATGAGGGTTTTATGGATTTGAAATCTGAGATTGTCCCGCAGTCTTCTTTCCTCGGTCACATCACGAGCGATGTTCTGAAAGGCGATAGGCTTACCATCATCGTCTCTGATTATGCGGGTAAGCAATTCTACAATGGCTTCTGAGCCATCTTTTTTAATCAATCTCTGGTCGTAGCGCTGGTCTATAGCTTGTCCTTCCATGAGCTTGTCTTTGATTTCCCTGGCTATTCCCAGCGCGTCGGGGGACATGAATTCGGAGACGCTTTTACCTATTCCTTCGTCTATTGGGTAGCCACTGAGCTTCTCGCAAGCCTTATTGGCTATAATTATCTTGCCGTTAAGGTCATGAACCCAGATGGCATCGCTGGCATTAGTAAAAAGCTCCTCGTAGTTTTCCTGGGATGTTCTTAGGGCTACTTTGATTCCACGCAGCTTTTTCTGTTGTTTGCGCCATCCCCGACGCATTTGAATTAGTGCGAGGCTTAAGCCGCTAATAGTCAGCGCAGAGACACTCTCGGTTATGGCATCTATGGGACTGATTGATATAAATAGTGCACGAGGCAGCATAGTTAGGGCGGATACAAGCCATACGGCTATGCCGACCTTTATTCCCAATGACCAGCCAGCGTAGATTACCAGCAAGATATAAATGAATCGCTCGAAGGTAAGCCTTGATAAACCAATTAGCGAACTAATGGATATCTCGCCTATTATAGGTATTCCAGCCAGTAGCTCGTGGTAATGGGATATAGTCAGAACTAAAAAGAGCAAAGTTAGAAAACAAATGTGGAATATTCGCCATCTATTTGACATTGTCGAATGCTTCTCCCCATCTATACATTTAGATATATTATGTACGCTAGTTCAAGTATCGGTATATTCTAATCTTCTGAATAATTCTCTTGCTTAATATCTTCTAGTGTAAGTAGCCCTTTTCTAAGGGCGTTGACCAGGGCTTCACTTCGTGAAGCGACATTCATCTTGGTGAAGATGTTGGACATATGAGCCTTGACAGTACGCAGGCTGAGACATAGTTTTTCAGCTATCTCTTTGTTGCTCATTCCTGTAGCCAGCAGCTTCAGCATTTCCATTTCCCTGTCACTCAAAATGTCCTTTATTTTACGGTCTACACCTTCTACTGGTTTAGCCATGGCTTGTTTGAGTAGTCTCTCAATGATTTTAGGATGGAGTACTGATTCACCGGCCTTAATAGCTCTCACGGCTTCTACTAGATCCTGTCCTCGGGCGCTCTTCAGTAGGTAGCCAGTTGCTCCAGCTTCCAGTAATCCAAGAACGTAATTATCGTCATCATAGGCAGTGAGAATAAGTATGGCTGTGTTGGGGGCAATTTTTTTAATCTGCCGACTAGCTTCAAGTCCATCAAGTTTTGGCATCATGATATCCATAACTAGAATATCTGGCTTCAATTGGGAGGTTAAGTTGATAGCTTCCTCGCCATTATTTGCTTCGCCAACTATTTCCATGTCTTTTTGATTGGAAAATACCTGGCAAAGCGCTTCACGCAGCAGTGGATGGTCATCAGCGATTAAAATTCTAGTCTTTACCTTCATTTTCTATAATCCCCGGCCAGTTTAGCCACAATTATAAAGTATATAAACCGAGAGAAACAATAAGCACTTGGTCAAACACTTAGAATGCCCTATGTAAAAGCATAGGCCAAAGTACTATGACAATTAGAGCTAAAGACCGATGAGGGGCTAATCAGCTAATTGCTACAGTAAGAGTGTAAAAGCTGGTCAAAAGCCAACGGAGTTAATAGAAATGGACAAACGAATTCGTGGGAAGACTGAAGAAACTTCCGAAACAATAGAAGAATTGATGAAGGCACCTACTGTTGTACCGAGGGAAGGTTTGGTTGGGAGGTGGGCGATACTATCTGTGCTGGCCAGGGCAGCTGATGAGCCTGAGTTCATGTCCCGCTTGGCAGAAGACCCTCATGTAGCACTTAAGGAATATTACACGTTGACTAAGGAAGAGAAGGCGGCTTTAGCCAGCGGTGATATCCGGAAGATTGAGAGTTGGGTAGGCAAGCTAGACAAACGTTTGTCAACTTGGCTGTTATATAGATTATCACAGGAGAAATGGTAAAGGAGATGGAAATACTGAGTTTGCTGCTTGTTGCAGTTGCATGTTTTGTTGTTTCTTTTGTCCTGTGCGCTGCAGCGTTTTTTCTGTTTTCGAGTTTGCGAGGCCTTTATGCTGATGCTAAAGGAGTATTAAGGCTGCGGGCTAGTGATAAAGGGGATAGGTCTATGAATGAGTCTAGCTGCCGCGGCTGAGGGTGATGCAACGCAGCTGCGTAGCAGCTGAATGGATTTTGATTCTTACTGTGAACAGATAAAAAAACATAGGAGGTTCGGAAAAATGACTAAATTTGATGTGTTGAGAAAATGTGAAATGTTCAGGACTTTGGATGACAAGCAGCTTCGCGAAGTAGAGAAAATGTGTGACTACACAGAATTCGAAGGTGGGACGATTATATGTAGGCAGGGGTGCAAGGAAGAAAAACTATATGTAATTGACAGTGGCACTGTAGGGATTATATTGGAAGTCGGACCGCTTGCCCAACGTCAGGTTCAAGCTGTAACTGACTATGAGGCATTCGGTTGGTCAGCTATGCTTGACCCATATATTTGTACAGCTACAGTGAAGGCTCTGGAGAAGACCAGGGCATTGGGCTTTGACGGACAGGAATTATCCGCTTTGTGTGTAACCAAACCCGAGATAGGTTGTAGGATATCCAGGGGGATCGCACGTGTGGTAGCAACCAGGCTACGCCAAGCATATGCCCAGCTACTGGGCGTCACTTCTCAGGTGTAAATAAAGGAAGATAGTCGAAATTGCCCAGGCTCAGAAAGGAGTTTAGCGATGGCAGATGTTAAAACAATTACCTCAATGATGGGGGAGAAAAGGGTTTTCAATCCCCCGGATGACCTAAGTGATAAAGCTTATGTTAGGAGTCTGGTCGAATATAAAGATACCTATCAGTGGTCTATTAACGATCCCGAGGGGTTCTGGGCAGAGATGGCGGGACAACTGGATTGGTACAAGAAATGGGACAAGGTGCTTGTTGATGATTTCAAGGAGGGCAAACATGAGTGGTTTGTGGGGGGTAAACTCAATGTTTGTCATAATTGTTTGGACAGGCATGTTAGGACATGGAGAAGGAATAAAGCGGCATTGATCTGGGAAGGTGACATTGGCGATACTAAGATACTCACCTACCAACAGCTGTATAGAGAGGTGTGCAAGTTTGCCAATGTGCTAAAAAGACATGGTGTTAAAAAGGGAGACAGGATATCTATTTATTTACCTATGATTGTTGAACTGCCAATCGCTATGCTGGCCTGTGCCAGGATTGGTGCCATTCATAGTGTTGTTTTTGGTGGTTTCAGCGCTGACGCTTTGAGGGACAGGATGTTGGACTGTGAGTCGACGATGCTCATCTGTGTAGATGGCTATTATCGTGGCGGTAAAATCATCCGGAGTAAGGAAAATGCAGATGAAGCCCTTAAGTCCTGTCCTGCAGTGAAAGATGTGATAGTGGTCAAGAGAGCTAATATTGAAGTAGCCATGGAGCAAGAGCGAGACTATTGGTGGGATGATGAGATGGCTGCTGATGGCGTTAAAACGCATTGCGAGCCTGAGGTTATGGATGCTGAAGACCCTCTGTTTATCTTGTATACCAGCGGCAGTACAGGGAAACCAAAGGGAGTTCTTCATACCCAAGCAGGTTATCTGCTTTACTGCTATCAGACCTTTAAGTGGATTTTTGACATGAAGGAGGAAGACACTTTTTGGTGTACGGCCGACATTGGCTGGGTGACAGGACACTCCTATATCGTTTATGGCCCTTTGGCTTATGGAGCAGCGACTCTCATGTTTGAAGGGGTACCAAATTATCCCCATCCGGACAGGTTCTGGGACATTGTGGAAAAGTACCAGGTCAGTATTTTCTACACTGCCCCAACCGCTCTTCGGGCGATAATGAGGGAAGGAGATGATTGGCCTAATAAGCATGATTTGAGCTCCTTGCGCATACTTGGTTCAGTGGGGGAACCCATAAATCCTGAAGCCTGGATTTGGTACCACAATGTAATAGGTAAAGGTAAGTGCCCGATTGTAGATACCTGGTGGCAAACAGAAACAGGCGGAGTATTAATCACACCTTTACCTGGCGCTACTCCACTTAAACCCGGGTCGGCAACGTTACCATTTCCAGGAGTTGAGCCAGTGGTGCTCAGGGAGGATGGTTCCGTTGCTGATGTGAATGAGGGCGGTTATCTAGTTATTAAAAGACCTTGGCCAGGTCTGATGAGGCGGGTCTACGGTGACCCAGAAAGGTTCAAGAACACGTACTTTATTCGGTTCCCAGGCGTGTATACAACAGGAGATGGGGCTAGGGTAGACGAAGATGGGTTCTACTGGTTAATGGGTCGCATAGATGATGTTATCAATGTGTCAGGTCATCGCATAGGCACAGCCGAGGTCGAAAGTGCTCTTGTATCTCCTGATAAGGTGGCAGAAGCTGCAGTTGTTGGTATGCCTCATGAGATAAAAGGGCAAGGTATTTACGCTTTTGTTACTCTAAAAGCTGGTGTGGAAAAGTCTGAGGAGCTTAAAAAAATGTTGATAACTCATGTTCGTAAGGAGATTGGGCCCATAGCCACACCCGACAAGATTCAATTTGCTGATGCGTTGCCCAAGACTAGGAGCGGCAAGATAATGAGGAGGATATTGACGAAGATTGCTGCTGGTGATGTAGAACACTTAGGTGACACTAGCACTTTGGCTGACCCCTCGGTAGTTGGCGTACTGGTGGAGGAGAGGATTTAAGGTATTCCTCTTGTTGTGTTTTGTTTGCCTTTGGTTCGGCAAACGGACGGAATTAGAAAGAAGGAGGCAATTATATATGGCAAGAGTGATGACTCAAAGCGATGTTCAGTGGGCTAATCCAGGTGCCCTAGGATTGGCTGGATTTGGGCTGAATACTATTTTGTTGCAGATACACAATCTCGGTTTGATTCAGGGCACACTACCTCTGGTATACGGGTTTTTCTGGGGGGGTGTGGCTCAGGTTATTGCCGGTATAATAGACGCTCGTCGTGGTGATACCTTTGGTCTGACTGCATTCACTTCGTATGGTTTGTTCTGGCTGGGATTGAGTTTTTACTTTCTACTACAGTGGACTGGAGTGGTAGAGATGGAGAGCTCTGGACTGGCTTGGTTATTCATATGCTGGGGTATATTTACGGGTTACATGACCATAGGAACCTTCAAGATGTCTGCTATGCACATCTTTGTGTTCGCAACTTTGACGGTACTGTTCTTTTTGCTGGCAGCAGTGTTTTTTGGTGTTCTGTCACCGGTGGTCGCCGGAGTAGAAGGGCTGTGTTGTGGTGCTGCAGCAGCCTATGGATCAGCAGCCGTGGTATTGAATGACAAGTTCGGGAGATGGGTATTCCCCATCGGCCTGATTTCAAAATAGACTGGCTAGAAGAATAGGTGGTTGTTGAAATAAGCTTGCCATATTTTAGAAACTAAGTAGCTTAACAAAGATATATATAGGTCTGAGCAAGGTCATCCGTGATTAATTGATAAACTCGGTGGCATTGACTTAATTCGACTCGTAGGTGTGATGCCTTAATAGAGGAGGGTACCGAGTGGGTGGTGACAGGCAATCTTATAAGCAGTTGACTCACAGCCTCTGCCTCGCCCCCTTGACGTGATAGCCGACCACGCCGCTCCTGTCACCGCCCACCCACTCTTTATTCCTTTCGGCATTCTAAAACAAAGTTAATCCGTATCAATCGTGGAACCTAAAAGAACTAGTACCAATGGTCAGAACTTGGCTATTGCGAGCATCGTAAATACGATTGGCTATGGTGGCATCGCTTGTTGGGCCACATATGGTACTTCTGGCCATGCCTAAAGCCTTATAACAATTAGAGCTGAAGACCGATGAGAGATAATTCGGTAATTGTTACATTTAAGATAGAAATCCAAATAAAGTAAGGAGGTGACAAAATGGATAAGAAAGTTTACAGAAAGATTGAAGAGGCTACTCCAGGAGCACTTGAGAGACTTATTAGCGCACCCACAGTTGTTCCCAAGGAGGGCTTGACCGGGAGATGGGCGGTATTGTCTGTGCTGGCTAGGGTGGCCGACGAGCCTGAGTTCATGTCTCGTATGGCTGATAATCCTCACGAGGCTATGAAGGAGTATTACACCCTTACTCACGAAGAAAAGGCAGCATTGGCTAGCGGCGACATCCGGAGAATTGAGAATTGGGTAGGTAAACTGGACAAGCGCCTGTCAAAATGGTTGTGGTACCGAATGTCTCAGGAGAAGTGGTAAGAGGGGGGAATGTAAATTATGGCAACCTTAAAGTCAGTGGGTAAGGAAATACAAAACTTGGATACTGAAAAGCTTCCGGCAATTGGTGTTTCACGTTTACAGTCTGCCTTGGAGGAGCTAAAAATATGTGCCACTACTGATTGTAGACCGCCTGCAGAGATGGCGGTAAAAATGGAGTCTGTGGGTGTAACCAAAGGGAATGGCAACATCTGGACCATTTCGCTTCTGGGAATATTGGCTGGGTTTTTCATCGGTTTGGGAGCCATGTTTTGCACTTTAGTTACCACTGATATCCAGATTGGTTTTGGTCTGACCAAGCTGCTCGGTGGGATCGTGTTCTGTCTAGGACTTATTCTTGTTGTGCTAGCTGGAGCCGAGCTGTTTACAGGCAATGTTCTTATGGTGGCCAGTCGGGCCAGCGGCAAAATAAAGCTGTCTCAATTGTTTACAAATTGGGGCATCGTTTATTTCGCCAACCTCATTGGCTCACTACTTTTAGTGCTTGTAGTCTTTTATAGTCAATTCTGGGCGCTGGATGGTTACAAAGTAGGTGTGAATGCCTTATCAATCGCCAATGCCAAAGTTAGTCTAGCTTTTTGGCCGGCTTTTGCTCGAGGAATCCTGTGCAATATACTTGTCTGTCTAGCTGTCTGGCTCTGTTTTGGTGCTCGTTCCACTATTGATAAGATATTTGCCATACTTTTTCCAATAACAGCTTTCGTGGCTTGTGGTTTTGAGCACAGCATAGCAAATATGTATTTCATTCCAATGGGCATAGCTATGGCAGGGCAGACAAAGATACTTGAAGTAGCCGGTGTAACTACAAGCCAGGTAGCCCATCTAAATATCGCTGGATTTATCTGGAATCTGGTTCCGGTTACTCTGGGCAACATTGTAGGTGGTACGTTTATAGGCAGTATATACTGGCTGATATATCTTCGCAGGGAACGTACTGCTGAGGCAGTAGCTTCTAGACCCTGGTTCGCAAACATGTTTGCTCGGCCGCAGCTAAAACCTCAAAGGGCTAGTTACCTAGATGCAGAAACCCAGGCACTTATATCGGTACTAGCTAGAGCTAGAGATGATAATAAGTTCCTAGCTAAACTGGCGGAAAATCCCAACCAAGCTCTCAAAGCTTATAGTCTAACACCGGAAGCAAAAGCTGCGCTGGAGAGTGGAGATGTTCGCTGGTTGGAATCCAGGGTTGGTATGTTAGATGAACCATTGCGTACCTGGCTTACCTCAAGACTATCCCAAGAAAAGTGGTGATAATTTCCCCTCCTTTTTGAAAAGGGGTGATACTTGAGAAGCTATCACCCCTTTTGTTTTAGTTAGTGGTTCTCGAGGTATTATCGCTTTGCTACAGTTTCAGACGCCAGAGTCCAGCAGTGGTTGACAAGGACTTCTCGATTAGGTAAAATTGCCTAGTTTATTTAGGTAGAAATACCTATTAGCTGTTTTGGTCCTTTGTCATGAGATCGACTTGAAGAAAATATTCTGTTCGCGTGGGTATTCTTACTAAAGTTAAGGCATGTGAATTGCATTGATTATTCTTAATAAAAAATAACTAAAGGAGGCTTTTTATGGAGCTAAGTCGGCGAGAATTTCTGAAGCTATCTGGAGCCGGGGCCGGTGGACTGGCAGTTTTTGGCTTGATAAAGCCGGACTTTGTAGGAGCTGAGGGGCTCCCACAAGAAATCCCACTGCACAAAAAAATCGGGGAGACAACCACCATCTGTCCCTTCTGTGGTTGTGGTTGTGGATTCGTCGTCGCCTCTGACAATGGTACGCTTGTTAACGTCGAAGGTGACCCGGAACATCCCATCAACCAAGGAGGTGCCTGTGCCAAGGGCGGTGCTCAGTACCAATTGTCAGCACATAACCCACTCCGCCTGAGAACTGTCAAGTACCGTGCTCCTGGTGCTTCGGAGTGGGAAGATAAGTCCTGGGATTGGGCTATAGAAGAAATAGCTAAACGGATAAAAAGCACGCGGGATAACAACTGGGTAGAAACAGATAAGGCTGGCGATGTGGTCAACCGCACCGAAGCCATAGCCTGTCTAGGTGGGGCTGCACTGGATAACGAAGAATGTTATCTTCTCTCCAAGCTTATGCGCTCCCTAGGTCTGGTGTTTTTAGAGCACCAGGCACGTATATGACATTCCTCTACTGTAGCGGCTCTGGGAGAGTCGTTCGGACGAGGCGCAATGACAAATCATTGGAATGATATTGCAAACAGCGATTGCATACTGGCTATAGGCAGCAACTGCGCCGAGAATCACCCCGCTGCCTTCGGACATATTATGAAGGCCAAGGAAAACGGCGCCAAGCTCATCAGTGTTGATCCCCGTTTCACCCGCACCTCAG
The DNA here is from genome assembly GCA_020354105.1 of Chloroflexota bacterium. GTDB lineage: Bacteria > Chloroflexota > Dehalococcoidia > GIF9 > UBA5629 > 9FT-COMBO-48-23. The sequence continues at coordinate 1,428,456 of CP070642.1, read as the reverse complement.
CACGGGCAGACGTCTATGCTCCAATGAGGTCTGGCACTGATATCGCCTTTATCGGCGGGATGATTAACTATGTCATCAATGATATTGAGGTAAACCCATCTAATTACAATATGATCTATTTGGTTGAGTACACCAATGCTTCTTTGCTTATCAATCCGGATTTCAAAGGAGCAGCGGAACTAGATGGTGTCTTTTCGGGTCTGGATGCAGCTAAAAGAAGTTACGATAAATCCACATGGCAATACCAGGTGGATGAGGACGGCATTCCGAAGCGGGATCAGACTCTCAAAGACCCCAATTGTGTGTTCCAATTACTGAAGAGGCACTATGCTCGCTATGATGCTGACAAGGTAAGTGAGATTACGGGCACGCCTAAGGATGTTTTCCTGGAGATCTGCAAGACCTATGCAGCCACAGGCAAGACGGGCAAGGCGGGCACCATCATGTATGCTATGGGTAGTACGCAGCATACCTATGGTACCCAAAATGTCCGCTCATATGCTGTGCTACAACTCTTGCTTGGAAACATCGGCGTTACCGGTGGAGGCATCAATGCACTTCGCGGTGAGTCCAATGTACAGGGATCTACAGATATGTGCCTTTTGGCACACATTCTACCCGGATATCTGGGAATGGTAAGCAGTAAGGACAAAACACTCAAGGACTACCTGGCAAGAGTTACACCTAAGAGCAGCGATCCAAACAGCGCCAACTGGTGGCAGAACTATCCGAAATACATTGTAAGCCTGCTCAAGGCATGGTACGGCGATGCTGCCACAAAGGAGAATGACTTCGGCTTTAACTACTTGCCTAAGGCTACAGGTAATGCTAGTGCCAATTACTC
>CP070642.1:1415572-1427512 GCA_020354105.1 Chloroflexota bacterium | reverse complement strand
CTTATTTTGCTAATACGAACCCGATAGCTAAACCTTTCTTGATTCCTCATCGTTATAAACAGATAGAAATATTAAACTATGTGCAGTATAATCTTATTAAAGGGGGTGTATTAAAATGAGAGTTTTCAGATGGAGTTCGGTCATAGCGGTGGTAATACTGATTACAGCAACCGTGCTGGGGAGCGGCTGTGCTGCTCCTCCTACAGAACAAGCACCACCAGCACCACCACCACCCAAACCTAACCTGACGCCAGTAATCTCAAGTATAACCGTCGAACCAGCAGAACTGCTCTATGGTGAAAGTGCAAAGATTACCTGCGTCGCCACTGACCCCGATTACGACCCATTCGAATATGGCTGGTCAGCCAGTGATGGAGTCATCATCGGCACAGGCAACGAAGTAACCTGGGTGGCACCAGATAAAGACGGTAATTTCAACATAGCTGTCACGGTAACTGATTCCAGAGGCGGTCGGACAACAGGTAATGTGATGGTTGCTGTTTCCGCGCCCATAAAGACAATAACCATAAACCCGGTTGCTTCAGAAACTGGTACGGTACAGCAGAACAATGCCACATTCTATGGCAAAACCTGGGCTGGAGATGATGCTCAGAATGTGGGGTATCGTGCTTTCTGGAGCTTCGATATTTCACCGGTGGCGGGCAAACATGTAGAGAAAGCCAGCCTGAAGTTCACGACAGACAGGGTTATGGGCAAACCCTTCTGGTACGGCCCGGCTACAGGACTTGGCGGTTTGACGCTGTGGAAGACTACCCATGGATCCAGGCTGCCGGAATTCGGCTATCAGGGCGGCAAGTTATCAAGCACTGGCTCATTTTTCGAGCCGCCGACTGTCATAGATGTGACTACGGAAATGAGGGTGCTAGCTGGATGGAGTAGTGACCGCTTCCAGATAGGAGCGCTGTTCGATAGGGTTAGCAACGGCAACAATATCATTGAATCGATTGAATGGTCATCTGTTGTTCTTGAGGTTACCTATTCAGAGAAGTAACACAGGCACTATTTTGCCACATAGCGACATTAGCTAGCTCTACGGGCATCAAATGATTAGCTGCCCGCTGGCAACGGTGGGCAGCTACCAACCTAGCACCAGCCAATTCGACCACCAATGGACAAACACAAGCATGTCTGTTTAGTTAGACACATGGTTATTTGTCCAAGCCAAAGCCCTCAGAGTAAATTACACCACTTTTGGAGTCGATGAGTTAGCATCCGGCAACAGAAATCTCGAATATAGGAATCATAGTCTAGTGTGCCCTCATGCCTAAATGAAAATGGTATAATATTCCAAAATGCAACGCAGCATGAAAGCCACCACAAAGAATACAGAGCTGAACGCATCCTTGAAGATTAGTAAAAAGAGTAATACTTGGTGGCATTTATATTCGCGCCTGAATAAAAAGTACGTATACCGAATGCCTAATTATCTGAGATTTCTAGTTTCTGAAAATTGCTTGGATTTTCCTTTAGTTGTACAGATACAGACGCAATCATTCTGTAATGGCCGATGTTCCATTTGCCCCTATCCTGTAGTGAGCAGGAAGCTTAGCCAAGGTGCTATGGACGATGAACTATTCAGCAAAATAGCCAGAGAATTGGCTTCAGAACCACTGTTCTCCAACCTTATACTTCACCTGCATAACGAGCCATTGCTCGACGCCAAGATATTTGAGCGGGTACGATACCTGAAATCGATTAGTAAAGGTAAGAATTGTAATTTCGTAACGAACGGAGTATTGCTAGACAAATTCAGCCTGACAGAAATAAAGGAATCAAATATAGATCGGTTGACCATCAGTCTTAACGCACACTCAAGAGAGACATATGAAAGCACCAACATAGGCCTTGACTACGATAGGGTCATGAGCAATATTGACCGGCTAATATCAGACAAATTTCTCAAGCAGAGGCTCGTGCTGGGCTTTGTGCTAACCCAACACAATGCTGCTGAAATCTACCAGGCAACCCAGTATTGGAAAAGGCGAGGAGTCAAGACAAGGGTCTTGCCGATTTTTAGCAGAGGAGGTTTGGTAAAGGATTTCGAGCGCCTGAAACCTGATGGCCAGTACTGGGGCTGGCCACTTGTTTCTGCAGTTTGGCACCAGCTTGTGTATAAAATTCCCGCCATTGTGGGTTGCCATCGTCCGTTTTCGGATATGTGCATTCTCTACAACGGCGATATCATTCTATGTTGCCAAGATTGGAACAGGTCGCCAGTATTAGGCAATGTGGCAAAAAACTCGCTGAAAGAAATCTGGAATTCCGATAAGATGCGCCAGGTCCGACGGTTGCTCTGGCGCAGGAGATACAGCGAGATAGATGCTTGCAAAGATTGCAGTATTGTATGACTGCTCAGTAAACTCTAAAACAAACCCCACCTAGGCGAACTCAAAAGCGTCCCAGCTACAGTAGTCAGAACAATTGCTAACTTTGTTACCACTGCACAAACATTGGCATAATGACGTGAACGTAGTTGTCCACGCCAACAGGGCGGAGGACACCGGGGCTGGAGGAGGTAGTAGTCTCTAAAGCAACTTGTTTTTGGTGTAATACAGACAGGACATCCGCCAAATATTTGGCATTGAAGGCAATCTTAGCCGCCTCGCCGTCAATTAAGGCATCGATCTCGCCAACGTTATCTCCAACCTCTTCAGCTTTGGCTGAGATATTCACCTTACCCGGGGTAAGCTCGACGCCGGGGGAAACGACCAGCCGGACGATGCCACTGCCATCGCGGGCGAAAATAGAGGCCATCCGGATAGCTCGCAAAAACTCAGCCACATCGATAACAGCACGGGTAACATAACTCTGCGGGATTAGCTGCGAGTAGTTAGGGAATGCACCCTGAATAAGCTGCGACACCATCTCTATGTTCTTGAGCTTGAACATAATCTGGCTCTTTTGCTGATTTACCGTGATTTCAACCGGCTCCTCCTGGTCGGTGAGAAAGCGACTTAACTCATTCAAGGCTCGTGCCGGCACGATTATGGCAGTCTTATTTTTAACCGCCTCCAGCAGAGAGGTGTTATGAACAGCTAATCTAAAGCCGTCGGCAGCAGCCAGAGCCAATTTATCACCATCGAACTCAAGCTGGTTACCTGTAAGCACGGGGCGGGACTCTTCAGTAGCAGCAGCAAAAGCGACCTGGCTAATACCATCCCTCAAGGCTTCAAGCTCGATTTTGGTAGCTATGCCATCGCTCACCTGAGGAATGGGTGGAAAATCCTGCGCATCGAGGCCATTGATTCGAGCCTCGAAACGAGCACAGTTTAGTTGAAGGGTGCGCTGGGTAAGTGAGATATCGATTTTATCGTTGGGGAGAGAGCTGATAAATTCGGTTAAAAGTCGGGCGGGTATGGTTATAGCGCCTTCCTCCTCTATCTTGGCACCAACCCAGCAACTGATGGCAATCTCAAGATTGGTGGCAGCCAGCTTAAGACGAGACTGGTCAGTGGCTATCAAAACATTCTGAGTGATAGGTAAGGTACTTCTTGTGGCTACAGCCCGGCTAACTATGCCCAAACCTTTGCTAAGGTTCTCTTGAAGGCAGGATAGTTTCATGTCACACCCCCCAACAGTTGTGTGTCAAAGTATACCCCGCCCGCTGGGTCAAGTCAATCGGTTTTTGGGCTATTCGAGGGTGATTGTTCCGCTTTTGCCGCCGCTTTTTTTTACAAGGCGAATATTATCCAGACGCAGTTTCTGGTCAACAGGCTTACACATATCGTATGTGGTCAACCCGGTTATGGCGACAGCAGTTAAAGCTTCCATCTCAAAGCCAGTCTTACCACTGCCTTTCACCGTAGCCGTGATTTCTACCGCTGAGGCTTTTTCGTCAATGGAAAATTCAATAATTACATCGTCAATGAGCAGTGGGTGACATAGAGGTATAAGGCGATAAGTTTCCTTAGCCGCTGTTATGCCAGCGACACGAGCCGCTGCCAAAACGTCGCCCTTGGGCAACTTGCCCTTTTTGAGCAGGCCTAGAGTTTTAGCCTGCATCAAAACTCTACCCCTGGCTACAGCCTGTCTTTTTGTGACCGGCTTCCCACCTACATCCGCCATCCGAATATCTGAAGATGAACTCACACCTAACCTCCTACCTGAGACATGAGACGTTTCCCAGAGACCTTACCTTTGGTTAGTTGATGTTTCTGTGGCTTCGACTGCGCAGCCTCGGTGATGATTTTTTTCAGTTCCTCGGGTGAGGCGCCGCTGCGCAGTGGTTGACGAAGGTCAACTTCGTGGTCACTTAGTAGGCAAGGTCGAAGCTTACCTTCGGCAGTAAGTCTGAGGCGATTGCAGTTGAAGCAAAAGTGTTGACTAACCGGCGATATGAAGCCAACAGTACCAGCGGCTTGAGGAAAACGGAAATATTTAGCCGGGCCATTCCCGGTAATGGGATGGCTGGGCTCAAGCCTTCCCAGACTACCTAGGCGCTTCTTTATTTCCTTAGCCGACATAAATTGAGTATTAATACCTGTCTTGTCTCCAGTCGAATGCCCCTCTGGCGGGTTATCTGCGGCAAAAGGCATTAGCTCGATGAAACGCACATGCCAGCCAATATCTATGGTCAGCTTGGCAAAGTCCACAATCTCGTCATCATTTATGCCGCGCATGACCACCATATTGATTTTGACCGGATTCAGCCCGCAAGCCCTGGCCGCCTCGATGCCCTTAAGTACCTCATCCAGTTTCTCATGACGGGTTATACGCTTAAACTTATCTCGATTCAAGGAATCCAGGCTGACATTGACCCGCTTCAAACCAGCTTGTTTAAGCTCAGCAGAGTACTGTTTGAGTAGAATACCATTAGTGGTCAGCGAGATGTCATCAATCGCCTCTATTTCAGCCAGCATAGCCACCAGCTCCGACAGCTTGGCTCTGATCAGTGGCTCGCCGCCGGTAAGCCTGACTTTGTTAATACCAAGCTCGGCAGCCAGCCTGGCAACTGCAGCAATCTCCTCATAGGTTAAGATTTCTCTGTGAGGCAGCAGGCTAATACCTTCAGGGGGTAGGCAGTAAATACAACGCAGGTTGCAGCGGTCGGTTACCGAGATGCGAAGATAGTTGATGGGGCGGTTAAAGGGGTCGGAAAGACCGGTCATGATTTCACTTTCTCCGCAAGTCGCTCCAATACTTTGTATGCTTCACGAGCAGCTTTGCCGCGATGACTGATTTGATTTTTTATATCTAAGGACAGCTCAGCCATGGTCTTACCAAGTTCAGGGAGATAAAAAACTGGGTCATAGCCAAAGCCGCTTTCACCTCTAGGCTCGAAGGCAATCAAACCCTGGCACTCCCCCTGACATAAGTCTACTCTTCCTTCCGGGATAGCTATGGCGATAACACATTTGAAACGTGCAGCACGCTTTTCCCAGGGGATATTCTTCAGTCTGGATAAAAGACATTCGACCCTGTCCCTATCGCTGGCTTCTTCGCCAGCAGCACGAGCTGAGCGAACACCTGGCTCGCCATCAAGGGCATCGACTTCAACCCCGGAATCGTCAGCCAGGGTAATAATATGGCTTGCCCCAGCATATACAGTGGCTTTCACCCTGGCGTTCTCTTCATAACTAGGATAGTTTTCCTCAACGGCTATCTCTATACCCATCTCATCCGGGGTCACAAACTCAAAAGGCAAGCCGCCTAGAAGATGTCGATATTCACGTACTTTCCCCCGGTTGGTGGTAGCCAGAAGCAACTTAGACATATTCCTAACGCCTAAATGTCTTTGAACCTTCCTTTAAGCTTTTTCATCACCTGAGGCATGGTGGTGTACTCCATCTCTTCGAGTGGCAGTCGATGAGGTTCAAAAGGCCCGTGACGGCGCAGTATGTCAGCAATATCTCTAGCCTCCTGACGGGCATTGTCGAAAGCCGGGTCATCGAACATATCGAGTGGTCCAACCAGCTTGCCGTTCGAAAGCTGAAATCCAGCAGCGATTACTCTGGGCGGCCCATCAAAACGGGTGGGATTGCTCTCCCTGACGGCCACGGGCATCAAGGGGCCGTTATGCGAGCCTCTCATCCAGCCCTCTACGATATGAGGATGCGCAAATGGCTCAAGTACCTCGCCCACCGCCGGGAACTTCCCCTGAGAACGGACAATACACACAGGGTCGTCCTTGCCCACATATCTGCCAGCAATCAGGGCTAGTTTCTGCGTGGAGGAGACAGCGGCTATTTCACCGCTCTCCCGATGGTATACAGCTTTAACGGCGTAACGAGTGGGGCCACCAATGAAAACCAGCATATCATAGATTTCCTCCGGAGCATTAAAGACTATCTTCTTGCTCTCTTTGACATCATGAACCTCGAAAGAGAAGCCGCTGTGCATATTGCTGGCTATGACCAGACCGATGGTGTTAAAGGGGTCGGCGAATATTTCGTAAAGGGGCAGATTCCAGGCTCCCGATGCCGTTTTGTCCGCCATAAAAATGATGATAGTTTCAGCCTCTCGTTCCTCGATTTCCATCTCAGCAACCCCGGGGCCCATACCCTTCACGTTGCCTGAGAAGGCATCGGCCAGCATATCTTGACCGGCACCATGCAGCTTCAGCTTTTTGGCTACATTGGTGCAGTCGACGAAGGCATCCCAGGCCAGCTTGTGGATTTTCTTGTCCTCCTCTCCCTGGCGGTGAGTCATTATTAATTGGAGGTCATCACCGCACCTGGTAACATGATAGTCGATGAGCAATCCTGCCTTTTTAGCCGCTGCCATACACTTTTCACCTTTATCCAGCAACTCCGGATGCATGCTGGAATGACCGACATAGCCACCGATGTCAGCCTTGATCACACTTAAAGTTACCTTCATCTTGTCCCCCTTCTTTATTTTAATTTATCATTTTGCATTTTGGCTTTTGACTTTTAACTTGTCTTCACACCAAGGCCGGCAGCCGATATTCCCCAAAAACCTTGCGTAACACACCACAGACCTCACCCAGAGTTGCATAAGCACTTACGGCTTCCAGAAGATAGGGCATAAGATTTTCCTTGCCCTGGGCAGCCTGGCGCAATGCCTCAAGCTTTACCGAGACCGTCTCGTTATCCCTTTCCCGACGCAGTCGGCTAAGCCGCTCAAGCTGCCGCTTCTCGCCTTCTTTATCCATCTCCAGGATTGGAATGGCTATCGGCTCATTCATGGCATACTCGTTAACGCCAACAACGATGCGCTCTTTATTATCTATCTCCTGCTGATAGCGGTAAGCCGAATCAGCGATCTCCCGGTGGAAGAAGCCAGCTTCCATAGCTGGTATAACACCGCCCATCATATCTATCTTGGTGAAATAATCATAGACAGCTTCTTCTGTCTTATCGGTAAGGCACTCAAGGAAATAGCTACCGCCAAGCGGATCGATAGTAATGGTAACACCGCTTTCATGGGCGATAATTTGCTGCGTTCTCAAAGCAACGGTCACCGCTTTCTCCGATGGTAGGGCAAGTGCTTCGTCCATTGAGTTGGTGTGCAGTGATTGCGTTCCACCCAGGACGGCAGCCAAGGCTTGAATAGTGGTACGCACAATGTTGTTTTCCGGCTGCTGGGCAGTGAGCGAGCAGCCGGCTGTCTGGGTATGGAAACGCAGCCACTGAGAGCGCTCACTACCGTTAAATCGCTCCTTAATCTCTCGTGCCCAGATACGGCGGGCAGCACGGAATTTGGCAATCTCCTCGAAGAAATCGTTATGGCAATTAAAGAAAAAGCTTAGCCTGGGAGCAAAATCATCCACCTTTAAGCCGTGGTCAATGCCTGCCTGTACATAGGCAAGGCCATCGGCTAAGGTGAAAGCCAGCTCCTGAACGGCAGTGGCACCGGCTTCACGAATATGATAGCCGCTGATACTGATGGTGTTCCAGCGCGGCACTTTTTGCATACCGAACTCAAAGGTGTCAACGATGAGCCGCATGGACGGCCTGGGTGGGAATATGAAAGCGTTTTGCGCCATGTACTCCTTCAGTATATCGTTCTGTATAGTGCCACCCAACTTGTTCAGAGGAATGCCTCGCTTCTGAGCATTAGCCAGATACATCGCCCAGATAACCGCAGCCGGGCCGTTTATGGTCATGGATGTGGTTATATCATCGACGGGAAGACCATCGAACAATATCTCCATGTCAGCTAAGGAGGAGACACCCACACCACACTTTCCGAATTCCCCCTTAGCTTCAGGATCATCGGTGTCGTAGCCATTTAAAGTGGGAAAGTCGAAGGCAACGCTCAGCCCGCTTTCTCCATGCGCCAAAAGATATTTGTATCTGGCGTTAGTCTCTTCAGCACAGCCGAAACCGGCAAACATACGCATCGTCCACAGCTTGCCTCTATAGCCAGAATAGTGAACACCACGGGTATATGGATATTCACCGGGAAAGCCCATATCCCGAAGATAATCCATGTCAGCAATGTCTAGCGGTGTATAAAGCCGTTCAATAGGAACACCCGAGGCGGTGATAAAGGAATCCTTTCTTTCCTCAGAACGCTGGGCTTTGGCATGCCACTGGTTGGCTTTCTTCTCTATTTTTTCTGATTTTCGTCGCTCTGGTGTATCCATCTTTGCTACCCACATTAATAATCCATGCCCTTACGGGACAATATCCCTTTATCGAACGGATGCTTTACCTTGACCATTTCCGTGACCAAATCAGCCAACTCAATCAACTTAGAGTCTGCGTAGCGGCCAGTAAGGACAAGCTCCACCTTTTCCGGTTTGTCATTTATCAACTTTATAACGTCAGCCAAATCGATCAGCTTCCAGGCTGCAGCCACATTTACCTCATCTAGGATGACTACATCGTATTTCAGGCTGAGCACAGCTTTTCGGGCAGCCTCCAGAGCCTTCCGGGCTTCTTCTTTTTCCTCCGGTTTAACATTGGCCGGGTCAACAAAGTCCTGAAACCCAAACCGTTCAAAGGTAACATTAGACAGCTCGGATAGGATTTTCTGCTCTCCGTAGGGGAAATCTCCCTTCATGAAGAAAATAATATGTATTTGGAGGCCATGCCCCAGAGCACGGAGAGCCATCCCTAGAGCTGCTGATGTTTTACCTTTGCCATCACCGGTGAAAATTTCGACCAGACCTCTGGTTGAAGCCTCAGCAGGAAAGGTCTCGGCTGATTCCCTAGCCACCGCAAGCGAAGTTTAACAAAAGCCACATACAGTGTCAAACGAAAGGAACGTAATAATTGACATCCTAAGACTTAGCTGTATAATAATTTGACTACCCGATTATTCTAAAATTTGCGCAGCGAACTCAAATCTCAGGAGGTAAATCATGGCTGACGGTTACATGGGCAAAATACTATTCGTTGACCTTACCCAAGGAAATATACGGGAGGAGTTTGCCGAGGATAGGCTATATCAGGATTTTCTCGGCGGCTACGGCATCGGCGCCAGAATATTGTTCAGCCGGCAGAAAGCTAAGGTCGACCCGCTGGGACCGGACGCAATGCTGGGATTCGTTACCGGCCTTCTTACAGGCACTCCCGCCCTTTTCGGCTCCAGATATGTGGTAGTGGGCAAATCGCCTCTGACCGAAACATGGGGAGACGCCAACTCAGGCGGTGACTTCGGCCCACATCTGAAATTCGCCGGCTATGACGCCGTTTTCTTCTCAGGTATATCACAGACACCGGTTTACCTCTTCATCGACAATACCAAAGCCGAGCTGAAGAAGGCAGATAAGATATGGGGCAAGGATACATGGGAGACAGAATCGCTCCTCAAGGATGAGCTTGGCAAAGATGTCCGAGTTGCCTGCATCGGCCCTGCAGGAGAGAGCCTGTCTCTAATCTCCTGCATTATCAACAACGAGGGAAGAGCTGCTGGACGCTCTGGACTGGGAGCAGTGATGGGGTCGAAGAAGCTCAAGGCTGTAGTTGTAAGGGGAAATCAAAAAGTCTCCCTTGCCCGTGAGTCAGAGCTAAAGGAGGCAAGAACAAAACACCTTGGTCAACTGGGTGGCGCCGTTGAAGCGTTTCGTAATTTCGGCACCTGCGCCGGCATGAATGCATTAGTCCAAGCCGGTGATGCCCCGGTTAAGAACTGGAAGGGGACAGCATTAGACTTCACCAGCGCTGCTGCCATCAGCGACCAGAATGTGATCAACCTGCAGGAGCGCAAATACGGCTGCTGGCAGTGTCCCGTTGCCTGCGGTGGTCATATGAAGCCAGGCACAGGACAATACACCTACCCTGCGGAAGTGCATAAGCCGGAATACGAAACACTGGCAGCCTTCGGCTCCATGTGTTTGAACGACAATCTTGAGTCAATAATAAAGGCCAACGACATTTGTAATCGCTACGGACTGGACACCATTTCTGCCGGCGTCACGATAGCATTTGCCATAGATTGCTACGAAAACGAACTAATAAGCAAAAAGGACACCGATGGCATCGAACTTAAGTGGGGCAACCACAAAGCCATCGTAGAGATGACAGAGAAGCTGGCAAAGAGAGAAGGTTTTGGGAAGATGCTCTCTGACGGCGTCAAGAGGGCAGCACAACAGATAGGCAAAGGAGCCGAAGAATTTGCCATACACATACACGGCCAGGAAGTACCCATGCACGACCCGAAACGCTTCATGAACTATGCCACTGCCTATCTTGATGCCACACCAGGTCGCCATACGCAGGGTAGCTACGGCACCAAGCCAGCCAGCGGTCTGGAATTCCCCGCCTATGACAGCAAGTCTGCTGCCGGCCGCGGCCAGGCAAACAAGATGGGCAGCGACCTTATACATATGTTAAGTTGTGCCGGTATGTGCATGTTCGGCCTGGGTTTCATGGGCGCCAGTGCCCTCACTGACTTCATAAACCTGACCACAGGATGGAACTGCAGCATAGATGACCTGCTGAAAACAGGAGACAGAATCGCCAACATGCGGCAGGCATTTAATATTCGAGAGGGTGTAGGCACGGTTGACTTTAAAGTCCCCGGCAGGATTTCCGGCAATCCACCGCCGGAAGCTGGACCCACCGCTGGCAGGAGCGTGGACTTCACCACACTGCGTAACGACTATCTCGCTGCTCGTGACTGGGACATTAACACCAGCAAGCCCAGCAAGAAGAAACTGCTCGAGCTCGGTCTGGATGACGTGGCTGAGACACTTTGGGGTTAAAATTGAATTTGTCTATAGTTCAGGGTTGACTTCACTCTCTCTGCCTGACAGGTTAGGTCAAGTTGGAGACTGAATTTGACATTCAGCTGTCTAATCTGGTAAATTATCTTTCGCTTTTGAAAATGACACAAACTTACGCTATAGTCGAAACCGGCGGCAAGCAATACAAAGTAGCCCCAGGGCAGAAAATCGATGTTGACCGCCTCGAAACTGCTGAGGGAGAAGATATCGAGCTTTCTAAGGTGCTGATTATCGCAGATGAAAAGGACACCATAATCGGTAGCCCGACCATAGATGGCGCCAAAGTAACCGCCACCTGCCTCGGTGAAGAAAAAGGCGACAAGGTTATAGTTTTTAAATACAAACCAAAGGTGCGCTATCGCCGAAAAAAAGGACATCGACAGCTTTACTCCAGGCTTGAAATCAAGGAAATCGTTAAGCCAGGGGAAGCGGCAACGACAAAGACGACTCGAAAGAAAAAGACAGCCACCGGAGGTAAAAGCTAATGGCTCATAAGAAAGGCGGAGGCAGCACACGCTATGGACGTGACAGCCAGGCTAAAAGGCTGGGTGTGAAAAGATATGCTGGCCAGCAGGTTAATGCTGGCACCATACTGGTAAGGCAACGGGGAACTCGCATTCACCCGGGTAACAATGTTGGCATAGGTAAAGACCACACCCTGTTTGCCCTAATCGACGGCACCGTCAAATACGAACCGGCAACCAAGGACCGGAAAAAAGTTAGCGTTTATGCCGAGCAAACGAAATGAAGACTAAAATACATCCCGAATATCATAACGATGC
>CP070642.1:1397630-1415472 GCA_020354105.1 Chloroflexota bacterium | reverse complement strand
TGCTTCATAAAGGAAATGTCTATGCCGACCTTTCAGGTTGGGCACCTAAGTACTTTCCTGAAGTCATAAAGAGGGAGGTCAATGGCCGACTCCAGGATAAGTTTATGTATGGCTCTGATTATCCTGAAATCCCACCCAAGCGATGGCTTCAGGAATTTGAAAGCGGTGGCTATAAGCCAGAGGTAATTGAAAAAGTACTGTATAAAAACGCTCGGAGAATTCTAAAGCTCAAAGTTTAAAGGCGCCAAGTGCCTGATAAAGAAACATTATCCTCAGCCCAGGTCAAAAAATTGCTTCGCCAATCCGGTCTGAAAGCGAAGAAAAGTCTTGGACAAAATTTCCTTGTAGACGATGCGGTCTTAAATATCATTGTTGAGGCTGCTGAGCTCTCCCGGGAAGATGTTGTAATTGAAATAGGTCCTGGTTTGGGCATATTGACTGTCGAGCTGGCACAGCGTGCTGGCAACGTCGTAGCTGTGGAACTCGATACCAAGCTGGCCTCGCTGCTGAGGAGCCGATTAGGTTCGCTGGCAAATTTACGTGTGATTAATGCTGATATGCTAAAGCTTACTCTATCACAGTTGTTGGAAGGGGAAAATAAGTATAAAGTAGTGGCTAATCTGCCGTACTATATTACCTCGCCCGTGTTGCGTTACTTCGTGGAAGCTTCGCCTAAGCCTTCACTAATGGTAGTGATGTTGCAAAAGGAGGTGGGTGAAGCCATTGTTGCTGTTCCGGGGCAAATGTCTCTGCTGGCGATTAGCCTTCAGATGTATAGTAAGCCAAAAATTGTCTCACATGTGCCGTCTCGATGTTTCTATCCTCAGCCGAAAGTTGATTCGGTTATATTGCGACTCGATATGTTGCCAGAGCCTGCAGTTAAAGTAGCTGATATAAATGATTTTTTCGAAGTGGTGAGGTGTGGATTTAGCTCACCCCGCAAGCAATTGCATAATTCGCTGGCTCACGGCTTGGGCGCGAAACCGGCTGAAGTCGCATTATTGCTGGAGCGAACGGACATAGACCCTAAACGTCGGGCTGAAACGCTCAGCCTGGAGGAGTGGGCTAAGTTGTACGAGGCTTGGACAATCTCAAAACAGGATGAAATGCAATGATAAATTACCTGGCGCCAGCTAAGATTAACCTTGTCCTAGAAGTTGTTGGGAAACGTGATGATGGCTACCACGAGATTCGTAGTCTGGTTCAGACAATTAACCTGTGCGATGCCATTTCTTTTGAGTGTGCTGAAGTGATTTCTTTGGAGTGCAGCGAGCCGAGTTTGCAGACTTCCGATAACCTGGTGGTTCGAGCGGCTGAATTGCTCAGAGAGGTCAGCGATTGTCGGAAAGGTGTCAAGATTAAACTTGAGAAGCGAATCCCATGGGATGCTGGCTTGGGTGGTGGCAGCAGCAATGGGGCTGCCGTGTTGCTGGCTCTTAACAGACTTTGGGGACTAAAACTGACAAATTCGGAGTTAATTGAACTGGCGGCCAGGCTTGGCTCGGACGTGCCCTTTTTTATTCATGGAGGCGCTGCTTTGATACAGGGCAGGGGCGAAAAGGTGTCTCCCTTGGCGGCTACGGTACCGGGTTGGTTTGTTCTATTGATACCACCTTTGCCTAAAATACCTGGCAAAACAAAGCAGCTTTATTCTCGTTTGACTGCGCGGCATTTCACCGGCGGCCAATTCATTTATGGAGTATTAAGAACGTGGTCTCCAGATATGCAAGTTGTTGCGTCGTTGTTGTTTAATGTTTTTGACAAGGTAGCCTTTGATGCCTTTCCTGGTTTGGAGGATTACTGGAAGCGTTTCGAAGAAGCTGGTGCTGAAAATATTCACCTGGTTGGGTCGGGGTCAGCTTTATTTGCTCCCGCGGATGATGAGACTCAAGCTGACAACATGTGTAGTCTGCTCAGGCAACAAGGGCTTGAAGCTTACGCTGTGTCTACAGTCGTGCCAAAAGAGGTTTAGTCTGTCTGGTTTTGCCCCCAGCTTTTAGCCAGTCTTTCCTCATCTCTCCTTGTCTTCACTTCTCCGTTGAGTCGTGCCTTGTGAAGTGCATCTAGAATCTCGCCTATTTTTGGTCCGATGGGAATACCCATTCTGGTTAAGTCATCCCCCTTCAAAAGTGGCTTTATGTAGCGTAATTTTGCCAGGTACAGATGCAGATGCTGACTTGCTATAGGTGATTCTGATGCTAGAGCGTTGGCTTGCATGGCTATTGTTGTGTAGCTGTGAAGCGACTGGTAAATATCGCTGGGCTTTAGCTTGGGATTGGCCAGGTTGTGAAGCTGCGCCTTGAGTTGTAGTGTTTGTCGCATGGCTTGGGCTAAGCTTTTAGGGAAGTTGAGGCGGGCAATAAATTCTTCGTTTTCCTTTTCCGTCAGATTGTAGATGAGCAGGCACAGGTAAATGGATGGGAGCGGTACCCTAGTATTAACCTGACGAGCTTTGACGAATGCTTTGCTAAGCCAGCCGTTGACTTTGAGCGATTGTTGCAGTTTGCGAAGAACTCCTAGCTCTTCAGCTCGCCTGATAGCTCGCTCCGGTTCATCTTCTTGGAGGATTAGCTCCAGCTCATGCCTTATGCGGTCACCGCTTATGGTATCGAGCATAGTCACATCTCGACGGAGCAATTTTTCTGTTTCCGCCTCTAGTTTAAAGCCTAGCCTTTGCTCGTAGCGTATTGCTCTTAAGATTCTGGTGGCGTCGTCGATGAAGCTGTTCGGGTGCAGTATGCGGATGAGGCGGTTATCTAGGTCGTCTTTGCCGTGATAAAGGTCAATCAGCTCGCCGAAGCGTTTTGGGTTGAGGTGCAGAGCCATGGCGTTGATAGAGAAGTCACGGCGGATAAGGTCATCTTTAAGGTTACCTGGCTTGACGGTGGGCAAAGCTCCAGGTTTATTGTAGGTTTCACTGCGGGCGGTAGCCAGATCCAGGCTGAAACCGGGATAATTCAGTTTGGCAGTGCCGAAGCGGGCATGAACTGTTAACTTGGCCTGGCTATCTTTTGCAAATTTCTGTGCCAGTTTGATGGCATCGCCTTCGACGACTAAGTCGAAGTCGAAATTAGCGCGGTTCAGAAAGAGGTCGCGCACCATACCGCCGACGAGGTATAGTTCCTGTCCCAATTCATCGGCTTCTTTGCCTGCAATTTTTATCAGGGCTAGGACCGGAGGCGGCAGGTATTGTCCAAGTTGTGTGGAAAGATTTTTAGGCATGATTTAATAATTACATGTTAGCACTAAATATCAAAAGATTAACTGCATTAGGTGAACATCCAGCAGCTTGCCGAACTTTTTACCCACCTCTCTAATAGTTCCTATATGCTGGAAACCAAAAGATTTGCAGAGTTCGATACTTATATCGTTGCCGTCGGCTATTCTGGCAATTACTGTGTGTAGGCCTATCTTCTGCCCCTCTTGTATAATTGCTTTCATCAACTCCTTCCCAATGCCTTTTCCCCTGTGTTTTTCCTTGACGTAAAGCGATATTTCAGCAGTATCACTATATGCGCATCTGTCAGACCATTCGCTCAGGGATGCCCATCCGACAATGATGCCATCCTGCTCTGCAGTCATTACAGGATGCTTGGCATCATGATTTGTGAACCACTCCTCTTGTTCTTCGAGGGTCTTCGGCTCGGTGTCAAAGGTAGCGGTTGTTTTTTTAATAGCGTCATTATAGATTTCGGTAATTTGTCCTAAATCATCCAAAGCTGCTTGCCTGACGGTTAACATATTTACGCCCGGTAGTTACATGCGAATATGTGGCTTATCATACTCTCGGACTAGTTATTTATTATGCTTTTGGAATTCTACTGCTTAGCGTAAGTAGGGTCAAGACCTCTATAATACTGCTCTGCAACAACGTTAGTTGACTACATGCTTTGGTAAGTGATATAAGTATGGTATAAGACGTGGGCTCTTGCTGAATTAGGAAAGGAGCGTGAGACTATGTGCAAGACCTGTGCAGCGCATGCCAAGAAGGCGGGCAAGTCAACAAAGAAGGCCAGTACCAAGAAGAAATAGGCACGCAATTTAATAACGTATCGACTTTCCCCGCGTATATAACTTGGAGGGGCTGAGCGTTTTAGCGCGGCGATGGTTATGGTGTGTGAGAGCCGAAATTCTGCGACATGTCGGCGGAAACTTAGTTTCATGATTCTGTCTGTTCTTGGCTAGACATTGTTCTGAGTTATGCTAGCTGCTATCAACAAGCAGCAGCGGCAACTCTTGAGTGTTCATATTTCCTGGATCATCCGAAATAGAACTGACGATTGGCTTTTTGTTGTCAGTCAGGATAAAGATGTAGTTGAGATGTAACGATGCTACTAGGGGGTGAGAATTGAGTTGGACAAAAGAAGATTTACAGCAGTTGGTTAAAACCAAACTAGCTGACCGGCGATTCATAGTTGTGTCCAACAGGGAGCCTTACATTCATATTTTATCTGGTGATGAGATTCAATGTATTATTCCGGCCAGCGGCCTCACAGTAGCTTTAGACCCGGTGATGCAGGCTTGTGGTGGTGTCTGGGTCGCCTACGGCAACGGCAGTGCAGACAGAGAGATAGTCGACGAAAAGAACCGCATATCAGTTCCTCCAGATGAGCCTTGTTATACATTGAGACGGGTGTGGTTAACCAAAGAGGAGGAAGAGGGCTATTATCTTGGTTTTTCAAACGAAGCCTTATGGCCATTGTCTCATATTGCTTATACGCCACCGAACTTTGATGAGAATAATTGGGACATTTACAAGAAGGTTAATCAAATTTTTGCTGATGCTGTGCTTGAGGAAATTGGCGATAAGCAAGCGTTTGTTTTTATTCAGGACTATCATCTAGCACTCCTGTCCCGTATGATTAAGGCTAAGAATCCTCAAGTAATTACGGCACAATTCTGGCATATTCCATGGCCCAATACAGAGGCTTTTCGGATTTGTCCCTGGGGCGAAGAGATATTGGACGGTTTGCTGGGTAACGACCTTCTAGGTTTCCACATAAGGTATCATTGTGATAACTTCCTGGAAACGGCGAAGCGGATGCTGGAATCGAGAGTTGATAATGAGAGGTCAGCTATTAGTCGTGGTGGCAGAACTACTCTAGTGCGTCCTTTTCCTATCAGTGTTGACTTCAGTCGAATAACACGGGATGCTGCTGAAGCTGAAGTCGAGGAGGAAATGGAGGAAATTCGCCGTAGATGGCAGCTGGGTGATGAGTTTATTGGAATTGGAATTGACAGGTTAGATTACACGAAGGGAATACCACACAGGTTAAATGCTTTGAATAAATTCTTGGCAAAGTACCCGGAATATCGAGGCCGTATAATTTTCTTTCAATTAGGAGAGCCAAGCCGGGTTCACATTAAAAAATATAGGGAATTGAATTCTGAAATTGATGACATGGTTGAGGAGTTGAACTGGAAATACCAGTCTGGTGCCTGGAAACCGATAGTTTATATCAGGGAACATTTGTCGCCGGCCACCTTGTTGGCTTTCAATAAACTGGCGCATTTTTGTATTGTCAGCTCGCTTCATGATGGGATGAACCTGGTGGCTAAGGAGTTTGTTTCTTCCAGGACAGATGAAGATGGTGTGCTAATACTTAGTCGATTCACCGGTGCTGCTAGGGAACTGACCGAGGCTCTTCCTATAAATCCTTATGCTACCGATGATTTTGCTGAAGCGATAAAAAGGGCCATAGAGATGCCCAAGGAACAAAGGCAGGCTAGGATGAAGAAGTTGCGTCAGGTGGTGGAAGAAAACAACGTCTATCGTTGGGCTGGGAACATCATTTCTGAATTAGCTAATCTGGGGCTTTAGTGATATTTGTGGTATGAAGCACCTTTTCGATGTGTGGGGCAAGGTTGTCCATAGTCTTAAGTCGGCTGACCATATATTGTTTCTCTCGGATTATGATGGCACCTTAACACCTATTGTAGATGAGCCGGAGTCAGCTAATCTCTTTAGGGAGACGAGGAAGCTACTCCGAAGATTGGCTAAGAACCGACGCTATACAGTTGGCATTATTAGCGGTAGGGCTTTGCCTGATTTGAAAAGTAAAGTAGGTTTAGAGGGTATTATCTATGCTGGGAATCATGGATTGGAGATAGAAGGTCTTGGTTCAAGTTTCTTAGAGCCCATAGCTGAAGAGATGAGACCTTTCCTTCAAATGCTAAATCGGGTGCTTTTAGCCACACTGCGAGGTATTAAAGGGGTTTTTGTTGAGGATAAGGGTTTGACTTTGAGTGTTCACTATCGTATGGTTGACGGAACTGAGGAAATCAGAGTAGATGATGCTTTTAAAAAGATCACCGATCCGCTTTCTGTGACCGGGAGGATACGGGTTACTCAGGGCAAGAAGGTTTACGAGATAAGGCCACCTGTAGCTTGGGATAAGGGCAAGGCGATAGCCTGGCTTATAGCCAAGTTCAGAGAGTCCAGTGGTAAAGGTGGGGTATTGCCAATATACCTGGGCGATGATTTGACTGATGAAGATGGTTTCGAAGTGATTGAAAATAATAATGGAGTCTCAATTTTTGTTGGTGAGGAGAATTCTCAATCAATAGCGCGATACTTTTTAAAGTCGCCTGAAGAAGTTACAGAGTTCTTAAAGATGTTATAATGTTTGGAGATGCTACATGGTTGATTGGCTAACCAACAGTTGGCTTTGGCTAACCAAAAACTGGCTTTATATTATCGTTCCTCTGGTTATCTTCTTGGCTACCTATGTGGTTGGTTTGTGGGTCAGGCGGATTGCTTATAGGACATTTAACCGTTGGGCGGCGACGGGGAAGTGGGAGGGAAGCCAGCTAATCATTCAGGCGACAAGGACACCATTTATTTACTGGTTCCTGATTTTGGGTGCCTTTATAGCCATTCAGATCTCGACATTAGACTCCCCTGGGAAAATATTAGCTGGTAAGATATTGGCCAGTTTCTTCGTTTTTTCATTATCTTGGGTAGCTGTCAGTTTGGGCACAAAGATATTGAAACTCTATATTGTTAGGGCGCCACGCTTGCAGCCTTCAGAGCCTTTGATGGTAAACATCATTAGAATTGCGGTTGCTGTGATTGGTGCCTTGGTGTTTCTCGATATCTGGGGAGCACCGACTACCCCAATAGTTTTGATTTTTGTAGCTATCGTTCTTGTAGCTGCTTTAGCTTTTAGAGACGTACTGGCTAATTTTTTCTCAGGCGTTCAATTAGCCCAAGGCGAGCAGATAAAGGTCGGCGACTTTATTAAATTGGAGTCCGGCGAGGGCGGTTATGTTACCGATGTGACCTGGAGGAATACCCAGATCAGAACGCTGGATGGGAACCTTATACTGGTTCCCAACAGTCGATTGGTTCAAAGCACAGTTATTAATTATGGACGTCCACTCAAGAAAGCTACCAGGCCCTTTCGTTTTTACACGCGCCTCTACTTGAAGGAGCTGACCGGATTAAAAGCCAGCAATTTAGTGGAACTGGTTAATATGCTAAAAGAGGTTCCTGACTCGGTGATTTATTACCATGCCCATTCATTTCTTGAAGAATACCATTATCTCACTCCTGAACCAGCCAATGATTTTGCCCTTTGGGTTAGTGATGAGCTTGGCGACGAGGTCTTGGGAGAAAAATTGGCTAGTATCGATACATTTGATTTTCCTACAATTGGAGCATTAAGGGCTAGAATTGAAGGTGTCATCAAAGATTATCTATCGAAGAAGCCAGATGGGCGAACTGCACGTGAGGGCAGGGAGTTCCATTTTATTAAGTCAGTGAGCTTTATAATGCCTACCCCGTATGTTGCCCATGACCTCAGAGAGTTTATTGAGGTGCTCAGGCAAGTGAGTATAGATTCTCTCACCTTTCATATTTTTGATGCAAGATTAAGGTTAAAGAGGGGTGTGAATGACTTTGCTATTTGGATTGAGGAATGTCTTGATGATAAGGATTTGGCTGAGAAACTTGCTTACCTGGACCCTTATAACTATACGCTTGAGGGCCTGAGGTCGACAATAATTCAAGTGATTGAGAAACGTATTAAATAGGTGGCTTAATTGCAGAACGAAATTCATTTACAATCTAGGACCCGGTTGCAAGACTATGAGCCCATAGTTGGCAGGAGTTGTCTTGAAGAATTGAGGATACTGAGCGAGAAATTCTCGGGCAAAGTTATACAGATTATAAACTCTACGTCTATTGGTGGTGGTGTGGCAGAGATCTTGGAGCATATGGTGCCTTTGCTTAATCAGCTAGGTGTTGATGTCAGATGGAATGTGATTAACGGTAGCGATGAATTCTTTGAAGTAACTAAGAAATTCCATAATGCCCTTCATGGTAAGCGCGAGAGAATTTTAACTCGAGATTTTGATTTATTCTCGGAAGTAACTGAGCGTAATCTGAAGGAGATGAGTTTTTATGGAGACATTCTTTTTGTTCATGACCCTCAGCCGGTAGGTTTAATAGCCAAAAAAAAAGAGATAGGCAGAAAATGGTTATGGCGATGCCATATTGATGTTTCCAGCCCTGATAAAAAGGTATGGAGCTTTCTGCGCCGCTTTATCGTAGACTATGATGCAGCTGTTTTCTCGGCACCTAACTTTGCCCAGCAGCTACCCATCCGTCAGTTCTTAGTTACACCATCCATAGACCCACTGAGTGATAAGAACAAAGAACTTGACTCGGGGACAATTGATGCTGTGCTGGCAAAGTACGGTTTGATTTCAGACAAGCCCATGATCACCCAGGTTTCTCGTTTCGATCGTTTGAAGGACCCACTGGGTGTGATAGAAGCTTTTGAGATGGTGAAGAAGAACATAGATTGTCAGCTGGTTCTGGCTGGAGGAACAGCAACTGATGATCCTGAGTCAGAGGAGGTGCTTGAGGAGGTGAGAAAAAGGGCGGAAGAGAATCCGGATGTCCATGTTTTACTAGTGCCGCCTGAGAGTGATGTTGATATTAACGCCTTGCAGCAAGCAGCCACGGTTATCATACAGAAATCGTTGAAGGAAGGTTTTGGGTTAACCATAAGTGAAGCCTTGTGGAAGGCAAAGCCAGTGGTGGCTTCGGCAGTTGGCGGTATACCATTGCAGGTTAAGAATAAGTTTACCGGACTTCTGTGTTACACAGTTGAAGGTGCTGCCTATGCTCTTAAACAGCTACTGAGCAACCCGGAATATGCCAGCCAGTTGGGACAAAATGGAAAAGAGCATGTTAAGCAGAACTTTTTAATAACCGGTCATCTTAAAAATTACCTGCTCATGTTCCTGGCTCTGGACCAGATGTCGGAAGTTGTCCATTTTTGATTGGTAAAATCTCTTGCTATTTGGCGCTGGGTACAAAGGGCTTGCGCAGTGGTTTGAATGTGTCTTTGCTGCCCAGATGAGAAGATACCACTTCAGCTTCTTTGATTATCCTATCTATCAGTTCCTTAACCGTCGGAATTTCGTGGACAAGCCCTACTATTTGACCGGCACTGAGTAGCCCGTTTTCTATGTCTCCTGTCTCTAGAAGATTCCGGCCTCCTCTGCCGCTGATTAGCGATTCCAATTGATGTATGTCGGCACCTTGCTTCTCTAGCTCGAGCACTTTTTCGGAGGTAGGGTTCTTCAGAGCCCTCATTGTGTTGCGTAGTGACCGTAGCAGCAGCAGTGTATCACGCTCCGATGCTTGAACAAGCCAATCTTTTACTTTAGGATGGCCCGGAGCCTCTTTAGTTGCCATAAACCGGGTTCCCATGTTGACTGCTTCTGCGCCTAATGCAAGTGCAGCGACAAGACCTCGCCCATCGCCAAATCCACCAGAGGCAATCACTGGGATTTCTACAGCATCAGCGGTGAGAGGAATCAGAATTAGAGAAGTGACATCTTCTTCTCCGGGGTGTCCGGCGCACTCGAAGCCGTCAATACTTACGGCATCGCAGCCTATTCGTTGAGCTGTGCGGGCGAAGCGGACTGCAGTGCACTTGTGTATTACCTTTATCCCAGCAGCTTTGATTCGTTCCATATACTGCTCAGGGCTTCTGCCGGCCGTTTCGACAATCTTTATTCCCGCGTCTATGACTGCGTTAAAATAACCGTCAATATCCACGGGGCGGAGAGTGGGCAATAGCGTGACGTTTACTCCGAATGGTTTGTCAGTGAGCTCTTTTGTTTTTTTGATTTCGGCGGCCAGCTCATCTGGCGTTGGGAATGTAAAGGCTGTTATGATGCCCAGACCTCCGGCATTGGATACTGCAGCTACCAATTCTGCTCGGGAAATCCACATCATGCCGCCTTGGATGATAGGGTACTTGATGCCAAGTAGCTCGGTTATGCGTGTCTTTATCATAGTGTCTCCTCCTTATTGTTGTTTGCCTTGCTAGGGTTTCGGGTTTTTGAGGCTTATTAGTTGCTGTTTTTGGTTCATTTGTCTCATGTGTTAGAATTGGTTTGAATCTCCAAGGTGGAAGCGATTATGGCAGGATTTGACCCTATTGTCAATGTTGCTATTGTCTTAGCTGCGGCTTTGGTCGGCGGCATGGTAGCTCATCGTCTGAGGCAGCCGGTGATCCTAGGCTACTTGTTGATAGGCGTTGCTGTCGGTCCCTATGGTTTTGGCTTGGTTGGTGATGTGGAGCTGTTTGAGACACTGGCTACTATAGGTGTGGCTTTGTTGATGTTTACCGTGGGTTTGGAGATATCTTACAGCCAGTTGAGAGAAACAGGCAAGGTAGGAATTTGGGGTGGCATAGCTCAGATTCTAGCCACTTTTGTTCTGGGTCTGATAGCTGGCAAATTTCTATTGCGCTGGCCTTTAGGTGAGGCTGCTTTTTTTGGTCTTCTTATTTCTTTGAGCAGCACTATGGTTGGCTTAAAGATGCTTATGGAGCGAGGAGAGCTAGACTCAATGCATGGCCGCATCATGATAGCCATTCTCATAGTTCAAGATTTGAGTGTGGTGTTAATGATGGTCGGTGTGCCTGTTTTCGGTGCATCACTGGAACGCTTATTACCTACTTTCGCTGTTGCTATGAGCAAAACAGTTCTTTTTTTAGGCATAGCTATTGGTTTAGGGCTTTGGGTGCTCCCTTGGCTATTAGGTAGGGTGGCAGGATTAAGATCCCGAGAACTATTCTTACTTACGGTTCTTATATTGTGTTTTGGCGCTGCTTTTGGCACTTATATTTTTGGATTGTCTATTGCCTTTGGTGCCTTTGTGGTTGGATTATTGCTTAGGGAGTCAGTATTTGCTCATCAAGCTATGGCTGAGATTACTCATTTAAGGGATGTGTTCGCTACCCTATTTTTTGTGTCGCTGGGTATGCTTTTAAGTCCCAAATTTGTGGTGGAAAATTGGTCTATGGTAACTCTGGCAATAGTTGTTATTATTGCTGTTAAATTTGGGGTTTGTTTTGGTATTGCTAGACTATTTGGCTATGGCGGTCGGACTGCTTTATTCATTGGAGCTGGTCTTGCTCAAATTGGTGAGTTCAGTTTTATTTTAGCTCAGGCTGGAATGGATTCCGGGATAATCCCCGGCTATTCTTATTCCTTGATTATATCCAGCACAGTTGTCACTATGTTGCTGACTCCACTGATGGTGACTCTGGTTTCGTTGGTGTATCCTAGATTAGCTAAAGCTCCTACAAGGGGGAAGCTTGTAGTTGGAGACACCTCTCTTTTATCTGAATATGAATCACGTCATCCTTCGCCTGAGATAGTACTCTGTGGTTATGGCCGAGTGGGACATAATGTTGCCAAAAATTTGTATGACCTCGGTATTCCTTACCTAGTGATCGAAATAGACCCAGAGCTTGTTGCTGAGATGCATAGTAAGGACGAAAAATGCATATATGGCGATGCCAGCAATGCACATGTACTTTCCTTAGCCGGACTGGATAGAGCGAGGGTCCTGATTGTTACGTATCCTGACCCTCTGTCTGTGGTGACTACGGTGAAAAATGCTCTGAGGATTAACGCTAGGCTTAAAATCGTTGCCCGTGTCCACAGTAAGAGAGAATCCGAAGTTCTCGAAAAACTGGGAGTTTCGGAGTTGGTAAGTCCTGAGTACGAAGCCAGTTTTGAATTTTTACGTCACACTCTGGCATATATAGGATGGAGTAGAAGCAGAATTCAAAAAAGGATAAGTAGAATCAGAAATGATGAAGAAATTACCGAGTTGAGCGATGGTGATGAGGAATGACTGCGATGATCGTCTGTTTTCTAGACGATATGTGGGAAGTTGATAGTGCCTCTAGCTAGCTAACTCCACTCTTGCTGGTGGACTTCGCTTTGACTTTGCTCGGCTGGCAACATCCTTCTACAGCTCGCAATTGCTCGACTGTGCCAAAAGCTGTCAGACTGCTTGCCTTTTCAACAGTGCTATTCTGTCCTGGGTTAGGAACCAATGCCCCATTACTCTTTTTCAGAGCTAAAATTCTTACTCCAGGAAAGCGCTCTTCTATTTCTTTTATTGTGGAGCCTACCAATGTGGACTCGTCGCCCGTCTCTATCTCTTCTACAAGCAATTGTTTCTCTCTGCCGAATAAGACAGTCTCGATAAATTCCACAGCCTGTGGGCGCAAGGCTAGTCTAGCCATTCTCGCTCCGCCGATGATTTCCGGAGCTACCACACGCTGGGCACCAGCTTGTAGCAATTTTCTCCCAGCATCTTCATTGTTGGCTCTGGCTACTATAGGTAACGTAGCGTTCAGTTCTTTTGTTGCAAGTGTAGTATAGATACTAGCGGCGTCATCGCCCAGGGCTATAATTATTCCTCTGGCACTGTCTATCTTTGCTTGTCTCAATGATTCATCCTTGGTGGCGTCGCCCTGAATGGTCAGATAGCCTGCTTGTTGTGCCTTGTCTATGGCCTCCCTATCTCGATCTATTACTACGAATTTAGCCTCTTGCTGTCTGAGTATACTGGCAATTGCTTGTCCAACGCGCCCATAACCACATAGTATGAAATGGTTGTTAAATCTTCTAATTTTAGCTTCCATGCGTTGCCTCCCTATTCTAATTCCGAATTCTCCTTCCAATATGTATCGCACTAGGCTGGTGAGAATGTAAAAAGCCGTACCGACGCCGACCAGCATTAGTATGATACTGAAGCCTCGCCCGGCTGGCGAGAGTGGGTGTACCTCGGCATATCCTACCGTGGTTATGGTTATAATTGTCATGTACAGGGAATCCAAGAGGGACCAACCTTCGATTAGCTTGTAACCGATGGTACCAGTGAACACCACGAGGAGTAGCACACCTAATCCTCTAACCAGATCCTGCAGCGCACCGAATAATCTCATTTTTCCGTGTTTAGTGAAAACGGAGGGAACAGCCTACAGAGCTTTCATTGCGGGGAAGCGAGCATAGTCTCTATTTCCTCTGGGCTTTGAAAGACTTTATCTCTTATCGCCATGATAACACCGTTGCCGTCAATCAAAAAGGTTGTGGGGGCACCGCGCTTGTAGGTTGTGCAAACCTTTCCATCTGGATCGAGCAGCATGGGGAAGGTGAGTCCCAGACTATCAATTGTACTTTGCACCGTCTGACTGTTTTCCCCGCAGTTGATGGAGAGTACAACTAGCTCCTCGTTTGCTTGTTCATCAAATATTGTCTGGAAGTAAGGCATTTCATCTACACAGGCAGTACAAGAGCTCACCCAGAAGTTCAATAGCACAGTTTTACCTCGGAATTCACTTAAAGTAGCGCTTTGCCCATTGATGGTTGACAGGGTGAAATCAGGCGCGCGTTTGCCTATTTCGGGGCTGGTCTCAATTTTAGGTTTAAAGATAAGGGATGGGAACATGTTTTTGATTCCGCTCTCTATCTCCTCCCGACTCTTGAAAGCTCCGATTTTGTATGCTTTGACAATGCCCTCGTCATCTATAATGAAAGTTATAGGGACACCAGGGATGCCGTATTTTTGGGCAGCTTCCCCTTTTGGGTCGAGTAATACGGGATAGGTTATCCCATGACTGGCGATATAGTCCTGTATAGCCGATATACTGTCTCCTACATTAATAGTTAGTACTGCTATTGTATCGCTTGACCATTCATCGTAAAACGCCTGAGTATAGGGTATTTGAAACTGGCAAGCGGCACAATGAATCTTCCAGAAGACAAGCATGACCGGCTTGCCACGAAAATCACTTAGACTTATAGTTTCATCATTTACGTTTTGTAGAGTGAAGTCAGGGGCGTAAGTAACCTTTTCAGTTCCGGTACATGCTGCAGCCGAGCTTATTAAAACAAGAGCTAACCCTAAGACCAGAATTAGGTGCCATTTATATCTTCTCATGATTCCCTCTTGAATTGCACGTATTGTATATAACAAATCGCATTTATTGCAATTGTGAGCCTGGTAAACTATGGCGATGCATTATCTGGTTTGGTTTGTGTCCCACTGGGGAAATAAACGCAAAAAACGGCCGACTTCAGCTGTTATGGTGAATCATAGGGACTTGAGTGTACGTTCTATCTCGGGCTCGTTAGTAAAGCTCCCCTCCTTTATCTCACTGATGATGCCATCAGCATTGATAAAGAAGGTCGTGGGAGTAGTGGATACTTGGTACATTTTACTTATTGCTTCATCTGAATCGAGCAATGCGGGGAAGGTCAACCCCCGACTGTCAAAAAAG
Organism: Chloroflexota bacterium; assembly: GCA_020354105.1. Lineage (GTDB taxonomy): Bacteria > Chloroflexota > Dehalococcoidia > GIF9 > UBA5629 > 9FT-COMBO-48-23. The sequence continues at coordinate 1,400,866 of CP070642.1, read as the reverse complement.
CTCTGTACAAATGCAGCTCGTTCTCCCATGTTAACGGCGAGTATCTCCAGGTCGTCACGTGACCACTTGTCAAAGACCGCTTGCATGTCCGGCATCTCTTTGGCACATTCGCTACAGGAACTTTTCCAGAAGTTGACCATTACCGTCTTGCCCCGGAGCTGGTTTAAGCTCAGCTCCTTGCCGTCCAGGGTTGGCAGGGTGAAATCAGGCGCGCGTTTGCCTATTTCAATTCCCACTTCAACAGCGGCTGCGGTAGTGCTTAGGGTAATGAAGGTTTGGTCTTCAGATGCCGCTGCTTTTCCGTCAGCGTCTTCGGATTTAACCATGAAGTGATAAGATGTGTTTGGTTTTAGTTCCATTAAGGTGATGCTATGTTTGGTTGTTGGTTCATTGCTTGTTGATGCAATTGAACCATAAGATTCGGTTTCTCCATATTCCACCTGGCTGGTCGCAGGCCTGTTAGTTTGCCAGATTATAGTCGCGCTAAAGTCAGTAATATTGGACGTTTTGACTTCTGAAATCACCATTGGGGGTACGTAAGGTTGGCTTGGTGTTGTCAGTTCTATTTCAAGCTTTGCCTCATTTCCACGTTTATCTTTAGATATCAACATGAAGCGATATCGTGTATTGGGCTTGAGGTCAGTTAGAGTTGCAGAGTGATTGGCAACTAGAGTTTTATCTAGTTCAGTGGAGATAGAAACGTTGGAGTCCAATATCTTGACCTGGCTGGTGGCTGGCTCGTCAGTCTGCCAGGTAACAACAGCACTGTCTTCGATTATATCTGAAATTGATACCTTCTGGATTGCTGGGGGCGTGGTATCGTTAGTGAGGATAAAGATGATGAAGCCAGCGAGGCCCAGGCATAAGACGAGGGCAGCAGCTAGTATATTTCGAAATTTCCCAGACGGTGTGAGAGCTTGTTTTTTCACAGTTGGTTTATGCTCTCTTTTTTGAGCCTTTTTAACTGTCTTTTCTAGTTCGGCAGCGCCATGTTCAGTGCTTTGAGGTTTGCCTGATTTAATATTGTCATTTTCTTGCATATCTATTCACCTGAAATCCTATCTTTATAATATTGGTGTTGAAAAATTTTCACCTTACATCTCGTCAGAAGTTTAGTAATCTGAATGATTGCGAGGGGGTCATTGCATAGAATCGAGTATGCTTTCTATTTGTGTCACGGTTTTCAGGGTAGCGGGGTAGCATTTTATATCCCTTATAACGCCCTGGGTATCGATAAAGAAGGTATATGGGCTGCGGGAAACGTTATAGTTTGCTGCTTCCTCTCCTGCCTCGTCAAGTAGGATAGGGAAAGTCAATCCTTTGCTATCAGCAACGTCCTGTGCAACTACTGGAGTCTGTCCCCAGCTTATGGCGAGTATCTCTAGTTCATCCTGTGGCCACTTATCATAAACTGTCTGCATAAGCGATAGCTCGTTTCTACATTGCTGGACGTTCTGCCAGAAGTTGACCATTACTAGTTTGCCTCGTAACCCGCTTAAACTTATCTGTTCATCATCCAGAGTTGGCAGGGTGAAATCGGGAGCGAGCTTGCCCACTTCAGGTCCAGTCTCAGTTGTGGCTGGTACAGTGCTGAGAGTTGTAAAAGTCTGGTCTTGAGATACCACCTCTTCTCCACCCGCATCTTTTGATTTGGCTATGAAGTGATAAGTGGTACTTGGATTTAATCCTGTGAGTGTGACGCTATGACTGGTGGTCAGCGTCTCGTCAATTGTCGTGGTTGAACCGTAGGCATTCGTTGTGCCGTATTCCAACTGTGTGGTGCCGGTTTTGTCGGTTTCCCAGCTTATGGTGGCGCTTATGTCGGTTACATTTGATGTTTCAATTGCTGATATGACTAACGTGGTTGTAGTAGCTTGAGCTAGGGTTTTGAAATCTCCTTCGGCGATTGCTTGATTATCCTTGGCATCGGTTGATGTTGCAGTGAAGTGATAGGTTGTGTTTGAATTGAGGTTGCTTATGTTTACGGAGTGATCAGTAACCAAATCTTCGTCGAGTTCTGTCCATACGCAGCCACCTTCTGGGTCGCATATCATTGCCTGGCTGGTGGATGGCTCATCTGTTTTCCAGGTGATAACAGCACCTGTCTGATTAATATCTGCAACCTGGACCTCTGAGATTACGGGAGGCGTGGTGTCTTTGGAGCCGATGGGCAACCACTGCAGCCATTCAACTCCGCTGATAAATTCCTGAGCGGTGTTAAGAGGGGCTTCAAGCAAGCCAGTTTTGAAGACAGCGAAGGCTGGAATGGCAATAACGGCGATAATGAGAATAATAACTAAAGCTGGAGGGAATTTCCTTCTTGGTGTTTGGCTGAATGTTACATGCGATTTTCGGAGCTTTCCTGACGGTTGCCGTGCAAGTACGTAAGGCGTATCACTTGCTGAGGCAGAAGCTCCCGTTGATTGGTCAGCTGTTCCATATTGTTGGCTTGGCATAGGTTTTGGTATCGGTGTTCCTGGTGTGGCACCCGGCGTTGGAGATGATGTTGCTTGGGGATATGACGGCCGTTGTCCAGGTTGTGGACCGATTATGCCACCTTGTGAGGTAGGAAATGACCCGGGTGGTGGAGTTGGAGTTGGCTGTTGCTCTGTTGTCCCGAGCATCGCTGGACCAACTGCAAAGCCACAGTGGGGGCAGAAGACTGCTCTTGATGGCACAGGTCCGTGGCAACCGGGACATATTCTGGCACTACAGTTCACGCAGAACCGGCTGTTTGAATCGATTTCCTGACCGCAGCTAGGACATCTGATTATTCCTGGCACTGTACTCCTATTTCTCGGTTGTCCTGTTACCCTGACTTGAAGACTATGTGCTTATTTTTATTATACATCCTCGAGAAGAACGAAACTAGGAGTCTTTTAGTTTATTATTTTGGCGACGAGGCTATAGCCTCGCTATGAGATGGCTGACTACAGAGACTCTATTATGCTCTCAATTTCCTCCTGACTCTGGAAAGGCCCGATTGTTTTGTGCTTGATGGTTCCTGCTACGTCTATGATGAAGTTTGTTGGCGGGAAACCTGTTGCTCCGTAAGCGGTGGCAACTCTATTTTTCGGGTCAGGCAGAGCAGGGAAGGTGGTAAACTGCTTTTCTGTTACATAATCTTGTATTATTCGTTTATCGTAAATCATGTGATAGATATCCAATACCACTAGCTCTCCATTTGCCTGCTGGTATGCTCCAACAAGGTAGGGCATTTGCTCTTCGCATTCCTT
>CP070642.1:1389270-1397530 GCA_020354105.1 Chloroflexota bacterium | reverse complement strand
AGATATACGTGGTTATAAGAAGATTTATATTGCCGGCTTCACCACTTTTACCATCGGTTCACTACTATGTGGCTTGTCCTCAAATATATATCTACTAATAGGTTTTCGTGTTCTGCAGGGAATCGGAGCTGCGATGTTGCAAGCAATCGGTGGAGCTATGATTGTTAGATACTTGCCGGAGAAGATTCGCGGTACCGCATTTGGTGTAATTACTACTTTTGCCGCAGTGGGGCTTGCTGCAGGCACACCTCTGGGCGGTTTTATTTCTCAGTTTTACAGCTGGCACTGGATATTCTTTATAAACGTTCCTGTAGGTATCATTGCTATAATACTCGGCATTGCTGTATTGCCCAGAGATACCGGGGAATTTGGGAAAGGGCAGTTTGATATGCCGGGAGCCTGCCTTCTTCTTGTGGCTCTTGTCAGCCTCATCTTCTTCTTGAACATGGGCAATAATGCTGGGTGGTTGTCCTGGCGCATCCTTGTAAGCATAGTTATCTCTCTGATGGCATGGGTTGGCTTCATTATTAACGAAAGACAGACGCAGACCCCGCTAATTAACCTCACTCTTTTTCGGGATAGGAATTTCACTATGGCGGTCACTGTGGCACTCTTTATTCTTCTAATAGGTCAGGGCTCGTGGTATGCCTTCCCATTCTATCTCGAGCTTGAAAAAGGTTTTGCCACCAATATCGCAGGACTGATTCTGCTTGTGCCCACGATTTTCATGATGATTTGCGGTCCGATAGCCGGCTTCCTCTCTGACCGAATTGGCTCTCGGCCGGTTTGTGTATTTGGATCTGCGGTGCTTATGGCAGCATTTGCGATGTTTGCGCTAATGGGCACCAAAACGGGTCTGTATTACATAATCATAGCCTTGGTACTCGAGGGGATCGGCATCGGACTGATAATGCCGGCAAACTTCAATCTCATCATGGGCATGAGCGCCAAAGGCAATGAAGGTGTAATTAACAGTCTTGTGAACACGGTAAGGAATGTCGGGGCGGTGATGGGAATAGCTATTTTTACACTTATCTTTCTTTCAGTTATTGCCAGTGAGGGCATTTCAGCTGCGGGCATCACCGCTCATTCATTACCTCCCGAAGCTTTTGTTGTCGGATTCCACGCCATATTCCTTTTCGGTGTTGGGGTGGGCGGGTTACTTCTGGTGCTTAACTTGGCCCTGCGTGAGAAACAACGGTCCTCTTAGGCGGGATATAGCTGTCTCCGAGAAGGAACAATCCAGCGAAACGTTTTGTTATTGTTGTTAGGTTTTAATCTTTAAGTTAACTGCTGATATTTTGGCGAAAAAGAGAAGGATAAGGGCAGCAAGGTATGTCCATATCATGAGGGCGATGATAGCTCCGATCGAACCGTATATTAGGTTATAAGGATTAAATGTATCCAGATATAGGACGAATAGAATTGTTATTACCTCAAAGCAAGCTGCTGCTGCCAGGGCACCGCCCCAGACATCTCTCCATCTAATTCGGCGTTCGGGTACAAATTTGTAAAGGATGAGGAATACTAAAAAAGCAAGGGCGATATCGATGATGACGACCAACAGATGCAGCAGTAATAAGTTGGTAAGGGATTGTTCTACGATTTTGCTCAGTATATTTTCGCTGATATTCAAGATTATGGCTATAAAATGAAAAATGAATAGTAGCAAGACGGCTCCGAGAATCATAGCGAAATTGGTTAGCTGACTTCGTATGATTGAGCTGGATTTGTGAATCCCCCAGGCCGTGTTCAGTGATTTCCTCAGTGCGTTGAAAAATCCAATACAGCCCACAAACAGGAGTATAGCAGCTATAAGACCTACCGCCCCGCGCCCATCAATCACACTGTTTGTAATGTTCAATATAAAATCCTGTGATACAGGTATTAAGTACTTGAAAGCCTGAAATATTTGTTCCTGTAGTGCCGGTTTATCTATAAAGAAACTGGATAATGATATTATCCCCAGTAGGAAAGGGAAAATGGAGAGAAGCAGGTAATAGGAAACGGCAGCTGCAAGCAACGGACAGTTATCAGTGGTGAACTCCTGGACTGTCTTTTTAAGAAGGACAACTATCTTCCAGGACGCGATTGATTTAATCATGCAAAGCGTTCTTTATTTTGCGGTTTATAATCAGACTTTATGTCAATGGTAGCTAGCTTGTAATTCTATCAGGGGTGGGGGTATGCGTCAATCAATTTACGATGGTACATGTACCGACATCAGGCGTACCCTCCGGCCAAATCGTCCCTCGCTGGCTCTGGTTCCCCTGGGGATTATATGGTTAGGGGCTTGCAAACACATAGAACAGTGTGAAATAATCTCTGGCGACTGTATAATTTTCGATTGTACAGGAGGTGATTGCCATGAAGCCTTCGGAAGAAAAACGTTACGAAAAGCTCAGCCCCTTCGAATTGAAGGATAAACTCATAAAGATAGCCAAGTCGCATCAGGAAAGGATGATGTTGAATGCTGGCCGCGGAAATCCGAACTGGGTGGCGGTTACGCCTCGTGCTAGTTTTTTTCAGCTAGGATTATTCGCGCTTGAAGAATCCTTGCGTGTTGTTGACCTGCCTGCTATAGGAGGAGCACCGGAAAAAGATGGTGTAACAGACAGGTTCAAGAAATTTCTGACTAAGAACTCGAATGTACCCGGCATCAGTTTCTTAAACAATGCCATGAATTACGTATGTGATGTACTGAACATAGACCCTGACGAATTTATTTTTGAAATGGTTGATGGCATAGTGGGTGACCACTATCCAGAGCCTGACCGAATGTTGATCAACTGCGAGAAAATCGTCCATAAATACTTGGAACAGGAGATGTTCGGCGGTAACCCCCCAGGTAGGTTTGACCTCTTTGCCACTGAAGGCGGAACGGCTGCCATGGACTATATCTTTACCAGTCTGATGGAAAACAGGTTGCTTCACAAGCGGGATAAAATCGCTCTGGGAACACCGATATTCACACCGTATATTGAGATTCCCCGTTTGAATGACTATAGATTTGTTGAGCTGGAAATTAAACAGGGTGAAGATCTAGACTGGCAATATCCTGACTCGGAAATAGCGAAACTGAGTGACCCGGCGGTAAAAGCTTTCTTTCTGGTCCACCCCTCCAATCCTACGTCTGTGGCTATGCAAGATAGTACCCTGAATAAAATAGCGGAGATTGTACGAATAAAAAGAAAAGACCTGATAATTATTACAGACGATGTTTACGGCACCTTTGTCAATGGCTTCCGCTCGCTCGCCGCTGTAGTTCCACACAATACGATACTTGTATATTCCTATTCTAAGTACTTCGGTGCCACGGGCTGGAGACTTGGTGTAATCGGCATACACGAAGATAATGTTTTCGATAAGATGATTGCTACTTTACCGGATAAAGATAGAAAGGTACTGCACAACCGTTATAGTACCGTAGTTCTTAATCCAGGTAAGATGAAGCTCATTGACCGGATGGTAGCCGACAGCCGAAGCGTGGCATTACATCATACTGCCGGTCTATCCACGCCCCAACAGGTACTGATGGCACTCTTTTCCCTTTATTGCCTGCTGGATGAAAAAGGAGAGTATAAGAAAGTTACCCAATATGTTGTACGTCACAGGTTCACAACCCTTTATGATGCCATTGGCATACCCTGTCCCGAGAACAGATATGATGCACACTACTACACTACAATTGACATACCGGAACTTGCCCGGACCAGGTATTCTAAGGAGTTCGCCAACTATCTGGTAAAGAACTATGAGCCAATTGATTTCGTGGTGAATCTGTCCGAAAGGAAATCTATTGTCCTGATGGATGGCGGCGGTTTTGATGCACCGAATATGTCGGTTCGTGTCTCTCTAGCAAATCTCCCCAACAGCACCTATGAAGAAATCGGCAGGGGTATAAGCGAGCTTTTGGCTGAGTATTACCAGAAGTGGGAACTGGCAAGAAAGAAGGATTAACATGGGAGTCCTGATATTGCGCTGAGGAGGCGACCATGTGGGAATTCATCGTTAATGTGTGCAGAAATAACCCGCAGATATTAATTTTTCTGGCACTTGCTATTGGTTATGCTGCTGGTAAACTGAAATTCCGTGGATTCAGCCTTGGCCCAACCACCTGTACACTTCTGGCTGCACTTGTTCTGGGGCAGATAAACGTCCAGGTACCGACACTTTTAAAGACGGTTGCTTTTGCCCTCTTTATGTTCGGTATAGGATATAAAGTTGGCCCTCAGTTTTTTGGTGCGCTCAGGAGAGAGGGACTTCATTACATCTATATCTCGCTGGTAACAGCTTTCGTGGCTTTGGGTGTAGCCATACTCTTGGGTAAGCTGTTACATTTTGATGAGGGGACAACTGCAGGTTTCTTTGCCGGCTCAGTGACACAATCAGCGGCAATTGGAACGGCAGAAGGCGCCATCAGCCAGTTACCTCTTTCTGATGCACAAAAGGCAACTCTGGATACCAATGTCGCCGTGGGGTATGCTATTACCTACATTTTCGGCACGGCGGGAACGATTGTTTTTCTGAAGATGGTCCCCGGTTTCTGGAGAATAAGTCTGAAGGAGGAAGCTAAAAAACTGGCAGCGAAGATGTCAGGTGGAGCGGCTTCTATCGAAAAACCAGAACTCTTCTCATGGTCGGCACAGCTAGAACTCCGAGCATACGAGGCGTCAAGCCAGAATGTGATTGGCAAGACGGTGGCCGAACTAGAGGCACTTTTCCCGGGTAGAGTTGCCGTTAATAAATTGAAACGCGCTGATGTTGTTATGGATGTAGAACCGGACATGTTGATTCAAGCAGGAGATATAGTTGTCATGTCAGGGCATTGTAAACAATTTGTCACAGCACCTGAGCTTATTGGCCCTGAGGTTGATATTAGCGATGTAACGGAGATGGTGGGTGAGGTGATGGATATATGTGTTCTTAATCGTGATGTCGTGGGCAGGACTCTCGGTGAGCTGAGCAAGAACAAACAGGCACACGGCGTTTTCTTGAGGAGAGTAACGAGGCAGGGCCGTGAGATACCGATAACCAGAGATACCGTGGTTCATAAATGCGACGTTTTTCAAGTAGTCGGTGCCAGGGGAGATATCGAAAGGGTGATCAAGCTATTGGGTTATCCTGAGCGTCCTACTGCTATAACAGACCTGGTCATGGTCGGGCTTGGCATTACCCTGGGGACATTGGTAGGCCTTATTGTTGTACATATTGTCGGATTGCCCGTAACTTTGGGTGTTGGTGGTGGTGTTCTGGTTGCCGGTCTAGTATTTGGCTGGTTGCGTTCTATACATCCCACCTTTGGCCAGATTCCCAGCGGTGGCCAGTGGCTCCTCACCGACCTCGGGTTGAACCTATTTATTGCCTGTGTTGGCTTATCAGCCGCTGTCCAGGCAATACAGGCTTTTCAGACAACTGGTTTAACTTTGTTCCTAGCCGGTATCGTTCTTTCACTCTCTCCAATGATTGCAGCTCTAATTTTTGGAAGACGGGTGCTCAAGATGAATCCTGTTTTGCTATTGGGTGCGGTGGCGGGAGCCAGAGTTATAACAGCGGCTCTCAATTCGCTTGAGGAGGAGGCTGAAAGCACACTGCCGTCAATTGGCTATGCGGCACCATATGCATTCGGTAATGTTCTTCTCACCATCTGGGGAAGCGTGATTGTAAATGTTATGTGAGAGCAAAAGTCACTCGATTCGCTGGTTTAACAGGAGCGCCACGCGTTAGCCGCCACTTTTCTTGATTTTCTCTACTTCTTTTTCTATCTCCCTTGTTTCCCAGCTAATGTCATATTTTGAGAAGGCTGCGACGGCATTGAATACGAGCCCGACTCCCCAACCCAGCATCACCCACATGGGCCAGAAATAACCGGCACCTGTGAAGTACCAGATTGCCACCAGCATTAAATTGACGATTATGTACGCGGTCAGGTGTGAGTAAAATCCTTTTTTGGCTCGCACCTTCTTGGTGGCTATTTCACGGATTTCTGCTTCAGACATTTTCTTCGACATGATTGACCTCCATTATCAAATATTGCTGTTCTGTGTTTATAATTCAACAACCACCCACGTTGGATTTAGTCTATTAGCTTGAACATTTTCCTGGGGGCTCCACAGATAGGGCATTTCTCAGGAGCTTCGCCCTCGACTGTATTGCCGCAGACCTGGCAGACATAGATGGGTTTCTCGGCCAGAGTCTGGCTCCTCTCCAGCATGCCAAGGGCTTCCTGGTACAGGCGATGATGAATTTGCTCCACCTTATTCGCCAGGTCGAAACTATCTTTCGCCTTGCTGTTACCTTCAGCATCGGCCTGCTTTATGAACTCTGGATACATCTTGGTGAACTCGTAATTCTCGCCGCCGATTGCAGCCAGCAAATTGTCCTTGGTCGACTTTATCCCCTGCATAACCCTTAGATGATTGCGGGCGTGTACTGTCTCAGCCTCCGATGCGGCGCGGAATAATCTGGCTATCTGTTTGTGCCCTTCTTCATCTGCTTTCTCGGCAAAATAAAGATACTTGCGACTGGCTTGACTTTCTCCGGCAAAAGCGTCTTGAAGATTATCGCTAGTTTTGCTCATAATTCCCCTCCTCATAGGTTAATTGACTATATTCTAATCGAAAAGCCGAATCACATGCTAGTTGAAGCTGTTGGTGTCTTTCTAGTATAATGAACCAGCATACGGGGCTGTAGCTCAACTGGGAGAGCGCCTCCCTTGCACGGAGGAGGTCAGGGGTTCGAATCCCCTCAGCTCCACCAAGCTTGACAAATCAAAGCAGCCGAAGTCACGAAAGGTAATGCTCACTAACTGATTTCTTAGGTACTATATTTATCGATACCTTAAATCCATATATAGGAACATGACTGCACAAAATTGATGGGTGTGCAATATCTTTCCCCACTGTCGTATGCCCTGAAAGTGCGTATCCAGATAATATAGCCGAAGTTACTAACACCCCTCGAGCCTAGGTGTTTCCTATCGTTCTTCGAATAGTTTGTCGAACTCCTCGATGGTCACGGCTGGCGCTGTGGTGAATGAGATGCCGAGTAGCTTGGATAGCTCAACAGAGGCCTTCATCGCCTCCTTCACACCTGGGAAATCCGCGATGGCCACTGCATCTATCTCACCGAGCAGAGCATATATAGCTTTGACCTGCCCACCACAGCCCTTAACAATGGCGTTGGATTTTTTTGTTCGTTCGGCGCTGATCTTCTTCACCGCGTCAGTGGAAAACTTACCAAACATGAAATATGTAGCCATACCAGTCTCTCCTTTACGTTTCATATCATTTATGGTCTACTTGATAGTGACCTCCCCTGAGTTATTATACCACTTGTTAAGCCTCGATTATGATTGGCGGGCAATTTCGATACTGTATTGCAACATTATCTGCTCAACATCAAGCGACAATCCTCGGCTCTGTTAACAATCACTCATCTCGTTACCCTTGAAGAGACTATAAGGCTTTGGATGCTTTTCTTCCCCCATGCCCACGCTATATCTCACCCATATAACCCACAACTTGAAAATTGGTGAAGTTAGTTGGAGTCAATGTCTAGCCAATTAGTTTATTAAGCCGAATTTCGAGTCTGCTTTTGTGCTACTGTTTGACTACGTATAATAAATCAATTTATGAGTAAAGTGGATATGAAACAGTCACCCGAGTATGAAACTTGGTTATATTGATTTGCTAGGGTAAAATTGGTTTCTGGGCTTTTGGACATAACTTAAGGAGAAAACCATGAAACATGAATTGAGCGCACGACCAGCTAGCTTTAGAGAAAATTGGCCGAGACAATATGAAATTTTTTCTTGGGTTGAATTTATCACGGCCATTCCTCAGGCTATTAGTGTTATCACGACGTGGAAAGAGGGACATATACCAAACGCTTGCCTGCAAGCATGGACAACATATACTGGGGACTTTGGAGGGTATTATGTCATTTTTTCTATTATGAATACAAACCACACTTATAAGAATATCTTGAGGGATAAAGACTTTGTGGTAAATTTCCCGACCGTGAGTGATTTTCCAAAATGCTACAAAACAATCGCTAACAATTCCGACCTGACCGATGAAATCACTGCTGTGGGATTGAAGGTGGAGCCTTCTAGAACTGTAGATGCCCCGCGCATCAAAGAATGTTTTCTTAACTTGGAATGCCGACTAAGTTGGCACCGATCATTGCACGAAGATAGTATTTGGCATATCTTTGCGGGTGAAGTCTTACATGTTGCCATAGAAAGCGATCGAGCTCT
>CP070642.1:1383631-1389170 GCA_020354105.1 Chloroflexota bacterium | reverse complement strand
GTATATGCGAAGGCTTCTGACGATGTTGTTGAAGGTATTTTGCCACTCGGTGGAATTGTCGGAATCCGCACTGCAACTTACCTCCCAGATCGCCAGGTTCGTCGGTAGATATAGTTCGAGGTGGTATTCTTTAATCTGGCCTTCCCCCTGGGCTAAGGTCCCTTCCCACTCCCGAATCGTGCCCTCTCTGCCATTGACGTTTACCGGTGTTCTGGATAGCTCAACGAAATCCAGGCATGTCCGTTTTTGCCCTTTTTCAGCTTCATCAATAGTACGATAAGGATCCCCTAAAAAACGCCCACTAAGTTTAATGAAGACACCGGCAACGATTTCTTGTTGCACCCATTTAAATGCGGCAAAGATCGTGTAATAGTTGTGAATAGGAAGGCCTGATTCAAGTCTTTTGAGGCCCTCTTCCGCGGTTGTCTCATACACAAATGTCTCTAAATTCCACCTGCCTGCCTCCCAGCCCTCCGGATAGCAGATACTGAAAATAGCTGATTCATCAATGTACGTCAGGTAGCCTGGAATATCCGATGCGATGGTATGGGGTGATGGTGACATAACAGGGGTGTAACAGGCAAGGCCGGGCATTAAAACTAATATGAGTAACGTTGTCCCGATGATAAGACCTTTTATTTTTTGCATAGCCACCCCCTTTTAGCGATCTATATTATAATATAAGATGTTCGGATAGAGAAACCAAAAGCCAAAAGTTCAAGTAAAAGGTTAAAATTGTGGGAGAGTGGGGCTTAATTCGATATTCTTAGACTTCTAACTATGGTATTAAAATCGTTTTTCCATTGGGCGGAATTTTCCGGACGCGAGCCGCAGGTTACCACCCAAAGTGCCTTATCTGTCAGTATATATAGTTGAAGGCAATACAATTTGTACTGTTCTTCAGGGATAGTCCCTTCCCAATCCAAAATTGTGGCTTCTTTACCATCGATGGTTGTCTTTATTCTGGTCAGTTCCTGGAAATCTGAGTAAGTTTCTTTGTCAACTCGTATATCTGAGTCAACCAATTGGTCGAGTGTCGAAATCTCTGCAGGAACGGGCCCAACCCCAATGATTACATAAGGCTCATAAGCGCCTTGATCGGGTTTTCCTCCGAAGAAGATTACGCTAAACTCCTCGACAGGACTGCCTGCTTGAAGTCTACTAATAGTCTCTTTCGCGTTTTGACCAAATGGTGTCACTTCAGGTGGAGTTATCTCCCAATCCGCCGGATAAGAGACACTGAAGAGCCCTGATTCATCTTTGTACGTGGTATAGTTTGGAATCTCCGACTCAGTTGACATCGGTGGCGGCTCAGTTGGCGTTTGAGCCGGCTTAGCTTCACAAGCAAGACTAATACTAGTAAGTATTAAAACCAGCACTAATAATATAGCAACTACGCTAAAACACCTTATTTTGTACATGAGTCACACACGCTTTTTAACTCAGCGAAATGCATATCTGATCTTTTACTTTCGTTTCCCCCTCCCTAACTCCCTCCCGATAGGTAAATTAGGTTTTTAAATACCCTGTCTGTCTTATATTTGGCCACCCGCGAAATAAAAAGATGCCTATACCGATTTCGGGCTCTGTGCCGAGGACAATATATCTGCCATCCGCCCACCCAGCTTTCGCGCTTCCTCAACCAAGGCCTGGTCGTTCTTTACCTCGCCAGGTTTGCTGGCATACCCCATGAGCGTTACTATCCTATCATCGGGAATATTTTTAGATAGCTTAACAAAACGCCTTAGCGCCCTGAAAGCATGCTCCAGACCGGCACCACCACCGATAATAATCAAGCCGGCACAGAACATTTTCTTGGGAATCCCATGGGTATAGAGAAAATAGTTCCTATCCACAAAGGCTTTCATCTGTGCTGTCATATTGTAGTAATAGACCGGGCTGCCCAGAATTATTCCGTCTGCGTTAATAAATTTATCCAGAATCATGGGGACGTCATCATCATGCTTGCAAGCTGAAAACGAGGCACATTTCTCATGCCCATCGCATGGATTTACTCGATACTGAGTCAGAATAATTTTCTCCGTTTCGAGACCGCGGGCGGCTGCTTCCTTAAGTGCCTGGTCAACAAGGTAATTTGTGTTGCCTTTGGGTCTGGGACTGCCGACTATAGCCAGAATCTTCATATACCTTTCTCCTTGACCCTCCGATACAAGGGATGGCAATTTAAAGTATTTTTACCAGTTCGATTTCAAAGATCAGGTCCTTGCCGGCAAGAGGGTGATTAGTATCTATAACGACTACATTATCGGATACACTGACGATAGTTACTATAGTCTGTCTGCCATCCGGGTTAACCGCCACCAACCGCTGCCCAACTTCTGGAGTCTGGTCTTCGGGAAGTTTTTCTAGGGGTATTTCCTCCAGCATATCGTCAAAGCGTGGCCCGTAAGCCTCATTCACCGGAATGGTAACGGTTTTCTTTTCCCCCACTTTCATTCCCTGGACGGCCTTGTCAAACCCGGGGATCACCTGACCTGTACCTATAGTAAACTCCAGAGGTTCACGCTCAGCCGATGAATCGAAGACAGTACCGTCCGTCAGCTTTCCGATATAGTTTACCTGAACAGTATCGCCAAGCTTCGCCTCTGCTTCATTACATCCCGTCATCATTACTCCCATCATAAAAAGTACCACTAGAACAGTATAGCTTTTTCTCACCAGGCTTACCTCCAATCTTTATATTAGGCTGGGGGCAAAAGTGCAAACAGACTATCTTCCATACATTGGTTTGCCCGCACCAAACATTAAAACATTTTACACCTCGATTCACCGATTGGCAATTCATAAACAGAGAATCCTCATTATGCTTCCTTCTATCCGCCTGGTTTTCTCTTTGCCGCCATCTACCTTCATGGTATAATGGCTAAAAATCAAGCCTGTCGACCCAAATTTCTTACCGTGGGAAAACCAAGCTTTGAGAAGAAGCTAATCATCGCAGTTATCGGCGGTGGTAAATGTTCTGCCCATGAGGCGGTTCTGGCCGAGACAGTAGGCAGAGAGCTGGCCAAACGGGGAGCTGTTCTAGTCTGCGGGGGATTGACCGGCGTTATGGAGGCAGCCTGCCGCGGAGCTGCTATAGAGTCCGGCCTGACCATAGGCATTTTGCCCAGCGACAACCCGGCTGATTCCAATCCCTATGTCCAGATACCTGTGGCCACCGGTGCAGGCTACGCCAGAAATGTAGCCGTGGTTAATTCAGCCCAAGCAGTAATCGCTATCGACGGCGACTATGGCACGCTCACTGAGATCGGCTTCGCCCTGAAGAGCGGCATTCCCGTTGTCGGTCTGCATACCTGGTCACTATACCGAAACGGCGAAGAAGATAAGTCTATAATCAAGGCAGAGGACGCCGTTGACGCCGTGGAGAAAGCCGTATCACTGGCAAAAGGACAAAAGCTGGACTGAAGCCTATGAAATCAACAAAAGCGACCATAAAAAGAATCAAAGCCCGCGAGATACTCGACTCCCGGGGCAATCCAACCATTGAGGTTCATTTAGAACTTTCCGATGGCGCAACTGGCATAGCCGCAGTTCCCTCAGGAGCCAGCACCGGCAAGTACGAAGCGGTTGAACTCAGAGATGAGGACAAGTGCCGATACAACGGCTTAGGAGTCTGTAAGGCTGTGAGCAATGCGAACGACAAGATTGCTCCGGCGATAGCAGGCATGATAGCTTCGGAGCAGGCAAAGGTTGACCAGAGACTGATTGAACTTGACGGCACAGCCAATAAATCAAAGCTCGGAGCAAATGCTATTCTGGCAGTATCATTAGCCACCGCTAAAGCTGCAGCCAACTCGGCAAATCTACCCCTGTACCGCTATCTGGGGGGCACTTCCGCACGACTGCTGCCAGTGCCCATGATGAACATACTTAATGGCGGAAAGCATGCTGCTGATTCCACCGACATCCAAGAATTCATGGTAGTGCCAACAGCCGCTACCAGCTTCAGTCAGGCGCTTCAGATGGGGACTGAAATCTACCATTCGCTCAAAAAGGCAATCAAAGTCAAAGGGCTGAATACCAACGTCGGTGACGAAGGTGGTTTTGCGCCGTCACTGGCTTCCAACAAGCAGGCAATAGAGTTGATACTGGCAGCAATCGACCTTGCCGGCTACAAGGCTGGCAACGATTGCTTCATCGCCCTGGACCCAGCGGCGAGCAGCTTCTACAATGATGGCAAATATATGTTATCTAAAGATGGCTTAACGCTAACCAGCGATGAAATGATTGGCTATTATGCCAGATGGGTATCGAGCTATCCCATCATCAGCATTGAAGATGGGCTGGACGAGGATGACTGGTCAGGTTGGGTATCGCTGACCTCTAAATTAGGCAGGAAAATCAAGCTCATCGGCGATGACCTGTACACCACCAATCTAGAACGATTGGAAAGAGGCATTTCCCAAAAGGCATCAAACGCCATACTCATAAAGCTGAATCAAGTAGGCACACTTAGCGAGACTCTGGCAACGGTGAAAAGAGCCCAGCAGGTTGGCTGGACAGTCATAATCAGCCATCGCTCCGGCGAGACCGAAGATACCACCATAGCCGACCTGGCAGTCGCCGTCGGCTCCGGCTTGATAAAGACCGGCGCTCCCTGCCGCAGCGAGAGGGTAGCAAAATATAATCGACTGCTAGCAATAGAAGAGGAACTGGGAGCTGATGCACGCTTCCCTGGCAAGGAAGCACTCATAATTTAGGAGGACAAAATGGAAATAGTCCAGGGAATTCACCAGATAAAAGTACCGAGGCCGGCAGAAGCAGCTTTAGACCACGTGAACATTTACCTGGTAGAAGGTACCAAGGGCAATTTGCTGATTGATACGGGTCTCGACACACCCGAAGCCTTCGGGGCATTGCGGGATGCACTCAAGTTCGGCGGTTTCGGATTTAAAGACATAACTTTAATAACGGCTACTCACATCCACCCTGACCATTATGGCATGGTGGATAAACTGAAACAGCTATCGGGAGCTAATGTGGCACTCAGCGATATCGAGGCAAAATTTATCGATTCGCGATACGTGAACACTGATGACCTGTTGAATAAGGTAAAGCAACTTTTCCAATCCAACGGTGTGCCCGAGGGAGACCTGACCGAACTCACCGAGGCCTCGATGGCTATAAAACAATTCACAGGGGTGGTTAAACCTGACATCATGCTGAAAGATGGAGAGAAAATAACCGTTGCCACTTCAGAGTTCAAGGTAATAGTGACTCCGGGACATTCGCCGGGACATATTTGCCTCTATGAGCCGAACCGGAAGCTTTTGTTTTCCGGCGATCATTTACTGCCTGATATATTCCCCCATGTCGGTTTTCATCCGCAATCCGGGGAAAACCCGCTGGGTGACTTTTTTAAATCACTCGAAGCCCTGTCCAACCTAGAAGTCAACTTCATTTTCCCCGGGCATGGTTCTGTTTTCAGTGGCTTCAATCTAAGACTTAGCGAGCTATCTTATTATCACGAACAACGGCAGCGAGCCATAACAAGGATTATAGAAAGCGATACCAAGTC
>CP070642.1:1378931-1383531 GCA_020354105.1 Chloroflexota bacterium | reverse complement strand
GTCAAACTTATTCACGTCACAACAACAACTCCCCTACCTGTCACCACAACACCAGGTAATGCTATTATAATGCTGTGGCGGTAACTCAAATCCCAAATAAAGCCAAAAAAATACATAACACCTATACGCACGTAGACGGCGGCTGGTTGTGGATTAAGTAGTCGGCCTATCCCTACTTCGGCTGCGAGTTCGGCTGTGAGTACTGCTATTCGCGAGAGCCCAAATACCTGCCCTACCCTGACCCCGACGACTTCGATAGAGTAATCAAGATAAAGCTCAATGCCCCGGAACTGCTCAGGAAAGAGCTGTCAAAAGTGCCGGTAAACCTGCTATCCACCGGTGATTATCAGCCTGTAGAAAAGAAATTCAAGCTTTCCCACCAGTTGCTTGAGGTGGCTCTGGAAATGGGATTTCCCGTTCTCATTCTGGAGCGCTCGCCTCTGGTGACCACAGACCTCGACCTGATTGCTGCCATAAACAAAAAGTCCTTCGCCGCTGTGCTCTTTTCCACCAGCTTTGCCGATGCTAAAGCTACTAGAAAAATCTTCGAGCCCAAGTCGCCGGCGGTCAAGCTGCGCTTCGAAGCAATGGAGAAAATCGCCAGCCAGGGCATCATGACCGGCACCTCTTTCATGCCCGTACTGCCTTTTATCTCCGACACAGATACCGACCTGGAAGCAGTGGTCAAAATGACCCGGGAATACGGCGGCAAATTCGTCCTGGCCGGAGGCCTTACTCTCTCCGGCTATCAAAAAGACCGCTACCTCAACCTCCTGGCAAAGAACTACCCGGAGCTCATACCAAAATATGACCAGCTTTACAGAGGCAACTATGGACCGTCTGGCACCTACTGGGTTCAAATCGCCAGCAAGGTCAGAGAGCTATGCCATAAATATGGTATAAAAGACAGGATACCCCGCTGGATTCCCCCCGGGCATCTGGCAACGAACAAGATGATAGCCGAGAGGCTTTTTCTCAAGGTCCATGACCTCGAGCTGGCAATGGAAAACAGATATAAAATCTGGGCGTACCGCAAAGCCGCCTGGGCAGTGGACGAACTGGACAGGGGAATCGAGGAAATATATACTGCTCAGGGAATCGAAGGACTGTCCGCCATCACCAACATAGGCAAACAGCTAGCCGGTGAAATCGAGACAATGCTAAAAGGACAACAGAAATGAGCATCTGGGATAGCTGGGCAGGGTCCATACATGCAGTCGCCACCGGTGACAGGGGAGGCAGAAACTTCATCAAAGCGGTAATGCCTCTCATCCTCTATGTAACTATTGCGCTGTCTATAGTTGCATCCTTCTGGGTAGACAGGTGGCTGGCTCTCCCCCTCTTCCGCTTTACCTGGTGGGGAATCGGGCTATCCGTTCTTCTCCTGGCACTTGGCTTTGCCATTGATGGCTGGATAATAGTAACGTTTCGCAGAGCCAGTGGCACGCCCATGCCCTTCAAACCGCCGCCTAAGCTTATCACCACCGGCATATACGCCCACGTCAGGAACCCGATGTTTATAGCCGGTATTTTAATCGGAGAAGGTCTGGGGTTCCTGTTCGGCTCGCTTTCGCTCATTCTCATCTTCATACCTCTACTGACTCTGCTTGGCTTTCTCTACCTGAAAGCTATTGAGGAGCGAGAGCTCGAGCTCAGGTTCGGCAAAGAATACCTGGAATACAAGAAAAGGGTGCCTATGTTCATTCCAAAGTTAAGGAGGCAGACATGAGTATCTGGGACAGATGGGCGCAGGGCGTATACAGTGTAGTCACCGGCGATAAGAAGCGCCGAGCCATACTGACGCCCATAGCCGCCGTAATTTTCTTCGGACTCATCACGCTGTTCGTGTTCTGTTCTTTCTGGGTAGATAAGTGGCTCAACTTACCCTATTTACCTGATGCCTGGTGGAGATACGCAATCGCCGGTATCTTTTTCATCGTCGGTTTATTCCTTGCTATCTCAACGGTAACACCATTCTTCCGCACCGGAGGCACTCCGGTGCCCTTAACCCCACCGCCGAAGCTCGTCACTACCGGACTGTATTCTTATATCAGAAACCCGATGGCACTGGGGCTTTTGCTGGTACTGGAAAGCCTGGGCTTCTACTTCGGGTCGCTATCTCTTATCATCTTCTTTGCACCGTTACCCATCGTGCTCTACGCATTGTATATCAAGGGTGTCGAGGAGCCGGAGCTGGCACTCAGGTTCGGCAAGGAATACCTGGAATACAAGAAAAGGGTACCCATGTTCATTCCGCGGTTTAAGAAAAAACGTTGACGCACGCCGAGCAACCGCTCAACAGCATATCTTAAACACCATTTGCACGTAGATATAAGCCAGGAGGTAACAAAAGCCAGTTTTGTTTAATTCAAATCACAGTTGGTCAGATTGGTTGCTGCAGACTTGCACGTAGGTAATATAGTCACAACTTTGCAGAGGGGAGTGGGTATTGTCAAAAATCTTATCTGAGATACAAGGAACTTTTACCAAGAGACTGTCGAATGACTAGTACCTCAGTTCATCCAATAGCTGGCGAGCCGACTCCACCAGTTCAGGATCATCCGACAGCTCGATACACTTCTCAAGGTCAGCTATCGCCAGGGTTTTCCACGACAAGAACTTGCTGGCATAAGACCTGTTATAGTAGGCAATCGCAAGATCAGGATCTAACTCAATAGCCTTATCGAAGTCAGCTATAGCCTTGTGGTATTCCTCCTTCATGCCGTATACAATACCGCGGTTGTTATAGGCCATGGCAAATTCCGGATCCAGCTCAATCGCCTTACTCAGGTCAGCTATCGCTTGGTTAAAGTCACCTTTTCCATAGTAGGCATATCCCCTATTGCCATAAGCCGTGGCAAGCTCAGGATTTAGCTCGATGGCCTTGGAACAATCAGCTATAGCTTGGTCAAAGTCACCTTTGGAGAGGTATGCAAAGCCCCGACTGACGTAAGCCATGGCAAGCCCCCCGTCCAGCTCAATCGCTTTATTCAAGTCAGCTATAGCCTTGTCGAACTCACCTTTACCGTTATTGGAATTTCCTCTATTGGCGTAGGCCATAGCAAGCTCTGGGTCCAGCTCAATCGCCTTATTCAAGTCAGCTATAGCCTTGCCGAACTCACCTTTAACGTTATAGACACTCCCCCTATAAACGTAAGCCATGGCAAGCTCTGGGTCCAGGACGACGGCTTTATCGAACTCGACGATAGCCTCGTCGTATTGGTACTCCTCGACCAAGGCTATACCCCGCTCCGCGTGCTGCATTGCTGCCTCTGGTGCCATCGGTGATGTTGTAGGCAGAGTTGCCTCAGGCTCGGTCCCAGTCCTTGACTGGTAAATCGCCAGAATCACGATCACCACGAGCAATAGTGAGACCAACAGAATAACATATCTACTCATATCTGATACCTGATCACTGTCAACCTAAAATCAAAATGGCACAGGCAACCGCCATCAAACAGCGATTTTAGTGCCCTTGTTTCATGTCCCTTATCTTCTCCAACCCACTGTACACCATTATCAGGCTAATCTCATTCTCAATCAATTGATTGTAATCTTCCCTCGCGCTGGTTGTCAATATCCTGTACTAGCCGGTAGCGGGTCGTTTGAAACCTTGACTCAGAGCTTCAATAAGTTTGGCCAAACATCAATAGGGAAACACAGATGACCGCCAAAGCGAGCGCACCTCAAAGGTGTCCCCAATGTTCAGTGAGCTAGTGTTGCACTCCTGTCCGGTTAATCCTTGATATCACAGAATAGTTGTCATAGGGCTGAGTCTATATAGGAAAAAAGTCATGTCTAAATCAGGACTTATGCATCTTACAATTGTAATACCAAAGTACTACACTTTGAAGTAGGGGTGTGGCGGGCTTGCTAGACTCTTGAGGAAAACACATTTATTCAATGGCCCGTGGGATTATGGTGCGTGCGTTGGATAGATTTTGGCAAACTTTAAGCAAATGACAATACGAACAAGGGAGGTAGAGATGAAAAGCGAGGTTCCCAAAGTCGTGCCTTCAGATGGATTTAGTGGAACGCCAAGAGGTCGGCTGGTAGCGTGGCTCCGCAAGGAAGCTACTCTAGACAACAGCGCAAAATCAGGGGCAGGAGTGGAAGGGCTCAGTGATGCTCTGATTTCGTTGTGGCAAAGACTGACAAGTGCTGCTACGGTCATGAGAAAGGCCCCTATTCGAGTAACTGTGGCTTTACTCCTAGCATTTGCATTGGGCATATCCCCGGCAGGCTTGGCAAGCGCTTCACCTGATACCACAGGAGCAACACAAGTTCAGGTGGACCCAGGACTTGCTGTTGCAGAGGGGGAGGACGTATCCGTACCAGATGGTTATCAAACCAATGCAAAGTCCGAGTTGTTTTCTTCTGAATTTACTCCCCTCGAAGCGCCGGCAGACGATACCAATGGTGACGATACCAACGGCGATGACACCAACGGTGACGATACCAACGGCGACGATACCAACGGTGATGATAACGGCGGTGAATCATCCGGGCCGCCAGGACTGGGACCGGACGGCCAGGGACCTCCAGGCTGGCGCGGCGGAAGCATGCCGCCAGGACTGGGACCGGACGGCGAAGGACCTCC
>CP070642.1:1368338-1378831 GCA_020354105.1 Chloroflexota bacterium | reverse complement strand
GTCACCCAACTTTGCTTCCGGGGTTAGTATTATGCTGACGCGGCGCCTTACGCCACCGATTTCCACCTCAGCTTCAATGCCTTCTATTGAAACGACTTTTACAGGAACAGCTAGACACATGGTTTTCCTCTCAAATGAAATTAGCGATGACGGCTTGACCCAGAGAAATGCCGCCATCGTTGCACGGTATATGCTTATGTGTTAGTACGGAAAGGTCGGCAGCCTTAAGTAAAGGCACGACTTCTCTCAATAGCAGCCGATTCTGGAAAACTCCACCGCTCAGTGCTACCTGATTTATTCCTGTCCTCTTGGCTATCAACTGGCACATCTCGCATATCATCTGGGCTACAGCGTTGTGGAACATGGCTGATATTGTAGTTTTAGACACGCCTCGATACAAATCCTCGACTATGGTCGAGAGCAACTCTTTGAGCTGGATGATGTTTACCACATCGTTATTGACTATGGAATACGGGTAGCCTTTGTTGCCGACTTCATCGCAGCCGTCGTAAGCTATCATCTCAAGTTCGACTGCTGCCTGGCCTTCATAGTCTATCTCGCCCCTGACGTCTATCAAAGCTGATACGGCATCGAAGAGACGTCCCATGCTCGAGCACAATGGCGAGTTGAGGCCGGTCTGGATTTGCCGCTTGATAAGCTCGATTTCGACGGTATCGATTTGTTTCAGGAAAGCCAGTTTATTTTTGAGAGAGTTCTCTCCCAGTAGCTTGATAAGATAACCTGCGGCGGTTCGATATGGTTTTTTTATAGCGGCGACTCCACCGGGCAGAGGCAGGTACTCGAGATGTCCCATCCTCTGGAAGTCCTTGTAATCGGCGACCAGAAATTCACCTCCCCAGATGCGTCCATCGCTACCATATCCCGTGCCATCTAGAGCTACGCCGATAACTGTAGACTCGACCCCATTATCGGTCATGCAGCTAACGATATGAGCGTGATGGTGTTGAATGGGAACGAGCTTAAGGTGGCTGAACTGGCTGCCTAGCTCGAGCGCATATTTTGTGGAAAGGTATTCGGGGTGCAGGTCGTAAGCAATGGTCTCGGGCTCGATGCGGAAGAGCCTTTTATACAGAGCCAGTGTGTTTTCGAAATGTTCCAGTGTTTCCAGATTCTCCATATCGCCGATATGCTGGCTGACAAAGGCATGACTGTCTTTAGTTAGACAGAACGTATTCTTTTCCTCGGCGCCACAGCCAAGCACTGGCTTAGCTTTAAAATCCAGGTGGATGGGATAAGGGGCGTAGCTGCGCGCCCGACGGGTAACTTGAGCCGTGCCGTGTTCTACGCAAGTCACACTATCATCGTATCTGGCATATATATCGCGGTTGTGGACCAGAAAGTAGTCGGCAATACCTGATAGCCGTCTGAGGGCTTCATCGTTATCTTTAGCAATCGGCTCCTCGCTGATATTACCGCTGGTCATTACCAAGGGCAGTCCTACCTCTCTAATAAATAGGTGGTGCAGTGGAGTGTACGGCAACATCACGCCTAGATATTTCAGATTTGGGGCTACTGCCTGGCATACCGTAGAGTCCTGTTTCCACTGTAATAGCACAATGGGGCTCTGTTGTGATGTGAGCAGTTTTCCCTCTGTCTCGGATACCAAGCAATGCATTCTGGCTTCTTCCATGTCAGCCACCATTATTGCCAGCGGCTTGAAAGGGCGCCTCTTTCTCTGACGCAGCACTTTAACGGCTTTCTCGTTGGTAGCGTCGCAGGCCAGGAGAAAGCCGCCCAAACCTTTGATGGCAATGATTTTCCCGTGTTTGAGTAACTGGCTGGCAGTTACAATAACGTCGGAGGTTTCTATTTGGTTTCCTTTGGTGTCAACTAGTTCCAAGCTCGGCCCACACTTAGGGCAGGCGTTGGGCTGGGCGTGGAAACGGCGGTCCAGCGGATTATCATACTCTGCCTGACAATCGGGGCACATTATAAAGGAGCGCATGGTGGTGTTGGGACGGTCGTAAGGAACGTCTTCTATTATGGTGAAGCGGGGTCCGCAGTTGGTACAGTTGGTGAACGGGTAATGGTAACGTCTGTCTTCAGGTCTGAAGATTTCCTCGAGGCAAGCCTGGCAGGTGGCGATATCCGGCGACACCGGCTGATACTTTCCTTCCTCGGCAATACTGTGGCGGATTTCAAAGCTCGTATATTCTGCCGGAGGATGATAGGTAACGGAGATGCTTTCTATATGAGCTAGCGGAGGAGCGTTATTTTGAAGCTCTGACAAGAAGCGCTTCAGGTCTTTGCTTTCACCCTGGATTTCGATTTTAACGTCCTCGGAGGTGTTACACACCCAGCCCTTTAGATTGTATCTGCTGGCTAGCTGATAAACGAAGGGCCTGAAGCCAACTCCTTGAACTATGCCACGAGCGCTGATTCTCGCTAATTCGAATGTGCCAACTTTAGCCATGAGTAGATGAATTTTACTTCAGATAGGTGACTGGAGCAAATGTGAGGCCTATTTTTTCCAGTGGCGGTTACACTTGCTTGACAGCCATAGTATCTGGTGCTACGATAGCATCGTTATCCGAGGCATGATAGAATTATCGTATGAACCGCAAAGATATGACGAGCATCGCTATTATTGCTGACAGTATTGCCTGTATTCCGAAAAAACAAGCTGAGGACTATGGGATTAAGATAATTCCGGTCAATATACTATTTAATGGCCAGGTTTATCGAGATGTTATAGACCTGAGTTCGGCTCAGGCTTATGAGTTTCTGGAAAAAGCTCCTGAGTTCTGGAAAAGTTCTGCGGCTTCCCCCGATGATTACCTGAAAGCCTACAGGGAAATCAGCAGGCATGCCCAGGGCATTCTGGTAGTCACCATATCTTCAAAATTGAGCATGTTCTATACCAGTGCCCTGGATGCTAAAGAAATATTCAAGGATGAATCACCACAAACTGTTGTTGAGGTCATAGATAGCGAGACCGCTGCCGCTGCTGAGGGTCTGATTGCTCTGGCAGCGGCTCGTGCTGTTGCTGAAGGCAAACCTTTCGATGAGGTTGTTGCTATAGCTAGAAAAGTTAAGGAACGGGTGAAATTTCTTGGTCTTTTGGAAACCATTCGCTATGTTTACAGGACTGGAAGGATACCCAAGGTTGCCTCTGAAATAGGCTCTATGCTTTCCATTAAGCCCATTCTTACTGGTTCTAAAGGTCGCATCCACTTTGCTGCTGCCGCCAGGACTAAACAGAGTGGAATTAAAAAAATGCTCCAGATAATGCGAAATCACGTAGGTGATTCGGAGCCAGTTCGCGTGACAGTGATGCATGCTGATGCTCTTGAAGAAGCCGAAAAGCTCAAGGAAAAAGTAGCCGCTGAATTCAACTGCGTTGAGATTTTCATTACTGATTTAAGCCCCGTTATGGGTTATGCTACCGGGCGTGGTACAATCGCTCTGGCTTACTATAAGGAGGGTAGCTTTGATAAATGAGGTCATAGCGGTAGTTCTGGGTTATCTAATAGGCTCCATTCCTTCAGCCTATATTATCGGCCATCTGTGGGGCAAGATTGATTTGCGCCAGGAAGGTGATGGCAGGATAAGTGCAGCGGCTGTAAACAGAAGGCTGGGCAAAGTTCCCTTTTTATTGGTGGTTATAATGGATGTGGGCGCGGGAGTGCTGGCTGTATTTATTGCCAAAATGCTCACCGATGCTCCATTAGACGTATTTACCGATTCTCAATTAGCTGTACTGATTGCTGGTTTTGTTGCGGTGGTTGGTCATGATTGGCCCGTATTTTTGAAATTCAAGGGGGGATTGGGCGCTACTACGATTTGGGGTGTGCTTGTTGCCTTGGTCTGGTGGCAGACTTTAGTGGTGGCGGCATCCGGCTTCATTGTCTTCCTTATCATAAAGAGAAGGAGACCAGGATTGATTACTGGTCTCATAATTGTCGCGCTGTCTATTGTCCTCCTAGTCCAGAGCCTGGTTCAGGGTGCGCCTCTTATTCTAGCTGTTTATCCTTATATCCTTATTCTTCTAATGGTTCTAAAGCGTTTCCAGGTAAGCAAAACCAATCCCCAATAACTCCAAATCAAAGACCGAATTAGACTCCGTATATTCGGTTATCTTCTACTCTTATACCGCCGCCGTTATATTTAATAGCACTGGGTATAAATCTGCAGAACTTCGTTTGGGTCACCGGCAGGACGCGGATTGAACATAATGGTAGCATCGCTGATTGCATGAAATGCGCAAATAGTCAGGTTTTCTTCAGGAACGCCCACGTCGCGCAGCCTCATCGGATGTCCTACCTTTTTCATCAGGGTCTCTACTGCATCTGCCGCAGCCAGGGCTGCATCACGCTCTTTCATATTTTTGGTATCCACCCCCATAGCCTGCGCTACCAGAGCAAGCTTACTCGTAGCATGGTCAGCGTTAAACCGCATCACTTTCGGGAGAACTATGCCACATGCTGCTCCGTGCGGGATATGGTGCAGTATACCTATAGTATGCGCCATGGCATGCGCCACACCGAGTTGGGCAACGGCGAATGCCCATCCTGCCATGGTGGCTGCTACCTGCATATTGAGCCGTGCCTTTTCATTCTTTCCATCCTCAACAACAAGTGGTAGATTCTCGTTGATAAGGCGAATGGCTTGTAGTGCCAGACCGTCACAGATCAGGTTCGCCATAAGGCTAGTAAGGGCCTCAACAGCATGTGTCATGGCGTCCATAGCGGTGGCGACTGTCATTTCCTTTGGCAGGGACATGGTAAAGCGCGGGTCTAAAATAGCCATATTCGGCATTATTCGAGGATCTGCTATAAACATTTTACGTCCAGCACCCTTGCTTGTGAGGACAGCCACACCTGTTACTTCGCTGCCGGTTCCCGCTGTTGTCGGAATAGCAATATGCGGGGTCTGCGGCTCGGTAAGCCCAAACACCCGCAGATGATCAACCACCTTGCCCCCGTTCTTTAGAGTTACACAGACCCCCTTGGCGGTATCCATAACGCTGCCGCCGCCGACGCTAACGATACAGTCCGCCTTTAATTCACGGGCTGCGTCACTAGCCGCATCTACTGTTTCCAGGTCGGGGTCCGGGGATATGTTATCATACGTGCCCACATAGAAATCTGCTAGGGCATCTTTCACCAGCTGAGCAAGCCCTGCTTTATTGACGCCGGGGTCGGTAAGTATAAGTGCTTTGCGGCAGCCCAGGCCGGCAATTGACTTGGAGATTGAACTCAGAGTGCCATGACCGGCGGTTACAGCAGTAGGGCAATTGTAGGCAAAACTATCTGCTCCCCTGGTGTCCGACAAAAGTCGGAGCATTGTATTCCTCTTATAGTCGGCAAAGGCGGTCACATGTATTCTCTTAATCTGGGTATATTCTTGTAAGCCGGCGAGGCCAAATTCGCGTCCCACGCCGGACTGCTTGTATCCGCCGAAGGGGCAGGTATCGGCCAAAATATGGAAATTGTTTATCCACATTGTTCCGGTGCGTACCCCACGGGCCACGCGTTCGGCTCTGGCAGTGTTGGTGGAAAATACTCCACCTCCCAGGCCGTAAATAGAATCATTGGCAATGGCAATCGCTTCTTCGTCGCTGTCATATTTTATAACGCAGACAACAGGGCCAAAGATCTCTTCTTGGGCGATACGCATCTTGTTGTTCACATTTGCGAAAATGGTCGGGGCATAATAATATCCGCCCTCTTTTCCTTTCACCTCGATACGCTTTCCACCGGTTACCAATTCTGCTCCCTCCTCCTTACCCAGTTTGACGTACCGTTCAACTGTAGCCAACTGTTGTTCGCTGACAAGCGGACCCAAATGAGAGGTCCGCTCCATCTGGTATCCCACACGGAGGGCTTCAGCCCGCTTTTTCATCTTGCCTAGAAACTCATCGTATATCTTGGATGGGACTAATACACGCGTGCCCGATTCGCATAATTGCCCTTGGTGGAAGAAGGTGCCGAAGCAGGCGCCCTCTATAGCCAGTTCCATATCCGCATCGTCAAGTATGATATTAGCTGACTTACCGCCTAGTTCGAGCGTCACTTTTTTGACCGTATCGGCCGCCAGTCTCATGATTTCGCGCCCGACTTGTGTGCTGCCGGTAAAACTTATTTTGTCCACATACGGGTGGGTGCAGAGAATCTTACCCAGCTCGCCTCCCAGTCCGGGAATGATGTTAAGTACTCCTTTGGGAATACCTGCCGCCTTCGCGGCTTCAGCTACTATAAGAGCGGTGAGGGGAGTGTTCGAAGCCGGTTTTAACACCATGGTATTTCCCATGATGAGTGCCGGTGCCATTTTCCACATTCCTATAGTCAGTGGTAGGTTCCAAGGGACAATCCCCACGCATACCCCAACCGGCTCCCTGCGTATATATTCACGGCCGGGTGCAAGCGGACTGCCGACCAATATCTCCTCCTCCCAGGGAAATTCTGTGGCGGCGGACAGACTCATATTACGTAATAATCCCATAGCACCCATGGGCGCGGCACCGGCGAGTGCTATTATCTGGCCTGAGTCCATGCACTCAGTCGCAGCCAGACGAAGGCCTTGACGCGCTATCTGATCAACAAAATCTTGAATTTTAGCCATGCGAGCTGATGGAGATAATCCGCTCCAGCCCCCCTTGTCAAAAGCCTTACGCGCCGCCGCTATAGCCGCCTCTGCATCGGCCTTCCCAGCTTGTGCAACTACGGCAAAAGGAAGTCCGGTCCCCGGATCGATAGTCTCGAAAGTCTTCCCGTCTTTGGCGTCGACAAATTCACCGTTTATGAACAGCTTGTATTGCTCCATTTGAGCCCTCCTTATAATTTGTTTTTAAGTGTCAAGTCAAATCTTGATGTCACTGACACCGAAGCCATCCCACTCACCTATAGGTTTGGCTGATGTTAGCAGAAATCCTTTTCTCCCCGTTTCGTCCACGTAGGATATTTTTACATCACCAACAAGCTGGTAAGTTTCGGGATTAATAACAAATGTCAGGCTATCTAATTCCAGGGTTAAGTCACTCTCGGATATAGTATCAACGCAAAGGCATAGCGATGCATCGCAGCATCCGCTAGAGTGGAGATCGATGCGAATAGGCTGTTGGATACCTTTATCGGCCAGGAATGATTTGATAACCTGGCTTACGCCCGGCTCCAAACTGACTATGGAAATTTTCTCCTCTCCCCTTTTTGTATTATCAAGTGCAATTGTAGCACGTTATAGAGCGGACTTTTAAGGCAGTGTTTTCGACAGTATTAAAAAACTATGAATGCAGGTATTATTCAGATGCGTATTTGCCGTTTTTAATGGCTTCGACTATTCCCTGTTTTGCAGCGTGATAGGCCAGGTAGATGGCACTTGTGATGGCTTTAGCACGGCTGCGGCCATGGGCTACGACGATGTTTCCTTCCAGCCCCACAAGGCAGGCTCCGCCATATTCTTTGTAGTCCAGGTTTTTAACAGTAGCATTCAATTGCATGTATTGCGCTAGGGCGGCCCCGGTGAGGTAACGGTCAATTTGGGCAGCTTGTCCCAATTCCAATAAATTCTGGATAACTTGCGAATATCCCTCTATAGTCTTAACCAATACGTTACCGGTAAAGCCGTCAGTAACAATTACGTCAGCTTTACCCTGCAGGACGTCAAAACCTTCTATATTGCCAATGAAGTTCAGGTCGGTCTTCTTTATTAGCTGGTGTGCCTCCTTGGCCAAAGTGCTACCTTTAAGTTCCTCTGAGCCAATGTTTAATAATCCCACCTTTGGTGAGCTTATATCGATAACCTTTTCAGCTAGAATGCTGGCGAGCTGGGCGAACTGGACCAGAAAAATGGGGCGACAGTTGACGTTGACTCCGGCATCAATAATTAGAGTCGGTTGTGGTTGATTGAGGTAGGCTACCGCGCACAGTGCCAATCGCTCAACGCCTTCAACAGCCTTCAGGTTGAGAAATGAAGCGACTACTGTAGCCCCCGTGCCACCAGCAGAGACGAAGCCGTCGGCAATGCCATCTTTTACCAGGTTGACTCCGACCACTACTGACGAATTGGGCTTATTCTGGACGCCCTGTACTTGATCCTCATCTTGTTCGACAACCTGACTAGCCTCGATAATGCTAATATTTTTTTTCCTCGAATAACGCCGGAGCAGCATCTCGAGCACAGGTTTATTACCCACTAGGGCGATGTCTATAGGAAACTCTCTAGCTGCTTCGATGGCTCCTTTAATTACTTCCCGGGGAGCATAGTCACCGCCCATAGCATCTA
This sequence comes from Chloroflexota bacterium, assembly GCA_020354105.1. Taxonomy (GTDB): domain Bacteria; phylum Chloroflexota; class Dehalococcoidia; order GIF9; family UBA5629; genus 9FT-COMBO-48-23. The sequence goes on along the minus strand of CP070642.1, from coordinate 1,370,587 downwards.
CGGCAATTAGCAATTTGTTTACCTCGTCTATCAAAAACTCTGAATATCAGGGGCTCTACTGGTGCTTAAAGACTTTAGCGAGTCCCCCCTGTTTTGTCAAGGGCAGGTGTCTTACATTTTTGAAAAGCTAAGGGCGAAAGCCTATAATTCAAAGGTTAAATTTACGGAGGCTTTACAGCTAATAACGTGCATGAATTAGCCATAACACAGAATATACTGGATATTGTATTAAACGAGGCGAAATCAGCTCAGGCAAATAAGGTAACTAAGATAAATTTGGTTATCGGCGAGATGTCAGGGACTGTCAGCGATTGTATTCAATTCTACTTCGATTTTCTTAAGAAAGGCAATGCAGCAGAAGAAGCTGCCCTCGATTTTAAGCTGGTGCCGACAGAGCTGCGATGTCGAGATTGCTCGAACGTCTTTCGTCCAAAAGATTCAGCCTGGGTTTGCCCGAATTGTAATGGCACTAGCCTAGATGTGGTTAGCGGCCAGGAATGCTATGTGGAAAGTATAGAGGTCGAATAATGGAGACACCGGACGTAATCGTCAAAGGTAAAGATAATGGGGAGGGTATGGTTATACACTACAAAACCACCAAAGGAACCGATGTCTTTGGGCTGGCCATACCTAATATATACACCCATGCCGATTGGGACCTTGGGCCTACCTGGTGCTATTTGATTGCCGGGCAGAAGATTACCCTGATTGACACAGGCCGGATTGGAAACTTCGAGGTTTTTGAGTCTCTTCTAAAGTCAACTGGTAAGGTATTTTCGGACATTGATAGAATCATAATTACCCATAGCCATGAAGATCACGATGGCAATTTGGCTGAGATAATCTCTGTAGCACAGGCTGAGTTGTGGGCCCACAAAATTTACCGCCAGATGATTTCGTATCATCCTAACATAAGGGATGGTGCCACACATCCCGAGCTGCCCGGGTCTTGCCGGCTCTGTAGAATGCCTGAAAGCTTCTATTATGAGAACTGTGTGCCATATCATAGGGCAAGAAGTTCGCTGAAGATTGACGTTGCCATTGAGGATGACCAAAAATTGCCGGACGGAGACCTCAACTTCTTATTTACCCCGGGGCATAGCCCTGACGCGCTGTGCATCATTTTGGATGAGGAGGTCATATTCACCGGTGATACTTTATTGCCTGGCATTACATCCCATCCTTCCTTGGCTTATGACTTCAAGGTCAATCATCTGATTTTGCCAGAAGAATATGGGCAAAAAAACGAGATATATGGTCTCATGAACTATATCAAGTCTCTAACTAAGATAGCCCGCCTTGCCTCTCAACCTCTTAAGGCTACTCTCCCCGCCCATCGCCTGTTTTATAACGGTAGATTCAATCTGCTTGACAGTTCTGAGCGGGCTAAGGAAGTTATCCACTTTCATATCGACCGCTGCCGCGATGTACTGAGAATCGTTGATGGCAAACCGGCTGGAATAGAAGATATTGTAGTCCAGCACTTTCCTCCCTCAAGGCTTTCGGGTACGGGGAAAACATTGGCGAAAAATGAAATCAGGGCTCATCTCGAGATTATGGAGGCGTGTGGCGATATCTGTTGGACTGGCGAAAATCAAGAACTAGTCCAGCGCACCGGGTCGGAAAACTATCTGGATATCATAGGTGCATACTCGCGTTCATCATAATCTGTTGTATTCTGAATTTTCCCTTTTGCATTTTGCACTTGAGATTTTGGCTTTATCTACTGGGTAGGTTGAAGCATCTGCTCCAACTTATATTGAACTCTTCCATATCAGGTTGTTCATAATGCTCCCAGAGCGTCTGCGCGGGGCTACCCGGTACGATAAATGGGAAATAGAAAAGGGGGTGGCTCAAAGCCACCCCCTTTTTGCTTATATCAAGCAGGTAGGCTTATACCCGGCGCGTCTTGAAGATGAGAACCAGTGTGACGATCACCAGGATAGCGCCGATGGCTATAACCACCCAGACCCAGAACGGAGTAGGCGCAGCCTCATCCGCTGGTTTTTCAGGTGGAGGAAGCGATTCGGTCTGGAAGCTGAAAGTAGCTGACCAGTCGCTCGGCGCTGGTTCGAGGGACATCACTCGCCAGAAGTAGTTGGTGCTGTAATCCAGAGCGCCATCGTACTCGAAGGCGGTGGTGGTCACCTCGGCCTCTTTGACTATCTGGGTCATAGCCGCGTCCTTAGCCAAGGCGAACTTGTACTTCGTGGTCTCCTTGAAAGGTGACCATGAGAAGGACACTGGCT
>CP070642.1:1364327-1368238 GCA_020354105.1 Chloroflexota bacterium | reverse complement strand
GCTGAGCATATCTACATTCAATTCCTTTACATCTACGCTGATTTTACCGATAGCCTGGACGGCATCGGTATGGAAGAGGACATCTTTCTCGTGGGCGATGGAGCATAATTCTTTAATCGGCAAAATGGTACCTGTCTCGTTGTTTGCCATCATAATGGAGACCAGTATGGTCTTGCCTGTGATGGCATTTCTCAGTTTTTTGGGAGAAGGACAGCCGTATTTATCTACCTCAAGATAGGTGATTTTGTAGCCAAGCTTCTCCAGGAATTTGCATGTCTTCAGTACAGCAGGATGCTCGATGGTGGTGGTTATGATGTGATTGCCTTGATCATGCTGGGTAAATGCCACGCCCTTGATAGCCAGGTTGTCTGCTTCTGAGCCACCGCCGGTGAAGATGATTCTTCTCGGTTGGGCATTAATCAGCTTGGCTACCTGGCGGCGTGCTTGCTCTATAGCTTCACGGGCATCTCTACCAATTACGTGAATGCTTGAAGGATTGCCGTGTTCTTCTTCTAAATAGGGCATCATGGCTTCTCGCACCTCATCGGCAACCTGGGTAGTAGCGTTGTTGTCCAGGTATATGCGATTTTCGACTCTTATTTCTGGTGTCCTATCAAGGATATTGTACTGCTCGCATGGCTGTACCTGTTTGAGTGCAGCGCGACGGCTTTCTCGGGTAGCGGACTCGATTTTGACCACGTCGCAGAGGAGGCTTTTGTAAACCGGGAAGCCAGAGATTGCGTCATAGTTTTTTATGTCGGTAAGCTCGTTGACGTTCCATTCCTGCCATGCCTTGGGCCCGACTGGTGTGCCGCCACCCATATTGCATTCGATAGTTCCTTTTACGATGTCGGCAGTAACCAGAGCTCTGAAAGGCACGCTGCCTCTTATGGTTCGGACTTCGACCAGGTCGCCGCTCTCGATGTCGCGTTCTTCAGCGTCATCGACATTGATTTCTACGGTGGGCTCTGGATTGTCCTTGAGCAGACCTTTAATGCCGTGGTGCTGGGAGCGAAAATCGGTCTGAGGTCTGGCGCCGGAGTTGAATACCAGCGGGAACTTTGCTGCGATTCTAGGGCTGCTCAGCGGTCCTTCTGTAGGCTCGATGTATTTCGGCAATGGTTCATAGCCGTATTCTTCGAGGGTAGTGGACCAGATTTCAAACTTGCCCGTGGGGGTATCGAAGCCGGGTTTGCCGTCCTGCCTCAGACCGCCTTTCTGCCATTTCTTGTACTCCATCATAGGCGTAGGCAGCCTTACCCAGCCACCAGCCGCCCTCACGTCTTCGAGAATGTAGCCGGAGCCTTGCAGCGCAAAGCGAATCATCTCCTCTTCCGTCTGTGGGAATAGATGACCATAGCCCAAACGTATGGCCATCTCAGCCATGATGAGATAATCATTGCGGGCTTCCCCTACGGACTTGATGATTCTTTCCCGCAAGCGGAAAATGGGTCCGTAGGTCATGTAGGAGTAATTCTCGAACATGGTAGTTGCCGGGAGTACGATGTCGGCATATGCGGCATCGGCGGTTAGCTGGCGGTCGATGCAGGTCAGAAAATCCAGTTTGGACAGGGTCTGGCGCCAGATAGGAGTCTGTGGCCATGAGGTCAGCAAGGAAGCCCCCTGGATAATTAGAGCTCGAATGCTATATGGTTTGCCTTTAAGCACCGAGTCAACCAGCCCGATGGCATGTGACTCGCCACGATAGTCGCTGTAAATAGGGAACTCCTTGCGGCCGATAGCCAGATTCAAGTTTGGGTTCTCCTGGTTGCAGGAGCGGTTTATGGGGAAGCTGTTGTTTAGCATGGTGAGACCGATGCCTCCGGGTACATCGAGTTGATTCGCCAGGGCAAACAATGCAAATACTGCTCTGGCGGACTGAACGCCGCTGTTGGAGTATTCCAGCCCGGTGTACATGAGCAGCGAAGCGCCGCTGGCATTGCAGATACGACGAGCCAGGTCTCTTATCGTTTCTTTTGGTACCCAGGTGATACCCTCGACCACTTCAGGGCGGAAGTGCTGGACATAGCTTTCCAATTCTTCAAAACCGTGGCACCAGTTCTCAGCGAAGTCCTCATCGTAGAGGTCTTCCTCAATCATCACCTCTATCATGCTTAGGGCAAGCGCGCCATCAGTACCCGGCCTGATAGGGACCCATTCGGCTTTACTGCGAACGGCTGTTTCTGTACGGCGAGGATCTATGACCACTATATCTGCTCCGCGCTGGGCTGCCGTTTCGAGTCGTTGCATTTCCGCAGGAGGTGAATCGGTGGCAGGGTTGGTGCCCCATACTACCACCATCTCTGCGTTCTCTATATCTGTGAACATATTGGTTTGCATCCGTCCCATGGTCACATGGGGTGCAATCATGTGTAGAGATACATAGCACAGTGCTCCCACGCCCGTTGTGTTGGGCGAACCGAAGGGAAACAGAACATTGGATGCAGAAGATACCGTGACTCCTTTGGGCTGGTAAATATCACACAAAGACAATTCCTGAGCACCACGTCCCGTATAGATAGCTACTGCCTCAGGTCCGGATTTCCTCTTGATACTATTGAGGTTTTCCACGATGATGTCATAGGCTTCGTCCCAGGTAATACGTTCAAATTCATAGGAGCCTTTTGGGCCTACCCGCTTCATCGGATATTTCAGGCGATGCTCGGAGTAGGTAATCTCCGGTGCATGCCTGCCTCGTCTGCATATCATGCCTAGGGTGTGGTCGGGGTCCGGTCTGATGTCTACTAATTTGCCCTTCTCAAGCCCCACTTCTACCCAACAGCCGGCTGGACATATACCGCACAGACCTTTCCTCCACTCCAAGTTCGGATGCTGTTGAAGCTTCATTCTACCCTCTCTGTTTTCAAGTGCACCTGTCCATAGCCAAACACCACATAGTCTTTAATATGTTTCACTGCAGCCTTGGGCTCCGGATAACTCCATGCGGCATCCTTCTCAACAAGATCTCCTACTTTAATGTCGTAAAAGACTGCTTCGCCTATTCCAGGAGATGTAGCCCTTTTATCGCTTTTGGTAAAGTATTGCCAGTTAACTGATTCGGGCGGGAAGAAAACGTTGCTCTGCACTATCTCATATTTGTCAGCTTTAGCGAGGGTGACTTCTTTTAGGATAGCCGCAGCCATTTTTCCTTTTGCTCTGACACGATAGATGTTTCCGCTGGGTGCTCTTGCCAATCCATCATTTTCACCGTGTAGGTCAGAGAAGTATATGCCGCCTGGGCCAAAGGCCAGCCCGCATGGCGAAGCCGCCCCATTACCGATATAAGTGACGAACTCGTCATATGCACTTACGCCAGAGCCATCCGGGTTAAGCTTCATTTTTACGATTTTCTTTCCCTTGATATCTCGTCCTTTCATGTAGGAATTGCCAAATAAAGCTACAAAGAGGTCGTCATGAAACTCATCAGCAAATTGACCATCCTGCATAAAGTCGAGTGCCGTCGGCGCCTGGGTATATTCCCACCAGAATATTGCGTTCTCTCGCATGGTCTGAGGCCACCCGTGATTATTCCCCGGTTTTACTTTAGCGATAACATCGTCACGGTCGGGGCCGTTTATTGAAACGTAGAGAGATTGGTCACTCTTGCGCCAGGTGGCTCCGAAAGGGTTGCGGAAGCCTTTAGCATAAACGTAGCTGTTAGGGTTTGGATTATCATCAGGTATTGTCCCGTCCAGATTAATTCGCAGTATCTTGCCTCTCAAGTCATCGTCGATCTGGGACATCTCATATTCTCCACCATCGCCGACATTTACATATAGTTTACCATCGAATCCAATTGATACTGCCTGTATTTGAAGGGCTTTTGTGGTGGAAGGAATGTTGTCAATGACTGATTCCATATAACTTATCTGCAGTCCGTTGCTGCTCGATGTTCTTATCACTTTACCTTT
>CP070642.1:1360312-1364227 GCA_020354105.1 Chloroflexota bacterium | reverse complement strand
GCGATTAGCTGCACAACACGGGGAAGTTGAACCAGCACAGCTTGAAGCAGCCTACCTTCGAGCATCTAAGAGTTTTTGGTCCAATTCAAACAACGTCCCTAAGTCTTCAGAAAGTGGTACTTCGGACGGCAATGCAATACGCATAGAGGTGTGGAATAATGCCCTCTCCATTTGCGGTATAGCGGACCATCGGTATGCAGTTAAAGTGGCCGATTTTTACACACAGGAAAGGAGGATTAGCTACAGGCTATTTCCGGAAGTCGAAGATGTGTTGAAAATATTTCATGAACGATTCGCCATAGGTGTTATCACAAACGGAACTAATACTCAGCGTGAGAAAATCGAAAATACAAGTTTAGGAAACTACATTGACTTGGTCATAATCTCAGGTGAAGTGGGTGTTGGAAAACCGGAAGCGGAAATCTTTACGAAAGCACTATCGTCGATCAACACCAAGCCAAAAGAAGCTATTTACGTGGGTGATTCACTCGAACTTGATATCGCTGGAGCTAAAAACGCAGGATTATATGCTATTTGGCTAAACAGAAACAAATTAGCGAAGCCGGGTCTATCAGTTGTTCCAGACAGTGAGATTACCAATCTTCGAGAGTTACTACCGATGTTTGATGTCCAACAATAGTTTAACATAAAGTTTTGCACGGCCCTACATGGTAAGGAGACGGGGAAGGTGTGTAGAGAGGGAATGCGCCCCTCTCTAAATGGCTCCACAGTTATTTATCGAGTAAAGGACTTGACCAAAACTGTGATCATTGAAAGAGCAACTGTCACTGACGCGGAAGAGATACTCGCTCTTCAAAAACTGGCCTATATAAGTGAAGCGGAAATTTATGACGACTTCACCATCCCACCGTTAGTTCAGACTTTAGAGGAAATAAGAGGTGATTTTGAAAAGCAAGTCCTCCTCAAAGCCATCGTCAATGGCAGAATAATAGGCTCTGTAAGAGCGCTCTCAGAAAAAGAAACTTGCTACATTGGCAGACTCATAGTCCATCCTGATTCACAGAATCAGGGTATAGGCACAACTCTGATGACTGAAATAGAGAATATTTTTAGACCAAGCAACAGGTTTGAGCTATTTACAGGTCACAAGAGCGAAAAGAATCTCCATCTTTATCAAAAGCTCGGCTATAAGATATTTAAAACTGAAAAGGTCAATGATAAACTGAATCTTGTATACCTTGAGAAAACCACTAAAAACTGAACCAAAAGGAGGTATAGACATATGAGAAAAGTAGCTGCGGTTGGCGTTGGCATGACGAAATTCAGCGGCAAGCAGGACAAGACTGTGGTCGAGCTGTTCGCTGAAGCCGCCATCGACGCCATAAACGAGGCGAATTTGAAGCCAAAGGACATACAGGCTCTATTTATGGGCAATGCCCTGGGGGACTTCGCCGAGGGGCAGGCACAGCCCCAGGCTTTTGCCGCCGACTACATCGGCGCCCACCATATCCCTGCCAACAAGTACGAAAACGCCTGCGCTTCATCCACGGCCGCCTTCCGCGATGCCTTCCTGTGGGTGGCTTCAGGGTTCTACGATATCGTGCTGGTCGGCGGCGCCGAGACCGCTGCCAAGATGGGTACACCGCTGGCCACCAGAACATTCGCCATGGCCAGTGACAGCCGCTATGAATATCCCTGTGGCATCACCTTCCCCGGCGTCTTTGCCCTGATTGCCCACCTTTACGCCAAGAAGTACAGCATACCTTTGGAAAAGCTCAAGCAGCAGATGGCTCAGGTTACGGTTAACTCTCACTACTACGGCGCACGCAACCCCAAAGCCCAGTTTCAAAAAGAGATAACTGTGGATGATGTGCTCACCAGCTTCATGGTATGCCAGCCGCTCCAGCTATACGACTGCTGCCCGTTCTCCGATGGAGGCTCAGCCATCGTCCTGGTTTCGGAAGAAAAGGCTAAGAAGCTGACACAAAAGCCAGTTTATGTTGCCGGCGTCGGTCAGGCTTCAGCCGGCAACCTGCTCAGCCAGAAGGAGTATCTGCCGCGTATCAGGTCCCGTGAGCTGGCTGCCGAGCAGTCCTATAAAATGTCAGGGCTCAGTCCCAAGGATATAGACGTAATTGAGCTTCACGATTGCTTCAGCATCGCCACGATTGTGGCACTGGACAGCCTGGGCTTCTTCGAATACGGCAAGTCGGGTGAGGCTGTGGAGAAGGGCGAGACCAGAATCGGAGGCAAGATAGCGGTGAACCCGTCCGGCGGGCTTAAAGCCAAGGGGCATCCCATAGGCGCCACCGGCACAGCTCAGGTATATGAAATCGTCCGGCAGCTAAGGGGCGAATGCGGCGAGCGCCAGGTGGAAGGAGCCAAAACAGGCATGACCGATACGCTCGGTGGAGACGGTGGCACGCTTTGCAACGTGATTCTGCAGAGAGGCTGGTAACTTATCCCTGAAGGAGACCGAAAATGGAACATAAACTAAATTTTAAACAATACAGTGAGGCGCTTAAGGAGAACAAGTTGCTGGGATTGAAATGCAAGCAATGCGGCGATATAACCGTACCGCCTAAAATCGCCTGCGGCAAATGTTACGGCACCGACCTGGATATAGTGGAATTGAGCGGCAAGGGCAAAATCCAGACCTTCACCACCGTCTTCGTGCCACCGGAGGGGCGTGAAGATGAATGTCCCTACGTAATAGTACTGGTGGAACTCGACGAGGGACCGTGGATAATGGGCAACCTGACCGGAATTGACCCCAACAAGGTGAATATGGAGATAATGGGCAAAAGTGTAAAGATGGGGCATGCTGTTTTCCCCGGGGACAAGTTCTCCGCTGGCGAAGAAGCCAGACCCGTATTCAGCCTGGGAACTTAAAGGCTATTGACATCGAAAACCATCGCCATTATACTCAGCTCTGCAAATAATCTTAGGAGATTCATACGAAAAGGTTATTCTCACTCGCTTGGCTGATACTTCTAATTAGCGCACTGACGCTGAGTTTCCTCGCCTGCGTGCCCACGTCTACAGATACTACCACCACAGAAGTACCAACTATCTGGGTATTGGATGCCTATCCTCCCAAAACAACAGTTGAACGACCGGTAATACTCAGTTGGAATGTCGCCAACGCCAATAGCATCCAGATAGACCAGGGCGTTGGCAGTGGACTATCGGCATCGGGAGCAATTTCAGTATCGCCAAATTCCAGCACAACTTATACGCTAACCGCCAGCAACAGCGCCGGAACGGCCACACAGTCAGTAACCGTAACGGTGGTATTTCTGCCGGAGATAGTAGTTTTTGATATCAGCCCCGATGTCCTTCATTGGTCCAAAGCATCACGGGAAACAGCGGTAATGCGCTGGGAAGTACGTAATGCCACGACAGTAAAAATAACGGAAGTACGTCTTGTCGGGCCATTAGAAAAAGTTGAAAATATAGATTCTGAGAGACCCCTGGAGCATAGCGGCAGTCGAACTATTCACTTATCGCCCGATGTTATCGGGCTTATTGTCAACCAACAAATAGTATATACAGATACAAAACCCCTCGGGACCCGAACTTATATACTTGAAGCTACAAACGCCGACGGCACAGTAACCAAAACACAAACACTCGAAGCCGTGCCTTAATATACTAACAAATGGGCTATACCTGAAGGGGTGATCTACTGATAAGATTGTAGATCATTTTATTTATACTAAGACTCTTTTAAGTCTCAGGATAGAAAAAGTGACAGAACAACCAGCTCTAGTTCAAACGCTACTCAAGCCTGAAACCTATCCGCACAGCCCCCAAAAGGTAGAGCTGGTACAGACCCAGATGTCCTTTATTTTCCTAACTGACGATTATGTGTATAAGGTAAAAAAACCGGTCAATCTGGGCTACTTGGACTATACTACCCTAGATAAGCGTCGCTTCTTCTGTCAGCAGGAG
>CP070642.1:1346526-1360212 GCA_020354105.1 Chloroflexota bacterium | reverse complement strand
TGCCTCTAATTTTTGTAATATTTCTTCATAAAGTGGTTGATATTCTGCGGGGATGGCATATTCTGTTTCTGGCTCGACTGTGGGCTCAGATTGTGTCTCCCTTGGAATTTCCTTTGGTTGAGAGGGAGGAGCTACTGGCTTGAATTGACAATTGTAGCCAATTATGATGGCTAGTGTAATAGACAATAGTAGACTGAAGTGCAGTTTACCCAATTCTTCACTCGGTTTTGAGCTAACCTCAACCTAGTTTTTGTATCTGCTGCTTGTGTTCTTCCAGTACTTTTTCATATTGGGTATTGAGTTGACTGCTGAGTTTTTGCCACTCTGCTTGAAATTGAGCCTGAAGCTGTATCTCGATGGGGACAGTATTACCGGGCTGCTGTTGTAAAGCTTGACTTGTTTCCGGGAGCTTTGTTTCAAACTCTTTTTTGAATTGTACAAAAGCTTGTTGGCGAGCTTGCTCATAATAGTTGAGTAGATTGGTTACCCTGTCAAGGATAGTTTCGAGCTGGTTCTTGTTTTCTTTTGCTATTCTTAAGCCTGTCATAGCTCTTTTTGTGACCTGTTTGTCCTGCTCAGTCTGGGGGAGGATTATATTATGCAGGAATATCTCCTGAGCGCCTTGAGCTATGTATTTTCTTAGTCCGGTGCCTTTGTATTTCATTAGTTTGGCGTCTAGATTGAAATCAGGCTCTTGAAGATATTTAGAAGCCAGTTTATTCCCGATTGGAACACATTCAAATCTTTTAATCTCGTCTTCAGTAAGCTTGCCCAGCTTTTCTACTTTTTCCATAGCCTTTTCCCAGGCACTTTTCATTTCACTCATGGTACAACTCCAAAGCCAACAAAAGATTATCAGGCGACTTTTGTTTTTTCACTTGCGTAAAGCTCCTCCCATCTATGCTGATGAGTTTGCTTGAGATTTTGAAAATGGGCTTGGAAATTACGGGAGGTTAGAGAATCTGTAGTCATGATCACTGCATCCTCTCCGTTGTCCGTATAATAAGCCCGTCGTATGCCAACCTTGTGGAAACCGTATTTCTCGTACAGTGCTTGGGCCTCTCTATTTGAGACACGCGCTTCCAAAGTGACCACGTTTGCTTTAAACTGCGCTGCCATTTCGATGATCTGAATTAATAGCCATTCCCCTATGCCCCGTCGGCGATAAGCGTTTCGTATAGCAAGGGTAGTGATATGTGCCTCATCCACCATTATCCAAAAACCGGCTATGGCGATAATGTATTCCTTTGACGATTGCGATGTTTCTTCACCAAAGAAGTGGTTATGGTCGAAAAGACGTAGAAATTTTTGCCACAGGGTCTTGTTATCGGTCACCTGCTCCGACAATGTCGGTTCTTTTGGCTCGGCTACTACTATATAACAGGCCAGCCGGTTGCGGAGTTCCTGCTTGAAGGAAGAATAAGACGGGTGGGGCCACTGAGTCGGAAAAGCCTCGCGATCTATCTCAAGTGCCTGAGGGATATCCCTCTCTTGCATACGTCGGATAATATAACTCATGAGCTACTTTTAATATCTTGATTTCGTACTATTCGGATTACTGCTTGAGATTTTAGCACATTTCTTTGGTGATTATAAAAGCCACACTACCATTTCTAAGGTGGCTTGGTTATACTATATACACGTCCAAACTATTCGATGTTGGAGGTGGTGATGAAAGAACGAGTTGTTGCTGAAGTGTCGATTATTCCAGTCGGTACCAGCGATACTGGGTTAAGCCGCTACATTGCTTCATGCCTCGAGGTACTTGAAGGCAGTAAAGATTTAACTTATCGCCTTACACCGATGGGGACCATTATTGAAGGGCCCCTTGATGAGTTGCTCGAAGTTCTGCGTAAAATGCATGAGGTTCCTTTTAGCAAAGGAGCATCACGGGTGGTTACACACCTAAAAATCGATGACCGCCGAGATAAACCTGTAACTATGGCCAACAAAGTGGAATCTGTGCTCAAATTGCGTCCATCCACTAAGACTTGAAATGATTGACTTAAACATACAGTTAGCCCCGGACCATCCAAAAGGCTTACTTCTGGCTAATCCCGTGATGACAGCTTCTGGCACTTTCGGCTATGGTATTGAATACAGCGAATTAGTTGACATAAATAAACTTGGCGCTATTGTTTGTAAAGGAACAACCTTAAAACCTCGAGAGGGCAATCCACAACCGCGACTGGTAGAAACAGCTTCCGGGGTCCTTAACTCCGTTGGTCTTGAGAATATCGGGGTTGAAGCTGTGATAAAAGAAAAAGCTCCTGTTTGGGCTAAATGGCGGGTGCCAGTCATTGTCAATATCGCTGGTGAAACCATAGATGAATACAAAGAGATTGCTGCCAGGATAGAAGACATCGAAGGCATTTCTGGCATAGAAGTCAATATAAGTTGCCCTAATGTTGCTTCTGGCGGAGTGGAGTTTGGCATCCATCAGAAGTCTGCTGCGGAAGTAACCCAAATAGTCAAATCAGTCAGCAGCTTGCCCATTATCGTTAAGTTGAGTCCTAATGTGACTGACGTCGGGGAGATTGCCTTAGCAGTATGCGAATCTGGAGCTGATGCTATAACCCTGATTAACACTGTGCGAGGAATGGCCATAGATATAAATAGATGCCAACCTGCTTTGGGTAATACCGTGGGCGGTCTTTCCGGTCCAGCTATCAAGCCAATTGCTCTCTATATGGTATATAAAGTTGCTGGGATTGTTAACATACCTGTAATTGGTAGCGGCAGCATTAACTGTGCTGAAGATGCTTTGGAGTTTTTAATGGCCGGGGCTAGTGCAGTACAGGTCGGTACAGCTAATCTGAGTAGTCCTCAAGCTGCTCTGGATGTGTTGGATGGGATTGAGCAATTTATGAAAAAAGAGAATATACAGAACTTAAAAACTGTTATAGGTAAAGCTAGAAGCTAATATTTTGATTTAATTCCTCTTGCCAGTCAGTTTGCTCTTAATAAAATCGATAATCTTGGGTGTAGGAGTACCGGGGCCAAAAATGGCTTTTATGCCTATCTTTCGCAGGGCCGGGATGTCCTCATCGGGTATAATGCCACCAGCAACAAGCAAAACATCGGTCTTACCCCTTTTTTTAAGTCCCTCGGCTATTGGTGGGAAGAGTTCCAGATGTGCTCCTGAGAGGATGCTCAAACCTACGACATCAACGTCCTCCTGAACCGCTGCTTCAACTATCATCTCTGGCGTTTGTCTGATTCCAGTATAGACTACTTCCATTCCGGCATCTCGAAGCGCTCTGGCGACGACCTTAGCTCCACGGTCATGCCCATCAAGACCTGGTTTTGCAACTAGTACTCGGATTTTGATTTCTTCCGCCATTAGCCCTTCTCCTTTATATCTTTCTGTACCAGTTCGATAAGTACCCCTTTGGTTGATTTAGGATGCAAGAAGCCTATTTTACCGGCTAGTCCAGTACGTCCTTGTTTATCAATGAGCTGAACACCTTTGTCAGCTAGCATACAAAGCTCCTGGTCAACATTCTCAACCTCAAGGCAGATATGATGAATTCCCTCCCCACGGCTTTCAATAAATTTAGCTACACCGCTTTCCTGGTCTATCGGCTCAAGGAGTTCGATTTCACCTCCTTCGGACATAGGTAAGAGGGCTGCCTTTACTCCTTGCTGGGGCACGGTTTCTATCTTGCTGGGCTTAATACCAAAGATGTCTTCGTAAAGTTTTAGTGCCTCATCCATGTTTTTGACTGCAATAGCAACATGGTGAACTTTTTTAATCATTTTTCTCCTCTAACCCTCTCTTGTGAGGGCTCTGGCTATGGTCATTCTCTGCATCTCGGAGGTACCTTCATAAATTTCAGTTATTTTAGCATCACGCAGGTAACGCTCAACCGGGTAGTCTCTGCAATAGCCATAACCACCGTGGATTTGAATAGCATTGTTCGTAACCATTTTAGATGTCTCAGCAGCATAGACCTTTGCCATAGCAGCTTCCTTCATAAACGGCATATCCTGGTCTTTGAGCCAGGCAGCTCGGTATGTCAGCAGTCGGGCAGCATCAATTTGTGTTGCCATATCGGCAAGCATCCACTGAATTGCCTGAAAATTTGCTATCGATTGCCCGAATTGCTGACGGTCCTTAGCATAGGCAAGAGAATCATCGAATGCAGCTTGAGCGATACCTAATGCTTGAGCAGCCACAGTGACCCGGCTAGAGTCTATCGCTTCTAAAGCTACTCTCAACCCACGACCTTTCTCCCCTAATAAGTTTGCTTCTGGTATTTGACAGTTATCAAACACCAGCTCTGTTGTCGATGAGCCACGTATACCAAGCTTGTTTTCCTCCTTGCCCACTGAGAAACCAGGGGTATCTTTATCGACGATAAAAGCAGTTATCCCCCGATTTCCTAGCGATTTATCGATGGTAGCAAAGACTGTAGCGATTCCAGCTTCAGCACCGTTAGTTATAAATATCTTGGTTCCATTGAGAATGTATGTATCGCCCTTTAATGTGGCAGTTGTTTCTAAAGCTCCAGCATCGCTTCCGGCACCTGATTCGGTCAATGCAAAACAGGCCAATTTTTCACCTTTGGCTATAGGCGTAACATATTTATGCTTCTGCTCCTCGTTACCAAATTTATAAATTGGGTAGCAAGCCAGTGATAAGCTGGCTAAAAATACGGTGCCCACAGAAGCCGAAGCCCGACAAAGCTCTTCTGCAGCAATAGCCATAGATAGATAATCACCACCACTGCCACCATACTCCTCAGAGATAGTAATCCCGAACAGCCCCAGATTGGCTGCCTTTTTGATGATTTCGTCCGGACATTTCCCTTCCTCATCTATTTTCGCGGCTAAGGGCTTCACCTCATTGGTGGCAAAGTCCCGTACCATAGCTTGAAACATCTTTTGCTCTTCGGTTAACTGAAAGTCCATTTTTTATTCCTCCTGGTTCTTAGTACTATGCCTTACCTATATTCAGAAAACAAGGTATTCTTTCTGGATACCAAAGACTTTGCGCAGCACATCACACATCTCACCAATGCTGGCATAGGCCTCAACACAATCAATAAATGCCGGCATGGTGTTATCCTGACCACTGGCTATTTCCTCCAGGTTTTTAAGCGCTCTGGTAACCTTGCCCTTGTCTCTATTATTCTTTATCTGGGATAATCTCTGTTTTTGTTTTATCTCCAGTTCAGGGTTTACTCTCAGTAGCTCTGGTATTTCGGGGGACGATGACACAAATTTGTTGATTCCTACCACAGTCGCCTTGTTTTCTTCAACGTTCTTCTGTTGGCGATAAGAGCTTTCCTGAATTTCTTTTTGCTGGAAACCTTGCTCTATGGCAGCTACAGCGCCGCCCAGCTTGTCGATTTTAGCAATATATTCAGTAGCTTGCTTTTCTAAAGCCTCGGTGAGATATTCTATATAATAGGAACCCCCCAGGGGGTCAACAATATCACCAATGCCTGCCTCATAAGCAAGAAGCTGTTGGGTACGCAAGGCAATAGTTACCGCCTCTTGGGATGGTGTAGCATATGCTTCATCAAACGAATTTGTATGAAGCGATTGTGTACCACCAAGAGTTGCAGCTATAGCCTGAATTGCTACCCTGACGATATTGTTATATGGCTGTTGTGCTGTTAACGTGCAGCCGGCAGTTTGTGTATGGAAGCGCAGCATCATCGAACGATAATCATTCGCCTTAAATCTCTGGCTCATAATCCTTGCCCAGAGCCGTCGCGCAGCCCTGAATTTAGCCACCTCTTCAAAAAGATTGTTATGTGCATTAAAAAAGAAGGAAACTCTGCCAGCAAATTCGTCCACATCTAGTCCGGCATCAATAGCTGCCTGAACATAGGCAATACCATTAGCCAGGGTAAAAGCTATTTCCTGAGCCGCTGTAGAGCCAGCCTCACGTATGTGATAGCCGCTGATACTGATGGTGTTCCATCGCGGAACATGCTTACTGCAGTAGGCAAATATGTCGGTGGTCAGGCGCATTGAGGGACGAGGCGGGAAAATGTGTGTACCCCGAGCAATATATTCCTTGAGTATGTCATTTTGAATGGTGCCATCCAGTTTAGCCAGTGCAATTCCCTGCTTCTTAGCCATAGCAACATACATAGCCAGGAGGACAGGAGCAGTAGAATTTATAGTCATTGATGTACTGACCTTGTCTAAGGGAATGTCCTTAAAAAGTATTTCCATGTCTTCCAGAGTGTCTACAGCCACTCCGACTTTGCCGACTTCACCTTTAGCCAGTGGATGGTCGGAATCATAGCCAATCTGGGTTGGCAATTGAAAGGCAATGCTCAGGCCGGTTTGGCCTTGTTCTAGAAGATAGCGGTAGCGCTTGTTGGACTCCTCAGCGGTGCCGAATCCAGCGTATTGACGCATTGTCCACAATCTACCACGATACATATTAGATTGTATGCCGCGGGTAAACGGATATTCTCCTGGATAGCCTAAAGCAGATAAATAATCGAAATCTGGCATATCCTCTGGAGTATAGACTGGCGAGATATCAATCCCGGAACTGGTCTCGAATTTCTCTTGTCTCTCGGGAAAGCGCTTAAGGTTTGGAGCTAATGTGGCTTCTTGCCAATCCTGTTTCTTTTTACTGGGCATGGGTGTTCTCCTAGTACCAAAACTGCAATGTTGGGACGAGACATTTTATCACGAGTGAACGGAATTGATAAAGTAAAAGCAACAGGTCTTTACTTGATATGCAATTTACTCCGGCTTATTTACAGAGGCTAGTTTTTGGCCAATTTCAAAGGCATCTTGAAGTGCTGTTGGATGCCGAAGTATAGCTTCCTTTTCGTCGATTCCGGAGAAAACCAGTTCGCCGACATACTTGATATCCAAGATAGTGAACCAGCTTTTTACCGTAGCCATGGCTGGCTGGAATAAATTATGGAATTTTGTGCCTCCCACTGAGACGAAAAACCCTTTACGTTCTTTATCAGGGTTAATCGCCACCGGAAGCTTAAGCACATATTTTATTACCCAAAGTGCCTGACAGCGGTCGATCATGGCTTTAGTCTGCGCAGAAACTCCCATGAAAAAAATAGGCGATGCCAGGACTATGCGGTCAAATTCTCTCAAGTCAGCATGTATCCATTGCATATCGTCGTCTACTACACACTTACCGGTTTTGATACAGCCGTCACAGTGACGACAGGGGGCGATATTTAGCTCGCTGAGGATGACTGTTTTCGTTTCAGCCCCTTGACTGGAAGCACCATCTATGACCTGCCTAAGCAGATTATCAGTATTACCGTCATGCCGAGGACTACCGGCAATACCTAAAACCTTTAACTTCTCAGATGGCTTGTTGTTTGGCAATTATGACGTACCTGCTCTTTTTTGTTGGTTATATGATAGCACTTCGATACACCAGTTTGTAGAGCGTTTTCTTCTATTTGATAGTGTATAATAATCAACGGTACAAATACATATGCTGCCGGAATATAGCCTGTTCTGACCATTTTGCGTGCAGCGACAAAATAAGCTAAAATTGAGGTCGCTTTTATACTTGATGACTCTAAGGGGGAGCTTAAATGACCAAAAATGACATACTAAAGCAAGCCAGAAAAGAAAAAAGGACACAATTGACTGAGATTGAGTCGAAGGAGTTATTGAAAGAGGCAGGCATACCTGTCGTCGAATCAAAGCTGGCGCAGACAAAAACTGAAGCTGTTTCACTGAGCAAGAAGACGGGCTTTCCTGTGGTATTGAAAATAGTCTCGCCCGATGTCCTTCATAAGAGTGATTCTGGCGGTGTCAAATTGGGCTTGACCAACACGACTCAGGTAGGCAAAGCTTATAGTGAAATTATCGCTGCGATTAAGAAACACCACCCAAAGGCAAAAGTAGAAGGTATATCAGTACAAAAAATGGCTCGCCCCGGGGTAGAAGTTATCATTGGCATGACCAAAGATGCCCAGTTCGGTCCGGTATTGATGTTCGGTCTGGGCGGTATATTGGTTGAGGTGCTGAAAGACGTTTCCTTCAGGATAGTCCCATTAACGAAAAGAGATGCCCATGAAATGATAAAGGAGATAAAAGGCTATCCTTTGCTTGAAGGTTATCGAGGGCAAGAGCCGGCTGATGTTCCCTTCCTGGAAGACTTGATGCTGAAGGTTTCTGATTTTGTTGATAAGAATCCTGAGATAAAAGAGCTGGACCTCAACCCTATATTTGCTTATAAAAACAAGGCAGTGGCAGTCGACGCCAGGGTAATACTAGAACCCGCTTCTTAAAAGCGGATTTATAAGCCACCAGTTCTCTCCAATATAGAGAGAAACTTCAGTTAAGGCTACTGGACCCCGGAATACAAATTACTCCATCATCTTCGTAGTTGACATAACACTTGGAGGTAATTATGCGGAGAATATATTTAACACTGTTACTGTCTCTGTTAGTTGCAACTATCGGTATACCAGGCTGTTCGGCTTCAACAGAATGTCCAGATTCGATAACAGACAATGACGTCTTGTTCCAGACATCGATGTTAAGCACTCTTTCAGAAGGTGATTACGATGGTGACTTAACATACGAAGAACTGGAAAAACACGGTGATTTCGGACTAGGCACCTTTGATAGTCTTGATGGAGAGATGATTGCCCTGGAAAGTGAATTCTATCAAATAAAGGTGGACGGTATAGCACATCCTGTCGATGGTTCGATGGAAACACCGTTTGCTGTTGTGACGTTCTTTGAGCCAGACAAGACTGTTTCGTTAGATGAGGTGTCGGATTACGAGCAATTAAAGCAACAATTGGATGGCATATTGTCAAACAGAGACATCTTTTACGCCATCAAAATTGAAGGCATTTTCCCATATATCAAGGCGAGAAGCGTCCCTGCACAGAGTAAACCGTATCCACCCCTTGATGAAGCCTTGAAAGGAGAAAGGCTATTTGAATTTCATGGTTTTGCGGGTACTCTGGTGGGATTCTGGTGTCCGGCTTATATGGAGGGAATAAACGCACCGGGTTATCATTTCCACTTTATAACCGCCGACAGGATGGCTGGAGGGCATTTGCTTGACTGCAAGATAAATAGCGCAAAAGCCAAAATTGATTATACCTCAAAGTTCTATCTAGTATTGCCTGAGGGTGAGTAATTTCACTGAGCAAGCCTGAGCCGATGTGGTTGCGAAAGCGAGACACCGACCTCATCCAGCTTGACCAAACATACAGCCTTTGTTAGTATTGCTTCGTAAGGGGATATAGCTCAATAGGGAGAGCGCCGCGTTCGCATCGCGGAGGTCGGGGGTTCGAATCCCCCTATCTCCACCAGTCGTACCAATAGGCATAGCTTACTACTTCTTTCCATATATTTATCTATGCCTCAACCCATGTGAAGAAATACGATTGCGCATAACTGACTTTAGTGCAACGATATCTATTAGCTACATAAACTTGTTCTGTTGTATATTCTAGCAGCTTATTGTTTTAACATGTATATCGCTGAGATTAGGATATTGACAAACGGTCGTGTGCTGATATACTAGAGGCAAAAGTTTAGACCCCTGATATTGTGCTGACAAAACATTATTGAGGTGGGGGCAATGAAGTAGTGCTTGAGATATTGGTCACCCTGTGACGCTACGGAGCCAATGGTGAAACCGACCACCCAGGTGATCATTTTTTGCTTTTTAATAGACATGCTCCATAACGAAAAGCATGTACGTGATATGGACACCAGGGCCAGTTAGTTTTCTAGGTATAATTCGTGCCTCTATTGTTACAGGCAAAAGATACTAAATTCTGCCAAGTCGTAATGAAAAAGTGCATTTTTGGCCTCACAATTATACTAGTGCTAGGTGCACTTATTCTCTCTGTGGCTTGCAAAACTCCAGCCCGGTTTGAAGTTATATCTCTAGATATTACGCCGGAGGAAATCGCTGCCGGTGAGAGAATTACAATAGAAGCAACTGTAGAAAATATCGGCAAAACTGATGGAAAATACCACGCAGTCCTATTAGTCAACGGAGCAGAAGTAGAAGCCAAAGATATTTTCCTAACTGCTGGAGCCAAACAGGATATATCGTTCCAACTCATCGAAAGTATGACTGGTACCTACAAGATTTCGCTTGGAAGTCTGACGAATACGCTGAAAGTTTTAAAGCCTGCCGAATTCGTAATTACTAGCCACAGCATTACTCCAAATCCGGCTAAGGTGGGGGAAAATGTCGAAATAAAAATTGAGGTTCAAAACCTAGGAGAGGCTGAAGGAACTTATTCAGCTTCTCTAACAATAGATCGAGAAATTATAGAGACAAAGCAAACTGTCTTGGATGGCGGAGCCAAAGAGATAATTTCCTTTATATTATCCAGAAACTCTCCAGGGACATATGAAATTGAAATAAATGAGGTAAGAGATGCCATTAAAATAATCCAGCCTGTCAGATTACCCAACGGGACATTCCTTCAGAAAAAGTTGAGTGGAGGATTGGGTGAGCTAACGATTGAAAATGGGCTGGATTTGGATGCAGTTGTAATTCTTGTTGACTCTAAAACACCACGGACTCCTCTAATAGCATTATATATTCGATCTAATGCTTCCTGCACTATAAAAGGAATTAGAGACGGAGCCTATATCATTTATTTCAGTCATGGAGAAGACTGGGATAATGATGAGAAAAAATTCATGGGGAAAACAATATATGAGCGATTTAAAGACGAACTCCAATTTGAGGAAACTGAAGATGTTTACACCACGTGGGATATAACTTTGCATTCGGTCGTCGGTGGTACCGCAGAAACTGAAGACCTGAGTGAGGAACAGTTTCCCAATATAGAGTGACGTTTTTTAAGAAATTCTTTGATAGCAAGGTCTATTTTGTAGTCGCATAGTATCTATGCTCGTTTAGAGATCAGGGGAAATTTACTAACTCCAAATACAATGAGAATATCTCTTAAGAAAGCAGCTGAACACATTTTCGCCACAAACAAGACGAAAATCACGATAAGCACATCTAAATTAAGTAGGACTTGGCATTCTGGGGTTCTATTTAAGGGATAGCGCCGCATTCGCATCGCGGAGGTCGGGGGTTCGAATCCCCCTATCTCCACCATTTTAGCCTCAAAATAACGACTCTGCACAATAAACAGAGCTCAAGCTATAGCATATTGAAATAACTATTTTTTTTGGGCAACAACCGCAAACTCTTCGTTTTTTGAATTAAATTTAGAGCCTGTAACATCTGAGAAAAGATTATTTATTTTTAGCCCGCATGATGCAAATTCTTTCTCTAACATCTCGGGACTGTAATATTGCTGCCAAATATAGATGACTTGTGTGCGGCTAGCTTCAACAATAGTATATTTATCAAGTATTACTTTTTCCTCCTCATATTTAAACGTATTCAGAAATCCATGGTACTTATTTGGAGACCAGAAGTGGTTTTCAAGATTTACTTTATAAACAGTTGCTTCTTTTCGTTTCTCAAATGCCTTTAGCGATGGAACATCAAGAAGAACAAATCCATCGGTTTTCAGAAAATTATGGAATTTGGCTAATAATAAATTTCTCTGCGATGGGCTTAAGACACCAAAATCATGATATATCAAAAGAATAAGATTAAAATGTTCATCCGTCTCATATTCCAGGTAATTTTGATTCACGTATTTTATCGGGAGGTTCTCATTAGCAGCTGTATCTTTTGCATACTGGATAGACCTAGTTGAAAAGTCTATCCCTGTCACGTCAGCCTGCATTTTAGCAAGTCTGGCAGTGTATAATCCTGGACCACAGCCAAAATCGGCAATTTTTGTGCCGGCACCGATTTTAAAAAATGAGGATATCCAGTTAACAGAGCGGTTTATGAATTTCGTATTTCTTGATGCGCGATCATTTTCACCATTTAGATGACTAACAAGCATTTGCTTCGATATATATTCATCTGTCCACAGATCACTTGTCGTATAGAACTCAAACGGCTTGGGGCGTAGATTTATTTCTTCAAGCTCTTCAAACATTGTTTCTCAGTTATGATAACAATACTTCACGTAAAACTATTTTTTAATTACAGACAAAATACCATCTCGAATGTTCTGGTTCTGCGTATTGTACAGTACTGTCCCCCATCACCATTGTCTATTCTGTAGTCAGTATTTGTCAACATATTCCCTGGCGTTAGTAACGTTTGTTATCAACCACGTTGCATAGGTGTGGATGTTATATGTAAAATCTGAATGGCGATTAAATAATTTACTAGCAGCGTATAGATTTAGTTCAAAAATTACGTTTTTAGTCAGGAGTAAGATGGAAGAAATCATTGCTGAAACTAGAGCGGGAAAAGTTAGCGGAATGAGGGAACGGGATGTTCTATCCTTTAAGGGCATTCCCTACGGTGCCTCGACAAGTGGTAACAAACGATTTTTACCACCGAAGCCTGTCGAGCCTTGGGCTGGTGTAAGATATGGAGGCGACTTTGGTCCCATCTGTTATCAGACAGGTTTCCTTGTCGATGAATCCCGGAATTATGCAAACGCACGCACAGAAGGACATATTAGATATCTGCCGCAGAGCGAAAATTGCCTGGTCTTGAACGTCTGGACACCGGGAATAAATGACGGCGGGAAGCGTCCTGTGATGGTATGGCTGCATGGCCGTGGTCATTATGGTGGTGCTGCTTCAGAGACCATGTATAATGGCGCTAACCTATCAAGACGTGGCAATATCGTAGTCGTCTCAGTTAATCACCGCCTGAATGTCTTCGGTTACCTTTATCTAGACGAAATAGCCGGTCAAGAATTTAAAGGGTCGGGCGTCGCTGGTGAATTGGATATCGTTCTTGCTTTAGCGTGGATTAAGGATAATATTGGTTTCTTTGGTGGTAATCCAGATAATGTGACGATATTTGGCCAGTCAGGTGGTGGCGCTAAAGTAAGTTTTTTGATGGGGATGCCTTCAGCAAAAAATTTGTTCCATCGTTGTATTATTCAGAGTGGACCTGCAATTCGTGGTGTCGAGGCTAAGGATGCTACAGACTATGCCGAACGTCTACTGGCTAAGCTTGGTATTAGAGCAAATGAAATAAATAAACTCCAGCAAATGCCGGCACAGCAGTTATTATTCGCAGCAGACAATGTTTCGGAGAACCCCAGGGTTAGCCTCACAGGCAGAGTAGTGAATGACTTGATGCGGCTGCAGCCGGTAGTAGACGGACACCATTTACCGGCCCACCCGTTCGACCCCATAGCTGCACCAACCGCGGCGAATATTCCTCTGATACTCGGCACTACCCGCGATGAGAATGCCACCTATATAGCTGCAGACCCACGGCGTCGCAAACTAACTGAAGAGGAGTTGCGTGAGAGGTTGACACCTTTGTTGGGTGAAAAATTAGACTATATACTTGGTATTTATAAGAAGACACGACCTGATGACACTCCCTGGGATTTGTATGCAGGTATACCTAGTGAAATTTTCCGTCGGTCGACAATACGGCTAGCAGAACGCAAATTGCAGGGCGGGACCGCCTCAGTCTACATGTATCTTTTTACTTATGTTTCTAATTTCTTGGGCGGACTACTTAAGGCAGGACATGGCACCGAGATTGCCTTCGTTTTTGATAATACTGATGATGTGCCTTTAGCCGGTGACAAACCTGAAAAACACCAGCTGGCAGCGGCAATTAGCGAAGCCTGGATTGCCTTTTCACGTAACGGAAATCCCAGTCATCCG
>CP070642.1:1340008-1346426 GCA_020354105.1 Chloroflexota bacterium | reverse complement strand
TTGCCATTTGTAAGAACAAGGTCTGCCTTCTCATTCCCTAAAGCTACACGAATTAAGTTCTTTCTATTTTCCATATGTATTCCTCTTATTATTTGAGTGTACTTTGCGTACGCGCTTTAGAAAATCAGCTGCCCTGCTGGATTTGCTGGTGAGCCGCACAGGACTCGAACCTGTAACCGGCTGATTAAGAGTCAGCTGCTCTGCCAGTTGAGCTAGCGGCCCAAGAAGGCTACAAGAAGGCTAATGGTAACACCCGCTAATAATTGAAGTCAAGGTAATCGGACTACAGTCAGGTGCTCCCAAGGACATCCGAAATGACATTAACTAAACTCAGATACTAAAACTACATACCTTTGAGCAAATTGGCCAGCATGAGTATTATGAAGCCTACCAAGAGAATCCAGAACGCAATTGAGGACAAGAAGGGGATGGTAATTAAAACGGCCAATAATCCCACCGCAGCAAGAGCCACAGCCACCCAAAACCAGACTTTCGTCGGAGCAGTTAGTTTCACTTTCACCTCCCTAACAAATTGGTCTTTTCGCCTTGTTTGAACAACCGGTTGTCCGTATCGCCATCTCTAGCCTTAGGAGCCCCCTGACTTGGGCGTCTATTGTATGCAGGGCAAACCGAGAAGTCAATAGGCATACGATTTTTTGCCCCATTCGTAAAATGATATAATAGACCTTGCCCCTGATTCGGTGAGGACAGTGGAGAAGCCTTTCGAAATCATAGACCACACTGCAGATATCGGCATTGTCGCCTACGGTGCCGATATCAAAAAGGTCTTTGCCAATGCCGCCGTGGGGCTTTTCAGCTTGATGGCAGACCCGGATGACTTCAATGAAGATATTAAGCGTGAGCTAAAGCTATCAGCTGAGGATGTGGAGGTCTTGCTGGTCGAATGGCTGAATGAGCTCATTTACATCTTCGATGTTGAACATACCTTCTTCAAAAGGTTTGAAGTCGACGAACTAACCGGTACTCAGATAAAAGCCAGATGTTTCGGGGAGAAGATAAAACCAAGCCAACACAAGCTGAAAAGAGAAATCAAGGCAGCCACCTATCACATGCTGAAGATAGACAAAGAAGAAAGTGGTTACAAGGTACAGGTAATTTTCGATATTTAGGTAATGAGATATGACAAAATGGCAAGGACAGCTTAAAAAGATAGACGACTACCGCTGGGAGATTCCCAAGAGCTACAAGCCGGGAATGCGGGTTCCAGGTCTGGTCTACGCCGACGAGGCTATGCTGGATGTTATCAGGGAAGAACAGTCTCTGGAGCAAGTAGCCAATGTGGCTTTCCTGCCCGGCATAGTAAACCGCTCCATGGCTATGCCTGACATTCACTGGGGCTACGGTTTCCCAATAGGTGGGGTAGCAGCTACCAGAACAAGTGACGGGGTCATTTCACCGGGCGGAGTTGGCTATGATATCAATTGCGGCGTAAGACTGCTGCGAACCAACCTGACTGAAAGCGAAGTTAAGCTCAAAATCAAGGAGCTGGTAAGTGCATTGTTCCACGATATTCCCTCCGGACTAGGCTCTGAAGGCAAAATAAGAGTGGGAGAAAAGGAGATAGACGAGGTACTGACCGAGGGCGCTCACTGGGCAGTAAAACGCGGCTTCGGTCTGCACCAGGACCTGGATGCAACCGAGGAAACAGGACGCATGAAAGGAGCTGTCCCGGACAAGGTAAGCGCCAGAGCCAAGAAGAGAGGAGCACCGCAATCAGGAACCTTGGGCTCGGGAAATCACTTCCTGGAGGTACAGATAGTAAGGGAAATATATGACGAAGTGGCAGCGAAATCGATGGGCATCGACCGAATTGGACAGGTACTGCTTCTCATCCACACCGGCTCAAGAGGTCTGGGACACCAGGTCTGTGATGATTATTTGAGAATCATGGAAGAGGCAGTTAAAAGATACAGCATCAGCCTGCCTGACAGGCAGCTGGCTTGTGCTCCAGTGGAGTCGAAGGAAGGGAAAGACTACTTTGCCGCAATGGCCTGTGCTGCCAACTATGCCTGGGCAAACCGCCAGTGCATTACCCACTGGGCGCGGGAGTCGTTCGTAAAGGTTTTCGGCAAGAACCTTGAAGAACTGGGCATGCAACAAATTTATGATGTGGCCCACAATATAGCCAAGATAGAAGAACACACCATAGATGGCAACCAGGTTAAGGTGTGCGTCCATCGCAAGGGAGCCACCAGAGCTTTCCCCGCTGGACACAAGGATATACCACAACGCTACAAAGATATCGGACAGCCAGTGCTCATTCCCGGCGATATGGGTCGCCGTTCGTATGTTGCCGTAGGCACGGAGAAGGCGATGGCAGAAACCTTCGGTTCCACCTGCCACGGCGCCGGCAGAGTACAGAGCCGTGGCGCAGCCAAGCGCAGCCTGAGAGGCGTAGATGTTGCCGATGAGCTAAGAGCTAAAGGTATCACAGTAAAAGCTGCTAACATGGCTTCGCTGGCAGAGGAAGCATCACAAGCCTATAAAGATATCACTCAGGTAATCGAAGTAACCCATCAAGCCGGAATTTCACGAAAAGTTAGCATGGCAAGCCCTATGGGAGTCGTCAAAGGCTAGTGGTAAGAAAAAAAGAAGCCCCAATTAAGCTTCCTTCCCCAAGTCCTAAAGGGAAGGTATCAGTAGAAGAAGCCATCTTAAAACGAAGATCGGCAAGAAGGTTCAGAGCCCAGCCGTTATCTTTTGCACAGCTTTCCCAGCTACTATGGTCAGCCCAAGGCATAACCGGCACCGGCGGACGAAGAGCCGCTCCCAGCGCTGGAGCCACCTATCCACTGGAGATTTTTATCGTCGTCGGCGAGCACGGCATAGAAAACTTAGCAGCCGGTGTATATCACTATGACGTGGGTAACCATTCTCTGAGCCTTCATCTGAGTGGTGACCTAAGGCAGAAGCTGGCTGATACCGCTTTGGGCCAGAGCTTCATTGCCAACTGCCCGATTGATATGGTTATCTGTGCTCTTCATCCCAGAACTGCCTATAGATACGGCAGGCGTGGTGAGAGATATGTTCACATCGAAGTGGGACATGTCGGCCAAAACGTCTCGCTACAGGCTGTGGCTCTGGGTTTAGCTACGGTAATGGTAGGCGCCTTCGAAGACGAAGAGGTGGGAAAGGTCCTAAAACTCGAAGGACAAATCAAGCCATTATACATAATTTCAGCAGGTAAGCCAGTATAATTATCCAGGCACAAATTAGATTGCTCTTGTCCCCCCGGATATAGTACAATTATGCCATTACTGACTAAAGGAGGTTTTTTACATGCCGCAAACCAGAGAAGCCGTCATAGTAGAGTACGTGAGGTCCGCATTTTCAAGGTCGAGACCAAGAGAGCCAGAGAGGGATGTATTCAATGGTCTAAGGATGGATGCCGTCGCCGGAATGCTGATAAAGGAGCTCATTAAGAGAACCAAAGTCAAAGAAAAGGAAATCAATGATGTAATAGTCGGCACCGCCTTTCCAGTGGCTGAGCAGTGGGTATACGGCGGAAGAAGTGTAGTATTCCAAGCCGAATTGCCATTCGAAGTTCCAGCTGAACAAATCGACAGGCAGTGCGGGTCTTCAATGTCAACCGTACACGCAGGTGCTATGGAAATAATGCTTGGTTACTCGGATGTTGTTATATCGTGCGGAATCGAGCACATGACACATATCCCAATGGGTATGCTACCCAACGACCCAAGAGCCATATTGAGACAACCAGACCCCAGATTCGTAACAGATGAACGCTTCAAGAAATACGATTTTATGACAGCCATGAACATGGGACTCACAGCAGAGAAATTGCTCGTGGAGTCAGGTCTAACCAGAGAGGACATGGATAAATGGGCACTCAGAAGCCACCAAACGGCAGCTAAGGCACTCGAAGAGGGCTATTTCAAAGACGAGATAATCCCCATAGAAGTAACGCTGGCTGATGGTAAGAAGCAGGTCATCGATAGAGACATGGCTATAAGAGCAGACACTACACTGGAAGGCCTTGCCGAATTGAAGCCAGCCTTCAAGCCAGATGGCCACGTAACCGCCGGCAATTCCTCTCCGCTAAATGCAGGTGCTACTGCCTTGATGATGATGTCCAAGGAAAAAGCAAAGGAGTACAATCTCAAGCCTTTAGCCTCAATAGTATCTATGGGATGGGCCGGCGTGGACCCGAGCGTTATGGGTAAAGGACCTGTCCCTGCCAGTAAGATGGCATTAAAGCATGCTGGATTAGAGGCAAAAGACATTGATTTTTGGGAGATTAACGAGGCATTTTGCATCGTAGCACTATATGCCATACAACAGCTGGGCATTGACCCAAATAAAGTGAACGTAAAAGGTGGCGCTACCGCAATCGGTCATCCACTCGGCGCCTCCGGAACCAGGCTGGTGGGCACACTGGCCAGAACCTTGAACCTCGAAGGCGGAACCTACGGCCTGGCGAACGCCTGTATCGGCGGAGGTCAGGGAGTAGCCACTATCATAAAGAGAGAAAAATAACAAAGTTTTAGCTTCCCAACGTTAATTGAATATTGATTGTTGGCTCGTTAGCAGGCAACGCAATGTTTGACTTCTGTCAACTTCGTTGCCTGCTTTTATTACGCTTAAGCAGAAAGTATTCTACGCTATCGGCAAGAGCCAGCCAGCTGGCTTCAATGATATTTGTTGAGCTACCTACAGTTCGCCACTGCTTCTGGCCATCACTGGACTCGATAAGCACGCGCACCTGCGACGCGGTGCCGGCACTCTCTTCCAGAATACGCACCTTGTAGTCAACCAGCTCAATAGCGGTCAAATCAGGATAAAATTCGAGCAACGCCTTTCGCAATGCCCGGTCGAGGGCATTCACCGGACCATTGCCTTCAGCAGCGGTATGCATTATCTTGTCACTAACTTTCACCTTGACCGTAGCTTCAGAAAGTAGTTCTGATTCATCTTCTCTGGATGGGCGGCGATGCCTCTCCACTACCACCATAAAATCAATGAGTTCGAAAGGAGATTTATATCCAGGCTGAGCTCGGTGCAATAATAGCTCAAATGAGGCGTCCGCATCTTCATATTGAAAACCGTGGCTTTCCAACAGCTTTATTTGCTGTACTACCTGGCGCGCTTCTCTACCCTTCAATGGCAGGGCAATACCTAACTCCTTAGCCTTATAGATAATATTGCCCTTGCCTGATAACTCGGAAACAACCACCTTGGGACGGTTGCCCACCAGGTCAGGATTGATATGCTGATAGCTGTCTTCCCATTTCATAATTCCTGATACATGCAGCCCGCCCTTATGTGTAAAGGCGCTGGTGCCGACATAAGGAAGTTGACTGAGTGGAGCCAGATTGGCTAATTCAGCTATATAGCGCGAAACTTCGGTGAGCTTGGCTAGCTGTTTATCAGAGATACAATCAACGCCTAATTTGAGTTTCAGTGCCGGTATAATAGAGCAGAGATTAGCATTGCCACAGCGCTCGCCATAGCCGTTAATGGTACCCTGCACCTGTACAACTCCAGCTTGAACTGCAGCCAACGAGTTGGCTACAGCCAGGTCACCATCATTATGCACATGAATACCCAGAGGTACAGACACCGCTTCCTGAACAGCTTTAATAGCTACAGTAATTTCAGAAGGTAGAGCACCACCATTTGTGTCACAGAGAACCACACAATCAGCTCCAGCTTGGGCTGCAGCTTTAACCACCTGTATCGCATATTCCGGATTCGCTTTGTAGCCATCGAAAAAATGCTCGGCGTCAAAGAATACAGTAAGCCTCTTCGATTTGAGAAAGTCCACAGACTCAGCGACAATATGCAGATTATTCGCCAAGCTGGTTTCCAGAACCTGGGTCACATGCAAGTCCCAACTCTTACCGACGATAGTGACTGTTTTGGTCTTAGCCTCCATCAAAGCTTGCAAGCCAGCGTCTTTGTCCACCTTGGATTCAGGGTGTCTGGTGCTGCCAAAAGCAACCAAGGCAGAGTGTTTCAAATTCAAACTCTTGGCTTTACTAAAGAACTCAGTATCTTTGGGGTTAGCCCCAGGCCAACCACCCTCAATAAAATGGATGCCCATCTCATCCAGCTTCTGGACAATTTTGAGCTTATCGGCAATAGAGAAGGAAATGCCCTCCTGCTGGGCACCATCACGCAGAGTAGTATCGTAAAGCCTCACTTGCACCATCACCTCTATCCAGTTACCTTCTCCGCAATAAGCCTGCCCATCTCCTTCGTCCCCACCTTGGTTTTACCTTCGTCCATTATATCATAGGTACGATTACCTTCTTCCAAGACTGCTACGACTGCCTTCTCAACAGCCTCAGCCTCAGCAATGAGATTAAAAGAATAACGCAGCATCATGGCAGCACTCAATATAGTGGCAATGGGATTAGCTATATCCTGTCCGGCT
>CP070642.1:1333661-1339908 GCA_020354105.1 Chloroflexota bacterium | reverse complement strand
GCAGTGGTAGCTGATTTGTATCGTCCGGATGACCGGGGCAGACATTCCGGTCTAATACTGGCTCACGGTGCTATTCAGAATGGGAAAAATGATCGGGCGTTGATATTCGCTGGCCAGAGCCTGGCCCGTGCCGGATATATGGTTCTGGTTCCTCAACTGGATAACTTGTGCAAGTTTCGGCTTCACCAGGATGATATAGACGTTTTGGTAGCCGGCTTCCAATATCTTTCCAGACAGGAATTCAGCAACGGAAAGGTAGGCATGCTGGGTGCCTGTCTTAGCGCTCCGCTGGTGTTGCTGGCTGCCACCCATCCTAGCGTCAGTCGAGATTTAACCGTTGTTAGTTCCTGGGGTGGCTTCTACAACATTAACGACTGGCTACAGTCCGTTTTGACTCAACACTACATTTGTGATGGTGAATATAGACCGTGGAAACCGCGCACTCTTTTGCTAGCGGAAGCTCCTAAATGGCTTACCGAGCTTTTGCCGAATGCGTTGGACAGACTCTGTCTTGAGCGGATGCTAAGCGGGGACTCAGCGGATTCTGTTAAGAGCAACCTTTCTCCTTCAGGACAGGCTATGCTTGAGTTGCTTGCTAATCGTGAATCTGAACGAACGGTAGACCTCTGGACGAGGCTCGACCCCAAAATACGCCAGACCCTTGACAACCTGTCACCCCACACGAGGATTAGTCAGCTCGATACGAAAGTCTCCATTATCCATACCCTGACCGACGATGTAATACCCTGGGTAGAGTCCTACAAGCTTGCCGACGCTATAGATAGTGAGCACAAGGTTTATTTCAGGGTCTTTGAGCATTTCTACCATGTTAGCATAGAAGACCTGTTGAAGGCGCGTATATCCAATCTCCACAATGTTATCTCCGAAATTATCCAGCTTTATCTTTACATCTACTCTATTCTTTATCGGTTATGAGGATGAAGGAAATCTATGTTGTGCCAGGCTGACCACTTGACATTGCCCATCAGAAGTATTAGTCTAACTACCGCAATGAGGACACGGAAGTTTGACTGGGTTGCATTTTATGCGCTGTGGGCGCTCTGGGTACTCCTCTTGCCATTCATGTATCTCTTGGCTGCTGTAAAAACTCGAAGGGTTTGAGAGGCAGTAGCCCTGACCTCAAAAAAACCGCGTATTCCACTTGCAGATACATAGGCAGGCATGGCGATTCGGCAAATTAATGAGGGAAAGGAGCCGGGCACATGAAACACAAGGAAGGCAAATTCAAAGGGCTGAAAAACTTCGATTTATATTACCAGTGCTGGCTACCTGAGAAAAGCCCCAAGGCGGTATTGCTGGTGGCTCATGGCCTGGCTGAACACAGCGGGCGCTATAAAAACCTGGTCAATTACTTCGTCCCCAAAGGCTATGCTGTCTACGCATTTGACTATCAGGGGCATGGCAAGTCGGAGGGCATACGCTCCTATGTTGACCGGTTCTCTGAATACCTTGCCGACATCAAGACCTTTTTTAATATAGTACGTAAAGAGCATAAAGGTGCCAAGATCTTCCTCGTCGGTCACAGTCTGGGAGGAACGCTTGGCGTCGCCTATGCCGTTGAACACCAGCAGGAGTTGGCTGGTTTCATAGTGTCTGCGCCAACTCTGGTAGCAAGCCCCACTGTTTCGCCGGTGCTGATTGCCATGGCCGGCGTAGTCTCAGCACTGGCGCCGAAAATGGGTGTCACTGTACTCGATGCTTCCACCATCAGCCGGGACAAGGCTGTTGTGGATGCCTATGTTAATGACCCGCTTGTGTATCGTGGCAAGATACCTGCCCGCACGGGTGCTGAGCTTGCTAACATGTGGAAGACACTACCTGGAAAAATGCCAGATATAAAGCTGCCTATCCTGATTATGCAAGGGACCGCTGACCAGTTGGCTGACCCCAGAAGCAGCAAGCTGTTGTATGAACAGGTAACCTCGAAAGACAAAACGCTGAAGCTTTACGATGGTTTCTACCACGAAATATTCAACGAGCCGGAGCACAAGCAGGTCATGGCAGATGTGGAAGCCTGGCTAACCAAGCACATCTAGTTTTCCGCCTAGTCTGTTTTTTTCGTTCGGCGGATAATGTCCCAGTAGGCTCCTCGATTACCCCCTTCAATCAACTGGCACAGGAATTCATCGCCAGCGTAGTTGTAGCTTTCTTTCTCCGCAGGCGCAGCCAGGAACAGGAAACGTGGGTCACCAGCAACAAGGCGTTGTACCAGGGTTAAGGGCTCATTGCCCAGTAGCGGAGATAAATAAAAAACGGGCTCGGATGGTGAAGATGTCCTTGGGTGCAGCTCGTCGTTCCCAAAGCCGTTTGCTACAGCTTTGCCCAGGGGAGTGTTGGGATATACCCGTACGCCCACTGATATTCCAGCCAGTGGAATATCAAGCTCTTTTACCATGCTGATTGTTGCAGTCACCGTTTGCTCTGTCTCGCCAGGTCCGCCCGCAAGCAGGTCAAACATGAAGTCAAGCTCTTCCTGTTTGAGAATACGAACCAGCTCGGCAACATCTTTTAGTCTATGCCTCCTGCCCAGCCTGAGCAACTGCTCGTCGCACAGAGAGTCAATGCCGAAATTCACGCCGGCACAGCCCGAGCGTTTCATAAGGCTGGCAAGCTCGCGGTCAAACGGTATTGGCGAGCAATAGCAGTACCATCTTAGCCTGTTATTTAGCCGGTGTCGGATAATCGCCTGACATATTTCTTTGGCGTGTGTTAGGGGCATGTTGAACTCGCTGTCGCAGAGATGCAGCCAGGATATATCTTGTTCAGTAAGGCTTTGAAGCTCCTGGACCACAATATCCGGTGGCCTCAGACGCATCTTTTTCCCCTTGGCTACCGGGTCGGCGCAGAAAATGCATGCTTCCGAACAGCCTCGCTTTGTTTCCACGCCCACCATCGCGCCCAGCTGCTCGTATTTTCGGTTATTGAAAAGCCTACGGTGAGCCCGCGGGAATTGTTTGAGGTTAACATCAACCCTGGGATTGCGGACTATCTTTTCCTTGCGCCGATAGGTGATGTTAGGTAAAGTCGAGATGTCTTCCCCGGCGGCAAGAGATTGAGCCAGGAGTAGTGTTGCCTCTTCGCCGTCGCCATAAATTCCCATGTCGGCACGGACAACCTCAAGAACAGCTTCGGGCATTACGGAGAAACCGATACCGCCAAGAATGATAGGCGCTGCAGTTAGTTTCCTTGTCTCCTCCACGACTTCGGAAATCCATGGTAAAAAGGACTTTTTCGACACAAAGGATGAATCATCTTCGTTGCGCACGGTGAGCCCTACAGCCAGCGGCTCATTATCTCCTAGCTCTCTCCTGATAGCCTTCCGCCAGTCAGCTTCAAAGACGAGGTCGAGTATGTGTATGGGGACCCCTGCCTGGTCTAGTGTTTCGGCGACATATTCCAGTCCCACAGGGCTGACCGGGGGACGGGTGACATTCGTATTTATAAAGACAAAAGGTCTCATCATAAAGCCCTGGCGTTTTTACAGCGTAACATGATAGACAGCGAGAAGCAACCGACTTACTTTAATCAAGGGCTATCGGTCACCATTCGTTTGTGCTATACTATCTCCGTTTTAAAATCAACTCGCTGAGCATGCTTTATGCCCGGTAAAGGCTACATCTTAGTCATCGACCAGGGAACTACGGGAAGCGCTGCTCTTGTCTTCGATGAGAGGGGGCAGGTAGTTTCCATCGCCGACAGTGAAATAACCCAGATTTATCCTCAGCCCGGCTGGGTAGAACACGACCCCAAAGAGATTTACCGCACCTCTCTGTCGGTTGCCAAAAAGGCTCTCCAAAAAGCCAAGGTGTCCGCCTCTGAAGTTAAAGGCATGGGCATCACCAATCAGCGGGAGACCACCGTGGTATGGGACCGCCGCACCGGGGAGCCTGTCAGCAACGCTATTGTCTGGCAGTGCCGTCGCACCGCACCAATGTGTGAAGAACTCAAGAAAAGGGGCTTTAGTGATCTTTTCAGGGAGAAGACCGGGCTGCCCATAGACGCCTACTTTTCGGCTACCAAACTACGCTGGATTTTGGACCGCATACCTGACGGTCAGCGCCGTGCCCAGCAGGGCGACCTGTTGTTCGGCACCGTAGATAGCTGGCTCGTCTGGAACCTTACCGGTGGCGCTGCACATATTACCGATTTCAGCAACGCCTCCCGTACCATGTTATTCAACATCCACACTCTTAAATGGGACAAAGAGATTCTTAATATCCTCGGCATACCTGAGGCTGTTCTTCCCGAGGTGATGCCCTCCAGTCAGGTTTACGGTGAGACTACTGAAGGATTGCTGGGAAATGCTAAGGTACCTCTGGGGGGCATAGCCGGCGACCAGCAAGCGGCACTGTTTGGTCAGGCATGTTACGATGCCCGCATGGCAAAGAACACCTATGGCACCGGCTCTTTTATCCTGCTCAATACCGGCGACAAGCCAACTCCCTCCGAGAAAGGCCTGGTGACAACTGTGGCCTGGGGGCTGGATGGCAAGTTCACTTATGCCATGGAGGGAAGCATATTTATTACCGGCGCTGCCATACAGTGGTTACGTGACGGCTTGGGCCTGATAAAGAGCGCTGCTGAGAGCGAGCCGCTTGCCCGCTCCGTTGCTCATAATGATGGGGTTTACTTCGTCCCGGCTTTTGTGGGTCTGGGCGCTCCTTACTGGGATATGTATGCTCGGGGCACCATACTCGGCCTAACTCGGGGCACCACCGCAGGACATCTGGCAAGGGCTACTCTGGAGTCTATTGCCTACCAGGTTCGAGATGTAGTAGAGGTGATGACCGAAGAAGCCTGTATCCAGTTGTCCTTGCTCAGGGTGGATGGTGGTGGCACGGCTAATTCCTTCCTGATGCAGTTTCAAGCGGATATGCTGGGGGTACCCATCCAGCCGTCATCGGTGGCTGAGACCACGTCTCTGGGGGCCGCTTATCTGGCGGGACTGGCGGTGGGTATGTGGAAAGATACCGCTGAGCTCGCCGGAATGTGGCGTGCTGCTAAAACCTACGAACCAAGTATGTCTGCAGACGAGCGGGAAACGCTTTACTCCGGCTGGAAACGAGCCGTGGAACGCGCCCGCGGCTGGATAGAGAGCTGAGTTTTCATCTCACAAAACAAGCCCCCTTTGGGGTAAAAACCATATGAGAAGAGATTTTGGCGCCGTCGCCAGGGAAAAGTTCGACCTGATTGTCATAGGCGGCGGTATTATAGGCACTGGCATCGCCCGTGATGCCTCTCTACGCGGCATAAAGACCTTGCTCATTGAGAAGGAGGACTTTGGCTACGGTACCACTTCTCGTTCCTCGCGCTTGATTCACGGAGGTCTGCGTTACCTGCGAATGTTTGAGTTTCATCTTGTGGGGCAGGACCTGCGCGAAAGAGAGATTCTATTGAAAATCGCACCGCACCTGGTGCATCCCTACCCCTTCGTCATCCCTATATCCACTCTTTATTACCAGATAGCTCTGAGCCTGGGCGTGAGAATGTATGATGTGATGGCTGCGGGCAAATCTGTGCCTTCCCACCAGCATCTGTCACGGAGTGAGACTCTGGAGATGGAGCCGGAGCTTGCGAACATAAAAGGCTTGAAAGGTGCCATAGTTTACTACGATTGCCAGGCGCCGTTTACGGAGCGTCTGGGCGTGGAGAATGTGCTCTCCGCCGCGGAGCACGGTGCCACCATTATAAACCATACTCAGCTAATTGGATTCCTTAGAGATGGTAATGACGTCTGCGGCATAGAAATGCTTGATTGCCTGTCAGGAGAGACCTACAAGGTGAAGGCGCGGCTGGTGGTCAACGCTGCCGGCCACTGGGTTGACTGTGTCAGGGATTTGCTCCACGGCGGCCCAGCCAGCACGGTGCGCCGCACCAAGGGCATACACCTGCTCACACCGAAGCTGACAAACAAGGCACTGGTTCTCTTTTCTCCCATAGATGGTCGCCTTTTCTTCGTCATGCCCTGGCTGGGCTACACTCTCATAGGTACCACAGATACCGATTATCAAGGAGACCTTGATGCTATTTGTGCTGACGAATCTGACGTGACTTATATGCTGAATGGGCTTCACCAGGCATTTCCTGAGTTACGTGAAGAGGACATATTTTACACCACCGCCGGTCTGCGCTCCCTGGTTCATGCTGGTGGCGAAAAACCTTCTAACATTACACGTGAGCACAAGGTACTTGACCATAAACGGAAAGACGGCATTGGGGGCTTGGT
>CP070642.1:1328935-1333561 GCA_020354105.1 Chloroflexota bacterium | reverse complement strand
GTTCTACTGAAACCTTGAATTTGAACAGAACAAAATTCCCCTGCCTATCCTATTTCATCGAAAGGCTCTTAGTCCTCTAGCTGATGTTATTATTACCCACCTGCCGACTGCCTATGCTCATTCCACAGTTGTCTTACCTGTTCAAGGTGTCGCTTGGTTTCAGCAGCCAGGTTCAGGAGAATTTGTTTAAGCTCAACCGAGTCTGTCTCAAAAACATCGAAGAACTTATGCTCAATTATACTTTCCTCGATGTACACGGCAACAGATAGGGCATTAATCAAAGATACTTCTTTTACCCTGCTAGGCGCGGACTCCTTTTCCAAATAGCTGGAAAAGGTACCAATGGCAGTTGTATTGAATCTGCCCTGGCTGATGTAAAGGCCGCCCTTAACAGTAATTTCACATAGTTTGCGTAGCTCAGCGGCATGGTCTATTTCCTCAACAGCCAGCCCAGACCAGAAGTCTTTGTATTCTAGGAACCTATCTGCGTATGCACTATAAAGCTGCGCCACAGCTTCCTCATTTTTAGCCAGCATTTCTACGATTTCTATATCCTTTTCGCTCAGCGGCATAGAAATGCCTCCTTAACCATAATTCTACACCCAGTTCCGACTCTAAGAAAGAGGGTGGAACTCGCAAATAGTTAAAAATAAAAACGTGCGACTTTGTTATTTCAGCCAAACCCTGTTTGCTTTAACTTTATTTTAGATTACGTGGTACAATTACTTTTAACAAATTTTTACACAGAGGTGACACATTGGAGAAAATAAGACTGGGCAAAACCGATATGCTTGTCTCGCGATTGGGATTCGGCGGCATACCTATCCAGCGGCTCAGCGAGGATGATGCGGTGGCTGTTGTGAAAAGATGCCTGGACCTGGGCATAACCTTCCTCGATACCGCCAATGGCTACACCACCAGTGAGGAGCGCATTGGCAAGGCCATAGCCGGTCGACGGGAAGAAGTGGTTATAGCTACCAAGTCACTTTCGCGAAAGCGTGAGGGTACGGAAAAACACCTAAATTTGAGCCTGGAGCGGCTTAACGTAAAATATATCGATCTTTATCAATTCCACGGCATCAGCGATGAGGCTTCACTGGATATGATTTTGGCACCCGATGGCCCACTGGCATTTGCAGAAAAAGCCAGAGACAAGGGCCTAATCAAACACATCGGCATCACTTCCCACCAGATAGACGTAGCCAAGGAAGCCGTTGCCAGCGACCATTTCGAAACTATTATGTTCCCCTTCAACTTTGTTACCTCTGAAGCCGCTGATGAACTCATACCACTGGCCAGGAAACACGATGTTGGCTTTATAGCCATGAAGCCGCTTGCCGGCGGCATGATAGACAATGCTAGAATCGCCTTTAAATACTTATTCCAGTTTCCTGACATCGTTACTATACCCGGTATAGAAAGGGTTAGCGAGATAGAGGAAATAGTCCGGGTACTGGCAGATTCCAAAACCGTTACCGCAGCCGAGAAGAAAGAGATGCAAAAACTCAAGGATGAACTTGGCACCAGATTCTGTCACCGCTGCGACTACTGCCAGCCCTGTGACGAAGGTATTATGATATCTAATGTTATGGCGTATCCCGGCCTGAGGAGACGTATACCTCCCGAGCGTCTGTTCGGAGGTCCATGGGGGCAAATGGTGGAAAAGGCAGCCACCTGCACCGAGTGCGGTGAATGCGAAGAAAAATGTCCTTATGATTTACCTATTCGGGAGTTATTGGCCGAATACGTCAAGGAGTACCGGAAAGACCTGCGTAGATATCAAAAGACACAGC
This sequence comes from Chloroflexota bacterium, assembly GCA_020354105.1. Lineage (GTDB taxonomy): Bacteria > Chloroflexota > Dehalococcoidia > GIF9 > UBA5629 > 9FT-COMBO-48-23. The sequence continues at coordinate 1,331,768 of CP070642.1, read as the reverse complement.
CGCCAGCGTAAAGGAGACTCGCCATGAAGGCATCCGAAGGGAAAATCGGTCGGGTATTTATAATTCGCCTCGAAGATGGTGATGCTCTTCCTGCCTGCATAGAGAGTTTTGCCGCAGAAAAGAAAATTTCAGTGGGACAGGTCATTCTGATTGGAGGCATCGGCGACGGCCAGGTTGTTGTTGGCCCACGCCGCTCAGATGAGATGCCGCCTGAACCTATACTCTTACCCGTGGACGGGGCACATGAGGTAGTCGGTGTGGGCATAATCGCTCCTGATGGAAAGGGTAAACCAACGTTACATATACATGCTGCACTGGGAAGGTCGGGGCAGACCACTACCGGCTGCCTGCGACCCGGTGTAAGCACCTGGCTGGTGGGAGAGGTAATCATCTTTGAGATACTGGGCACCGACGCAGCTCGCATTCCCAGCGAGACGGCAAATTTCGAGCTTTTACAGGTGGACCGGACTTAGTAAGGCTTCCTACGACAGCATCTGAGCGACAGCGCACTCCACGTGAATCCTGGTTGTATCTAAAAACGGGATACCCTGGTACGATTCTTCTCGCAAAATCAAGGGTAGCTCCGTGCCCCCCAGAATCAAGCCTTCGATGCCCTCATGCGTTTTCAGCCGCTCGGCTATAGCCAGCAATCGTTCGCGTGTTTCAAAAAGTATAATGCCGTTGACCAGTTCATTCATGTACTTATCATGAATATAGGCTTGCTCCTCCTCCACAGGTGTTACAATTGTCATCCCCTCTTTAGAAAATGTATCCGGATAGAACCGCCCCTGCATGGTAAAGCGTGTGCCGAACAAGCCGACTCGTTTCAGCCCTAGTTTTTTAGTTGCTTCACAAGCAGACTTCACAATACTCAGTAACGGAATCGGTGAACGGCTGGAAAGCTCATCGAATACAATATGTGGTGAATTGGATGCCAGCAAACCTAAATCGGCTCCTGCCTTAGCCAGCTTTTGTATTTCCCCCAGCAGATAGTCCGTCAGCCCCGCCAGTTCGTTTGCCTCAATCAGATCCAGCATCCTTTTCATGTCAATGCTATTGATTATGATTTGGGGGTAACTCCCATCCTGCTTTCTCTGGCGGTATGACGCAATGATCTGGCGATAATATTCGATAGTTGACTCCGGCCCGATACCGCCAATGATCCCTAGAGTCTTCATCTATTATTCGGCCTGGATGAAGTCATTAAACAGAATTCCGATTCTATGTTTCGTAGATATCCAGTTGGGGATATTTATAACCTGTGTCTCGCCGCCACCGCCCCTTGGTGTGAGCATCACGGATATCGTCCGGTTGGGTGGGTCAGCCGCAGGTATAAAAATGTCGACCCCGCTCATGAAAACAGGCATTACATTATAGAAATAGGGTGTCGGTGCCGTTAGGTCGTTTTTGCTATCCGCGCCATTATCATAAACAAATATAACATTAACAAGTTTGTTAAGCGGACACGTTTCCGGGGTAATTACGTTGTTGCCGTCGACCGTGAGAACGTCATTGCCAGCATCCTGGTCACCCCAGAACTCTTTGCCTCTGCCAATTAACATGTTGCTGTGGCGGTCACTGGTATCCATGTGACTACTGAGCCCTCTGCCGCCCGCAGCTTCTGTAGACAATCGAATTAAGTAATCGCTCCTGATAGAAGTTTCAAAATAATAATGGGTAGTAAAAGCGTCACGTACCAGGCAAAATTCATAATTTGCGCCGCTTCTGCCATCAAAAGGCCCCCAGGCTCCCGTAGCTCCCTCCATAGGATAAGTCGCCAAGGGCTGGGCTGTGATTCTGGTTCCGGTTTTGCCATCTACCTCCCATACCTGCAGCGAAGAATCCTCCTCCTGTATTCCTATATTTTGCGGGAAAATAACAACTCTACCAGCAAGCTGAATTTTACCGGAAGGTTCAGGTAAAATCTTGTCTGTTGCCGGTGCCTGGCCGGTAAGGAATTTGAACATTTCGACAAAAGCCGCAGGGCAGGTGGCGCATTCCACATGAGTCACATTGGGCAAAGTAACATTGGTAGCGCCTACTATCGCACCTGCGGCAGGGAAACCAGGCGGTCGCCGACCGGCCCATAAAGCCAGAGTAGGCACTCCACCGGGAAGGTCGGCGCTTGCAAATCCATCGATATTCACGTAGTGGGCAACCTTTGCCGCACGCTCTGGTGAGCTTCTTAGATATGTCTGGCTAACCTTTGTGCCCAGAGAGTGCCCGACAATGTCAACCTTTTCAGCGCCGGTATCATTTATAACAGTGTCGATAAACTGGTCAATACCAGTAAGAACATCCTCCGGTGGAAATTCAGGGGAGAGACCTGGGGAGGAATCGTATTCACAGGCTGTTATATAGCTGGAGGGGTATCCATTGCTTGCAAATCGCATAGCCTGTGACTCAAATTGGGCTGCTGAGCCAGCAAAACCATGAACAAAAATGATGGGATTAATATTGGCGGGTGTTGGAACTGTGACCTCGTCTGGTGCGCATGATGGGAATAAAATCCCGACCAATACGAGAACCGCAAGCACCACAAATAATTTACTCTTCATGCTTTTACCCCCCTTAAATCAAGGTTTTTATGATGATGGCGCACGATATTCTATACAGTTTAGCCGAGAATTGCTATCTGCATTCTTTCGGAATAATCCCTCTTCTATATTATTTAGAAAGTGAAGATGAGAGACCTGGTTATTTCTGCCAGGCTACCCGCCAGCGCTTCCCTATCGGCATATCTTACATCTAAAATCCGCGGCGAGATTTTGCTGGCTTTTGCCTGTAGGTAGCTGCACTCCTGTATCAGCGGTTTTAGAATCAGCCTGTTGCC
>CP070642.1:1315843-1328835 GCA_020354105.1 Chloroflexota bacterium | reverse complement strand
ATCATCGTAGAAACCAAACGATGTCCACAGGCACACGATGCCATCGAAAGGCTTTTCGTCAGAAAGAGCCGCTTGAATCCGCCTCATATCGATGACTTTGAAACGTACTTTATCTTCGACCTTCCGTTTCTGTGCTCTTTTTTTGGCTATTTCTATATAATCAGGTGATAAATCTGTTCCCATCACTTCTATGCCCAGCTTCCCCAGCTCTATAGAGTGGCGCCCAATACCACAGTTCAGGTCCAGCACTCTTCTCGGCTTGTAGCCATGCATACCCAGTAATCTTAAAATATCTCTTATTTCTGCACGTGCCTGCGGACTAAGCTCGCTCAATGTACTCAGAAACAGTTCTGGGTTCTGTTCAAATAATTTCTCTGTCCAGTGCTTCATCAGCCTCTCCTTTCATAAATTGAGCCCCACCAAAACGATTATATAGTCAACCACAAGGAGTAACAAATGTCAGCAATATGTAGATGCTGCCATAGATTCACTAACGGTGTTCTCTCACTATCACGCCATCAACATCAGTGTGTCTTGGCTTGCCGTTTCATTCTATAGTGAGTTAGCTTCCTGCTCAGCCGCATCAGCCCCGGACAGAAAGATATTCTTGGCAATAGTATTTGTCTCTATCTTGGCTCGGGCATCCAGCAATGACGACTTCAGCAGCAAAGCCTCTTTACGCTTGCCAGAATCCGCCGACCCTTTGATAACAAAATCAACCAAATGTAGAGCCATCTGGATATGACCATCTGTCTGCAACTGATAGACTCGCTGTAGAAGTTCTTCAGCACCACACAACCCCACCACCTCAGCCGCGATCTCGGCACTTCTAGCCGGGAAAAGGTCGCTGGGATTGCCATTGAACCAGCCTGCGTACCGGCGGTGTACACCGTGGATAACGTAGGTGGAATGACCGTACACCGGCCTTAGCCAGGGCTTCTGAGCCAATTCTTCGGGTATCTTCACCATATGCAGGATATCTTCTATCCAGTACCCCTCATTTAAAAGCCGAACGACCTCCTCGTGAACGTGGCGCAAGAATCTGGCTGTATCCAGACATACCTCCTTGGCTCTATCTCCGTGGAGAACAGGACCGTGTCCTGGAATGATAATGTCCGGGTTTTTGTCGGCAATCTTCTCCAGAGCTTCCGCCCATTCCAGCTCATAGCGCTGAAGCTTGAATGGATTGCCAATATTGGGGCAAGCTCCCTCGACCAAGTCACCAGCAATCGCCACCTTGCGTTCCGGTATCCAGACCCAGGCTCCATCATCCGTCTCGCCAATGTAGTGGTAGATCTCAAAGGTCAGTCCGCCTAGGCTGAACTGCATAGCGTCAGAGAAAGTAATGTCAGGATAAACAGCATCGGCCGGCAGAAAGGGACGGTCATCTGCCCGGGGCTTATAGCCCAGGCCACTCTGGATTCTATTGATGTATCGGTTGTATGAACCTAACTTCTTATATCGTTCAAACCGTGCCGCCAGCAATTCGTGGCCAATGACTCTTGGTCTAGGATGGCCTCTTTTTCTAGCATCCTCCAGGAAAATTGGCGTAGCCCAGGCATGGTCAGCGTGGCCGTGGGTGTAAATTATGGTGTGGATAGGCAATTCCGTCCGTGCCCGGATTATTTCAATGGCACGGGCGGCAGTCCGGGGTGTGTTATCAACGACAACGACTCCCTCAGAAGTGAAGACAAGGCCCGTATTGCCGAACCCACTGACCATGAAGACATCCGGCGTGCATTCTTTATCATGCTCGGGTGCCATCTCATTAAAATGGACTCGCTTGTCTTTGTACTCACTCATAATATACCACCTTTCGATCATTGACTTGGAGCCATCTTACGAGCAGAACCTTTAGCCTGTCAAGCTGCCTCTTTCCAGTAGAGACCATTACATATTTGTCAGGAATGTGCAAAGATAACTCCCACACTCATGCAATTCTGCCAGAATCATTACAACTTTGTTTAAGATTACACTCATTCATAACCACCAATTTATTCAGTCCATCGATATAGGCCTTCGCACTGGCTTCAATGATATTCGTTGAAGCTCCGTAACCATTAACGATCTTACCCTTGCCTTCTATTTGTACCGTTGCCTCTCCCAAGGCTTCTTCTCCACTGGAAGTTGTCTTGACAGCATAATCCACAAGCCTGACATGGAAATCAACAAATTTGTTTATCGCTTTGAAAATCGCATCTATTGGGCCATCACCAGAAGCTGATTCTTGTTTCACATCGCTACCGACTCTTATTTTTACAGTTGCCAAAGAAGCATCAATGGTGGTGCTGATCTCCATTGATACCAGATCATACATTTTAGGTGATATACGGACTTCGTCCTCTACGATAGCCTGTAAAGCCTGGTCTGACACCTCTTTGATCTTGTCGGCCTCAATCAAAAAACGTGCGTAGATTTTCTCAATTTCCTCAGGCAAGAGTTCATATCCTAGTTCTTCCAATCTATGCTGCAAGGCACGCCTTCCAGACCTAGCGGTCAAGATGATTTTGCCCTCTTCCATACCTATATCCTGGGGGCGCATTATTTCGTAAGTGTTCTTGTCCTTCAAAACGCCGTCTGCGTGTATGCCAGAACTGTGAGCAAAAGCATTACCTCCGACAACCGCTTTATTTGGAGGAACCGTCATTCCAAACCTTTTGGCTACCAGTTGACAACTCTTGTATAATTCTCTGCTCTCAATGTTTGTATCCACACCGAAGTAATCACAGCGAGTTCTTAATGCCATTACCACTTCTTCCAGCGCAGCATTACCGGCACGCTCACCGATACCATTGATTGTGCACTCTACCTGATGTGCTCCATTTCTGACGCCGGCGAGCGTATTGGCTACAGCCATTCCTAAATCGTTATGGCAGTGAATACTGATCATGGCTTTATGTATGTTTGGCACATTTTTCTTAACCGCCGCTATAAGGTCACCGAACTGCTCCGGAACCGAATAACCCGTTGTATCAGGAATATTGATTACAGTTGCTCCAGCATCGATTACCCCTTCAATAACCTTAAAGAGATACGCCTCATCACAACGTCCAGCATCTTCAGCGTAGAATTGAACATCATCCACATATCTCTTAGCATGCCTTACGGCGTTTACAGCCTTTTGGAACAGGTATTCTCTCTTTTCATCCTTTGTTTTCCCATACTTGTCATCTTTAAACTTACCAAGAACATGGGCGTCCGAAACGCCTACACCGGTATGTATCCTTGGTCTTTTGGCTTTAGCTAGTGCTTTTGCACACTCATCAATATCAGCCTCTACTATGCGAGATAAGGCAGTGATAATCGGCCCTTCGACAACCTCTGAAATGATTGACACTGCCTTGAAGTCCTCAGGAGATGATATCGGATATCCAGCCTCAATAACATCAACCTTCAAGGCCATGAGTTGTTTGGCTATCTCTAGCTTTTCGTTTGCTCCCAGCCGAAAGCCTGCAGTCTGCTCGCCATCTCTTAGTGTTGTGTCGAAAATTATTACCTTGTTATTTACCATGATCCCTCCCGAATAATTCTCTTAAATAAAAAAACCCGGGATTTTTACTCCCGGGCCTGGTGTGTTCCTAATTTGTTGTTTTATATTACACTCATGTCCAAACTGGAGACACGCCAAGCCCACTACGCAGTAACAGCGCAGCAAGCGTAAGGGATAGGCTGATGTTCAACTTTGCTATGGACATGACTCGGTTTTTAAGTACTCCTTGAAAAATTAGCCTATTTTATTACGTTCTGTTTAATTTGTCAAAACACCTGAAGCAAGCATTTGCGAGAGAACTGGAATCTGCAGTCTCATGTCATGCCGGCACTTCTCTTCATGCGTCACAAAACACTAAAACGTTGAGGCAAAGTAACAAAAGCCAGTTTGTCATTCTGCTCAAAAGTAACAGGAGATTTGACAAACCAGTCTATTTCACTTACATTCCTAATAAACAAAGGAGGTTCATGATGGGTAAACTTGACGGCAAAGTGTCAATAGTAACCGGGGCTAGTCGCGGTATTGGTAAAGCAATTGCTAAACTCTTTGCAGCCGAGGGTGGTCGGGTGGTCTGCACCGCGCGTTCCTTGAAGGAAGGTGACCACAAGTTGTTCGAGGGTTCACTAACCACGACGGTTTCAGAGATTAAGGCGGCCGGTGGCACCGCTTTGGCCGTTCAAGCTGACCTGTCCAAGGAGGAAGACTGTGCTGAACTTGTGGCCAAAGCCAGGCAAGAATTCGGGCCCGTGGATGTCCTGATAAACAACGCCGCGGTAAGTTATTTCCTTCCAATCAAGGACATGCCGCTTAAGCAGTGGGACATCTCATGGGCAGTGGGTCCGCGTGCCATCTTCATACTAACCAAACAAGTGCTGCCTGACATGATAAACCGTGGAAGTGGTGCCATTGTGAATATCTCATCCGGCGCTGCTATTGGACCAGGTAGCGGTCCTTACAAAGATAGACAGACTTCTGCCTATTACGGCACCAAATATGGAGCCGAAAAAGCGGCTATAGAACGCTTTAGCCAGGGATTAGCTGAAGAAGTATACCAATACGGCATCTCTGTTACGGCCTTATCTCCCTCACAGGTTGTGGTTACGCCCGGCACTCTGTACTTCAAGATGGTGGCTGACCCGAAAGATCCGCGGGCGGAGCCGCCGGAGATGATGGCTAAGGCAGCCTTACTTCTGGCAACGGAACCATTGAACAAGATTACCGGCCGTGTTACCTACAGCCAGGCTATCCTGAAAGAGTTTAACTGGATAACTGAAGCTAAGGGCATTGGGGTTGACCGCCTGGGAACGGGATATAGTCAGATCTGAAGGAAATACTTCAAAATTTCATAGCTTCATCTGCAACACCACCCGGTCCGCGCCTGGTCCAGAATAATCCCTAATGATAGAGATATCATCGCCGTTCGAATCTCCAATGGGCTCCATTCCTATACTTTTGTGAAAAGCAATGGATGTAGTATTACTGGCACTTGTGATTGCTTTCAGAGTTTTGCAGCCGTGTTTCCTGGCAAACTCAGCAAAGTGTGCGTAGAGTCTACGCCCGTAACCACACTTTCGGTGCGTCTGCCGTACAGCAATCAAATGAACATAGCCTACCGGACCTGTTTGAGCCAGAAACCCAAATAGGTAGGCGGTAACCTTATCGGCTTCTTTGATAACAAACGCCGAATTTCCAAACTCATAAATTAACATTGGGTGATGCAAGTGAAGAGTTCGGTCACTGCCCCAGAAGTCGTTAAACTCGGTTAGGATCTGATCGAAATCCGACTTGGTGCATTTTAAGACTTCCATAGCCTTCTTCCACAAAGAATGTAGTAGTGGTTAATTATAGCATAGGCTTAGGAATTACAAATGCGCTACGTCACTAACATGCGTGTGTTCAGATGGTCGGATTAACGCCTATTACAGTGAGACTGCGTAGAAACTAGATATTTTACGCGCCTTCAGGATTAAAGTATTGCTCAAGCATGAACCGGTCAGGTAGTTATGAAAAGACTTCCGACATTTTACGCAAGTTTTACACTCCGATTATATTGGGGCAATAATAAGCAGGTAAAATATGGATAATGAAAGGAGGCAGAGATGGGGACTCAAAACAGGTCGTTAATTAACTTTGTGGTTTGTCTATTATTATTGGCAGTGATAGCGTCCGCTGGTTTTGGATGTGCTGGGCTGAGGGATAGGCAAAGGCCAATTTCTACACCGCTGGAGACGTCAGAACCTTTGCCTCCAACAACACCAACACCGACATACCCACCTGTTCAGCCAACTGAGGTGCCAACACTGACCGTACCTGAAGAATATCGTGGTCTATACGAAGAACTCGATGCGGCACTGACACATTTTGAACATAACCTCAATCAGGAGTGGAGCGGGCAGCAGGGTCAAACGATCTTTGCCACAGAGCTGGCTTTTGCCAATGGGAACGTCGGCGAAGGGCTTCTTCTTCCACAAATACTGGACGCTAACCGTATCCTGCTGGACCGTCTTCAGGAATTAGGGGTTAAAGGTGTCGTCCTGTCCATCAAGTATCCGTTATTGCAGCCTGATTTTCCCCGTTCAGCCGAGTATTTGGAGTTCTACAAAGACATTGCGGCTGAATGCCGTCAACGCGACATGAAAATACTTGTCGAGACCGGGGCAATATTCTCCGGCACTGACTACTCTCCGGTTAAAGTTGACTGGTCGAAGTATACCACTGAGTCCTTTCTCAACGGCATGCGAGACCAGCTTCTCCTCATCGCGAATGAGATCAAACCAGATTACCTGACGCTCACCGAGGAGCCCACTACTCAAGAGGCATTAACCGGGTTGACAATTGCACCTGGTTTGTGGACTGGCTTCGTGAACTCCATCTTGGATGAAATTGACCCTTCCAGCGGTATCCAAGTAGGCGCAGGAATGGGTAGCTGGGAGAATCGTGCTTACATCGACGACATCCTGCAAATGCCGAGAATCGACTACATTGACTTGCACATTTATCCTCTGGGCAAAGATGGCGTATTACTTGATCGTGTTCTGGATATTGTCCAAGATGCCCACGACGTCGGAAAATCGGTTACGATTGGCGAATGCTGGCTCTATAAGGCTACCCCTGAAGAGATAGTATCCGGGCCTGGTATTGACGGTAATGTCTTCAATCGCGATCCGTTTAGTTTCTGGTACCCGCTGGATGCGCGGTTTTTCGACATCATCATCAATATAGCGGACGCTACCAATATGGAGTTCGTATCATTTTTCTGGACACGTTATTTATTTGCCTACGTTGATTACTCGGCGGAAACAGGCAGTCTATCTATCGCTGAAATGAACCGCCGCATAAATCAGGCAGCTAACGCAAACGTTAAGGAAGGCATTTTGAGTCCTCTCGGCCAACATTACCAGCAGCAGCTGAGCAGCCGCACCACTCATAACTGAGCCAACTTGAGTTCAGTTTTTAAATTTAACAAAGTGAGTTTTTGCTAATGCGGCAAGACTGCACAAATGCCAGTTCTGTTCGATATTAATTAGATACATCTCACAGCGCGGGTTGACTTTTCAGGCAGATAATAGCAGAATGAATTTCTGATTCAAGACACAGGCAGAAAATCTGGTTCATCTGACCTGGAAAGGCAGGCATCATGCTCACAGTTTCAGAGGCTATCCGCCAGCGCAGAAGTATACGCAGCTTTCGGAGCGACCCAATACCCGATGAAATTGTTCTTGAAATCCTTGAAGCCGCACGGCTCGCTCCCTCGGGGAGCAACAGGCAGCCCTGGCGTTTCATAGTTGTAACCGATGGCGAGGAGAGAGCAAAGCTCCGCCAGCTATGTTGGGACCAGGCTTTCATTGAAGAGGCACCGGTGGTGATTATTTGCTGCGCCGACCTGACAGCTTACACCCAGGCTTCGAGAAAGAAACGTACACAGGAATTCCTTGAATATGGCGTAATCAAGACCTTGTCCGGCCGTTTTGCCGACCCGGCAGTTAGAGCTGCGCTTGCCGCTGCGCCAGACCCTGACCTCCAAACTTTCACCACACCGGCAGTGGCAAACGCCTATATTGCCATCGAGCACATGGTTCTCACTGCAACAGCTCTAGGGTTGGGCACCTGCTGGGTAGGTGCACTGGGTAACCCCGAGGAAATAAAGGCGCTTTTTGATATTCCTGAGACCACTTTAGTCGTCGCCGTGTTGCCGGTTGGCTATCCCGCTGTGATACCGCCACCACGCCCCCGCATCTCGATTGAGGAAATCCTGCTGCGTCCACTGGCAGTGCCAAGTAAGTAACCCACCTCAAGCAGCCAGCACTGGATTCACCATAGCTGCAGTAGTTATAAAAGAAACCACGGTTAAACATTTTATGAAGGAGAGGAAAATGTCAGCACCGCAAAAAGTTAAAGTAAGCGTAGTGAGCCAGAAAGGGACCTGCGCTGCCGAACACAAGGTTGGCGACCAATGGGTCATAAACGGGAAAACGCCGGAGGGTATATGTCTATCCGCTTTCAATGCCATGTTACCCAATCTGAGAGTACTGAGGTATGGCGGCTCATTCCCCTGGGCAACCGACCCTGATGTGACCACATTAGCTTGCCCGGACGCGGCTAATCCTGTTGTGTTTGAGCTCCGTCGTTTGCGCGAATAGACCCCCCGCAACCCGTTTCGAACTCGGCGAAAAAGCGAGAAACCAGCGCTGGTCACTACGCTGGTCTCTCATTTTGGATTATTGGGGGCGACGAATCGCCTGACTATTATAACGACAAAAACTGCCAAAAGTTTATATATTTACAGATTAAAGCCAGAAATATTGATATATACAACTCCATTATATTGGATTTACTCTGACGCCATCACAGGGTACATCTCTTAAAGGTCTTCGGCAGGTATTGCATATTGCTAAAAAGTTCATCACCGTAAAGTTTGGCAATTCGACTGGGGCTGGTATCCTTTGCCAGGCATGGTTTACGAACATTTGATACCGAGGCAACTTCATCCGCAAATGCCTTACCGATCTTACCTTCGATACTTTGCCCCTGTGACAAAGCTTTCCTGGCTTGGGCGATGGTGTCCGTTAGTATCTTTGGATTGAGGTTTTGAATTGCCTCTTTAGCCGCTACTATCGCAATGTACAATAGCCCTACATGAGCTGCTGCCTCACGCTCGGATATTACACCGTCATTACAAATTATGGAGCGCAGCCTGAAAAATTCGTCTAAAATAGTTTTGTCCCCAGTTACGCTACGTCTAAGCTGAACCAGTCCTTTGTTTTCAGTGATCAAGCCAGCTTTAACATCGTCCACCAGGCGCTTAATTCTGCTTAGCAATTCGCCGACATCTCTAAACCAATCCCGAAATCCAGTATATTCGTCACAACGTCTTATCCTCAGCATCAACCAGGCTCCATCCTCCAGCGGGGCATCCTCGTAGTAGGGCATTAGTATCTGGCTTTGTGGTTTAACTGATATCCCGGGCTTATCCAAGTCCACCCCGAATTTAACTGATAACCTGCGCTCATCCAGATTCTCTCCTCGATGGAAAAGTATAAAAGCTTGCGGTCCTACCATGGCTTCGGGTGATAAATAATATTCTGACCCTGAGAAATCAAAGAGCGTCTCGCATTTCAGGCTGGTGTCAGTTAGCACCTTTTGTACATTGCCTATTATGTCCTCACCGGCAGCACACAGTACTCCCGTTGGCCCGGTTAGTGTGGCTGTTTCCACCATTCCATAGACTATCTCCAAACTGGCTTCTGTGGCGCTCTTGATCATACCGCGAACGACATCATTCTTATTGACCGCACAAAGCATGGTACTGAAAGATATCGATCCGCCTCTATAACTTCGGTCACGCAGTATGGGTTTCTCGACAACCGGGGCAATTCGTGACCCGCCAGATAGATTAAAGACGCCCAAAGCTACTGGATAACTCTCAGACCCTCCGGCCATCTTGATATGCAAACAACCGGAAGCCAAACGATTGGAAAACCAGGAAACCTTTTTGTTGATGAACCAGGAAATTGCGTCAACCCCCACATAATGACTACCAGCCGTCAACTTCGCCTGGTCACTAGCATCATGCGGTACTATCTTGTAGGTATGTTGTTCTCCACGCCCTGCTTCAACAGCCATACTCTTTCCCTCCGCCCTGTCCTAGCCTAGTCGTATACAATCATATACCTGAATAGACAGATTGTCAATACTAGGTAGTGGGTTAATCCAAGCATGAGTATTTAAGAAGACAGCTATTTCGTTATTTGTGGAGCCAGCTGATAAGCCTGGGGATTTCTTTATAGATGATATTCAGACAACCTGAACTCAACCATATCCCCATCCTTTAGATTGAGAGTGCTACGAAGATGATGGGGGCTGACTAACTCCGCATCGGTGTATATATCATCAACCCATGTCCAGAAGAAAACACATGCAGGGTACCTGTTAGCCACGGTCGCTCGACCATAATGCATACCGATTTCACCATCGTATCTTATTCCCTGTTTGGAAAGATCGATAGTCCAACCTAGCTCAGCAAAGGTAGCATAGTTCAGCAGGGTTAAGTCGAAAGGTTCGGTGAGATCTATATTCAACGTCCCGGGTATGATAGAAAGGCCAGTTAGCCGCTGAAATTCCTCCAAACTGCCGGGTTCTGTCATCTCCAATGCGCCAGCACCACGCCCGGTCTTAACGAATCCTCGATAAATTTTGTTTTTGCCCAAATTACAATTCCACTAAAAACAATGATACACCGAGTATACTATAATTATGCTCCAAACGCTCAACTCCATGGTGCAAGTAGCGAGCGCTGAACAAAATGAGTTATTGTTTCGGAAGCCTCACCAAGTGACCCACGTCCTTTCCTTGGAATGTATTCGTAGCGAACAATGTCGAGAAATATTGGGTGACAATTCAGGCTTTTACTACTTGAGCTGAACAATATGGACTTTTGTATGACTTAAACGACAGATTACCTACATAGTGCCTATAGTAACCGCAAGTGGGTAAATGAAGGATTATCTACCGAGTTGAAACCTATCGATTCATAAAAATAGTTAACCGCTAAGTTTCCGATATTAACCACAACTCCTTTGTAATAGTGCCTGGCATATTCTATCAAGTGATTTACGAGTTCAGTACCTATTCCTTGATTTCTGTACGCCGGTAAAACATATAACCGTCTAATACGTCCATATTGTATATTTGTAGGCTCAATATTTAGTCCGCACAACGCTACAATCATATCATCCATTACGAAACCAATTAGTTTTTCTCCTTCTCTATCAAACTTGTTTTCACCAGAATCATATTCGGTAACCAGACGATTGATCAGATTGTATCCCTCTTTCTTGGCTACATCTTCAATGTGCTTGATGTCCTGCTCTTTTAGATCGACAATGTTAATAACCAAAGCTAATATATCTCCATTTTTTATGTGGTCAACAACCAAGATATTAACCTGAGAAATGAGAAGTCGTCAGATACGCGTACTATTCTTCAACTAAACAATCCGCTATTTTGTATAATAGTAAATAATCCCACAAGGCGGAGATTTCTAGTGTTTTTGGGCGTAAAAGAAAACTCTATCAGAATTTTCATCAACTTCCTGAAGCTTACGCTGGTGAGTGAAAGCATGTGTCTTAATAGAGGTAAATCCTATCTTTCTCAGCGAGAACACTATGTCTTCTAATGGATACCATGTCTGATAGAGGATTATATCAGAGCGTTTCCAGAGTTTATCTTTAGGTTGAAAAATCGTTACTGTATACTTGCCCAGTTTCTTTTGTTCATCATATTCATTGCGCATAATATACAAGTATTTCTGTCCTTCACGAATATAATTAGTGCCCCTCATATTCGTCTCGAAATGCTTTTGCATGTTCAAATCGAAAATGAAGATCCCACCTTTGTTCAAGCATTTATAGACATTTTCGAATACCTGCTCTAATTCAGTTAGACTTATGATATGATTCAATGAATCAAATGTAGAAAAAACGGCATCATATTCAGCGGACAATTTGAAAGTACGGGCATCACCTAGAATAAACTCAGCGAAGGGAGCATTCTTTTTGGCGTATTGAAGCATCTTGGCAGAACCATCTATACCTGTGACCTCATAACCATTTTCACAAAGGACTTTTACTAATTGTCCTGTACCACAACAAAGATCGAGAATTCTGGCTCCATCCGGGAGATTATCTCCGGCGATTATTTTCAGAAAAGGGAAAATACTATTGCCATAGAATCCCAATTCCCGGTTATAAAGCCAGGCAAAAACATCGTAATCGTTATAGCGTTTCATCGTGAGTGAATTATACTACGATTCATAGTTTCAAAACGAAACGCTGCCTTAATTATGGTTAAGTTCTTTTAGGTTTGAAACTCGCATAGGAAAGTAAAGGATTTAACAAAATGGACTTTTGTTTACTAAAATTAAATTCAAGTAATCTACGAGCTCGCAGAGAACCTACACGCCAGGTTGTTTACCGTCAATATCGGTAAAATTGTACTCCTTGGCCAAAGCCGCTACGGTTATCGCCTTTCCGCTTTTTTGCATTATTTCAACGTCAGAGGCAAGCGCAGCGACCGCCCTGCCAGTATATTGCGGAGATTCGGACCCGTCCAGGTTACCCCAATTCTTAGCTGTCCGCATCACCCACTCGGTACGCACCAGACCGCCTGGATAAATTGCCACGGCAGCCACATCGTGCTCTCTTAGTTCATGTGCCATACAAGCCACCATACGGTCATCGGCTGATTTCGCCACACTATATATCACTCCCCGGTCATCGCACCGTGCCGCAATGAAAGAAATATTTATAATCAGTCCTGATTTCTGAGCTATCATAATCGGTGCAGCGAGAGCAGAAGCAACATAATGAGCCCGAGGCCCTGACTGAACCATATCATCCCATAATGAGATTGGGATATCCCAGAAATCGGGTTTATTCATAAATTCTGGTATATCATTGAAACTTTCGTAGCCGCCCCACACATTATTCACCAGAATGTCGAGACTGCCACTCTTATTCATAATAAGCTTAAAAACTTCTTTAACCTGACTGTCAATGCGATGATCGCATCGTAAAGCTGTGCATTGCCCTCCCAAAGAGGTTATCTCTTTAGCAGTCTGTCGAATAGTACCAGGTAGTCCCCTGTTTCCTTGCCCTTCCTCTACTGTCCTTCCTGTTATATAAACCGTGGCTCCAGCTTCACCTAATACAAGCGCGATTCCTTTCCCGATACCTCTACTAGCTCCTGTTATAAGGGCAACTTTATTATTGAGATTAAACATCAATTTCTCCTATATTCATTTGTTATTTGGTGGGAAGTACAGCTCGAAGCTCCCATTAGCGATATCTGCCGTAAATTCAATCAAACAAAAGGCCCAATTGTTACAATATGAATCGTCATTCGTATTCTTTTGGGACACCACAGATTATAAGCAGGTTCTTGTTCTTAGAGGAGTTTTTAAATTGATGTTTCTCTCCAGCTAATATTAGGGCAAAATCACCTT
>CP070642.1:1313219-1315743 GCA_020354105.1 Chloroflexota bacterium | reverse complement strand
GAGGGAGCAAAAGCAGGTAACCTGAATTATGCACTTAGCCGAACTAAGGGCGAGTTGATTGCTACTCTGGATGCTGACCACATACCATTACCGGATTTCCTGGATGAAACCATCGGCTTCTTTGAGGACCAAACCGTGGCTGTCGTTCAAGGACCACAGCTATTCTACAACACCGATTCATTCGAGCACGAGAGTCCCGACTGGCATGAGCAGAAGCTCTTCTTTCACGTTATTTTACCGGGAAAGAACCGCACCAACTCGTCCTTCTGGTGCGGCACTCCGTCGGTGCTGCGCCGCTCGGCAATAGAGAGCATCGGAGGCATAGCCACAGAAACCGTGACGGAAGACCTGCACACCTCTATTCGCCTTGCTAGGCGCGGCTATCGCGTTGTTTATATCGACCGCCCGTTGGCATCCGGGCTGGCGCCGGCAACCCTCAAGGACTTTCTGGCTCAGCGTTTCCGTTGGGCGCAGGGAGCCATGCAAGTTTTCCGAAAAGACAACCCACTATGGGGGCGTGGCCTTACCACAGGTCAGCGTATTAGCTTTTTCGCATCGATGGAGACCTATTTCGATGCGATTCAGAAACTGACTCTTTTAGCCATACCTATGCTGGTTCTATTGACAGGAGCACTGCCCATTAATACGCTGAGCTGGTCGTTCTGGATACGCTTCACACCATACATGATTCTCACCTTCACTGCCCTGTGGCTTCTTGGCCGAGGCATATACAATATATGGGATATACTGCGTTACGACGCAATTAAGATGTTTGCCTTCATTTGGGCACTTAGAACACTTATAACCGGCCGCACCAGCCGCTTCCGGGTAACCTCCAAAGTGGCAGGCGACGGCAACCGCTCTCCATTTCAACCCCTGTTCGCACCACACTGGGTTATGATAGGGTTGTCCTTTGCTGCCATTGTCATCGGTACTGTGCACCTGATACATCCTATCTGGTATCAACCGAAGCCATTTCCGATGCTGATTGCCATAGGCTGGGCATCGTTTAACTCGATTCTGCTAGCTGCTGGGGTATTCCGTATGAGAAGTGTCAGCCGCCGCACAACATATCGCTTCCCAGTCAGTACCGATTCTTATTGGCAGGTCACCGGAGATAATGACTGGTACCCAGCGCGCTCTGTCGACCTCAGTGCCACAGGTATTGGACTGGAAAACATGGGGCCCAGGCTGTGCATCGGCGACCGGGTAAATCTGATTATCTCCAACGGAATACACAAGAGCAACAAACGCAAAACGTCTACCGCGGACACTCAAATTGCCCTGCCAGCTCACAACCACAAGATCAAGTTGACTGCAATTGTGACCAGTGAAGACAACGG
Organism: Chloroflexota bacterium; assembly: GCA_020354105.1. GTDB lineage: Bacteria > Chloroflexota > Dehalococcoidia > GIF9 > UBA5629 > 9FT-COMBO-48-23. The sequence continues at coordinate 1,314,400 of CP070642.1, read as the reverse complement.
TCACAGTAACGGGAAGCAACGGGTGGGCTTATTAATAGAGGATTTTGCCAGCGATCATGATAGCGCCGATTATTTCGGCACCGTTTATTCTCCTCCCAATCTGCTTAACGGTCACATGAAATCCCAGCCATCACCTCATGCAAACGTCCACAATTAAACGGTCTATTCCTTAAGACCAGCAGTTTAAGGAAGATATGTTATCTCAGAGGGTGGCCGCTCCCGCGCCTCAAACTCTATCCCGGCTTCTTTAAACAGCTCCACAAAGGAATCGTCGGCGTATTTACCGAAAGTGACAAACCTCTTTATCCTGGCATTGGCCAGCATTTTAGCACACAGTATGCACGGCGTATGGGTAACATAGACCGTGGCACCCTGGAGACTGACACCGTGAAGTGATGCCTGTATGATTGCATTCTGCTCGGCATGAATACCGCGGCATATCTCGTGCCTAGTCCCGGATGGTATCTTCATCTCATCTCTAAGACAGCCGAGATCAAGACAATCTTTAAGCCCGGCAGCAGCACCATTGTAGCCCGTGGCCAGTATATGCTTGTCCTTAACCGCCACGGCTCCAATATGATGCCGACGGCACGTTGAGCGCTCTGCCACCACGGAGGCTATCTTTAGAAAATACTCATCGATATCCGGCCTGTTCACTTTCTTCATCTCAAAGCAACCACAACCTTCTCAGCTTCCTTTGTCAAGTGTTCCAAGGAGGTCTCATTTACTATGGTGAAGTCCGCCATTGCTATCGGACCACCTTTATTGGTATTTTCCAGCTCGGCAACATCCCGGCTGGCGGCTTCCTCCTTGGTCAGAGGTCGTACCTTTCTCCTCGATAGCCTATTATATCGCGTCTCAGGTGATGCCCAAACAGCGACCATGTGAAAATCATCACCATAGCGACCATTGAGCAATTTGTACTCTTCCCAGGAATAGAGGCCATCCACAACCACATCTGTAGACTTGAGTAATGTATCAATTCTAGGCAGGTTCAGTTTGGCGTAGGCTGCCATACCATGCTCCTCTCTCAACTGCTGCCTGACATGTCGTTCATTCTCCTCGTTAAGCTCAAGACCTCTTTTCTTGATTTCCTCGTCGGTAATATCTCCGAATCTTATCCTCTTGAAACCATCTCTTTCAAACACCTTAGCCACCTCGGATTTGCCCGAACCAGCCAT
>CP070642.1:1308412-1313119 GCA_020354105.1 Chloroflexota bacterium | reverse complement strand
ACTCAGCGGCAGCTCCATCGCTCCTGGCGACATTATCCTCGGCTTGCCTTCCAGCGGACTGCACACCAACGGCTACTCGCTGGTGCGCAAGGTATTCGATATAGACCGAGACCCGTCTGCGTTGAAGGTCTCCTACACTGAACTGAAGCGAACTCTGGGCGAGGAGCTTCTCCAGCCGCATCGCTGTTACCACTCAGAGCTGAAGCCAATTTTTCCTCTGGTCAAAGGTCTAGCTCACATTACCGGCGGTGGATTCGAAGGCAATATCCCCAGAATCCTCCCTAAAGGCTTGACTGCACAAATCAATAAGCATGCCTGGCAGGTTCCACCAATCTTCAAGCTCATTCAGGAGAAAGGCAAAATCAAGGAAGCCGAGATGTACCAGGTCTTCAACATGGGTATAGGCATGGTAATTATTTGCTCCCCGCAACAGGCAGCCGAACTCGCCGCCACCTTGCCTGAAACCAAAAAAGTTGGTAAAGTTATCCAGTCCACGGATAGCAAAAAAATAACTATCACTTAAAGGAGGTCCCCCCTTGCGCGCTATTGTCAGTGTTTCCAACAAATCAGGCCTGGTCGATTTTGTCCGAAAGCTAAAAGATCTAGATGTCGAAATCTACAGCACTGGCGGCACTAAAAAGGCTATCGAAGTCGAGGGCATAAAAGTCCACAGCATCTCAGAGCTAACCGGCTTCCCCGAGATTTTAGATGGCCGGGTGAAAACGCTCCACCCGGTAGTACACGGCGGTATCTTAGCCAGGCGTGAGCTTCCCCAGCACATGGAAGAGCTGGCGAAAAACAAAATTCAAACTATAGACATGGTGGTAGTCAACCTGTACCCCTTTATCCAGACAGTAACCAAGGCAAATGTTTCACTTGAGGAGGCACTTGAGAACATAGATATCGGCGGGCCGACGATGATTCGTGCTTCTGCCAAGAATTTTCCCTCTGTACTGGTAATCGTTGACCCTGAAGACTACGATGTGGTCATCGAAAAGCTACGGAAGGGCAAGGTGGACCAGCAAGAGCGAAAAAGGCTGGCTCAAAAAGCTTTCCAGCACGTCGCCATGTACGACACCGCCATCGCCCAGTATCTCCGAGACGAAGAGGCCTTTCCACAGGACATGACCATAGCCATGAAAAAGCTCTATGACCTGCGCTATGGAGAAAACCCGCACCAGAAAGCTGCTCTCTACACCGAGCAATCCATAAAGCAAAGGCCTGCAGGCATGACATCGGTCAAGCTGCTCCACGGTCCGGAGCTCTCCTTCAATAACTTCCTCGACCTTGAAGCTGCCTGGAGCACAGCCTGCGACTTCACCGACCCCACCATAGCTATAATCAAGCACAACAACGCCTGTGGGCTTTGCAGCAATAAAGACCTAATAGAAGCTTATAAGAGAGCACTTGCTGGCGACCCGGTGTCCGCGTTCGGAGGCATCGTTGCCTGCAATCGTCCCATAGACACAGCACTGGCTACCGAAATCGATAAAACTCACTATGACTGCATTATAGCCCCGAGCTATAGCGACGAAGTCATTGAAATCTTCAAACGCAAGAAAAACCTGCGCCTTCTTTCTTTACCTGTACTGCCACAGGGCAAAAGCGGAAGAATCGACCTGCGCCCCATTAGCGGCGGTTTCCTGGTACAGGAAGAGGACTATTACACCGAGGAAGAATTTAAACCTAAGACCGTATCCAAGCGCCAGCCGACCAAGGAGGAGATGCGCGACCTCATCTTCGCCTGGAGAGCGGTAAAACACATCAAGTCTAATGGCATCGTCCTGGCTAAAGATAATACATTGCTCGGCATGGGCACAGGCCAGCCCAACAGGGTGGTCAGCGTCGAGCTTTCCTTAAAGAGAGCCGGAGATGCCGCCAAAGGCAGCGTTCTCGCCTCAGATGCCATGATTCCGTTCCCTGACACCGTTGAGGTAGCGGCAAAGGGCGGAGCCACTGCCGTAATCCAGACCGGCGGCTCGGTAAGAGATAAAGAGGTGATAGACACGGCCGACAAATACAATATGGCTATGGTCCTCACCGGCATACGCCACTTCAAACATTAAGATTAAGGACACAAATATAGCCGCAGAGAGGTAACAAAAGATGATGATAATAGATAAAAACACGGTCACCGCTACCAGACAGAAGGCAGCTGACCCTAAGAAAATAAAACAGGCTATCAAAGATGTGAAGAAGATGCTGGAGATAAAAGAGGCTCTACTGTGGCGGTCCGAAGGCATGGCGCCTTGCTGCGGCTCTCTAAACAATGTCTCGGCACACCTCACCCGGGAAATAAGCATTCTGGAAAATACGCTGTCTGCCCTCGAGAATAAGAATACAGCTCAAGCTACAGCCTTGTTGCAGCAGTATATCAGCCTACTAGATACCAGCTGTGAATGCCCCCAGCCCAACTATTGTTGACCCTGATATCCTGGTTGAGGCTTGTTTCTATGATTTCTTGCATTTAACCGCCTAAGAATCGACGTGCGGGATTATTGACAAATCGATATTTGCTGCTATACTGTCCACTAGGCTTATAGACTCGCAGCCAGCTTACACTTAGGAGGTGTAAGAATGGTCACAGGTAAGACATTTATCTATTCACTGGTAATTCTGCTGTTTATACTATCCCTTGCCATGGTCGGTTTGCCGCTGGGAGGCACGGTAGAAGCGGCGCCGATAACCTACTATGTAAATGCCGCTACCGGGAATGACGGGAACACTCCCGCTCAGGCACAGAACCCGGCAACCCCATGGAAAACCATAACGCATGCCGTGGGCGCAGTTGCCACTGGCGACACAATCATAGTGGCGCCCGGGACATATAATGCTGCGCTTGGTGAGAGTTTCCCCATAGTCATTAGCATGTCACTCACCATCCAGTCCAGCGGCGGCGCTGCGGCAACCACCATTTCTTCTGGTGGCAACGATGCCGTGTACCTGGCATTGGACGATGGCGAATGGGTTACGTTCACCGGATTCACCGTGACTGGTGGCGGCGCGCCCATATATGTCTATGATACCGATGGAGACTCGGACCTGGAAAACAACAACGTAACTATCACCAACAATATCGTCAGGGACAACACTGCAAATGGTATACAATTTTCTAATCAAATCACGGGTTCCAGCGTTATCAACGTCAGCGGCAATCAGCTGCTGAGCAATAAAGGTGAGGACAACCTGTATTTTTCTGGACGTGTCACGGGTAACGCCGTGGTCAACGTTACGAACAATACCATAACCGATAGCAGGAGCGACGGCATAGAATTTTGCTCACCTTTTGACGGTAACAGCCGCACCACCGTGAGCGGCAATACTATCAGCGACAGCGATGAGACCGGCATATATATCTGTGAGGGTATCCAAGGTAGCGCTGTAGTTACCGTTACCAACAATAGTATAAGTGACAGCGACGATTATGGAATATATGTTGCCGAGGTCGTGGAAAATGGCCAAATCAACATCGACGGCAATACCATTACTGAGAGCGATATGAGTGGCATAACCTTTTATTATGAGGACACCATCAGTGGTAACGCCCGCGTCACCATAAACGGCAACACCATCAGAGACAGCGGTGAATATGGCGGCATATACATCGAAGCGGCCATCTGGGATAACAGCATCGTCACCATTACTAATAACACGATAAGTAACAGCGATGGATATGGTATAGTCTTCGAGAGTGATATCAACGATGACAGCATCATTACCGTTGCTAACAATATGATAAGTGATTCTGGCTGGGATGGGATAGAGTTTTGCGAGGAATTCTATAACAGAAGTCGCGGTACCATCGGCGGCAACACCATTACCAATAGCGGTGAATTCGGCTTGGAGTTTGAGGAGGAGATAGAAGATAACAGCGTTGTTACCGTCACTGGAAACACCATCACCCAGAGCTGTAGTCACGGCTTGTACTTCGACGAAATACGGGATAACAGCCAGGTAACTGTCGACGGCAATAACATCAGCAACAACGGCGGGCCCTGCGCGCTAGTGGTACCATTACTGACTGCTCATATTGAAGGGATTGGGGGGAATGATGCTGAAGAAGCTGCCAGAGCCGCGACTAATAATGAGGATGAGGATGATGACGAGGCCCGAGTAGCCGCCATGAACGCCGCCACTAACGGCGTAGACCTCCATGACGGTATATATGTTGATGATGTAGAAGATGACTCCACGCTGGTCATAAGCCGCAACACCATCTCGGGTAACGCCCGTCACGGCGTGGTTATTGATACGATGGCCAAAGCCAACCAGGTAACCGTCAGCCCGTGCAATCTCATCTTTGGCAACCCAGACTTTGGCCTGCTTAACGAGAGCGGTCTAATGATTAACGGCGAACTTAACTGGTGGGGAGCTGTCAATGGGCCGAGTGGTGAAGGCCCGGGCAGTGGAGACAAGGTCTCGACCGATGTAGACTTCGAACCGTGGGCGATAGCAGATGACTGCAGCATTTCCAGAGAACAACTACCATCAGGCCCAGGTGTGTCACCAACAATGCCTGGATGGCAACGGCAGCTAAAACCAGCAAATCTTTCAACTCAAATTCTAAGCGTCAACCCACAACAGACGTTCGCTGGCCAACCGGTAACCATCACCACCAATGTGGTCAACATCGGCGATGAAGCTGGCAACCTCAACATCGCATTAAAGATAAACGGCCAAGTACAGGAGACGAGGATGGTGAGCGTT
>CP070642.1:1297940-1308312 GCA_020354105.1 Chloroflexota bacterium | reverse complement strand
GTTCCGGTATACCCATAGGCGTTGGCATCGGGATAGCCATTGGAGTTGCCTTAGATGCTAAGGCAAAAAAGGAAGGCAGGATTCTCTGTCCGCGGGAGGCTGCTCGTTCATCTAAAACTGTTTTTGTTTTGGCGGCCCTCCTCGGTCTTCTAGTATTAGGTAGCATTCTAGCCTTTATACTGTTTACTCGCCGTACTTAATTCGGTTGATTACCGCTTATCATTTACTCAGCCATACTTTATTTGCCAGCTTTGATGGTATAATTGTGCTACGGTAATCGGAGAGGACTGCTACTGGTCTATATTAAGGAGATTCCCGGCTTCGAGGGGGCAAAGTAGATGCCTGGATTGTATGATATTTACAGGGGATGGCTTTGAAGCCTTTCTTGAATAACCTGCTTCAGAAGGCAACCAGCCTACGATTGTTTTCCAATCTGCGTGGTGACTTTTTCGGTGGCATAACAGCCTCGATAGTTGCTTTACCACTTGCTATCGCCTTCGGTGTGGCAGCTTTTGTACCTCTGGGACCTGATTATGTAGCCCAGGGAGCTCTTGCCGGTCTTTATGCCTTCATCATTGCCGGCTTTCTGGCCAGCATATTCGGCGGCACGCCGGCGCAGATTACCGGTCCCACAGCGCCCATGGCTGTTGTCATTACGGCATTTATCGCCCGTTTCGCCAGAGACCCGGAATTAGCCGATCTTGGTGTGAGCACGGCGGAAGCGATCCTGCTTATGGTGGCGGCAACAATACTCCTCGCCGGTATATTCCAGATTGTGCTGGGAGCTGTAGGCGGTGGCAGATTGATTAAGTACATTCCCTTCCCGGTAGTGTCCGGAATTATGAACGGTATCGCAGTGCTCATATTCCTGTCACAGATACGGCCGTTTTTCGGTGTAGGTGAATCTGTCAGCTCCAGTTCATTATTCACCGGGCAGGCTGGTTTCAATTCCATAACTGTTGCCATCGGTGTAGTTACCATCATCGCCACCGTATATGCGGGTCGATTAATCCGTGTTATACCCGCCGCGCTGATTGGGGTTGGCGCTGGAATTGCTACCTATTTTCTTATCGGTTTCGTCGCCAGCCCGGACTTGCTTCAACCACAAAACAATCCACTTATTGTCGGTTCTATTCCCAGCGCTTTACCCACTCCCGACAAGGCGCTGTCATTTATCAACTTCGCTGCTGAAATACCACTGGCTAAATGGGTTTACATAATCATACCGGCATTGACGCTCAGCATCCTGGCGTCACTGGATACGCTTCTTACCTCCGTTGTTGTTGATATGACGACAAAGAGCAAGCATAACAGCAAAAGGGAGCTCATCGGCCAGGGAATCGGGAATTTGGGTTCGGCTGTTTTCGGTGGGCTACCTGCTGCCGGCACCACCTCAGTTGCTATGGTTAGTATAAACAACGGCGGGCGAACACGGCTTGCAGGTGTTATCACCAGTGTATCGCTTTTGCTTGTGGTGCTGGTGTTGAGCCCAGCTGTGAAGTGGATTCCTTTATCGGCTCTGGCCGGCATACTCATGGTCACCGCAGTAAAGATGGTGGATTATAAAAGCTTGATTCTGTTCGGGAAGAAATCGACTTTGGAAAACATGATTATCGTCCTGGCTGTGACCGTGTCAATGGTCATTTTTGACCTGGTGATTGCCGTGGGCATAGGCCTGGTAATCGCCTGCCTTCTTTTCGTTAGGGAGCAAATAAACAAGACGATAATACGCAGAAAATATTCTGGCGAGCTTATACACTCGAAGAAGGTGCGAACTCAGGAAGCCATGCATACTCTGGAGGAACACGGTCACCAGATTAAAGTATACGAGCTCAGCGATGCACTTTTCTTTGGCACCTGCGATAAGTTGCTGACCGAAATAGAAAAGGATTATGACAGCAAATTTATTATTCTCGACCTCAAACGGGTAAACACCGTTGACCTCACCGGCACCCAGTTGCTGCGCCAAATAGCGGATAGCGTAAAAGATAAGGGCCATCACCTACTAATGGCTTATGTAGACATGCCGGGGGACCGAAATAAGGAGCGTCTGCGCAGTTACCTGGAAGACGTGGGTGTAACTGATGTCATAGGTCGCGACCATATCTTTCCGGCTACGGACGATGCCCTGGAGTGGGCTGAAGACCTTCTGGTCAAGGAAGAGATGAGGGGAGCGCAGCGTGAAACACAGATACTCGAACTACATGATATATCTGTGTTCCAGGGGCTGTCCCCTGAGCAGTTGCACCTCGTTCAACACTACGTGCGACCGGTATCCTTTCGAAGGGGTGACATTATCTTTAGAGAAGGAGATGTGGGAGATGGTATATATTTCATCCTCTCCGGGTATGTCAGCGTGTTTACTGGCAGTAGAGACTACCGTTTAGCCACCTTCGCCGACGGCGTATTTTTCGGCGAGATGTCCATCCTCGAAGATAAGCCTCGCTCTGCCACAGTGCGCGCCGAAACCGATACCAAGTTGCTGTTTATGTCCAAGGAAGACTTTCAACAGCTTACTCAGACTGAGCCGGCACTTGCTGCACACATACTTCGCAGGCTATCCAGTGATTTGTCTCACCGGTTACGCATGACCAACGCTGAGGTACGGGCTCTGGAAGAATAGTTTACAGGTTGTACCGATTAAACTCTGATGGCGAAAATTAAGAAGAAGGCAGTAGTTGCCTTGGTGAGATGCGATACATACCAAGAGGACAAGGTCTTCAGTGCAGTTCGGGAAGGGCTTGACCTTCTCGGTGGGGCTTCCGTTTTTACAAAAAGCAACGAAAAAATCGTACTGAAACCGAATGTGCTCATTGGCGCCAATCCTGATAACTGCGTAACCACACATCCGGCAGTGTTCAAAGCGGTGGGGCGGTCGTTTATGGAAGCGGGTGCCAGCGTCTACTATGGCGATTCACCGGCGTTCGGCAGGGCTGAGTTTAATATGAGGGTGGCCGGGCTGAAGCGTGTCGCCGATGAGTCGGGGTTCAGTCTGGCTGATTTCGATGCCGGCAGGCCGGTCAGTCACCCTAAGGGGTTGCTGGTGAAGAGCTTCGTGATTGCTAACGGAGTCCTGGACTGTGACGGGTTGGTAAGCCTGCCAAAATTAAAGACGCACCCTCTTGTCCGGTTTACCGGAGCGGTTAAGAACCAATTTGGCTGTGTGCCCGGATTGCTGAAAAGCCAGTATCATGTTAAGTTGCCCGACCCATACGATTTCGCCACTATGCTTGTTGACCTGAACACTCTGGTCAAACCGCGCCTTTGTGTTATGGACGGCGTTATGGCTATGGAGGGCAACGGACCGCGAAGCGGCAAACCGAAGAAAATGAACGTGCTGCTGTTTTCCACTGACCCCATTGCGCTGGATGCCACAGCCTGCAGGATCATCGACCTTGACCCCGCGGTGGTCCCGACATCGAAACCGGGGGAGCACTCCGGTCTGGGAACATACCATAGTAAGAACATCGAGATAGTCGGGGAAAATATGGAGCAGTTCTTCGACCACAACTTCGACGTAATTCGGACTCCTCCGCTACCATGCACCAGCAGCCGATTCAAGACCTGGGTTAAGAATCAAATATGCGAGAGGCCGGTTATCGACGAAGCAAAGTGTACCAATTGTGGCACCTGCGTTATGATGTGCCCTGTAGACCCAAAGGCTGTTAATTGGCACACGCTTGAGACCTCCAGACCACCCACACACAAATATGACCTCTGCATACGCTGTTATTGCTGTCAGGAAACGTGCCCGGAGGGAGCTATTCATCTGGAGAGTCCATTGCTGGCTAGGTTATTCTCCAGAATTTGATGCTGTGTGTATTGCCGAGTACGCTTGATGGCTGGCATTGCTAGCTAAGGTGTGTTTTCGTAACAGGATTCAAGTGTTATTCAAACGGGAAATGCTTGCCTGTTTCCTTGCCCATAGCCTGCAGCATCTCCGTTTCATGTGAGAAAATGGGCGAAGCTTCGGCAGGCGATTTGATAGCCATGGTAATCGACCCCGTTGGACATGTCGAGGCGCACAGCCCGCAGCCGATGCATTTTTCTCTGCTTATGACGGTGCGTTCATTGTCAATTTTTATGGCATGCACGTTACACCGGTCGACGCAGGTAAAGCAGGAATTACAGGTATCCTCGTCTTTTTCGGCGTAGTAGTTCGATGTTGTTATTATTCCCGGATTATCGTATTTGGTGATGAGCTGCAGGACCCCGCAGCAGTCGCCGCAGCAGTTTCATATAAATGTCTTGGTGCCCGCTCTGTTTGTAGAGCAGTGAATCAACCCGTCCTCTTCTGCTTTCTCGAGTATCTGTTTTGCCTCCTCTTTTGAAATCTCCCTGCCCAGTCCGTTCTCGATATAGAAATCGGCCCCCGGCCCGAAGGTCATGCAGGCTTCCATTAGCTTGTCGCACCCATGTCCCCGCATTTTTTCAATTTTCCGGCAGATGCAGTCGGCAACGGCAAACTTAGTATGCGATTCTATAATCTCCGATACCTTTTCGTAGGGCTGAATCTCGGTTTTCCCCTCTATTTCTTTTTGGACCGGAATAACGCGGACCATGCCCGCCTTCCTGTTTTTCCAATAAGGTACCATTCCCTCCTCGTAGTATCTCTCGAACAACTCGACGTTTTCCCTGGTCAGGTTATTGAGCTGGAACTCATAAATGCCGATTGCCCATGGAATCAGGAAGTAGTACATATCTTTGTTTGGCGCACGCCAGCGCATAAGCAGTCCCCGCTTTGACATATCGTACAGTTTTTTCCCTAGCTCGGTTTCATCTTTACCTGTTCTCCGGGCAATATCCGATAGCTTTTCCGGCAGGGGCTTGATGTCCAACATAAGCGCTGCTTCTTCCGGAGTAAACAGGCGCTTCAGTATTTCCATCTCCACGCCGCTCTCGGTCTTGGCGAACCCCTGTGGGAACATATCCAGTCTCTCACGTAGCTTATCATAAATGTCAGGCATTTCAGTCTCCTTTTGCATTCCGCAGGCAATTGATGGCCTGCCTCAGATTATTGTACCATTTATTAGGTTATCTTTGTCGGCGTGAGAACCGGTTGGAGGTGATATAGTGGCAATATTATCGAGAGATGAATTAAGAAATTTGGTGGACAGGCCAGGGGAAGTTGGCATTTCTATTTATATGCCTACCCATCGCACCGTAGATGTAAAACAAGACCCGATCAGGCTTAATAACCTGCTACGTGAAGGAGAAAAACGGTTAGTTGACAATGGACTACGTGCTAAAGATGCCAGGCGATTGCTTGAGCCTGCCCGAAAGTTGTTAACTGACGATTTTTTCTGGCAGCATCAAAGCGAAAGTCTGGCAATTTTCTCATCACCGGGAATATTTCGACGTTTTCGTCTTCCCTATAATTTTCAGGAGTTAGTGGTTGTGGCTGAACATTTCCACATAAAGCCTCTGCTGCCGCTGTTAAGTGGTGACGGTCTATTCTATGTGCTGGCAGTGAGCCAGAACGAGACGCGGCTACTTCAATGTTCGCGTTACAGTGTACGGGCAATTACGCCCGAAGGTATTCCTGAAAGTCTCGCCGAGGCCTTGAAGTATGATGAGTCTCAAAGACAGCTTCAATTTCATACAGGTACAAGCACAGGGCCAGGAAGGCGTTCAGCCATCTTTCATGGGCAAGGCGTTGGTACTGACGACGCTAAGGATAATATCCTGCGCTACTTTAAGCAGATTGACCATGGCTTAAGTGAGCTGCTGCGAGAAGAACAGGCGCCGTTAGTCATTGCCGGGGTTGATTATCTTCACCCTATCTACCGCCAGGCAAACAGCTATCCTCATCTGCTACAAGATGGGATTCAGGGCAATGTAGACGAGACCAGTGCAGAAGAGTTGCAGCAACAGGCTTGGTCCGTGGTACAACCTTATTTCCAGCGAGAGCAGCTTGAAGCAGTGAAACGTTACCATGAGGCTGCTGGTACAGGACTGTCTGCCAGTGATGTCGAGCAGGTTATTCTGGCTGGATATGATGGCCGCATTGCCACATTATTTGTGGCTCTCGGTATCCAGCAATGGGGGAAGTTCGATGCCGAGCAACGAAAGGTTCATCTGTACAAGGAGGCTGAGCCGGGCACCCAGGACCTGCTTGATTTGGCTGCAGTTTATACGCTGACACGGGGAGGGATTGTATACGTGGTGGAGCCAGAGAAAGTCCCCTCTCGTACCACAGTAGCTGCCATATTCCGTTACTGAAGCATTAAACCCGCCTCGGATTATGGCCCCACTATCCATTAGTGAGGTTACAGGATGGTGTACATTTTGTAGGTAACACCTGCAGGTGTTAGCCTTCCTATGCCAACTGCCACAATCCGGTTTAGCCAACCGTATTTCTCTGAGGCGGTTTCGAATACCGGGGTAACCCGAAAGTAGTACTTCGATGCGTCAACGACTTCACCGTTGATTAGCTTAAGCGCAACTTCAAGTGTCATGTCGTTTATGCCTCTGATATAGGTATATATCAAGTGGTTATCGTCAGTACGAACGGCGGCACGGACATCCATTTCTATCACTCCATCAGGTCGACGGATGAACCAGTCGCCTCCACCGGGTAGCACCACTCCTTTTACTTTGGGCCCCTTGAATGTACCGCCCTTGATATAAGTGATCTGTCGGTTACCACGTGGCGTGGCTCCTAAATCCATTATCTCCTTCCAGTCAACATTTACAGCTACGTCGCTCAGGAACTCGGTTTTCAGGTCCTCCATCAGCCATTACTCCTCATAGTATTCATATGGCTATGCGTATAGCGTTGGAATGGGTTACTTGCCTCCAATTATTCTACCACCCTTGGTGGCATATTTGTTAAAGCCTATGCTGGTAATTATTGGGGGCATAGTTTGTCATGGTGGCCAAACAGTCCGAATAATAGAAGGGGTGCATGGACAGCACCCCTTTCTTTCTTTTTGCGCTGGTCTGGCTATGAAGTGGAACGTTGGAAAGTTCGCACCAGCATCACCAGAGTCACGATAATCAGCAGGCTGACGATGATAATGGCAATTATGCCGCCATTCACAGGTGCACTGGTGATTTTATCATTATCAACTATAGTGAAGCTGGCTTGCTGGCCATCGATGTTCACGGTGTATGTCCCCGGCTGGGACTTGGTCACGGTGAATTTCACCGGATAGGTACCACCTGGACCGACGCTGACCATCTTGTTCTGCTCCGACTTACCGTTTATCCTGAGCACCACGTCGTAATTGCCTGTCTCCTGACCTGAGTTGACCACGTTGGTGGTGATTGTGACCGGCTGGTTGACCTGCGCATACAACGGGTGGACATTCATGTATTGCGCTGACAAGTTGGGTGGTACCAGGTGTGGGAGATTTTGTGGTGATGAGCCTGGCCCGGCTGCCTGTCCTCCCGCGTATTTTTGTAGTACCTGTTCCAGATAGTATCGATCTCCACCAATCTCTGCACATTTCTCACAATCTACCGCCTCGGTCAGCCATGGACTGCAATCAACATAATCTGAGACCTTGTCACCGCTGCCCGGGCTGTGGCTCGGTCCGTCAGTGGCCCCCCACCAGTTGTTGATAGCATCTACCGCCTCTTGGTCATTGCCACTAAAGACACCGTAGTCCAGATTGCCAACGATATTATTGTAGTGAATGGCATTGCCTGAAGAGGCATAGTAACCGTAGTAGTAATAATAGTAGTAGGGATCAAGCGCGATGCCTGACCAGTACATGTTGTCCCGTATGTCATTACATGTAATCTCGTTGTCATTCGAATAATCTATCCATATGCCGCAGTCATTTTCAAAAATATAGTTGCCGATAATGCGGTTGCTATGGGCAAAGTAAAGGTAGATCCCCTCGTAGGCGTTGTCATATATTTGATTGCCAGAGATCAGGTTATTGGAGCTCCATAGGACGTTTATTCCGCAATTGTTGCCGGATGAAGGATAATATTTTTCCAGGTAGAACCTGTAAGCTTTATCATAATCGTCTTTAAATTGCCCCATCAAGTTGCCTGCCACTTCTTTTGGCAGCGGTGTCAGATTTGGAAAAACGTAGTAACCGTTCGCCTTGACGAAATATGACCTCTCGTATCCGGGGCTGACCGGTTCGTTGTAATAGAAGTTCAGATCTGCATAGTCTCCCTTCTCCAGCACCAGATAATTGCCATCGTCTGCTCCCAGCAGCTGTGTCACATCGGTCCCGTTGCCATCGATGGCTGATGCCGCCGACACCTCGATGGACGTAGCGGGCTCATCACAGTCCGCATAGTACACGGTGACAGAGTCTATGTCGACCAGACCGGTGATAGACTCAACCTTGAGGGTAAGTGTATTGCCGGCTATGCCGCTGATATCTCCCGTGAATGCTATGTCGCTCCTGCCCAGCGTACTGCCCGAGGTATCCATGAATGGTATTCTATTTCCCCACGTGGCTCCGTCATTGACCTGGAGTTGCAGACTGTTCAACATTCTGCCCAGAGTCCGGATTTTCGGAGGTATCGGTGGCTGGGGGAGGATTCTGGCCCAGTGGACATGTATGAAGGCGCCGAGCCCTGTTTTACGGTAAGTAGCCACCACCTTAGCGGATGTGGCGCCAGCGGGCTTGTCGAAAGTGAGAATAACGCCGTCTCTGAGGTCTTCGTCCTGGCTGAGATCCTTGTTATCCAAATTGCTCGTCCAGTAGTTGCCGTCCTGGGCGTTCACTTGATCCAGGCACTCTATCCCCTCTTCATCTACGGCTTCCACGGGAATGTATGGAGAACACAGCGTGTGTATATTGCCCTGCATATCCATTACTACCTTCGAGCCGATTACATGGTCCACGGCGATGAGCTTCAGTTCATCCACATAGGATGTCTCGTCCATCTCCTCGGTTAACTTCAGTAAGTGTTTTCCGTCGGAAGGCACCAGGTGCTCCAGGCTATCGTAGTCCGACTTCTCTGCATTGGCTCTCGGAGCGTTACCCAGCATATGGGCATCGAGCTCGTAGTCCTCCCCGTTCCAGGAGTACACGTATGGACAGCTCCAGCCCAGATTACCGTAAATATTGTTGTCGCTTATCTCGTTTCCGTTGGAATTCCACAGTACTATGCCATCCCTCCAGTTGTCATGTACGTCGTTATTGCTGATGACGTTATTTGTTGAAACCTCCAGGAAAATTCCGTCGAAGTAGTTGTGATGTACGTTGTTATTGCTGACGGTATTATTTGATGCTGCATCTAAAACAATCCCGTAGTAGCATGCAGTTGCTATATTGTTGGAAATATCGCAGTCTCTTGCCTTATTAAGCAGTATTCCGTAACCGTAATAAGGTCCGGTTATAACGGTAAAGCCACTCATTCTTACATTATCCGCCATAATCTCAAAGACGTAGTTGTAGAGTGTATCCGCTTTATAAACGGTTACCAAATCTCTGCCGGCACCTTGCAGGTTGAGTGATTTAGTGATTAATACATTTTCTGTATATGACCCCGCCCCCACGTGCACCGTGCCGCCCGCACATACCTCGTCAACACCTTTCTGGATGGTGGCGAACGGCGCAGCCTGTGTGCCGGGATTGGAGTCATTGCCGGTGGGTGGTGGTGCTACCCAGACATCGGATGAGCATGCGGCCTGTGCCTGACCTGCCGTTATCAGTGCTGTGCCCAGTGTAACCACCAGCATAAGCGCCATCGAGATTGAGAATAATTTACGCAGCCTTAGTACAGCCATGTTTTTTCTCCTGGTGGAAGATGACATTTTATGACCATCAGAAATATACCACTGCACGTAAGGCAAGTCAATGTATTTCCCTCTCAATTTTCAGCACATTCTTATCTGTCATTTTGACTTTATTACTTGCATGGTCCCGCTCATGATTAGAGCTTCCTTTTGTGGAGCAAGCTGGTTTTCCTTCAGTATCTGTCTTAATCCGCCCTGAGCCAGGTAGTCCCTGAAACGTTTATGATTTTCCCTGCCTACAAGGAACTCCACGGTCTTTATGATATAACCCATAGAGTTCCTGGGCAAAGGCACCTGGAAATCGACAAATATCAAGACGCCTTCCTTTTTCACCACCCTTTTCATCTCGGCGACGGCTCTACTCCGCTCGCCTCTGTCCATCTCGTGCAAGCCGAGTGATAAGGAAGCGCAGTCGAAGTAACCGTCCGGGAAAGGCAGCTCGGTGGCGCTGGCTACACGGAAGGTGCTGTGTTTGAGTCTATGTCTTTTTTTATTCCTTTCCGCCAGCTCAATCATGTTTGGGTTCTGGTCCACGCCGGTGGCAATGGTGCCCTTCTGCTCATAGTGGAATACCTGGTCGCCCGTACCGCAGCAGACATCCAGCACCCTGTCGCCCGCCTTGATGCCGGAAAGCTCAACGACACAAGTCCTGAGCTCTTT
>CP070642.1:1287002-1297840 GCA_020354105.1 Chloroflexota bacterium | reverse complement strand
GCTCGGAATTCTTTGCCGAAGCAGATACAGTAATTGCTGCAGTTGGCCAAGCTCCTGACTTGTCGTTCTTGCCGGCTGATAGTGCTCTGGAGCGCACGCGCTGGGAGACACTTGCAGTTGACAGTAATACTCTGTCCACTAATGTCCCCGGTGTCTTCGCCGGTGGCGACTTTGTAACCGGCCCTGGTATGGTAATAGACGCTATTGCTGCTGGCAGAAGAGGAGCTCTCGCCATAGATAAGTATCTTAAGGCGGATACTTCAAGGGTAGAGATGTATGATTTGAAGACCGAGGTTATTGTGGAGTCTGCTACTAAAACAGAAGAAGAGACATGGGAGGCACAACCCCGACTGGAAGTGCCGACTCTACCCACCGACAAGAGGAAGAATAGCTTTGAGGAGATAGAACTTTGCTTCTCAGAAGATAAAGCCCAGTATGAAGCTAAACGATGCCTGAGATGCGATTTGGAGCAATAATAACTGAGACAGTTTGCAGAAATACCCTACTGGTTAGTTAGGAGGATGTGACTATGAAATCTATCACTAAGCAGAAGACTTTTGATGAGATTAAGGAACAGCTTGATGGACTAGACAAGGTATTTATTGTTGGTTGTGGTACTTGTGCTACTATGACTAAAACCGGGGGTAGGGATGAGGTGTTAGGTATGAAAGACAGCTTGCAGGAGGCGGGTAAAATTGTGTCAGGCTGGATGGTTATTCCAACTGCTTGTGATGAGATGACGGAGGTGGCACTTAAAGAGAACAGTGGAGCTATCAACAGTTCAAATTGTATTCTGGTGATGTCTTGTGCCTTGGGAGTGCACAAAATCGGTTCATATGTTGATAAAGTGGTCATCCCAGCGCTTGATACACTGTTTATCGGGCTAGAGAACGAGCCTGGTAATTTTCACGAGGTCTGTGCTCAATGTGGCCAGTGTGTTTTGGGTCAGACTGCTGGTATTTGT
Organism: Chloroflexota bacterium; assembly: GCA_020354105.1. Taxonomy (GTDB): domain Bacteria; phylum Chloroflexota; class Dehalococcoidia; order GIF9; family UBA5629; genus 9FT-COMBO-48-23. The sequence continues at coordinate 1,296,876 of CP070642.1, read as the reverse complement.
CCGCTAACTGCATGTCATAAGGGCTTGTTAAATGGACCGTGCGGCGGTACCAACAAGGGCAAATGTGAAGTTGACATAATGAAAGATTGCGCCTGGACTCTTATTCATCAGCGGCTGGAAGCACAGGACAGGCTTGATTTGATGCGTAAGTATCAGCCGCCCAAGAATTATCAGGCAACACCCAGGCCTCGAACGATTAAAATAGTGTGATTGGGGAGGAAATGACTATGACAACACGTTTTAAGGAAGCTCTTAATTCTGGTCAGTTTGTCATAACCAGTGAGATCGGCCCACCTAAAGGGACGAATATCGAGAAGATGTTTCATCACATCGACCTCCTCAAGGATAAAGTGGTTGCCATGAATGTTACTGACCACCAGAGCTCGGTTATGCGCTTTCCTTCCATAGGTGGTTGTCTGGCTATCAAGGAGCGGGGGGGCGAACCGATATTGCAGATGACCTGTCGTGACCGAAACAGGCTTGCACTTCAGGCTGAATTGCTTTTTGCCTACACGAGAGGTGTAGGGAATGTCCTTTGCCTTACTGGCGATGCCGTGCCTGTAGGTGACCATAAGGAAGCTAAGGGTGTTTTCGACCTTGATTCATCTCAATTGTTAAGGACAATCCGCCAGTTGGAATCAGGTAAGGACCTCGGAGGTAATGACCTTGATGGAGCTGTTGAATTCTGTGCCGGAGCCATAGTTACTCCTGAAGCTGATCCTATAAAGCCACAACTACTTAAGTTTGAAAAAAAGATCGAATCTGGAGCTGAATTCTTTCAGACCCAGGCTATTTATGACCTGGAAAATTTCGCCAAGTTCATGACATATGCTCGCAAATTTCCCGTCAAGATTCTAGCCGGAATCGTCTTACTGACCTCAGCCAGGATGGCGAAGTATATGACCGAGAATGTGCCTGGCATTTTTGTGCCACAAAACCTTATTGATGAGCTGGCTGCAGCACCTAAGGGTGAGGCACTCAACAAAGGTATTGAGATTGCCGGCAGGATGATTGCTGCTCTGAAGAAGGATTCCGTTTGTGATGGAGTCCACGTAATGGCTATCGGCAGGGAAGAGTTGGTTCCGGATATATTGGCTGCGGCTGGGCTCTAATCGCCCAGGATAGAAACCGGTGTGTTTTTCCTGTGCCGGCACATTGGATGAAAAAAGCCTCGACGCTACAGATGTTTCTCCTGACTATCGTAACTTTTTGCTGCCTGTTGTGGATTTGCTACAATTAACTCAATAATTATCTATATTGGATAAGGTGATATATATATGAGAGTCATAGGTGGGCTTTTATTTGTTCTAGGAATGGTGGGGCTACTATTGAACTTGATATTGTGGCTTCCTACAGGTTTTAACACAATTATTGTTATGCTTATCTGCATAGTCTGTTTGATGGCTATTTGGGGTGGTGGTAGCCTGTCAAAGACGAAGACAGAGTTGGTTATGGAGCCGGCGAGGCAATATGAACCAGCGCCTCAGCAGCCTCAATTGGGACAGCAAAGTGTTGCTTGTCCTAAGTGTGGCTGTTGGGTTGCCCCCGGTCAGCAATTCTGTGGGGGTTGCGGTTCAAGCTTGGAATCTTATTGTGCCAGATGTGGTGCTGCTATTACTGCCCCATCAAGATTCTGTGGCAGTTGTGGCGCCCAGCTGAGTTAAGGGAATACAGCTACCGCCCAGAAAATTGTGCTTAGTTGTAATTGCCTCGGACTGTGAGATGATACGTGAAAGAGGGAGACTTTGAACACATGATAGACAACAAGCTAGTTGATAATATCAGAGCTTATGGCACTTGTAGCGATTCTGGCGAGGGAAGGCGGAAAATTCTCGTAGATGATATAGGGTTCAGGGTAGGAGAGAAGGCGGAGCATGTTATTGTCACCGGCTGTTTCCAGCCTGAAGGGATGCCCCATGTGCTGCGGGCTCTGAAAGAGCTGCTCGACTACTTTAAGATAGATTATACACTGCTCCAAAAGGAATACTGCTGCGGCTGGATGCCTTTGGGGCAACCTGCTGTAATGGCTAAAAATGACGAAGAAATTGCTAGGTCTAAGGAGCTGTCCAGGGAATTTATTTCACAGAACTTTAAACAGGCGGTGGCACAGGGGGCGAAATCAATCGTCTTGTTCTGCGGTGCCTGTGAACCAAGCTATACCAATTGTCGGGGAGATACTAAGCTAGAGATTATCTCATATACTGAGCTTCTCGACCGTTATTTCACCGGTGGCAAGCTGAATTCGGAGGTGGATTACTATGCTGGGTGTTACAGGTTTCGACGACGCATAACCAGTGAACCGGTAGATGTTTCACCAGCGGTGCGAGTGCTGAATAAAATCGATGGACTTGAGGTGAATCACTTGGACACCAACCTGTGCTGTTATATCCCTCCGCATATGGAACAACTCGTTGGCAGCCTGGCAACTAACACATTGGTCAATATATGCTCTGGTTGTTACCATAGCCTCAGAGGCAAGCTACAGGAAAAGCCCGATATTAAGATAAAAATGCTTCCTGAGATTGTATTGGAGGCGGTTCTGGGTAAATAAAACTGCTCCAGTAGCGTGCTTCTTTATTATTATTTCTCTTAGCCACATCTTCAAAATTCACAAAAACCTCACATTATCTTCACAATAGATTCACATTAGCCTGCTATGATTTATACCAGAAAGGAGGCTAATGTACTTGAGCAGGCTTTTGAAAATAGGCATACCAATCCTGGTTGCAGTATTGGTATTGGTCATTGGTGCTGGGCTAGTTCTGGCTAAAGAAACAGATACCTCAGTGTTGAATTGCCCTTACGCATCGTATGATTGTTCGCAATGTCCGGGACAACAGTATAATAATTGTCCGTTTGCCGGTAATGGTGGTGGATGGGGAGGCTGTGGAGGTGGGGGCTATTGTGCTGGCCCTGGAGCAGGTTATGGCCAAAATGGATTGTCTGGCGATAACGATGCCAGCTACCAACCGCCGTGTCATAGATACTGGCGATAAGAATTCATGATAATTATCCAGTCGGACTACCGACGTATCAAATTACACCTCCTAAGCAATAGGGGCGAAGGTCGACCACTTCGCCCCTAACAATTTTATATGCTACAATTCAGACTGTAGGACAGCGGGCAGGCGATGGCACGTAGCACGATTTTACTGGTTGATGATGAACCTAAGGTCTGTGAGCTCATAAAGGCATACCTTGTAAAGGATGGCTATGATGTCATCATCGCTGCCGATGGCAAGGCTGCCATAGAGCAGGCTCAGCACCATAAGCCTGACCTTATCCTTCTGGATTTAAATTTGCCTGAGTTGGATGGCTTGGAGGTTTGCCGAACTATCAGGAAGCAATCGAACGTCCCGATTATCATGCTTACAGCTCGTGATGAAGAGACGGACAAAATCGTTGGTCTTGAACTCGGGGCTGATGACTATGTTACCAAACCGTTCAGTCCCCGCGAGCTTGCTGCTAGGGTCAGTGCTGTATTGCGCAGGTACAGGGAAGGGGCTAAGCAAGGTGAGCAGACTGTTGTGGGAGATCTTATCCTGGACATTGAGAAGCATGAGGCAACCTATTCGGGGCAGCAGCTCAGCTTGACAGCTGCTGAGTTCAAGCTACTCTCTGTCCTGGCACGTAATCCCGGTAGAGTTTACACCAGGCTTCAACTGATGGATTCAGCCTTTGGCGAATCTTACGAAGGTTATGAGCGAACCATAGACGCACATATTAAAAATATCAGACAGAAGATATCAAAATCGGCAACTGAATCTGCCAATCCCCTAGTTACAGTGCGGGGCGTTGGCTACAAATTGGAGAAGTGATGTTACGCAAATTATCGGTGAGACTCTCGCTGTTATTTATTGGAATTGCCTTGGTTAGTGTGGGCGTTATAGCTATGTGGGTGAATAATGCGGTCCAGACTGAGTTCAGATGTTATTGTGAGGAAAGCCACCTTGCCCAGACACCACCTGATTCTATGCCCTCCGAGACAGGAGTTGTTGGTCAGGGTGGTATGCCCTACTACATGGGTGAAGCTGAACAAGCTTTCCTTGACGCCATTCGTAATTCTCTATGGCTGGCAGCCTGGGTAGCTGTGTTAGTCGGTGTTGCCCTGGGTTTCTTATTCAGCTGGCTCATTACTGGACCTATGAGACGACTGACGTTGGCGGCACGTAAAGTTGCTGCCGGCGACTTTTCATATCGGGTTTCACAGAAGACCGATGATGAGATTGGTGAGGTATCCGATGCTTTTAATACTATGGCTGAGCAGTTGGAGAAAAAGGAAAAGAGCAGGCGCCAGTTTTTGGCTGATATCGCCCATGAATTGCGCAATCCGCTAAGCATTGTTCAGGGAAATCTGGAAGCATGGCTCGATGGAGTGATTACTCCCGCTCCGGAGCAAGTAGCCTCGGTATATGATGAAACCGTGCTGCTTTCCAGATTGGTAACTGATCTTAGGGATCTGTCACTGGCGGAAGCCGGTCAACTTAAGCTATCGCAAAGTGCCACAGGGCTGAGCGAATTCATCTTGGCACAAGTAGCTAATGTTCAGAGTCGCTGCCAGGAGAAGCGAATTTCAATTACTGCGGAGCTGTCAGATGGATTGCCGTCTGTCCTTATAGACAGAGACCGTATACGTCAGGTGCTACACAATCTAATTGATAATGCCCTCAGATACACACGGGCCGGTGGGGCTATTAAAATCAGCGCCAGTGAAAAAACACCGGGTTGGGTTGCGGTATATGTAGCAGATTCAGGAAGTGGCATAGCTACTGAGGACTTGCCTCATGTTTTTGACCATTTTTATAAGGCAGACCGGTCTCGAAAAAGAGGACACGGAGGGGCCGGCATAGGGCTGGCCATGGTGAAAAGGCTTGTAGAATTGCATGGGGGAAAGGTGTGGGTGGAAAGCAAGAAGGGCAAGGGCAGCACCTTTTTCTTCACGTTGCCTGTGGTATAAGGCCATTGGCAGATTAAGAAAACCGCTCGGTTCACCTCCTTCTCTTAAAATCATTGTTCAAAGTCGGGATACTTGTTGGTCCTTCTCTTTCTCCTGAACACTTTGTATCAAGGCATTAGGTTGATCTCAGCTTCGACATTCGAAGCTATTTGGCTATAGGTGTAAGCATATATGCCTATCCATGTATGTTTTCAGGTAGGCATGAAGTGATGGATTGAAGCGACTGGTTTAGGTGTTTCTGGTGATTGGAAACAGGTATTGCGGCGGAAGTCATAGCGGTACTAGCATGCTAAACTATAATCGAAAGGTCGAGACAAGGAAAATAAAGAAAGGAGGTAACAACGATGGCCGCCGAAATCATCGTAGCACTAGCAGTAGTGATCCCAGTCATCCTCTTCCCGGCAGCGCTTGTTTGGTATCCTACCATCGGTGGACTTGTCCTGGCTGCTAGGAAGGCGCGGCGAGCCAAGGCTACGGCCAAGGCTACAGGCTAGACGCCGCCCAGCAAGACTCTAGGAAAGGAGGTAGTGGAAGAAGATTGAACAAGACATACGCAGTGTAAGGCTGGATATCCGAAAAAAAGGGTATCCAGCCTTCTCATTTGTATTTGATTCTCCGCAGGACACTCTTATCTTTTTAGTTCACCGTAGGTTATTCTCTTAAGAAGCTGTAAACAATAAGGAACAATGACAGGTAATATGTAATCATAATAAAGTAATCCGCCGCCGGCACCGGCATCATGAATTTATTGATGGCAATAATCGAATCGGAAGCGATGAAAGATATGGCTCCATAAAGGGTAAAATCGTTTTTAGCGCCTCTCAGTGCGGCAAAGATTGCCATCAGAGTTATAGCTGTTAAGTAGATGTAAACCGGTATAGCCATCTCTTTGAGATGCGGTGTCATGACAAGAGCCATTATTGCGGCATAGACGATTAGAAGAATGATGACAGGTATCTGGGATTTTTGAGCCTTGAAGTCTCTGGAGAAAGTTACTATGAACAGTATATGGGCGATTAGGAATAGTCCTAGGCCGATAATGAAATACTTTCCTGCTTCTAGCTCCAGGGCTATATCTGCAGCAGCGCAAAACAGTAGAGACGCAAACAGCAGTTTACCCCTAGATTTGGAAACTGCTATGAATGCCAGTACAGCCAGGCTTAATGCCGGTATAGCTTTAATGGCGAAGTTGCCGGTGTAAGGCTCTAGTGGTAGCAGACCGATGAAGAGTATAGAGAATGCCAGGAAAATATAGAGCAAGGTCTTTTGTGCGTTGGTCATTTTGTTCACCCCCAGATGTTAATTTTGCCTCTGTCTGCCATATTATAATCCCTCTGTCAACAGTAACGAACATGTAGTGGTGAGGCTTTAATATCGTATACTTTCAGTTTCCTAATATTGGGCAATTAGTCTATAATGCTTGCCAGTTAATTTGCTGCTGGTACATGGTAAATAGCAAAGGAGGCAAACTTTGGACGCAAGGTTATTAGCATTATATTTTGTGCTTGGTGGAACGATTGTAACTCTGGTAACTTACTTCGGTAGCCAGGGGAAAGGACTGCTTGCTGCTTTCATAGCCCTTTTCCCCAGCATAACCATTGTAACGCTGGTTACCATATACCTTCATGGTGACGTAAATGATACGGTTTCTTATTTCAAAGGTCTGCTGTTTTTGGTACCAGCCTGGATACTATATGCAGTTGCTATGATATTAATCCTGCCTCGATTGGGGATTGTGCCTTCTGTTCTCATAGGCATAGTTCTTTATGTGGCTGTGGCTTTTGTAACCATGCGGTTTGTTCATTAGTTTGCCATTTGCTGCTGCAAAATTGAATAGGAGGGTTCCTATATGGAAATGGAGATTAAGGAAAAGTTCGGCGCACTGTGGAAAAAGTACTTTAACGGTGCCGAACTTCCAGTTACCTTCTATTATACGAATGAAGAAGGTCATGCTGAGCTGGTTAAGCCTACTTCGGGGCACAGATGTGTAATAGGTGACCTGTTAAAAGCAAGGAAGGGGAACCCCATCAGCTACGATGCTGAATCGGTCGGTTGCTTTGGCGGCAAGAGATATTTTGGGTTTAGCCAGAAGATTATGCCTGACTTTGAATATTTCCTTTCCTGTGGAATCTCGGGCAAGCTCAGGGGGGAACGTTATAAGAAATCGCCCGAGCTTGTTACGGAGGGATTTAAACATGCCCCTCCGTTTGAAGCCCCGGCTCGTTTTATAGTCTTCAAGAGATGGGATAATCTGCAGAAGTCGGATAATCCTGAGGTTGTCATCTTCTTTGCCCAGCCCGATGTCCTGGCAGGTCTGTTTACGCTGGCGAATTTCGATGAAGCCGAGCCGAACGGCGTCTTTGCCCCCTTCGGTGCCGGCTGTGGCTCTATTGTTCAGTATCCCTATCTCGAGAGTAAATCTAATCGCCCCAGAGGAGTTATCGGGCTGTTCGATATCTCAGCCCGCCCCTTTGTTCACCGGGACGTACTTACGTTTTCAGTACCAATGACCAAGTTCGTCACAATGATTGACAATATGAAAGAGAGCTTTCTCATCACCGATTCTTGGAAGAAGGTTCAGAAGAGGATAGGCCCTATCGATTGATAAACAAAGGTTTATTTTGTTTCCTGACGTCACAGGCATATGTTAGAAGTTAGAAATTTAGCCAAAATATACGGTCTTGGCGAGGTACAGGTCAGGGCACTGGATGACATATCGTTCAGTATCTCCGATGGAGACATGGTCTGTATTATGGGCAAGAGCGGCTCGGGAAAATCCACATTGCTCAGGCAACTGGGCTTGCTCGACCGGCCTACTTCGGGAGATATAATTATTGACAATGAAGTAGTAACCAAGCTATCGGACGACGCTCGAGCCACACTACGCCTGCAGCATCTGGGCTATGTTTTTCAGGAGTATGCGCTACTTGCTGAGCTGACGGCGCATGAAAATGTCTTTTTACCCGGCATGATGCTCGGCGAGAAAGGAGTTGATTTCAAGAAAAGAGCTAAAGAGCTGCTTGAGCTTGTAGGTTTGGGGCGCAGAATACATCATTACCCCAAAGAGCTGTCTGGTGGTGAGCAGCAGAGAGTAGCCATTGCCCGCGCTCTGATAAACAATCCCAGGATTATATTCGCCGATGAGCCCTGTGCCAACCTGGACACTATATCGAGCAAGAAGGTAATGGAGACACTCGTCAATCTTAATCAGGAAATGAAGGTTACTGTTATTTTCGTTTCACATGACCCTGATGACAAAAAATATGCCCGCGGTCTAATCGTCCTCAGCGATGGCAAAATGGTAAAAGAGGGGAGTTAGATACAATGACCAGGTTATTTAGAGTGGCGGCATTCCTGGCTTTAAAATCAATTGTTAGGGGTAATGTCGGCGTCATCGTGTTAACGATATTTATGTTAATACTGGTGACTATGAATCTTCTCTTTGTTCCGGGACTGATAAACGGGGCGACTGTTAGCATGAATACAATACTGGTAAAGACCTATTCCGGAGATATCATCATCGAGCCTAAGGGAGATGATACGGTAATAAGCCATGTTGACGACCTTGTAAGGAGCATTGAATCCATAGATGGTGTTGTAGCTGCCAGTGCCAGGAACAACATAAATGCCTACGTTACATTTGAAGACGAGCGGGTCAGCTGTGTTGTCACCGGTATCGACCCGGTGCAGGATAGGGCAGTTTTTGAGGTTGCTGAGTCCTTGATTGAGGGCAGATATCTTGACTCGCGTGACCGCGGCCAGATACTACTGGGCGTTCAGCTAGCTGGTGCTGACCTGAAGGATATCGAATTGTATTCCAGCTCATTGCGCCATGTGCATGCTGATGACAAAGTAGTGGTAACCTATAGCAGCGGCATTGAGAAGCAGTACACGGTTAAAGGCATTTTCGACACCGGATTCATTCAAACCGACGTGCAGGCTTTTGTTACCGACCTGGAGTTCAACTCAGTAATGCCGAATATGAATAACAAAGCCAGCAGCATACGCGTGAGACTGGAAGAAGGCGTTGACCCTGATAGAATAATTGGGCGAATAGCAAGTCTAAGGGGTGACCTCGACTTTCAGACCTGGGATGAGACTGCCGGGCTTGTGGAGAGCATGACCGAAAGCTTTGTCCTGATAAACCAGATATTAAACGTAGTCAACTACCTGATAGCTGGGATTACGGTCTTCATTGTCACCTATGTTGATGTAATCAACCGACGGCGTCAGATTGGCATACAGCGTGCCATAGGCATTAAATCACGCTCCATCACCATTTCCTATTTAATTCGGGCGCTGTTCTATGCGATTGTTGGCTTAATTATTGGCATCCTGGCCTTTAAATACATAATCATTCCTATAGAAGCCCGACACCCCTTCGAGTTCCCCTTCGGTCCTGCCTATCTCACTACCAAGCCTGCTTACACCGCGCGCATGGCTTTCGTCCTTCTGGTCGTGTCGTTCGTGGCTGCGTTCATACCCGTGTGGCGGGTGATGCGGATAAAGATTTTGGACGCCATATGGGGATAAACTTTCCTTTAATGCGTCGAGTTAGAATTGGACAAAACTGACATTTGTGCAATGCAGACTACAATTGATAGTGATGTGTGGTAAAATGTGAGTAGCTACTTAGAGGCTAGGTGAGGAAATGCCAGATTCTAATTTAACTACAGAATAAAAATTTATGAAACTATCATCAAAAGAACGTAGAAGAATCTACGAAGAAGAAAAGGCACGTATCGAAGCCAGGCAGAAACGGAAGACGGCTCAGGATATTTCAACAACTGGACTTGAACCGAATATTGCCGGATTACTTTGTTACGTCGCTGGCTGGATAAGCGGCATTGTCTTTCTTGTCCTCGAGAGAAAGAACCAATTCATTCGCTTCCATGCCATGCAGTCGATAGTAACCTT
>CP070642.1:1284255-1286902 GCA_020354105.1 Chloroflexota bacterium | reverse complement strand
GTCCGTACTTCTGGCTCCTTAGGATGGGGCTTCCCGGCGTCGCTGGGAGCCCAGTGTGCCGTTAAAGATAAGGCTCGAGTCATCTGCCTTACTGGAGACGGCGGAATCGGCTACCACGCAACCGATATAGAAACAGCAGTAAGGTGCAGCCTCCCAGTGGTAGTGTTGATCATGAACAATAGCTCGCTGGCTTTTGAGTACCACGAACAAAAAATCCTTTATAATGACGTGGTACCCGAGGCAAACGATTTCCTGGACGTTGACTACGGGGCCGTCGCTAAAGCCTTTGGTGCTTATGGTCAGAAGGTAAGGCGGGCTGAGGATGTGGAGGGAGCTCTAAGAAAAGCGCTCGATTCCGGAAGGCCAGCGGTTGTAGACTTTGCTATTGATAAAGAGGTATACGCTCCCGTTATCTACTATGAGCCAGTTGAGCCGCGCCAAGTTTAGTTCTTACGCATTTTAATTCTCCGATCTCCCACACGTAAGGCAGCAGACCCGCAGAAGATTTAACCGTAAGCAAATGGCTTAAGTCTATAGTAGTAGAAGAGTAGTAGAAGTCCTGATTGCTTGTTTTGTTACCTCATTGAACAACCTGACGTTTTGTTTACTGCTATACTTTAACTCCAGATACAGATACTGAAAACCTACCACGTTGGATATCTACTTGCGGTTATGATATATTTAGTCATGCAAAACTCTTTCGTCCAGGAGAGCCCTCCTGACTGATAGCAAACCAAGGTTCTCCAAACCAATGGCCTTCTTTTGGCTACTGCGCCTAAACCGCACTATCATGGTAGCTACGATAACAGGCGCCGGGGCCTTTACAGCTGGCGCTGGAATTACCCATACCCTATGGATGACAATAGCTGCTTGGTGCCTAGCTGTAGGCGGTTTCTCTATTGACTTTTACGCTGATCGTGACTTGGACGCCGAGGGGCCTAGGGCCGAAATACGCCATAACCCCTTTATTGATGGTTCCATATCTCCGCCGACAGGGCTCGCTTTCTCAATAACTTTCATTGCTATCAGCTTCGCTATAACGCTGCTGGTTGCCCCGTGGGCTCTGCTGCCGTGGGGTATCGTCCTGGCCATCATCGCTGGCTTGGCGCTACACCTCTTCGAGCATCCTCTTTCTCGTGCCCTGAGCCTTGGCCTGTTGCAAGGCCTCTACTTACTCTTAGGGGCTGCGAGTGGCAGCCTAAGCCCGGGACTGGGGCTTTTAGCTGGTATGTTCTTCTTCGCCATGTTCGGCGGGCGGGGGATGATTGACATCCGCGATTTCCCTCAGGACAAGGTTACTCGTGTGCAGACTCTACCGAAGCGCTACGGAGTAAAGCGTACCGCACAATTCACTGCCCTAAGTCTCCTTATAGCGTATGCCCTGAGCTTGGCTGCTTACTTTACCGGTGAATTCAATACAACCTACTTATACCTTGACCTGGCTTTTATCGCCGTAGGCTTGGTATGTGCCTGGCTCTTTGCCACCCGCCCAAGCCCCAGACTTGCCTACATGCTAACCCTCGTGTTTATGATGGGCATGGGATCCCTTATCTGCCTAGCAATGATCTTAGGAAGTATATAGGAGGTACAAGAGTGAACAAACTAAAAAATTATGGGACACATCCGTTAGCTATGCACTGGTGGGGTTTTCTTTTTCACGCTTTTTTATTCATTGGCATCATCACAGCAGCTACAAACCTGACTATTGCAAACTTCACACCAACGTCATGGTTCTTGTTATCAATCGCCTGTATGTTAGCCATGATCTGGAATGTCGTCACGCGTATACTGGCTCATAAATAGAGTTAGATAGAAAGGCGGAAACTAGAAAATGGCAAATGAGACCGCATCACCATTAATGGGTACGGTGAAATATCGAAAGGGACGCAACTTTGGCAAAGTTCTTAATGAGTCTCTAAGCGTGTTCTTTAAAGATGCTTTGCGAGTTACTCTCAAAGACCCGAAACAAGCTTATTTTTTCCTCCGAACGGCAAGGTGGCAGCAAAAAGCTGCTCGAGTAAGAGCCAAATTGGAGCGAGAAGGCATCCATGTACCGCCAATTATGATCTTCAGTATTACCAACATGTGTAATCTTCATTGCAAAGGTTGTTACAACCAAACTCTGCAGCGATCGCCACAGGCAGAAATAAGTGAGGATAAAATAAGAGGTATTTTTGGCGAAGCGAGGGAACTTGGAATCTCGTTTATGGTGCTTGCAGGGGGGGAGCCGTTAGTTCGACAGGAGATTTTAGATATCACAAAGGATTACCCTGAAATCATTTGTTTAGTATTCACTAATGGCTTGTTAATTGATGATGATTTGATGGTGAAATTGAAAGGACAAAGAAACTTCGTTCCGGTAATCAGCCTTGAAGGTTGGGAGGAAGATACCGACGGACGAAGAGGCGAAGGAGTGTATAAGCAGCTGCAGCGAATAATTGAAAGGATTAAGAGCACAGGCTTATTTTGGAGTGTCTCTCTTACGGTAACGAGGTCTAACTTTGCTACTATCACTAATCACCAGTTTATAACCTTCCTAACCGATCTCGGCTGCAAGCTGTTTTTCTTTGTCGAATACACCCCGATTAAAGAAGGAACCGAAGACTGGGTCATTACAGATGCGCAGAGAGCCGATCTCTTAGAATTG
>CP070642.1:1270996-1284155 GCA_020354105.1 Chloroflexota bacterium | reverse complement strand
TGGTCGGTAGCGAACGAGTTGCATATGTCTCATGACGTAGCCATGCGCCTATTTATAAGGGTTTTACGTTGGCATTATAATATCAGGTGCCTTCGGGGGCTTCAATGCCGCTTGATCGTTAAGTGTTAGAACATTAGCTACAAATAGAAATTCTAATACTTTTAGCTGTAAAGACATGCTCTGTTAGGTAGATCAAAAGCCTTTTTAAGAGCTCATAAACAAATCGACTTAATGATCAGCAGATTACGAACAGGCGAAGGTGCCTGTTGCGGTGATGAATACCCTGCCTTCCTGAACCACGGTTAGGTTCATTTCGTGCTCTTTAGCCATGTCCTCGAAATCTTTCTTTGTGAAGTACCTCTTGTATATCTCGTACTCCCGCCCGTCGTTGAGATGACGTTTCTGGAGACTGTCCCGGCTGCGTACCGCTCCCCTTTCGTCAGTCCACACAGAGTCGATGATGACGAATCTGCCGTTTGGCCGTAGGATTTCCCTGAGAATCTTTAGGAATCGATTTTCTTCGGCATCATTGAGATGACTGTTGAGAAAACCAATCAGCGCACTGTCGTACCTGTTGTTAAGCAAGGGGTGGGCAAACACATCACCACGGATTATCAGAGTCTTGTGGCTGATACCCAGTCGTTCCGCTCTCAGCGAACATTGGCGCAGCATCTGTTCCGACTGATCGATGAGCGTAATCTGAGAGCATTTTTCATGATAATAGGGAATCCAGAAGCCGGTGCCGCAGGCTAGGTCAATGTGCTTGCCAGCTATATAATCTGGTAGCAAGGCAGCAATCTGGCGTACTTCTTCCCGGTATGCTTCAGGGTCGCGTATGGATGCTGGGCCACCTCCAGAATAGAACTCGTCGTATTCCTCAGCTCGTTCATCATAGTAGCGGTACAAGCCCTGCTTCTGTTCGGGCATTGACATCGTAGATATTATAGCACGAGCCTTATGTTCGGTTGGGCAAGCCGCTAAAAGGTGCAAAGGTTAATAATCCGATACTTTACACCGTATAGAGACCGAGTTTGTTTTTTAGCACCTTCTAGCAACTCGTCGTTTTGGTGTTTGACCCCTATCTGGTTATGTTGGTCACCAACCTCTATTTGCCGAGCATGGCATCCTTCAACTCCTGGTCAATCCACAGGTACTTGGAACCATTCAGGGCGTTGTAATAGCCAAGCGAAGCCTCGCCGCTATAATTCTTTACCCATGGCCACCAGGCGCGGTACGTATAGCCAGCCGGCAGCGCTATCGTATAAACTTGTTCCAGCAGGTAAGGCATTAGCTCCCGATGCAGCTGATCTACCTTTGCTTCATCAGGGAAGGCTTCCGCCATCTCATCTCGTGCTTTGTTCAGCACCGGATCATCGACATAGCTGCCGTTATACATCCCTGGACCTGTATAATTGATCGCCTTGAAGTAGGTGCCACAACCCGAGTAGAAGCCAAAAAGCATTTCATCGTAAGCCCGTCTAATAATTATGCTGGTGAAAGGCCCGTATTCTTTGGCGTCGATTTCTAGCTCAACACCCACGTCTGCCCACATAGCTTTCACCATAGTCAAAATGTCAACCCAGGCACGCTGATTGTAGCAGACTATCGAAACCTTGAAACCATCAGGATAGCCGGCATCTGCTAAAAGCTGCTTTGCCTTTTCTGGGTTATGCCCATAAAGTTCCTGGACTGATTCTGGTAGCTCTTCCAGGGGCACGTAGGCATTGGCGTACTCCTTAATTTGCATAATCGGCCATTTTAGCAGTGTGCCTTGACCGCCGTAATATTCATCGAGTATCTTCTGGTTGTCTATTGCCAGGTAAAGAGCTTGCCGCACTCTCTTATCGGAAAGCGGAGAATCTTTTTTATCCGTCCTCATATATATGGTAGCTTGTCCACCATCATCCAGGTAACGAATATACTCGTGTTTAGGGTTAGGCGTGTTTACAAATTCTTGAGCTAGCTCCCAGTCCAAAGTCAATAGGTCAAGCTTGCCAGTGCGGAATGCGGCAACGCGTGTGGATTCATCCGGCATGATAAAAAGCTTCATGCCGTCTACATACGGTAGCTGGTCACCCTCGCCTGGACCTACCGGATTTGTTCTCCAATAGTTGGGGTTTCGAACAAAGGTCATCACATTACCGGAAACATAATCGGTAAGAATGAACGGTCCCGTGCCGATACTGTCTTCCCAAGAACTCAGATCTCCGAACTCTTCGATTGCCTCCCGCGGGTATATATCCATGTAGTCGATCATTGTGACCACATCGCCGAAGTACGCCGGGTCACATTTGACCACCACCGTATAGTCATCTGGTGCCGATATCTCCGTGGTCTCACATGCCTTAGGGTAGCTCCTCTTCATATACGATGAGGGAAAAGTGTATTGGCGGTTGAGAGAGAAAACAATATCGTCAGCAGTAAGTTCTCGCCCATTTGCCGGCGGCTTATCATGCCAGTGAACACCTTTACGGATATGAAAGGTGATAGTATCCTTATCGGTTATTTCCCAGCTTTCAGCGAGAGAGCCGCCTTTGTGCTCCAGCCGGTTGAGCGAACCACCAAGATACCAATCTGACTCACCGCTGCCATATCCCCCAGCTCTTCCTTTAGTCCAATCCCCCTCCCATAGCTCTTCATTGGTAAGCTTCAGCGTGCCGCATGCGTAATGAGGTTGAAGGGCGTCATCGAAACCTGTGGGATCAGCCCCTACAGCCAGATTCAACACCCCTCCATATTCCGGTTTCTCTTTTTCGACCGGTAGTACCGTCTCGCCCCCGTTGCCACAACCAGTAATTATTAGGCTGGCTACAATTAAACAACCCACCACTAATACAAGTCTCTTTTTCATTATAATTTAACTCCTTTTCTTTTCATTGCCCACCGCGATGTTTTCAACTCTTGCTGCTCGACTGCCAATCTATCACTTTCTCGACTCGTTCATCATAGTATCAGTACAAGTCCTGTTTCTGTTCGGACATTGCCATCGTAGGTATTATAGCACGAGCCTTATGTTCAGTTGAACAAACCGCTATTTCGTGACGCTGACGTTTATCGCCCTGTTAACAAGTGCCAGAGGGCTCGGAATGGTTTCAGTTTGATGAATGGTGGGGGGACCTCTAGCTGAATTTTCTCGGCTACGGGGAAGGCGTTGATTTTATCAACCTCTGGTTTCAGGTGGTCTATTTCTTGGTAGTTGTTCCTTGCCAGCAGGTCATCAAGGCGGTGCGCCATCTCCCAGGCGGCTCTGAGGCGCTGCTCGCTGATTCTGGTCAATCGTTCGGGGACGGTTCCATATTTCGCCCTGAGCTGGTTAAGGCGCAGAATAGCTTCGTAGGAGGTGTCCACAATCTGCTGGCGTGTCATCCAGTCCGTCTCGTAGTTCAGGGAATATTTCCAGCTCGGCGACACCAGTGCCTGACGATGGTCTTCCAGCCTTCGGAACAAGACATGGTAGCCGTAGCGTTCAGGTTGCTCAAAGCCCAGGCTGCCCGGGTCGAGAAACGGTGCCAGCGGGGAGGTAAACATGGCGAGCCGCTTATCGCCACGGAACCTTTCAAGTACGTATCCACAATAATCTGTGGTTTCTATCGCTGACTGAGGGGTTTGCCGGGGCAGTCCAATCATGAAGAAGACATCCAGCCGCCTGCAGCCGACATCGAGGGCATCGCCCAGTGTTTGCTCCAGGTCCTGTATGGAATAGGGCCTGCCGATGGCGCTCCTGATTTCAGGGTCGTGGGATTCAGGAGAGATTTCCAGGCAGAAGTCAGGGCAGGCAAGGCTCATCTGGCGCAGGAAGTCTTTCGAAGCCGGGTAGAATAACTCGAATATGAACTGATTCTTTACCCTGTTCTTCTGGAGCAGGCTAAAGACCTGGCTGGCGTAGCCTTCCCCTGGTTGGCGCAGGTCGCCCAATATGAATATGGGGCCGTTGCTGAAGCGAGAGATTTGCCTGACATCTCGAGCTACCATTTCCGGTGAGCGGTAAACCGGTTGGCTTCGGTTATAGCACTTTCGGAAGGCTGCGGCAGAGCCGCCGCAGATAACACAGTTCTCAGTGCAGCCACGGCATGTGAGCACCGCAGTAATGGGATAGCGAGTCCAGTCCTTGACCGGTGTGTAGCTGATAAGGTCGCGGTATTTGATAACAGAACGTACTACGTTGCCATAATGGTCAAGCATGATATTGCTGAGGTCGTTGGGTACATGGGTCAAGGGGTTTTCTTGTATCGTACCGTGGTTGTCTTTCCAGGCGAGGTTGGGTATTTCCCTGAGCTCTCCTCTGTGCCCTATGATGCAGTCCATTAGCTGGCGGAAGGGCTCCTCCGTGGAGTCTCCCCTGAGCACGTAGTCTATCTCGGGGTATTCAAGCAGCTCTTTGTAAAAATAGGAGGAGGAGAAGCCGCCGAATATCAACTTTGCCTCGGGGTGCCACTTCTTTATTATTTTTGCTATTTCGATCGAGCCGTGGCTGTGTACCATCCAATGCAGGTCGATGCCGAAGATGGGTGCCTCGAGGCGCTTTATGAATTGCTCAACATCAAATCTTTTATCTCTGAGCATGCGCACGGCTATGTTTACGATGCGAACCTGATAGCCGGCGCGTTCCAGGTATTCGGCGATGCTGGTGAGCCCGATGGGGTACATCTCGAATACATAGGAAGGTGGAATCAGGTCGCTGACCGGTCCGTAAAGTATAGTCTTTTTACGGAAGTCGTAGACGCTGGGGGCATGAAAAAGAATCAGGTCGGTTGGCATGTTTTTCGTTTTAGCAGAAGTTCAGAATGGCTATGATTACAGGTTTGAAATATCCTGATATGAGATAGCCGATGCCCAAAAGCAATTGAGTCAACAAAACGACCAGGACGTTGTTTGCCATGGCTGGAATCAATTTGCTTTCGTCTTGGTATTTCAGGGCACCCTGAATAGCTCGTACGGCAAAGGGTAATGTTAGCAAGGCGATTAAGCAGAAAATCGGCATTAGCCCTGCTGCCACCCAGGCGACTATCCATAAATAGACCAAGCCTGTTAAAACTGAATAGAGTATGCTAGCTTTTGTTTTACCCAAAGTTATGGGTAGTGTTTTTCTGCCTGCTGTTTTGTCAGCTTCAGCATCAGGGAATTCGTTCAGGAACAACAGGTTATGCACTAAAATGCCTGAGGGTATGGAGGCTATGATGGCGGGAATGGTGTATTCACCTGTCTGGACGAAATAAGCTCCCAGGACAGGCAATGCTCCCAGGCCAACGCCGGGTGACCACTCAGGCCAGCCTAGTTTGGTTAACAGCGGCGTATAGAGGAGAATGCATATAGCGGCTATTATCAGCAGTGGCAGTAGTAGCCAGCCGCTGACCAGCACGAAGTAGATGCCTATGGGCACCGCCAGCAGGAAGCAGGCTATACCGAACCAGAAGACATGCTCAGGCTTTAAGGCTGCGGACGGTAGAAAGCCGCTGCCGCCGCTGAACGGCGTCCTCCTGGTCTTCAGGTCGATGCCGCTTTTGTAGTCGTAGTAATCGTTGAGTACATTGACGCTGATATGGCACAGCAACAGACCAAAGAAAGCCAGTATAGCGTGACCGAGATGGAAGGCGCCATCGTACCAGGCCACGCAGGCGCCCAGAAAAGCCAGTACTACGGAGAGAAGCAAAAACTGCGGCCTGGTCTCGAGGAACCAAACTTTCAGCTTCACAAGGCTTTGAGTATAGCAGAAGGGCTTATGTTATGTCTATGCCTTAGGCTGCGGTGGCTTATTTTTTCCGGCTGAATCCGAAGATATAGATTATCTCCAGTATAGCCAGTGTGTTAAAGATAAAGATACAGATAAACCATGCCAGGTGCTTGTTGCCGGCAGCACGCCATAGAGCCACGCCTTTCCAGGGCAGAGTCCAGAGGATGATCAAGGGTATAATCCATGTCATCCAAGGTGATACAGGGCATGAATTCAATAATTCCATTTTAATCTCTCCTTTAGTTGGCGGTCTTCAATCCGCATACTATCGTTCCGTGCCAGTCTCTGAATTCTGGCTGATTTCGCTTTATGATGAACTCTTCTAATTGTATAATACCATTTTCAAATTCGTCCTGGGGCATAAGGTGGTATGTCGAGACATATTTGCTCTTCACTTTCTGCAAATATTCGTTGTCTATGGGGATATTTTCGACAATCACCTCCTCGTGTTGAATATCTTTGAAACCAAGAGAATGCAATAGTTGATTTATGTGGTGAATATCTGGAAATCTAGCTTTATCGATATCGACATAACTGGGGAAAAAGTTTTTAATAATGGGATGCTGGTTTTCGATTTGCTTATGGCTGGAGGTTAAAAGGACCAGGATACCACTTCGCAGCACACGGTAGCACTCTGAAAGCATGAAAGTCAGGTTTTTTATTTGATGAATAACGTAAGCTCCTATTATGGTATCAAAAGAGCCATCGCGGAAGGGCAGTTGCTGGTTATCGATATCGGAACAAACAACCTCGAGAGATTTGTCCTTGGCTACCTTCAGCATGGAGAATGACGCATCTACTCCGATTACATCGGCATTTATCGTCTTCCGTAATTGTGAAGCTACGTTACCCGTGCCACAGCCGAGGTCTAGGACTTTCTTTCCCTGGCTGACCTTTCCCAGTGCAATAACCTTTTTTATCAAACTTTCCGGGTAGGAACGGTAGTTATCATAGGTCTTTGAAATGTCGGTATAGTTGACTGCCATGCGACTATTGGTTTTTATAGGTTGATATTAGAATATTTTCTCCATGGCCTGGCCACGGTCTTATTTTTTAATATATCCAGGGCTCTATTTATCATCTTCCTGGTGTCGCTAGGCATTATGATGTCATCGATATAGCCTCTCTCGGCTCCCATGTAGGGATTCTCGTAGAGTTCTTGATACTCCTGTATTCGTTTGGCACTCACTTCTTTGGGGTTTTTGGCTTCTCTTATCTCCTTGGCGAAGATGACACTGGCTGCAGTCTCGGCACCAACGATAGTGACCTGGGCTGTTGGCCAGGCGAAGACGAGGTCGGCGCCGATGGATTTGTCCAACATCCCGTAGTGTGCGCCAGCGTATGATTTCCGCACCATGATTGAAATAAGAGGCACGGTAGCATCGGCCCAGGCATAAAGCAGCTTGGCTCCGTGACGCAGAATACCTTTCCAATCCTGCTCGGAGCCTATCATGTAACCGGGACAGTCCTGGAAGCTGATTAACGGGATGTTAAATAGGTCGCAAAACCTGATAAATCTGGCCATTTTGTCTGCGGCATCTATATCGATAACGCCACCAATATGCGCTGGACGGTTGGCAACTATGCCTACCGGACGACTATTGAATCGGGCGAAACCGATAATGCAGTTCATGGCATGGTCTTTTAGTAGCTCAAAAAAGTAGCCGTCATCTACCACGAGCTGGATTACTTTAAGCATGTCAAATGGCTGGTTTGGGCGGTCAGGAATCATGTTGTCTAATTCAGGGACTGTTCTATCCGCCTCATCCTGGGTATCGATGCAAGGAGGCTTGTCTTTATTATTTGACGGCAGAAAAGAGAGCAGTTGTTTGCATGTATCAAGAGCTTCTTGGTCATTCTCAACTACGACATGTGTTTGTCCCGATCTCACGGCGTGAGCTGTCCAGCCGGAAAGTTCTTCGAGGGTGATTTCCTCACCGACTTGAGTTTTTACAAAGGCGGGACCAGCGATGCCCATGAAGCCCGTATGTCGGCATTGGATGAGGAAGTCCTGCATTACCGGGTGGTAAGCTTGCCCGCCTAAGCATGGCCCCATTAGCATAGATATCTGAGGCACTATGCCGGAAGCCAGTATTTGAGATCTGAATAGCCAACCATAGGCTTCGAGCGTGTCCATGCCCTCTTGAAGCCGGGCCCCCCCGGAGTCGTTCATGCTTATGCATGGATAGCCCATGTCCTTGGCAAATTCAAGCGCTCGGGCGAATTTCTTGCCGTGGTATTCGCCAAAAGTTCCTGCCATGGCAGTAAAGTCTTCGGCGATAGCGACAACGGGTCGGCCATTTACCTTCCCGTAGCCGGTAATTACACCTTCGGCTGGTATCTCCCTTTTGTCCATGCCGAAGTTTGTGGTCCGGTGCTTAACGAAGAGTCCAATTTCGGTGAAGGTACCCGGGTCAAAGAAATAATCAATCCTTTCTCGTGCTGACCATTGTCCAGCTTTATGGCGCTGTTCAATGGCATTAGGGCCTCCCATTTGCTTTATTTTTTCTCGCTTTGCCTTGTATTTCTCGATTACCTCTTTTGTGTTTGACATTATTATCACCTTTCACCGTTGACTTATGGCTCGGCTCGATGTCTCAGTGCTTTACAACTTATCTCTTGCGCTAGCGGATGCCGATTTCTCGTGATATGACTAGCTGCTGGATTTCCGAAGTGCCCTCGGTGATGGTTGACATGCGGGAGTCTCGGAAGTAACGCTGTATCACTGACTCTTCCGTGAGACCATAGCCACCGTGAATCTGCATGGCTTCGGTGGTCACGCTTACAGCCACCTCGCTGGCGAAAAGCTTGGCCATAGCGGCTTCCTTCACATGTGGCTTGTTCTGGTCATAGAGCCAGGCGGCATGGAATATCAGCCAGCGGGCTGCCTCTATGTCCATAGCCATTCTTGCCAGTTTAAAAGAGTTTGCCTGGAATTTGGCTATAGGTTGCCCGAATTGGACTCTTTCCTGTGCATATTTGAGTGTAGCATCATAAGCTGAACGAGCTAACCCCAGACTTCTGGAGGCATGGGATATTCTGCCTCCCATCAGTGATTCCATCAGGTAGGGAAAGCCCTTGCCTTCTTCACCGATGAGGTTTTCTTCGGGTACGGCACAATCTTCAAAGCTTAGCTCTCCTGTTTCACCGGAGCGACCACAGAACTTATGCAGCTTGGAGCGATTGAACCCTGGGGTGCCTTTTTCAACGATAAATAAGCTGACTCCGCCTCGAGCCCCTTTGCTTTTGTCTGTATAAGCGGCAGCCAGAACGAAGTCGCAGATATTTCCGTTGGTGATAAATATCTTTGTGCCATTGATAACGTACTTGCCGTTCTTCTTAGTGGCAGTTGTCTCTATGGCTGCGGCGTCCGAGCCGGCGTTGGGCTCGGTAAGACCGAAGGCAGCTATTTTCTCTCCTTTAATAGCTGGTACTAGGTATTTCTGCTTCTGGTCTTCACTGCCGTAAGAGTAAACAGCTGTGGTGCCAATGCCACTTTGAACCATGGTGCCGGCACATATGCCGACGCTTTGGTAAGCCACCTCCTCAACTGAAATACAGTCGCCTACCTTGCCTATCTCAGCGCCGCCATATTTAGCGGGATACCTGACGCAGATGTAACCTAGCTTGCCCATCTGGGGGAATAGCTGGAGTGGGAAGGTGGCTGTTTTTTCAGCTTCCTCGACGAGCGGAGCGATTTCTTTTTGTGCGAAGTTGCGTATGGCTTCCTGGAACATTTTGTGCTCTTCGGAAAGCTCGAAGTCCATGTTTGTCCTCCTTTTATTTGAAAGTAATGACTTAAAGCTTTAATATTGTATAGCAAATTTAAGGAAATTGAAACGCTCGTATGGTAATTTGAGATGGAAATAATTCCGGCTGTTGATATCAAAGGAGGCAAATGTGTCCGGCTGTATCAGGGTGATTACAGCCAGGAGACGGTTTTCTCTGAGGACCCTGTAGCTGTTGCTTTCGACTGGCAGGCTCAAGGGGCTGGTCGGTTGCATCTGGTTGACCTGGATGGGGCCGCCAGTGGTGAGCTGCGTAATATTGCTATTGTCGAGGCTATAGTGAAAGATATGAACCTACCTGTGCAGCTTGGTGGTGGCATAAGAGATGAGGCTACAGTGGCAAAGCTGCTAGCTATTGGTGTAAGTCGGGTTATTCTGGGAACAGCCGCCGTAGAGAATCCGGAGATGTTGAATGGACTATGCCAGAAGTATGGTGACGCCATAATCGTTGGCATAGATGCCAGGGATGGGCGTGTAGCCACTCACGGCTGGCAGAAGGGCACAGAGGTTACGGCTTTAGAATTGGGTCGAAGCATGGCAGATGCTGGAGTAAGGCGTATTGTTTATACTGATATAAAACGCGATGGCACATTGACCGAGCCAGATTTTGAAGCCATAGCCGAGATGGTCAAAGGTGTGAATTTGCCGGTCATCGCTGCCGGTGGTATCTCGGCGTTGGACCATCTCAGGAAGCTTGCGAAACTTGGGGTAGAGGGAGCTATTTTGGGCAGGGCGCTCTATACCGGCGATGTGAGTTTGAGAGAAGCCCTGACTTTGGGATTATGAGGCTTTGCCTTAACTCTGATGCTCTCCCGTTAAGGGAAGACAGAGAAATGGACAATCAATAAGGTGGTACACGATGTTAAAATTCAATGATAAAGGTCTAATTCCGGTCATAATTCAGGATGCCGATAGCGGCGAAGTGCTGATGCTGGGCTATGCTGATAAGGAAGCCCTGCGGCGGACACTGGACAGTGGAGAGGCATGGTTCTACAGTCGTAGCCGACAGGAATTGTGGCACAAAGGCGATACCTCCGGAAATGTTCTTAAAGTGCAGTCACTGTCTAAGGACTGCGACGGCGATGCTATCCTCATTCGGGCTAAACCAGCCGGACCGACATGCCACACTGGTAACCGTAGCTGTTTCTTCCAGGAGTTTAATAGGGAAGATATCGACTAGATTTTAGCTGAATATTTGTTATGGCCAATCCGGATAAGAAGCGGAGAATAGTAAGAAGCACCATGATTGAAGGTTGAATATTATTGCCAGCCTGACGTTT
Organism: Chloroflexota bacterium; assembly: GCA_020354105.1. Lineage (GTDB taxonomy): Bacteria > Chloroflexota > Dehalococcoidia > GIF9 > UBA5629 > 9FT-COMBO-48-23. Next base: position 1,273,356 of record CP070642.1, on the reverse strand, counting down.
GCCCGTATGGGGTATTGACCATTAATGCCTCTATTTCTCGAATCTGACCGCTAATAACTTTAAAAACCTCAGCCAGCAATATACTGCGTGTCTCCGGACAATCGAAAATAAATATTCCGCCTACCAAGCCACGTTTCTCGTCTATAATGAAAAAGCGGCGGTCTCTTACTTTGGTGATGTAAGTAAACAGTTTTAACTGGGAAGCTGCGTCCATGCCCAAAAATTTGTTGATAGGATTGTTTGTAGTCTGGAATCCGTTCTCTGTCCGGTTGCAAGATGGGTGAAACGGTACGTTCTCAGCACTATTTTGCTCAAGACCATCAAAATAACTATTAGCTATGGCTATCACCTTATCGCGTGAGGATCGCTCTGATTCTGGAACGATCTCGTCATAGACAGGTTTCGGAGTAACCAGAGACTCCGGACTGGCAACAGAAGACTGACCTTTTCTGCATACAATGGTCTCAATCTCCTCAATCTTGTTGTCAGTTACCTTGAGGCGAACCATTAAGTTTGCCAGTGTGCCGTCTTCATCTACAACACCGAAGAAAAGCACCTGGCCGGTAGAAGGGTCGACAAAATATTGGCGGTAGGTAATGTCTGTTGCTGTTTGCCACAGCCCTTTACCCAGCTTTATTTCATTACCGTTCTCAGTAAACCTGATGTTGCTTGAAACAGGCAATTTAGCAAGGTCGTTATCTACGAGTAAATCAAGGTATAGATTTGTAATATCGACAAGTGATTGTCTGGTTTTATCTGCGATTGGTTCAGATTGCCATTTTGTATCTTGCGTTTTGGTTTCAAATTTTTCCTCCGGTTGGCCACTATCGACTTCGATAGCTTTTTTCAGCGCTGATATTGCTGTTTCCAATTGCCTGTCGTCTGGTTCCCTGGTGGTCATGGCTTGTAGTTTGAGGCCCGGGGCTAGTAGGCCACGCACAAACCGGTTCTGACTATAGGCAGCTCCGAAACGAACAAATTCATAGCCGATGGCGGCGATGACGGGGATGAGGACAATGCGGGACAGTATGCTTATCCACAGGGGCGGGCGACCGAGCAGAGCGAAGACGAAAATAGCGATTATCAGAACTGTCAGCAGAAAGCTGGTGCCACAGCGGGTATGTGAGGTAGAGTAATTTTTGACATAATCTAACTCCAGTGGCGTACCGGATTCGTGGGCGTTGACCACCTTATGTTCAGCACCATGATAAGCGAAGACCCTTTTTAAATCTGGCATCAGGCTTATGGCTTTTACGTAGGCGATGAATATGCCTATGCGTAAGATGCCCTCGATAATGTTGCTGACCAGGGCTGAGGCGATATGTGGGTCAATGAGGTAACGGGTGAGAAGCAGGGGTAGGACAAAGAATAGACCTATGGCGAAGGCAACGGCGATAACCAGGCTTCCCCATAACATTGGTGTAGATATTCCATTTTCGTCTTCCTCGGCTGCGGCAATCTGGGCGGAGTAAAGCAGGGATTGAATCCCGATAGCTAGAGTTTCGATGAGTACGGTTATGCCTCTAATCAGTGGCCAGTTCCTGAAGTGGCCTTTGTATAGATTGGCGAGAGGTCGGCTGGTTACAGTTATGTCACCGTCAGGTCGGCGGACGGCTATAGCTATATTTTCCCGCCCTCGCATCATTACGCCTTCTATTAATGCCTGTCCGCCGTAGTAGAAAGGTTTCTCGGCTGCCATTTTATCCCTTTTGTCCATGCTGCCAAATCTCAAATTGGAATGTCGTTTAGAGAGATTGCTACTTTACTGTCACTCCTCGAAATAACAGCAAAGAGAGGCGTAGATTGCCGTTTGTCTTGCAATGACGGAAGGGTTTTATTCCTTGATCTTATAGCGGCGTTTGAAGCGCTCTACCCTGCCGGCGGTGTCGACTATCTTCTGCTCGCCAGTGAAAAACGGGTGACATTTGCTGCATAGCTCCACTTTCAGCGTTTTCCTGGTGGAGCCGGTAGTGAAGGTATTGCCGCAGGAGCAAATTACCTGAGCATCGTTATGATATTCGGGATGTATTTTAGTCTTCATTTCGTTTGCTCGGCATAAACGCTAACTTTTTTCCGGTCCTTGGTTGCCGGTTCGTATTTGACGGTGCCATCAATGAGGGCAAACAGGGTGTGGTCTTTACCCATGCCGACGTTATTACCCGGGTGAATGCGAGTTCCCCGTTGCCTTACCAGTATGGTGCCGGCATTAACCTGCTGGCCGGCGTATCTTTTCACACCCAGCCTTTTGGCTTGGCTGTCACGTCCATAGCGTGTGCTGCCTCCGCCTTTCTTATGAGCCATTAGCTTTTACCTCCGGTGGCTGTCTTTTTCTTTCGAGTCGTCTTTGTCGTTGCCGCTTC
>CP070642.1:1268263-1270896 GCA_020354105.1 Chloroflexota bacterium | reverse complement strand
GGTGGCCATAGCTGGGATTTCGCTCAGAAGGGGCTATGACAGTATGGCTGAGATTTATTTGAGGGCATTGGTCGAGTGCAAGTTCAATGGCCCCATTTATGGTATCAATCCCAAAGGCGGTGAGTTTCGAGGACGGAAACTATACCCCAGTGTTAAAGACGTACCGGGCCCGCTTGACTATGTCATCTGCTGCATTCCGGCACCAGCGGTGCCGCAGTTGATTAGAGATTGTGCCGATAAGGGTGTTAAAGCGGTGCAGTTTTTCACATCCGGTTTCAGCGAAAATGGCACCGAGGAAGGCAGAAGGCTGGAAGCGGAGGTTTGCCACATAGCTCGCCAGGGTGGCGTCAGGCTTGTTGGCCCCAATTGCATGGGAGTGTATTCTCCCAAGTCCGGCTTATCGTTTTCCCCTGATTATCCCACAGAAAGCGGGCCGGTGTCTTTTCTTTGCCAGAGCGGCGGCAATGCCATTTATTTCATCAGGCATGGCGCTCAGCGCGGTGTCCGTTTCAGTAAGGTGATTTCCTTCGGCAACGCGGCAGATATTAATGAGAATGAGCTGCTGGAGTATTTCACCGATGACCCGGAGACCGGAATCATAACTGCCTATATCGAGGGATTCAAGGACGGGAGGCGTTTCAGCAAAGCACTGAGGAAGGCAGCAAAAGTCAAACCCGTAGTTGTGATGAAAGGCGGTCGTACAGAGGCTGGAGCCAGAGCTGTGGCTTCTCATACCGGTGTCCTGGCTGGTTCAACCAGGATATGGGAAGGACTTTTGCGTCAGGCGGGCGTAATTCCGGTAGCCAATCTGGAGGAACTGGGCGATATTCTGGTTACCTTTCTCTATTTGCCTGTACCTCATGGTCGGAGGCTGGCTGTTCTTGACGTTGGTGGCGGGGCAGCGGTTCTGGCTACCGACGTCTATGTCTCTGCAGGCCTCGATTTACCACGGCTGTCTGAAGAATTGCGACGCAAAGTACGGGGATTCCTGGACCCCGATGCCGCCGGGCTGAGCGTTAACAATCCGCTCGACCTCGGAGGTCAATTCTTTAATACCATAGGAACTTATCCCATTATGAAAATGCTGTTTGATGATGGCGGTATAGATATAATTGCCTTCCATTTGCATTTGAGCATCCATCCGCCGTTTCCTTCTCTACCCGGGGAGTTTGCTTTTGTTCTATTGGATAATGCTATTAAAGTCTATAATGAGACAGGCAAACCGATGATAGTGGTCATTGACCAGGTTACTAATGTTGAAAGCTGGGAAACTGCCATTGCTCTGCGGGAAAGATGTAAACAGGCTCGAATCCCTGTTTATTTATCAGTGCAGGCAGCAGCCACAGCTCTGGAACGTTTTATAAATTATCATGAAAAAAGGCGAGGTTTATAAAAAATGACAGCTCAGAACTTAAAAGCATTGTTTACTCCTATTACTATCAAAGGCATGGAAATCAAAAACCGCGTGGTAATGGCTCCGTTGCAGCTAAGCCTGGGGTTTCGTAGCCAGCGGACAAAGGCTTTTTATCTGGAGCGAGCCAGTGGAGGTACGGGAGCCATCACCCTGGCGGCTACGGCAGTGGACATTCTAGCCTCCGAAGAAGCCTGGGGGAAAAGCGGCGCTCTGGATGCATTCTTGAAAGGTCTATCGTCTCTGGTGGCAGATATACACACTGCCGGAGCCAGGGTGGGTATCCAGTTGTGGCACGGCTTTAATTTTCCTGCCGGGCTCAGTGGTGTGGAAGGAGAATTGATTGCCCCTTCTCCCACCGGAGATACCAGAGAACTGAAGGCTGCGGAGATAAAAGTGATAGTGGGTAAGTTTGCTACTGCCGCGGCAAATGCTAAAGGAGCAGGGCTGGATTTTGTGAATATTCATGGTGCCCATGCCTACCTGCTGCACAGGTTCTTCTCACCGCTGGATAACCAGCGGAGCGATAAATATGTTGGTAGCGTGGAGAAGAGGATGACCTTTGCCCTTGAGTGCCTGAAGGCGGTCAGGAAGGCTGTGGGTGAGGATTATCCTTTGTTCTGGAGGCTGTCTTCCGAAGAGGGTGTAGTGGGCGGTATAACTCTGGACAATAGCATCAAATTAGCTAAGGCTCTGGAAAAAGCTGGAATCGATGTCATCGATGTTTCCTACGGTCGCTTTGCCAGACAGATTATGCCTTCGAAAAAGATGCCTATGGGTACGTATGTATCACAGGCTGAGGCGATAAAGAAAGCAGTCAATGTCCCAGTAATCGCTGTGGGGCGAATCAACTCACCCCAGTTGGCTGCAGAAATTGTATCTCAGAACAAAGCTGACCTGGTGGCACTGGGGCGTCAGCTTATCACCGACCCTTACTGGGTGAAAAAGGCGCAGGAAGGAAGATTTAGCGACATAGTTTTGTGCGATTCATGCAACAGGAATTGCGTCAGGTCTATTCCTGAAAACAGGAAGCGCACCGGCTCCGAAGACCTGTCATTGTGCAAGGTTAATGAGCGTGCTGGCAGAGAGTGGCTTATGTGAATGCGGTTGCAGGAAATATGTCTAGGTGATTCTGCCGAATTCTCTTTCCAGCTGACGTGAGCTTAGATGAATGGTGGTAGGTCTGCCGTGGGGGCAGGTTCTGGGTTGGGCCGTCTGTTCC
>CP070642.1:1261363-1268163 GCA_020354105.1 Chloroflexota bacterium | reverse complement strand
GAAGCTTGCCAGAATTTCCCTCACCTTGGGGAACTCTAATAGCTCAAGGCTGGTTTGGTCCATGCAGACTACTCCTGGCTATAAGTCTATCACTAAACAACCGAATCTGAAAATGGAGATATGCGATAATTTTGGACAACCTTAGTCAAATTTGGTAAGCAATGTTAACAAAGGCATTCCGTTTGAGTTGGCGATTTGTCGAAGAAGTAACAAAACAGGCTATTGCTACACAGACTGCAAGATCTAAAGCATCTTTGGCTACATGGGGAAGCAGTGTCCCAAACCGCGCTTAGTTTCAGTAGCCCTGGAAACGTCTCCTGGCGACTATTAGTAGCAGTACCACCAGTATAGCAATAACAGCCACCGTGGCTACAAACAACACGCCTCCGCTCATTTGCCCATTATGACTGCTGACGGCACCAGCAACGACGAAGCTAGCCTTCTGGTAACCGATATCGACGGTGTAAGTACCTGGCTGGGCTTTAGTGGTCGTGAATTTCACCGGCTGAGTGCCCTGCGCGCCGACGCTGACCATTTTAGTCTGCTCCACACGCCCGTTTATCTTGAGGGCTACATTATAGCTACCAGCCTCATAGCCGGTATTGACCACATTGGTAGTTATGGTCACCGGTTGGCCAGCCGTTGTCTGTTGCGGCGTGACCCTCAGATACTGTAGCTCAATATGAAAAGGATTTAGTTGGGGCTGGGTTCCTGGTGGTGATACGCCCGGCCCAGCTCTTCCACCTACCGTAGTAACGGTAACAGAGGTGGAACAACTCACCACGTTGCCCAGCGAGTCGGTCACGGTTACCGTCGCAGTATAATTGCCCGGGAACGAGTAGGCATGTTTGGGATTCTGCTCCGTGCTGCTGGCACCGTCGCCGAAATCCCACTGGTAGGTGTACGGTGATACACCACCCATGGCTATGCAGCTGAAATCCACTTCACGGCCGATGATTGCCATAGCGGCTGCGGCGCCGCATCTGACACCCAGCCCGGGGTTGACCGTCATGGTCGTATTGCAGCTAACTACGTTTGTTAGGTTGTCAGTCACCGTGACCACGGCTATATAGGTCTGCGGCTCGCTCTCATCATGTATATACGTGTACGAGGGGTTCTGTTCCTGGCTGGTGCCGATGCCATCGCCGAAGTCCCAGACATAGGTATACCCGGGGACACCGCCGCTCGGGGTGCTGGAGAACTGTACTTCGTGCCCTGACTTGGTTGGGTTGGGAGTAGCGTCGCAGACCACGGCGAGACGGGGGTTGACCGTCATGGTTACGTTACAACTTGCCGTGTTTGTCAGGTTGTCTGTTACCGTGATCATGGCTATATAGGTCTGCGGCTCGTTGTAATCATGCTGGTATGTATACAACGGGCTCTGATTGTCGCTGGTGGGGCTACTGTCGCCGAAGTCCCAGGCGTAGCTGTAGCTGCCGTAACCGCCGCTCGGGGTACTGGTGAACTGCACCTCGTGTCCTGCCTTGGTTGGGTTGGGCGAAGCGCCGCAGGCGACCTCCAGAGGATCGTATACGGTTATGTTCTCAGAGCATGTCTTTGCAGTAAGGTTGTCGGTCACCGTGACCGTAGCGGTATACATCCCTGCAGAGGCGTAGGCATGGGTTGTCACGCAGTTATCGCTGGTGGGGCTACTGTCGCCGAAGTCCCAGGAGCAGTTGTAGTCTCCGTAGCCGCCGCTGGCAGTGCAGTTGAAGCTTACCGGCGTGCCACGCTGAACCAGAACGGGCTCAGCATCGCAGGTTACTTCCAATGCTTCATACACCCAGAACTCTATGCTACATGTCGCTTCGTTGGACAGACTGTCGGTTACAGTCAAACTCATAGATGGGTCATTATTGCCAGCTTCCGGTGGGAATGTATAAGTGGCATTACAGCTATTCACATTCCCATATGCGGATGACCACAAGCATGTATACGGCGGCACACCGCCGGTGATGTTAGCGGAGAGGCTCACCGGGACGCCCACCTCCGTGGGATTGGGGGTGGCGTTGCAGCTCACGCTGAGAGGAGGGTTGACCACTAAGGGATCGAAGAAGAATGTCTCAGTCGCAATTATCTCTCCATCTTCGTCAGGATCGCCACACCACCACTCAACTGTTACCTTGGGGCAGTAGGTGCCGGCTTCGGAGTACGTATGGTCACTGTAACCTTCATCGCCTGTGGTGTAATCATAATCTCCATCGCCGAAGAAGAAGTAGTATTCAAAGTGCCAGTACTCCTCAGCACATATCGTGTTATCAGAAACGCTCTCAATCACGCATTCGAATTCCACCTCGTGGCCAACCTTGGTGGGATTGGGGGAAGCAGTGCAGTTGGCGCTGAAGTAGCGGAAGTCCGAGGCGAAGGCACCTTCTAGTCCGCATTCAAATTGGTCTTCATAAAACAGGAGCGATGATTCTATGTCATCAGAGCCGATGTTAAAAAACCCACCGAAAAACGTGTCAGGCTCTTCGTACGGGTCCTCATTGTCCATGTCAATGCCAGCGCCCACTATGGCAGATTCTCCGAAGTCTATATCATCACAGCCGTCGACGTCGTGGCAACGGACGGTGAAAGATAGCACAGCATTGGGAAAACCCTGGCAACCAAACGGCATGACGAGGGACGGTTCAAGAAAATCGGCTTCAATATCTTCGCCAAAATCGATGATGTTCCAGTTGCCTGCTATCTCCAGCTCCGGCGGCTCATCGATGAGGGCGTTTGTCAGGTAGATGTCGAAGTACTCGTCTGTGGAGCTGCAGACATTGTCCGAGCAGGTGGAGGAGTAGGCGATGGTAGCTACTAAGTCTACTGGCTCGTTATCAGTCTCCCATAACCACAGCGAAGGGTGCCTGTCATCAGCGTCGTTATCCGTGAACTGCCACTCAGGGTACAATGAGACCGAAGACTCATCAATTTCAATCACTCCGCCATAAATCTCGTAGTCAGCGCCCGCGGAACTGCAGACATTGTCCGAGCAGGTGGAGGAGAAGGCGACTACGAAGTTACTAAAGCCCTCCCCGTCAAAACCTTCCGGAAAGAACGACAGCGATGGCTCTATGTCATCGGCATCGTTGTCCGTGAGCTGAATTGGCCCGTATAGTTCCTGGAGCTCGCCAGGTTCAATCTCCGCAAAGGCCAGTAAGAAAAGCTCGTAGTCAGCGGTGGACGAGCACACGTTGTCCGAGCAGTTAGAGGCATAGACCAAGATTCCAAGAAAACCCTCATCGAAAGGCCAGAGCGCAAGCGACGGGTCCCTGTCATCGGCGTCGTTGTCGGTAAGCTGCCAAAGTAAGGGACCATCTTCTCCTAGGTAGAGGATAAAGATTTCATTATCGTCCCCGATGCAGGTACAGACGTTGTCCGAACAGTTGGAGACTACAGCCATTATTGGAGGCGGTTGTTCTGGCCCCGGGGGTAGGATTGGCAAAGAAGGGTGCCTGGTATCAGCACCAAAGTTGGTGATTTTCTCCTCTTCTTCCTCGTCAGAGCCCATGACCCAGATCTCATGGTGCCCGTCAGGAGCATCCGCCTTTATCGGGCTTACCACAGGCTGAACCAGCGTGGAAGCAACCAGCGCCGCTACCATCAAAATCAGTGCCATGGAATATCGTGATGCGTTCATGTCTTGTAATAACATCCTTCGTTGCTGGGATGCGTGCCAGCGCTACTCGTCAGACAATACAGTGGACATTCCTGGCATATGCAGATCAGAAACCAACAATGGGGAGACGAGCACCTTAATCTCGCTAGCGTACTGTTGCAACGATAGGTTGGTTGCATTTGAGGCCTGCTGTTAGTATAGCACAGAACTCTTATATGTCAATGAATTGCAGTGTCGATACGAGCGGAAATTAATGCGATTGGGAGCTGAGGTATCAATAGGTAGAACTTTCAGCTTGTAATTCAGGCTCAATGACTAGATAAATTGAACAAAACAGGCAATTGTATAACCCGTAAGTTGACCGGAAGCTCGGATTTGCAATCCCCCTTCAAAGAAGAGGTCTATAGCTAAGTCCATTCGGAAATCCAAATGACTATGTCATTTTGTAGCTACGATTCGCTCGCAATGATATCGGAAATTATCACAAGTCAGTTAATTATCTCATTGAGGGAAGTTGTATATATCAATTAGGAGAAGGGGGCTATCTACCTAACAAGATTCGAGCCAAAGCAATATGATAGCTCCAATAAGCCCAATAATAATACATGCTATCCCGGGACCGATATAATTCCACCAATGCTTTTTAGAGGGCTCTGCACGGCAATCAACGATGTTGCCGATGGAAGCCCCGGGATTTAAAGCCAGAAATCGCCGGGCTTCGGCTGATTGCGTCAACAGAAGGGAGACAAGCTGTGGCTCCGCTGACGGCATTAAATTGAGGGCAAGCTCCTTACTCGCCGAAAAAGAGGTAAAGCTTGCCAGAATTTCCCTCACCTTGGGGAACTCTAATAACTCAATGCTGGTTTGGTTCACGCAGGCTACTCCTGGCTATAAGTCTATCACTAAACAACCGAATCTGAAAATGGAGACATGTGGCAATCCATCCTTAGTCAAAGTTGGTAAGCAATGTTAACAAAGGCATTCCGTTTGAGTTGGCGCTTTGTCGAAAAGGTAACAAATCAGGCTAATGTGCAGTTGCACAAAATGGACAAAGTTACATGAACAAGGCCTACTTGCTGTGCTCAGATGGGGCTTCTAAGCTTCAATAAATTGAGATTACGCACCTTGGGTATAGACGCTGGTGGTCTACAGTGGGGCATACCGCAGAAGATTCTGTATGTAGCGAATATCGACGCCAGCCTCCAGCAGATGAGTGGTAAAGGAATGGCGCAACAAATGAAGGGCAAATTTCGTTAGAACTTATTAGCACGAGCGAGCCGCTGACGAATTATTGAATACTATTTTCTTCTCAATTTATAAACTATGCCTGCTGCTATTAAAAATACAACTACTAATCCTATCCACCAATAGTTATGAATCAGCTTATTTGGTAGGCCCTTCATTACGCCATACTCTTCACCCACAAGAATGTGTTTATAGGCCGTTTCATCTTCTATCTGTGCTGTGATTTCAAACCCGGCCTTTTCCTGGAAAAGCATAATGAAATCAGACCCCCCGAACAGGAAATTACCGAGCATGTCGCCCTTCTTATGAGTGGCCCCCACTTTAACATTATCCTCAAAATTGACAGAAGATACCTGGGCCATACCCATAGGAATAAGTGCCACCAGCCCATATTTCTCCGTATCCACTATTACATAACCACGGGTCTGAGAAAACTGCCAACCTGTCGAATCGATCGGAACATATTTACCTTGTTCTGGACTCCACGCCACCTCCAAAGCAACATTTTGTGCTATAACTTTCTTTTCTTTGACTGTTCCGCCGACAGCGAAGTGGTAACGGTGATAGTCATTAACGTTTAGAAAAGTATGAGTCAGCATACCATTAGCAAAGGCATCTTTGTATTGGCTGTCCTTGCCAAGCAGATCCTTGATACTGTAGTAAGTTGCAAGTTTGACTTTCAGTCCGCCGTCTACCCGGATATTTGAGTCTTTATCAATTGCCCACACTCCTTGAGGAACGGAATCAGCCGGTGAAACAACGACTGCTGGGTCGTCCGGCGAAGCGATGGGCCGCATATCAGGCGATTTCAGGTATCTGGAGAAAAAGCGGTTAAAGGTGTTCCAGTTAGATGGGGACTCATACCACCCTTTCTGTAAACCAAAGATCGGGTCGTTATAAAACTCCTGATAAATTTTTTCGTTCCATGATTTTTCAGTATCTAGGAATGTTCCCCATGTCCCGGCGAAATTGCGTGTCCACGAGGAAAAAGGTTCGTAGTACTGAATCGCATTCTTGTACAGGCCCTTGTCTTTTAATTCAGGCAGAGGCTGGTCAATCAGAAAATAGAAGTAACAGATACCTTGCAGTGTTTGGTCTCGTAATGTGAGATTGGATGGACTTTCAAGTATGTCCTGCGGGAGGAGCTCTGATGCCCTGTCTATGAAATCATAATAGTCGGGTAAGCTCTGAGCGGGATTCGTTTTTAAATCGGGATTGATTTTTTTAGCTTCTGCAATAGATGCTTCTAACATATCCCGGATTTCCGGATTATTCTCCACTAAGTCTATGAGCTCTCGAGTTATCGGCTTATGGCGCTCTGTTTCACAGCCAATAAGCAAGAGAGAACTCACTAACAAAAGTGCCACAGCCATCAAGTTGACCAACTTGATTAACGTTTTGCTCTTTGAAACCTTAATCATGTCCCACCTCCAACCGAAGAATATGCAAATATTATGCTCCCGTTTGCGCAATTGTCAAACTCAATGGATTACATCTGTTTAGTGTCTGACCTTGGAATGTGCGCGTCTTTTATTAGCTAGAGGCGTGATGCACGTAGTTCGGGGCGATCTTTGTCTTCAAATAGCTCAGGTCTCATATTTGGTATTAGTGTAGCGTATAGTCATCGTCAGAAAACAGCTGAGCCAGAGTTCTATTCAATTGTCGCTGTCAGGCGATAGTCCCAGCTAAACGGAAAGATATTGTCGGCCTGACTTCGCTCGTAGATTTGCAGGTAGTAAGCCCCGGCAACGTTTGCCGGCACACTAATTTCGTAGCCAAACTCTTCCACCATCCTGAACTCAACTCCCTCAGCTTTTACCGCTGGATAATCCCCTTTGCTGCTACAGAAACTGCCGCTGTCCCGGTATAAGATCTCGCCGTTTGGCCCGCTTACAGTAAATGCAGCGCAATCCTCACCGCCAAGTGACTGCATAGAGAATACTATTGTCTT
>CP070642.1:1258689-1261263 GCA_020354105.1 Chloroflexota bacterium | reverse complement strand
ATTCTGGTTTTGTGGTAAACTTCGAAGGCAAAAGTCAGAGTACGGTTTATAAATAAAGGAGGAGCCAGCGATGACTGTAACTAGATTCAAGAAAGTTTTTGAGCCAACGAGTATAGACCAGATGCATCTGAAGAATCGCATAGTCATGCCACCGATGGGAACCGGCTATGCCGAAAAAAGCGCTGTTAGTCAGAGAATGCTCGATTACTATGAGGCAAGGGCTAGAGGTGGGGTAGGATTGATTATTGTCGAAGGAAGCGCTCCCAGCCTGCAATGCACCACGCCTCGTGGGGCATCTCTGGGAGATGATAAGTTTATTCACAGATGGCAAAAACTGACGGATATCATTCATAAATACAATGCCAAGATAGCTGTCCAGATAATGCATTCCACAATGGAGAACTGGGATGGGAAGGCAGTGCAGGTAAGTCCGTCCCCAGTAATAGTACCCACCAGGGTTATGGGTATCTCGGGAGAACCCCCTCATGAACTAACTGTGGAGGAAATTGCTGAAAGGGTAGAGTGGTTTGCTTCGGCTGCCGGACGTGCCAAGGAGGCTGGCTTTGAAGGGGTAGAGATTCACGGCGCTCACCAGTACCTTGTTGCCGCCTTTCTCTCTTCGGCTACTAATCAGCGCAAAGATAAATACGGCGGCTCGGTTAAGAATAAGGCCAGATTCTTAGTGGAAATACTTCAGGCTATCAGAGAAGAGGTGGGCCCAGATTTTCCTGTTTTGGTGAGGCTCAATGCCCAGGAATGGGGAGTGGAGAACGGGGTTACCATTGAGGAGACCAAACAAGTGGTACCGCTGGCGGTGGAGGCAGGTGCTCAAGCGATTCATGTATCGGGCTATGGCGCCGGATCCTACATAACCACTGCTCCAATTTCGGATACCCCGGGATTTCTGGTACCTCTAGCTGAAGAAGTCAAGAAGCTGACCAAGGTGCCAGTCATCGCAGTGGGCAGACTGGATCTCGAGCTTGGCGAGAGGATTCTCGAAGAAGGCAAAGCTGACCTTATAGCCATAGGCCGGCGTCTTATAGCAGACCCGGACTTGCCTAATAAGATGGCGGAGGGCAGGCTTGATGAAATTATCCCATGCACAGGCTGTATGGAGTGTATTGAACGGCTTCCTTCTGCTGAACAAGTCATAGGCGTAACCTGCATCGTTAACCCAACGGTGGGCAGGGAGAGGGAATACCAGATTAAACCTGTACGAAAGGCAAAGAACGTTGTTGTAGTTGGTAGTGGTCCGGCGGGCATGCAGGCTACCATTGTGGCAGCACAGAGAGGTCACAAAGTTACTCTGTTTGAAAAGGATGCCAAGCTGGGTGGGAAACTGTATATAGCTGCTCTACCCCCATTTAATGGCGTTATCTTCCCATGGATAAACTATCTGGTTAACCAGGTTAAGAAAGCTGGAGCGAAAGTTAAGCTAAACACAGATGCCAATGCTGAAACCGTTATTGAACAGAATCCAGATGCCGTGGTGATAGCCACAGGAGGCACTCCAGCCATACCTGACATACCTGGCATTGATAAATCAAATGTCTTTACCGCTCAGGATGTGCTCTCAGGCAAAGCAAAGACGGGGCAAAATGTGGTCATCATCGGTGGGGGAATGGTTGGCTCTGAGACGGGGCACTATTTGGCAGAGCAAGGAAAGACGGTAACCATCATAGAAGTATTGGGGCGAGTGGCCAGCGACATGTTCCCCATGGCAAGACGCCGTCTCTTTGACGGACTGAGGAGTAAAAAGGTGACCCTGAGGACCAGCTCGACTTGCGAAGCAATATGGGAAGATGGTGTTCGCATTACTACTAATGGTGAGAAGGAAACCATTCGAGCAGATACTGTCATTACGGCAGTTGGTTACAAGGCGAATGAGCGCTTATACAAGGCCCTCAAAGGTAGAGTCCCTGAGGTATACTGCATAGGTGATTCCTCTGAACCGCGAAGAATACGGGAAGCTACCAGTGAGGGATACCAGACCGGGCTGGCTTTATAGGGGTTTCAGCCAGCAACTCTGTGGCCCAGGCGACGAGGCCGCAAGGCAGAGGTGCTGAGTACAGGCTAGGGCGAAATTGTACGTTGACTCAGATTGTATGTAACAGACAAGTTTTGCTAAAAACCGCCTGAAGTGTTTTCTCACTTATCAGCTTGCTACTATAGGTTGGCATGAAACACGGGTTAGCCCTGAACAGTCAATTTAGCAACTCATCACCAGTCCGACGGAAATTTGGAACAACGAAAAGATACTTGACAGTACAGCGTGGCTTGATACAGTATGAGCTTAGATTCTGGTGAAACCAAATTACTAATAATGCATTATATTATTGGGGTACGTTTATTTTTTTCTATTGATTGGTATGGATTTAAGCGAAGAAAAGAAGCTTGTCAGAAAAGCACAAAAAGCCCCCGATGCTTTTGCTAAGCTTTACGACCAGTATTATTCCAAAATCTTTGGCTATGTCCTGAGGCGGACTGCTAATCTTGAAGCGGCCCAGGATATTACATCAGAGACATTTTTTAAGGCATTGAGGAAGCTCTGGCAATTTCAATGGCGTAATATCT
>CP070642.1:1252672-1258589 GCA_020354105.1 Chloroflexota bacterium | reverse complement strand
GATCCTACAGCATGCTCCGTCTGCTCAAGGATAATGCCGACAACAACATCTACACCACCTTCATCGGCATCGGCGTCGATTTCAATACCGAGCTCATCGAGACCATCACCAAGACCAGGGGCGCCAACTACTACTCCGTGCACTCGCCCGGCGAATTCATGGAGCGGGTGGAGGACGAGTTCGACCTTATGGTAACACCGCTGGTGTTCAACCTCCGACTGACACTGGACTCCAACGACTGGCAAATCGAGCAGGTCTACGGCAGTCCCGAAGCCGATAAGGCAACCGGCGAGCTGATGAAGGTGAACACGCTGTTCCCCTCTAAGAGAGTTGAGGGTGAGACCAAGGGCGGCTTGATACTGCTCAAGCTGAGGAATCGTGGTGATGCTATAGGCGGACCGTCTCATTTTTGGGCGAGATGGTTGAAAGACAGCAGCATCAGGCTCAGCACCAGCTATGAAGACAGGGATGGGAGAAAAGATGGCAGCACAGCCACGTTCTATCTCGACGATGAGCGACCGGAATACTTCGACAACAGCGGCATAAAGAAAGGTGTACTGCTTGCTAGGTATGCGGACCTCGTCCAGAACTGGCTCATCGACGAGCGGGAACATGCCAGCTGGAGCCGTCCATGGGAGCCGCGGGTAACTACGGAAGATGGCATCTGCGTGCCGCCGTCGCAATTGGGACAATGGGAACGCACCTCGTTGCCGCTGATGGTGTCATCGCCGTACCGCTCGCTGTTCCGGGACTTCAGTTACTACTTCGCCTATGAGATGCATGAAATCGGAGACGATACGCTTGACCAGGAACTCGATATAATTGAAGAGTTGGCCGATCATGGCAGCTACGGAGGATATGAAGACTAAGCCCTCCTTTCTGGAGCTCCTGTCCGCTCATTACTCCGTCGGGCAGGAGCTGAGTTTTAAGATTTTACAAGTAAAATAGCAGTTTAAAATGGAAAAACGGGTTGAATGAAATACCGAACGTGCTACAATGTTGCAACGGAATACTGAGTCGAGAAAGCACCGTGACAGACAAAAATATTGCCCATCACGGCATAAGCGGTTTTACCGCACTTTATGAAGAGCACATGAGCTACGTTTTTCGCTATATAAACTATCGCGTAAGCAATCGAAACGAGGCTGAGGACCTGACATCGCTCGTCTTCGAGAAAGCCCTGGCTGCCTTCCACAGATACGACAGCAAGAAGTCGGCACCTCAGACCTGGCTGCTGACTATCGCCAGGAACACGGTCACCGACTACTTCCGGAAATCATCAGGCAGGAACACGCTGCCGCTGGAGAACGCCTTTAGCATTGAGTCCGATGACCCTTCGCCGCAGGAGGAGACCGAAAGGCGAGAGGAATATCAGCGACTGCAGTTCTGCCTGGCAGCGCTGCCGCAGCGGGAGAAGGAGATTATTTCGCTCAAGTTCGGCGGCGAATTGAATAACCGGCAGATTGCCTCGATGGTCGGATTATCGGAGAATAATGTGGGTACGATTCTTTTTCGCGCCGTTTGCAAGCTGAGGAATTGCTTCAAGGACTGGTCGAATGAGCAAAGATAAGTTAAACGAAAAGCAGTTTCTGGAATACCTGGACAGGTTGCTGGCCGGCAAGCAGATAACTCTGGGCGACGATGTCAGCGACGAGGTGCGCTCGTCGCTGGAGCATGCCCGAAAGATGCTGGCTTTCCGCGAGGAGCCGTCACCGGATTTCCGCACCGAACTCAGAAATAAATTGCTCCGGCAGTTAGCTGAAAAACAGGCTGCTGCATATCCCATGGAAAAGAGACCGGGATTGAGCCAGCGGCTAGCAAATATCTTCCCGCCCCGGCCGACGCTTATAGCCGTAACCAGCACGGTGGTGGTAGTCCTTCTGGCCTTCGTCGGCGTGGTGCTCTATGCCAGCCAGCGTGCCGCGGCACCATCAGCCGAATATTCTGTCCAGATGCCGGCAAATATCGTTCCTGAAGGCACAATCTTTACCGCCAAAACATCGCTCTCGACCATTCCCGGCCAGGCACCAGTCTATGAAATAAGAAGCGACGAGGTAACGGCTGCCTCCGTAACCGAGCTAGGCAGAAGGCTCGGCTTCACCGGGAAGGCTAACCTTAGCGACGATGGAACCAGGTTCTTCATGTCTCAGGGAAGCGGCGACGAGGCCAGGCAGCTTACTGTCTGGATTGCCTCCGGAGCTGTTGAGTATAGATACGTTGAACCGGAAAAGCTCTATCCAGCCTATCCGGCTGAGTTGCCGTCGCAGCACGAGGCAGAGCTTATCGCCTATGACTTTTTGCAGCAGGCTGACCTGTTACCGCCCGGCTACCAGACCTTCGCCGAGTTAGAAGGTGACACAACGACAATCGCCGGCGGTGGCTATTCCGTCAGCCGGAAATACACCGAGGAAGCCGCACCATCTGAGCCAGCCGAAGAAGCCATACCACGACCGGCAGCAGAACCCCCCGCACCGTCGGCACCATCCGAAGGGGCAGAACCAGCCACACTACCGGCTCCTACCTACTGGCTGGTCGACTTCCCATACAAGGTCAACGGCGCCTCGGCTACCGGCCCCGGCTCGAAAATCGAGGTCAGCATCGGCGATAACGGCGAGGTCGTCAGGTTGCTCTGGTCATGGCGGCAGATGTCCCCCATTTCCGACCGGAACATCATCTCCCAGAAGCAAGCCTACGACGACCTTATACAGGGCAAAGGCAGCCTTGATATACCGCTCGACTGCGAGCAGGTGATTGTCGAGCAGGTTCAGCTCAAGTACTGGCTGGACGCACCCTCCGAATCGCAGGACTACGCCGTGCCCGTGTATGAGTTCACCGGCGAGTGCCTGGATGAAAACGGCAGGCACCTCGAGGACTTCACCGCCTGGACACCTGCCCTGTCCGAGACCTACTGACCGAAATGCCAGCCGTCAAAAATACTAGCCCTTTTTGGATATCGCCTTTTCGATGGTCTCCCTGATTATGTACGTGAAATACGCAGACCAGGCAATTATGACGAGAGTGGAGCCGATAATAAATATCACAATGGCTGCTTTAATCAACTCAGCCCATGGTCCGGCGGGAACCAATCCACTCAGCCAGATAGCAGAAAATATGGCAATGGCCGTCACAAAAGCAGTGATGATAACCGGTATAATTATGCGAAGAGATTTCATTTTTTGCCTCCTATAAACATCATATTATTTTCAATGGGCACCATATTGCACATTAGAATTTCCCTGCATGGGCTACTTTAATAAGGCTGGATATCTTCTTTTTCGGATATCCAGCCTTACAGGTTTTGTAACTCTCCTAAGCCTCAGTTTCCCCACCTCCTTCCTTCGATTATTACAGTATGTCTTTTAGCCTGCTCTCTTTGCCGTGGCAACTTTCTTTTCTCGGGCACGTCTTGCCTCACGCGCAGCCTGCACAATGCCACCGATGTTCAGATACCACACGAAAGCCGCCGGGAAGAGAATTATTGGTATCGCTATGACTAGTGCTATTATCAGTTCCGTCTGCATTGTTTTTCACCTCCTTTTTCATAATTTCCGTCTATTCCTTTGTCTGCTGTGACTATTTAGCATGGACTCTTACCCTGACGCCCTTCTCTTGAGCAGCTTTCTTGGCTCTGGCTTCCCTAACGGCTGCATAAATGCCACCCAGGTTCAGATACCATACCAAAGCTGCCGGAAAGAGAACCACTGGCACCACTATCGCTAGAGCTACTACAATCTGCCATTCCATCTTGGTCACCTCCTTCTTTTATTTTCCACAATCAGTCTACCACCTCATGTCTTAACCTAACTTCCGCCGTGATATCTATTCTCAACTTACATTAATACTTAAAAAATAGGTCCCCATCATGGTATTTATACCTATCAGTAAATTGAACACACAAAGCAAATATACCTATCCGAAGCTGGATTGCAGGATTAGCGGTCGGTAGCTTTAATTCAGGAGGTCCTACAATACACAACCGTGCTGCTGTTCAAATACAAAGGGGGGGGTCTTGACAGAGTAACTAGCAGGTGCAATAATGCTATGGGGAGTAATCTCTAAAAAATTAAAGGAGGTTAACTAGGTATGGCAAAGGGCAAGAGTAATGTCATGGGCATGATCGGCTTTTGGGCGTTTGTAGTCGGCCTGGTGATTGCCGTAGTGGTGGGCATCATGTCAGCGCTAGGCATGGCTGGAGCGGGCCTCATGTCCGCAGTTATCATCATTCTAATCATTCTCGGTCTTGTAGTAGGGTTCCTGAACATCACGGCAAAGGAAATACTGCTCTTCCTGGTGGCAACCATAGCCTTAATAGTCGTCGGCGGCGTGTTTGCTCCTCTTAGCACATTTGGCATCGGCGCTATGCTGGACGCTATACTGGCATTGATAGCTACCCTGATGGCACCAGCCGCCATAGTTGCCGCAATCAAAGCGCTGTGGGCTGTGGGAAGGCCTGGTTAATAAGTTAATAATAGCTATTAATCTAGCGCGCTTAAACTGCAGAGGAGGGAGTGTATAATCAATGGCAGCTAAATTTGAGCTGTACAAAGATGCCAAGGGTGAGTTTAGATGGCGGCTCATCGCGCCCAACGGTGAGACAATAGCTGTAGGCGAAGGATACAAGTCTAAGAGTGGTGCCCAAAACGGTATAGAGTCGGTCAAGAAGAACGCACCCAAGGCAAAGATCGAAGATAAGACCGGCTAATTCCTTTTCACAGTAATAGCGAAATCATTATACGGTCATAAACCAAGTTAGCTTGGTTTATGACCGTTTGTCATTTCTGGGCTAACTGCAACAGGCAAAATGCCTATGCCTTAGTTATCGTATTTGCTATTTGAGAGCCTTTTGCAGTAATTTCATCACCACATCCCCGCCCTTGCTCTGTGCAAAAGACAGAATAATGGGAATGAATTGGCCAATCATGCCGCTATCCATTCCTAATTTGGAGAAGCCGCCGGCAAGACTGGCCAGGCTGCCTAATTGACCAGCACCTCCACCAAGACCAGAGGCTAACTTGCCGATACCCCCGAGCATACCGCCAGATTCCGGGGCAGACTTCATAAGGTCATCGATGCCGGGCAAGGCACTAGCAACTTTGCTGAAATCCCCTGAGCCCAGCTTTTCCTTTGCCATGTTGAAAAGCAGCCCAGAGCCGCCTTTAGCCGCATCCTCGCTGACACCCAGATTCTTTACCAATTGCTCAACCAGTTCCATAGCCACCCTCCTTCAAAGTATTACGCGACACATAACACGAAATCTTGAAACAATTCTACTATTTCAGTTCGATATTATCCAGTGGCGAACATCAATTACGCGGCTACACCAACGTGATATAATCCATGCCGTGCTTCTAGTCAACTATTCGACCATCATTGACCCCATATTTAAAGAGCTCAGGACTTGTGTCGTTGAGCTTTCCGGCATCAAGGCGGGCGACAGGGTGCTGGATGTCTGCTGCGGTACGGGCGACCAGGTATTCCACTATGAGCAGAAGGGCGCCATTGCCACCGGCGTGGACCAGAACCCAAACATGATTGAGCTGGCGGAAAGGAATAAAAAAAGACATAGACTCAAACACAGCACCTTCCGTGTAGCCAGCGCCACCGAACTGCCCTTCCCGGACGGTTACTTCGACTGCGCTTCCATATCACTCGGGCTGCACGAGATGGGAAGAGAGGAACGGAATAGAGCCGTTGCTGAGATGAAGAGGGTGGTGAAAAAGGAAGGCGTCCTGATGTTCATAGATTTCCAGGTGCCTTTGCCCAGGAACTCCATGGGTTATCTAATCAAGACCGTGGAGTTCCTTGTAGGCAGAGAAAATCATAAACGTTTCAGGGACTACCTGGCTCAGGGCGGATTAAGACAGATACTGAAGGAAAACCAGCTTGCTCCACAAAAGGAAGCTCTAATCATGAGCGG
>CP070642.1:1247749-1252572 GCA_020354105.1 Chloroflexota bacterium | reverse complement strand
GTGCCCACACTGGCAGCTACCCAATTACCAGAATATGACTTCATCGCCAGCATGGATACTGCAGCGTAGTGCTGGTTTCTGCCGCCCTTACCAGCATTCGCCGGCAACCTCGGCGTGGTCTCGCCACCAAGCAGAATGGCATTGTAGCCCTGATGTTTGCCAGCGACTATTTCCCTGGCTCTCATATAAGCTGCCTCAGCAGTGTCGCCTTCCTGCTCTGCTGTGACGATAAGAGGCTTAAACCCCAGTTCTGCAGCCTTCTGCTCCATGGCTTCCAGAGCCAGACGGTTATTGCCTATAATGTGGTTATGGCAGTTGGTTAAGCTCTTTGGAGTCTCTGTCACCTCACCGCGGCAGCCCTTTTTCAAGTATGCCAGCACGCTTTGCGGGACACTGTCGGTCAGGTCGTATTTCTCGAGCACCCCATAGGCATCCTCAAAGGTCGAGGAGTCCGGATATGTTGGTCCGGAGGCAATAGTATCAAGGTTGTCCCCTATTACATCGGATATTATCAAAGAGACCACTTTTGTCGGTGAATAGAACTCTCCTAGTCGACCTCCCTTTGTTCGGGAAAGATGCTTTCTTACAGCATTAATTTCATGTATGTCAGCACCGCAATCCAGTAGCAATTGGGTCGTTTTTTGCTTATCTTCAAGACTTATGCCGTCAACAGGGCAGGGCATCAGAGCCGAGCCACCGCCGGAGACCAAACATATGACCAAGTCATTTTCATTTATGGAATGCTTATCTTTTAAGTCCAGCATCTCTTTCATGCCGTTTAAGCCACTTCTGTCGGGGATAGGGTGACCGGCCTTTATTATTTTTATTCTTTTTGTTCTGTATGCTCCACCCTTACAATTGACGATGCCGGTGAATATGTCCTTCAAACCTACTATCCCTTCAAGCGCCTCTGCCATCAGCCCTGACGCTTTGCCGCCACCGATAACAAAAATTCTGCCATTGACAACCTGGTACGTAGAGTCGTTAATCTTTAAGGACCTGCTGATTGGATCGTAACTCAAGGCTGACCTCATGATATTGTCGGGCAGAACACGCTCTATACCAGCCTCGACGATTGCCAAAGCCTGGCACTTTAATTCGGTTGTGGCAAGCTCGTCTCGATTCTTAGTAACCACTTTAATCTCGTGAACACAAAGGCAGACAGCCTTTTTCTAAGCCCTAAGTATACGCTGTTAGCCCAGAAAAATTAACTGGTTGGCTACTTGCCTATTGACGGTATATTCATAGTCTGCTACGATACATGAAGCCAACATAAAGCCTCAGCAAGGACCATTTTGAGGCATAGTAGTTGGAGCTGGTAATATGGGATACTTGCATCATTTGATTAGCCCTCGCTGTATCAAGCAGCCCCTCCTTGGTTCCAGTGCCAAAATCAAATTCAGGTTAGAGCTCTTTACAAGACTTGCTAGCATTTTAGTTGCTTCTTTTCTTATACTTGTCACCCTTTTGCCCCAAACAACCCGCGCCGCTTCAATTACTATTCCTCCAGACATTGATGCCAATGCCACTTCTGCGGCTGCAGATGAGCAAACAACTTCCATGAATATTATCGTTATCCTGGCTGAATTTCCAGATGCTAAACACAAAGTCTCCCGTGAAGTAATCAAGGAGCAGGTTTTCACAGCGGTTAGGGACTATTATCTGGAGACTTCCTATGGCAAACTTTCCATCGAAGGAGATGTGACACCAGACTGGATTGCATTACCTAAGCAATTCAGTTCGTATGGCAATTTGCTTAGTTGGGGCTCTAGTGATCCTTTTTTTGAATTGGCGTTTGATGTCATAAAGGCAGCTGACAGCAAGGTTGACTTCAGAAAATATGATGAGGTTATAATCATACTTCCGACGGTGAGTATGTTGAACGTCGCCTTACGGAAACCCATAGTTACCAATGATGGCTGTAGCGTAAAACGGGTAACAGTACAAAAGGAAAATGTAGGTGTAATGGTATTAGCACATGAGCTGGGCCATGTGCTAGGGCTGCCGGATCTTTATACCCATAGCAAAGCTGAATACAAGAAATTGGATGTTAGCCCTTATGTGGGACCCTGGTGCCTGATGTCATATGGATATGGAGGTGGTGAGCCGGTGCATTTTTGTGCTTTCAGCAAAATGGTACTTGGCTGGGTGCCAGAGGAAAAGATAAAAATCGTGCCTCGTGGTTCCACCGAGTTTGTAACGCTCGAGCCGCTGGAGATAACAACTGGAGGCACCCAGTTAATCAAAATCCCAAGTTATGGCCAGACCTATTACTTAGTTGAGGCCAGACAGAAAGTTGGTTTTGATAAGACTTTGCCCGATGAGGGCGTATTAGTAACTCGTGTTGACGAGACTAAGGCCGTAAGAGGCACAAAAGGTAGTGGTTACCTGCTAATCAGCGGACCAGACGATTTTGTTCAGGTGCAAGATGCGGAGCCAGACACAAGCAGCTTGAATGATGCCACATTCGATGTGAGACCGGGAAAGAAAAACGTCTTCACAGAATCGAGCGATGGTTTGGGCATTGTTGTTCTCAGCTCTAATGACGATGGCTATCAAATTTGTGTGACCACCCCAGGGCCAGCGAAACAGATGTCAAAAGTCATTGATGTAGTTAGCCAGGCAAAATCGGGAACCAACCAAGCTGAATTTGACTCCCTGGAAGCCAAAGCGCTTCTCAAGGAAGCGGATAATACCCATGCTTCTGTCATCGATTTGCTAAAAACAGACGACTTTGAAGGAGCAATGCAAGAAGCTGATACCATCAAAAACTTGATAGACAAGGCTATTTCAGCCCAGGGTAACTATGATGAAGCAACGGCAGTGCTGACCAGAACTGAAGATGCCATTCAAACGGCTGACTCCGAGGGACGAACTTACGGCTTGGAGGCAGCCAAGAGCCTGGTTAGCCAAGCACAATCCAGACTGGATGCCTATGACTATGATGGAACTCTCATCCTGGCAGCTAAAGCAAAGAAAATAGCCGAGGTAGCCACGCTACCACCAGACCCCCTCGCATCTTACAGCTGGTACATAGGCATAGTAGCGGCAGTTGCAGCAGCTACAGGAGCTGGAATCTGGCTGATAAAAAGGAGGGGAAAAAGAGGACAGTAACTGATGTCAAAGGAAGGCTTGTTTAAGAACATTGGTACAGCACTCGCAGCGGTTGCGCTGGTAACATCGGTCGCCTGTGGAGCACCTCCGCAGAAATCGATTGCAGGATTTGAAGTGGTATCGCTGAACGTAGTGCCATCAGAGGTTAGCATCGGTAAGGAAGCGAAAATCACGGCAAAGGTTGTGAACGTTGGAGAGTCTCAGGCCACCTACACTGCAGCGCTAACGATTAATGATGTAGAGTCCCAGAAAAAAGATGTAGTTATACCAGCCGAGGATATTGGAATAGTGACTTTCTCAGTAGTAAAACGAGAGGCTGGTACCTACCGGTTTGCCATTGACGACCTGACTGCCAGCCTGTCCGTGTCCGACCCAATACAAGAAATACGCTCAGCATGGGAATCATTCGAGCCCTTGGCTAACTTGGGACTGGCGCTGTGGGAATATCACACTTATTCTAGTCAGTATCCGTACAACTCTAGCCAGAGGCACTTGACGGAGTACAAGGAACAACTAGACGCACGGTTGGCAAAGGTGGATGTATACTTGGGGGAAGTTGGCAACCAGGAGCTTAGAGAAAAATGGACTGCAGTATCGGAGAACACAACGTTCACTAGCTTTCTTAAGTGCCGGACTGAGTTTTACAATCTATACTGTCATAGCTTGGAAGTTGGTATGAATGACTTGCGCTCAAGCCTTAGTATGGAGCAAAATGGTATCGCAAAAGAAGAACTGCGAGCAGCCTGGGAATCCATGGAGCCGTTAGCGCAGATAGATTTGCTTGTAGCAGAGAATACTAGAGACTCGTACCTGGTATTTGCTGGGGAAATAACCCAGTCCGACTACTCCACACGCACTGCCACAGTTATGGAAAAGATAGATGCATCTTTGGATAAACTTGATAATAAAGACTTCACAAAAAAATTTACCAAAGCTTGGTTCGAGTCATCGGGTGCCGAAAGTGCAAAACTAAATCTTGAGTGCTTTGAACTATATGAAAGCTTCTTCCATAAAGCGACGGAGGATTTCACGCAGGAACTTGGTCAGAACTAGGTCAATCAGCGACATGGGCGGTATTGTCGTTGTCCCTTGAGCCTGCCAATTCAGGTTGACTTCTCTTAACCCACCACCAAAGCCAGATTAAAAATATCAAAGTGGCTAATCCCACCAGCGTCATACCAGCCGGGTTGTCTTTAGGGCTGGCATCGAACTCCCTTATCGGGCTGAACAGTATAAACAGGCTCAGAGGTCCATCTGCAAGGGCTAGCCGGTGCATACCTGCCCAGGCTGCTCCGTTGCCAGACATCCGCATCACCAGCCATACGACCAAGGCTACCAGACCGCCTCCAGCCACTATGGTAAGGCTAGGAGGCAAAGCCGTGTGGGGAAGCCCCCCGAATACTATGAAGAATACAATAGCCCCCAAAAAGCCAGTGAGCCAGAACCAGAAGGGATGCCGTGGGCTTACGGCTTTGGGAGCAAAGGGCTGGCCGGGCAAGCGCCATGCCAGGACTATTATAGCTGCAACTATCGCCACTGTTAAGACATAATGGATGGCAGGTGGTCTATATGCTGTCAGGAAGAAGTAGCCAATGGCAACATCTGCCGCCAGAATGATTGGAAGGATAATAAAACCTTTCCGCCCCACCCACGCCTCGTGGCGCCTGTTGAAAAATATCAGTTCCACCAGCAATATGGGAATAGCGATG
>CP070642.1:1241959-1247649 GCA_020354105.1 Chloroflexota bacterium | reverse complement strand
TTGTAGTCAGTATAGGCTTCATAGATTTCCACCATGGTGAATTCAGGGTTATGTCTGGTAGATATCCCTTCGTTACGAAATATGCGACCAATCTCGAAAACCTTATCGAAGCCGCCTATTATCAGACGTTTGAGATAAAGCTCCAGGGCAATACGAAGATATAAATCCTGATCTAGGGCTTGATGATGTGTTTTGAAGCGCCGTGCCAGAGCTCCTCCTGCCACTGGCTGTAATACTGGCGTCTCCACTTCGATAAATTCTCGCTCGTTTAGAAACTGCCTCGAAGCTGAGATGATCTGGCTTCGCAACTTGAAGACAGGCTTGGTTTCTTCGTTGGAGATTAGGTCGAGGTAACGTTGACGGTAACGCTTCTCGACATCAACCAGTCCATGCCATTTCTCAGGCAATGGTTGAAGGGATTTGGCTAGCAGGGCGAAATCGTTTACCTCAAGACTGATTTCACCGGTCTTAGTTCGGAAAAGCTTGCCCTTGGCACCGATGATGTCACCGATATCGATTTCGTGCAGCAATTCGAACTTTTCCTTGCCGATTAGTTCATTGCTAAAATAGAGTTGAATTTTGCCTGAGCTATCGTGTATATCGAAAAAGGCGATTTTCCCCATGAAACGGATGGCTGTAATTCGGCCGGCGAGACTCAATTCTGTGCTCGGGACAGCCTGCTGGCTTGATTCAGCTTGCTCATAAAGGGTCACTGCTTCTTGGGCAGTGTGACTGCGGTGATATGAGTGAGGGTACGGATTTATTCCTTGTTCCCTGATTTTGGCTAGCTTTTCCTGACGCTTTTGGGCAATGTGCTTTAATCTTGCCATAAATGTTTAATATCCCTTGAAAAATCCGCTGTTCTTTTATATCCTGCTATCCCTCCAATTTGTTGATGCCCCACATCCAGAAAAAAATTAAAAACTTTCTGGGTTAATCTCATGGAAGAATAGTTAACTTACATCCATTATCAGGAATTTAAGTACTCCAGCTGGAGTTGCAACCTCGACTTCATCGCCGATTTTTTTACCCAGCAGGGCTTTCCCTACCGGTGATTCGTTGGAAATCTTGCCCTCAACAGGATTTGCCTCAGCACTACCCACAATGGCAAATTGCTCTATCTTGCTATCTTGGTTTTGAATAAGTACCTTATTGCCAATCTCGACTACGCCTGCCAAAGCTGGCGACTCTATGGCTGTGGCGTTCTTGACGATATTCTCGAGCATAAGTATTCTTCCCTCGACGAAAGCCTGCTCATTCTTGGCATCTTCATATTCGGCGTTGTTCTCAGTACCTCCCATTTCTCGAGCGCGTTTAATCTTACTGGCTATCTCCTGCCTTCGTACTGAAAGTAAATGATCCAGCTCAGATTGGAGTTTGGCTAAGCCCTCTTTGGTGATAAGGATTTTCTTTTGGTTCATTTGATGTCTCCTGTATCGGAAGCTAGTAAAAAAACTGAGAGTTTGGGAACCCTCAGTTGGTGTTGAAGTTTGGCACATATTATAGGCTTCTTTAGCGCTCTTGTAAAGGGCGACGCAAGATAATATAATTACAAAGCTCATGTTTAGGAGGTAATATGGTTGCTGTTTATATAACGTCTATGGAAGCCGCAGGTAAAACAGCCTTGTGTGCTGGTATTGGTAGAAAGTTGCTTGATCGTGGGGTAAAGGTGGGCTTTATTGTACCAGTCCAGATTTTTGAAGTCAGTAGCGCGAATGGTAATGAAGATGTTGCTTTCATCAAAGAAACCTTCGATTTGAAAGAATCTGACGAGCAGCTTTCTCCTATTCGTTTATCTCAAACTGAATTGTGGCAAAGCTTGACCGCCGAGGTAACCGACTTCACAAGTAAGCTTAAGCAAGTATATCGTAAGATATCACGGAGTAGAGATGTTGTCATTATGGAGGGACTTGGCAATTTGGGTGTAGATAAGGTCTCTGATCTTGCTTGTTACACGATTGCTGAGGCTTTGGAGGCTATGGTAATTATTGTGCTTCGTTATGCACCAACTTTGGACGTGTCGAAAGTTGCGCACATAGGTGAAAAACTGGGACAGCCGCTGGGGGTTGTTATTAACCTTGTACCAGAGTCCAAGATAGAAGAGGTGAGGCTAGAGTTACCCCCCTTATTTGATAAGGCTGGAGTAAAGATACTAGGCATACTTCCTGAGGTTAGGAGTTTGCTTGGTGTGAGTGTCGGTGAACTGGCTGGAATTCTTGATGGAGAGATACTGACTTCTATGGAGAATGCTGATGAGATGGTGGAAAGTGTAATGGTAGGTGCTATGACACCTGACCCTGGAGCAACGTATTTCAACCGTAAAGAAAACAAGGCGGTGGTGGTTCGCGGAGATCGTGCTGATATGCAATTAGCTGCTTTGGAAACGTCGACCAAATGCCTGATTCTTACCAGCAATCTAAAGCCTTTGCCTGCTGTTGTCTCTCAAGCCCAAGATAAGCATGTGCCAATAATTGTGGTCAAACAGGATAACTCTGAAACTATCGCTGGCATTGAAGAGGCTCTGGTTAAAGCCAGCTTTCACAACCATCGCAAGCTGGACATATTTGGCAGTGTTTTAGATCGCTATTTTGATTTTGGGGCCCTTTGTTCAGAGCTCGGTCTGAAAGCTTAACACCGCTCGTCTTTCACGTCGGCTAGGATCTCTCTGGCTTGTTGAGCAAGAGAAGATGGTACCTGTACCTCTACCTGCCCCAGTCCGTCAATTGTAAGACCATATATAAGTCCAGCGGATTCGTAGCGGAGTATAGCCGGAACCCCCTCGCTTTCTAGGCGTCCCTTTACGATCTCTGCATCCAGTTGACCACTAGCGACGTATACTGTGGTGAGTCCAGTCTTTTCAGGCAAAATAGCCCCCACTGTTCCTAATGATAAACGACGGTAAGAGCCAGGGAAAATTCTGTGTACATAGAAACCACACAGGTTCTAGGTATTTGATAGTATTTCGTGGCAGACGTGGTATAGCTCGATGCATATCCAACAGAAACCCTGACTGAGAGCAGAATCGACTCCCAGTCAGGGTCTTACAACCTGAACTTTAGCTTTAAATCCTCTAAAGTTTTTGTTTATATATCTAAAATGTTTAATTTGGTGCGCACTTGTCGCCGTATGGCTGTCCAAGGCAATTATCCTGCAGACACCAAGTTAGTGAGCAGCATTCGGTGTGGGGGCATCCGCTGATTCCCCAGTCACCACCTTTGCTAGGATCACCGCAATCACCGGTTCCAAAATGGTTGAGGTGATTATTGTTGATTCTTACATGTTCGCCTATGTCAGCACCAGCCCAGCTCTTATTGGCGAAGGCCAAGCTGACTCCCCAGCAGAAGCCGCAGGTTGGCAGGAATTTCTCTACCACTCGTTCTTCGGGGCAGGTATACTCTTGTTGGCCCGTTGCCGTGCATGCTGTCTCACTTAGAGACTTCTCGCATGAAACCGGGTCCGAGCAGGTTGCAAGTGCTCCCTCTTCCACATCTCGGCAAGCCGGGCAGCCACCAAAGCAGGCGTTTGGATCTCCATAAATCTCTGACTTCGCCGCGGTGGGACAGCTTGTCCCGAAGGCATCCCTACACAGCTTATCCGGTGCACACAGACCTGATAGTCGTGACATGGCTTGAATCGGAGTTCTCCCCCAATGCTGTAGATATAGGTGCCAGGAATTAGGATTATTTTCCCACTTCACTGGATCCCACTCGCATTTGGCCAAGCCATCGTATCCCTCCGCAGCCCATACTGCAGATGGTACAACAAGTGATACTGCCAACACCAAAGCAAACAAAGTACTGGCGATTTTCAAATCGACACCTCCATTTCGAGTTTTGCTTTTAATTTAAAGGTTCGACCACCCTTTGTCAAACGATTTTACAGGGTCAAAACGTTTTTGTCAATAGGGGGTATGGGGTCTTGAAAATCATTTTTGCAAAATATACAATTACGGCTTGTTACATTTGATACTTCACCAGATTGGGGGTGAGAACTTCGTCAAAAATTAAAAATCTAAAGGAGGGACGGTGATTTGAATGCTCTCGGAAGACACTTACTAATCGAACTGAAAGATTGTAACACGGAGGTGCTTAATGACTTAGATTTTCTTAAACGTTGCCTTCACGATGCCGCTGACCAAATTGGAGCTACAGTGGTTAAGGAGTGTTTCTATGAATTTAGCCCTCACGGGATAAGCGGCGTGCTAGTTATCTCTGAATCTCATCTTTGTATACATACATGGCCAGAACATAGTTATGCAGCTATAGATATTTTTACTTGTGGGGATTCTGTTAAACCCGAGCGAGCTGTCAATCCACTTGTGGAGAAGCTGGGTTCAAAGAATTCCTCTTTTATTGAATTGAAAAGGGGAATATTACAAAATAATCGAGTTAGTTGTGAGTTGAAATGAACGACCCGGACAATCCTGATAAACGTAAATGGCTATATGACGAGGTCAACCCTGACCTTGCTCAGCTACATAGAATTAAAAAGGCAATATATTCAGGACGGACCAAGTTCCAGTCTGTAGAGATTGTTGATACTAGGAGTTTCGGAGTTTGTCTTGTTCTGGACGGTAAGATTCAGTCCAGTGAGCGAGATGAGTTCATCTATCATGAGGCCTTGGTTCATCCGGCGATGCTTAGTCACGCGTGCCCAGAGATGGTGTTCATTGCTGGGGGTGGTGAGGGCGCTACTCTGCGTGAGGTGCTGAATCATAAGACGGTGAAAAGGGTAGTGATGGTGGATATCGATAAACAAGTTATAGATATCTGTCACCGTTATTTGTCTATCTTACACCGAGGCTCCTTTGATGATTCTCGTTTGGAACTTCATTTTGCCGATGCGCGGAGATATTTACAAGAAACAAAGGATAAGTTTGATGTTGTGATAATAGACCTGGTTGAGCCTCTGGAAGAGGGGCCAGCTTGTTTACTATATACTCAGGAATTTTATCAACTGGTTAAAAAAAAGCTGAATTTTGAAGGCATCGTTTGTATCCAGTCTGGAGCTTCTGGCTGGACGAATTTGCAAAATTTCACCGCAATTGTTAACACCCTAAAAGGTGTTTTCTCTATAGTCTGTCCGTATCAAGCATATGTTCCCTCTTTTGTTGATTTATGGGGGTTCACCACTGCATCACAAACTGTCAACCCTGCGGGACTTTTGCCTAGAGAGGTGGACCGTAGGATTGCAGCTCGAATGATAAGAAAGCCAAGATCGTATGATGGTCATACTCACCAATCTTCATTCACACTGCCCAAGCACATCCGTCATCAGTTGGCCATTACGAAAAAAATTATCACTGACAAGAACCCTGTTTTTGTCCATTGAGGCTGGGTTGGGCTGTGGTTTCAGTTCTATTCGTCTTTCAGTTTGGTTGGGCGTTGGACCTCCATGAGAATGAAGGTGTAGTCTCCGTAAGTGACTTGCCCGCAGGGGAAGAAACCGCATTTTTGAAAGCATTTCTGTGCCCGGATATTCCAATTTAAGGTCTTTAGGTGGACCCTTTTTAGACGAGTTTGCGAAAAAAAATGATTAAGTGTGGCGAGTATGGCATCAGTCCCGTACCCGCAGTTCCAGTAATCCCGTTCACCGATCATGATGCCCATCTCGACATCATTTTTTGTCTGATCTATATTAAAATAGCTGCAATTACCGATGTGTTTGCCGTCTGGAGTTTCAATGGCGAA
>CP070642.1:1232398-1241859 GCA_020354105.1 Chloroflexota bacterium | reverse complement strand
GTCCCTCAAGTCCCCTGGTTAAGGCCTCGAGGGCTGGCTTGCCGACTGCTACTATGGGGGAGGTGCCTATTTTCTCCTGCATCTGGAAGATTAGGTTAGCAGGGTCGGCACCGGTGGGACAGTAGTCGATACAAGCCATGCAGGTGGTGCACTTGTTCAGTATTTCGGCGTCCTTACCCTCCATGAGCAGCTTAATCTCAGCGACGGCCCTATCCTTATCATAATCGACATAACGGCATTTCACCAGGCAATCTCCGCACAGGTCACACTTTGTAGCATCCCACATTTTTACACTCCTTTTTATTATTTCCCATCTGGAATTCAATATATTGAATTCCGTTATTCTCTAAGCTATTTCGAAGTTCCTGAGAAAGCCTAAACTCTTTTTGAGAGTATCCCCAAATATAAGGTCTCAAGTTTATATACCTTGTCAGAATGCTTATGAATTCGCAACCAGGAATTGTATGTAATCGAAAGTTTCATTCAGCTTTTTTCTTTTAATATCACCGGACGTAACGGCTAAAGCTACTTTGTTCCAGAATCCCCAGCCGATTTCATTATTATTCAAGAATTCGATTCTCCATTCTCCGACATGCTGCTTTATTATATTTACGGCGCATTTCAAACTGAAACTATCAAGGCTTCGGAATTTCTTTAAAATAAAAAATTCAGCCATTGAGAAATAATGTTCTTCTTTTCTCACGAATGCGAATCCAGCGATTTCCGCCTGTTTATGTAACAGATAAGGATATCTGTCTCCTTCAGTCCAATAATGATCCAGATACAAATATTCGTACTCGCCGCTGCTATTCAACGGTATGTCTTCATATTCGGTGAGTTCGTGCAGGTATAATTGCATTAAATTTCTTATAACGGTTTTATCACATAAATCTGCCTTTTTAAATCTGGTCGCCATATTGATTTTCCTCATTTCCTAAATGAATCGACCCAAGCAGGACTCTACTTCTATTTACAATTATTCCTTTTAAGGGATAGTTACGAATATTTAATATAATTGTACGCGCCTAATTACCTGTCTTGCTTTCCTTTCGCTTCTTTAGTTCTAGGGCGGTCTTGAGCCCCTTTTCGCGGATGACTTTGAAAGCCAGCGTTCTTTCACTGATTTTGAAGAAGCGCCTTCCGTATTTTTTAAGTAGTTTCTTATTGATTTCAAAGCCGAGTCCTGGTCTCTTGAAGGGATGGAGCATGGCGTTGGAGTCCGGTGTGATTGGCTCTATTATGCCTTCGCGGAATTCAGGAATCCATGAAGGCTCCTCAAGCGGGTATTCCAGCGGTAACTTATTTGCTTTGTCGGCAAGCACCATATTCCAGTTTATATAAAAACCTAAGCCGTTGGTCCAGGTATGGGGCGAGAATTCCCTCCGGTGGGCATGGCAGGCGTCGATAATCTGCTTTACCTGGGCGATGCCACCGGCGAAGGTGGCATCAGGCTGATAGACGTGGAAGCAGTCCTTTTCAAACATGATTTTGATCTCATCCCAGCCGTAGTTGAGTTCGGCACCTGTTATCTTGATAGGTGAGGCCTTTTTCAATGCGGCGTTGCCATCGTAGTCCCTGTTATCCAGCGGCTCCTCCAACCACTCAATATTGTTATCCTTGCAGGTACGGGCGAACTCCCTGGCGCGACTGAGGTCCCAGGCGGGTATTCTGTCTACGATGCTCACGAGCCAGCCCTGGTTGGCATCAACACCCAGAACCATGCTACCACCAATGCCTTTTCTTATGTTCTCTATTAGTTTGATGTCATCCTTGAGTTCCTTGTTCTTGACACGCAACTTGGCGGTTTTGAACCCTCGTTCCTTCATGGCAAGAAGTTCTTCTACTCTTTTCCTGGCCTCGTGCATCTCGCCTGTTGAGCAGTACACCTCTATTGGCCTGGCTTTCCCGCCTAGCAGCTCGTAGACCGGTTTGCCTTGACTTTTTCCCATGATGTCCCTGCAGGCAGGCTCTATCCAAAAGTTACGCCAACCGAGGAAACCGGCTTGTTTGAGCAGGCTCTGTACTCTATCTATATCCATGGGGTCGGTGCCCAGTAGATAGCCTCCCAGCAGGTCTCCCAGGCCCTGTCGCTCGGTGCCCATGGAGATGCCAGCAGAATATCCCTCTATGCCGTCATCGGTGGTAAGTTTTATGAGCGTGAACCTGTTGTGAGTTTGCGGATATCCTGGTATCCTGGTTGGCCAGAAGGTGTGCTTTAGCGGTATCTCAACATGGTAGAGTTCGATTTCCGATATCTTCATTGCCTCTCCTCCCGATTTGATCTGCCGGTGTTCGTTATTATAACTCAGTATACGGCTCTTACCAAAGGCTACTGGACAACATGTCCAGTTTGCTTACCTCAGCTGACTGCGTTTTCGATTAGCTCGATGCGTTTGGCTTTGCCGTTCTGGTCAAGCTCCACGGCGACAAAGTCTATACGCCAGGATTCGGGGAGGTCCTGGTGGCTATTAAGATAAGTCAGGGCCGAGGCGATAAGTTTTTCTTTTTTGGCGAAGGTGACCGATTCTTCGGGGCTGCCGAAGTCGGTGCTGGTCTTGGTGCGGACTTCGACGAAAACGAGATAGCCCTTTTTCTGGGCGATGATGTCTATTTCGCCTTCGCGGCAGCGGAAATTGGTCTCACGAATCTTGTAGCCTTTCTTTTTGAGAAAGTCTTTGGCTAGCTTTTCGCCGGTGTCGCCGAGCTCCTTGCGTTTCATGGTAGCCGGGCTGCCTCTCTTACCGGGGCGAAGGAACGGCGGTGGATTGGCGAAGGTCCGTGCTGGTGAAGGCATGACACGTGGTGCCTGGTGCCGTAGCCCTTGTGATTGGCTAAGTCATAGCCGGGGTGAATCTGGTCGAGCTCTACCATAATGCGGTCTCGGGTTACCTTGGCGATAATAGAGGCACAGGCGATGGAAAGACATATTTTGTCGCCATGGACTATCGGCTTTTGAGAGATGCGCAGTTGGGGCAGGCGCAGGAAATCTATAAGCAGAAAGTCCGGCGGGCAGTCTAGCTGCTCGACGGCGTGGCACATGGCAATCTTGGTGGCGTTGAGAATGCCGACAACATCGATGGTCTGGGGGGCGATGATGCCGACGCTGACGGCTATCGCCTCCTGCTTGATGAGGTCGAACAGTAACTCACGCCTAGCTGGTGGTGTTTCTTTGCTGTCTCGGACGGATTTAAGCCAGGGGAAGTCTGGTGATTGGGGCAGTATTACAGCGGCGGCAACAACGGGGCCGGCTAAAGCGCCGCGGCCAGCTTCATCCACGCCGGCGATGAGACGATAGCCTTTGGCGTTGAGTCCGTTCTCTTCAACGAGACTCGGCGGCTCGAATTTGGGTTTGAGGTTTCTAGTTTTCAATGGTACCACCGCCTAGAACTTCGCTATCTTGATAAAACACCACAGCCTGCCCCGGGGTGACAGCAGATTGTGACTTGTCAAACTCTATTATGCTTGATTTCAATCCCGGATGAAGGGTTGCATCTACTTCTGGTGCCCTGTATCGTATTTTAACAGATAATTTCATCGGCTCGGAGGGGGATTTGCCGGATATCCAGCTTAATTCAGTGGCAATAAGCCCGGCGGCACGGAGCTCTTGTCTGCTGCCGACTGTGAGCCTGTTCTTGTCCGGTTCTATCTTTGTTACGTAGAAAGGTTTGGCAGTGGCCAGCCCCAGACCGTGTCTCTGTCCCACCGTGTAAAAGGCGGTTCCTTTGTGCCTGCCCAGCACTTCGCCTTGGTTGTTGACGATTTCTCCCGGAGTGGGGGTGAAATATCGGCTCAGAAAAGCGCCGTAGTTCGAGGCGATGAAGCAGATATCCTGGCTGCTGCGCTTGCTGGCGTTGAGTAAGCCATTTTGCCTGGCTAAGTCTCGGACTTGGAGCTTTGTGTAATCGCCCAGAGGGAAAAGTATGCGGCTGAGCTTGTCCTGCCCCAGCGTATACAGCATGTAAGACTGGTCTTTGTCCGGGTCAATACCTTTGAGCAGGTGATAGGCATCGTCATAGTAGTGCTCGATCCTGGCGTAATGGCCAGTGGCCAGATAGTCGGCGTCGAGAGAGAGTACATGGTCGAGTAAAAAGCCGAACTTTATGTGTTGGTTGCAGGCGATGCACGGATTCGGGGTCCGGCCTCTGGTATATTCCCGGCAGAAGTAGTCGATTACATGCTGCTTGAATTCCTTCTCCATGCCGAGGATTTGAAAGGGTATGCCCAGTGTCCGGCAGATATTTTCAGCATCTTGAATATTTGCTGTTGATGGGCAGGAATGGTGTTTTCCCGACGTTGTTTCTTCAGCCCACAAGCGCATGGTTATGCCTATGATCTCGTAGCCGGCTTCTTTGAGCAGAAGTGCTGCCATTGAGGAGTCAACGCCGCCGCTTAAGGCTACAGCTACACGCTTCTTATTCATGCCTTGAGGCTTTTTCTGTCTGAAGGAGTTGCTTAACCCTGTCCCAGATAATTTTACCAATTCTGGCTCTGGGTAAGTTAGCGTCTATCACCAGCCAGCGCTCGGGCTCCTCGGCGGCTAGCTTCAGGTAGCCGGCTCGCACTTTGTTGTGAAAGGCGATGTCTTCAGCTTCAAAGCGGTCGTTAGCCGTTGATTTCTTGCGACTCAGTCCCGTCTGGGTGGGGATGTCCAGAAATATAATGAGGTGGGGCGTTGTTCCTTGAGTGGCCAGATCATTGATCTTTTTAACGGTCTCCAGGTCGAGTCCGCGTCCGTAGCCTTGATAGGCGGTGGTGGAGTCAGCAAACCGATCGCAGATGACCACTTTGCCCTGTTCCAAGTTGGGGCGAATCACTTCGGTAACCAGTTGTATGCGGCAGGCGGCAAATAGAAACAGCTCGGCTATAGGGGATATTTTATCTTGGCGTCCTCTTTTGAGCACGTGCCTGAGCTGGTTGCCCAGGGCTGTGCCGCCAGGTTCGTGGGTAAGCACTGCTGGGATGCTCAGGCGGGAAAGTTTTCTCCATAAAGCTCTGGCCTGGGTGCTCTTGCCGCAGCCTTCACTGCCCTCGAAAGTGATGAATAAACTCAAGTTTTCGTCCTAATCTTCACCTCTCTCTTCAATGGAGAGGTCATAGTAGAAATGAAGGCCATCTTAGCCTTTTAGAATCTGTACTCTTCTTTTTGGCTCTTTGCCCAGGCTGTGAGAGGCCAGGCTGTGGCGTTCAGCCAGCAGGTGCTGTAAACGGCGAATGTAGGCGTTCTGCGGGCTCAGTTCCACAGGTCCCTTGCCTTCTTTTACCCGGGTAATAGCATGTTCGGTCTCTTCGATGGCGGAATTGATGGGTGCGTCTTTGTGTGGCCCATAAATGGAATCAAGGCATTGTCTCAGCTGCGGGAGATTGTTGCTTTTGACAGCGTATATAGGAATGCCGGAAATCTCGGCATCCAGTATCTTCTGTGGCTTGCGGCGATAATAGTTCTTGGCTGTGAGTAAGAGGTTACTCTTCGTGAGGTCGTTGGTAAATTCCAGTGTGATTCCTCTCTCCCTGGCGGCGTCTTCCAGCTTGGAGCGGTTAATGCCGAAGAGGTATATTCGAGGCGATTCTCTCTTTGGTGCCACATCCCGCTTGTTCAGAGCATGGGAGGCTGTCGCTTTGTCTTTTTTTACCTCACCTTTATCGTCCAGCCAGC
The DNA here is from genome assembly GCA_020354105.1 of Chloroflexota bacterium. Lineage (GTDB taxonomy): Bacteria > Chloroflexota > Dehalococcoidia > GIF9 > UBA5629 > 9FT-COMBO-48-23. Next base: position 1,236,206 of record CP070642.1, on the reverse strand, counting down.
GGACTTCAGTTTCCTGGGGCCTGCCGTGAAGTATAGCGTCCACAGCGTTACCTACGTCTTGGTGAACAGTTACTTTATCGCGCTCCTGGATTTCGACAACTATGTCGAAGGTGGGTGGTGCCTTGCGCTCCAGTATTGACTTCTGGGTGTGCCGTCTGCGTGCCTCCTCGTCTCCCAGGGTCACCGTCTGAATGCCGCCGATGAGGTCGGAAAGGGTAGGGTTCATCATCAGGTTGTCCAGGGTATTTCCGTGGGCTGTGCCTATTAGCTGGACACCCCGTTCGGCAATGGTTCGGGCGGCTTCCGCTTCAAGGCTGGTACCTATTTCATCGATGATAATTACCTCGGGCATGTGGTTTTCTACGGCTTCAATCATAACTGCGTGCTGCATGGTTGGTGTCGGCACCTGCATGCGGCGGGCATGACCTATGGCAGGATGGGGTATATCACCATCGCCGGCGATTTCGTTGGAGGTGTCGACGACGACGACACGTTTTCTAAAGTCGTCAGCCAGAACACGAGCCACCTCGCGAAGCATGGTTGTTTTGCCAATGCCAGGTCTGCCGAGCAGTAATACACTTTTGCCTGATTCTACCAGGTCCTGGATTATTTTCACTGTGCCGAAGACGGCTCTGCCCACACGACAGGTCAAGCCAACGATTCGCCCCTCTCGATTGCGCATGGCTGAAATACGATGCAGCGTACGCTCGATGCCGGCGCGGTTGTCGCCACTGAAGCTGCCGATGCGGGAGACCACGTGTTCGATATCCGAGTCTGTGGTCTCTGTGGGGCTAAGTATTACTTCATTGCGTGGATAGCGAGCTTCGGGAGGGCGTCCCAGGTCTAAAACTATCTCAATTAATTCACTGTTATCAGATTGCTCCAGAAGTGCCTGGTGGATGTGTTGGGGCAGTACATTAAGCAGTGCGTCTAAATCGTCAGCAATTACTTTTTGCAATCAGTATCTCCTTTAATGATGTCTAGGAAATATCTGTGTAATCTCAAGTCCTCGGTCAGCTCCGGATGGAAGGCGCAGGCGAGCAGCTTGCCTTGCCTGACAGCCACCGGCTTGTCGCTTAGTTTACATAATACCTCTACGTCACTTTCGGCTTTTTCGACTACGGGTGCCCTAATGAATACACCGCGGAAGTTTCCATTGTGCAGAGCTGGTATCTCCAAGTTGGCTTCGAAGCTGTCCACCTGCCTGCCGAAGGCATTACGTTTCACCTCGATGTCCATAACGCCGATGGTCTCCATTTCTAAATTGGGGACTCTCTTTGCCAGTAGCACCAGGCCGGCGCAGGTGCCGAAGATGGGGAAACATTGTTCGGCGAGCTTGCGTATCGGCTCCATCAGTCCGTAGTCTGACATTAGTTTGCTGATGGTAGTGCTTTCTCCTCCTGGGATTACCAGTGCGTCTAAGCCATTGAGCTCTGATGGTATGCGGACGGGTATGGTTTCTGCGTCTAAAGCAGATAGCATCTGCATATGTTCAGTCACGGCTCCCTGCAGAGCCAGGACACCTATTTTCACTCTACCAGCCTCTGGTGGCCAATAATTCTTCTGGTGGGATGGTCTTTATGTCCAGCCCGGGCATAGCCGTGCCCAGGGCTTTGGATACCTCGGCAATCACTGCCGGGTCTTTGTAATGCGTGGTGGCTTTTACGATGGCTTTAGCCCTTGATGCCGGGTCACTTGATTTGAAGACACCGGAGCCGACGAAGACACCATCGGCACCAAGTTGCATCATCAATGCAGCATCGGCCGGTGTAGCTATACCGCCGGCTGCAAAGTTGACCACCGGTAGTTTTCCCGTTTTGTGTATTTCCAGTGCTACCTCGAGCGGAGCGCCCATGTTCTTGGCTTCGGTGGTGAGTTCATCAACGGGCATTCCCTGGAGCTTGCGTATGCCGTCCTGAACAGCCCGCATGTGTCTTACGGCTTCGACTATGTTGCCGGTGCCAGCTTCTCCTTTGGTGCGGATCATGGCGGCACCTTCAGCGATGCGGCGCAGGGCTTCACCCAAGTCGCGGCAGCCACAAACGAAGGGGACCTTGAAATCGTGCTTCCAGATATGGTGACTTTCATCGGCAGGGGTCAGCACCTCTGATTCGTCGATAAAATCGACCCCCAATGCTTCCAGCACCTGAGCCTCGACGAAGTGCCCGATGCGACATTTTGCCATCACCGGTATGCTTACCGCTTCCATTATGGCTTTGATTATGGTCGGATCAGCCATACGGGCAACGCCGCCGGCAGCTCTGATATCTGCTGGTACACGCTCCAGAGCCATGACGGCACAGGCTCCAGCCTCCTGGGCGATTTTGGCGTGCTCCGGTGTGACCACGTCCATGATGACACCGCCCTTTAGCATCTGGGCTAAACCTGATTTAACTTTGAAAGTACCTGTCTCCATTTTCTTCGTTTACATAAGTTTTTAATATTTTACACTGGTTTAGCTTTGGTAGCAACTGAAGCCAGTCGCCTTTTCAGTTCTTCGGCCTCCTTTAATAAATTATAGCACCTATTAGTGATAAAGCGAACTTCCTAGGATATTGTGTTTGGTATTGATGAGACATATAATGGGTGAGAAAAATAGCTATCGGGTAAATTATGCAGCAGTTTTTAGCCTGTCCTGCGTGTGGTGCACAAAGTCATTTAGGCCAACGGTTCTGTGCGGGATGTGGTGCGCCTTTGCCTCTCAATTGCCCGTATTGTGGTGTATATATGTCGTCAGTATCTGGATTTTGCACGAACTGCGGTGCGCAGTTGGGGTGGAGTATAAATCAACCGGCAAAAGCACGTAAACCAACATCGGGCTGGGTAAAATTTGGGACAGGGATGTTTGTAATTGGAGTACTTTGCATAGTTCTAGGCCCTGTAGTTATTATGCTGAGACCGGAAGCAGAGCAAACCACTACGATGCTCATAAGATGCATTGCGGTTGGTGGGGTGTGTTTGATTGGTGGCTTGCCTCTAATGTTCAAGGGATAAAACAGGTTTAGCACAACGGAGCTTCCACCGAAGCTAAATTTCAGGCTGTTTTCTGAGCTTGTGCTATAATCCTGAGTATGAAAATCCTGGGCATCGAGACCTCCTGTGATGAAACTGCGGCGGCGGTTGTCCAAGACGGGGCTGATATACTGTCGAATGTAGTCTCTTCTCAAGTGGATATACATAGGCGCTATGGTGGTATTGTACCTGAGGTGGCTTCGAGGCAGCACTTGGTAACTGCCTTGCCGGTGGTGGAGAGTGCTATAGCTAAGGCGAAAATTATTTGGCAGGACATCGCAGCTATTGCCGTGACAATAGGTCCAGGTCTGGCTGGCTCACTGCTGGTCGGAGTGAATTTGGCTAAAGCCATAGCCGTAGCCTACAGCTTGCCCCTGATTGGAATCAATCATATGGAAGGCCATATCTATGCTAACTGGATAAGTGGAGACAAGCCTGTTTTTCCCTGTCTTTGCCTCATCGTTTCCGGGGGGCACAGCGATATGGTGCTGATGAGCGGGCACGGAAAGTTTGAGAAGCTGGGTCGGACGAGGGATGATGCTGCAGGAGAGGCTTTCGATAAAGCAGCCAGGATTCTGGACCTGGGTTATCCCGGTGGCCCGGCCATTGAAAAAGCTGCAAGGGACAAGGAAGCTTCGTTTCTTTTGCCTCGTGCCTGGCTGAAGGATAGTGATGATTTCAGCTTCAGTGGTTTGAAGACAGCTCTGCTTCATCTGGTCAGGGACAACGATTTTTCAGATTCTTCTAAGGTAGCTGAGGCAGCAGCCAGCTTTCAGCAGGCTGTGGTCGATGTATT
>CP070642.1:1224552-1232298 GCA_020354105.1 Chloroflexota bacterium | reverse complement strand
TTTAAAGGCAGAATATACCCGGTAAACCCAAACAGAAAAGAAGAGATACTTGGGCTAAAGGTATATAAGAGCATTGCTGAAGTCCCGGAAATACCCGACCTCGCTGTCATTGTTATACCCCCATCTGGTGTACCCAAGGTTCTGGGAGAATGTGCCGTCAAGGGAATAAGGTCGGGCGTGGTAATAACCGCTGGCTTTGCTGAAGTGAATGTAGAAGGAGAGAGGCTCCAGCAAGAGATGACTCAGATAGCCAGCAGCTCTGGCCTGAGATTCATAGGGCCTAACTCCGATGGTATTGTCAACCCCCACCATCAACTCTATCCCCAGATGCCACCCATTTTCCCCCGCCCCGGTCCTATATCTATAGTCTCTCAGAGTGGCAATATAGTCGGAAGCATAATGCGCCAGGCAATAGACAACGGCTTCGGCTGTGCCAAGTGCATCAGCAGCGGTAATGAGGCAGACCTTCATTCCGAGGACTATATTAGATACCTGGGAGAAGACCCCCAAACCAAGGTCATCCTTAGCTATATAGAAGGACTCAAAGACGGTACTCGATTCTTTGAGGTAGCTAAGGAGGTGGCTAAGAAAAAGCCGATGGTAGTGCTTAAGGCTGGTGAAACGCCAGCCGGAGCTATCGCTGCCAAGTCGCATACCGCATCCCTTGCCGGTTCAGATACCGCATTCGACGCTATGTGCAAGCAATCCGGTGTAATAAGGGTAAGACGTTTGGACGATCTTGTTAATACAGGCCTAGCCCTATTATGCCACCCTCTGCCTCGGGGTCGAAGAGTTGGCATAGTCACCGCCGGTGGTGGCTGGGGAGTACTGACTGCCGATGCCTGTGCTAGATTAGGGCTTGATGTAGTTACTCTGCCTCCTGAGACCATCAGTGAGCTGGATAGCTTCATGCCAGCATGGTGGAACCGGGGTAATCCGGTTGATCTGGTGGCTGGCATCTTTGGAGACGCGGTAATTAGATGCATTGAGGTAATTTTGCGTTGTTCTGTCGTTGACGGAGTAATCTTTTTGGGACTAATGCCTGCCTTGCCTATGGAGCAGTTTGCGCTTGCTGCTCAACAAAGTGATAGGGAACGCCTGCGGGAGGTTCTCGTTTCGGGAATAGGCGGGCTCTTCGATACATTTCACGAATTGTCCGATAAATACAAAAAACCTATCATCGTCGCCTCTGAGCCGATGGCTTTCGCTGCCAATGTCACGAGAAAAATAAACCAGGCCTTAGCAGATAGAAGCTCCGTAAGTTATGACATGCCACATAAGGCAGCTATAGCTTTCGCCAACCTGGTAAATTACAGCGAATACCTTAACCAAAGCGGCGGCCAGTCGTAACATCGCGCAGAACCAAAGATTGCAAGCTGGACGGCACCCTATATATAATTGTTCCAAATTTATAATGAGGCTGTGCAATCAGAGATCATCATTTGCTATAGCCGCCACCAAGCTGCGCATGTTTGCTGTAGTCACCTCTACCTCTGATGCATTTCTGAAAATTAGCTTGACCGACCGTGTACCATGAGTAAGCTGAACAAAGCCTTATCGATTTTCTTTATTGTAGCCATAGTGGCTGCGTTGGGCTCAATTATATATATAGCAGTTACACCGAGTGAAAATGAGAAATTTACTGAATTCTATATCTTGAGCGCAGAGGGCAAAGCCCAGGATTATCCAAAGCAGGTAACTTTAGGTGAACCTGTTGAAATAGTGCTTGGTGTAATTAATCACGAATATGAGACAGCAAGCTATAAGGTGAAGATAGAGTTAGGTGGCATTGAAGCTAGCCAGGTGAACATAGGTACGCTGGCTAACGGAGAAAAATGGGAGGATAAAGTCAGTTTCACTCCCCAGTTCGCCGGTGAAAGACAGAGAGTCGATTTCTATATATACAAAAATAGTGACGAGATGCCTTATTTGAAGGAGCCACTCAGGTTGTGGGTAGATGTCGTCTCCCCATAGCAGGCAGTCTAACACAAGGTTATACTGCTTCAGGAGATAAAATTGTATAACACCATCATAATCGGCGCCGGACCAGTTGGTAGCTATCTTGCTGGGAAATTAGCCCGGCTAAGCTACAAGGTGCTGGTTCTGGAAAAGAAAATGGCTGCCGGGCAGGATATTTGCTGTACTGGTATTGTTAGCAGAGAATGTCTCGATTTAATACATCTTGATAAAGGCCTCATTACGAGGCAAGTTAGCTCAGCCCGATTTTTAGCACCCTCAGGCAAATCTATTAGAATGCAACGGAGCCACAAAGTGGCTTACATTATAGACAGGCCAGCTCTTAACACGCAGCTTGCGGGCCGTGCTCAGGAATCCGGCGCCAGTTACCTTTTCGGCACGCAGGTTACTGATATTCAGGTTGAAACAGAACGCCTACAAGTCTTGGCGAATTGCGGAGGACAAAAGAGACTATTTGAAGCCGAGACAGCAGTTATTGCTACTGGATTCGGTTCACCTCTGCCAGGGAGACTCGATTTAGGAGAGATAAAAGATTTCGTTATCGGGGCTCAAGCCGAAGTAAACGTGGTCGATCTTGACGAGGTGGAAATTTACCTTGACCAGAAACTGGCTCCCAGCGGTTTTGCCTGGCTGGTACCTACCAGAGATAATAGGGGCCTGGCTGGATTATTAACAAACCATCAGCCAGAACGACACTTAAAAAAGTTGATATCGACTCTCGAAACTCAAGACAAAATAACATCAGACAGAGCAGCCCCGGTTTATGGAGCTATTCCACTCCGACCTCTGCCCAAGACATATGCCGACCGAATACTGGTAGCTGGTGAAGCTGCCGGGCAGGTTAAGCCGACTACCGGTGGCGGCATATACTATGGGCTTCTATGTGCTGATATAGCTGCTGGTACTCTTGACCAGGCATTTAAAATCCACGACCTGTCTGAATCCAGACTAGCTTCCTATCAGAAGAATTGGCGAGACAGATTAGGTAAAGAGCTTCAAGTTGGTTACTGGGCACATCGTCTGTACAGGAAACTCGATAATCGAAATATTGAGCGCCTTCATGATTTAGTAAGCAAAAATGGCGTACCACAGTTTGTAGCCGAGCTTGATCATTTCTCTTTCGACTGGCACAGTGAGCTCATTTTTAAGACATTAAAGCATCTGGCTATAGCTATTCCTGCCCGGGCAATCAAGCCTCCATCAAACGTAGTGCGAGCATAAATTGATTAAGGCAAGTAGCCTGGCAAAGTCGAAAGGTTTAAAATTAACGTAGAATAAGCCGAAAAGCCCTTCGTGGCTTTGTAAGGTAGCTGGGAGAAAAAAGATGAAAGTAATATTTCTCTGCGGGGGTATCGGTAAAAGGATGTTCCCTATCACTGAGGACAAATTCCTGATGAATTTCTTGGGTAAAACACTACTCCAGCACCAGATAGTAGCAGCCAAGCAGGCTGGTTTGAAACAGTTCCTGGTCATCGGCAATCCAGCAAACATGAGACAAATAGAGCAAATAGCTGGAACGGTCTCCGGCGCTAAGATTGAGGTAGCTCTGCAAAAGCAACCGCTGGGCATAGCTGACGCATTGGTAGGCGTTGCATCCCTCCTAGATGGAGATGTCTTGGTAGTGAATCCTAACGATATTTTTGCAACCTCGGCATACGCCAGCCTTATCAAAGAAGTTAAAAAGAAATCTGCAGCCTCGTATATGCTTGGTTACCAGACCAGGGCGTACTTCCCTGGCGGCTATTTAGTCATAAACTCAGAAAAAGAGCTAAGACATATTGTGGAAAAACCAAAACCTGGTCAGGAGCCAAGCGATTTGGTAAATATACTGGCCCATCTTCATACCGACCCTAAAAGACTATTGGAATACATCAAAAAGGTCAAAACGACCAAGGATGATGTCTACGAATGTGCCTTGGACAGCATGGCCAAAGATGGACATAAAATCAAGGTTATCTCCTACACGGATTTCTGGGTACCCATAAAATACCCCTGGCATATCTTTGATGCAGTCAAATATCTCATTGATATAAGCCAGCCAATAATTTCAGCTTCGGCTTATATTTCAGAAAAGGCCACCATCGGGGGTAAGGTGTTTATAGGTGATAATGTTAAAGTACTGGAAAACGCGGTGATAAGAGGGCCAGCCTACATTGGTCCGGGCTCCATAATCGGCAATAATGTCCTGGTGCGGGACTACAGCCATATCGGAGCTGATTGCGTTATTGGCTACTCTACAGAGATCAAGAGTTCCTATATCGACGACGGCTGTTGGATGCACTCCAGTTACATAGGTGACTCCATAATAGGCAAAGGCTGTTCCTTCGGCGCTGGTACTGTCTTGGCTAACTTTCGTTTCGACGAGCAGAACATTTCAGTGATGGTAGGGAGTGAAGCTATAGATACAGGACTGGACAAGCTCGGAGCGATTATCGGCGACAATTGCAAAACCGGAATCAACTCTAGCGTAATGCCTGGCATCAAAATCGGCCCAAACTCCATAGTAGGTTCTCATGTCTGCCTGACGAAAGACCTCGGACCAGAGAAAATGATATTAACTGAGCCACACTATCGAACCCAGCCCAACCCGGTCAAACTGGATGAGGCAAAGAGAAAAGAACTGAAAGAAAAACTTGAGAGATTGGGCAATATAGAACCAGAAAATGACTAAACTGCAAAACTTGAAACATCTGCCTCAGCACGTAGCCATTATAATGGATGGTAACGGCCGCTGGGCAAAGCAACGTGGCCTGCCCAGATTAGCCGGACACAGACAGGGAGTCAGCACAGCCCAAAAAGTGGTAGAGACGTTCATGGAGTACGAGATTCCTTACCTCACTCTATATGCTTTTTCCACTGAGAATTGGAATCGACCGAAACGAGAGATAGAAGGTATATTTAAAATCCTGGAAGAAAGGCTGGAGGAAGGAGTTAAATTCGCCCGTAAGAATGGTATAAGAATCTGCCATTTAGGTAAGCCCGATGGATTGCCACTCAGGCTGCAAGAGAGAGTAAAACGAGCTCTTGAGATTACTCAAAATAATGCTAGGATGACTCTGAGTCTAGCTTTCAATTATGGGGGTAGAGATGAGATTGTCGAGGCAGCCCGTCGCCTTATTACTGAGGGCATCTCTCCGCCGAAGATAAATGAAAAGGTTTTCCGCCAGTACCTTTACACTGCTAATATCCCTGACCCTGACTTAATAGTTCGCACCGGTGGTGAAATGAGGCTGAGTAACTTCTTGATATGGCAGTCCGCCTACGCTGAGATATACTTTACACCGGTTCTGTGGCCTGACTTTGGTAACGAAGAAATTGAAAAAGCCCTGATTGTCTACGGCCAGCGTCAGCGTCGTTTTGGTAGCTTACCACCAGATTAACATATACCAAGCACTAAACAAGTGGGGTATAGAGACAGGGGATGAAAAATATATGAACAAAAATAAATAGTGATTGAATTTGCATTTCACTTGTAGGTATGTTATACTAGCAAGCAGAATTTAAGAGTGTAATAAAAAAGTGGGGCTGGCACCCACTTTTTTGTTGAGGGAACAGAAACGGGGAATGGTATGCGATGAAGACTGAATTCATGGTTGCCCTCACCCAGTTATCGGCTGAGAAGCATCTGCCGAAGGAAGTGGTGCTGTCCGCAATAGAGTCAGCACTCGTCTCTGCTTACAGGAAAGATGCCTTTGTTGCTGGCCAAGACATCTCAGCAAAGATAAATCCCAACACCGGCGAAGTAAAGGTCTATGTCAGAAAGACAGTGGTTGAAGAGCCGGCCGACCTACTTCATGAGATATCCCTTGCCGAAGCCCAAAAAATCGACAGGATTGCCCAGATTGGCGATATCATAAGCATAGAAGCCACGCCGCCTAATGCCGGGCGTATTGCTGCTCAGACAGCAAGACAGGTTATCTTGCAGCGACTACATGAGGCTGAGCATCACGCAATTTTCGAGGAATTCACCGGCAAAGAGGGAGATATCGTTACTGGAATGGTGCAACGCATCACTCCAGAGCACATTCAGATTGATTTGGGCAAAGCTGAGGCAATACTTCCCAGTGACGAACAGGTACCCAATGAGCGCTATCGTGTTGGGCAAAGGCTCAAAGTGTATGTACTTGAAGTAATCAAGGCTGCTAGGGGACCTCAGATATTGGTGTCTCGCTCGCACCGTAACCTGTTACGAAGGCTTTTCGAAATGGAAATCCCGGAAATATATGGCGGCACTATAGACATAAAGTCGATAGCTCGTGAGGCAGGTTATCGAAGCAAGGTGGCTGTAGCAGCAAGGCAGGAAGGCATTGACCCCGTGGGCTGTTGTGTAGGACTACGCGGAATTAGAATACAGAACATAGTGAATGAACTGCATGGTGAAAAGATAGATGTGGTCGAATGGGCTGATGACCCAGCAGTGTTCATCTCCAATGCTCTCAGCCCCGCCCAAGTATCAAGCGTCGAAGTCGACCAAACTGAAAATACCGCTACAGTGGCTGTTCCTGATAAACAGTTATCACTAGCGATTGGCAAAGAAGGACAAAATGCTAGGTTAGCGGCAAAGCTAACAGGCTGGAGAATCGATATAAAGAGCGTCTCAGCACTTGAAGCAGAAAAGGCCAGCCTGGATGAAGCTACCGTGGAAGCTGAAGAGGCATCAGCTGAAATGGAAGAGATTATACCTGAACTTGCCGCCGTGGAGGAAGTTGCTAGTCCAATGCCCGTCAGCGAAGCGGATGTAATCGGTGAGCCAGAACCAGCAGGTGATGAGAAAAGTGCAGAAGCAGTTGCATCTGCAGCAGACCTTGAGCTTGTTTTGACTTCGGAGATTGCTTCACCAACCAAATCTGCAGAGTCTCGCCAGATCAGGTTCGCTGAAGACATACTACCAGGAAGAACAGATAAGACAAAGAAAAAGAAGAGCGGCAAGAAGGAGACGGACTTACCAAAAGGCAAAAGCAAACCTAAAAAAACGCGTCAAAGACCGATTAGCTACTCTGAGGAAGACGAACTTGAAGAGTAATTCTAAGAAGCAAAATCCTCGACAAAGGCACGTACCTGAGCGTAGCTGTATAGCTTGCCGAGAGAAAAAATCTAAAAGAGACCTAATACGACTTGTTTCTAGCACGGGGTTTGTGGAGATAGACCTTAAGGGCAAAGGCGCAGGTCGAGGGGTTTACTTGTGCCCAATGCGTGAATGCTGGGAGACAGGGCTTAAAGGCAATCGCTTAGAACATGCTTTGCAGGCTAAACTCGCTTCTGAAAATCGCCAGGTACTGGTAGAATATGGCCAGAACCTACCGAGAAAGAGGGAGAACCATAGTTGAGCAAGTTGAGTGACAAGAAACCAGAACCGATTGCCAATCAGGAGCAGGATAGCCAGGAAACTAAGGCCGAATCTCAGGTACTGCCTGATATTAGCCTTCCCCAAACCCTCAGCGTTAAACAATTAGCTGACCTATTACAGGTTAGTGCCGTCGAGGTTATAAAGCAACTCATGAGAAATGGTGTCATGGCTAATATTAATCAGGCGGTAGATTTTGATACTGCAGCATTGGTAGCTGATCACTTTGGCTACAAAGTTAAAAAGCAGCCGATGTTCGCCCAAATAAAACGTCCTGTACCAACAGGTGGTGGCAAGCTTTCCTCACGCCCGCCAGTGATAACGATAATTGGGCATGTTGACCATGGCAAGACGAGCCTGCTTGATGCCATACGCCAAAGCAACGTAATTGCCACCGAAGCTGGTGCTATCACCCAGCACATAGG
>CP070642.1:1220875-1224452 GCA_020354105.1 Chloroflexota bacterium | reverse complement strand
TTGGCCAACTTCTCCACGTAGGGGATTATAGCCTCGGAAAAATGCGAGCCGTCCAGGGTCACCAGTATATTGCTTAGCTCCTTGTCGGCAGTTGTCTTTCCGGGATGATTCGACCTAACCAGAAATACCGGTATGTTTGACTTTTGCACAATTTTGCTGGCTATACTTCCCAGAGGCCAGTGGCTGACACCCGCTTTCCCATGAGTTGAAATGACGATTAAACCGATGTTGTTCTTCTCAGCAAAATTCATAATTGAAACGGCGGGCTCGCCTTCTATACACAGTGACCGTGCCTTTATTCCCAGCGACTGGATTTTTTCAGCTCTTCTTTCAATGTATTCTGTCAGGGCTCGCTCCAAAGGCTCACCGGGCAAACAGACCGTTATCAGAATAACCTCACTCTTTAACTTTTGGGCCAGCCGTTCAACATAGGGCATAGCCTGCTCAGCCAATTCAGAACCATCCAGTGGGATGAGTATTTTTTCATACATCTGCACCAAACCTCCTTCTCAGTGCTGGTGTTAAACTCCGAAAATCTGTGGGCTTAGTATATTTTCACAAGCCTCTATATATTAACTTCAGAGGATGGTTTTGGCAACTTTCTCCTTTTGAGTTCGATTATTGTAAAGCAGTTACTGATTGGCAGGTGTGTCCTTGTCTGATATACTGACGGATTGAAAATACACAATGGGAGGTGAACATGAAGGATTCTAGTTCTCTGATTAGCAGGATGGTGCGAGCAGCCAAGCTGGAGGTCAACCTCTACGAGGAGGTGGAGGCCGATACCAAAGCCACCATGCCAGCCATGTGGGTGGTGGTGATAGCAAGTGTAGCTGCTGGTATAGGCGCCGGTATTGCTGGCATAATCGCTGGTCATGGTGCTATGGCGTTCGTCTGGGGTCTGCTGGGTGGAGTGGCTGTGGCTCTTGTCGGCTGGCTTGCCTGGGCAGGTATTACCTATCTACTGGGTACGACCGTACTCAAGGGACCAAAAACTTCTGCCACCTGGGGCGAGCTGCTCAGGACCATCGGCTTTGCCCAGTCACCAGGCGTGCTGAAAGTTCTGTCATTTATTCCATATTTGGGTGGGCTGATTTCTTTTGCCGCCTCTATATGGATGCTGATTGCTACAGTCATCGGTGTCAGGCAGGCGCTCGATGTTTCTACCGGCCGCGCTATCGCCGTCTGCATCGTGGGCTGGCTTATCTATTTCCTGCTCGGGCTTTTGCTCGCTTTACTGCTTGGCACGCGCTTATTCTAAAACTTGGCAAACCAACAAGAAGAGGCACCCCTCGTCTTCCGTGGAGTGCCTCTTTTTAGTTTCCGTGCAATTTTGTGGCTAAAGGTAACTCGGATGTTGCATGAGGCGAACTGCCTCAGTGGGATATGCCTCAGCCGTGGCTGGGGCTGGGGGCGCAGGACTGATCTGAAGATATGCTGCTGCTGAAGATGGAGAAAATTCTACGCGGCTGCTTTTTGCCGCACTTAGGACATTTTACTTCACTGTCCCTGTCAGATATTTTACGGTGAGCTTCAAACTTTTCACCGCAGTTTGTGCATTCATATTCATATATAGGCATAACTCGTTTCTCCCTAATAGGCTTGCTGTTTGTACCTAAACCAGAGCTTTGGCTGTCAACTCAGATATGCTGGTTACCTCGGTATTCAAGCCGTAATGCTCACTAAGCTCCCCGATTTGGAAGCGGCAGTTATCGCAAGAAGTGACTACGATTTTAGCTCCAGTTTGGCGAATCTGGTCTGACTTGAGCTTCCCTGCCTCCAAACGAATATCAGTCCACTCCGGTGCTGTTACCAGGCCACTCCCAGCACCACAGCAGTAGCTGTGCAGCCGATTAGGCGTCATCTCTCGGAAATCTCCGACCACGGCTTTTATAACGCGGCGAGGTTCCTCAAGCAAACCACCCTTGCGTCCCAGGTTGCAGGAGTCGTGATAGGTGACCGGCTCACCATTTGTGGACGGATTCAGTTGCAACTTGCCGTCTCGTATATATTCATCCAGCACTTCGATTATGTTGCGCACTCGGAAAGGCAGAGGACGGCCGAACCACTTGGGGGCTTCCCATCGCATGGCGGTGTAGCCATGACCGCATTCAGTGATAATCATTTCCTGTGCCTTTAGTGCCTCGGCTTCTTTGATGATGCGCATGGCGATGCGCTTGGCTTTTTCGGCATCGCCCAAGAAAACAGCGTAGTTGGCTGTGTCAAACATGCTAAGAGTCCATGATTCCTTAGCCACGTTAAAGATTATTGCCTGTGGAATAATGGTATGTGCCCCAGCCAGAGGCACGTAGAGAAAACGAGCCCCTTTCTGGTCCACCGGTATCTTGGCTTTGGAGCTGCCCAAACTGTCCTGCACTTCCTTCTCCAGCTCCTTCACCTGCTCTAAAAATATCTCACGGAAGAGGTCGGCATTTTCTTCCTTGGCGATGGCAGCACCGGCTATCTCGATGAGCATCTCAGGTCCATATCCGGTTGCAGTAGCCACTGACCTCATCACCCGCATGATCTCGGCTGTCTCCACACCGAAGGGACATTCGAAGGTACATCGATGGCACAAGGTGCAACTGGCAAAGGCTGTCTCGGCAAGTTTGGATAGAGCCTCATCAGCTGTTGCCTTAGCTCCGAACCAGCCAGGAAAGGCACGGCCGACAGGATCGAGGAATTGGCGGTAAACACGGCGAACCTGCTCAGCACGGTAATAGGGAGTGTGCTCCAGCTTGGGGTTTGACCGGTAGTAGTGACAACTCTCGGTGCAGATGCCGCAGCGGACACAGACCTCCAGCGCTGCCAACACCCTGCGGTCAACCAGCTTTGCCAGCATTTCCCTGGCCAAATCCATCTTGTTTTGTTCTGTAACTGCTGTGCTCGTCATGTTCTTACTCCAGTACACTGCGGCGCCCAAAGGTCAAGCCCAAGAAGACGCGAACATAAAAGAAGTAAATGAAATGCCTGAGCTTGCCAAAGGGAGCATAAGCCAGGGTGATGCCTGAGATAATCCAGAAGGCTGGTAGATATTCTATTGTATAGGCTGATATGGCCGCAGATGCCAGAAATAACGTGGTCAGCGCCAGGGCGAAATAATCATCAGGCGTACTGAGGAATCGCATTATTGGGTCGGCAAGCCGAATCCAGAAGCCGGCCAATCCCAGGAGGGCACCTATGCCGAATAAGACTGCCAGAACCAGGCGTAATGGTTCCGGTATTTGTGCCAGCCACGGGGTAGCTATCAGATATGCTGCGCCCACGAAAATGGCAATGTGGAATATAGCGCCACGGATATAGGCTAGCCAGTGTATTCGGGCGCTCTCCTTAGCCCAGGGAGCCAGACCCAGGGTGAAAGCCCAGAGCACCCCCCGAGACGGTGAGCCTTTAATCGGCGCCAGCTCGGTTCCATAAGGCCGGCGTTGGGCAGTCACCAGAATAGCTATTAAACCGGCTATAAATACGAAGGCACCAGCTAGTACCACTCCCACAGCCACCATATCAAATGTACTCATTTCACCTTCTTTACAAAGAATGTGATAACCTTACCCTCACGCTCCATGGACAGAAGCTC
>CP070642.1:1217037-1220775 GCA_020354105.1 Chloroflexota bacterium | reverse complement strand
ACAATAGTCGTTAACTAGGTTTTGATTTTTTCCACCCAATTTTGGTATAACCTGGTGTCACTTAGCCTTATTTTCAGCGACTTCTAAACGGGCCTGTTGGTCTTATATGCTGATTAGCTCTCTTTCGAAAGCCTTAAATGCTATATATCGCCCGCACCCGGTATATTCTCCTCGGCAGTACAGTGACTTATCTGTTTCTACCATTGAGGATGCATAGTGCTCTTTGTCGTTGAAAAACGGGCAGGTTAGAATAAGTTCACAATCTGACATTTTAATATTGCCTTTTGTTTTCATGAACGGAACCTTTGGCGATGCACTTCAGTGCCGAACAGATAGCCAGTACCGCACGCTGCACCTCTACCGGCTCCTGGGATAAGGCGCGGGCTACATTGGGATCCAGCCTCCCGAACTGACCCTGGCCCCCAACTATGTCGGATGATTCGGGAGATAAATAATCAGCGAGGGTAAGTAATTCGACTTCGCTGAATCCAAGAGGCCCGGCGATTTTGCGCAGGACGCGTGCTGAAGGCGTGCGTTCCCCTCTCTCGATGCGACCCAGGTGGGAGGAGGAGACACCAACCACATTAGCCAGTTGTTCCAGTGTCAGCGGTATTACCACCCGGTGCTGCTTGATTATTTTGCCCAGGAGGTTACTGTCATCATTAGTTGTGCTTTTCATCGCCGCTTCTCCTCTTTGAACTGTTATCTTCTCGCATCTTTGAGGTCGCTGATGCATTTAACGACGCCAAAAGATAAAACCAAGGCAAACCACACTGTTTCCAGAATTCTAATCGAGAGGATAGGTTCTCTTATAAAATGCTCCTCGTAGCGCCAGATATTGGACATATGCCACAGCAATGAAGCGCTCAAGCTGATTAGTATTATATCTGCGACCAGATTTCTTATACGCAATAGAATCTCCCTTTATTGAAGGCGAGTTTCCGATTAATTTCTGCCGGCAAATATCCCACTCTTTCTCCCGCACTTGATAATCCGCCAGATGACCAAAAGGCAGATATAAATAGCCATTGACCTGGCGATTATTACTGGAAAATTAGACTTGATTGATACTCCACCCCCCTTATCCAGCGTAAGACCGTATAGGCACAGAAAACTAACGTCTACGGTCATTACGATAGCACCATCTGGACAATTTGTCAATAGTTTGTCCTTTATTTTTGGCATTTTGGCTTAAATTCCCTGATGATAAAAAGAGAGCCGTCTGACTGTTGGCAGACTATTGAAAGCCAGAAAATGTTATGGTATTATTTGGACAATATGACAGGAGATAAAGTGCCCTTAGTAGACTTCCTGAAAGAGGTAATGCGGCGGAGTAAACGTTTACCCAGTCAACTGGCCCTTGATTTGAGTGTCAGTCATTCCACAATTCGGCGATGGCTTACCGGCGAAGACATCCCCAGTACCCGTTCCTGTACAAGACTGGCAGCTTACGCCGGAGTACCCCTGGAGAAGGTGCTTGCTATCGTTGGCCATATGCCCAGTATTGCTGAAAAAACTCCACCTGACTGGCCCGAATTCAGGGAATATGCCCAGCAAAAATATCCAGGAGAACTGGACGAAGACCTGATTACCATGATTGAGGACCTGATTGAGCGGCGGAGGCGGCGGCGATATGAAAGCAAAAGTTCCTAAATGGGAATCAGAGCTATGGTCCTACATCAGCCGTGGGGACGGGGAGAACTGTGCCCTCTACAGCCATTGTCAGGACAGGCTGTCCGGTAAATGGTGCATTTCCGAAAACAAAGAATTGGTTGAGCTATTATTAAGAGACAGCCACAAACGGTTGCCCGATACAGATGATGCTCCGGTTAACTATGATACCGTCATAAAATTTGTGGACTGTAAAATATTCAATCTGGTAGATACCCTTGCCCAAAGCTTCGTCAGAAAGGGAAAGGTTCGCTGCCCGCCGGTACCGTCAGAACTTGCTTCAATGGCTGACGAACGCTACCCCATTGAAATACGCTTGATACCGTTAGCCCGACTAAGTGGCGCTATCTGGGGACTGAAAGAAAGCTGGGTCATCCAGCTTAATCGAAATGACCCACCTAACATAAGAAGATTCAGCCTCTTTCACGAAGCTTTTCATATCTTGGCACACTGCCGTGCCGACCCCGTATTTAAAAAAAGAGGCGGTAGAAGCGGTGCTTTCAATGAGTTGCTGGCGGAATACTTTGCCTCCTGCGTTTTGATGCCGACAAAGTGGGTATCCGAGCACTGGTCGCGGATTAAAGACGTGGACAAAATGGCGGAAGTTTTTGAAGTCCCCGAACTGCAAATGTGGCTCAAGCTCAAGTCGCTGGGTTTAATCTGATTATATTTACTTGTTTAAGTTCTCGTCTTGCCCCGTTTTTGAAAGTCAGGTTGGTGGTGCTTTATCAGCACCAGTTTCTCGCCTGGATAAGGCGTGGTAAAATAATTAGATAGAGGTGCTGATAATGAGTAAAGAGATTGAAGCAAAGGTAAAAGCGTCCCTGGTAAATGACAGGTTACCCTGTGCCGTTGCCTTTAAGATTGCCAGGGAGTTAAAGGTAACTCCCCAGCAAGTGGGCGAGACAGCTAACAAGCTCTCCATCAAGATTTCCAATTGCCAGCTGGGTTGTTTCCCGTAAACCTTTACTCAGGAGATAAAATTCTAACCTTTTCTTACCTCCAACGTTATAGTATAGTGAAATATATAAGGGGGAGGATTAAAATGAAGAAAAGGATAACAGTAGCTTTCCTGGTGGTCATGCTGTTAATAGCCTCGATTTCCTGTGGGGCGCCGCCTGCCTCAGCCCCGCCGCCTATGCCGGCGCCGGCACCTGCGCCAGCACCGTCAATACCGAGACCTTCGGGGATGCCTGAGGGAGTCATCAAGTCTCCGCCTGTCCCTACCCCCACCCCGGCTCCCATGCCGCCTACTGCTGTAGAAACGGGCGAGTTCCAGGATATTGAGCGCATGATTGTGCGCAGTGGGAACATGCAGCTTGTCGTGGACGATGTCCGCACTACTATCGACAAAATCGCCGAGCTTGCGGCAAATCTGGAAGGATATGTGGTCTCTTCAAGAAGCTGGAAGGAAGGGGAAAGACTCATTGGTACCACTGCCATACGGGTGCCTGAAGACCAGTTCTATTATGCTACCAGCGTGATTCGGGCTATGGCGGCGGAGGTACTTTCAGAGAGCACTTCAAGTACTGATGTCACCGAAGAGTACGTTGACTTGAGTGCCAAACTGCGTAACCTTGAAGCCACCGAGGCGCAATTGCTCGAGCTGATAAAGAAAGCCATTAAAGTTGAGGAGATTCTCGATGTGCAGCGTGAACTCTCCCGTGTGCAGGGAGAAATCGAGCAGATAAAAGGGCGCATGCAGTATCTGGAGCGTACCTCGGTAATGTCGATTATTGAAGTGCTTCTGGAGCAGTCCAAGCTTGAAGTCAGGTTCAGCGCCAGCATGTCAACCGCCAAGGAGGGCGAGAAAGTCCGATTTTATGCCGATGTTGCCGGTGGTATCGCCCCTTATAGCTTTGAGTGGGACTTTGGCGATGGCGAGACCAGTACCGAAGATAGCCCTAGGCATGCTTATCGGTCTCCCGGTACGTATACCGTTACTCTTACAGTTACTGACGACCGTGAGAACACGGACACCGAGACCAGAAAAGATTATATCACGGTACTTCCCGGTTGGAGTGCTGGCAGCATTGCCAGTGGCGCCTGGAATGGCTTGATTGCCTT
>CP070642.1:1213312-1216937 GCA_020354105.1 Chloroflexota bacterium | reverse complement strand
GGTGAAGGTTTTTCTACCACCAGGGTCGAATCCCGGTTCCCAACCGAAATGGTGTATGTTCCATGATGGCTTCTGGTAAGCATGAAGGTTAACGTTTCTGTTTCTCCGGGGGCGAGCGTGACGCTTCTTCTATCGTCCGCTACTCCGTTGACCATCAGTGGCACGTTATATGTAGCATCTTTGTCGTCGTTGTTTCTTATCTTGACTTTGATGGTGGCTTTCTCCCCGGTGATAATCTTTGAGGGGGTGATGTCCAAAGACAATACTTCGAAGCTTGGCTGAGCCTCAGCGCAAGCCTGCAGTAGACCGGAAAATGCAATTAGCGCAAGTAAACATATGGCGCCGACAACTCTTCTATTAGTAATGAGCAGGTCCCTATTTGTTAGTGAACTCATTTGCATTGCCATAGAAAACTTCTTCTAATGGGAAGCTTTTACAAAGTTAGAATCAACCAGAAGCCGGCGCCGATGAGCAAAATTCCAGATGCGATGCGAATAGGCCCGGCGATTTTATTGGCGACGCCTGATAATTTGCCCAGGCCCACTCCTAACATTGTCGCTGCCATAGGCAGACTGTATCCAAGAGCAAATGTGGCAAGGATTGAGGCGCCCCATACACTCTGTCCTTTTAGAATCGACAACCCCAGTACTACCGGTAACATCATGGGACCACAGCAGGCCATGGTATAAGCTGTGCTGCCACCACCGATAGCCAGACCGAAAATCGAGGCGCCTAGCAGTCCCGTGGGCAACTTTTGCTTAATAGGGTTGAATGTTGGCAGGCGAAATGGTAGCAGATTCAGCGCTGCAAACCCGAAGAGAATTGTTATTATGGCTATCAGTATTTTGCCATACAGCCCTAACGTGCTCCCTGCCGCCTGCCCGATGTAACCGACAAGGTACCCTGCTGCTGTTAAAGAAATGACTGTCCCTAGCATAAAAAAGCCGGCTATGACAAAAATATCTCTCTTTTGTTGATTCTCACGGGAGCCAGCATATCCGATTACAGCAGCTATGATGGGGGCACAGCAGGCAATAGAACCGAATGCAGTAAGCAAACCCAGTAGGAATCCGGCGGGCAGGACTAAGGCGCTAAATTGCGAGGCGCTAAAGACTTGCTGAATCCATTCTTCCATGCCAGCTATTTCCCGCCGCAACAGCCAGGGGAGCTGCCTGGGGGACAAACAGGAGGTTGTGAGACCACCAGATATGTCTGCAGAAGCTTTTCCTCCGTGATGTCGCCGGTCATGATGGCCCCGTTGCCACTGACGCTAATGGCTAGAACCGCCGGTACCTGTCCAATAGCCAGGCGATGCATCGTAGTTGAGAATTCGGAGTTGTCAGGGCTCAGAGTTATTGTCTCCACACGTGCACCTCTGGCCTCGATTGTTGCTGTTGCCTCGATTACACGGTTGGTGAGTGTTTTAGTTGAATCACTGTCACTATCTGGCAGAATCACGAACATAAAGTCATGTTCGGTGAATGTTGTGCTGAGATTTTGTACCCAAGTTAAGTCGCTCAACCCCAATATGTTTGGGATATTTTGCTCGCTGCCTATTTGAGGTATGCCACCGTTATCCAATGGTGCACTTGAAGCATTGATATGCCGCGTTATTAGGGAATAGCTCGTTGCACCTATAATCATGAGCATCCCCAAGGCAAACACGGCAATCTTCCACCATTTTTTACTACCTGCAGATTGTTGTGTTGTGTTATCCGATGAAGACGGGCAACAATCCTTTTGGTCGCAACAATCTACTTTTTTTGTCTTTTCAAAGTCTTTATCACTCATTGCTTAACTTCCTTAGTTCCTTTCTACTACTGTTTGATGTTTGTCGAACACTGTCCTGCAGAAAACTTAGACATTGACCGGCTGCTTGAAAAACTCAGCAAGGTCATCCAATGTATCTTGGTCAACCCAGCACTCAACAGTTTGCCCACACCTTTTCATTTTAATCAGGCCTGCTCTATGGAGTTCCTTAACGTGGTGAGAGATTGTTGAAGGCGCCAGTCCCAGGTTTTTGCCGACTGCTCCCACACACTCGCGCATATCTTCATCTGTGTTACAGGTTCCTCCAGGCAAACAGCACGAGGCCAGGCGCATGAAAATGCTCAGGCGGTGTGGATTCGACAGCGCCTTGAATGCGCTGGCGAGTCGTTCGGAGTCGTCATTTCGAAAGTTCGACATGTTTCGAATTGTAAACCAGTCGATATGATTTTGTCAAGTATCCTGGCTTTGTAGTAATGTGCGGTCTTATATTCACTTAAAAAATCTTCGCTGGAAGTACAGGGCTACGTTGACCAGGCTGATGAGTACCGGCACTTCTACCAATGGGCCGATAACAGCGGCGAATGCCTGACCTGAGCCGATGCCGAACACGGCCACGGCAACGGCAATAGCCAGTTCAAAATTGTTGCTGGCAGCAGTGAAGGCAATGGTCGCCGTCTTGGAATAATCAGCCCCTATTTTCTTACCCATATAAAAAGACACCATGAACATTACCACAAAGTATATGAGGAGCGGAATGGCAATGCGTATAACATCCAGCGGCAGCTGGACGATAATTTCACCTTTAAGAGAGAACATGACGACGATGGTAAATAATAACGCCGCCAGAGTTATGGGGCTGATCCTGGGTATAAATTCGGTTTCATACCATTGGCGCCCTTTTGCTCGGATGAGAATAAATCGAGTAATCATGCCACCGAAAAAAGGTATCCCGAGATAAATGAAGACACTTTGAGCTATCTGTCCGATGGTCACATTTACTGCTATGCCTTCCAATCCAAACCACACCGGCAGCACCGTTATGAAAATATAGGCATAAACCGAGAAGAAAATTATCTGGAAAATAGAGTTAAAAGCTACCAGTCCAGCGGCATATTCGGTGTCGCCTTTAGCCAGTTCATTCCACACTATGACCATGGCAATACATCTGGCCAGCCCTATCATGATGAGACCTACCATATAATCGGGATAGGCACGCAGGAAAATAATAGCTAGCAGGAACATCAGCACCGGGCCAATTAGCCAGTTCTGTATCAAAGACAGGCCAAGTATTTTCCAGTTGCGGAAAACGAGGGGCAAGTCCTCGTATTTAACTTTGGCTAGCGGCGGGTACATCATAAGAATAAGCCCGATGGCTATAGGTATGGAAGTGGTATCGACTTGAAATAAGGAAATGAAACCGGACACGGCAGGCACAAAATAGCCGAGGCCAACACCCAGTCCCATAGCCAGGAATATCCACAGCGTCAGGAAACGGTCTAATATCGACAGTTTACCAGTCATAGATTCCGGCTTGTTTGGCATTGATTTTACTGCTCACTCTAGAAGTTTGGCTAAAGCCCGGCAGTTCTCGGCAAACTCAGGATGTTCCAACACAGGGCAATCCTCAAGACGATACTTACCCTTGGCCAGGTCAATGGCGAAGGCAAGGCAGGTCTTTTTGCCGCACTTCTGGCAATCGGTCTGGGGCAGCAGTTTATGCAGCACCAACCCCATTCCCATCTTCGATTTGCCGGGCTCGACGGGCTTCCCCAGTTCGTTTAATTTAGACACTATTTTGTGGATGATAGCCGGCTCGGGATAGGCGCCTATGTCGTAAAGCGTGTAGTCCATGAAT
>CP070642.1:1207671-1213212 GCA_020354105.1 Chloroflexota bacterium | reverse complement strand
TTGTTCTGTACTCGTTCATAGTCACTAAATTGCAGGATATTTACTGAGCAGTAGATTTGCTTAACCTGGGGCAATACAATAAATTATGGAACAGCCCCATAGCTTTCAGGCACCCTTGTTCTGGTGCTGTTTCCACTCCTGTGCTCTGTGTGCATAACGGTTCGGGAATAGCTAAGGTGCCGCCCTGGTAAACATGCGTTTTGCCAGTCAGGCTGTGGAGTTTATTATCCAGGAACAGGTAATCAGCTATGCTTTATTAATCAACGGAGCCGAAGGTGTTAAAATAGATAAATTTGTTTTCATTAATACCAATGGCGAATAGATACAGCCTGTTATTGAAAACGGCCGGAGCTAAGGCAAAGTCGGTCTTGCCGCCGCCACCGCCTATTTGCACCCAGTTGCTCCAGGAGCTCCAGGTACTCCAGTTTTCCGTGGTATCAAACATATAGACATACATGCGCTTATAGCGAGGCCCTTTGCTGAAGAGAAAGAGCCTGTTATTGAAGGCAGCCGCGGCTACGGATGCATCGGTTATCTGAAGGCCCGGTATTGATCCCCAGCCGCTCCAGCTGCCTGTTTTATCGTACTTGTCGTAGTACATACGGTTGTCTTCGATTCCCTTGGAGAAGATGTAGAGTTCGTCATTGAAGACAACCGCGGCTAAAGCTACGTCGGTAGTGCCGTCGCCCGGCACTTCTTCCCAGCCACTCCAGGTGGAAGCACCATGAATATTGAAATAGACGCGCTCGTCTATGGCCTTAGCGAATACATAGAGTTTGCCGTTCAAGACAACCGGCGCCAAAGCAGCATCAGTTGCGATTTCACCCGGTACCTGTAGCCAGCCGCTCCAGGTGCTTGAGACATTATATGTATTGAAGTAGACCTGTTCGTCGTCGATGTTTCTGGCGAAGACATAAATCCTGTCATTGAAGACGGCGGTGGCTAAAGCGACATCGGTTGTTATACTGCCCGGCACTTCTTCCCAGTTGCTCCAGTTGTCCGAGACATCGCATGTATTGAAGTAGATGCCTTTGTCATCGATGCCCTTTGCGAAGATATAAAGCTTGTCGTTGAAAGCGGCTGCCGCTAAGGCGGCATCGGTTGTGGCTCCGCCGGGTACCTGACTCCACCTACCCCACTTCTCTATAACAGTCGGCGATGTAGTCGTGCCGTCGCCCATTGTTTCCCCTGCCGGCACATCTGCTGGCGGTGACTCATCTAATACCCCTGCCGGCACATCTGCTGGCGGTGGCTCATCCAATACCCCTGTGGAACCCGAAACACAACCGGACAAAAAGCAGGTCAAAATTACAATTACAAACAGCAGTTTTTTCAGCATGAACTATAACCTCTTCTTTTTTGGTATGGCATCCAGGTACTTAATAAGCCTGTTCCGTAAATTATCCAGCGAGTGCGGCTTCGCGCGTATCAGGGAATTACCTGTTAATTATTATATAAAGAGTTATACCTGTTGTTCCATCATCGTTGTGCATATTATATACATATAAAGCTGTAAGCCTAAGGTGCCGACCTTGTAAACATACGCTTTGCCAGTAAGGCTGTGAACTCGGGGTCGTAGGGCCCGGCTTCTATGTTCTCTTTGGACTCGGCCATAATTTTGTCGGCATCGCCATACTGGTAAAATTTCCTAATCTTGTCCTCATGGACAATGCCCATGGCTTCGCCAACAAGTGTGAGCACGTACTCAACCTGGAACGGGTACTTTGGCTCCTCAGGAAGGAACTGAAAATGGCAACCCAGGCAGGCGTCCACCATTACTTCAGCGCCGGTCTTGGCTGCCTCCTCCAGGCACTGCCTGACCATTGTCTCACCGACGGGCAGTTTGCGGCTGGCGACTGCGCCACAGCAGATGGATTGCTCTTTGTTCTTGCTCATCTCTCTCAACTCGAGGCCCGGGATGGCTTTCAATATGGTACGCAAGGACGTGGTGTCACCCAGCATCCTGGAAAGAGAACAAGGTTCGTGCAGTGTAACCATCTTGTTAACCGGTTGGGTAAATCCTAGTTCGCCGACATGCTGGCTCAGGAAGTGAAACAGTGATTCATATTGGAAATGCGCCGGGGTGATTTTTTTGTCATACTGAGCAACCTGATAAACGCACTCGGGGCAGGAAAGTAAAACCTGTTTGGGTTTGAAAGACCCCAGTGCATGCAATAAAGCCTTGCCGTGGGCATCGGCTTTGTCTAAGTCCATACTCAAATAGCGTACACCGCAGCAATACTCACCGCCGGCGACTATGACGAAATCAAGGCCCAGCCTTTCCAGTATCTCGGAGACTAGCAGAATCTTATCCGGCATCATGACCAAGCCACAGCCCCTGAAGACAACGATATCCTTTTGTGGAGGATTATCGGGCACATGGGTTAACCAGCGCTTTTCTTCCGGTTTGACTTGCATGCTGGCTATCATGTCCGGTACAAAGTAAGTGCTGTCACCGACCTTTATCTCCATGAGCGAATAGCTCTTCTTCTCCAGTCTGGCAAGTTCCAGCCGAATCAGCGCACGTATAATCACCGGATTGATGTCCTTAGGGCACACGTCCTGACATATACCGCAGCTCATACAGCTGGCAGCTCTAATATAGGCTTCTTCAGAGGTAGTTCCGTCCTTAAGTAAGTTTATGACCTTTTCCAGTATGTACGCTGGAGGCATAGAACTGAGAGTAGTGAGTGGGACTGAGGGACAAACATCCAGGCAAATGCCACAAAGATCGCAGTCCTGGATAACCTGTTTCTTCCTTTGACCGTATAATTCGCTGAGTGAGGACGCTTCCATGTTTCTCCTTCCTGCATAGGTGTAGTGTATAGATTGGTTCTTAGCTTGATGGCGCCCAGTATGCTTAGAAATAGACGAAATTCACTATATTAGCCAATGTTATTGATATAACAGAACAGGTGCGGTCTTTACTATTTCTTGGAGTCTATCGTATGTCCCCAACCCCTACCTTGCCCATACCTTTGCAATGGAGGCACTTCTCTTTCAGTATGGGATGGTTATCACAGTAGGGGCAGTCGATTTCCACCGCGCCTGTCTCGTGCTTACCAGATTCCCTAATCTTTGAATCCAACTCTATATCGGCTCGAATTTTGCCTCCTCCGACGTTGGTGACTAATTTGCAGCCGATAGCACGGCAGGTATCTGCTTCGGGAATATTTCCGGGGCCCGTTCGGTATCCTCCTTTGGCGAATATGTCAGGCTTGACCAGTTCCAGTGTCTTACACACTGTCTGGTCATCGTCCATAGACGCGATGACCTCATCCACACCTTTAATGCTCTCGAGGATTTCTTTTCTATCCTCGAACGGCCTGAATACAAACCCCTTTTTTCTGAGCAGGAAATTGTCGCTGTTCAATATCACTATCAGCCTGTCACCGAGTTTGGCCGCCTCTCTTATGTACGCAATATGACCTACATGTAATGGGTCAAAGGCTCCACTTACTGCAACTGTGATTGTTTTCTTCTCCATTTCCACCACTCCTCTTTTTTCGTATAAATATGATAACTCTAAATGACAAGTTAGAGCAAACTCTATACTGCAGGTTGACTAGCGTTACCGCGGCTGGTAAAATTTTCCTGCAGGGATTGTAATGGTCTGTTCCTTATCGCCGGCTCACTTGGACAGCTCTTTAACAGTCTCAACAATTTTGGGCAGTATCTCTGCGGTTCGACCCTGAATCAGATAGTCGGAAATTCCTTCGGCTGTCAGCGGTGTGGGTTCGGCATTGACCTCGATTATCGTTGTTGCCGACTCGTTTTTCACAAAATGGAGGCCTGATTCTGTCTTCCGTTCTTGTTCAACCTGCCGCTGCCGGGCTATGCGGGGCAACTGAGCAAAAGGATAGACAACTGCTGACGTCCCGCAGATTAGCATCAAGTCGCATTTCCAGGCTTCTTCAAGGCTTTCATGGGCGACATCTGATGGTATCGGCTCGTTGAAGTGGACGACGTCACCTTTTATCGGGCTGTTGCATTTGTTACATCGCGGTGGCAATTGCCCTGCTGACATCAGCCCTTGCAGGTCATAATCGTTACGTTTAAATCTTGTGCCACAAGCGGGGCATCTCAGCTTCAGAACGCTACCATGATATTCCAGGACTCGCTTGTTGCCTGCCTTCTCATGCAAGGCGTCAATGTTCTGAGTTAGGACTGCCTTTAGGATGCCGATTGTTTCCAGCTCGGCAAGGGCATGATGTCCAGGGTTCGGTTTGGCATCCTGAATGTTACCGAGCGAAGACCTCCCGCTTAGCACGCCTTCCCAATATTCTTTGGGGTTCCTGAGAAAATTGTGATAGGTCTGGTAAGCTCTTTTCTCAGCTTCAGGGTCTTTGGTCCAGATGCCATTGGGTCCGCGGAAATCCCGTATGCCAGATTCGGGTGACATACCGGCACCAGTTAAAGCAATAGCATGATTGCTTTTCAGCAAGTCTCTGGCAGCTCGCTCAATTAAAGATTCCATAATCGGAGTACTTGTCCGTTGTGGTCAGGTAATGGTTATAGGCAGTTTCATTTGCTCCTTGGCTGAGCCAACTTTTTTCCATGCCAGTAGCTGGAGCAAATCCCCCACCGCCACCTCGCCATGGCTGGGATGACGCAAGGGCAGGTTAGGATTAATCTGGTATTGATTCTTCCTGCCCATCTTTTTTCGAGAAATGTAGCCAGCCTCTGCTAGTTCAGCTATGATTTTGTGCGTTGTCCTCTCTGTTATGCCCACCGCTTGGGCAATCACCCGGGCTGTGCTACTGGGATTGCGAGCAATATAGCCCAGTACCAAGCCATGATTGGTAATGAAAGTCCACTTCGCCATTTGACTGATTTCCTGTGAGCCTTTGACAATAATAGAGAGATTGTGTTAGTTTAAATCAGATTAGTAAGACACTAGCATTGTGATGAACACAATTTCATCTATTTAATTTCATTATTTGTGAATCATCTTATTATAGCCAGAAAACAGCTTTATGGTCAAGGGGACCCTAGCTAAAGAAAGGGTGAAGACGATGGTTGTGAGAACGAAACAAGATGCTATTAGAGTTCTATCTGACGCAAGTGGAGATAAATGCTTCTTCTGCCATGATGGCTGTGTCTCCAAGAATTTACACCAGTTGGCTGAATGCTTGGCTCATATGACTGAAGACTCTTATCAGTATCATGTGACGCCGCTTAAGAATGACTTCAGTAACTGGGTTCGTGATGTATTCGGCGATGACAAGCTGGCTAACGACCTGGCTCGCTGCTCCGATCGCACTGAGGCGATTAAGGTTGTCAGGGACCGGATAGATTGGCTTAAAAAGAAGCTGAAATAAAACTACGGTACCTATTTGTCATTGCGAGGGGTATAAAAACCCCGAAGCAATCTCTATTGGGTGATGAGCGCGAGATTGCTACGCTTCGCTGACAATGACATCTTCCTGTTTGACAAAAGCGGACAAATCTGTTTAAATATCTCGTTTTGGTTAACATGAAATCTGCATACTACAGGGGGCTGCAATCTATAGCCCTGGCCCTAATCTTTATGCCTGAGCC
>CP070642.1:1198150-1207571 GCA_020354105.1 Chloroflexota bacterium | reverse complement strand
CTATAAAGTAGTTGTCTCTAACTGAGATGCTTTCGTCTTCTTTAATCTCGTCTTTAGTGCATGCTACGGTCGAGATAATCAACACCAGCGTTATAACGAGTAAGATTCTAAATTTTTTCATGTGGTTACCTTTCTGGATTTTATCGGCTTATTTCGACTCTTGTCGGCTCTCTGTTTTGCCTGTTGTTTTATCGACTTGCCTGACTTGAAGCGATTGAGATTGAGGAAGCCTTTTTTTGACATAAAATAGCTGCTCCTAAATAAAGCTCTCCTTTATTTGAAGGATTACCTCGTCAACACTGTCCGGGGCTTCTGATGCAATACGCTTAATCGCTTCATCGACCTTCTGGTATTTATAAGTATCGTAAAGGTCGTCCAGTTTCTCATAATGGCCAGCCCTTCTCCCCAGTCTGAAATTGAGCCTTTCCTGTGGTGGTAATGCCAGGTATCTGTTTATTGTAGACAGACAAGATGATTTTGCCTCAGGGAATTTACCTTCCAGTTCGGGCAGGAGATTCAATATGTGGTCGCTCTTAAGCTGGCTGGTGACTTCAAGTTTTTCTATCAGTTTGCCGATTTCCTCCACTACCTCGTCTTCTGTTTGCAGTTCAAAGTCGCCGGCTTTTACTTTTGACCACAGAGGCATATTATCACGGACATGGAGAGTACGTAATCTGATGTAATCGGGGTCGATGTCATTAAGCACTTTGGCTGTGCCGATGATGTGGTCAGATGACATTTTTCTGCCGCCGAGTCCGGGCATCACATATTCGCATAAAGAAATGCCAGCCTCTTTTACATTTTTGCCGCCCGTGATGTGTTCTTCAGCTGTGACTCCCTTTTCCATATAACTGAGCACAAGGTTAGAGCCGCTTTCCATACCGATGTGTAAACGGGAAAGTCCGGCGTTTTTGAGTTCTTTCAATTCTTCCAAAGACTTCTTGGCGGCAGTTTTTGAACGTGCATATGAGGTTATCCTGTTTAGTTCGGGAAAAGTTTTTTTCAGAACAGAAATTACCCTGACTAAATCAGGCGTCCTCATTATAAGTGTGTTGGCATCCTGAAGAAATGCCGACTCACCACCTGCCCATAGCCAGAGAGACACGTTGCGGATGCAATCATTATGTTGGTATCTGGTGTAGATTGTTGCAGCTACGTCTCTTAAGCGACCACCGTGGCCCATTTTCCAAGCTAGCTCTTTTATTTCGTCGGAGACGGCTTTGGCTGCCTCTATATCCTTTATCACATCATCGGCCGGTCTTAGTTCGAACTTCTGTCCCTTGTAAACCGGGCAGAATTGGCATCGGTTCCAGGGACAGTTTCTGGTTACTCTAATCAGCAGTGAATAGGCTTCGCTGGGCGGTCTTATTGGGCCTAGTTCAAAGGAACAGTCGGTTAGACTCTGTGTTATCATGTCTTATAATTATATCCCTTGGGCTTATTAGCTAGCAATTCTTGTGTTGTGGCGTTGGTTAGTGCTATTTTAATATTTTCCCAGCGAAGCCGTTGACTTGAGTGGTATAATTACCTAAATCTTGTATTCGGTGGGTGATGTTTGACGATAGAGGGTGTGGTACCACAGAAGTTCGTAAAAAGCTATCAAAAGTCTGAGGTTATCTTCTCCGAAAATAGCCTTGGCGAAGACATGTACATTGTTTACTCCGGCAAGGTGGGGCTTTACGCCCAAGCCGGGCCAGGACACAGGAAATTGTTAGCAGTTATGAAAGCTGGCGACTTTTTCGGGGAAATGGCCTTGGTTGATGACAGCCCCAGGTCGGCAACGGCTATAGCCGAGGAAGGTGACACTAAACTTTTGGTACTAGACAAGAATAAGTTTACCTATCTGCTGCGTCATCAGCCCGACTTTGCTTTAGTTGTGATGGGCAAGTTGTGTCGACAGCTCAGGGAAGCCAATAAGGCTTTAACCAAAGGTAAGTAGTTATGCCACTCTCAAAGAAGAAGCAGCCCACTGCTGGTAGCGGTTCTAAAATTGCTGAGTTGAGGACGGGTATCTATAAATTTTCGGGTGAAAAGCCAGGAAGTCACGTTTATTTGATACGGGGTTGGGACAAAAATGTTCTTATAGACACCGGGATAAGCTCCAACTTCCACTACCTGGTGGAGTGTCTTAAGCAACTAGGATTGAAGGTGGGGGATATTGATTTGGTTGTGCTCACTCATGAGCACTTCGACCACATCGGGGCGGCTGCCTTTTTCTTCAAGACAGCGGTGATAGCTGCTCATCGTCTGGCTGCCAACAAGATTGAATTACAAGATGAGTTTGTGACTATGACCAGGTATCACGATGCAGGAAGCAAACCGTTTTATGCACACGTATGGCTGGAAGATGATGCTATTATTGCTCTGGGTAACTATGAGCTTAGGGTGATTCATACTCCGGGACATACTTCAGGCTGCATCTGTTTGTATGAACATAATGAAAAGTTGCTTTTCTCTGGAGATACGGTTTTTGCTAATGGTACCTTGTCTGATATAGCCACGTCTGGTAATATAAGTGACTATGTTAACTCCTTACAGCGTTTAAGCACTTTAAGAATTGTTGAAATGTGCCCCGGTCATGGACAAATTTCTTCAACCCCGGAGCAAGATATGAAACAGGCTGTAGTTTATGCACGAACATTAATGGAAGACTCTAAGATGCTATTTGAAGCCATAACGCCAAAAGATAGTAGCATTCCATCACTGGGAGCTTCTGTGCGAAGTAAGACTAAGAGTGAGGAGGCTGGTAAATGAACGTGTCTAGGTGGCTGATACTAATCCTGATTTTAGTCTTTTCATTAGTGACTGGCTCGATTGGTTGTGGAGAACAAGCAGTAACAGGACCTGCTACAGCTTCGCGAGCTCCAAGCCAACCAACTGTGATGTCTACAATAAGTGGGGAAGTCTCGGTGCTGAAGGCTGGCACCGCCGAATGGAAAGAAGCATCTCCGGGGATGGCTTTGGAGACAGGTGACCGTATTAAGACCGGTGCTGGCTCTAATGCTGTTATCACTTTTTTTGAAGGAAGTACCATAGAACTAGCGGCAGATACTGAAATCAGTTTCACTGAGTTGGGTGTTGCTGGGCCTACGGATTCTACCGTCATCGAGCTGTGGCAACAGGTAGGCAAGACAAGAAATCGGGTAGAAAAACTTGTCGACCCGGCTTCACGTTATGAGATTGAGACTCCTGCTGGAGCAGCTGTAGTTCGGGGCAGTGTGGGAGACGTGGAGGTGGATAGAGATGGGACTACTATAATAACCAATATCCAAGGTAGGTGGTGTGGCATTGGTCAAGGAAAAGAGGTATGTATACCACAAGGTTATTATCTCACCATCATCCCGAAGCAGGTGCCTGGAACTCCAACTCCAGTGGCAGCACCGCCAGCGCCAACACAAACGCAGCTGCCTCCAAAATCACAAACTACACCACCTCCACCTCGGCCGACGCGTCCGATGCTTTGGAGGCAGACTACGGTGCAAGATTTCGAAAGTGGAATCAGCGATAATGTGACGGTGGTTGATGTTGGTCGTGGTGACGGTACAGTGATGCTACAAAAAAACGATTGTTATGACCCATCAGGTGCTCTGGAATCGAGCAGCCATGATTGTCGTCGTCCTGCTATTTTTGAAGATATTTTCTGGGATAATCAGATTCCCGGTTCAGCTGAGCTGAAATTTCAGATAGCTACAAACCGAGATAACTCCACATGGAATTTTGTTGGACCTGATGGCACCTCGGCTACTTACTATGCAAGGAGCGGTACCGGCATTTGGCCAGGACACGATGGCAACCGATACATCAAATATAAGGCGTACTTCCTGACTACTGCTTGTAACGAAACCCCGGTACTTAAAGAGGTCAGGATTACCTATCGTTAACAGCTGTTGCCCCTTTGTGTTTTTAGCGAAACTATAGCGATGTCATTTTTGACAAAAATAGGCCGCCGCAGAACTCGGCAGCTAATTCACTCTGGCGTATTGGTTGCAGTAGGGTCCCTTTTTACCTTATTGGTTGTCTTTATTCAGCCGTTTACCAGTATTAACTGGTGGCTTTCTGATCAGCTCTTTATGCCCGAATCGCCTTCGCCTAATATTGTTGTAGTGGGCATTGATGATGCCACGTTAGAAACTTATGGTAAATGGTCAGAATGGCAACGTAAACTTCATGCCCAGGCTATTGATAATTTGAGTAAAGCTGATGCCAGAGTGATAGGGCTTGATATCCTTTTCGCCGATTCTTCGGTTGATGACTCAGTCTTGGCAAATTCGATAGAGAATGCTGGCAATGTTGTCCTGCCGGTGGTAGGCGTTGAACCTTTACCTTGGAGTGAAACGGAAATTACCTATGAGCGTTTCTTATTACCGACTGAGCCTTTGCGACAAGCCAGTGTATATCTGGGACATGCTAATATAGTTTCCGATGGCGATGGCGTGGTTCGACGATTGCCCTTGGTAGGGAATAGTGATTCAGGACAAACCTATCCTGCTTTTGCATTGGTTGTGCTTCATACCTTATTTTCTAAGCCGCTTCCTGAAGAGTATTTAGTTCAAAACAATGAACTTCACTTGCTTGACCGTGATATTCCGGTCGATGCTTCAGGCAGTCTTCGAGTAAACTTCACCTCAGTTGCCGATAGCTATAAAGGTCTCTCTTATGGCGATGTTATTGCTGGTAACTTCGATCCGGAGGTAGTTAAGCACAAGGTTGTATTGGTAGGCATGACGGCTACCGGTGAATTGGATGCTTGGATGACTCCTGTTTCGGCTAGCAGGATGCCTGGGGTGTGGATACATGCCAACGCTATGGATACTATTCTCAGACAGCGATTCTTGGTGGATACTAGTAAGGGTAATACTTTGTTGGTTTTGTTACTTCTAGTGTTAATAACTGGTTTAGTCTTGCCTCGCTTGAAGTTAAAGTGGGGTGGGATGCTGGTGACGGGGCTGTTTGTTGGCTATCTAGTGGCTGTTTTTATTGCCTTCGATAATGGTTATATTATGAACGTACTGTATCCTTTAATGCTTTTGCCGATTGCTTATGTGACCAGTGTTCTCTGCGTAGTGATCGCTGAGCAATCCGACAGGCAGCTTATAAGAGACCTGTTTGGAAGATATGTCTCGCCCCAGGTGGCCACGGAAATCATCGGGCTGGCTGATACTGGTATGCTTAAACTTGGTGGTGAGCAGAGGATGGTTTCGATTCTTTTTGCCGATATACGTGGTTTTACTGAAATTTGTGAACAGATGATGCCAGGTGATGTTGTTAATATACTCAACAGTTATCTGTCAATCATGATGAAGCGAATACTTGACAATGAAGGCATGGTCAACAAATTCGCTGGCGATAATATAATGGCTGTGTGGAATGCCCCACAATTGCAGCAAGAGCATGCAAATTTGGCAGTAAAGGCAGCGTGGGAGGCTCAGCAAGCGATTATGGAGAGGCAGCGAGATGACCCTTCATTGCCTCGAGTGCAATTTGGCATTGGCGTAAATACCGGTGAGGCATTGGCTGGTAACGTGGGTTCATTAGGGCGTGCTGAATATACGGTGATTGGTGATGCAGTGAATATGGCCTCCCGCATTTGCGGTGCTACTCCTGGTGGCGAGGTGTGGATTGGCCCTGATACTTATCGTCAAGTAATGGATTGCGTAGAGGTCGAAGAACTCGAGCCTCAATTTTTCAAAGGCAAGGCAGAGCCGGTTGCAGTTTTTAGAATATTGAGGTTGGTGTAGCCTATCTATCGAGACTTGCTTTTGGGCGATGCTCAAAAATGAATGAAGTCAAGGTAGTTTCTTTTGATGCCGAAGGTACCCTGGTAACACCAGATTTCAGCTATGCCATCTGGTTTGAAGCCATTCCTGTGCGTTATGCTGAGAGGAATGGCATTGATTTCGAGACGGCTAGGAAGGCCATAGAAGACGAATACCGAAAAGTGGGTGACCAGAGACTGGAATGGTATGATATTCGGTATTGGTTTGAAAAGCTTGATTTGGGCATTCCTGACCCGGTTATGGAGAGGTGTGTAAGTAAAGTGCGCTACTATCCAGAAGTTAAAGAAGTCCTGGAGTCTTTAAGCGGAAGATATGAGCTCGTTGTGGCTTCGGGGTCAACTAGAGATTTCCTGCACCATCTACTTCAGGATATTGAGCCTTACTTCACCAAGATTTTCTCATCGCTCACAGATTACAAACAGCTGAAGACATCCGAGTTCTACTTGAAACTGTGTCAGGACATGGGAGTTAAACCCGGTCAGATAGTTCATGTTGGCGATAACTGGCAATTTGATTTTGTTGCCCCAAGGGAAGTAGGTATCCAGGCATTCTACCTTGATAGGAAAGGACAAACTGACCACCAGGACTCCGTGACTAGCCTGCTACAATTTAGGGCACATTTGGCAGATTGATTGAATAAGAGACCTTCCTGCTGGGAAATATTGGATATCACAGCATTTCGACTTTAACTTGGGGTAGGAGTCTTTCTACGTCCTCTCGACGGCAGAGTTCTGTGCCGGGGGTTAGTGTGGCTGCCGTTCCTGCTGCTACTGCCCAACGAGCGGCCTCGTCTATTCCATGTCCCTGACTTAGTTTTAGTACCAGCCCAGCGATAGCTGAGTCACCGGCACCTACAGTGCTACGAATCTCTACCTTAGGTGGTGTTACCTTTAGAATCTTTTTCCCGTTGGCAACTATAAGCCCGTGCTTGCTTCGGGAGATGGTTGCAATTTCGATGCCTTGTTTGACAAAGGTTTTCACTGCCTCAACAATTGCTGCTTCGTCTCTTAGATTCATTTCGAGTAACTCTTCGGCTTCGTGCACATTTGGTTTAATGACGTTTGGTTTAGCCTCTATTCCCTCTTTTAACCATGTTTCATCAGAGTCAAGCACGGTTTTTATGCCGCTATTTTTAGCCTTCTCTATTAGTTGATGATATATGTCAGCAGGTACTCCTGGGGGAACGCTGCCAGCGAAAACAATAAACTCAGGTTTCGGCTTGATATGTGTTATTTTTTGTATTAATTTCTTCAGCTCGCGCTTGAGAATGTGTGGTCCTGGAGAGTCGATCCTGGTTTGGCGGCGAGTTTTTAAATCAGTGATGATGAAGTTACTCCTTATTTCCCCCTTAATTGGAGTGAAATCAAAGGGAACTCCTTGTTGTTGCAGGAGGTGCTTTAGTGTTTCGCCATCAATGCCGCCCATGAAACCGTAAGCAATTGTCTTGCCTCCGAGTTCGTGAACAACCCGGGAGACGTTGACTCCTTTGCCACCTGGGTCTCGGCGCAAGCTAGTCCAGCGATTAGCTTCATCTATCACCAATTCCTCAACTGTAACTATTTTGTCCAGGCTTGGATTCAATGTCACTGTAGCAATCATTTAACTCTTTCCACTTTCAATAGATTGGTGCTGCCGGAAATGCCTATAGGTACACCTCCGGTTATGACAACCACGTCGTCATCCTTAGCTAATCCAGTTCGTTTGGCTACTCTAGCTCCCCTTGAGAATAACCCGGATATTTTTGAGGGTTCAGGAATCTGAAAGGCGCGTACTCCCCAGGATAATGACAGCTGCCTCTTCGTTATCTGGCTGGGGGTAATGGCTAGAATCGGTACCTTGGGGCGATACTTAGCGACACGTCTTGCGGTGCTTCCTGATGAAGTGAAGGCAATGATAGCTGCAGCTCCCAGTTGGTGGGCAGTATGACAGGCGGCGTAGCTTATGGCATCGTCTGTTTCAGGTTGGAGGTCTTTGCCTTTGTTGGTTAGAATTTCTTCGTATGGTAAGGTGGCCTCTGATTCCAGAGCGATCTGCACCATCATAGATACAGCTTCTACCGGATAGCTACCGACAGCAGTTTCTTCTGATAGCATTATGGCATCGGTGCCATTGAAGATGGCGTTGGCCACATCAGTAACCTCAGCACGAGTGGGGCGTGGTTCATTTACCATCGAATCCAGCATTTGAGTAGCTACAATAACCGGCTTTCCCAAGCGGTTACATTTGTTAATGATTTCCTTTTGAACTATGGGCACCCTTTGTATGGGGATCTCGATACCAAGGTCACCACGGGCGACCATGGCGCCATCAGCTGCTTCTAGTATTTCATCTAGGTTGTCCAGTGCTTCGCGCCTCTCAATTTTGGCGATAAGCATTGGGATCTTCTTCTTTTTTTGGAGGAATTTTCTTACTTTGAGAACATCCTTAGCTTCTATAATGAAGGACAAGGCTACAAAGTCTACATCATGTTTTAAACCGAAGAGGAGATGATTCCAGTCCTCTTCGGTGATTGTGGGGGCGTCCCAGGTTGCGCCCGGTATATTAATACCCTTCTCCTCACCAAGAATACCTCCAGATACTACCTGGCAGCTGACCTCCGTATCACTAATAACTTTCACTCTTAGCTCTATAGCGCCATCATCGAGGAATATCATGTCGCCGGGCTTGATGATTCTTGGCAGGTAGTGTAAGCCTACTGATACTCTGTTTTCGTCTCCTAGAATTTCTCTCGTGGTGAGTATAAAATCAGAGTTTTCTTTAAGCTCGGCGCTGCCTCCCTTAAGCTTGCCGGTTCTATTTTTCGGTCCGGGCAAATCCTGCATTATGGCTATTGGAAGGTTAGCTTTTTTAGCTGTTTGCCTTAAGGTTTTTATGTAGCTCGTGTGCTCCTTATAAGTGCCATGGGAGAAATTAATTCTGGCAACATCCATGCCAGTTTGGAGCAGCTCTTTTATCACCGAAGCTGAGCTTGTACTTGGCCCTATGGTGCAGACTATTTTTGTTCTGCGGTATTGGGTACGTGCTGAATCTAGAGACATTATGCTTATCTCAGTAATTTATGTACCAATTTTCTTGTATGGTAGCCAGCTCATGAGCATTGATGCGAAGTTTGCGATACCAGGGGACTGCATATTTCGTGGCTATCTCAGCCAGTTCCTTTAGTCTATCAGCCACAGTTGTTGACAAGAATTTTACTCGATCCTTCTTGGCTGTGAAATGTATAGCTTCTTGCCAGATAGCTCGACCGCCGAGGAATCCGGAAGCACCTGCTTGGCAGGCAATTTCGACTTGATTTCGGAATGTTTCATAGTCTACGCCGGCACTTAAAATAACCCAGGGTATTTGTGAAGCCTCGTCCAATTGTCGGCATAACTGGAGAAGCTTTGTGCTGTCCTTTTCGTATTTTGGGTCAGCGGGAAATTCTGCCTTAAGTACATCAATTGGCAAAGATGTGATCTGACGGGCGGTTTCAATTACCAAGCCTGGTTTTCTGACGGTAAATTGGGCTTTCTCGGTGCCCTCGCCCTTTGTCATGTAAGTTTTAGGTTCGACCAGGAAAGGAATATCGTACTTCAGGCATTCTTCTGCTACTGTCTGTATTGTTTTCACTTGCCTATCAGCGACCTCAGTCAAATCAGGTCGGT
>CP070642.1:1194508-1198050 GCA_020354105.1 Chloroflexota bacterium | reverse complement strand
CCGTGCCATATCGGAAGTAACACCTGTTTGTTTTAATTCACCACCGGAAATAGTCATCAGCGTTTGCGAGAAGAGCTTGACCACCCTCAAATTTCCCGTACCTGCCGCCAGGCTGCCGGCTTTGGCAAAGAGGTAATCACCGAGTAGCAATGCCCTGTCTTCACCCCAGGTATGGCTAACCGTCGGCTTGCCGCGGCGAACCGGTGAGTTATCCACAATATCGTCATGAACCAGAGTAGCAGTATGGAGAAGCTCTATCGCCATTGACATTGGAACCAAGGTTCCGAGGTCATAGCTGAAAGACTTCGCCGAAAGCAAAGTAAGAGCTGGCCGAATGCGTTTTCCACCATTCTTCAAGGTATACGCCAACAACTCTGCCAGCAAGGGAAACTCAGAATCAGCTAATTCCTCTAAGCTTCTCTCGACCTTCTCCAGGTCTTCCTGGACGGGCTTATAAATATCACTCAGATTCACTTGACTCACCAGACCCCAGCCGGCTGGTTTCCTCAGCAACTATGCTGTCATCCAGCTTGTGGAACAGCGGCTCCGGTGCCAGTAGTTTCTGTCCCGGCACCGGTGACTGAACCTGCCAGCCGGTTGTCTCAATGCTGCCATCGAAGCCAAGAAATTTATGAAGTCTCTCAGAACTAAAGGGCAGGAAAGGATAAAGAACGGTCTTCAAGGCTGCAAGCACCGACAGGGCTACGTAAACAGCTGTAGCCGAAGCCTGCTTGTTCTGCTTGATGGCTTTCCACGGAGCTTTATCATCAAGGTAGCGGTTAACCTCCTGAGATAACACCATAGCTGCCTTAATGCCCTCCTTGAAGTGGCACCCGTAAAGTAGCCTATCAACATCCTGAAGTGTCTCTTGAGCTTTAGCCAGAAGACCTTTATCCTGGCTATCAAGTTCGCCGGGTGCCGGCACTGCGCCATCGAAATTACGGTAGGTAAAGGTGAGAACGCGATGGACTAAATTGCCATAGGTCGCTACCAGCTCATCGTTGTTGCGCCGCAGAAATTCACGCCACGAGAAATCAGCGTCACCAGTCTCCGGCATATTAACCGAAAGTAGATAGCGTAGCGGGTCAGGGTCATAACGCTGCAGATAATCAGGAAGCCAGACTGCCCAGTTCCTGCTGGTAGACAGCCTCTTACCCTCGATGGTCAGAAACTCGTTGGCCGGCACATCATAGGGAAGATTTAGCCCACCATATCCCATAAGCATCGCCGGCCAGATAAGTGTATGAAACGGTATATTGTCTTTGCCTATAAAATAGTAACTCTTGGCATCGCCGCTCCAGAAAGGCTGCCAGGCGGCATCATCACCATGTGATTTCGCCCACTCCTTGCGTGCCGAGAAATAGCCGATAACCGCCTCGAACCAGACATAGATGCGCTTGTTCTCGAATCCGGGCTGGGGCACGGTTACGCCCCAGTCTATATCACGGGTTATGGCACGGTCCTTAAGCCCGCCTTCCAGAAAGCTCAAGGTGAAATTAAGTACATTTTGACGCCAGTGAGTCTGTTCTCTAACCCAAGATTTCAGCCTGTCTTCAAAGGCACTGAGGCGAAGGAAGAAATGCTCCGAAACTTCAAAGCTCGGAGTGGCGGAACAAATACGACAGCGCATGTCCAGAAGGTCGCTGGGATTCATTGTCCGACCGCATTCGTCGCACTGGTCACCTCTAGCCTGTGAAAATTTACAGTATGGACAGGTTCCCTCAACATATCTGTCGGGCAGAAAGCGCTGACACTCAGGGCAATAGGCTTGAGGCACAGCATCCTTATAAATATAGTCTTCTTTCAAGAGCTTCAGGAAAATATCATGAGCCGTCTGAGCATGATTCGACGTACCGGTAGTAGTGAACAAGTCCCACGATATGCCCAGCTTCTGCCAGCAATCGAGGAACTCCTTGTGATATCTGTTTACTATCTCCTGCGGTGACTTCTTTTCCTGTTCGGCACGCAGTGTTATGGGCGTACCATGCTGGTCGCTGCCCGAAACCATCAATACCTTATTGCCCTTTAGACGGTGATATCGGGCGAATATGTCCGCTGGCAGGTAAGCCCCGGCGATGTGCCCCAGATGCAGCGGCCCATTGGCATAAGGCCAGGCAACACCAACAAAAATAGTCTCAGCCACCAGCACTCCAAATAGTCAAGATTGTAATCTCCAGACTCTACTCCGAATCCACACTTGTGGGGAAAAAGGTCAGCACCTTTTCACCCTTTTCCTCCTGGTAACCAGCATAGCCTTTGGCTAAACAACATTCGATGCAGAAACGAGATTTCTTGCCATCGCCCTTACCCTCTTCCTCTTCTTCCATTAGCAAATACCTCTCTCCTTGCTCAATCAGTTTCTTACAAGAATCACATTTGACTTCGCCTACAGAGACACATCCTCGATTCATCTCAATCTCCTTTAGTTGCTTTTAACCAAGCTTGATAAAGTTTCTTTTTCGATATACCGCTGGCTTCAGAGAGCCGGGCTACCGCTTCCCTAGCACCGGCTCCCTGCCGGTGAAGCTCACGTAGTTCTTTTTTGATTTGCTGGTTAATCTCAGGTTCCTTTTGGGCTCTGCCCTCGATAACCAGTGTAAACTCGCCCCTGGGCTGGACAAAGTGCTCTGCCGCCTGGCTAAGTCTGCCCCTGAATACCTCTTCATGAACCTTTGTTAACTCGCGGCAGACCGCCACCCATCTATCACCAAAGACTTCCTTGGCATCATCCAACGTCTCTAAAAGCCGATGCGGAGCTTCAAAAGCCACCATCGTCCGCGGCTCTTCAGCCAGCGACTCGAACAGTCGTCGTCTGGCACCCTGGCGCCGGGGCAAAAATCCCAGATAGAGAAACTGGTCTGACGGTAGTCCAGAGACCACCAGCGCTGTAATCACCGCTGAAGCGCCGGGCACGGGCACCACAGTAATACCACACTCGATAGCAGCAAGTATAAGCTCATAGCCGGGGTCGCTCAATCCCGGCATGCCCGCTTCTGAGACCAGCGCCACGTCTTTTTCCTTAAGGCAGTCCAGCAAATAACCGAGCTTAGTCCGCTTGTTATGCTCATGATAGCTGGTCAGTTGCGTCTCTATATCATAAGCATTAAGCAGCTTGCGTGCGGTGCGCGTATCCTCGGCAGCAATCAATTTTACCTGTTTCAACAAACGCAAAGCCCGCAGGGAGATATCTTCCAAATTGCCAATCGGTGTAGCTACGATATATAGCGTCGGCACAGCTTAACCGCCCTAATTATAGCCCACCTTCGATAACTGGTCTAGCCCTCATACCCGGCTGACATTGCCAGCGCAGCGAAGAATATCTATATTACATGTTCCAATTTCAATCTCAAACTTCGGTTCAGCTGGGGCAAAGAAGTAACTCCTGCGGAGGATGATATCACTACAGCACCACGATGATAAGCGTTCTTATTGTTCACGATCAGATATATTGGTAGCGCAGTGCAGCGTGTATATACTCTCGTATAATTTGTAATACATTTATTTTCGAATCGTATATTAATTATAGAAGCTCTCTAAACTAT
>CP070642.1:1191632-1194408 GCA_020354105.1 Chloroflexota bacterium | reverse complement strand
TTTGTCTTTTTGCTTACGAAATATCTAACCGCTTACCTTTTGATTAGCCAGCTTCTCCAGTGCCAGGACCATGGCACTATGGTCTATGTCAAGACCTTCCTGAGCTGCAACTGCATTAAGTAATTCCTGTGAGGTGGCTGTGTTTGGTAAGCTCATTCCCAAGCTACGTGCGGCCTGAAGAGCTAAGTTAATATCTTTCTGAAACAGTTTTAGGCGAAAACCCGGGACGAAGTTATGCTCAATCATCCGCTGGCCATGTAATTCTAATACTTGGCTTTGGGCAGATCCAGCAAGAAGAGCTTCTCTTACTTTTCTTGGATCGAACCCTGCCTTAGAAGTAAAAACTAGAGCTTCGCCTACCGCCTCAATGGTCCCTGCAACCACAATTTGGTTGGCTACCTTACAAGTTTGCCCAGCCCCATGACCACCAATATGAGTAAATTTCTTGCCCATAAGTTTAAAATAGGGCTTAATCTGCTCAAATACCTCGGGCTCACCTCCGACTAAAATGGAAAGGGTAGCGTTCGTTGCCCCTGTCTGACCGCCGGAAACCGGCGCGTCAAGCATCTTCACCCCCAGCGCTGCCAGCTTTTTGGCAAACTCTTTGGTAGCAATTGGTGAGATGGAACTCATATCCACCACGATGGAGCCAGACTTAACTCCCTCGGCGATGCCATCCTTGCCAAACAAAACTACCTCTACATCGGGTGTGTCCGGCAACATGGTGAAGATGATGTCTGATTTTTGGGCTACCTCCTTGGCACTGCTACAGGCTACCGCACCCTTGGTCGCCAGTTCCTTTACGGGTGCCGACACTACATCATAAATGTGGATAGTGTGGCCGGCGGCTAGCAGATGACCAGCCATTGGCTTACCCATTAGCCCTAACCCTATGAACCCAAGGTTTGACACAATTCATTTCCTCCTTTTATTATAAGTTCAATACCTTTCAAGCTATCTTCAGTAATGCCAACTATCTTGCATGTAGCAGGCTTCTAATTAATTTCGTATATTTCATTTATGTCTATAAAAGTGCGTTCTCAATTATGGTATGCAACATGTTTACCAGACTTTGCTGTGCTTTTACACCAACACCGTCAACACTCATAACAGGTCCTCCTTCTGATCCATCAATGGCGCCAGCCATAACACATGCCTCCAGCATCAGGCGTTCGGTATCTTCATCCTGAAGAATTTTCGGTTTTTTGAGCAAGTACGCAACCATAGCTGAGATTGCATAAGCACCCCAATTAGAAATAGAAGCCGGAAAAACGATGTCAGTCTTAACCATACAGGCTCCTCCAGCTCCACACGGACATCGACAGACATCTGCATAAGGGACAACCTTTCTCACATCTTCTTCTATCGTTCCGCTTCCTAATTCATTCCCCCGATCAATGATACCTATAGTCAATATTCCCCTTGCACTCGCCTCATAAAAAAGATACTCTAGGCCTGGTAATTTATCTTTTGCCTCCGTGTCATATCCTGCACCAGAGTGCTTAACTCCTTTCCTGTTGGGGCCTATCGTTTCCACTGCGATTACCGCCTTTGGCGCATATTCGTCGATCAAACGGAATGCAATCTCTCTGCTCTGGTCTTTATCTACACAGGGAAAGATTACTTCTGCGGCAACGGCAGTGGTTATTTCTTTAGCTACGCTGTATTCTAAAACATTCAAGCCTGCAGCTTTAGTGGTATTACGAGCGACCTCTATATCATTAGGACCGGTTACCAGTACAGGCAATGCACTCAAGCCAAATCTAACTGTCCTCGCCAAACTGGCAACACCAAGCGGACCATCAGTCTCTCCATAGGGTCTATTAGGATACCAGGCAAACTGATCTACCAACAAGACTCTATCGTCAGCTTTGACCTCGTTTAACATTCTCTGTGCAGCCACCAAGCTCACAGGAATTCCATCAAGTTTTTTAGAAGCGCTTTCGTATAGCGGCGGAATAATCCACCTATCGAGACGCTTACCCCATCCTGCTCCTACCGTCACTAACCTGTCTATATTCTTGGCGGTTGCTTCATGTTTGACGTTTTCTTCCATTTTGATTAGTATCCTTTTATATTTGGTTACCTAACCGTGGCTAGTAAGAATCAATTAACTGCCTCGTCCCCTGCCTGCGATTGAAAATTCTTTTTCGATTCTGCCATTTCTCACTCCGTATGCCTTATCATGAATATTGAGAACTTGGGTAGAATTATTAGGAACAATTTCCAATCGCTCACCAAGATACAACTTTTTATCGGCGTTTATATAATAGAGCCAACCACTCTCGGCAGCCAGACGTCCCAACCACAGGTTGGAGCGCCCTTGGATAGAGCCAAAGCTAGGTTTTCCGTTCCAGAGAAAGCCTGGGCTATTCTGATATTGCATGAGAGGATCAGTACCAAATGCCTTCATTCCAGCATCAATTATCGCGTGATTAGGGTGTGAGGTGCTCACCACAGTGGTCAGTATAGTGGCAACACATTGCTCTCTGGTGTGGGAATGCATCATCATCGAACGGATATCGCCAATAATGCGTGCCCCTGCATGAATCTCGGTTATATCCTTCAGCACCCCTTCCTTTATATAGTGGCATGTGGCTGTAAACGTAGGCGACGCACCCACGGAGACATGATCAATAGCGATACCCGCTCTGCGTAGCATCCTAGCCAATTCTGACATTATTGCCCCTACCTCTAGGGCAACCCTAGCAACACCCTCATCGGTAGGTACTGAACCCGACTCATGAGCATAAATACCTATAAACTCAATGCCTGG
>CP070642.1:1187617-1191532 GCA_020354105.1 Chloroflexota bacterium | reverse complement strand
TATGTTAAGTCGCATGTTTGGCCGATATATAAATGATATTATGCCAAGGAACCAATGCTTGCCTAAAGTAATAATCGTCAGCTTTCCAATCCATCCGTAATGGATCATTATCAAGGGCAAATATCAACCCGTAAGAAGTTATATCCAACAAAACACCGAAAGTCCTTACCATATCGCCTTCTTCCTCATACTCTTCATCCCATTCCAATATGAAATCTGGTACATCCTTAAAGGCTACCCAAACACCCCCCTCAATCAAATCAGAATCTCTAAATTGTTGATGGGGTTCATGTAGAAGGCTCAAGATATTCATCGACTTAGTCATTGCCCGAGGGGCTATTTTCATGTTAAAACTAAAAGCCATTTAATCTCCTTTCTTATCAATCGCGCTTACTTTGGTCAGAAATCTTCCCCGCGAAATACAGCCTCGATCTGGTCATCTATTTTTCGAAATGCATCTCCACCTTTGGTTCGCCCAAACCACTCTGTAGCCATATGCACTGGTTCAATCATGCCATATTTTACTATGTGTATACCCAACCACCACAGTATTTCCCAAGCGAATGCCAGGGCTATTATCGGCCATATCTACAGAAGCCCCCATGCAATGACGATACTTTTTATCATGTCCTTAGCCTCCCTTCTTCTCAAGCGCCTCAAGACTCTCCAATGACCAGAATGTTCCGCTATGTGGCCTTTTAAGCATAAGATGGTAGGTGTTGCCTTCAGACAACTTTTCGGCATCTGGGCAGTAAAGTTGTATATCCTCGCCGTTGTCAAACTCCACAACTGACACACATGGCTGCGAATAGGGAGTCCCAGTATGAATTTCCTCGACTGTAGCTTCTATTTCCAATTTCTCCCATGGGGTGCATCCCAAATTACTCCACACTGGATATAATAATATGCCGAGGATCAGTGCCAGCACCACCACATGAAACCATATGCTTAGTATTATGTTGCCAATCCTATCTTCCGTTTCCATTTTTACACTCGACATTTATCCTTTGCGCCCGGTTTGTTCAGCATCTTCAGGCTTCATGATCCATCTACTCAATAATGCTACTAACGTAGTAAATCCTAAAATGCTACATATCCCAGTCATTGTGTAGCCAGCGATTTCCCAACCGCTATCACCAAAGATATGTGCTGTCCTAGCTGTATTCCAACCTATTGGAATTAAAACAAAGTTCGCAATCATCACAAAAAAT
This sequence comes from Chloroflexota bacterium, assembly GCA_020354105.1. GTDB lineage: Bacteria > Chloroflexota > Dehalococcoidia > GIF9 > UBA5629 > 9FT-COMBO-48-23. Next base: position 1,190,321 of record CP070642.1, on the reverse strand, counting down.
AATGACAAGCTACCCATAATTCAGTCTCCCCTCTTAACCTTCTTGCGGTGTTGGTTAAGTCGCTCTACAACCTTTGGTCGCAATTCTCGGTCCTTGTCAGGATCTTCCAACGCCAACTTGTCAATGCGCCTCTCTAATTCATCTACCGTTCTTGCCCTAACCTGACGCCTGACTATGTCACCCTCAAAATAGGCGGTTAGGCGATAAGTCTTGTTTGCTCTATTTTCGTAGCACTCCCAGCCCTTATAATCGCCAATGAACATTCTCATTGCTTATCCTTCGTGCTTGGTTCGTTAAGTGATTCGCCTAATCGTTATTTTCCAATCGCCTAATGTTTGACCTTTTCTCGTTAAACCTGCAATAGTAGTTGTGAATCTGTCAGCATTTGTCTCAGCCACAAGAGAACACAAAGCTATAGCTGCGGATAGTGTAAACAACCTTTTGCTTTCATCCCCATATTCTTTGATCTTGAACATGAGGCCCTTTGCTACCTTGCCAACAGATTCATCATCCAACTCTGTCCAGGTTGCCGCTTGTTTTTCTTCTTCTGTTAATATCAAGTCCATTTTTAGCTTCTCTCCTTAACCTTTGGGCGCACTTCGTTAACTCGCTGAGATATTGTCGTTTGCCTGAGCCCTAAGAAGTATCGCGGACAAAGTTATATTCGATCCGCTAACAATCATTAACGGCACAAGCAAGTAGAAGTTGCTATGCGCAAAAGCCATATATAAGAACAGTACCAAAAAAATGAAAGTCAATCCACTGTTCAGCACTAGGGCTTTTGCTACCATCAACCGCGTTTTCTTTTTCATTTCTAGCCTCCTAATTTAACATTTTCGCGTGGTTTGTTCAGTGCGCCGGAACTCCATCACCCATACCCAAGGGTTGGTATCCCAGCCGTAGCCACGCTTGGCATTGAGAGAATCCCAGATATCCCTAAACATATCTACACATACACATGGAGCACCTTCAATCTCAAACATACATTCAGGGCAACAACGTGGTATCCCCTCCCATTTGGCTTCTTGACTGCTTATCTCCTGCAACCTCTCAACCCTAACCCCAGTTATCTCAAGGGTGATTCGGCTGGCCCACCGAGGCATGAATCGGGGGGAACGCCAACGACCTCTTATCTGTCCCTCCCTATCTAATTGGAAGTCATGTATTTTATACCAAAAAGGAATTGTAGCTGCCTTTGTTTCCTCGATTTGAGTGGCTGACATACCATTAAACATTTCTTCAGTAGCCCAAGTCTCCCTGACCCACAGCCTATCGCCTACTTGACCATAGGGGCATAGCAACCATTCAAAAGTGGCTAAACCTGTCGTATCGTAGCAAATCTGGATTCCCCGACTGTCATAATAGGGAAAGTCCTTTATTCTGGCGTAGGGCGGTATCTTAATCGCCCGTCTAGTCTGCGTCTTCCTACCATCAAGAATCTCTATGACCATCTCGCCCGAGAAGGGTATCGGTCTCTCTCGGATTTCGGTTTTTACGTTCATCGCTTATCCTTCCTGCGCGATTCGTTTAGCTTTATTGGCTAATTGAGGTTCTATGCTCAAACATATCTAAGAGACTAGGGTCAGCCTTGAATACAATCCACTCTTTTGCAAAACTATGTAAATCAATCTCATAGCCTTTGAATGAGAACATAAAATAGAAAGGTTTAGTCTCTGGTGGTAGAGGTATATCAACATCCTTTTCCCAGAGAGCAGTAATGTCTATATCTGAATCTAGCCTACAGGTTCCTTTTGCAGTTGAACCACTAACGTACCAGCTTATAGGGGCAACTTCTAGGTTATCCATGAAATCTTTTGCTACTTGGTATCTTTTAGCTTGCTCTACTGTTTGCATCACTCTCTCCCCTCGGCTTCCTCTTCTTCCATCCCTCGCGCTGCCTCCGGCCTATGCAGGTGTCGCAAAACCGGCGGCGGGATCCCTGCTCAGCTTTGAATATACCGCCGCAGTCGTCACATTTGTAGTCCGTGACCCACAGATCAACGCTTGGGTCACTAGCCTCACTGATAAAGTCAATCTCCTCCTCGGTAAGAGGCCGGGTTTTGGCCTCTTCTCTTAGATATTCCAAACGCTCCTGGTCTTTTTGGTTTGTCATTGCTAACCCCTAGTCCAGCCTTTCAATCATCAGGGTTAGTTTTTGGCCTTGTTTAAGCTGATAATCAACCTGTTTGTACCATCTACCCTCAGAGGGTCGACTTAAAGCTAACATAGCTCGATTGAGTGCTACTCGTGGACAGCCACCTGCGGTTTTGCACTCTTTAACAATCCCTGTATCGTTTTCCCTGAAAGCCACTCGATAGTGCTTCATTTCTTCCCCCTTTCTGCCTATAGTCTATCACATAAACTAGGCGTTGTCAAGGTGTTGGCAAGACATTCTTAGTAAAATCGTAAAAACCGTTTTCAGCTACTGGACTTATCATCATGGCCTTTGTTTGTTTAGCAACCTCTCTCTACCCTTTGATGTCAATGTTATTGTTTCATTGTAATCTACACTCAAGAAGAAATGAGTAATCAATCCTTGACGTCGCAGTTTGGCCAGAAATGAGCCACTAGCTAGCCACATACCAACACCTTTAGTAGCACCTCTACCAACGTGGTAAACTTTCTTCCAGCATGGTGAGTCAGGCCACATAAGCTCTGCGAAGTGTTTCGCGGATCTAATCTTATTGTTATTTATTAGTTCAAG
>CP070642.1:1184159-1187517 GCA_020354105.1 Chloroflexota bacterium | reverse complement strand
GGTCTTTGGTCTTATTTCTTTTATACCCGGTGGAGGACATTTCCCACTGGCACATCTAGGTAATCTCGCCATGGCTTCAATTTTGAGCTATGTCTTTTTGAAACACCGTTTAGTAGACATGAGATTCGTTACACGCCGTGGGCTGGCATGGATAGCCTTACTCATTATCGGTTTTAGTGTCTATTTGCTTTTGTTTGTCTTAATCCACCGGCTCATTGGCATCGGATTAGATGTGCGCGTTTTGATTCTGACGACACTGTTAGCAGCCGTTGTCGGTTACTGTGTTTTGCTATTGCAGGGTTTCTTTTCCAGAAGTGCAGACCGACTTTTCTATAGAGAGAAATACGATTATCATCAGAAGCTGCGTGACTTTCTGAGAAATAAACTCAGCGGCATTTTTAATTTGAGGGAATTGATTGAAAAATTGCTTCCGTTGCTTGCTGGGTCAGTGGATTGCAAGCAGGCATATTTATTATTTCCAGACCCGGGAAGCGGTGACTTTATAGTCGAGTTTAGCTTGTCTCAGCGAGATGGTAATTCGAGATTGATAATAAAGAAGGATAATCCGGTTTTGGAATGGCTTCAGCGCGAGGTTAAATACCTGAGTCAAGAAGAGCTTGATACCAATCCTGAATTTCTTGGTATTTGGGCTGAAGAAAAAGATGAGCTGCAAGCTCTTGGCATAGAATTAATGTTTCCTTTAGTGAACCGCGGTAACTTGGTTGCCGTGTTGGCATTAGGCGGAAAGAGATATGGCAGGTACTCGCTTGAGGAGGTCAACTTGGTGGAGACCGTCGCCTCTCAGGTAGCAGCAAGTTTAGAGAAAGAATATCTCCAGGAGCAGCTCAGGAATCGGGAGCAAGAACTGTCTTTGATTAACCGTCTGACTACGGTCATTACATCCAGTTTAAACATTCGGGAGGTATATGACACCTTTATTACCGGCTTGAGGGAGGTAGTCGATGTAGACTGGGCGACTATTGCCCTGATAAAAGATGACGGACTTCGTTTGGAGGTTTTGGCGACGGAGGTGGGGTCGGCCTGGGGGGCAGGGGACCATATGCCGCTTAAAGGCACGGGCAGTGAGTGGGTAGCCAAGCGCAAAAAAACTTTGGTTGAATCCGATCTCAAGAAGAGAAAGAGGTTCTGGACAGGTGAAGAACACTTAAAGCGGGGACTTAGGTCAATTGTATACCTGCCACTGGTGGTGAGAGATGAGGTGATGGGTACTCTAATACTCGCCAGCCGTAATCCGAATGCTTATACTCCCAGCCAGATTCGTCTTCTGGAGCGTCTGTCTTCCCCGATTGCTGAGCCGATTGAGAATAGCCAACTTTATGCCAGAGCTGAGCAGAGAGCTCGGGTTGATGAACTTACGAACTTGTTCAACCGCCGTCATTTTGATGAACGGATAAAGCAAGAGATAGACCGACATGCTCGGTATAGAGGCATGGTGTCTTTGATTTTTCTCGACCTTGATTTCTTCAAAGCCTACAATGACACGCAGGGACATATAGCTGGTGATAAAATTCTGGAGCTGGTAGGCAAGTTGATTAACAAGGCAATAAGGAATACTGACCTGGCCTTTCGATATGGGGGTGATGAGTTTGCCATCATCTTACCTCAGTCGGCGACTAATGATGCTATTGTGGTAGCTGAGAGGGTTCGGGGTAGGATTGCAGCTGAGATGAACAAGAAGGGTGTCAGGATAAGTGCTAGCCTTGGTTTAGCTTCGTGGCCCAATGATGGAGTGACCACTGAAGAGCTTGCCAATGCGGCTGATAGGGCATTGTATTACGCTAAAGAGACGGGAGGCAACCAAACCTGCATTGCCTCCAAAATGTTGCCTTCTTTAGCCGAGGCGGCCGATAAAAATAATAAAGTTACAACTGAAAGAGAGGTGCTGAGCATCATCTATAATTTAGCGGCAACTATCGAAGCTAGGCATCCATATACTTATGGTCATTCACGTAAGGTTAGCGGCTATGCTGTAGCACTGGCTGATGCTATTGGTTTGCCCAAGGAGAAGGTGGCTTTAATCAGCACTGCAGCTTTAATTCACGATATTGGCAAAGTAGGCGTTCCAGACGAAGTGCTTAATGAGGCTGGTAAGCTTGAGGCTGAAGCATGGGAATTGATTAAGTCGCATCCTAAATTGTCGGCGACTATAGCTGGTCATGTGGTCAGTTTAGTCGCTTGTCTGCCGGCTATCCTTCATCATCATGAGCGGTGGGATGGTGATGGTTACCCGGATGGGTTAGAGGGTGAGGCTATTCCCATCGAGGCTCGTATTCTGGCTCTAGCGGATGCCTTTGATGCTATGACGTCATCTCGACCATATCGTAGTAACTTGTCCTATAAAAAAGTACTGCAGGAGCTCAAGCGTTGTGCTGGCACTCAATTTGACCCGAAGTTAGTTGAAGCCTTCTTACCTATTGCCCTGTCTACGGCTCCGGAAGAGTTGGGAGTAGGAGAAGACAGCGGCAGTTCAAAAACAGGTTCATAACATTTGTCTTTGACAATGCCCACTCTATGGGGAAATTCTACACAGATTCAAGTTTAGTGGTTGGGATTACGATTTTTTAATCAGGGCGCATATATTGCGCGAGAAGAACTTGGGTGATAAACGGTAAGATTTCTCCGGGAACATGCTTATGATTTCAAAGCCACCCCGGGTTAATAAGTTGTGGAGTTCCGGATAGGAAAAGAGATAGTAGTAACGATAAAGAATTCCGCCTTTTGATTTCCAGGGTATATTGACCTCTTTGCCTTTTAGCCAGAAGCCTGGTTGCCATCTGTTCCACACGGTGATGAAGGCTTCGCCTCCTGATTTCAGGACACGCCTAAGTTCTTGGAAGGCGTTTTGTCTTTGCTTGTCTCCCTGAATGTGATGGTAGGTGGCTACCGCTATTACCTGGTCGAAGGTGCTATCCATGTAGGGCAGGAAATTGGCATCAGCTACCGTAAGGTTTGCTTCAAGGTCGAATTTGTCAGCATATTTCTGTGCCAGTTTAACCATCTGCGCAGAGAAGTCCACTCCATATAGTTCGAAATTATCTTTGAAAGGCAGGAAGTCTGGTCCGTGAGCACAGCCGATGTTTAGAAGCTTGCCCTTGTGCCATCTGCTCGCCATCCCCTCAACCTCTTTGGTGAAGCGAGACCAATGCCTTAATCGGTACCAGCTCTCGGCTATCTCATCGAAAATCCTTTTGTTTGTTGTCATAGCTACGAATTTGGTAAACTCTCGATATAGGTCTTCCATGTAGAACGGGATTGAAGCCTCGCCCCTACATGTGTAAGGAAAACATAAAGTGAAGAAAATTTCAAGGACTATATCCGGGGTGACTCCAGTGGCTGT
>CP070642.1:1179488-1184059 GCA_020354105.1 Chloroflexota bacterium | reverse complement strand
GTCCGCTTAGATATAACTCCCCTACCCCATCCATGGTTATGGTTAAGTTGCCGCCTGGTGACATTATGTCAACGTTATTGCCTGTGTAACCTTTCAGTTTAGAGATTACGGCTATGGCACAGGCGCCACTGCCGCAGCATAGAGTTTCGCCAGCCCCCCGTTCCCAGGCTCTGGCTTCTATTTTTTTTGGATTTAAAACTCTGGCTATCTCAAAATTGGCTCGTTCCGGAAAAATAGGATGGTTTTCCACCTGTGGTCCTATTTCACAAAGAGGAAAATCAGCTACAGGCTGGGATAAAAAGCTTACAGCATGAGGGTTTCCCATAGATACGAATGATATATTTAGCTTTTCTCCTTCTATCTGTAGAGGGTAGTCCAGTATTGGTATTATGTCAACTTCTCCCCTACCCTTTTGGGGCTTGTCTATTGTGACTGGTATATCTTCAGCCCTTAGGCTGGGCTTGCCCATATTCACCTTGGCATGACTGACTTTGCCCTTTGTCATAGAAGCTTGGATGTTTCTAATGCCTGCCATGGTCTCCACGGTTAAGCTTGGTCCAGGAACTATTTGTCTATCGATGGCGTATTTAGCAAAGCATCTCAAGCCATTGCCGCTTACCTCAGCCTCGGAGCCATCGGAGTTGAAAAGCCGCATTTTTAAACTGGCACTATTTGAATTCATTACGAGGATGAGCCCATCAGCACCGACGCCGAAATAGCGATGACACATATCTCGTGCCAGTTTTGTCCAGTCCCGCTCCATATTTCGAGCGTCTATAAAGATAAAGTCGTTGCCTGTAGCCTGCAATTTAGTGAAGTTCATGATTGACCTGCTTATCGCGAATACCAGCCAGAAATGATGTTACTAGGTTATGTGCTTCTTCCTGTATGTCGTCATATTCATTGAGCCAGTGAATTCTGACGTCGTTCAGGTGAAACCAGGCGTATTGATGACGGGCAAAGCGATGTGTCTCGTTTTTTATTTGCTGAGTGGCTGTGGTCAAATTTATCTTTCCCTGAATGAACATGTTTATCTGTTTGTAACCTATACCAGACATGGAAGGCAAGTCTGGTCCATAGCTCTTCGCAGTTAAAGCTTTAACTTCTTCCATGAGCCCTTGTTTTATCATCTTATCTACCCTTGAGTCAATTCTACGATATAAATTGTCTCTTTGCATAGTTAAGCCGATGATTAGAATGGGGTATGGTGGCGGTTTTTTCTGCCATAGCTGGGAAACAGGTTGTCCTGTTGCCTGGCGTATTTCTAAGGCTCTGATAATCCGTCTCAGGTTGGTGGGCATAATCTTGGTGGCAGCTACCGGGTCTGCTTTCTGCAATTCTTGATACAGAGCGTAGCCACCTTCTTTCTTGGCTTTCATCTCAAGGCTATGTCTGAACTCTGTATCTGGAGCAACCGGTGGTATTTGCCAGCCTTCTATCACCGACCAAACGTAGAGGCCGCTGCCACCAACCAGGAGAGGAAGTTTATGTCTTTGCTGGATGTTTTCAATCGTTTCAAGAGCCAGTTTCTGATATATGGCTAAGCTGAAGGATTCATCGGGATTAATTATATCAATAAGGTGATGTTTAACCAGTGATAGCTCAGCATTGCTTGGCTTGGCTGTGCCGACGTCCATGTGACGGTAAACTTGCCTGCTATCAGCATTTACTATTTCACCATCAAAATCCTGAGCTAGGTTTAAAGCGAGCTGGCTTTTACCTACTGCTGTTGGACCGATAACAGCAACAAGGCACTTCATCGGGCTGCTTTGAGATTGGCTGTCTGTCTGACGATACTTATGAAGTCGTCAGTTTTAAGGCTGGCGCCGCCTACCAGAGCACCATCGATATCAGGTTCGACAATAAATTCGGCGATGTTGCTGCCGGTGACGCTGCCACCGTACAGTATTCGCACTGCTTTAGCTGTTTCCTGGTTCCAGGTATTAGCCAGCATACTGCGAATGAGGCTGATTGTGGCATTGGCTTGTTTACCTGTAGCTGCCTTCCCTGTGCCAATGGCCCAGATTGGCTCGTAGGCGATAACCAATTGGCTTGTAGGACTTATCCCTGCCAAACCGGCATTTACCTGGCTGGTTATTTTCTCTTCTGTTCTGCCAGCCTCATTATCCTCCAAGCTTTCCCCGACACACAGGATAGGTTTAAGCCCAGATTCTAAAGCCTTCCCTATTTTTTTGTTTATCATCTCGTCTATCTCGGCAAAATATTGCCTGCGCTCTGAATGACCCAGGATCACAAAATCGCACAGGTCGATAAGCATGAGCGGCGATATTTCACCAGTATAGGCACCTTTATCCTCAGAATACATGTTTTGAGCACCTAGCTCAATAGAAGTGCCTTTGATTAGCTTGTTGATAGCGGCTAGTGAGATAAATGGTGGACATAGCACCTTTTCCACGTTGCCTATACTATCCAGTTCGGCCAGCATATCTCGAACAAGACGTTCAGCCTCTTCAAGCTTGGTGTTCATTTTCCAGTTGCCGGCAATTAGTGGTTTCCTCATATCAGGCTCCGAATTTTATTAATTTCAAAGCGTTGGCCATAGCCAAAGGCATGATATCTGTGGCCTGGATTCTGCCCAATCCGCCTGAGATACAGGCTGATTCAGAGAATTCTTGGGTAGTGTCAGGCCGACACCATTGGGAATACAGCAAGAGGGGTACTGGATGCCAGCTATGCCCTTTCAGCAAAGCCGGGGTTGAATGATCCCCGGTAACAATGATAACCTCTGGTTTTAGGTTCAGCAATTGAGGCAGAGCCGAATCAACCTGCTCAATGACCTTGACTTTTCTTTTGAAATCTCCGTCCTCGCCGGCACTGTCTGCTTGTTTGACGTGAACGTAAAAGAAATCGTGTTTGTCATAGCAATCGGCCAGAATCTTCAGCTCTTCCTGAATGCTTCCGTCGGTGCTGAATACTTCCATTCCCACCAACTTGGCAAGCCCTTTATACATGGGATAGACAGCTATGGCTGCTGGTGTCAGTTTATATATCTCACTCATGGATGGGATATCAGGTAGTTTAGAGAAGCCTCGGAACATAATCATATTAGCCGGATGATGTCCTGCCAGTATTTCCGATGCTTGTTTGATGAAGTTATTTATAATATCGGCCGTGTGCCTGGCTGTTGCTTTTGTATGCTTAGCCTGATAAGGAATTACTCCTGTCTTCTGTGGGTCAGTATCGCTGATTTCATCGTGTAAATCTTTGCCGCGAATAACCAGTGAAAACCTATGTTCTTTGACTGGTAAGACGAAAGTCTTGACTCCTTGCAATTTGATCTGGGCTAATAGAGTACATAGTTCTATGCATTTATCCGTAGTAATACGGCCAGCTCTACGGTCGGTAATAAGTCTTTTGCTATCGACTGTGCAGAAATTACCTCTAGCAGCGACATCATTTTTCGTCAATTCAAAGCCGATGCCCAATGCTTCCAAAACCCCACGCCCGATGGTGAATCTGAGTGGGTCATAGCCAAACAACGCCAGATGGCCTGGGCCGCTACCCGGAGTGACTCCAGGACTTACCGGGTCTGTAAGTCCACATATGCCTTTCTTGGCCAGTTGGTCAAGATAAGGAGTGTGAGCTGTCTCCAATTCTGTCTTGCCTGTCTTAGCATCAGGCAAACCTCCGAGGCCATCGATGACCAGCATCACTATCTTGGATGGTGATGCTATGCTGATCTGCTTTATTTCTTCTAGTGGAATAATTTTTACTTATCCAGCAGCGCGGCTACACCGGGCAGCATCTTCCCTTCCAGGAAATTCAAGCTGGCGCCACCACCTGTTGAAACATGTGTCATTTTATGCACCAGGTTCAGCTCTTCGACGATTTCAGCTGTTGAGCCACCACCGACAACGGTAGTTGCTTTCATGCTGGCCAATAGTTCAGCCATAGCCTTAGTTCCCCTAGCAAATTGAGGTATCTCATATACCCCCATGGGGCCATTCCAAAAAACCGTTTGACATTGTTTTATCTTCTCAGAGAAAAGCCCGATGGTTTTCGGCCCGATATCGACGATGCTTTTACTTGCCGGTATATTAGCTATTGGGACTATCTCGCCTGTAGCTTCCGAATTTATACTATTGGTCACCATAACATCTATGGGCAGGAATAAAGACACCCCTTTTTGCTTGGCTGTTTCCATTAATTCGCTGGCTAAATCTTGCTTGTCGGTCTCTAATAGAGAAGTACCTACCTCGTAGCCACTGGCTTTCAAAAAGGTGGCTGCCATGCCACCACCGATGAGCAGCAGGTCAACTCTGTCTAATATGTTTTGAATCAAGCCGATTTTGTCGCTAACTTTAGCGCCGCCCAACAGCGCAGCAAAAGGGTGTTTGGGGTCGGTGAGTATAGTGCCGAGGGCATTCAACTCCTTTTCCATCAGAAAGCCGGCGACAGCTGGCAAATGCTTAGCTACTCCTACTGTTGAGGCATGAGCTCGGTGGGCAGTACCAAAGGCATCATCAACATAGATGTCGGCCAGATCAGCTAATTTTTGGGCGAAAGAAGGGTCATTGGCTTCCTCCTCGGCGTGAAACCGTATATTTTCC
>CP070642.1:1175920-1179388 GCA_020354105.1 Chloroflexota bacterium | reverse complement strand
TACCTAGCGCTTTGATCCGAGCTGGAGCGGTAGAAAATGTTGATTTTGCCATTTTTATCGTCTCCTTTCTTGCATATTACTTATATTTATATTCCGAAGAACTTCTTTAGTACACCAACAAAACCGCCGAAAACACCGCTCTGTTTCTTGGTCTCCCAAGCTGGCTTCCCTTGGTTGTTGGCTGCCCAGAGTAGAAGCCCTACGCCGGTAGCATGAGCGGGATCATGGAGTATGTCAGTTATGCCATAAACGCCCATAGGCTCACCTATTCTTGTTTGTGTTCTAATTGTGGTACGAGCTAGGGCCTCAAGCCCAGCTAATTTGGCACCTCCACCTGTGAGTACCAAACCAGCAGGAGCAAGCGAAGCATAGTTGGAGTCTGGCATTTCTAAAAGGATAAGCCTGAGCAGTTCCTCCATGCGTACCTTGATGATGTTGCATAAGTCGCGATAGGAAACGCTATGCCCATTTTCTACATTCAGCGCTGAGTCTTCATTCTTGGTGAGCACATCGGGATAAACGTTTCCGTATTTCCTCTTCATTGCCTCAGCGATTTCGAATGGTAACCCAAGGCCGATGGATAGGTCGCTGGTGACTTGATATCCGGCCACTGGAATTATCGAGGTGTGGTAGATGCTGCCGTCTCTGAAAACGGCAATATCCGTAGTTCCACCACCGATATCGGCCAGTATCACACCAACCTCCTTTTCCTCTGGTGTGAGTACTGCTTCACCGCTAGCAAGTGGTTCAAGGATAAGGTCGGTGATTTCGACCCCGATGCCGCGTACACATTTTACGAGGTTTTGTACTGAGGCGACAGCGGCTGTGATAATGTGAGTCTCTACGTCTAGCCTGAAGCCATGCATGCCTACTGGATTCTTAATTCTTTCCTGATTGTCTAGGGCGTAGCTGCGCGGAATAGCATGTAATACTTTTCTGTCGTCTGGTATGCTGACATGTTGTGCCGAATCCAGGACACGCTTTAGGTCGTGCGAGCGGACAAGGCGGTCGTTGCGTGGTATAGCTACCACACCGCGGGCATTGGTCGAGCTTATGTGTCTGCCAGTAACGCCTATATAGGCTGCTTCTGCTTTTAAGCCGCTTGCCTGTTCAGCCCGCCTTACAGATTCTGCAATGCTCTCCTTTGCTTCGTCCACATTGACTACCATGCCTTTGTGCAAGCCATGTGATGGCACAACGCCTACTCCCAGGACTTGGATATTTCCTCCTGAGTCCATGTTGCCAATAATAGTACATACTTTCGTTGTGCCTACATCGATTGCCGTGATTAACTTTTTCATGTTGTTTCTACCTCCTTTTGCTTTTTGTTGGGGGTTTATTTACCTCCTAAATTATTCTCCTAAAGTCGTTCAGCTACCCTGAGCTTGGCACTTCGGCTCCGGGTATTAGATTCTATTTCTTTTGGTGACGGAGTGATGACCTTTTTCGATATCAATTTGAGAGTTGGTTCATGCCCGCATGTACACTTTGGAGTTCCTGGTGGGCATAGACATCCAGTGCTTTCCTGCTTCATGAAATTTTTCACTAAACGGTCTTCTAACGAATGATAACTGATCACTACTAGCCTGCCCTTATGGTCGAGACAGGTAACGGCTTGCTTAAGAGCGGTTATCAGACTTTCTAGTTCGCGATTTGTGGCGATGCGCAATGCCATGAAAGTCCTTGTGGCTGGATGGATCCTGCTCCTCCGACCACCTACGGCACGTTCGATTATGTTGGCCAGCCCTAGAGTTGTGGCTACTGGGCGATGTCTTGCTATGTGCTTGGCGATTTGTCGGCTGTAACGTTCTTCGCCATAGTTGCGGATAAGCTCAGCCAGTTTATCTTCAGTAAGAATGTTAATTATGTCTGCTGCTGTTAACTCTTGAGTTGGGCTAAATCGCATGTCTAGAGGGCCATCTTGTTGAAAACTAAAACCACGCCAAGCCTCTTCAATTTGAGCTGATGAAATACCCAGGTCAAATAGAATTCCTTGTACTGGCAAAAAGTTGTTTTCCTTACATATTGTTTCCAAATTAACAAAATTGTCATTTACCATAGTGGTCGATTCGGCGTAATTAGATAGTCTGACTCTGGCCACCCGCATGGCTTCGGGGTCAGTGTCGATTCCCAGTAGCTTACCGCCCGGTTGAATTCTTTCTAAGATTGCTTGTGCATGACCACCACAACCAAGAGTACAGTCAACATAGCGTTTTCTAGGCTGGGCCTGTAGAGCCTCTATGGCCTCTTGAAGTAGTACCGGTTTATGAGTCGGTAGTGTCATGACTAGGCTCATTGCTGATCCTCGAGGCTTTCTATAATCTGCCATACCTGCTCTTCGGCTGATGTCTTCTCCATGTTCCAGAGGGCAGGGCTCCATATCTCGATGCAGTTGTTCTCCCCGACTATTGTGGCCGTATCCGCAATTTCGGCATGAGCACGTAGTAGGGAAGGCAAGGCTATCCTTCCTTGCCCATCGAGAGTCAGATTGAAAGCTGAACCAAACATATATCGATTCAATTTTCTCAGTTTGCTTGGTCTCAAATTCTTAGAAGTCAAGCTGTCGGCTATCTTGTGCCACTCAGCTACAGGATAGAGAATAATACATTTCTCGGCCCCCCTGGTGAGTATCAGCTCAGATCCCAGCCCTTGCCGGAACTTCGGTGGCAGTGGCAGTCTCCCCTTACTGTCTACCTTATATTCGTATTCACCTAGGAACATGTTTTTATAATGCCTTTATTTAGATCAGGGCGACTTCTTTTGCCAAGTGGCATCCTAGAACCTCAGGTCTATTAGTGAACAGCTTGTCTTTTTGCTGGATGTATTCCTGAGTCTCCTCATTGCTATTATTTAAGGAATAGACAATGGTACTTTGTCCATTGAGTTGCTCACGTAGTATGCCTTTCTCAATAAGTAACCCAATTCTGTTTCTTATGTTCGTTTTTGTGCTGCCTACAGATCCAGCGATTGAATCGAGGCTAAACTTCGCCTGGGGATGCTGCTTCCAGAAGTGACGTAACCGGAACTCAATAGCGCTGTGGTTGTTCTCGGCATATGAATTTACAGTGTCTTGAATTTCGTTCAGCGTTACGCGTGTGGCATTCCACTTTGCTATAACTCTTTCTCCATCCTTCATCATCAGGAAATGGTCATCTTCTTCCAGCCGTAGCCTCGTCAGTGTGTCGTCTTTATCCTCACAAAAGCAGAGGAGTTCGTGGTTTGATATTCGATTTTGGATACTAACACTATCAATTACCATGGTGTTTCTATCTACTTTCTACCACTTTTTACCACTCTTTACCATTATAAACCACTTTTGTACCATTTTGTCAATACCTTTTACCACTTTTTCACCCAAAAATTTATTTATTATTGATACTTATTTGAGGATACCAAGTTCATAGTTTCTCAATATCTGGTGTTGGCATTTGCCTACCACTCTATATATTGTAATCAATATAAATTTTG
>CP070642.1:1168620-1175820 GCA_020354105.1 Chloroflexota bacterium | reverse complement strand
GAAAAGAAACCGGTATTTTCAACTCAACACACTTCTCATAAAGTGGATAAAACCGTCTATCATTTGGGAAGAATGCCTGCAGAGCTTGCTGGAATTTCAGTCCCATCAGCCCCAGTTCTTTAACACATCTCTCTAACTCCCTTATAGCTGCCTTGCCCTTCCATGGGTCAATCATCGCCCAACCCCCGATAAACACGTCGGGGAATTTTTTGATTAGCCTGGCAACTTCGTCATTGGTATTTCTGGTATCATAGCCGCTCACAGATTGCGCATCCCAGCCTATTAAGATAGCTCTTAGGTCCAGCTCCCTGAAATCTTGTGCCATTTCCTCGTCAGTCTTAACTTTATATTCAACCCCATAATACTTGGAAATGTACTCCACAAGTTCTGTCCCCCACATTTTTCTCCGGTCAAAAGCAGCCGTGCTTGGATGGACATGAACATCGATAGCTTTCATCCTAATATCACCTCTTACATCATGGTATAGCCGCCGCTTACACTGATGGTTTGTCCAGTTATAAAACTGGCCGCATCCGAAGCCAAAAAAACAACCGCACTGGCAACATCCTCCGGCTTACCCAGTCGGCGTAATGGGTAAGCTTTGGCCGCCTTCTCCTGGGCTTCGGGGGTGAATACCTGAGCCATTGGTCCCTTCCACATACTGGACTCGCCGGTATGCTCGGGATTTTCCGGCACAGTCACTCCGGGGCAAACAACGTTAATATTTATGCCATAGCGACCCAGCTCCCGGGCTAAAGATTTAGACATAGCAATGACACCACCCTTACATGCTGCATAGACCGCTTCCCTGTACTCACCCATCCTGCCAGCATCAGAGCCAATGCTGATAATCTTGCCGTACTTACGTTCAATCATATGGTCCAAAACGGCTCTGGTACAGTTTAGTACACCCCAAAAATTAATATTTACTTCCTTCTCCCATTCAGACCTCGACTTCTCTACAAATAGCCGGTCTAGAGTCCAGCCAACATTATTTACCAATACGTCTATTTTTTCGAAATCTTCTAGTGTGTTCTTAACCATAGCGGTCACCGAATCAAAACTGGTTACATCGGTTTTGATAGCCTCAGCCTTGGCTCCTAAGGCAACAGCCTCTTTTGCCACCTTTTGTCCCTGGGCTTCATCAATATCGGCAATAACGATATTGGATTTTTCCATGGCAAAAGCTAAAACTATAGCCCGACCTATGTTCGAGCCCCCACCAGTAACAATCGCTGTCTTGCCAGCCAGATTCAAATCCACCTATCAAGCCCCCGATTTTTTAAAGCATGGGTCGTGCACCGACTGTCGATATCCGCCTCCTAGCTTGCTCCAGCTAGCCAGCTCCGACCAGGTAGCCTTGCGGCACCCGGAGAATACTATTTACCGCTGCTTCCTTCCGGATCTGACGGGATTCATAGCCCTCCGCCGCGCAAGACCCAGCCCTCAACACCGCTCGACCGCAGCAGTCCCAAAAGGCAAAAACCTCGAGCCGGAATTCAACCCCGCTATAGCGGATCTCGGGTACAGGGCACCGCTAGTTCCCCATCTAGCACGACCCAATCAAATACTACTATGTGGCTTTGAACTTTTCAAGGTTACCAGCCCACGCTCAAGCGCAAAATTAGCGGCGCTGGCAATCCCAGCTCCGTCATCTTTTTCTGTGTAGCTTGAATATCATACTCCACCCGATGATGATATACAGTCCGGGCCTCAGTATCATAAAGAGCATAGCTCGCCCGTGGGTCACCATCTCGAGGTTGTCCCACACCGCCGGGATTGATAATCATACGCCTCTCGCCCAGCCTCAATTCAGCACCCTCTGGAAACATTTCATAGACCACCTTGCTATCAACAAGCTCGAAGATGAGCGGAACGTGGGAATGCCCCACAAGGCAGTAAGTCGTTTCAAAATGGCTGAAATTATCCTGTGCCCCTTCGAGTGATAAAAGATACTCCCAGATAGGCTCCCTCGGGCTACCATGAATCAGCGTAAAATCTTCCTGACAAATGCTAAGAGGTAAATTTTGCAGATACTCTATGTTTTCGGCAGTTAACTGCTGAGCTGTCCATTGACAGGCTTGAGCCGCCACAGGATTAAAGTCAGCTGTATCCATCTTGCCTATCGCTGCCCAATCATGATTGCCAGCAACACAAACATGCTCGAACTGACACAGGCGCTCAATGCACTCGTTAGGGTCAGGACCATAGCCCACCACATCACCAAGACACCAAATCTTATCAAAGCCCCCCTTGACATCGGCATCACGAAGCACCATCTCAAAAGCTTCTAAATTGCTGTGAATGTCACCGATGATTGCATACCGCATAACGCCTAACTATACCATCAGAAAAGCGATTTGTTAAGTTTGAGGCCTAAAGGTATGGACAAAAAATATAAACAGGGGGAATAGTGCTACAGATAAGCCCAGAAGGAACATGTCAGGAGAGACAATCGGAATACCTGGCTGTTATCCAGCAGGGATACAGGGACTGGCAAATAGTGTGATCTCAGTCTTGTGACCGGGTATTAAATTCTATATCTATAAGCACAGAACAAAGTTCAGAAAAAGCCAGCAGAAACAAGCCGAGCAACATTGAAACTACCAAACCAACAATAGCTATACCTACCATACTTGGAACCGTACCCCAGGGTATAAAATCACTAAATGCTCCCGTGCCCTGGACTGCTATCACTGCCAGAGCAATCGAGAAAATGGTACCACCCACCATCAACACCCAGCCAATAATTCTATAAACAGTGGCAACCGCTCTCAAAGCTCCATATTTCGTAGTTGGAGCAGTTTCTCTCGATGTCGGCTTAGCAACAGGTACTGTCTCCGTCTCCCAAACATCCTGTTGACTGGCAATCGGCAACCTTCCTCCACAAGTAGTGCAAAACTGCGGGCCGGCGCTTTCCCTGCCACAACTTGGGCACTTAACCATTTGCTGCATGTTGTGCTGAAACCTCTCCGACGCCTCACAAGGTAAAGGGAAGCTCAGCATTATAGGCAAGAACCATCACAATCATGTAAATCAAGTAGCCTATTCCACCAATTAACAACCCAAGTAATAACATACGCCACCACAAGCCCCAGGCCAGACCCCATGTGGGTTTAACTTCGAGTTGCTGGCTAGGCTTAACCACCTTGGCCTGCATCTGCTGAGTTTTGGCATCTGGCAATTGCTTGGTTGAGGCAGCTGAAATCTGTTGAACCGGCGCAGCTGATGCTTGTTGGGCTTGTGCAGCTGGCACTTGTTGAGCCGTAGCAACCAATCCCGCTCCACAACTACCACAAAATTGCTGCCCGGCTATATTCTGAAAGCCACACTTAGGACAATTAACTTTTTGCTGCACTTCAGCAATGAGCTTGGCTCCACATTTCCCGCAGAACTGTTGACCTGTGGGATTGTCCGTACCACAGTTAGGACATCTGACCATCTGCTCCATATCACTGCCCTCCTTACCTGTTTAATCGCATTATATAACTTGTATCTGACACATACAAGACTTTTCAGGAAAAACAAGTGATGTTTAGGCAAATATAGCCTGTATGCTATAATCGCAGCAATGAAGGTCTCCGAGTTGGGCGAATTTGGCTTAATCGAACTTTTGGCCAATATCATCAACAGAACCAGAAATCCGCAGGATGACTCCTGGCAACAGGTAATCCTCGGCATAGGTGATGATGCCGCCGCCTGGAAAAGCGAAGAAAACGTCCAGCTAGCCACTACGGATAGCCTGGTTCAAGATACGCACTTCGACTTGAACATCATCACCTGGGAGGAGCTGGGCTGGAAAGCCATTGCCGTGAACCTGAGTGATATCGCTGCTATGGGTGGCACTCCCAGATATGCCCTGATTTCCCTGGCTTTGCCCGGCGAATTAGAAACAGACTGTATAGAGAATCTATACAAAGGCATGGCACAGATAGCCAATCAGTTCGGAGTTGCTATAGTCGGTGGTAACATCGCTTCCTCCAGCAAAACAATGATTTCCGTCACCGTCCTAGGTAGTCTGGAATCTACTTCCGCGCTCACCCGCTCGGCCGCGATACCGGGCGACCAGGTAGCTGTCACCGGAAACCTGGGGCTATCGGCTGCCGGCCTCAAGATGTTAAGGCAACATCTCAAATTCGACGTTGAAACTACTCGACTTCTACGCGAGGCGCATTCAACGCCGATACCCAGAATAGATGAGGGGCAAATTCTGTTGCATCGCGGAGTTAAAGCTGCCATAGATATAAGTGATGGTCTACTCGCCGACCTTACCCATATATGCCAGGCAAGCAAAGTTAGCGCCCGGATAAATCAAAACACGGTGCCAGTCCATCCCACAGTCCAAAAAAACTTCAAATCAGACTACTTACAATTAGCTTTAAGCGGCGGCGAAGACTATGAGCTTTTGTTCACTACCAGCAGTCAGATCATCAACAGATTAAAGAAAGCCATGCCTTGTCCTGTAACCATGATTGGAGAAATAACTCAAGGTACGCCGGGGGAAGTGACTCTAATTGACGCTGAAAGTAAAATTATCCCTTGGCAAAAAGCCGGCTGGGAGCATTTCAAATCTAAAACATGAACGCCGAAATGACAGGCCTAAAATTCATATCTCGCAGCCAGGAGCAGACTCAGCGCCTGGGAATGCGTCTCGGCGAACTGGCTCAGACTGGCGATCTATTTCTCCTCACCGGCAACCTGGGTAGCGGCAAGACCTGCCTGACACAGGGCATCGCCTGGGGACTTGGCGTCAAAGAATATGCCTTCAGTCCCTCTTTCGTCATAATGAGAGAATATCACGGCAGACTAACCTTATACCATATAGATTTCTACCGACTGGAGCGCGTCGAAGAAATCGCAGATTTAGGGCTTGACGAATATCTCTACGGCAAAGGCGTTTGTGTAGTGGAATGGGCAGAGAAAGGTATGGCAGTGCTGCCTGAAGAGCACCTTCTGATTGACCTTAGTTACATATCCGATACCGAGCGCTCCATCAGCTTCGAGCCCAAAGGCAAGCGCTATATTCAAATATTGAAAACTCTAAACCTGGACATTAAAAAATGGAACTAGCTATAGATACTTCGACCGATTTCTGCGGCATTGGCTTATCCCATCAGGGTGAGACGATAGCCGAGAAGGCATGGCACTCGGGACAGAGCCACACGGTGGAACTTGTGCCGAACATTGTCCGCCTCCTCGATCAGGTCAAAATCAGTCCTCAGTCTCTACACGCAGTCTTCGTAGCCAAAGGGCCGGGAAGCTTCAACGGGCTCAGAGTCGGCATAAGCACCGCCAAAGGATTAGCCTTCGCCTTAAAAATTCCACTTGTCGGCATAAGCACTTTAGAAATCGAGGCTTATCCTTTTGCCTTTACCAAACTGCCAATATGTCCGATTCACAACGCTGGCCGTGGCGAGGTCGCCGCAGCACTTTACCTCCAAAATAACGACTGGCGCTGTATAACACCGGAACACATTACGACTGCAGATACCTTATGTCAACAAATCAGACGAAGAACGTTATTCTGCGGTGAAATACCACCACATGTCATCGAGCAACTGCAACAAAGACTGGGCAGACACGCCATAATACCCGACCCCGCAGCCAGATTACGTCATGCCTGCTATATGGCAGCATTAGGCTGGCAGCGTTTAAACAGAGGCCAATACGATAATCCAGCCAGCCTGCAACCACTATACCTGCGTCAACCACCTATTACACAGCGGAAAGTAAAGTAACTTTATAAGGAGTTTAAAATGGAACAAACTTTCGTGCTAATAAAACCTGACGCCATGCAGAGAAAGCTTGCTGGAACCATCATATCCCGACTCGAGAAACGGGGGCTTAAAATCGTGGCTATGAAGATGATACACATGGACAAAACCTTAGCCCAAAGGCACTATTCCATCCATAAAGACAAAGCCTTCTTCAATGACCTGGTAGAATTTATCACCTCGAGCCCCATCATCGCCGCTGTCTTCGAGGGAGAAAAAGCCATAGAAGCCGTGCGGCAGACAATGGGCGCCACCGACTCGGTAAAAGCCTCTCCCGGCAGTATCCGGGGCGACTTCGGATTAGACATCCAGCAGAACCTGGTCCACGGCTCTGACTCAGAAGAAAGCGCCAAAAAGGAAATCAGCCTGTTCTTCGCTCCAAACGAAATCGTGGGCTAGCACGGAGTGCCAACTGGCTTTACTACCTGTCATTCTGAGCGAAGTGAAGAATCTCAGCAGTTCTTTACCATAGAGATTCTTCGATCACAGAGTTTATCCTGAGCCAGTCCCTTCGGTCGCTTCGCTCTTTCAGGATGACAAAGGCGAAGGACTCCCTCAGAATGACAAACATAGCTACATACTCACTTTTACTGGGATTTGGAGCTTGAGATTTGCTATTTAATACGGAGTATTACTGTATCCTTATCACAGGCGTGGCTTTATGCCATAACTCGTCTAGCTTATAATAGTCTCGCTGTAATGGAGAGAAAATGTGTACTATGACCTCTCCCAGGTCGAGGAGAATCCACCCCGAATCGGCCGCCCCTTCAACATGTGAAGGGACGACACCGTCACGCTTCAGCTTTTCACGAATCTCTTGCCAGATAGCTTCAATCTGGCGAGTGCTTTCCCCGCTGCAAATAACAAAATAGTCGGCGAAGGAGCAGACTTGCCTGGTATCCAGCATGACAATATCATCAGCCTGTTTATCCGAAGCAGCTTCCACTGCCCGCCGGGCTATTTCTATCGATTGCAGAACTCGCTCCTCCAAAGCTAATTTACTTGTGAACTATATCAATAATTATAACACATATTCAGAGGCGCACTTAATATAAGCCGAATACGGGGCACTCTGGTCAGTCGGGTGAGGTCTTAGCCACATCGCTCCTTAGGCTAGAGCCAAACTTCACTTTTTCTATATTAACTGGCATTTGATATAATAAAGCTGTGGAGCAAAAGATGAAACCGAAATGGTGGCAAGGTGGTTTATTCTACCTTATCATTTTGTTGGCTATACTAGCCCTGGCTTTTAGCCTTCTGCCCAATTCCTCAAAGCCGGATAAGGTGGACTTCTACACATTCGTCGAACAAGCCAAGCAGGGAGAAATCGATACTATTGAACAGGACGGGTCTACCCTCATCGGCTTGAAAGACGATGAAAAGAAAATCGAGGCTTCCTTTGTGGGCAGCACCAAGGAACTCATGG
>CP070642.1:1164360-1168520 GCA_020354105.1 Chloroflexota bacterium | reverse complement strand
TTACCATTTAACCGATCAACTCAATTGCCTCAACAGGTTATTCTGGAGCAGGAGCCGGAACCGGGGATGTAGTAGGAGCTGGGGCTGGGGCTGGTGCAGGAGCCGGGGCTGGGGCTGGAGCCGGAGTTGGGGCCGGAGCCGGGGCTGGAGCAGGAGCCGGGGCTGGAGCAGGAGCCGGTGCCGGCGCAGCACAAGCAGCCACCATTCCGCTCACTAGTACCACTATAATTACCAGAGTTAAAATCATTCTTTTACTCATTCTCTTCTCCTTTCAGAATATTAGAATCGAATTTACTGGTCAGTGTTTCCTTTAGTGCTCATCACCTCCTTCATAGTATTTTTGGGCATTCGACCTGAATTTTGGGTATGTAATAGCTAAAGTTGTCAAGGAGTGCTCTATTGTTAATCTACTTCATATTGATTGCCTATAATTATAATCTCATTTTCTATTTTTATCAACACCCTGTGAATAACCTTACCCCTAAGTGCACGGAATATAGTTAAGACTTTGGAGAGTAAGGCGCTGCTAAGATTAACTTTTCGTCATATTGTGCAATGAAGTAATAAAACAGACGATTGTGACTTGACTGAATTAAACAAACGATTCAACTGACTGTGATTTCAATTAAATTTAGGGCCATATACTATACGGTCTACCCTATATTGGCTCCCTGTCGGTGCAGTTCTTCCTGAACATCTGATGCGGGTACATTATGCGGAGACATTTTGCGGCGTGTGGCGATGGCAGCACATATACCAGCCGCCTGTCCCGTGGCCATACATATGGGCATAACTCTGAAGGATGCCTGGGCCTCAAATGAACCGGAGATACACCGCCCAGCAACGGTCAGGCCATCGATATTTTTGGGTATAAGGCAGCGAAGCGGTATATCATATGCTTCACCTGGCATCACTTGTTGGATTAGCGTCCCTTTTCCTTTCGGATTATGGATATCTATTGGGTAGGCCCCGCGAGCTATGACATCGCTGAATTTGCGAGCTTCAAGCACATCGGTCTTGGTCAACCAATATTCCCCCTCAATCCTTCGGGTTTCCCGGACACCTATACTGACTCCGCTCCGGGAAATATATGCGTTCTCAAACCCTGGAACGTAGTGTCGAAGAAACTCAGCGATCTGGCGTATCTGCTTCCGGCCTTCCCACTCTGCATAGGTCAAATCCCAAATATCGGTTCCGTTTACTTTGACAACACGTGTGCTGTTAATGCTCACCTCCCTCTCATGAGGAGTACCAAAGAAGAGGATATCTTCTCGTTTCAAGTCCAATTTCCCTTCCAACTTTGCCCTATCAATCAACTTCCAAAGCCCGTGTACACCATACCACTGCTCGGGGTGTGCTTTGACATACGACTCAAAATCCGGACGCTGAAAATCCATCATGCAGAACATTAGCGTCAGAGGTTCCGTAAGTCCATCAACTTCACGTCCGATCTCATAGGCAGCGCCTGCCTGGACCGCGATGTCAGCATCCCCGGTGCAATCCACGGTAACGTCCGCCTTGATGACGACCGGACCGCTCTTGGTTTCAAATATCACCCCCTGTACGTCTCCACTGCCGGTTACACCACTGGCCAATGAGTGCAGTAAGAATCTGACTCCCGAACTGTCCAATAATTCAAAGGCCACCTGTTTAAAGATTTCTGGATCGAATGGCACCACATACCCCGTTTGCAGTGATGGTGGAATAGCTCCGCCACGTTCCACTAGGCGATTCACCAGTCTTTCCAGGACTCCGGAAATTACCGGGTTCCCCGGGCCGTGATCCGTAGGAAAAAGCGTGGTAGCTCCCGCTTGTTGCTCATTCGGCATATGGGTGTAGAAGGACATCATGGGCGTAACCAGGGCCGCGGTAGCATTCCCCCCGAGAAATCCATAGCGCTCAGTAAGAATAACCTCGGCTCCTGCCTCCGCAGCGCCGATGGCGGCGCCTAATCCAGCTGGCCCTCCACCAACCACAAGGACATCAGTATCGGCAATGACCAGAGCTTGTCGGGCGGGCAAATTGATCGTTTCCAGCGGGTTGTCGGGACGCTTAAGCGGTGGCACTTTTATTCTCCTCTGTAGAAGTTAGCGGCGGCTTTTTTTAGCCTTTGTTGCCCTGGCATATTCCATATGCTTTTTGCTGAGCAATTGCATTGCCAACCTATTGGGCTTGAGAGCCTCTTTCTTCATCGATGGCAGAATGGACTTGATTCTTTCTTTCAGCGTATTGCGCCTGTCCCAGGAGCGGTCGATATAGGCGATGAGTCGCCCGGCATTGACCAGGTTGATGGGGGGCATCTCTACTTGCAGGGCATTGAGCAAACCGACCACTTTGGTGGAATAGGGAAGGGCTACAAACGGCACTTTTTGTAGCGCGGCAAAAATCAAAAAATGAAGGCGCATCCCCACGACAAAATCACAGTATCTGACCAGAGAAAGTAACTGTCCAGGTGTATATTCACCTTTCAGCACGTGTACACGCTGTGGGCGTAACATCTGCGAGATAACGGCATGAGAATGCTGCACGTCAAGCATGCGTTGTTCCATGGGGAAAAATACGATATCGGCATCAAATCGGTCGATCATAAAGTCGGCGGCGTTTGCCAGAATGACATGGTAGAACTGTTCGTCTATATCGGGGGCGGCTATTCCGGCTTCCCGGACAGACATGCCCACCAGGTGCCTCTTGCCTTCCATATGTTCTATGCTGAGTGCCCCTTCTGGGAGAGGTTCAGGCTTGAGAAGCAGAGCCGGGTCGGCAGTAACAATTATCTCGCGGTGGATTCCTATGTCCTCCAGCAGTCTGGCGTCACTACGTTCGCGCACGGTGATGACATTTACCCGCCCCAGAATATCGTGCACCTGTTTCTGCACCGTGGGGTCATTTAAGGGGCCGATGCCAATGGCATATGTCATCGTGGCTATGCTTTTACGCTGGGCAATATCTAACTCTCTTAAATAAATTCTCGCCTCAGCATCGTAGAGGATGCCACCCCCACCTAGAATGAAGAGGTCTAGTTTCTCAATCTCGCTGGTTACTTCCTCACGGGTAAGGTCTCGCACTGCCACCGCTCGCTCAACTTGATGGCGTTGTAGAGTATCCTTGGCATTTCTGGAAAAAACAGTTATCTCTACCGGCAGCGCTTTGCGCAGTTGCGTGACCATGACATGCAAAATGGCTTCGTCACCGAGATTGAGGCCTCCATATGAGCCAGAAATACCGATCTTGTACGAATCTCTGTTTTTTACCATCACCACCAAATATAGGGTTTTCTGGCTGCATAATCAAGTCCTGACCATTCGGGGAACCGCTATATTGTTATACCGGTTTTGTTGAAAAGTCCCACCTGCAGGAGAAAAATAAGGACTCCATTGCTTCCTCTAATTTTACAAAATGGGCAATTGTTACCCAGTCTACACAAATCGTCATTTTGTTTAACGGATTGCTAAACCATGCGAATTTTTCGGATTCATAACCCGAAGGTCGCTGGTTCGAATCCAGCCCCCGCTACCAGAGTTCTAAGAGGAGCAAAAATGCTTGGATTATCACTATGAGGAAGCTCGAAGACCAGTACAAGAAGAAGGGTGATGAAAGGAAAAGGGAGCAAACCAGTCAGAAACTTGGACGCCAAGCCGAAAAATGGCAAATTCGCCGGGGCATAGAACTGCCCTTATATCCTGAGCTGGGAACTGAGGTAATACCAGTGCTGCCTGCGGGTACGAAGGTAGAGCAATTAAGTGGCGGCGATCTTAGATTTCCGATAGGCAATATCGAAGTTACGGTAAGCAAGGCCAAGCACGTGATACAAATTATTGATACGCGAAGTTGGCAACCGGTGCAAGTGGATTTCCAGAAGAAAAAGATCGAGGCGTTGCGAGAAGAAGAGGTTCAGGTAGAGCATGAAGGTGACGAATTGCAGTTTCGTGTTCAGGCGAGCGGCTATGCTGGTCGGGCGGTGTTTACTGGTAAAGCTAGGCTTGAATTGTGGACGGAACGTTGGCGGGGAACCATTGTTATTGTATTGTAGTTAAGAATGCGCAGTTTGTTGCACAACAACTCATCCCTGAAAACGCTGACTTTGTCAAGTTCTAGCAGGTCGAACCCGATTCATCCCTTCGTAGCTTTGTAGCCACACTATGTCGTTCAGGTTGAGGCTG
>CP070642.1:1160373-1164260 GCA_020354105.1 Chloroflexota bacterium | reverse complement strand
ACCGGTATCATCAGACTTGGCCAGGCACCTATACCTTTACGAAACCTTTGCTGACTGGTACTGGTAGTCGATTGCGCTGTGAATGATTGTATTGCCTTTTGTTGTTCAGCCGGGGTAAGTCCCCATCTCCGGATAAGGACGAGATTTACCACGATAAAAAAGAGGGCAGTAAGTACACCGGGTATGGCGGTGGCGAGAAATAAAACAGCGATGCCTATTTTAGAAGACACACCGAAGATTATCATGGTTATGCTGGGCGGGATGAGCATGGCGATAAGGGAAGAACAGGCTACCAAACCGGTGATATGCTCGGTACGGTAACCATATTTGGGTCCCTCCGGAATCACCAGTGAACCTATGGCGGCAATTGCCGAGGCGGCACTCCCTGACATGGCACCAAAGATAGACACAAAAGTCACCAGTGCGGAACCAAAGGCGCCTCTGGCACGTCCCAAGAGGGAGTGCACAAAAATAAATAGCTTATCCGCCAGTCCACTTTCCTGAAGTAGAACACCAAGTATCATATACAGGGGGACGGCTAAGAAGGCGTAGCCTTGCATAAACTTTATCGTAGCTGGCACTATCCAGGTTATGCCATCAAGGTTCCCGCTGATGAGCAAGAAGATAAGACAGCAAGCACCAAAAATGAAGCCTATGGGTGTGCCACTTATAATGCCGAGAAAGGTAAAAGCGACGATGATAACCAGAGATAACTCAACGCTCATTGAGGATTCCTTTTTTCTGTTTTACCGAGTGCTTTTAACCTGGCTATTGCTTCACGAACCAGGTATGCTGCCATGAGCAGAATGCCCAAAAGAACTCCAATCATACCAAAAACGTAGGGAATTCGAAGAGCGATGGTGACTACATTCTCCTCGATTAACCAAAGGCTGTGTTGAAGGGCAAGATAACCAAATATTAAGAAGATGACTAAACCGAAAAGCGAATAACCTGTTTCCAGCAAACGTCGAATTGAGTCATTCTTTACAGGAACCCCACCAGTGATATGAAAACTCAGTGCGCCAGTGTAAGCCGCGCCAGCAAAGAGCAGCCATAATACCACCGTAATAGAGAGTTCTTCAGGGCCAAGTAAGGGATTTTTAAAAACGTAGCGGAGGACAACCTGGGTACAGGTAAGTACAACGATAATTACCGAGCTGGTAATGATTATTCCCTTGGTCAGGAGAATACTCCAATTGTACAGTGTCGAAATAGTTGTCCTCCGCATTTCCATTTTATTCCTCTCAGAAGAGAATTTTTCCAGCTATAAGCTACTAGGGTATTGGCACAGCTAATTGTCTGGCCTTGTCCATGATATCCTTACCAATCAGGGTATCCAGTTCGGGCCAGACCTGCTCACGAATTGCCTTAATGTTGGCGATATTTTGCTCTTCGGTTAGCTTGACGCACTCCTGGAACTTATATTCGGAAACTACTCGAGCGGTGTGATAATTCTCCGTGTCTCGGGCCAGATTCCAACCCTCAGGAGCAGCCTTCGAGGCAGCTTGCTGTATCCAGTTTTGCTCTTCTGTGCTGAGCTTCTGCCACACCTTTTCACTTATCATGAAAGGTGACATTTCCACGCGGTAGAAGTAATCGTACATGTACTTGATACTTCCGGCGAAAGTTGCCATGTCAAATGCGGCGGGTCCCAAAGCGGCATCAATGGTGCCAGTCATGATAGAAGTTGAGACTTCGCTAAAGGGCATAGGTGTAGCTGTGAAGCCCAAGGCGTTTACGGTAAGTTCGTCTGACTTCATCATCATTGACCTGGACTTCAAGCCCAAGGGCTTGACTTCACTGGGCACCGGCGTGAAGCGTTTGTTAGATATTCCTTTGTTAAAACAGCAAGGGCTTAACGCCAGAACCCTCCAGCCCTGGTCAGCAGCAATGGAAGTAAACAGGTCTTTATAATCCTGGCTTTCATAAATTCTCATGGCGTCTTCCCAGCTCCAACCGATACCGGGTACGTTGAAAATATCAAGGCGAGGGTCAAGGCTGGTGCTGACATACATGCAGGTGAAGTCAATGACGCCTTTAGAGAGTTGCTCCACGGCGAACTCAGGGGGGCCCAAAACGGCACCGAGATAAACGTCAGCGTTGAGCTTTCCCCCGGAAATGTCCTCCAGTATTTCGGAAAACGCCTGCGACATTACCGCTCCAGGGTGGTCAGTGGTTGGTGCATCCAGGGCAATTCGGAAAGTCTTGGCAGGCACTACTACTGGCGGGGGTGGTGGAGCCGGAGCGGGGGCCGGAGCCGGAGCTGGGGCTGGAGCCGGAGCCGGTGCCGCGCACCCGGCAGCCGCTAAGCCGCTTAGCAGTACCACTACCATAACCAAAGCGACTATTCTTTTTTTCATTTTAGCCTCCTAGAATTTTAAAACCCGAATATAAATACTTTCTCTTGAAAACTATCACCTCCTTTTTGTCCTATATTTGTCAATCATCGGTAATTTACTCAAATCAGTGCTTATATTCACAGTATGAGCATTATACATGCTCGATAATGTCCGTACTTATGTTTATATGGCGGCTTAATAACCGGTAAAGGTATTAATAAGACCTCCGTCGGCGATAATGTCGCTTCCAACTAGAAAGTCGGAATCATCTGAAGCCAGAAAGGCAGCTACGGCAGCAATATCATCAGGTTTGCCCAGTCTTTTATATGGTATGCATCCCAATATCTTTGACATAAGTTCCGGGGATGATTTCAATTTGGCAATCATTGGTGTATCCAGTATTCCGGGGCTGATAGAATTGACATTGATTCCGTAAGGCGCTAACTCAAGTGCCAGTGCGGCAGTGAAGTTGATGGCACCTGCTTTAGTAGCACCATAGCCCAGGCGGTGCCCCAAATGTCCGGAGGCAGAAGCAATGTTGATGATTTTGCCTTGGCGCTGTTTTACCATCAACGGGACCACATGTTTGCAACACAGGAATACGCTTTTCAGGTTGATATTCATCATTTCATCCCAGTCTTCTTCAGTTAAATCGAAGATGGTTTTCCTAATGGCTATTCCGGCGTTGTTGACGAGGATATCTATTTTACCAAATCTTTCGATAGTTTTAGCGACCATCTGGCTTACATCATTAGCATTTGACACATCAGCCGTAATCGCCAGAGATTCGGTACCGATTTTCGAGATTTCGCCGGCTGTTTCCGTGAGTTTCGCCAGTGTCCTGCCGACAATAGAAACGTGGGCGCCTTCCCTGGAAAAACGCAGTGAGATAGCTTTCCCCACTCCCGAACCACCTCCGGTCACAATTGCCACTTTGTCTTTTAACAACATATTTAACCCTTTGCCTGCTCTTACTGAGCGTAATATGAATATTGCAAGCACTAAACAATATGCTGGTCAAGTCTTGGATGCCATTATTAATTATGGTTTATTGCTTGAATACGAGATGTAACTTGCCCAATTTCGCATCAAGTTGTACATGGAAGAGCTCCAGTGCCGACGCAACCAGTAAAGGTTTAAGCCCCTTACCTCTCCTAGAGAGGCCCGCTACCATAGGCTTAATTTCTTCTCCTTTTTCCATCACTTTGAGTTTTAATTCATCTTTAAATAGTTAAGGGCTTTAATTGTCTTGTCTTACTCCACCAAGAACGTATATTTTCAATGTCACTTACCAACGGTGGTTTTTCTTGATAGCCCAGCCAAAAACTAATCAAACTAGCTCCCATCTGAACAAGCTCAACCAATCTATCCATCCCATATCGGTGAATCCTAAAAGTTGGCACATCAATGCTTAGGGCTGCTATAGTCTTCCTATCAGCACCATGCACTAAACAAGCGACAGCCGTGATTCCTTCAAAGCCTTCTTCTCTGGAAAAAGCTACTCCTCTTTTTCTTACATCTATAAGTTTATGTTTCAATTCTGTTTTT
>CP070642.1:1156095-1160273 GCA_020354105.1 Chloroflexota bacterium | reverse complement strand
GCCTTCGGCCTTTTTGCCGTCTCCCATCTTATGAATCTACTCGGGCTTGCCGCAGGTCTGACTGTATTGCTTATCGTAATAAGACTGATAGCTTATCTGCTGGTCGTGTTCGCTCTGTACAGGATATTAGCTAAAAAGTAGAATATTGTAAAAAGCTAAAAGATTCGGTAGTAAACCGCTTCGAAACAGCCTCAACTGGCTTTTGGCTCATTCATAATGCTGCTCAGCATTTGAAATGCTTGGCTTTCTATGTCCCGGCATCTTAGAATGCTCTTCTGTACATCCGTTAAAAACGCGGGGGGTTTCTTCAGGTCTTCAACCGCCTTAATCATCAAACCATCAAGCTCGTGGTTAATTGTCGTCATGGCGTCCAGTGCACCTTGTTCTTGCTCCTCGAAGAGCTGATTCTTCTCAATGATTAGCTGTCTCATTCTTTTGAGATTGGGCCAGGAATCGGGCAGAAATTCTGAGGCAATCTGACTCCAGATTACCGCCGACTTGCGCATTGTCTCCGCTACTTCTTTGAGAGCCGGCTTGCCAATAATTGAGCTGGCTTCTTCGAGAAACTTAGCATACATGGAGCGAAAGGCGCTTCCTCCGGTACCAGCTACTTCAATATACATGAAGCCGTTCATCAGTGCACCCAATAGATTCAAGCCCTTGAATTGTTCAGGCCACTTTACCACCAGCTCAGCCCATTTCTGCATGCCAGCAAGACCGATATTCTTTATCGGCGGCTTCAGCATGTTGTGACAGCAATCGAGTATGCCGTCCACAATCCCTGTGCTTAAGTCGCCGATTTCGGTTGGATATTTTATCTTCAATAGCCGGTGTTTTGGTGGGAAAGGAGGGAATTTTGAACCTCTTGCCCGGGCCAAGTCAGCTGTGCTTACCGTTACTGGGTTTCTGCCTCGGTCGTATATATGAACAATGTCTCTATCCTCATCAAGTCCAAAGACAGCAACAACATGGCCACCGAAATGAGCTTCGTCAGGCATAGCAAAATAGGGCAGGTAAGCCATATCCAGATAAACGACTGCTGGTTCACCGCTCCGAAGTAAAGCCTTAAGCTCCTCATATCCCTTTTTGGCACTGGCAGTTTCAATCATGGTTACCTCGGCACCGAGCCGCCTGCAGGCGGTTACGGCAAACTCGGCAACCTTACCATTACGGCCACCGACAAAAGGGCATGGCATCATCTTCATGTACCAGTAAATAACACCAATGCCCCCACCCAACCCCAGGAGCATCTCTTCGGACAGAGTAAGCCCGTTATAGCCTAGTGCCCGCTTCAAAGCAGTCGTCTCGCAATGCTTGCCTATGAACGGTTCAAATCCTTCAAGTATCAGTCTTTCTGACATTCTACGTCCTCCTGTGTATTCCGAGTACCTTCCTCAGTGCCGACTTTTGTGGGACATGTATTATGGCAAACTCAGAGCTGTGTGGCATTTATTTCCCAACTTTCCACACGTGCACTACACTCTTTTCGTCCACGTCGGCCATTCTTTCGAAGATGTACAAGTAACCGTGCGCACGGTCGAAGCAGCAATCTCCCAGCAGATACTGTTTGCCTCTCTCGAAGTCGAATCCAGGGTCAAACAAATGCTGGTCGATATCCAGAGAAGCGTATGGTTGTGGCACCCAGGACTTTATCTCGCCTTGGGCCACCGCAGCCAACTCCTCAGGATCGTAGAAGATGAGCTGCGCCTTGATACTCTCTGACCACCATCCCCTCTGGTCATGAGGCCAAGGAGGCACTTCTGGATAGGCTGATGGATCCTCAGGTTCGTCGGTAGGATATTCCACACCGTTTGAGAACCCGTACCAGCATCTGCCAATTGCCTTGGTGCCAACAAAGATAACTGCCGACTTGTCTCCTGCAGTCAGCCAGGCTCCTCCAGACCATTCATCAGGCTCTTTAAAATTTCTCATTTTCATTTCATCTGACGTGGCGATTTCGGGTACACCTGTCACATTAGTTCCGTATAGAAGCAGGAGGGTGAACGTGTGAAGGCGGCTGTTGGGTTTTGGTGGATTGCCATCGTTCCACGGACCATAGGCGAACAAGGCCGGTCCTAGCCCAGACCAGCGTCCATCTCGAAATCTCCCTGTGGCCAGTAGTTGGTTGGGGACATTGGCAGCAGCCCATTCTTCTGGTATCTCAAACGTGTAGTCGTTTGTGGTGTAGTTGCTGTACTCGCCGAAATACCAAGGGCCTGCCGTTCGTGGCTTTGAAAGGTCAAGTTCGCACCAGCCATGCGATGGCGCCGGCTCGAATTGGAAATGCTGTCCCCAGCAGAAGTGCAACTTGCCTGTCGTTTGAGAACCCTGTGGTGGCAGGTACTCCAAGCCTGCCCTGGGAACCTCAAGGTAGCCGAACATACCAGTGGTGATGTCCTGAAATGGTTGCAACGTACTTGCGATGTTCAGTTCATCAAGGTTCTTTGAGATAACGGGAACCGGTATGCTGATTTCAGACACATGCTGCTGATGGTCATGGCCTACGGCAAAGATGGAACCGGGATAGCCATCCGCCGGCCCGCTAGGGTCACCATCGGGATAATACGTCGCCGCATAACCGCTGTACTCCCAATTTGACTCATTCGAGCCTTCTGGCAACCTGAAAGCACCTTTATATAACAGGTCATTTGGTTGGATGAGAAACTGTGGGTCGCTATGTCGGGGACTAACAGTTGGCGATTCGTCCGTCTGAGATGGCGAAGCAGGCGGAGAAGTTGGGGCAGGAGTAATTGGGGGATAGGTCTCCTCAACGTGGCGACAACCAGATAAAAATGATGCCACTGCGATTATCGAGACCAAAAAGAATGCAAGCAGATTCTTCAACTTTGAACTCTGGGTCATAGTCACCTCCATTTCCCCCTAATGTGATATATGGCTATTAAAACACCCCTTCAAAGGCTTGTCAATACATATACTCTGGTGTCGAATCAATTGGTCAGATGGCAATGACTTACCTTCTGTATATTCCGAGCACCTCGTAGCCCTCGGGAATAGCGTACTGTTTTACTACATGCACCGGGTCAAATCCGGTGACATGCCAACTTCCGTCCCAGCCTATCTCTTTCGCTGCCAGAAAGAAATGCGCCATGGCGATGCCCACGTCTAGGCGATAGTAGTGCTTGCCATCGCGAACGCTGCTATATCTGCCACTGGCATCAGCCGCAGCTACTATCTCCCTTCCGTTTACTAGAAATCGCCACGGCTGGGCGTTAACCCAGGACGGCGCTAAACGGGCACATTCCAGAGCTTCGAGAAGTTCATCGTCTTGGGTCTCGAGCGGCGAACCCCAATTGGTGCCAAAGGCTATTTGCTCGAGTCGCTTCCTCTTTCTGGAATCTGGTGAGCCTAGATGAATCAGACCATGAATAATCCGACCGTATAGCGAGGTATCAGGATAGCCAATTGGAGTCAGGGCTATAACGCGCTCATCTTTCTCCAATCCCAAGAAGGTACCCATCCGTTTCTCAGTGAACAAGCCACCAATCCAGCAGGTGCCGAGGCCCTGCTCGGTGGCGAAAAGTATCATCTGCTCCATGCGAAAGCCCATGTTCAACATGAACAACGGCTTTTCCTCCGATGTGGCGATGATAAAGTGCGGCGATGAACCAAAGAGCCACTTTCCCCCGGTTAAAAAGGTCATCTGCTCTGACACCAGCTTGCCATCCTCAATAAGGTGGAAGCGGATTCTGATGTCATCGTCCAGAGCCACAGAGGTCTCGCCGGATTTGACCACAGACTGCAGGACTTCCTCCGGGACAGGGCGTGGCTCGTAGTGACGAACGCTGATTCGCCTGTGTATAGCCGAAATTATATTAACCGGAGTCACCTTTAGCTAAACAAGTTAACCTGCTGCGATTTGCCGTCTTTATCTATATGCTCGATGTGAATAGGGAAGCCTCTACCGGCAGCAGCCTTCACTTTTGTCTTGGCAAGCTCAAGCAGGTCCATGGGATTGACGCAAGCCTCAGGCGGCAGGACACCCTTTTCTGTAATCTTTCCGGTACCCATAAGTATGGCGCCTATGGCCGCCGGAATGCCCGTACCTTCACCCATACCCTGTCCTCGGGAAGACATTGAGAAGATATATGTGTTCTCTGCGCCGTCCTTGTATCCCTTAACCACGATCTTGAGACAACCCATAGGCTGGTTAATCTCTG
>CP070642.1:1150217-1155995 GCA_020354105.1 Chloroflexota bacterium | reverse complement strand
GGTAGGCTCTGCACCATCATATCCCCATGGCATAATCGACCCTATAGAAGACCTCGCTGAGCTGGCAATCCAAAATGACATCTGGATGCACGTCGATGCCTGCGTCGGTGGACTGGTACTGCCTTTCGTTAAGAACCTGGGCTATCCCATACCGATCTTCGACTTCCAAATCCCGGGCGTGTGCTCCATTTCGGCTGACATACACAAGTATGGCTTTACACCCAAGGGGGCATCGGTAATACTGTATCGAAATCCGGAATTACGACAGTATCAGATTTTCGCCTATGCCGACTGGCCCGGCGGTGTATACGCCACTCCCAACGTGTCCGGCTCCAGACCCGGTGGTCCCATAGCCTCAACCTGGGCGGTATTGAAATATCTGGGTATAGAAGGCTATAATAACCTGACGGAGCAAAGCATGGAAGCGACGAAGAAGCTAATCGAGGGCATAGAAGCCATCCCAGAGCTATATGTGCTGGGTAAACCGCCGGCAACCGTGTTCGCCATCGGCAGCGATTCGCTCAACGTCTTTGCCCTGGCCGAGAAAATGAAGGAATACCGGTGGTACATAGATAGCCAGCATTTGCCTCCCTGTCTGCACATAAGCATAACGCCAATTCATGCCACACTCGTGGAACCATTCCTGGCCGACTTGCGCGCTGCAGTCAAAGAGGTGACAAAGCTCAAGCCGGAGGATATCACCGGCGAGGCTGCTATGTATGGCATGATAGGCTCCATGCCCGACCGCAGCATGGCAAAAGATTTTGCCGTGCAATACCTGAACGACCTGTACCGCGTGCACTGATTAATGCCATGACTTTAATACTTTTCATCCTGGGCTGCATACTCATCCTGGCACACACTGCCGAGACCATTCTCGGCTTCGGTGCCACTCTCATCGCCCTTGCTCTGGGCGCCTACCTGCTGCCTATTGAGACACTGGTACCCATATTGGTCATACTTGCCTTACTGCAGAGCATCTGGCTGGTAGTCAGATGGCGCCAATTCATCTATTGGCGCATCTTGTTACTGTCTATACTGCCGCTGGCCGCGGTAGGCCTGGTCATCGGTATATTCAGCAGAGAAATCGCCAACGAGAATACCCTGAAAATGGTGCTTGGCGGTTTCATCATCATCGTGTCTCTTGCCGAGCTGGCTCTGCTTTTCCTGAAGAAGGGGCGCCGCCGTCCGCTACGCCGGTATTATAGCCTTCCCTTGCTTATCGGTGGTGGCATTTTTCATGGCCTGTTCGCCACCGGAGGTCCACCGATTGTTTATTATGCCAGCCGTCGGTTCAAAGCACAGCAGACAATCCGCGCCACCCTGTCCATGCTCTGGCTTATACTTAATGTAGGTCTAATCGCCGGATTCCTGATTGCCGGACAGATGGATCTGGCTATATTGAAGATGACAGCATTTGTGCTCCCCGGATTTGTGATAGGTGTTATTGTGGGCAGCATTATCCGCGTTAAGGACTTCTGGTTTAAGGTACTGATCTACATAGTTCTCTTCTTGAGTGGCTTGTTTCTATTAATACAGATTTAAGAGGGAATGTGGGTTCGAATCCCCTCAGCTCCACCAGTTTAAACCTTTTTCGCCATAACCGTCTCCACTGCCTGCTCAGTCGCTTCATGACGCGAAATTTACCTATCCATTTCACGGGTGGTGATAATTCCACACCAACTGATATGATAAAATAGAGCTTCAAACACATTTGTGGGAGAAATATTATGAAAAGACCATTTAAGCAAATATTATTGATATTACTCTGTTTTATCACTTTTACATATAACGGGTGTCACACCGAACCAGCAAAGGACAGCATACCCGACTGGATTCAATGCTTGTCATTTTGGAACGATACTATTTATTGGTTGGAAGTCGAAGACCAGTTTTATACCACTGATTTGGCCAGAGCTCAGGATAAA
The DNA here is from genome assembly GCA_020354105.1 of Chloroflexota bacterium. Taxonomy (GTDB): domain Bacteria; phylum Chloroflexota; class Dehalococcoidia; order GIF9; family UBA5629; genus 9FT-COMBO-48-23. Next base: position 1,154,067 of record CP070642.1, on the reverse strand, counting down.
GTCCCGTTTCCTATAGTGCTACCAAGTTACATTCCGGATAAGGGAAAGGGAATACCACTACCGTCCATTAAGGGGCCACTTATCGATAGCAATATGCATACTGGGCTTGATAATAAAATAGAAATTAATATAAATTATTCAATAGATCTTAGTGAAGAAGCTGGGTATTTGATACGTATTACGGAGTGTAACTATCCCTACACGATAGGTGATCCCAAATGGGATTCAGATCTGGAATCGATTGAAATTGAGGGAAAACAGGTAGTCAGGGCAGAGTTTGACCATTCACTAGGTCCAGCAATCTGGTTTAGTTTCAGGTCACAGAACATTTACTTCGTTGTAGAATCATATAATATTCCTGCCGATGAGGCGATGAAAATAGTTGAATCAATAATCGGTCAAATCGAATGAAAATGGATTTATGAAATAGGTTCGTCATAAATGTAGATGCAATGTTGTGAGGGGATCTAACTTCACTTTCTTAATGGTAGTATGTAGCCTAACAATAGGTTCTGAGGGAAAATAGAAATGAAGGGGTTGGTATTGGTCCTATTAGCAGCTATCATGTTTTCAACGATAGGCTGTGCACCACAAATGGAAACTGAGATAGTTCTGGAGCCAGATATCTCATCTACCACTCTTTCACCTGAGGAGACGATTGCGGATACAATTGCAAAAATTGAAGCCCGCTTGCATGCCCTTGAGCTAAGAGGAACCACTGTAAAGAAAGAGGATGGGGATCTAATTGTAGTGCAGCTTCCCAAAGTTGAAGACATTGAAGAAGTAGTTGAACTTATTACCTATAGAGGTGAGCTTGATTTAAGAGAGATTGTGCTGGGTGAGGACGGAGAACCGGTGCTTGATGAAGAAGGCAACCCGCAATGGGTCATTGCCAAAGCCGAAGGTAGTGATGGTCAGGAAAGGGGACTCTCCGGCAAGTATTTAAAACCAAATGCCCAGGTGGTTTCAGATCCACTAACCAAGGAGCCTGAGATAACTTTCGAGTGGAACGAGGAAGGTGCCATTCTCTTTGAGCAAATTACCCAGAGAAATCTGGAAAAGCCTTTGGGTATATTCTTGGACGACCAGCTCATTTCGGCGCCGACGGTGCAAGCTGTGATTAAGGAGAAGGGGGTTATTGCTGGGCTGACATTAGACGAAGCCAAAAAACTAGCCATACAGCTAAACTCGGGTGCCTATCCTGTCTCGCTCCGCGTGGTCAGAATTGTATCAGTCGGGAAAAACTGATGCTGATTCTCTATCGTCGACACAGACATGGCTGGAAGTGAACAGTAGGACGTTTTGATAGACCACGCAAGCGTTCAAATAGTATGCTTGAGGTCATAAAAACCTGCTTTTTTCAATTTATCCGGCAAGATTAAAGTCCAGGCCGTACTTTCTATTTTTCATTTTTAGCCCCAACCTCACTATCTTGCTTTTTTCGCCATAACCGTCTTCACTGCCTGCTCAATCGCTTCGGCGGTGAGACCGCTCTGCTGGAGCAGCCCGCCAGGCTTGCCTGATGTTGTGTAGGCACGTCATCTGCATTCTAAGCCTCTCTCATTCGTGACGCAGAGCATCAATAGGATTTAGTTTAGATGCCTTCACTGCTGGATACGTGCCAGACGCCAGGCCAATGACGATTGATATCGAGACAGTTAGAATAACAATATCTGGTGAAACTTCAGTTTGGAGAGTCATCCCACCAACATCTATGAGAGAAATTGCCTTAGATACTAACCAGCCACCAGCTATTCCTATACCTCCACCAGCCAGACTAAGTGTGGCTGCTTCCAGCAAGAATTGGAGTAAAATGTGCTTCTGTTTAGCGCCTACAGCCCTACGAACACCTATCTCTCTAGTTCGTTCAGTTACTGAAACTAACATAATATTCATGATACCAATACCACCGACTAGTAAGGAAACGCTGGCAATAGCCCCTAGGAATAAAGTAAGTACTCCAACTACCAATCCTAATGAGCCAATCATTTGCTCCATACTAACGATTGTAAAGTCATTCTTTTTATCTCCTGATAAACGATGACGTTCCCTTAAGATAGTTTCTATTTCATATCTAACCTCATCTATCACTTCAGGACTGGCTACCTTAACAGCAATTGACTGAACGGCGTCTTCTCCACGAGCGGTAGATTGTGCAAATAGCCTATTTTGAAAGGTAGTTATTGGTACTACGACAACATCATCTAGGCTAATTCCCATAATCGCTCCACCTTTAGGTTTTAAGACCCCGATAACAGTAAACTTATTATTCTTAATTCCAACCCTTTCGTTCAAAGGATCACGTGAACCGAATAGTTCTTCCGCAACATTATTCCCCAACACGACTACTCTAGCATTTGAGCGCACATTACTATCAGAGATAAACTCACCTGAGGCTAGAGAGTAATTATATACTACCTGATATGCAGGGCTAGCTCCGTGAATTATGCTTACTTTACTTTCTGTACCAGCAATAACTCTGACATAATTTTCATTTACTGGGTCTACTGCTTCCACTGAGCGTATTCGTTCCAGAGCTTGAGCATCCCGTAGGGTAAGAGTAGGAAATGCCACGCTTGCTGTCATACTGGCCATACCTCCCACCATTTCTTCCATTTCAGGCGAACTAGCCATTACATAGAGTACATTACTGCCCAATTGTTCAAAGGTGGAACTAATCATAGTCTGAACACCTCTACCGATTGACACCAGTGTTATTACAGCTCCAATCCCGATTACGATACCTAACATAGTTAGTGAGGAGCGTAACTTATTGGCAGATAGCGAGTTAAAAGCAGTAGTTAAGCAATCAATAAGATTCATCTGGTTGACCTATCATCCTATTTATACCACTTCTAAGTTAGGCCCACAAGGATGATTGCTTCAAGTGCAGGGCAGGCCAGGCCAGTCCGAACAGGAGAACCTGTAAAATCATTCACTTGTCTCCGAGACTTGAGGAGGATACCTGCCAGAAGTCGGGAATTACTTACCAATCTTGTAGCTGGAGAGCAATTTTCAGTCCGTTTTTTTCGCCACAACCGTCTTCACCGCCTGTTCAATGGCTTGGGCGGTGAGACCGCGCTGCTGGAGTAGCTCGTCGGGCTTGCCGGATTTTGTATAGACGTCATTTATGCCGACGAATTGCATGGGCACGGGCTTTTCCCTGGCTACAACCTGAGCCACCCGGCTGCCCAGCCCACCATGCAGCAGATGCTCCTCGGCAACCACGATGGCGCCCGTCTGCGTAGCCGCCTCGACGATAGCCTTCTCATCCAGCGGCTTTAAGGTGGGCATGTTGAGCACACGACAGTCCACGCCCTGCGATGCCAGCGTAGCAGCCGCTTCCAGTGCCTTCGAGACCATAATACCACAGGCGATAACGGTGGCATCTTTGCCCTGTCTCACCACCACCGCTTTGCCTAAATTAAATCGATAACCATCCTTATAAACCGCCGGGAACTTGGGGCGACCCAGCCTTATATAGAACGGGCCTTCGGTAGCTGCGGCAACCCTCACTGCCTCAACCGTCTCGATGGCATCGGCAGGCACGACGACATTAAACCCGGGTAATGAGCAATATAGCGCCAGGTCTTCTATAGCATGATGCGAGGCGCCGTCTTCACCCACGCTAATGCCACCATGTGTAGCCACAATCTTCACGTTCAGCTTCGGCTGGGCAACAGAAACCCTGACCTGGTCAAAGCAGCGGCAGGCGGCAAAGACAGCGAAGGTGCTGACAAAGGGAACCTTACCCGACGCTGCTAGACCGGCGGCAATGCCCACCATGTTCTGCTCTTCCAGGCCGCACTGGATGAACCGCTCAGGAAATTCGGCGGCGAAGTATTTGGTC
>CP070642.1:1138673-1150117 GCA_020354105.1 Chloroflexota bacterium | reverse complement strand
CGTCAATCGTGGCGGTGCGTGGTGATAGTAAAAAAAGTTTGTCCTTCAGATGATTCTCTTCGAGATGTGATATGGTGGCTACTAGTCTCTGGGTATTCTCGACATGCGTTCCGGTATCGTGGTCTAGATAGACTGGGTCGTAAATCAGGCCGACATTCATTGTAATTGGGAACCTTGAAAGTTGCTTAAGCTCAATCTTACTAAAAAAGGCTTTTCTATAATATCAAAGCTGGGTCTGCTGAGCAATATAATAATGATTAATGGAACGTATGCGGGATAGGCTTGTTTTGTCGGGGCGCAGGTGGTAGACTCGTAGCCCGAAGAACTAATTAAAGCAAGGAAAAAGCTACCTTATGTTTTCAACTGAAAGAGGTGCCTCTAACCTTTTGGTCGGGGTTGTTGTCAGCCTTATATTACTTAAGGTTATTGTTGGCTGGATTAGCGGCAGCATAAGTGTATTTGCACAGGCGGCAGATAGTTTCCTTGACCTTTTTGCTGGACTGATCACTTTTTTTGCCGTTCGTGTTGCTACCAAGCCGGCTGATGAGGAGCATCCCTTTGGACATGGCAAGGTGGAAGATATGGCTGGTGTGGTGCAGGGGGTGCTTATCTTTGTCGCTGCTGGAGTGATAATTTATTCAGCAGTCACCCGGATAATAAATAATACGACTATCGAGCTAGCCGAGGTGGGCATTGGGGCCATGCTGGTCTCTATGGTCGCCAGTATTTTACTTTCACGCCACCTGTTAAAGGTATCTCGAGCTACTGGCTCGGTGGTATTGGAGGCCAACGCTCGTAACATCACTGGTGATATATATTCGACTGCGGCAGTGTTGGTTGGGCTGTTGGTGGTGCGACTCACAGGCTTGAGCATTTTAGATCCGATAATGGCTATTGGTATGGCGATTTATATTGCAAAAATAGCCTATGATACATTAGGTAAACCGCTTCTTGGGCTGGTGGATGCCAGCCTCCCCCGTTCTGAGCAGGCAGTGATAGAATCTTGCCTGGGTGAACAAGGCAATCAGATAGTTGGTTTCCATGAGTTGCGCACTCGACGCTCTGGAAACCAGCGCTATATTGACCTCCACCTGGTAATGGCAAAGAATATCAGTTTGGAGCAGACGCATGGGGTATGTGAATTGTTGGAGCATGATATCCAGGCAAGATTGCCTCGCACTAATGTTACCATTCATGTTGAACCCTGTGACGGGAAATGCAAGTATTGCTCTGTGAATCCCTCTGCCTGCCAAACAAAATAGATCACTTTGTTCAAAGTGCTTATCGGGCTGAGAGAATTTCGAGACTTTTTGCTCATGTTGAGGTTGACCTCTTGTGTTCGTCAGTAGGAGTAGAATATAATACCTCGCAGTGCTAGGCATTTGGCACAGGCGAAAACAAGGAGTAGTCTAGAGTAAAGGAGGAAGTCGTGGTTAAGCTTGTTACTGATAGCGTGTCTGACCTGCCGCCTGAGGTGGTTAAAAAACTGGAAATCACGGTCATCCCGCTGCATGTCCATTTCGGCCAAGAGACTTATAAAGATAGAGTTGACCTGAGTTCTGAGGACTTTTACCAGAAGCTGGAGCATGGTTCTACTTTTCCTTCTACTTCTGCCCCCAGTCCTGGTTTATTTGCTGGGGTCTTTGACGATTTGGCCATGAAGTGTAACCAAATTCTGGGTGTGTTTGTGTCCCGCAAGCTGAGCGCTACCTATGATGCAGCATTGCAGGGTGTGAAACTAATGAAGAAGAAGTGCCAGGTAGAAATTGTCGATTCCGCATTGGGCATAATGGGCGAAGGGCTATTGGTTATGGAGGCGGCTAAAAGGGCTCTGGCAGGGGCCAAGCTTGGTGAGCTTACCAGTATGATATCAAAAAACATCCCACGAATACATATCCGGGTGTCCCTTGATACTCTTGAGTATTTGGCTAGGGGAGGACGCATCGGCAAAGTACAGGCTTTAATGGGGTCGATGCTTAAGATGAATCCCATCCTGGGTATAAAAGATGGTGTGGCTTTTCCTGCTGCCAGGGTGCGCTCAAGAGCTAAGGCCACGGATTGGCTCTGTGAGTTTGCATCGAAGTTCAATAAGGTAAAGGCATTGGCTGTTGAGTATGGCACCAATGTGGCTGAAGCTGAGGCGTTGGCCAAGCGTATCGCCTCTGTGTTTCCGAAAGTCCCAATTTATCTATCGAACGTTAGCCCCGTCATCGGCACGCATACAGGCCCTAATGTCCTGTCGGTAACTGTAATGGAGGATTAACAAGCGGCTATAGGGCGCAGTAATATCGGGACTTTTCGTGCTGTGGTCATATTTGATGTTGGCAGGATATATCAGCGAGTCGTTGGTGGCCATGTTAGCTCAGCAAGTGTTTGCATGAACTGCTTAAGCTCGGTAACGTCACGACAGATTGAACGAAATCCGATTGCCTTTCCCTCGTTGTCTCGCAAAAGGGAAACTGAATTTTCTAGAAATATTTGCTCTTTGCCACGTTTGATTGTGGCAAAATGATACGACTTAAGAGGCTCGCCGGTTTGATAAACTTTATTCCAGGTCTTATATATGTTATCCACATCTTCGTCGGGTACATATAGCCGGAAGTTCACTCCAACTAGCTCTTCCTGGGTGTACCCGAATTGACGGCAAATGGAGTTATTGACGAAGATGAAGTCGCCAGCTAGGTCTACCTCATAATAGCATTCTTCTATCTCATCCAGCAGTGTCCGATATCTATTCTCAGACCATTTTATGGTTTCTTCGGTCCGCCTGCGCTCAGTAATATCATGACCAATGCCACGGAATCCGATAACCTGCCCTCTTGCATTTTTTAAAGGGGAAGCCGAGGTCTCGGCAATCAAAGTGGTACCATCCTTGTGTATTACCTCGTAACTGAGTTTTTTAATCGTCTTTCCTGTACGAAAAACCTCATTAAAAGCCCTGTAAACGGCTTCAGCGTCTTTCTCAACCACATGGTATCGGAAATTAGTTCCTATTAGCTCTTCTGCGGTACGTCCTAGAACACCACAGAGCGCGTCGTTAACAACAGTGAAATTGCCGTACAAATCTACCTCGAAATAGGCATCTTTTATCTCTTCCAGTATAGTTCGGCATCTCTGCTCCGATTCTGTTATTGTCTCTTGCAGTCGATCGTGCTCTATAATGTCGACGATGCTTCCTACAGAAGTTTGGTTGCCTTCTAATTCAGTTGAGGTGCCTTTTTCAAGACCCAAAGTGAAGTTACCATTTTTTTTGCCGTTAGTTTTTATTATGTACCCGTTGTTTACGTGCCCGTTGTTTGTGTGCCCATTTGTATAAGGTGGTAGATGTCGCTCCCCGTTTCCTATGGCTATTTTCCCGATTGCCTCCTTATTCTCGACATGGGCAAGTTCGGCAGAGTATATTTCTGGCAGCTCCTGCTCTGTATGGTTTTCTATCTCCTGGGGTGATGATTTGGTGCGTTTGGATTTTCCATTTGGGACAATGTAAATATCTGTTCCGCCACAATGTATAGAAATTCTGGCTTCTTCTACCTGTTCATCCATTTTGTTTTACCAGCCTTTCAAATTAGGTTAGTCCCACATCTGGTGATTTGTTGTTGAACCAACCAAGTCTAATATACTACCGTATAGGACTATTGTAAATAGCCCAAAGGTAACTTTACATATAGTAAGAAAGTCATGGGGTCTGGCATAATGGTGGCTTGGGTGATTGTTTGTGGTGGGTTATCATTATATGCTCGGGCAATCAGGACATATGGCGCTGGATATGGCTAAACTTGGTTTTACCTTGCAGGCTCTTAAGTCTTCGGCTGACGCTCTGAAAAAAGGAGAAGCAAAAAGACATAGAAGGTTTTGTGATCCTCTTAGGATGCTATTCTTCTAGGTAGACTTCGCGCAAGGTGGGGATACCCTGAGCGTCCAATTTATAGTTTTTGACATAAGGTTTAATTAGAAGATAAGTTCTATCGGACCATAGGGGCAGGCAGGCGGCGTCATCTACCAGTATCTGCTCGGCTTGCTGGTACAGGGTAAATCTTGTGGTCTCATTAGGTTCTGTGCCTGCTTGGTCGAGCAGGGTGTCTACCTCTGGATTACTGTAATTACCGGTGTTGTACTCGGTACCTGTGTGGAATAGTATGTCCAGGAAGTTCTGAGGGTCAGGATAGTCAGCAATCCAGCCGCTGAAAAACATCTCATCAGCCTCCTCTTTTAAGAAGTAGGAGAATATCTCTGGTTCAAGCTGTCTTACGCTCACCTCCGCGCCAAGGTTTTCTCGCCAGTCTTGGATTATGGCACCCAGATATTCCGGTATATTGCCTCCCCAGCCGGATGTGGTAAGCGTAATAGGTGGCAGGTTGGCAACGCTACCGTATTTTGAGCTGGCGATGAGACTCTTTGCCTTAGCTACATCGTAGCTGAGTCCTTTCAGGTCTTCATTATAGCCGGGCATGTTAAGTGGCAGGATGCCATTGGCTTTGGTCACCATCCCTTTGAGGGTCAGCTTTATGACTCGCTCTTTGTTTACTGCATGGCTAAAAGCTTGGCGGATGTTTACGTCATCGAAAGGTGGCTTCTGGGTGTTGAAGCCTATATAGAAGAGGCTTAGCTCAGGGAACACAGCCAATTCTTCATAGAAGGGACCGCGTTCATCTGATGCTTTGTCTATGTAATATTCGTTGACATCTACCACGTCAATTTCACCCAGTTCATACATTTCCATAGGCGAACCGGCTAGAAGATGATAGACTACTCTTTTGATAGCAGGAGACTGCCCGTAATAAAGCTCATTTGGCTCCAGCATTAGTATCTGATCCTTTTGCCATTCCCTAAGCTTGAAAGGACCGGTACCGTTTGGCTTTAGCCACCAATTTTTGCCGGATTCTACATTGGTTTTATCGACAACGAAGGCAGTAGGATAGGTTAGTTTGGCTAGGAAATAAGCCTTAGGAGCGTCGATGGTGACCTTTAGAATGTAATTGTCAATTGTCTCAATACCACTGATCCTTGTAGCTTTGCCTTCCAGGATATCTTGCACACCGACGATATCACCTAAATAAGTGGCTGCTGTTTGCGAACCGGTTTCAGGGTGGCAGGCTAATTCCCATGAGTATTTAAAGTCCTGGGCAGTAACCTCTTTGCCATCTTGAAATTTTACTCCTTTGCGCAAATAGAAAGTGTAACACTTGCCGTCATCACTCTTCTGCCAGCTTTCGGCGATGTCAGGCACTGGCTTTGCCTCATCACCGAGGCGGACCAAGCCGCTGAAGATTTGCATAATGTAAGAATGTGAAGTCATCTCACTGGAGATCGCTGGGTTAAGGGTTATGGGGCCAGAATCCCAAAGATTGAGAACTCCCTTTTCTTGGATGGGTGTTTCCTGTGGTGGACAGTTAATGATGAATGGTAAGGTAACTAGAGCACAAAGAATAGCACCTAATAATGTGAATTGCCAAGCTTTTTTCATTTGCTTTTTGCCTCAAAATAGATTTTTCGCTTTCATGCTCAAATGGTCTCTATCGCAGATGATTATATGGTCAAGGACGTCAATTCCTATAATTTCACCGGCTTCAACTAGTCGCTTGGTTAGCTTGATATCGTCTTCCGAGGGTGTGGGGTCACCGGAAGGGTGATTGTGCATAAAGATGACCGAGGCAGCACAGGAAGATATGGCTTCTTTGAATACCTCACGTGGATGCGCTATGCTGCAATCAAGGCTGCCAATAGAAATTTCCTGAGTATTTATCAGATGATTTCTAGTGTCCAAGCAGAGTACCAAAAAGTGCTCTTTCCTTTTGCCCTTTAGCTGGCTTCTTGCCGCTTTTAGGGCATCTTCTGGAGATTTAACTGTGATTTTTGCACCTTCGTTGGAGGAGTCTTCCAGTCTCTTGCCTAACTCAAATGTAGCTTTTATTTGAGCGGCTTTGGCCGGGCCGATACCTTTTATCTGTGTCAGTTCTTCCATAGAGGCAGAGGCGAGGTTTTTAAGATTGCCGAATTTGCTCAGCAATTTCTGGGCGGTGACGATTACCGATTCGCCTTTGATGCCTCGTCCGAGAATTAGCGCCAGGATCTCCTGGCTGGAGAGAGCTTCGCTGCCAAATTTTAAGAGTCTCTCCCGAGGCCGTTCAGAACTAGGCAGGTCATGTACGGTGAAAGAGTTCTTCAATCAGGCACCACTAATAGAGTATTTGCTGCTACCATTCTGCTTGGCATATCTATCCAGGAACACGTTCCCGGACTAGTACTTAGCACCGAGATGTGCTTGAATTCAGGGCGATATTGCGTTTGGCTTGTTATGTATTCGCGCCATAGTGTATCAAGGCCATCTTGGTCGAACCCGTAAACTTCTATCATGGCCTCATCGCAAGAGTTGCCTTCTTTTAACAAACTTAGGAGATTGAGCATTTTGTCTTTGCCATGGTTTTGTATGAGGAATTCTACCAGACTTTGGCTTTCGGCATAGGAGATGTAGGCCTCCTCAGACTTGGCTGAAAACGGACTGGATAGACTGCGCACTGAAATAAGTTTCTGTTGATTTATTGCCTTTTTTAGCCATGACTCGAGATAAGGATCTGGTTTGCCCTCGGCATACATAGCTAATCCTTCATCTAGCCAAGTTGGTAGTACAATGGCTCCGTAGGGGCTGAAAGTCATCTGGTGAATCACTGTGTGTCCCAACTCGTGGGCTACGGCTCTCTTTCCCCAGTCCAATTCATTTGTAGGGACACCAATGGCAATAAGTCCGTATTCAGTAAAAGCAACACCACCTGTCCATTCTCGTGGGAAAATCATGGCACCTTGAAGGTCTCTAGTACTGGCATAGACAAATATATCTATATGCTTTTCAGGGTAGACACCAGTATCTTCAAACAGTCTTTCCAATGCCTGTTGACACGCAACCATCAGCTCGTCGGCAAAGGATTGAGAACCTTTGTACCAGAAGAGGCTGAGTTCCCCCGTGGTTAACTTTTGCCAGGAATAACGCAGGTCTTCAAAGCGGATTATCTCAGGCGAAGTTATCAATTTATCCCCAGTTGCATCTTCGATTGTCCACCAGTATCTGACTACGGCTCCGGTTAGCAGAGTGGCTTTTCTCATATCCCATACCCATTCTGTTTCCACTTTTGGAGATTGGGTGAAATCAGGCCAGGCTTCGCTGGTGACCTGGGCATAGTTCATTCTATCAACCTGATAGTGAAGGCGTATTTTAGTGATATCGCTCTGGCTTTGAGCCGTGATCTTGAAGACCAAGGCAGAAGGGAAGTATATCTCAGCATTGCTGGCTATCAGAGATATTCCCTCCTGCGCACGGACAATAGGCGGTGTAATAAACAGAAGAGTAGCCAGTATTAGCGAGATTAGCCATTTAGTCATTTTCCCGCTCCAAGTTTATAACGAAGATAGTCATTGATAAAATCATCGAGTTCTCCGTCAAGGACAGCGTTTGCATTGCTGGTTTCGTAGTCAGTTCGATGGTCCTTGACCATTCTGTAGGGATGGAGGACGTAGCTTCTAATCTGGTTGCCCCAGCCAGCTTCAATTCGTTCGCCTTTGATTTTGGCTTTCTCTTTTTCCTTTTCAGTGCGATTTAGTTCAAGAAGGCGGGCATAAATTACCTTCAGCGCACTCTCTTTATTCTGGCGTTGGGAGCGTTGACTTTGACAGCTCACTATCATTCCAGTAGGAAGATGAGTTATTCTAACAGCACTGCTTGTTTTTTGCATGTGTTGTCCACCTGGCCCGCTTGACCTGAAGGTGTCTATTTTTAAGTCCTCAGGATTCACCTTTATATCCATTTCTCCTTCGGCTTCAGGGAGGACTTCGACCAGGACGAAAGAAGTATGACGGGCATGGTCAGCGTCGAACGGGGACAGGCGAACTAAGCGATGTACGCCGTGCTCTGACTTCAGATAGCCATAAGCATAGTCCCCTCTAATTTCCACAGTGGCACTCTTTATGCCAGCCTCGTCACCAGGGGAGGTGTCTAGTATTTCGACTTTGTATTTATGCCGCTCTGCCCAGCGAAGGTACATTCTCAACAACATCTCTGCCCAGTCTTGGGACTCAGTGCCACCAGCACCAGCATGCACAGCCAAGATAGCATCTCTGTTATCGTATTCATCGCTCAAAATCAATCTGATCTCCAGCTCATCGAGCTGAGAGCTTATTTCCTCCATATCTTGCTGGATTTCTTCTTGAATAGACTGGTCGTTTTCCTCGATGGCCAGTGTTGTCATATCAAGGAGTTCGGTAGCTCTCTTCTCTAGCTGGCGCCAAGTCTGGACTACATTTTTATAATTTACCAAGCGTCGCATAGTCGATTGTGCTTTGGTTGTGTCTAACCAGAAGTCTGGCTTAGTGGTTTGAGTCTCTAGCTTAGCGATTTCCCTTTCCTTACTTGGGATGTCAAAGGTGCACCATTATATCTGAGATTCGATGGTTTAGCGCTTCCAGTTTATCCTTTTCCTCCTGCATTAATAATAACTCCTATATCTATATTTGGTTTAGTAGTTGCGTCAAAAAGCTAGGTGAACACTCTCCGTTGATGGCTGTAAGCGGTGTTTATGGATTTGCCGCTGGCGGCAAGGTGAGCTAAACGACAGGGTTCAGGAAGCCGATGATTGCAACAGCATTCCAGAGCCCAGTGGATAGCTGTTGGCAGGTCAATCTTGTGACCGATGGATACATAAATCGGACGCACATTGTCTTTAGTGCGCAGCGCAACACCGATAACCTCGTCATTGTCAGTGACCTCGGCGTGAGCACCAGCTTCAGCGGCTACAGGAATGTGGGTGCCACACAGGCGTGATTTGGCGCAGCCTATTGTGGGTATGTTAAGGAACAGCCCTATGTGTGAAGCAATTCCGAAACGTCTGGGATGGGCAATGCCTTGACCATCGACCAGAATAAGGTCTGGGTCGGTAGATAGTTGTTGACAAACAGCTAATACCAAAGGGGCCTCCCTGAAAGATAAAAGCCCTGGTATATAAGGAAAATTGATTTTATCCTCGGCGGTTCTGGTCTCAACCACCTTAAGTTCGGGGTAATTGAGGATGACTGCCGCAGATCGAGCAATGCCTCTGGCATCTGGGGCTGATATATCGACACCGGCGATGAAACGAGGTTTAATGTCCTCGCTTTTGCGCGATATTTGGCTAGCCAGTTCAGTTTGTATCTGTTTAGCTTGGGAGATACTTATTTCCCAACTGTGCAACTGCTGTATTTTCACCTCCTTGATTATAATGGCTGAGTTCGCTGGTGGCAACATCGGAGGTGATGACATATTGACAGGTATGGTGACTTGATGCATAATAGCCTGTAAAAATTATCGAGGAGGCTTAACCTAAACAGGTCAATCATGGTAAAGATAAGATTACGGCGGGTGGGTACCAGAAATAAACCTATGTACCGAGTGGTAGTAGCTGATCACAGGTCACCGCGAGATGGTGATTTTATTGAGATCATCGGACATTATAATCCGATGACTGAGCCGGAGACATTTGTTGTTGATGAAGAAAAAGCGCTGAAATGGCTTAAACATGGTGCCAAGCCAACAGATACTGTATTAAGATTGCTGTCTAAAGCGGAGGTAATGGATAAATTTAAGCCAACAGCTGTAAAGAAAGAACGGGCGACGAAACCGAAAAAGCCGAAAACCACATCCAAAACCAAATCAACAACTGAGGAGTCGTCATAATGAAGGAGCTTATAGAGTACATTGCCAAGGCCATCGTTAATGCACCTGATGATGTAAAGGTTACTGAGGAAACTGATGACAAGGGTATGGTGGTGGTGAAGTTAGAAGTTGCCCCAGATGATAAAGGGAGAGTGATTGGTAGACAGGGTCGTGTTGCTGAGGCGATGCGAACCTTGCTTCGTGTGGTGGCGACTAAAGAGGGTATTCGTGTCAGGCTTGAGATAATATAGTTGACCTGTCAAGTACACTGCAGGTCTATTATTTGGTAATTGCAGACTTCTATAATTCCCGTAAGTCATCGTCTTATTTACTGAAGATGATTATCGCCCGGTTACCGATTTTCGGCGTCTCCTTTCAGCTACTCTAAGACGCACAAGAGAACGAAGAAGAGCAGCTTGTGCTTGGGCCATATCCAGTTCTGATGGATGAGTCTTGAGCCGTTCTTCAGCTCGACGTTTAGCCTCCTCAGCGCGGTCAATATCTATTTCCTCGGCGCGTTCGCATGCATCGGCCAGGATTATGATTTTGTCAGGACGTATTTCAAGGAAACCACCAGAAACAGACATATAAGTTTCCTCGCTATCTTTTCTAATGAGCAGTTCTCCAGGTTTGAGCATGGTCATCAAGGGAGCATGATGAGGCAAGATACCTAGCTCTCCTTGGATGCCGGGGGCAACCACCACGTTAACGTCATCGGAGAAAACTTGACGCTCGGCAGTTATGATTTCAAGCCTCAAAGTTGCCATTATTCGCCCTCGAGTTTCTTGGCTTTGGCTACTGCTTCCTCAATTGTTCCTACCATGAAAAAAGCTGTCTCTGGAAGTTGGTCATGCTTGCCGTCTAGGATTTCCTTGAAGCCACGAACTGTTTCTTTTATGGGAACATATTTGCCTTCGGTGCCAGTGAAAGCCTCAGCAACGAACATGGGTTGGGACAGGAACCTTTGAATACGACGGGCTCTAGATACAGTAAGTTTGTCCTCATCGCTAAGCTCTTCCATACCTAATATGGCGATTACGTCTTGAAGATCTTTGTATCGTTGTAAAACTCGCTGTACATCTCGAGCGACCTGATAATGCTCTTCACCGACAACTTGTGGGTCGAGAATACGAGAAGTCGAAGTGAGCGGGTCGACTGCAGGATAGATACCAAGTTCAGCTATAGAGCGTTCCAATGAAATTACACCGTCGAGGTGCCCAAAGGTGGTTACGATTCCGGGGTCCGTATAGTCATCGGCAGGCACATATATAGCTTGAAATGAAGTGATGGACCCCCTCTTTGTAGAAGTGATTCTTTCTTCTAGCTCGCCAACATCGGTAGCTAGTGTTGGTTGGTAGCCAACTGCAGATGGCATGCGACCAAGAAGTGCTGATACCTCCATATTGGCGAGAATGTGACGGTAAATGTTATCAATGAACAAAAGTACATCCTGACCCTCTTCTTCACGGAAATGTTCTGCCATGGTTACTCCAGTAAGACCAATTCGTGCTCTGACTCCAGGAGGTTCGTTCATTTGACCAAATACCATCATGGTCTTTTCTATGACGCCAGATTCTTTCATCTCGCGCCAAAGGTCATTGCCTTCTCTTGACCTCTCGCCGACTCCGGCGAATACTGAGAAGCCGCCGTGCTCGGTGGCAATATTATGAATCAATTCCATTATGATGACAGTCTTGCCTACTCCAGCACCGCCGTAGGCACCGATCTTACCCCCTCTGGTAAAAGGAGTAATCAAGTCTATTACTTT
>CP070642.1:1130015-1138573 GCA_020354105.1 Chloroflexota bacterium | reverse complement strand
TACGATCCAGTCTATCTAGACCACGATACCGGAACGCATGTCGAGAATACCCAGAGACTAGTAGCCACCATATCACATCTCGAAGAGAATCATCTGAAGGACAAACTTTTTTTACTATCACCACGCACCGCCACGATTGACGAATTAGCCACAGTACACGCCCCCGAATACATCTCCAGCATCCAAAATCAAACAGAAAGAGGCGGTGGTTGGCTTGATCCAGATACCGTGACGTCACCCGGCTCATACAATGCTGCCATCTATGCCGCCGGCGGCGCTTTGACGGCAGTTGATGCAGTGATGAACAGGCAAGTAAATAGCGCTTTCGCCCTGGTCAGGCCTCCAGGGCATCACGCCACATGCTGGCAAGCCATGGGCTTCTGCCTGTTCAACAACATAGCCATAGCTGCCAAATACGCCATGGCTAACTTCGACATCCAGAGAATATTTATCGTCGATTTCGATGTCCATCACGGCAACGGTACACAGGACACTTTCTATGCCGACCCACAAGTACTCTATTTCTCCACCCATGAATACCCCTTCTATCCTGGAACAGGTAGTATAGATGAGACTGGAGCTAGAGATGGCGAAGGCTTCACTGTTAATGTACCACTTCTGGCTGGCTGGGGAGATAATGAATACCAAGCAGTTTTCGAAGATGTATTGGCACCGGTAGCCGAACGCTTCGAACCACAGCTAATTATGGTCTCCGCTGGCTATGACGCACACTGGGCTGATAGCCTGGCTTCAATGCAGTTAAGTGTCTCCGGTTTCGCCCGCCTAGTAGAAATTATCAAAACCCTGGCTGACATGTTGTGCCAGGGACGCATGGTATTTACCCTGGAAGGCGGCTACAACCTTGAGGCGCTATCTCTATCTATAGCCGCCACTCTCGACATACTTAGGGGAAACCGCCAAATCTCTGACCCCTTGGGCAAACAAGAGTCCAGAACAAAGCCGGTAAACTTTGACAACTTCATAAAAATGGTAAAGGACATGCACGAACTTTAAACTCAGTCGGCAGCTTCTACGAACCTTGAATACCAAACTAAGCAGAAGTCTCAAGCTGCTTTCGCGGTGAGGATAGTCTACCCCAATCGCGCTTATCCCAAACCACCAGAAGCTGCCCGGCAATACACAGTGAGGAGTAGATCCCAGTAGCTATGCCAATTAGAAGTGTCAATACCAGATTATGAATAGTTGTCCCACCAAGCAGATAAAGTGCCACTATAACGAAAAGAGTAGCCAGGCCGGTATTTAAAGAGCGACCTAATGACTCTATAATACCGCAGTTTGCCGTCACCTCGAAGTCACGGCTCACTCCACGCTTCAAGTTCTCTCGAATGCGGTCAAATACAACCACAATGTTATTCACACTGACGCCGACAACCGCTAACACGCCGGTAACAAACAAGGCGTCTATTTCCACCCCAGCTACCCAACCCAAAATCGAGAAGACACCGATAACCACCACCAAATCATGTACCAGTGCAATAACGGCGCAGGTACCCCAACGAAATGGCATGGGCATCTTACGGAATGCCCAGGAGATATAGAGTAAAATACCGATAGAAGCCACTACGACAGCTATAATGGTGTTACGCACCGTCCCTTCAGCTACGATTGGCGAAACGCTGTCAAAGCTGAGGACGGTAACTTCGGTGCCCAACCCTATTCCCAGACCTTCTTCTAGCTTTGTTTTCTCCTCCGAGGATATCTCAGGAAGACGAACGAAAAATTCTATTTCGCCATCCGACTTAACAGGTTGAACAATAGCCTTGTCATAACCTAAGTTGTCAAATTCCTGGCGCAACTGACTTAGCTCTACTTGTTTATCAAAACGTAAAGTCATAGCCGTGCCGCTGCTAAAATCAACCCCCGGCTTAAGCTTGAAAACAGCCAGAGAGATTATGCATGGAATGATTATTATTGCTGAGATAATGAAAAACCAGAGCCTTCTACCAACTAAATCAATCATTGCTTTAATACTCCGTAAGCGCCCGGGCTTTTTGCCATGCCAAGCCCTACAAATGTACGCATAAAAGTCCTGGTAACCACAACCTGCGTAAACATACTCAAAAGCGTGCCGATGAACAGAGTGGTGGCAAAACCCATTACCAAAAAATTGGCTAATCTACTTCCGAGCACGTAGAGAACAATACAGGCGATAAATACAGTTACATTGGCATCTAAAATAGCCGACCATGATTGGCGAAAGCCTTCCTCTATTGCCGCCCCCAGAGTGCGCCCGCGTCTCAATTCCTCCTTCAAGCGCTCAGCCACAAGAACGTTCCCATCTACTCCCATACCTATGGATACAATAAAACCGGCAATGCCCGGGAGCGTTAAAACCACCGGAATCAACTTAAAAATAGCCAGGTTTAATGCTACAAAGACCAGTAGTGCCAGACAAGCCACGAAACCGGAGAAACGATAATAAGCAATCATAAATATAACCACCATGGCTGCCCCGATTATACCTGCCATCAGGCTTTTCCTCAGAGAATCCTCTCCCAAGGTAGCCCCGATATCTCTACGCTCGACCACAGTCAGGGGCACATCCAGGGAGCCCGAGTTAAGCTGTATAGCCAGCGTCCTGGCTTCATCTAGCTTCACCCCAGTAATAACCCCTGTATCCTTGATCACAGCTTGCACCGTCGGCGCCGAAATGAGCTGGTCGTCCAAGAATATACCCAAAGGCTTTTTCTGATTTCTCTGGGTAATTTGCTCAAAGAGAATAGCGCCTTCCTCATTCCACTCAAATGCGACCTCAGGCTCATTGGTCTGTGGCGTTAAAACCACCTGGGCATTTGGTTTTAAATACTTGCCGGTGAGCTCTCTTTCC
Source organism: Chloroflexota bacterium (assembly GCA_020354105.1). Classification (GTDB taxonomy): domain Bacteria; phylum Chloroflexota; class Dehalococcoidia; order GIF9; family UBA5629; genus 9FT-COMBO-48-23. The sequence goes on along the minus strand of CP070642.1, from coordinate 1,135,725 downwards.
TGACCATCACTTCCTTTAGCTTTAGCAATGACCCATTGCGGGTTGCCTTCTTCATCAAGCACAGGTTCGCCATTCTCACCAAGCACAATCTCTCTAAAATCAAGTTCAGCTGTCTGGCCGATAAGTTTAATCGCCTCATCAATATCCTTGACCCCAGGGAGTTGAACTAGCATAAAATTGCCTCGTTCATTCGAAATTGTCTGGACTATAGGCTCAGTCACACCATATTCATTGACTCGCCGCTCGATTTTCTGTTTGACCCCTTCAATGACATCAGCATCGGTCTGTGCCGGGTCCTTCTTGGTCAGGTCAATGCTGTAAACTAAATGACTGCCTCCTTTGAGATCAAGCCCTAGTTTAAACTCATCTCTGCCAAATATGTCACTGCCTGGCAATATCACCCAAATGGAAATACCAAAAAGAACCAGTATAAAAATGAGCAGCGGGGTGTTTCCTCTTCTCAATCTATTACCTTCTCTTTATAATTTAGTTCAATACAGCACGAAATTTTAGCCTGACCCAACAATTTTAGCAAGCCATGCCACACTGTCGGTTCTCCAGTTCTTTTCGCACCAGTTCTATGGCTTCCTCTCTCGTGCTCAGTTCGCCAGCCACTTGAGCCTCACGCACTTCAGTCAAAAGCTCACCAACCAGGCGCCCCGGCCTCAAGCCAAAAATATCCATTAACTCATGCCCATCAATCAGCTTGGCCAGCAAGACTTCAGATTCCTGCTTCATATGCTCGGTCAATATGTAATTAATCAAAAGATTATGCTGCTTCCACTCCTCAATGTCAAGCTCGGGTCCATGGGTGGCCAGATAATCAGCCAGTGCTAGAAACAGGATATCAATTCCCGCACCCTCGGCATCACGAAAATACCGATAAATAGCCCGGCTGGTAGGCAAACCTTCGTTAGCAATCTGGGCGGGGCGGAGATGGTGATAAACCAGATTCTCCACCAACCTTATCTCCCGGCCACTGAATCGCAGCCGCTCTAAAATACCGGCCGCTACAGATGCTCCCTGCTTGGTATGCCCCAGAAAACGCGCCCTGCCCGTTTCATCAACGGTCTTGGTCGCAGGTTTGGCAATATCATGCATCAGTGCTCCCAGTTTAAGCAGCACCTTTCGATTGCTGCCGACGGACACGTCTTCATCAAAATGCCGACTTATATCCTCAGACCAGGGGATTACTGTCAACAGGTCCTTTTTACCATACTTCCATCGACTATCTCGAAGTAAAAATTCGGCAGCAGCTATCGTCTCCACAGAATGGTCAAAGACGTCCCAATAGTGCTCGTTCGGCTGCTCCACCCCCTTCATCTCGTCCATCTCAGGAATTACCGCGGTGAGCAAGCCTAATTTATCCAGATAGCGCACAATCTCACTAGAACCAGGCAGGGCCAGCATCCTCACTGTCTCTTCACGCAGCCTTTCCCCGGGAACCAGCTTGACCAATCGGCAGTCTTTTTTAATCAAACTCTCGGTTCCGGGCTCAATCTTAAAGCCAAGCTCAGCAGCCAGTCTGACTCCTCGCAGCAACCTTGCTGCATCTTCTTCGAAAATACCCTGGCTCACCACCCGTAACAGCTTCTTCTCCAAGTCGCTTTTTCCAGAAAATGGGTCAATAAACTGAGGCGAGCCGGAAACTAGATCTTTAAGCTCTACTGCCATGGCGTCAATGGTGAAATCACGCCTTCCCAGGTCATTATGTATACCATTTGAGAAAGAGGAGAAATCAAGATGCCATACTTTCTCATCAACAACAATCACTCTGGCTACCCTGTTAGCTTCATCCAGTACAATATATTTGCCACCTACGGCCCGAGCTATTTTCTGAGCTATATTCAGAGCATCGCCATCAACTGCAATATCGATATCAGCTGTTCTCCCACCCAACAGCCAGTCGCGGACAAAGCCGCCGACCACATAAGCTGGGTAGTTATGTTGATGGAGAACAGCGGATACTTTCGAAAGAAGTCCAAGCAGGTCCGGATCAATGTCAGGCATGGCGTCAGATTATACCCCGGGATACTAGAATTGTAAAGATGAAAGTTTATAGTCTATTCAGGCTTTTTTAGAGAGAATGCCAGAGACGAAGCAATCTCCGTGGAGTGGGTGCAGTAGATATAATTGAGATTGCTTTCGCCCTGGCTATCTGGAGGTTAATGCTCTATTTACCGCATTGAAAGCGTTGATGCGCCATCTGATTGGGCTGATGCCCAGCTCATCACAGCCACTTTCAATAGCCACTCGAACCTCGTCATTTACAAAACCATTGTTATTCTTATCGCTTCTCAGGGCAAAGAGAAGGCCGGCCAACCCGGACACGTGAGCTGTGGCCATCGAAGTGCCACTCCTGTTATCATATCGATTGCCTGGCAATGTGGAATATATGTCTACACCGGGAGCTGCCACGTCTACCCAATCACCCTTACTAGACCACGATGCCACGCAGTCGTTAGTATCGGTAGCTGCCACAGCAATACAATCAGAATAATAAGCTGGATATGCCACTTTTGTGCCTACAAAGTTGCCGGCTGCAGCTATCACGACAGTCCCTTTACTCCAGGCATAATTAATTGCTTTCTCTAATTCACGTGAAGGTTCTGTGCTGACCAAGCTCATATTAATAACACTGGCACCATGATCCACTGCCCAGTTAACACCCTTGGCCGCTGCGGAGTTATCAAATGCACCCTGGTCATCAGCCACTTTGACATTCATTAAGCGACAATTATATGCCACCCCGGCAATACCTACACTATTATCCGCCGCTGCAGCAATTATGCCGGCGACATGCGTACCATGACCATACACATCATCAGTTGTCGAACTATCGGTGAAATTAACTTTAGCTATAACCTTACCAGCCAGGTCCTCATGCCCCTCATCAATCCCCGTATCCAGGACAGCTATAACAATACTGGCTTCGCCTGATGTAACTTCCCAGGCTTGAGGCACCATAATCTTCGGTATAGCCCATTGTTTACCATAATGGTCATTCCCAGAAGCCCTCGACGTTGACGTATAATCGACAGCCTCAGATTGATAATCAACGACAGCCACCGTGCCTTGCGTAGCCTTAGGACCAACTGGTAAAGTTTGAAAGGGGAGAAAGCTTGCCGTCAGGCAGAGGAGGAAAACAATTAACCATACAGATTTTACTTTAAACATACCAGCGTAGTTTATATGGTCTAGGCTGTTTTCGAATCACCAGTAGGTCACGTTTTAACGCAGTAATTTGGTCACCCTGCAAACCAGTACTGAATTCCTAATCAAACCAATAATGAATTAATTAACAGACTTCAAGTAGATGTACAAGACAAAGACAACATGCCAATAAAACATGCTGTCTTCAAATGTGGGGAAAAAGAAAGTGGGTGGTACGAACTTATATTCTGCTGTATTCAGAGATGTTTCGTGCTCGGTTTCTTAGTCGGGTACCAGGTTTTCAACAAGCGGCATATCCGTACAAATTCCGCTCACAAACAATTCTTCGCCTCAGTTGGACAAAACCAGCTCAGCCTCTTGTGCGGATTCGAGGTCTCCGGCAAGGAACACTTCAATATCATCTTTATTGAATCTGCGGTCACCTCTGGGTCCGATGCGGTATGCCTTCAGTATTCCCCGATCATTCCATCGTCGCACCGTATTAACATGCACATTTAGAAGCCGAGCTACCTGTCTGGCTGTCAACAAACCATTTGACCCATTACGACGTGCCATGCTAATAACCTCCATAAGTTATCTCAAATAATCCTATATTAACTCTAACTCATTGCACACCATCAAACAATCCCGCAAAGGTACCGAACACAATGGCAAAATAGTCCTGCAAACAATGAAATAAGCACCAAGCCCCAAATACCAATGACCAAAACGCGCAAAAATGCATGTCATTCTGAGCACAGCGAAGAATCTCAATTTTTCTCTGCCATCGAGGTCATTACGTTTCGCTCTCGATGATAGAGAATTTCCAGCCTGGTCGAGAGGACATCAGCCACACTGCTAACTAATGCGGGCAATCCCCTAAAGGTACCACATGCCTTAGTACAATAGTCCCGCTTATGATGAAGTTCTGATAGGATAAGTTACTTGACACCCTGTAACTTATATGTAATCATATCACTACTGATAAAATAGATAATTAATAGAATTCATTATTATTAGGGGGGCGAAGAAGTACCGGCCGCAATTTGGTCACTTGGCTGGTGCCGAGCCAGTAGTGAAACCGACCCATTTTTTGGTGTCGGTTTCTGTTTTTCCTAATTACAGGACAATGAGAATGACGAAAATTAAGCGGGTAATTCGACGAATTATACCTTTGGTTACTGCCGTTGGGCTGCTTGTGCTTCTATTTCCCCTACCTGCGCTTGCAGCATGCCCTACCACACTAACGCTGACAGTCACCTCGGCTCCTTACCTGGTTGTAGATTCAAACAAACCACTCGAGGAGGGTCCCATGGTGGCTACCCTATCCGCCAATATAACCAATACGGGAGCCAGCACGGCAAACGACATTTATGTATATATCGGCAACGGGACTACCCCGGGCACTTTCCCAGTAGACGGCTACGGTGACAGTCTATCATTGCTTGGCGGGGCACCTGACGCCACGAGATATATCGTTAACTTAACACCAGGGCAATCCAAGCCTATCTTCTGGCAGATAGTATACCCGCGGACGTATGACCGGGCCTATTCGTATACCGTGTGGGCAAGTAATGAGGACGGATGCTCCGTATCGACTACTGGTAACGTTACCACTCGCAGCACCATTTCAGCTGCCGCGAACAAGCTCCTGGGCGTGATGACCATCGACCCTCCAAGCGGTATCGTTAATCCTGGCAACATACTTACCGTGACTCTAACTGACTTCAACCTCGGAACAGTGGGCTCCGGGGATGATGCTTTGCTATCACCGATAGGTAACCTCGACTTCAACCCTAGCTGCTTCCGACTGGTCAAAACTGAGGCTGTTATTCTGAGCATTACAGGGAGCAGTCCGGTCTTCAATAAATTATATTTTCCCGGAATCGCGACAGCTTACTCACATGATGATAATGACTACGTTAATTACTATTTCGTCGCCTTGGGATCCTGTACCACCACCCCCATAAAGCCGTACAATGAGGTCGCATCAGGTACCCAATACAAATACCCTAAGGATTATGGAGTAACGGTTACCGTCACCAGCAATTCCGGCGGCCTTGGTTTCAGCAAATCCGTCAATCCGACTAGTGCTCATGCGGGTGATACCCTGACCTGGACTATCACATATACTAATAACACTGCTTATCCTATCGGCGATCCCGACAGTGGCAATGGCCTGGTGGTACTTGACGAGTCCATCCCCGCCAATACTACCTATGTAGCCGGGAGCTCCAATTGCACTGGTTACAGTTGCGTTAAATTGTTCTCCACCGATAACGGGACAACCTGGACGGCTATAGAACCTGCACCGGCTAGTATTAACAAAATCAAATGGTATATAAACGCACAAATTCCGCCAGGTGGGTCTGGAACGGTGCAATTCCAAACCACCGTAAATGCTGGGACGCCGGATTGCACTCAGATATGCAACACAGCCAGAGCCTCAATTGACGGTGGTTCTGAGCTAGCCTCAAGCACAATATGTACCGAATCAGCTCAAATCTTTGTGCCACTCACCGGCAGTACCACGTTCTGCTACAGCGATAACACCACC
>CP070642.1:1117414-1129915 GCA_020354105.1 Chloroflexota bacterium | reverse complement strand
TGGGGATACATCTGGTTGGACCCAGCTGGGTCATCTTCATGGTGAAAGGCTTGCCCGTGCCCACATACATACCCACCGTCGGCGTTACCAGGTTCTGGAACATATAGGAATCAGGGACAAACCTCTGCCCCATGAATCTCAGTCCTTTGGTATCAGCCAGACATTCGTAGAGCTTGTCCTTGGTTACTGGCGGATATATCACGCAGACACCTGAGCCGCCATAGATTTCAGGGTTTCTCAGTTGGGATAGCTCGGCTTTCAGCTCCAGCATACTGGCTTGGTCAGCAAGCTGGTTGGGGGCGAAGTCAGGTCCGAAGACCTTTTCTAAGGCTGTCAGATATTCGTATGGTGTCAGATCATCTGCAGTACCGACGAAAAATACGGTGACGGCATATATTCTGTCCCAGATGTCTTTAGCGGTATAATCGCTGACTCTTACACCGGGCAGCTCGGCTGAGATAAGAGACGCCTGGATGGTAGCGATGTCGGCATCCTCTTCTGATATCAGGGCATCATTGCCTCCCTTGAGCAGAAAAGCCATTCTGCCGTACCACATCATCGCCTTGAAGTAGCTCTTCAGGATATCGCTCCGGGTGTAATGTCCTCTGGGTACATACTGGGAGTAGTCCTCCTGGTAGGGGTTCCGGGAATCCGGCGAGTTGAAGATAGCGCTGGTTTCAAAGCCACGGTGGGCTTCGATATTCTTGATTTCTGCGTTGACCTCTTTTTTCACGTAGCTGGGGATATCGAAGTCTATTTTATTTGATGGTGTCTCCAGCAGCTTTGTAGCCACGGAGAAGTAGGCGACGTTTCTCCGGGCGGCTTCTTTCAGCATCGGCTGGGTGAGGGCCTGGTAATCGGTCTCGGCTCTTTCCAGCATTGCCAGGCTCATATCTATAAGCTGGTTATAGAACTCCTCCTCTTCGATTCGCTTTAAAATCTCATTGAATTGAATATGGTACAGATGAAGTAGCGTGTCTGTGGTGACGAATATAGGGACATCCCTGTTTTTCAGGTTTTTATATGGTGCCACAATATCATCGCCTCTCCACGGGATAACCACGAAGCTATTGCTTTCGATGAGTGATTTCTGTCCTGAATTTAGATTAAACTCGTTTTGTATCTGGTCTGAGTTAGCTACCTTAGTCAGGTCAATCGGCAATGAATAGCTCGGGCTGTTCGGTGTGAAGCTGACATCAGTTGGATTATATGCTGAAGCCATAGCCAGCTTGGGATTGGACAGTTCGCTGACGGGAGGAACAGTGATTGGTGCTGTGGGTGGGGTGGGTGCCGTACTTTGCTGAGCGGCACATCCTGTGCTCAGTACCACCCCAAGAATGAGAAATGCAGGCATGACGATTTTAAGTATCCTGTTCATTTTTATCTCCTTTTATACTTCCTCTGTATTATACGTTTAAGCTGGGTAAGTATTACAGGTGATGAACTATTTCACCTACAGGAATGAGAACAGACGTAAGGTTATTAGCCTCCTTGGAGTCGGACAACCTGCTCTAGTTGTGGTGGTTACTTAAATAATGCCTGTATCTGGCGAGGTAGTCAAGAGCTTGTAGATGTCAGGGCTTTGTTATCGATGTCTTGGCCGTCTCGGCGTTGTAGGTTCACTGTCACTGGTAGTACTGGTATTTGATGTTCCATCAGTATTTGAAGTTTCCCCGGTGTTTGACGTTACCCCTGTATTTGAAGTCTGCCCTGTATTTGAAGTTCCCTCAGTACTTGTAGTTCCCTCGGTGTTTGAAGGTTCCCCAGTCCCAGTAATGTTATCATTTTGTGAGTTATTCTGGCCTTGTTCTTTGTCGTTATGTTGGTCTTTCCACTCCTGGATTCTCTCTTTTCTCTGTTCCTTTATCTTGTCAATGGATTTTTGCAAGTCAGATTTGTTTTGTCCTGATGCTTTCTCTTTGGCCTTTTCCAGAGCCCATAAGCTCTTAGAGGTGCTATTGTCAAGGGACTTCTTGTAACGCTCCCATTTGGCAGCTCGCTCTTTATCACGTGTGGTGTCTTCGGATGGTGTTGGCTTCTCGTCAGTTACCGGAGGTTTCTCGTCGGTTACCGGAGGCTCCTCGTCAATTACCGGAGGCTCCTCGTCAATTACCGGAGGCTCCTCATCGATTACCGGAGGCTTCTCATCGATTACCGGAGGCTTCTCATCGATTACCGGAGGCTTCTCATCGATTACCGGAGGCTTCTCATCGATTACCGGAGGCTCGGGAATATCTGTTATGGGAGGTTGAGCTTCGACATATTCCCTCTCTATTCTAGCTAGCAGGGAATCGGCTGATTCCATCTGTTTAGCCAGTCTTACCGCAGTGCTGGCAACATACTCGGTCTCATCTTCATTAACCATTGCTGTAACTTCTGTAACCCTTTTTTCGACTAACTCGGTGTAAATTTCGGCTTTTTTCTCCTCGGAAAATGTAAAGGCGAGCCTCATCTCTTCTGTAGCCAGTTTTATGGGATAAAGTGTTTGGTTCGGCATAGCATTTGACGATGCGGCCATGGTGCTGCCGGTGGTCAGCAGCAGGACAAGGACGGCAGCTACAGCCACCGCCCAGCTTTGGCGCAACCAGCTGAATGGGCTGGATTTTTCCACTGGCGTTTGGTGATTGCTATATTGTTGTGTTCCCTGAAGCCTCACCTGTGCCCAGTGTTTAAATTCAGGGCGAGGGTGTATGTAGGAAGCTCGCCTGCCGACGTCGAAGGCGGTTTCGAGCAGTGACTTTAGCTCAACACGGTGTTCCGGATAACTGGCAAGGCAGCTCTGAAGGCTTTCGCCTGCACGAATCCGTTCATAACACTCGTTAAAAATATCTTCTAAACTTCTAGCCATCTAATTTCCCATGCAGGGCCTTTCTTAATGAGGCCGTAGCATTGAACTGTAATGCCTTAACGGTTCCCTCGCTTTTGCCCAGTGTTCTAGCCACCTCGGTAATCGTAAGCTGCCCGATAAAACGGAGCGTGGCCACCTCCCGTTGAGCTTCTGGCAACTGCTCCAGTGCTTCCTTCAGTTGGTAGACCTCAAAATTCCGCTCTGTCATCTGTATCGGGTCTTCTACACTTTTTGCGTAGGCTTCATCTAGGCTGGCTCTTTTCTCCTTTGATTGTTTCCTTACATGGTCTATTACCCTGTTGTGAGCGATCTTGAATAGCCAGGCGGCAAATGGCAGATCCCGCCACTTGTAAGTGCCAATCGATTCCAGCGCTTTAATAAATACATCCCGTGTCAGATCCTCCGCCTCAGCCTGACTTCTGACCTTGACGTAGATGTAACGATGTATTCTGTCAAAGTTCTGGTTGTATAGCTGAGTAAAAGCTGCTTGATCACCATTTACTGCCTGCTGTACCAGATATTCTTCACTTAGCACCAGGACGACCTCTTTTACCTGGTGTCTATTATAGTAAAACGTAACACATAAGGAAAACGTTTATGTTAAGAGGCTTCAGGACAACAATTTCTTATTCAGAAGCGAAGCTGGTTCCTGTATAAGAGCACTTTGACAAAGGTGAATAATTTGTACACAATGTGTCTTTGAAGGGAGGGCCGTCCAGATGCCTGAATTGAAATTCGACAAAGCAAAGTGTGACAACTGCAAGGCAATTAGCTGTCTGGTTAAATGCCAGTATATGAGTTTAGACAAAAGTGAGGCGAAAAAAGAGTGGCAAAAGGTAATCAATGGTGAAGATTCTTTTGTGCTGGAGGCTTGTGTCACATGTTATGCCTGTGAGGAATACTGTCCCTTTGGCAATCATCCATTTTATTTAATAGTAGAGCGCCAGGAAGAAAAAGGCATACTGCCTCAGTCCCGGCCTATTACTAAGCAGGCAATCAATATGACCACAGCCCAGGGCAAATTTCTGGTAGGAAAACCTGAAAAGACGGCGTTATCCTTTTGTGCTATACCGAGGCTTTATACGCTGGCTACCGGGAAACTTTTTGAGGATGTTCTTCCGTCCTGGGTCTTGGGTACTGAGTTCTTCTGCCAGGCTATGTTCCTGCATTTTGCCAGAATGTCAGTGATAAAGGAAAACCTCCCCCAGGTAATAGACAATATCTGGAACCAGGGAATCAGAGAAGTCATATTTCTACATGATGAATGTTACGGTACCTTTACAAAGCTGGCACCGGCTTATGGTATCGAAGTGCCGTTTAAGCCCATACATTACTTCGAGCATATATACAAAAGGCTGAAGGAGCTGAAGAACGAGATAAAGCCGTTAAATGTTAAAGCTGCGTATCACCGGAACTGTTCAGCACGGCTTGTGCCGGAAACAGACCACTTCGTTGATGATATATTCGGGCTGATTGGGGTTCAGAGAATTAAACGGGAATACGACCATGAGAATGCTCTGTGCTGTGGTGGGCTTTTGATGACTTCAAAGGGTTATGATTTGGGTCACGATGTGCAGAAAAGGAATGTAGACGACATGGTTAAGTCTGGAGCCGGGTATTGCGTGTTTAATTGCCCGGCCTGCTGGGACCCTCTGGCTGAGAAGGTTGCTAGAAGAGGGATAAAGCCTATACACATAATTGACCTGTGCAAGCTGGCAATAGGTGAAAAACAAGCAGTGGAGGTGACAGTATGAGCGATGTATATGAAGCTCTGGTTAAGATAGTAGGCAAAGATTACGCCTCGAATCACCATGAGGAGCGTTATTTCTATGGCAGGGACCCCGGTTTGATGACGCCGCATGAGGCGGATTGTGTGGTAATGCCAAAGACGACCGAGGAAGTACAGGAGATAGTAAAGCTGGCAAACAAGGAGAAGGTGCCTATAGTTCCCAAGGGAGCAGGATTGGCATTGACTGGACTGGTGATTCCTCTTAAGGGCGGAATCGTGATAGATATGAAGAGGATGGACAGGATACTGGAAGTAAATGAGGGTGCCAGGTATGTTGTTGTTGAAGGTGGCGTTACCCACGGGGCGTTGAGGGACTATCTAAATAAACATCATCCCAATCTAAGAAATAGCCTTCCTGAGTCACCGCCAATAACAACCATAGCCGCAAATGTTGTAATACACGGACAGGGGCGACTGACAAACCAGTACGGTTTTAATTCAGATATGGTTAATGGACTGGAAGTGGTATTGCCAACAGGAGAGGTTTGTAAAATTGGCTCGTGTTCTGTTGGTCCATACTGGTTCTCTAAAGGGCCTCCGCTGCCTGATTTGTCCGGGCTTTTTCTGGGATGGCTGGGTACCACAGGCATTCTCACAAAGGTGGGCTTAAAGCTTTATCCTAAAAAGAAGATAAAGGACCTTGAAGTATTGGTGACTGATAAGGAAGACTTAATCCCGGATATCATATTTAAGATTACCCATACTGAGATGGTAGAAGACCTGGCTATTTGGGCACAGGAGCGGCCACTGATGTTCAGAGGTAACTATCATATTAACATCTTCTTAACCGCAGACTCGGAGGACGAGCTCGAGATGAAAAGAAAGATGGTGTATGACTCTGTGCAGGAGTATGTTGATAGCAAAGATGCCGGCTTTATGACCATAAATCTTGATATGAGGCGTGACTTCATGGATAACCCGCAGAAAAGCATGACGGCGTTTGCCGATGTCAGAAGGGGTGGCGGTTTCGAATATGCTGGGCCGATAATTCCCATGGAGTTGTATCCGGAGTGTGCCAGAAAAGTGGCAGAGCTGGCGATTAAACATAGAGTAGTGTATGGCGGCTCGGGCCGGGTTATTCACGGGGGCCATTGCATGATGTTCTCATTTGCCTACACCTTCAATCGTGCTGACCTGGACGAGATGGGTAGAGCCAGGAAAGCTTTGCATGAGGCGGCTGAGTTTGTTGCAGACAAAGGCGGGGTTCTCTGGAAGCCGAATATAGACGAACAGAAGATAATGATGGAAAGAATGGATCCGAATACACTGAAGCTCATGACAGATATCAAAAAGCTCCTGGACCCTAACGGAATCATGAATCCAGGAAATTGGGAGGCAAAATAATGCAACAGCAGGACTATGTCAGCCAAATCCACAGGTGTTTTAGATGCGGTTATTGTAAATTTCCCACTGATTACTCCTCATTCAATTGTCCTCCATACAAAAGGTTCAGATTTGATACCTATTCCACAGGTGGACGACTATGGCTCATTTATGGCTGGCTGAAGGGTGAAATCGAGTGGTCGGAACGCCTTGCGGAAGTTCTGTATACGTGCACAACCTGTAAGAACTGCACTGAACAATGCCCCATGAGGTTTGCTCCTGACATTGTTGACTGGATAGTGGGAGCCAGGAGCGATATGGTTGAAAAGGGGAGGATACCACCACGTGTAGCGCATTTCTTCGAGTCTGTTTATGGCTATGGTAATCCTCTGAAACTGCTCAGGAGCGACAGGGCTGCTTGGGCTAACGGTACGAAAATGTATGCTTCTGGCGATGAATATCTTTTGTATGTGGGTTGCCTGGGCTCGTACGACGAGAACGGGCAGAAAATGGCTAGGAGCCTCGTTGATATGCTTAACGCCGCTGGGGTTTCCTTTGGAATACTGGGCAGTGATGAGGAGTGCTGCGGGAACGAGATATATATGCTCGGTGAGATGGGCCTGTTTCAGAATTTGGTTGAGAAGAATAACCAGAAATTCAAGGAGCTAGGTGTAAAGAAGATAGTCGCAATTTGCCCCCACGGTTATAATGCCATGAAAAACCGCTACCCGGCATTGGGTGCTAGCTTCGAGGTGTATCACTATACCCAGCTCCTGGCTGATTTGGTTAAGGGGAAAAAGCTAAAACCTTTTCAAAGTAAGGCAAAGGTGACTTATCAGGACCCGTGTTTCCTCGGTAGATACAACAATATATATGATGAGCCGAGGCAGATATTGCAGAGCATCCCAGGTGTTGAGCTGATGGAGATGGAGAAGAATAGAATCGATGCTTTCTGCTGTGGTGGTGGTAGTGGCAATTTCATTATGGATCTCCTGGCAGGAGGTGAGGAAAGCCCGGCGCGTGTCAGGATTCGAGAAGCCTATGCCACTGGTGCTGATACTTTGGCGGTTGCCTGTCCCAGCTGCCTGACCATGTTCACCGATGCCGTGAAATCCGAAGACCTGGAAGACAAGCTGGCCGTTAAGGACATCTCACAGATTGTGAAGGAATCACTGACCGCCAAAAAGAAGTAGCTGTAATTTGGCTGTCTTTAGAAAGGAGAGAAGAGCAATGCCGAATTGGGCTGAATTGGGCACAGAATTAGAGAATGTGTTGCACCTAAGGACAAAAATTATCGCTTATAGGAGGTTGGAGAAAGCTGAAGAGCTTGATGGTATAAAAAATGTAATAAGGCTTGACCGTTTTTTCACCTTCTGTCAGGTCCCCTTTATGGTACGGGTCAATGGAATCACGGTGGGTATAACCAGGGAAGATAAGATACAAGATCGTTGCTCGCGAATTTTTGGTTTAAAGAATGCCACCGAGAAAAGTATGAATGCTGAGGCGGCCATGCTATCTACCACTTGGTTTCGTTCACCGGAAGAAGCATTACAGCAACAGGGCGATTATTATCGTGTACCGGTTGGCGGGGCTATAGTCCTGGCTCCTTTGACCAAGCAGAAATTTGAACCTGAGGTTCTCCTAGTCTATGGCAACCCGGCACAGATAATGATGGTTATGTGCGGTCTTCAGAAGGTAAAATACGAACGTTTCTCATTCTCGTTTATTGGCGAAGGGGCTTGTTCTGACTCACTGGCTCAGTGCTATGTAACCGGCAAGTCAGCAGTGAGCATTCCGTGTTATGGCGAGAGGTCCATGGGCGGTGTGTCAGATGATGAGTTAGCGATTGCTCTGCCTGCCAAAGATTTGGAGAAAGCTATCTCGGGATTAAAGGAACTTGCTAAAATAGGGTTCAAATACCCGATTAATTCCATAGGACCGTGGCTCGACCCGACTCCTTTGCTAAGCGGCATATACAATGTGGATTCTCGGCGCTGATAAGGCAAGCGTTATAGACATGTTTTTAATGTACTTTAGAATATATGGTGTTGCTATCCGATGAATACCTCGAGCTTTGCCGGACCAGCAAGTTGTTTAAGTTCATTGGTGAAGGCCGTCCAATCAAAACGGGTTTGGCGTCGGTGTTGATAGTGGAGATTGACTCGGTCATCCAGAACAGACATGGTTTCCAGTCTGAGGCCGCGCAGCCGCTCTTCGAGAAACGCTGAAAGTCTTGTTTCCAGGGTTTGAAAAGATGGCTGGTCTACTGAGATCATAAGGTGACTCCTGCCAAATAGTGTAAATCGGTTTCGGGCCAGCCACTGCATACCCAAAGATAAAAATGCAATAACGAACAGGATGGCTGTTACAATAAAATTGTTTGTTGCCGCACCGATTGAAGAGGCGATCAGCAGGAGGAGGAACCCAATTTCTGCCGGGTCTTTAACAGGTGTTCGAAAACGAACAAAAGATAGTGCTCCCAGTAATCCCAGGCCAAGGGGAATTGAAGTCTGAATGCCCAAGAATAGCGCTGTGATGGCTGGTCCTCCTAGGATAAAGGTGCGATGTACCCCAGCCCCGATGTGCCTCGAGCCGTAAAACAATTGATACATCAGATAAGTGACCACAGAAGCTACCAGCGAAAACCCGATGGCAATAACAGCCTCCCAGGGCCCTACCGGCGTTTGTAGACTTTCCATAAGTTTTGTGAGTTCGTCCAGCAAAGTTCATTCTCCTTTCTGTTTAAGGTCCAGCTACTCTTCCCGATGGCCACACCCGGGCTACACTGCCCGGTTGTGACAGGTGTGATTCGATACATTGGCCGTACTTTGAAAATCTGCTCCAGTCTGCATCTAGCACTCTTATGCGTCTAAGCGTTACCGGCAGTTCCAGCGTTGGGCCTTTCACCTCAATGACACCCCCTTCCAGCCGTAGTTCTCGTTCTCTGTAGCCCAGTCCAGGGGCCACCACCGAGGAGACGATATTGTGGTCAAAGGATACACGCGTACCGGTCAACATCTCGTTGAACCTGTAGCGCTGGTAGCATATCATGATGATTGGCTGTAAGGGATTTGATGGGAAATGCCCGAATTCTGCTAGAGTGGTAACGAGAGTTGTCTTATCGATAATGCCGGCACCAAGATGAGCCAGCTCAAGATGTTGTGCTGATACAGCCAGCCTACAACGCTGCTTGCTGCTGGCAAAACCCTGCCTGGATTTGAGTTCCAGGAACACAGAGACCTCTTCTTGATGGCTCCCAGGCTGACCGTACCAGCGAATACGCACTTTTTCCTTCCTGAAGTCGCCGGATGCCGATCTAATATACTGTTCGAGGTCTGGGGTATCGAAGTACAGGCTGTTGACCTGACCTTCGGGGTATTCGCTATCTGCACGGCAGACCTGACGCAGCGTAGCGTAGGCAAAGCCGATGTGCTTGGGCAGTATAAAAAACTTGCGCTCAAACCTTGGCTTGGATTGTGCGCCTGCAGGAACAGACTCGTTAATTCTTGTGTTAATCGCTCTCATTTTTGCCTACAGTCTTGTCTCGGTGGCTCATTTTAGTAGAGGTAGCTCATAGTCTTCTTCATTCAGCCCTAGCTGGTCGATAATGGATTTGGTCTTGGCGTAGAAATACTCTCTGGTTTGCTCATCGTTACTCATTTCCTCTCCTTCATCCGTGTCATTGTCAAGATGCGGCGAATATAGAGAATGAAGTAGCTCGTATCTCTGTTCATAGTCGCTATAGACAAACAACTTGTTTGAAGGTGTAATGAACTCCTTCAAGTATTGTTCATATGTGGCTCTATATTCATCTATTTCAAATATCTTCTCGACAAGTGGAGAATGGTAACAATCAAAATACATATCCAGCCAGGACGCAGGTATTATAGGAAACATGACTTCTAGGAACTCCTTGGTATGGTTTCCCCATTCATAAATCCCGACACAGGCAGGGTCGAAAACTCGATATCCTCCCCCCAGCGCCATATCATAATCGCAAGTGATAAACTCAATCTTGCCGTCGTTGTTGAAATACAGAAAATAGTTATTACCCATCGCCCAGTAGTCGTCCCATTTGCCAACAAGCATATTCATTGCCTGATATCTTAAGAAGCGGTCTATCTCAAAATTAGCATCCAGATAATCTTTCAGGTCGGCTCCGCTTAAGGTATTGAGATTTTCTATGAAACTCAATAGTTCAGTGTGGTCTGCTTGGTTCTCATTTGTTTGCAAGTCGTAGGTAGGTCTGTAGTGTGTTCGCCAGTCCTTTATTCCTATAATCCTTTTATCCCGGGCAAGTGGATTGGGAATCCCAATCTCGTCTATGGGTTGTAAAGATGCTGGGCCGGAATCGCCCCACAGAC
This sequence comes from Chloroflexota bacterium, assembly GCA_020354105.1. Taxonomy (GTDB): domain Bacteria; phylum Chloroflexota; class Dehalococcoidia; order GIF9; family UBA5629; genus 9FT-COMBO-48-23. Next base: position 1,119,591 of record CP070642.1, on the reverse strand, counting down.
ATTTGTATAGATTCCCGTTATTTCCCGTGTCACCGTATCTCTTTGTCAGGAATGATTTGTCAATAGGCTCTATGAGTGTATAGATTCCAAAGTAATGTTTCGTTCCGTCGATGGTAATTGTCAGTTTTGCTGAGCCTGTGTTTGAAGTGTATGCTCCTGCCCTGTTGAAAAGGTCGTAGCAGTATAGCTCTCTTATCTGTGATGTGTCCCAGTTATCTCCCCATCGATTCAACCTGAACTCCAATTCTCTTAAGTTACAGAACCGCCTGTTCTTTCTTTCTCTATAAGCGGATGTGTACTCTTCCTGGTCGAATCTCTTGTTAAATTTCACCTTGAAATGCGCTCTATGAAAATTACCGCTGTCGTCCTCAGGGATGGGACGGGTCCAGTGTCCTTTTGTCCTGAATCCTACCTCCTCAATCGTTGTGTCGCCAGCAGGTCCCTTGTAGATAAATGTCGCTCTTCGATAATTGCCGGTCATCCCCCTGCCCAACCGATCAGTTCTGGCGTATTTCTTCATATCATTGATAAGGCCATTCCATTCTTCCTGTGTGATGACAATCTCTATATCATGCAAAACCCCATGAGTAAATAGCAGTTCATAACCAGCTGAGTTAGACTCGGTTGAACTGGTTATACCTGTCTCAGCAGTAGCTTCATGCGATGAAATGACATCTTCTATCTTATCGCCTTTATTTGTAGCTGCTGGTTTGCCATCGGCACAGCCTCCGAAACTGAATATTATCAGTGCCGACAGTAAGATAGAGAAAAAGTTCTTCATGGCTATTTATGGTAGCAGTCTATTGCCAATAGCGAGGCAGAGAATGTCCAAGTCTGTGTGGTTTACTGCAGGGTATACCGGTGGAGGTGGCTGCTGCCTCATAAACCTTTGCCCAGTATGTAGATAATAAGGTCAGCCAGGCGGCAGCTGTAGCCCCATTCGTTGTCGTACCAGGCGAGCAACTTCACCATATTGCCGCCAAGTACCATGGTGCTCTGAGCATCGAATATGGAGCTGGCCGGGTTGCCTTTGAAGTCTGTGCTCACCAGCGGCTCGTCGCAATACTCCAGTATGCCCTTTAGTTTGCCTTTGGCTGCAGCCAGAAAAGCCTGGTTAATCTGCTCGGCGGTCGCCTCTCTATCCAGGTCGGCCACGAAGTCGCACATAGAGACGGTGGGCACGGGTACCCTTAAAGCAATGCCATCAAGCCTGCCTTTAAGCTCAGGTATAACCAGCGTTACTGCCCTGGCAGCTCCTGTGGTTGTCGGGACTATATTCAAAGCTGCCGCTCGTGCCCGGCGCAGGTCCTTGTGATACATGTCAAGAAGCCTCTGATCGTTGGTATAAGCGTGAACTGTGGTTAGTAATCCCTTGCTTACTCCGAAATTGTCATGTAATACCTTGACCACGGGTGCTATGCAGTTGGTAGTGCATGAAGCGTTGGAGATAACACGGTGCTGTGCCGGATTATACTTGTCCTCATTTACTCCCATGACTATAGATATATCCTCGCCCTTAGCCGGTGCTGAGATGATGACCTTCTTGGCACCACCCTGGAAGTGGGCAGATGCCTTGACGGCGTCGGTAAAGATACCGGTGGATTCGATTACTATATCGACCCCGTAATCCTTCCACTGGATCTTGCTGGGATCGCGCTCGGCAAGTACTTTCGTCTTCCTGCCGTCAACCACTATAGAGTCATCTTTTGCCTCCACCTTGCCGGGATAAATACCGTAAGTGCTGTCATACTTGAGCAGGTGGGCGTTAGTCTTAGCGTCAGTGAGGTCGTTGACTACAGTCACCTCAAGCTTGTCACTGTAATTCTGGCTTATGACCTTGAAAGCCAGTCTGCCGATACGCCCGAAACCGTTGATACCTATTTGAGCCACCATTTGTCCTGCCTCCTTGTTTTTATTTAGGTGTCCCCTAAGCCAAAGTGAAGGACTCAGAATAGCCTTCAGGATTTCTTATTATAGCTCACCCTTACCTTAGTTCCAATGCCGCCCCTTGTATTCCACTCCGCAAGTATCTCCATTCTTTTCGGCTTCACAACCTTAACCAGGTCGTCGAGTATCCGATTAGTTGCTTCTTCGTAGAACATTTCCACCATCCTATAGCTTGTTAGATAGAACTTTAGTGACTTCAGCTCGACTATGTGCTTATCGGGGACATACTT
>CP070642.1:1114265-1117314 GCA_020354105.1 Chloroflexota bacterium | reverse complement strand
GAGACAGAAGTTGGTAGGTATAAAGGCCCCCGTTTTCTCTATGTCCAAATTGACTGGAGTAGATAGCTACCTTGGTCCTGAGATGAAATCCACAGGCGAGGTTATGGGGATTGACCATACTTTTGAGGCAGCCTTGGTTAAGGCACTTTTAGCTGCTGGATTGATGCTGCCTCAGCGAGGTAGTCTGCTACTATGCATTGCTGACAAGGATAAAGCTGAATCCCTGCCTCTGATTATGCAATTGCATTCGCTTCGCCACGAGCTCTACGCCACAGAGGGGACTGCAGCGATGATTGAATCTATGGGGCTCCCGGTAAAAATGGTGACCAAGAAGCTAAGCGAGGGACATCCTAACGTCGTTGATGTTATTCAAGATAACTCTGTAAGCGGAGTGATTAATACTATTACTGGAGGGCGCATCCCGCTAAAAGACGGGTTAGATATCAGGCGTGCCGCGGCAGAAAAGAGGATACCTTGCTTCACCTCATTAGATACTGCTCGGGTAGCTATAGGAGCGTTAGCAAATAGTAGCCAAATCTTTAACGTTCAACCACTCAGGGAGTATCTAAAGAGCAGAAAATGACGGGCAGAATATAGAATAAATCCTCAGCATGAAACAAAGCTTGTGCTCCGTAACTTCTAATGTGGAGGCCATACCCGGCATACACCTCATGTGGATTGACGCGCCAGATATAGCAGTGACGGCTCAGCCGGGGCAATTCATCACAGTGCGGTGTGGAGGTTTTACATTGCGCCGCCCTTTCAGCGTTCATCAATCCTCTCCCTTAACGGGAGGGAATTCAGGTGAGGGCGAGATTGCCCTTCTGTTCAAGGTAACAGGAAAAGGTACCCTCTGGCTGTCACAGCAACAGAAAGGCGACAGAATAGATATTCTTGGCCCCCTAGGTAAAGGGTTTAGCATAGAACAAGGATCAAAGAACTTGCTGCTAGTGGCTGGAGGAATCGGCATTGCTCCGCTTGTTCTTTTGGCGCAACATGCTCTATCTCAATATCAGTTAACCTTAATCCACGGGGCGAGCACTGCTGCTCAGCTCTATCCTTTTTCTTCCACAGGCAAGAAGCGAAGCAAACTGACGCCCTCGCTAAAAGGAGTCCAATTTGTTCCTGTCACTGAGGATGGCAGCATGGGTAAAAAAGGCATGGCAACGGATATTCTGTCTGATTTCTTAGACTGGGCTGACCAGGTGTATGCCTGTGGTCCACTAGATATGTACAAGGCGATGGCAAAGATGTCATTGCGCGCAAAGCGCAACAATCTCAAGCTGACAAAGTGCCAGATTGCCCTTGAGGTGCGGATGGGATGTGGCTTTGGAGCTTGCTATGGCTGCACTATAAATACCAAGAAAGGCTTAAAACAAGTATGCCGTGATGGACCTGTATTCGAGTTAGACGATATCATATGGCAGGAGGTAACGATATGACAGTAGTCACCAAAGACATCGCCCTTCAATCAAAAGGTAGTTGCGATATTATCGATATAACATCTCAGGTGGCCAAGAATGTCGAGGAATCTGGGGTTGATAACGGAATAGTCACTTTGTTCATAGTCGGTTCAACGGCGGGAATAACCACCATAGAGTACGAGCCAAATCTGCTTTTCGACTTTAAGAATATGTGGGATAGAGTGATACCCCGGAATATTCCTTATGAGCATAATAAAACGTGGGGGGATGGAAATGGCCATTCCCACGTGCGCGCCTCCACGCTTGGAGCTTCGTTAATAATACCTTTTGCGAATAAGAGGTTGACTCTAGGCACCTGGCAGCAGATAGTTTTCGTAGATTTTGACAATCGCCCCAGGTCCAGAAAGATTGCTGTTCAGGTATTAGGTGAGTAAGTATATATCATGTGTATATACGAGCCTGTCTAATATCTCTTGAACCAAAGCTCACTCTCTTCTGAATATACTTTACTTGCTCCACGGGAGCAGGAAAAAGTTCTAAAATGCCTGTTAAATTAAGTCAAAAACACAAAGGTAGGCACCACCTATATCAGGGTATTACTCGTCACTAACTGATACTACACGCATCTTTGTTTAACTCTGAATTTCAGGCTTCGCCGCCATCTTGACCCCCAGATAGGAGAAGACTCCAGCCCCCACCATAGTGCTCAGAACAAACGAGATACCTCTCTCAATTACTGTTGCTGCCATTGCCAGATTTAAAGGAACACCGAAAAGAGCAAAAATCGAAATTAGTGACCCTTCAATAAGAATTAAACCTCCTGGCAGCAATGGAATGAGACCAACGATAATCGGAAGTGAGGAGGCAACTAAAAGCATAGAAAATGTGGGGTGATAGCCCAGGGCTAGGAATATAGCGTAAAGTCGAAAAACGTCAAGCGCCCCGATTAATAATGTCAAACTCCCTATCAACAATACATTTTTCCATTTCTCCATTGTGGCATAGGTGCTTGAATAGAAAGCTTCAATTTCTGCCATTATTTCTCGAAGATTCCTGCGCTTCCCAAACCAACCGAGAACACGGCTTATAATGCCGGTTATACCCTTGGCTGCTATCCTTTTCTGGAAAAAGAGGCGGGGAATAAAGACTGTTGCGGACGCGGCTAAAGCCCATACAACCGCAAGAATCAAGCTTAATTGGAGTGACCCTTTCCCAAAGTGCAAAACCAAGCCCGCCATTAGAAACGAGACAACAACCGGGGGAATAAGAGCGAACTCACCGATCAAGGAAGCCATAGCCGACGAATAACTCGTGTTCTCCAGCTTATGCGTCATATAAACTCTTCCGAATGGGTCGCCACCAACACGTGCTACTGGAGTAACATTATTAAGGAAAACAGTCGCACAGAGTATCAAGTAACGAGCACCGAAGCTTATTCTACAGCCTATAAAAGAGAGCGCGGTTTGCCAGCGGGCGGCCCAAACTGCCACACTAATAAAATGTATGGCTATAGCTGATGCGATAAGTAAGCTGTTGGCACTCTTGATAGCGTCAAACATCTGATAAAAATTCTCATGCGCTAGAAGCCATCCAGCTACTACCATGACAACAATAGCGAGAGCTAT
>CP070642.1:1103796-1114165 GCA_020354105.1 Chloroflexota bacterium | reverse complement strand
TCTATGACACCAAGCGCATTGGCAGAGGTGCAGCAAACATCCGATTCAGCTTTGACCGCCGCAGAAGAATTGATATAGCAGACCACCGTCGCCTTTGGATGCTCTTTCTTTTTAGCACGCAGTTCCGGAGCATTTATCATGTTCGCCATGGGACAGCCAGCATGCATGTCAGGTAGCAGAACCGTCTTATCAGGACAGAGAATCGAGGCTGTCTCCGCCATGAAATGGACACCGCAGAAGACTATGACGCTGGCATCGGTCTTGGCCGCTCTCTGGCTAAGATCCAGCGAATCGCCAACGAAGTCAGCTATGTCCTGTACCTCGCCCAGTTGATAGTTGTGGACCAGTATAACGGCATTTCTCTTTTCTTTTAGTTTCAGGATTTTTTCGGCTAAATCCGGCTCTCTATCCATGCTCAAGTACCCTCCAATCGTTGGCGTAAACATTCATCCTCTTTCCCCTGACAAAGCCGATAAGTGTGACGCCTAAATCATTGGCTAGCTTCACACCCATATCAGTAGGCGCAGATTTGGAGATAAGTAGAGGAATGTTCTTTTTAGACGCTTTAAGCAGTATCTCCGAAGAGACCCTGCCGCTGGTGACCAGTATGCGGTCACCGGTAGGTATATCTTTCAAGATACATTCACCAAAAATCTTGTCTATAGCATTATGTCTGCCTATGTCCTCGCTGAAAATCAGGATGCTCTTGGTATCGCATAGGGCAGCGCTGTGTACACCACCGGTCGATTTGAAAATATGCGACCGATGCTGAAACTCCTTCATCAGCTCGAAGACCTCAAGGGCTGATATTTTGGTTTGAGATTCTACTTTCGCCTGCCCCTCCACATCTGCAGCGCTGTAAAAAGAAGTGCCCCGACCACAGCCCGACGTAATTAGCCGTTTGAAGACGAGCTCGCCAGCCTCTTTATTCTCCGTTTCAGTTTCCACGCGGACAACGCCACGCCGCTCATCAACCGTTATCTTCTTAATATCCTCTTTGCTTTTCAGCAGCGCTTCGGAGGAAAGGAAACCAACAGCCAGATAATCGAGATTTTTAGGGGAACAAAGCAGCGTTACCAGCTCTTGATTGTTCAGCACGATGGTGAGAGGAAATTCCGTGACAACGACATCATCGGCGCTGCTTTTCCCCTCCTCGGTAAGCCGTAATATAGGAACCTGCTCTACCTCATCCACCACCTTACCCTACCTCTATCTGGTCTCCAGTTTTGACAGTGCCGCCCCGAACTACCCTGGTAAATATACCCTCTTTGGGCATGATACACTTGCCCACCTGCTGGAAGATAGCACACCCGGCATGGCATTCCTTGCCGATTTGAGTCACCTCCAAGACGACCTGCTCGCCGACTGACATTCTTGTGCCGACGGGTAGGGATACCAGGTCTATTCCCTCAGTGGTCAAATTCTCGGCGAAATCACCGGGCTTTAATTCAAGACCCAGATCCCGCATCTTGTCGATGCTTTCCACAGCCAGCAAGCTCACCTGCCGGTGCGTGCAGCAATCGGCATGAGCATCGCCGACAAGGCCAAAGTCATCCTTCAGGATTCCTTCTTTTACATCTTTTTTTGTGGTTCCCTTTTCTTCGCTCTTACAGACGGCAATAATTTTAGCCATAGCGTTATCCTCTATTTAGACTTGGTGAGCCGTGAATATAGCAGGTACAGGTCTGGTTATGGTCTTTTATTTACAGCTCTTTATTTAGAATCTTTTCCTTGAGCGTTTCCCACTGTTCCATGGTGAGAACACAGAGATTACCCTTCTCGCCTATCTCTACCTGTGTGTCCGTTACCTTAACCACCGGGCAACAGTGACAATCTTTGCACAATGTTACGATTTTCATTTTTGCCTCCATTTAGAACTATCGTTAATTATACCGCACCGCGGGCATTCACTATATTATAGCCCTATCGGCTGCGCTGGTCGAACAAATCTACAACTTCCCGCTATACTTCTCGAGAGCCTGGTAGAAAGCTCTCCAGAACGGGTCAACGATGGGATGCTCCAGCTTCTCCTCCTTACCCCCTCGTACCAGCACCATTCCCAACCCTGGTTCGGTGAACTCACCAATAATCGAAGCTTTGATATTCTTCCGATGCAGTGCCTTCAATATGTCCCCGGCTTTGTGCTCCCGGCAGGATATGATTAGAGTGCCTTCACTGATAGAAGCATAAGGGTCGATGCCAAAATATTTGCATATATCAGGCACGCAATCCTCAACCACGATACTTTCCATCTCGACTCTGACTCCCAAGTTGGCAGCCTGAGCAATTTCATACAAACCACCCCATATGCCACATTCAGTGGCATCATGCATGGCGGTAACTCCGTTTTCTCTTACTCCAACTCTGACTGCGGTCATGGCATCTTCAACCACCGACATCTTGTAAAATAGCTGCTGAGCTTTCCGGTTGAAATCCTTACCGAACTCACGCTCGATAAGCTTGGGGAACATGGCAGCAAAAATGCCCGTCGCCTCGATAGCCGGCCCTTTGGTAATGATTATCTTATCACCGGCACGTGCCAGCCTGGGGGTAACATATTCGTCCTTATTGCCGACGCCAACCAGAGTGGCTCCACCAACCATGGGATAATGGCAGTTCTCATACCTGCCCGTATGGCCGGTGACAACAGAAATCCCCAGCTTGACACACTCCTGGTGCATGGTCTTCCACATTGTCTCCAGTTGCTCACCGGTCATTTCCATGGGAAGGTTTAAATCTATAGACAGAAACCTGGGCTTAAGTCCGCTGGTTACCGAATCGGAAGCAATGATGTGAATAGCAAACCATGCCGCCCTATCCCAGCCATATTCGGGCACAATAAATACAGGGTCGGTGGTAAACGAAAGTGCCTTACCCTCTATCTCTACTATACCTACATCGACACCATTCTGAGGTCCTACCAGAATTTTGTCGCTCTTAGCCCCGAGATGCGGTGATATAAGCTCATCAAAAAGCTTGGGCGAAATCTTTCCTATCTCTGGCATTACGCTCATTAAGTTTGCATTCCCAATTTTCAGATTGTCAGTACTTAATTTGACAGTCTATCTTGTAGACAGACTCGACTGAAATTCGCATTAACGCAAGAACCGCAAAGTTGATTTTGAGAAATCTCATCATATTTGGATATATTCCACAGCCCATTCACAAACGTCACAATTCAACTTTAAAGGCATTAATATAAGGTTTACTGCCCTTAAATATAAACTCGCCGTAGACTCTTGCAGATCTGCCTTCCTTTTTCGGAGAAATCTTGATTTTCTTTTCCTTTAGATCGATTAGGATGGTACCCGTACCATCATTTAAATCAAAAAATCAGCCGTCGCTAGGGCAAACATACTCAATGGTTCCTACTAAAACCACGGGTTGCCCTTTATACGAATCAGGGTTGCTCAGCAGTTCGCTGACAACAACTGATTTGGCCACAATATTGGACTCAGTACTAACCTGTTGGCAACCTATGACGGTAAAAAACAAGGTAGCAAGCGTAACTAGTAAGAAAGCTGTTTTATTCAATCCCCTATTAACCTCCAAAATATTTCAATATAGCACTCGACTATAAACTATATATGAATACACCATGTAGCTGTCTGTCCCTGTGTCGTATTCGAAGTTGTTTTTACGATACCGCTTCTCGCCTTCTCCTTTCTCGTCCTGGGCTTCAAGCTCATCCAGTGAAGGGAGAAAACAATAACCACTGACTCTCTGACTTTATTTCCTTAACACCTTACTTGGTTCGCTCCTAGCTCTCAGAATCATGCTTTACACACACTCTATACCCTGCTTCCCTATCACGAGTTACCACCTGTCGGATTTGTTGGAAAGTTTGTTGAGGTCCCAATTAGAGGTGACATGGCTCTGAGTTTGGATACGATGCCGGGAAGTACGTTTAGGACCTGATTTATGTCTTCATCGGTAGTCCACTTGCCTAAAGAGAATCGCAAGGAGCTGTGCGCCTGCAAATGAGGTAGACCCATCGCCACCAGAACATGGGATGGCTCAAGCTCTTCCGAGCTACAGGCTGAGCCTGTGGAAGCACAGATTCCAGCCAGGTCCAAATTTAGCAGCATCGACTCACCTTCCACATAATTAATGCTTACATTTGCATTGTTGGGCAGCCTTCTCTGGGGATGGCCGTTCAACTGTGTATACTCAATGCTTTTAAGTATACCTTCGATTAGTTGATCGCGAAGAGCGGTCAATTTTTGAGCTTCTTCAGGCATTTCCCGATAAGCGATCTCCGTTGCCTTGCCCAAGCCGACAATAGCAGGCACGTTCTCAGTGCTTGCCCGCTTGCCTTTTTCCTGACCACCACCATGCATAAACGGGCTTACCCTGGTGCCTTTTCTAATATACAGCGCACCGATGCCCTTAGGCCCATACAGTTTATGCCCAGAAATGGACAGCAGGTCAACATTCAAGTTATCCACATCTACCGGGATATGCCCTACTCCCTGTACGGCATCGGTATGAAAATAAATCTCAGACTCTCTGGCGATATTAGCTATCTCGGCTACAGGTTCTATGGTGCCGACTTCATTGTTGGCATGCATAATTGAGATGAGGATAGTCTTATTTGTGATTGCCTTTTTGACATCGCTTGGGTCAACCATGCCATAGCCATCCACGGGGACATAAGTGACCGAGAACCCCTGTTTTTCCAGAAACTTACAGGTTTCCAGCACGGCATGGTGTTCTATGGGGCTGGTAATGATATGATTTCCCTTATCCTGTTTAGCCGAAACCACACCTTTCAGGGCAAAGTTATCTGCTTCCGTACCGCTGCCTGTGAAAACAATCTCATCATCTTTAGCTCCGATAAGAGTCGCAACTTGATTACGCGCCTTCTCGATGGCATCCCTGGCTTCCTGGCCGAATGAATGTATGCTTGATGGGTTGCCAAATGAATCAGTAAAATAGGGCAACATCGCCTTCATCACTTCGGGATGAGTCGGCGTAGTGGCAGCGTAATCCAGATATATTCTCTTCATCTGCTAGCCCTCAACAACATCGCCAACTATAGGGTCAACTCGAACACCCTTCTCTTTAACCCAGGCAACTCCGGCTTCGATCTCTTTATCCGCACCTTCCAGTTCTAGCACCACCCAACCTCTGTCTTCCGATACATCGGCACGGCGTATATTAGTCACCACCTCAAATTTATGTGATAGATGATAAATGATAGGCTCCTTTATCATCTCACGAGGAAAGGTGAACATCACTTGTCGCTTAGCCATCATGCCCTCCTGTCATTGTTACTGATAAGCTTAATCCATCTGAGGCAATGATTTCAAACCTCCACCCCGAGCACTTCGCGGAACGATTCTAAATTAGGTTGGACATGGAAGGGACGAACGACATCCGAGACGACTTCCTGTGTCCTTGGGCCAGCGCCAGTGATGCAAGCAACTGTAAGACGGTCTCTTTTGATAGCTCCATCAGCAGCCAGCTTCTTCAACCCGGCAATCACTACGCCACCCGCAGCCTCAGCAAAAATGCCTTCAGTCTGTGCCAGTAATTTCATTCCTCCGATAGCTTCTTCATCAGTGGCACTTGAAGCCCCACCCCCAGATTGTCTGGCAATCATCAAAGCATCATATCCATCAGCGGGATTACCGATGGCTATGGAAGTAACCAGAGTATTCGGCGTCATGGGATGCACATGCAAGCTTCCAGCTTCAAAAGCATGTACGATTGGCGAGCTCCCTGTAGCCTGGGTCAAATACATGTGGGTGTTCACCGGTTCAATGAGCCTGAGCATAGACAATTCCTGTAACCCCTTCCAAATCCGTGTAAAGAGGAGACCTGAGGCAGCAGGGGCAACTACACAGTCCGGCGCCCGCCATCCCAGTTGTTCAGCCACTTCGAATCCCAGAGTCTTGCTACCCTCGGCATAGTACGGCCGGAGATTTATGTTTATAAAGCCCCAGTTATATCTTTGTGCCAGCTCAGCACAGAGACGGTTAACATCATCATAACTACCCTCGACAGTAACCAGGTTTGGCTTGTATACAGCTACTCCCACCAGCTTGCCCGGCTCCACATTGGCAGGGACAAAAACATAAGCCTTCATGTTAGCTTTAGCCGCATGGGCAGCCACACTGGCAGCCAGATTACCTGTTGAGGCACAGGCTACGGTATCGAAACCGAACTCGCGCGCCTTGGTTACGGCGACTGAAACAGCCCTGTCTTTGAAAGAATACGTGGGATTAAGGCAGTCATTCTTTATATAAAGTTCGTCTAATCCAAGCTCACGTCCCAGGTTATCAGCTTTAAGCAGGGGTGTGAAGCCTGTACCGATATCAATCTCCTCGCCGCCTGCAACAGGAAGCAGGTCGCGATAGCGCCACATAGTGAACGGTCCTTCGGCAATCTTCTGGCGACTGAGCATGTCAGCCATAGCCTTGTAGTCATAGTTGACCTCCACAGGGCTAAGACAAAAATCGCACACCCTTATAGGTTGTAAGGGGTATTCCTGCCCGCATTTCCTACAGCGTAAACCTGTGGCGTACGACAAATCCCACTCCTTCAGCCAGAATTCAGTGCCTGCGCTAAATCATCAGTTAAATCACTGATGTTCTCCAGGCCTACTGATAACCTTATCAAATCATCACCGATACCTATTTTTGCCCTGTAATCGGGGGGCATTGAAGCATGGCTCATCGTTGCCGGATGCTCGGCTAGCGAGGCAACTCCACCCAGCGATTCGGCTAACGAGAACACCTCCAGTCTTCTGAGAAAATGATTCACTGCCTTCGTGCCGCCTGTCAATTCAAAGGAAACCACACCACCAAATCCTTTCATTTGTTCTTGTGCAATTTCATGCCCGGGATGAGATTTAATACCGGGATAAAACACCTTGCTGACAGCCTTGTGGCGCTGAAGATAGTTTGCCACGGCCGTAGCATTCTCCTCGTGTTTCTTCATTCGTAGGGGCAATGTTTGAATTCCACGAAGCACCAGCCAGCAGTCAAAAGGCGAAGCACAAGTTCCCATGGCATTGAGGAGAAATTGAACTCTCTGGGTCAATTCATCCGTGGTAGTGACCACGGCACCACCAACAACATCACAATGCCCATTGAGGTACTTGGTGGTGGAATGTACAACCAGGTCAATCCCATATTTTACGGGCCTGAGAAAGTAAGGTGTGGCAAAGGTATTATCTATAACTGTCAATATATTGCGTTTTCGGGCAATCTCTACCACCATCTCAACATCGGTTATATTGAGCAACGGATTTGACGGTGTCTCTATCCATATCATCCTGGTATTCGGTTTTATGGCTCGTTCAATAGCCTGTCTGTTATTCATTCTCAGGAAGGTGAATTCCAACCCCAGGTTCGTCATTACATCTTGAAAGAGCCTGTAGGTGCCTCCATAGACATCGTCCCCCGAGATTACATGGTCGCCAGCCTTTAAAAGGTGCACCACCGTTGCCTCAGCCGCCATGCCGGTGGCAAAAGCAAATCCTGCCTTGCCGCCTTCCAGCTGAGCCAGGGTATCTTCCAGCACTTTTCTCGTCGGATTAGCTGTGCGAGAGTAATCATAGCCCCTCGTCTTACCCACACTTTCAAAGGCAAAGGTCGAAGTCTGATATATCGGCACAGAGAGGGCACCAAATGTCTTGTCCGGCCTCTCTCCACCATGGATAGCCAACGTTTCAAATTTCATATTCCGCCTCCTTCGCCAAATTTTCTATAGCTCCAATCTTAATAAAAAAGATTAAGTTGATAAATAGTTACGCTCCGGCTACGTGCGGAGACCGATGTTTTCAATACGCAACGACCCGGTAACTACTCTATCCGTTTCGATAATTCAAGCAGCACCACGCCGGTAGCAGCAAAGGCTAGCCCAGCAAGAATCATAAAAGCGCCAACACCGCTAAGAGCAGTAGTAATACCGAAAGCTAGAACCGCCATATACAGATAGTTTTCCATATTCAAGGCCTGTGTATAGGATAAATGCTCTGGGTTCGTGGGGTCATACCTGCCTTCACCCAATAGCGCCTGATATGTCGGTGCTATTCCCCGGCGATGCTCCCTTATGGTATCAGCGGCAGCCTGTGCCTCCTCTGCAGTGTCAATCACGTTGCCTGTTTTCACTTCAGCTTCTGGAATACCAAGGGTTACTTTCTCCACATGCATCGCCTCTTTAATCCAAGCTTCTTTCTCAAATGCCTGGTAAATGAAAGTCGCTCCTACGGCAACAGACACCGCAGACAGAACCAGTACTATGATTGCTAGATATTTACTTACACGCACCATTTTTTACCTCCTTTAATTTGATGCAGAATAGTTTTGTTACTGGAAAAGCCAAGTGGATATATAACGCTCCCCAGTATCCGGCAAAATTACCACAACAAGCTTTCCCTTGTTCTCTGGCCTTTTGGCAATCTCCAGAGCTGCCCAGGCTGCAGCACCTGAAGATATGCCGGCCAGTATCCCCTCTTCCTTGGCTAACCTCCTGGCTGTGGCACCGGCATCATCGTTGGCTACCTTTATGATTTCATCGACCAACTCCAGCCTCAATACATCGGGAATGAAGCCGGCGCCTATACCCTGTATCTTGTGAGAGCCAGGTTTGCCACCAGAAAGAACCGGTGAATCAACTGGCTCAACGGCAATAGCTTTAAATCCAGGTTTTCTCTTTTTTATCACCTCAGCCACACCTGTAATAGTGCCACCTGTCCCCACTCCAGCGACCAGGATATCTATCTTGCCATCCGTATCATTCCAGATCTCCTCAGCAGTGGTCTGGCGGTGGATTTCGGGGTTTGCTGGGTTCTTGAATTGCTGTGGCATGAAGTAATTTTTATTCTCAGCTACCAGCTGCTCGGCTTTCCGTATTGCCCCGGACATTCCCTCAGCGCCAGGCGTTAGCACCAGCTCGGCCCCTAGCATAGACAAAATATGCCTGCGCTCTACTGACATCGTCTCTGGCATGGTGAGCATCAAGCGGTAACCACGCGACGCACAAACAAAGGCCAGGGCAATACCAGTATTGCCGCTTGTAGGCTCGACAATTACCGTATCTTTGTTTATCAACCCCTCATCTTCAGCAGCCCTAATCATCGACACGGCAATGCGGTCTTTAACGCTGCTACAGGGGTTGAAGAACTCCAGCTTGGCTACGACTTCGGCCCTGGCACCTGCTGTTATTCTGTTCAGCCTGACCAGAGGAGTGTTGCCTATAAGCCCTGTGATGTCTTTAGCTATCTTAGCCATAAATCCACCTCCTTGCCGTTGCTAAAAACAAGGCTCGACAATAGTATGCTACTTCACTGTATCCAAGCTTGATTATAGCATTAAGGCCATCCAGGTTTAAGTGTATTTTCATACGCAACTACAAGGTCAGCCTCCGTCATCATTATCTTACCATCGGAAATCTCGTATTGGACTAATGCTTTAGGATAATCGACACAGGCTCCTTTAATTCCATCGCCCGTCTTAGCCTCAAAAAGCGTAGCGCATCTATCGCATACCAGAATATCACCGTCTAGAGAATAGCCTATTGAGCGACACGGTGGGCAAAGGTTTGCCCGAACATAGGTTTTTCCGTCCAATAAATACGCCATGAAATTCATTTCGCCAGCTTGTGTCTCCACCTTGAAGTGGGTATTCCAATTATTTTCGACATCACTCATCGGGACAGACACGGTATTGCCATCGATTTGCGGCTCAATCCACTTTGCCTTTATGGGTCCCTCTGGCTTCGGAGTGGGCGTTGGCACCGGGGCAGCTGGTGTATTATCCGGTACAGACGTAACTGCCGGCGGCTGCGTTTCAGTAGGTGCCGGCGCTGAGGTTGTTCCTGCACAGGCAACAGCAACCAGCATAAGTGTGAATAATATTGCACTTACCATGATTTTCTTTTTCTTTGACATCTGTTCTTTCCTCCTTGTTATTTTGAATATGGTTTTGATTTATTCGTTGAACACGCCCTGCTTCAGGCATTCATCATGACGGCTTTCACCTCCATTAAATTGTGATACTTTACCTGCCACCACAACCACAGCCAGTACGTCGCTGTGATGAAGGGCTGCTCGAGGTAGTCGTCCCACAGTTACTACAAGACCCCGATGATGATGAGCCACAACAACCCGAGTTTGTGGGCTGAGACACTACAGGTGCGGTATTGCTGGATTGTATCGCGGTGCGTTCAGCTACTATAAACTCCCCAGCGAGCTCACCGAGCACTACTTCGTATGTGCCTGGAGTATTCCTAGAAACTGAGAAAAGCAATTTCTGGGTTCCTCCCGCAGGTACAGTCACTTTATTTGAAACCTCGCTAATATTGTTTATACGGAGCTCAGCTTCGTAGATACCATCAGTCTCACCAGTGTTCGTTACCT
>CP070642.1:1100867-1103696 GCA_020354105.1 Chloroflexota bacterium | reverse complement strand
TGACACTACTTCTAAACTTAAGGTAGTTACCAGCACATCTCTGATGGAATACATTGTTCGACAGGTGGGTGACGATCAGGTGGACGTGATGAACTTAATCCCTCCGAATCAACATCCAGGTAATTTCGATGTCAAACCTGGCGATATTCAGAAACTTTCCAGAGCTAACCTGTTTCTCTTGCACGGCTGGCCTGGTGAGGGCTATGCCGATAAGCTCATAGCTTCTGCCAACAACCCCAGTATCACCGTAGTAAAAGCTAACGTTAATGGCAACTGGATGGTTCCATCCGTCCAACTGGCGGCAACGGATAAAGTAACGAATGTCCTAAGCGAGCTAGACAGCAAAAACGCTTCTGCTTATCAGAAATCGGCTGAAGCATACAAAAAGAAGGTCCTGTTAAAAGAGACAGATATTAGAACTAGGCTGGATGAAGCTAATGTCTCCACGGTAAAGGTAATAGCTTCGATACGGCAAGCTGACTTCTTACAGTGGGCCGGCTTCAAAGTGGTGGGTACATTTGGAGGTCCGCAGGCTCTGACACCTCAAGCTGTCAAAGACCTGATAGATAAGGGTAAAGCAGAAGGAGTAAGCTTGGTCATCAACAACCTTCAGGATGGGCAGGACGCAGGAAAAGGTATAGCCCAGGAATTAGGAGCTAAGAACCTGAATCTCTCCAATTTCCCGGGTGGTTTTGACAATACAGAAACCTGGGAGAAGGCTATTAACCATAATGTCGATATCCTCCTTAATGCTTTAACCAATTAGATACTTGCGTGGCGGATTTAATGCCAAACAAAGTTATCCAGATTGAGAATGCTGTGGTCTCATACCGTGAGAGTGTTGCTCTCCGCGGCGTGTCGCTCACCGTTTCTCAAAGCGAATTTGTGGCTATCATCGGGCCAAACGGTGCAGGAAAAACAACCCTACTTACGATTGTTAATGGACTAGCCCACTTGCTACAAGGACACGTCCAGATTCTCGGGCAGCAAGTGAATGGGCGAGATCGTTACGAATTGAGAAAGCAGGTGGGTTATGTTGCTCAGGTAGAAACGATTGACCCTCGTATGCCTGTCTCGGTTCGTGAGGTAGTAATGATCGGTCGTTATGGACTTCTGGGACTTCTACGTAGACCCACGAGATACGATTGGTTGCTGGTTGACGAAGCGCTGGAAATGGTGGGAATGGCACATTTGGCCAAGCGCCCTATTGGGCACCTGTCTGGAGGTGAGCAGCAACGTGTCGCCATTGCTCGTTGTCTGGTACAGGAACCAAACATCTTTTTGCTGGACGAGCCAACTGCTTCCTTGGACTGGAAGGCACAGACCGAGATACTTGAGCTGGTGAAGCGTATTCACAACGAACGACGTCTGACCACTCTCTTTGTAACCCATGACCTGGATGCCCTGCCCCACACCTGCGACCGTGTGGTATTGCTAAAAGACGGCCTCATCGTTGGCGACGGCGCTCCAGATAAGCTAATCTCTACAGAGACTCTTAGCCGTCTTTACAATTTACCGTCGGCTGTGGTCGATGAGCGACGCCCTCATATTCATACCAGAGAGCATTAGCATGGACCTATCAATTTTAAGCTATCAGTTCATGCAGAACGCTATTATAGCCACCCTTTTAGGTGGCATCGCCTGTAGTATCATCGGTGTTTTCGTCGTGCTCCTGCATATGCCTTTCATCGGAGTGGCAATGTCACACGCAGCCTTTGCAGGTGCACTGCTTGGTCTATGGCTGGGGTTTGACCCTCTTATCGGCGCATTCGTCTTTTGCCTCGGTGCGGCTGCTGTCATTGGACCCCTGGCAGACCGGGGACAATTGAGTCCGGAGACATCGCTCGGTGTGGTCTTTTCCTTCATGTTAGGGCTAGCCTTTCTCTTCATCGGGATAATTCCTAGTACCAGGTCTGAGGCACTGGATCTGCTCTGGGGGAGTATTCTGACAATCAGCAGGGGAGACATTGTACTACTGGGGATTGTAGCATTCCTGGTTGTCGGGATGGTCATCGTATTCAGCAAGGAAATCCAGGCAACCATATTCAACCGGAATGTCGCTCTCGCTGTTGGGATACCTGCCACAGTGGTGCTGTATAGTATTATTTTCTTGACAGGGGCAACCATCACAGTCACTCTTCGTTCCATAGGTGGGCTGCTTATTTTTGGTTTAATCTTAAACCCGGCTGCCGCAGCTTACCAGTTGACGTACAGCATGAAACGGATGTTCTTGATTTCGGCAGGCTTTGGCGTCCTTTCATGCTGGGCTGGGCTCTTTTTCTCCTATATTTTTAATATGCCCAGCGGGGCTACCATTGTCATCGCTTCTTCTTTAATCTTCATGATGGCAGCGGTTTGCTCACCTAAACGAAAAATGAGGGGATGGAGGCAAAGAATAACTCTGGAGGCAAAGCAATGACTCGCTCGTTTTTTAACAGCAAGGCGGACATATGGGATGAGAAGATTGGGGAAAAGGATCCCGACAAACTTGAGGACATGGCCAAAAACCTCGATATTCAACCTGGCTACATAGTGCTAGATGTTGGCACGGGAACCGGCATATTTGTTCCTTTTCTCCTTAAGAAAATTGGTGACACAGGTAAGCTGGTCTGTCTGGATTCTGCCGAGAAGATGTTGGAAAAGGCCCAGAATAAGAATTTCAAGGGCAATATCGAGTATGTTTGTGGTGATATATGCAGCACACAGCTGGGTGATGGCATCTTTGACGTTGTGGTCTGCTATTACAGTTTCCCACACTTTAAGGATAAAACCAAAGATCTTCAGGAAATCAAACGTCTGTTGAAAAAGGATGGCAAGCTGTTCATTTGC
>CP070642.1:1092390-1100767 GCA_020354105.1 Chloroflexota bacterium | reverse complement strand
GTTTGATTCTCGATGCTACCTTCGTTACCCAGGCGTTAAGGAGACGTGCCGCTGCCATAGCCGCCAAGCACAACCTGACCTTCATCATCATGCAGACGGATTGCCCGCAGGAAATATCCATAGCACGGATATTAAGGCGGACCAAGGAAAATTATGAATCGAACGCAATTACCGAAGAAGCCTACTTAAGCAATAAAAAGAAGCTCGAAGAAGTGAACCTAGACGACTTAAAGAGCTCTTATCCCGACCTTAATATTATCCACTTCATCGTTGATACCAGTAACGACCTGCCCGAGGACTGGTACGTCACCAGCGTGCAAAGGAAATGACGGCAGCATGTTGCGCTAAAATAGCCTTTCATGCAGACAGGTTTTGGATAAATTATAATTTAGGAGCAGTTAATGAGTACAAAAAGCTACGATGTTAAAGACACCTCTCTTGCTTCAGCCGGCAAGCTGCGCATCGAGTGGGCCAGCCGTGAGATGCCGGTATTGAGGCTAATAAAAGAAAGGTTTGCCAAGTCGAAGCCTTTGAAAGGTGTTCGCATCTCCGCCTGTCTGCATATAACCACGGAGACAGCCAACCTGGCTTTAACCCTGAAAGATGGCGGTGCCGATTTAGTCCTATGCGCCTCAAATCCGCTGAGCACTCAGGATGACGTGGCAGCAGCGCTCGTTGAATACGGGATGCCCACCTTCGCCATAAAGGGCGAGGATAACAAGACCTATTACAAGCACATAATCTCCGCACTGGAACATAAACCGCAGCTAACCGTGGATGACGGCGCCGACCTGGTCAGCACCGCACACAGGGAAAAGACTCAGCTTCTGGCTCACATAATCGGTGGCACCGAGGAAACCACCACCGGCGTTATAAGATTGAGAAACATGGCAGAGGAAGGTAAACTGAAATATCCCATCGTCGCCGTGAACGATGCCAAAACCAAGCACTTCTTCGATAACCGCTATGGCACAGGACAGAGCACTATCGACGGCATCACACGAGCCACGAATGTTCTGTGGGCGGGGAAAAAGGTGGTGGTCTGCGGCTACGGCTGGTGCGGCAGGGGCATAGCTAGGCGGGCCCAGGGAATGGGCGCCTGGATAATTATTACCGAGGTCGACCCTATCTCAGCGCTAGAAGCGGCTATGGACGGCTATCAGGTCATGCCACTAATCGAGGCGGCTAAGATTGGAGACATATTCATCACCGCTACCGGAGACCTCAATGTTATCGACAAAGACCACTTCTCAAAGATGAAGGACGGGGCTATTCTGGCTAACAGCGGTCATTTCAACGTGGAGATAAACATACCGGCGTTGGAAAAACTGTCCAAAAAGAAAAGGCAGATGCGCCCCTCCGTCGAGGAATACACCTTGGCTGACGGACGGCGAATTTCACTTCTGGGTGAAGGCAGGCTGATAAATCTGGCGGCTGCGGAAGGGCATCCAGCCAGCGTCATGGACATGAGCTTTGCCAACCAGGCGCTATGCCTGGAATACCTGGTTGAGAATAAAGGAAAGCTCAAGCCAAAGGTCTATCCCGTGCCCGAGGAAATAGATAACGAAGTGGGGCGGCTGAAGCTTAAAGCCATGAACATAGCCATAGATTCCCTGACCAAAGAGCAAAAGAAATACCTGGAGAGCTGGGAAGAGGGGACATAGCCTGAAATCAAAGACCGGCGCAAAGGCCTGATATTGGACAATTTAAATCAGGCAGGCTAGGGAATTCGGGATATGATCGGTGGGTACATGTTTTCAGCGGGATTATTCTCCAAAAACGGCTTCCCAGATGGGCACTTTCTCGATTTTGGTTACCGTCCGCTCTTTCTCCACTTCATAGGGAATTTGCCTTTCCTCAACCGATTTACTCTGCCAGATTAGCTGGACCCTTTCAATAATAGGACTTATTGAAGGTGGCGTGGAAATAATCATCATAAACTCGTCTACTCCAGTGGTAATAACTGTAATTTTTCGGCTAGTGTATTGATTTAACGTAGTAAGGTATAGGATGCGCTTGGGGTCTGCCACGATAGCATTTAGGCTAGCAAGCCATTCCTCTGACGCCGGATCAGTTACAATTTTTGTCTGTCCGTCTTCGATAACCACTTTCTCACCCAATGGACTCCTTGCAGGAGGTACAGAGAGTGGTCCTAATCCGGTAAGGTCAACAACTAGTATAGCCCAAGCTGAGCTATCTGCCCATAGTGTCAGCTCTACCTGGCTCTCTGAATCTTTAGCCAGGCTAATGTCATATCCTTCAAAGAAAGACCAGGATTCTGTTTTCTCCCACTCTACGAACCCCAAACCTACCCAAGCCTGTCGTGTCCATGCAGGTTTTATATGAACTCGTTGCTCCTCTCCATACTCGACGTAGGACTCAGTCCTGTACACCGTTTCATAATATGTCTCTGTAACTGGCACCTCCTTGCTCACACAAGCAGATGAGAAAACAAGGCAGATTACTACCAAGAAGAGTAGACTCAGTTTCCTCATTCTACACCTCCCATCATTTGCTACATTCGATAACGATATCACTGCGGGTAATGTTTGTCAATGCATAAGTCCGAGCTGTGCCGAGAGTCAACGGTGTTCTATTTTGGTACGAGCCGGAGTATAATTACGGAGACAGGACGCTGTATCAATTGACCTGGCTTTACAGCGGTCTATTCTATACAGCCATAGGGATGCAGTCCAGATAAACATTACCCCATACCACACTGAGGAATAAAAGAGATATCTGAAAACAGGCTTAATATGAAATACATCGGTCGGGATAGCAAAGAGGGGATTGTAAACCGTTTTGCCCAGCATGTGTCCTCAGGCAAGGTTGAGACGTTCAAGATGTTTGGCCTGGACTTCGTCTTTGGCCGCAGAGAGGGAGCTTATGTCTGGGATGCCACCAGCGACAAGGAGCTGATCAACTGCCACTGCAATGGCGGTGTCTTCAATCTGGGTCACCGCAATCCCAAAATCATCGCCGCACTTACGGATAGCCTCAAAGAGCTCGATATTGGAAACCACCATTTTGTCAGCGAGCAGCGGGCGACACTGGCAGAAAGACTGGCTGAGCTAACACCGGGCGACATCACCTATACCGTCTTCGGCGTAAGCGGTGGCGAAGCTATCGACCTGGCAATCAAACTAGCCAGGGGCTATACCGGGAAACTAAAGATAATCTCGGCACTAGGCGGCTATCACGGACATACCGGCCTGGCATTGGCAACCGGTGACGAGCAGTACCGCCAGCCGTTTGGGCCCAACCCACCGGGCTTCATACAGGTGCCTTTCGGCGATATCTCCGCTTTAAGGCAAGCCATAGATGACAAAACAGCAGCGGTGATATTCGAAACCATACCCGCCACCTCAGGAATGCCGATACCGCCGTCAGACTACTTCCCGCAGGCAAAAAAGCTATGTGTCGACAACGGCGTTTTGTTGATTATCGACGAGGTACAGACCGGGCTGGGGCGCACTGGTAAGCTCTGGGGAATCGAACACTACGATGTGGTTCCAGACATCATGGTCATAGGCAAAGGTCTCTCAGGTGGCATCTATCCCATAAGCGCCACCTGTTTCAGAAAGGAGCTTGAATCTTTCTTCCACGAACACCCCTTCATACACGTTTCCACCTTCGGAGGTGCCGAACTGGGCTGCCCTGTGGCGCTGGCTGTGCTGGATGAATCGTCCCGTCCTGAATTCCTTGAGCACGTGCGTGAGCTGGCTGATGTCTTTGCCCGGGGCTTCCAGGAACTCAAGACAAAGCATCCCACCATACTGGTAGGCTTGCGGCAGATCGGGCTGATGATGGGCATTGAGATGGTGAACGAGCAATGCGGGCCAATAATGACCAAGGTCTGCTATGACCACGGTATCCTCTCCATATATGCTAACAACGATAGGCGAGTCAGCCAGCTATTGCCTCCCTTAAATATAGACAAAGAGACTGCATACGAGATACTGGAGCGTCTGGACGCCGCCCTTAAGGATACCAAAGAGTTCCTGAGCCTTTGATGGAAATTTGACAATATGAAGATAAACATTGACCTATTGAAGAAATTTGAGAGTGGACTTGACCCGAGTCACCCTGAGACAAGCAAAATCCCGGCAAAGGTACTGGGGTACGGGGAGATAAGCACCGTCTTTGAAATAGAAGATGAGCCAAATTTGGCCTGCAAGCGCATGCCCATTTTCAGACATCAAGAGGAGCTAGACCAATACAAAATCATCTACAATGAATACAACCGCATTCTTAACGATAAGGTAGGCATCAACGTGCCGCCATTCGGTTTTGCCTCTTTCGATTGTGAGCGCTATATAGTTTGTTTTGATGTTCAGGAAAAGCTGCCTCCACAATTATTTGGCAACAAGCTTATACATACCCTCGATGATGATGACATAGTAACCTTCTTGCATCAAATATTGAAGCAGCTTAAGAAAGTCTGGGACTTCAATAAAAAAGGCACCGATATCCAAATCGGCATTGACGGACAGATATCCAACTGGGCAATAAGAGATTTCAGCCCCAACAGCCCGCGTATAGACTCGCAGACAAGACTCTATTATATTGATACCAGCACTCCGTTTATTCGCAAGAACGGGGTGGAGCAGCTCGACCCAGAACTATTCCTGCGTAGCGCACCCTCATTTCTCGTCTGGCTGATTCGATGGCTATTCCTTAAAGACGTCATGACCCGATACTACGATTTCCACCTAGTTGCGGTAGACCTGATTGCCAATTTCTACAAGGAGCAACGTCCCGAGCTGATTCCGGGATTGGTACACGTAGCCAATGACTTCTTCGCCAAGGAGGCAAAAGGTTTAGACATAAAACCCCTCACTGTCGAGGAAATACGCTCATATTACAAAGAAGATGCTTTGATATGGACCATATTCCTGGCTATGAGACGACTGGACCGCTTCATCCACAAATGGATTCTGCGCAAGCCTTACATATACATACTGCCGGGCAAGATAAAAAGGTGATCGGGTGTGTCATTAAACACACAAACGAGTTATAATAGTATGACTTTTTACAAGGAGAACATGAATGTCAAACAGCTTTGATACCACAGCTTCTTATTTTTTCGCCTCGGAGTCGGTTACCGAGGGGCATCCGGATAAGCTCTGCGACCAGATAGCTGATGCTGTCCTTGATGACATAATAGAGAAAGACCCCTTTGCCAGGGTTGCCTGTGAGGTCGCCGTAACCGTAGGGCTGGTGGTTGTCTTGGGTGAGATTACAACCAAGTGCTACATTGAAATACCTGACATCGTACGTAAGGTGGTAAAAGACGTAGGCTATATAAAGCCAGAGTATGGCTTCGACTATGAGAGCCTGGGCACACTGGTATCCATTAAGAAGCAATCCACCGATATCTCCGCAGGCGTAACCAAATCCATGGAAGCCAGAGATGAGAAGAAAGTCGACGAGCTGGATAAGACCGGCGCTGGCGACCAGGGGATGATGTTCGGCTATGCCTGCAATGAAACACCTGAGCTTATGCCACTGCCCATATCTCTGGCACACAAGCTTTGCCGCCAGCTGGCTAAGGTCAGGAAGGACAAGACCATACCATACCTCCGCCCTGACGGTAAATCACAGGTAACCGTGGAATATAATCACGGCAAACCTAAAAGAGTGGACTCCGTAGTCATCGGTGCCCATCATGACCCTAGCATCAGCCGCGACCAGATGGAGCGAGACATCAAAGAGAAGGTTATCAATGCCGTCATCCCATCAAAGCTCATGGATGGCAAAACAGGCTATTACATAAACGGCGCCGGGCAGTTCGTCATCGGTGGCCCGGTATCAGATACCGGCTTTACCGGCCGCAAGATACTGGTCGATACCTACGGTGGCTATGCCCGTCATGGCGGTGGAGCCTTCTCTGGCAAAGACCCCACCAAGGTTGACCGCTCAGCCAGCTACATGACACGGTATATTGCCAAGAACATAGTAGCTGCTGGGCTGGCTGACCGCATCGAAGTGCAGGTTTCATATGTCATTGGCGTCGCCCATCCACTATCCGTCTCCTGCGAGACCTTCGGCACAGGCAAGGTAGCTGATAAAACCATCACTGACCTGATTAACAAGCATTTCGACCTCCGCCCCGAAGCTATTATCAGGCACTTCGACCTTCGCCGCCCCATTTACAGGCAAACGGCCAGTTACGGGCACTTCGGCAGAGACGACCTCGACCTGCCCTGGGAGAAGACCGACAAGGCAGAAATGCACAGGGCTGAGGCTGGACTGTAAATCAAATGGGCAAAGTTATCCAATTCGGCACTGACGGCTGGCGAGCGGTTATCGCTGAGGATTTTACCTTCGACAATGTCCGAGCCTGCGCCCAAGGATTAGCCAACTACTTGAAACAGGCTAAATTGAACGAGCGCGAGCTGGTTATCGGCTATGACACCCGCTTTGCTTCAGAAGACTTCGCCGCCGCTGCTGCCGAAGTGATTGCGGGCAATAAAATCAAGATAAACCTGTGCTCCAAAGCAGCACCGACACCGGTGATAAGCTATGCTGTCACCGCCACCAGGTCAATCGGGGGAATAATCATCACCGCCAGTCATAATCCCGGACGCTGGAACGGCTTCAAATACAAGGATGAGGCTGGAGCCAGCGCTCCACCTGAAGTCGTCGCAGAAATAGAGAAAAATGCCAACGAGGTACTTTCCACAGGTGACATTAAGCGAATTTCTCTAACTGATGGCCTGAACAACGGTCTCGTAACTTACTTCAACCAGTACCCGGCATACTTCAAGCAGATAGAAAAACTTATTGACCTGAATTCTATTCGCCGCAGTAATTTAAAGGTCATCGTAGACTCAATGTACGGTGCTGGCATTGGCTATTTCAAAGAGATTCTCCAGGGTGGCAAAATAGAGGTCATAGAAATCAACGGTGAGCGCAATCCCTCTTTCCCAGGAATTCAGCCTGAGCCAATCGCCAAGAACCTGACTAAGCTCTCCGACACAGTTAAAAAACAGAAGGCAGATGTGGGCATAGCCAACGACGGCGATGCCGACAGAATCGGCATCATCGACGAAAATGGAAACTTCCTCAACCAGCACCAGGTATTCGCCCTGCTGGCTCTCTATTTTCTCGAAGTCCGTGGTGAGCGCGGCGCCATAGTCGAGACCTTAACCGACACCACGATGCTTCACCTGCTGGGAAAGCAATTCAACGTACCCGTCTACGAGACGCCGGTAGGCTTTAAATATGTAGCCCCGCTAATGATAGAGAAGGATGCACTCATGGGCGGAGAGGAGAGCGGCGGCTACGGCTTCCGCGGTCATGTGCCAGAACGCGACGGCATACTCGCTGGCCTGTATTTCCTCGACTTAATAATAAGGTCAGGCAAGACACCTTCACAGCTACTCGACCATTTATTCAGCAAGGTCGGACCTCACTACTACGACCGCATCGATGTTCACATCTCCGCCGATGACCGACAGATGTTCTCCGATAAGCTGGCTAAGGGCGATGTCAGCTCCATCACTGGCTTAAAGGTAGCCAGGCTGGACACCACTGACGGTTACAAATACTACCTGGCTGACGACTCCTGGCTGCTGTTAAGATTCTCCGGCACCGAGCCACTAATACGCATCTATGCCGAAGGACACACTCCGGAACAGGCACAGAAATTGCTGGAGAACGGCAAGAAGCTACTCGGGGTTTAATATATGGCCGATTTAGACGACGCTAAGGTATATCAGCGACTCGACCCGGCAAACATGCTGGAGCATCTTCACGGGCTGCCCGAGCAATGCCGCACTGCCTGGTACAAGGCAAGAGGACTCGAGTTGCCCTCAGACTACGCCGACATCGACAAAGTGGTCGTTTTGGGTATGGGCGGCTCGGCGATAGGCGGTGATTTAGTTCGTAGCCTGCTTGCACCGCAAAGCAAGTCTTTTATCTTCGTCAATCGCGAATATGATTTGCCAGCCTTTATTGACGAAAAGACACTGGTAATAGCTTCGAGCTATTCAGGAAACACCGAGGAAACGTTGTCTGCCTTTGCTCAGGCGCTGAAAAGTAATTGCAAAAAGCTAGCCATGACCACCGGCGGTAAGTTGAAGACCTTAGCCGAAGACGCCGGTTCGCCGGTCTTTAATATAGACATCGTTTCCCAGCCGCGGGCAGCGCTGGGCTACAGCTTCATACCCCTGATAGCTTTCCTGCAAAAGCTGAGCTTCGTCGAAGATAAGTCAGCCGAGGTTGAGGCGATGGTTAAAGACCTTGAGAAGCAACTGGAGGAAATCAAGGAGACTGTAGCCACCGGTGCAAATAGAGCCAAGGAGCTTGCCCTCAAGCTGCACAACAGAATAGTCGTGATTTACGGTGCCGGCATCATATCGGAGGTCGCCCG
>CP070642.1:1076828-1092290 GCA_020354105.1 Chloroflexota bacterium | reverse complement strand
TAGGTAGAAATACCTAATTTCAATGGTGCTACTGCGAGTATAAACTTCTATTCTAGTAGGTTGAAAAGCAGGCATTACAGCGGAAGCTAGCCTCGCAGTGGCATAGTAAACTTATGTGAGGACAAAAGGAAGTATATATTATGGAGTGGGAGATAGTAGGTATCATCCTACTGGCTGTAGGTGTAGGGATAACCGTTAAAGAATCTTTAAGTAGGCTGGCAGCACGCAAAAGAGAGCCTGGTAAAGCGGGAGCCAAGCCGTATGCTGCTGCGAAAGAGTTGAAGAAACGAGTAAAGTAGAGTGAACTTTAGATCCATATTTCTAGGCAAAGTGCGACTAGAAAGGAGGAAATGACTTGTGGAATTAAACCGTAGGGATTTTTTAAAGCTATCGACATCGGGGGTCGGTGCCGCAGTAGCACTCAGTTTTCTCCCCGATGTGACTGTGCTGGCTGCCCCCAGAGAGTTTCCACTTAAAAAGAAGGTCAAAGAGACAAGCACCATCTGCTGTTATTGCTCTGTTGGCTGCGGAGCCATTGTAACGGCTTATGAGGATGGAATTATTAAGATTGATGGTGACCCTGATCATCCTATCAATGAGGGTGCCTTATGCCCTAAGGGACAGGCCATGTCTCAGATCCACCAGGTAGATGGTATGCCTAACCCGTACCGGCTTACCAAGCCTTTGTACAGAGCGCCGAACTCTGGTGACTGGGAAGAAAAAACATGGGATTGGATGATAGAGACAATCGCCAGGAGAGTCAAAGATACCCGTGACAATAACTGGAATAACCTGGCAGGCCGAACCGATGCTTTAGCCAGCCTTGGCGGTGGTGAGCTGGATAATGAGGAGTGTTATTTACTTGCCAAGATGGATCGTGCCCTCGGAGTAGTCTATTTAGAGCACTGTGCCCGTCTCTGACATTCCTCTACCGTCGCCAGTTTGGCGGAGAGTTTCGGTAGGGGGGCCATGACCAACCACTACATTGACCTCAGAAATGCCGACTGTATCATGGTTATCGGCTCTAACGCAGCGGAAAACCATCCCATATCCTTTAAATGGATTACCAAGGCGATGGAGAAGGGAGCCAAGCTCATTCACGTTGATCCTAGGATTAGCCGCACGTCAGCTAGGGCTGACATTTACGCTCCACTACGGTCTGGCACCGACATAGCTTTTATTGGCGGGATGATTAAGTATGTACTGGATGACATGGAGAATAATCCCGATAACTACAATATGGAATATGTTAAGCAGTACACTAATGCCTCACTCATTATTAATCCTGATTTTAAATTCAACGATGGAGTATTCGGGGAAGTGCGTGATGGTAAATATACCGCGGCGGCAAGAAACACCTGGAAATATGCCGACACTAAGACTCCTGCTGCTGATCTGACTTTGAAGGACCCCAATTGTGTCTTCCAGCTGTTGAAGAAACATTACTCCCGCTATGACGTGGACTCAGTATGTAACATCACCGGTACGCCGAAAGATGTTTACCTTGAGGTCATCAAGACTTATACCGCAACGAGTAAAAAAGGTAAGGCGGGTACTATCTGTTATGCCATGGGAGCAACGCAGCATACCTACGGCACCCAGAATATCCGGGCTTACGGCATTCTCCAGCTCCTTCTGGGTAACATGGGCATTGCTGGTGGTGGCATCAACGCCCTGCGCGGCACATCCAATGTGCAGGGTTACACTGATAGGTGAATGCTGGCCCATATCTTGCCTGGCTATTTGAATATACCGGTTGAAAGCGATGCTGATATCGAGGCATATTTGAAGCGAACTGGCAAGCATCCTGATGCTACCATAATACCCCAAGGTTTAGCCGGAGACAGTAGCTCCAACTGGTGGGGCAATGCCCGGAAGTACATCGTCAGCTTGCTCAAGGCTTGGTATGGCAATGCTGCTACTGGGGATAATGACTTTTGCTTTAATTATCTGCCCAAAGTTGATCCCAAAATTAATTATACTCACATCGGGATGATTGAGGCCATGAACCATGGTAAGATCAAGGGGCTGTGGGTCTGGGGGCAGAACCCTGCTGTGGGCGGCCCTAATTCCAATGGAGCGCGCGCAGCCCTAGGAAAGCTGGACTGGCTTATGGTTGCCGATATATGGATGAATGAGACTGCAGAGTTTTGGAAGAGACCTGGGGTAAATCCGTCCGAAATCAAGACCGAGGTATTTATTCTACCGGTAGCCTGTTCCTATGAAAAGGAGGGAAGTATCAGCAATAGCGGGCGCTGGGCTCAGTGGCGCTACAAAGCAGTAGAGCCGCCAGGGGAAGCTATGCCTGACCTCGAGATTATGAACCTGGTCATGCTCAAGCTGAAAGAGCTTTATGCCGCGGATAGCCGCCCGCAGGCAAAGCCAATCATTGACCTTAACTGGAACTATGGTGAACACATTACCGCCGATGCCGTGGCAAGAGAAGTCAATGGCTATGACTTGACCACCGGTAAACTGGTAGCCAGTTTTGCCGCGCTTAAAGATGACGGCACTACCACCTCCGGTAACTGGCTATACTGTAATCAGTACTCCGAAGAAGAAGGCAATAAATGCGCCAGACGTGGCACAGTGGATTCACATCCCAGGCAAATCGGGTTGTATTCCAACTGGTCGTGGTGCTGGCCGCTTAACCGACGCATTATCTATAATCGTGCGTCTGTTGACCTTGATGGTATGCCTTGGGATAACGATCATCCGGTGATTTTATATAATACCGCGGTAAAGAAATGGGAAGGCGATGTTCCTGACGGAGGTTGGCCACCGATAAACCAGGCTGAAAAAGGGGCTAAGTATTTGCCTTTCATCATGAAGCCGGAAGGTTTGTCGCGTCTCTGGGGTTATGATCTCGTCGAAGGGCCGGTACCCGAGGTTTACGAGCCATGGGAAAGCCCATTAGATAGAAACTTGATGTCCGGCACCAAGAATAACCCATGTGCTTTTATCGGTGCATTTATGAATGAACAGGGCGAGCCTGACCAGTATCCTTGTGTGGGCACTACTTATCGCTGCACTGAACACTGGCAGACCGGTATTATGACTCGAAACTTACCCTGGCTGGTGGAGCTTGTTCCTGACATGTATGTGGAAATGAGTGAGGAACTGGCCGCAGAAAGGGGTATAGAAAGGGGGGACAAAGTCATAGTTAGCACGGCGCGGGGGGATATCAAGGCGGTGGCTGTAGTTACTAGGCGTTTCCAGCCGTTAATAGTAGATGGTAAAACAATTCATCAGATAGGGGTACTCTGGCATTGGGGATACTCAGGAATGGCCAAAGGTGATAGTGGAAACATTCTGACTCCACATGTTGGTGATGCCAATACCACTATCCCGGAATACAAAACTTTCCTCTGTAACGTAAGGAGGGCTTAAAATGTCCAAAGGAGTGCTTTACGATGCCAACAAATGCATAGGGTGCAGGGCATGTCAAGTGGCCTGCAAGCAATGGAACCAGTTGCCGGCAGAGGCGACTACAAATACTGGAACATTAGAGAACCCACCCAAGTTGTCAGCCTCCACTTTTACCAAAATACACTTTACAGAGGCGGAGGACAACGGCAAATTCCAGTTTGTGTTTACTAAGTTGCAATGTATGCACTGCGAGCACCCGGCTTGTGCCACCGCTTGCCCAGTGGCCGCCCTGCAAAAGACGAAGGAGGGCCCTGTCATCTATGATGATAACAGGTGCTTCGGTTGTCGTTACTGCCAGGTAGCTTGTCCCTTCGGCATACCGAATTTTGAGTGGGATAAGCCAATGCCCTGGATTCGCAAGTGCACCTTCTGTGCTGACAGATTGGGTGGTGGGCTAGAGCCAGCTTGCGTAAAGACCTGTCCGACAGGGGCACTCGAATTCGGCGAGCGTGATGACCTTATCGTCATAGCCAAAGAACGAATTGCGGCGTCACCAGATAAGTATGTGGACCACATCTATGGTGAAAAAGAGGTGGGGGGCCTGTCCTGGTTGTATCTTTCGCCTGTTCCGTTTGAAGAATTGGGCTTTCCGACCCTTGGCACTGAGCCGGTTACAGTCAATGCTGAACGTGCCATGGGTGCTGTACCGCCCGTCCTGGTGGCTGTGGCAGCCATCATGACCGGTGTATATTTAGTCATACAGCGAAGGCAGAAAATGAGCCAAACCAAAGAGAACGACAAGAACAAGGTAGAGGTGACCAAATGATACAGAGAATACGTTCCTTTCCAATAGGTACCACCATTATCACGGCAATAGTTATTGCTTGTCTGCCAGCATTTGTCATTCGCTACATGTACGGACTTGGTGCTATAAGCAACTTGAGCGACGGTCGTCCTTGGGGACTCTGGATAAGCTTCGACCTTTACTGCGGCGTGGCTTTGGCGGCAGGTGGATTCACTCTGGCAGCAGTGGTCTACATCTTTGGTAGAGAGAAATATCACCCCGTGGCCAGACCGGCAATCCTGACCGCATTCCTGGGATACCAGTTGGTGATACTTGCCCTTTTGGTAGACCTGGGACAGCCATGGTATATATGGCACGCTATCATATATTGGAACTGGCATTCGCCATTGTTTGAAGTTGCTATTTGTGTTATGACATATACTGCCGTGCTTGCCCTGGAATTCAGCCCTGCTATCTTCGAGCGGCTACACTGGAATGTTCCACTGCGTATCATTCGAGCCATACAGATACCACTGGTGATTGCCGGTGTCGTTCTGTCGACACTGCACCAGTCATCTCTTGGCTCAATGCTTCTTATGATGCCTACCAACTTGAGTCCCCTGTGGTACACGCCTATCTTGCCATTGTTGTTCCTGACTTCAGCAATAGCTGTGGGGCCAGCCATGGTGATATTTGAGTCTACCATCAGCAGCCGTGTGTTCGGGCACAGGATAGGTCAGGACGTAATGGCTGGCATAGGCAGGGCAATACCCTATATCTTGGGCATATACCTGTTGCTGAAACTGGTAGACCTCACTGCCAGGGGCAACATGGGTTTGGTATTCACCGAATATCCGCTTAACCTTCTGTGGTGGGCAGAGATCATCATCGGTGTGGTCGCACCCATCGTGCTTTTCTCATTGCCCAGCGTCAGGCAGAGCTCAAGGAAGTTATTCTGGAGTGCGGTGCTTGTTATCGTCGGCCTGGTGCTCAACCGATTCGATGTGAGCATGATTGCTCTAGCGCCTCGACCCGGTACAATATATTTTCCATCACTGATGGAATTCGCCATCTCGATAGGTCTCGTTGCTGATGCTTTGCTGGTAATTATACTGGCACATCGACTACTGCCAATAGCCGAAAACCATGCATCGGCGGAAGGGCAGGAGTTGGCGCAAGGTCAAGAGGCAACATAGGCTGCGTTAGTGGGAGCGGAGGTTAAAAATCAGAAACAGATCAGAAATCTGCTCCATCAGCGGGCAGATAGGTTTCTCTTTTCTATCTGCATTATGTTTCTGCCGGGCAAATTATATCCTGAGTGGGCATATGCTACTTGGGGTAGGCATATCTGCCTAGTTCCACACATATTTTGTGCGTGAAAAGCCATGGGTTGTAGATATTTGGTTTAAGTGTTTTCTTTAATCCGAAACAGGTATCACGACGGAAGTCAGTTCTATGAACAGTATGATAAGCTAATAATGGGATCGAGATGAAGACAGAATACCAGAAAGGAGGTGAACTGCAATGGAATGGGAGTTTATAGTAGCGTTGGTGATAGCAATACCTATCATCCTGTTCCCGGCAGCTTTTGTCTGGTTCCTGAACATAGGCGGCATTTATGAAGCCATAAAAGAAGCCAGGGCAAAGCGGGCTGCACATGGTAAGCGCGTGACGAAAGAAGCCAAAGCCAAATAATAGCCAATTGAACTCTTGACGAAACCGTATGAAAGGAGGAAACTAAGATGGAATGGCAAATCATAGTAGCACTGGTAGTGGCAATACCTATAATTCTCTTGCCCATAGTGTTTGTCTGGTTTATAACGATTGGTGGTATGTTGACCGCAGCGAAAGAAGCCAGAGCCAGAAGGGCTGCACGTGAGAAGGGCATCAAAGAAACTGCTCCTGTGAAACTTGAAGCCAAATAGATGTTCCCGCTATTAATTTTGTACAAGAGGAGTGCGAGAGAAGAAAATAATGGAATCACGGAAAAGAAAAGGCTCTGTGGCAATTCATAGAGCAAGGCAGGATGAGCCTAGTAAGAGCACGGCTGAACATGAAACACCGTCAGTCCAATCTAAGATCCGCGCTTCCTTCAGGCCATTCATCCTGCCCTTGCTTTTGTTATTTTGTACGCTTTTCTATTACTATGGTGAATTGGTGAATTGGGCAGCTTGGAATGCCTTACGTAACGAGTTTTTCTACGGAGTGCACGATGTACACCGCCTCCTTTTTCTAGTCCCAATAATATATGCTGGCTATAACGCCAGGGTTAAAGGGGCAGTAATTGTAACGCTTGTGAGCTTTGTTATTTTCTTGCCTCGTGCTTTTTTCATCTCTCCCTTTCCTGACCCTCTACTCAGAATGGTTCTTTTTACCGTAACCGCTGGCCTCATTGGCTCTTTGATTGGAGTCATACGTGATCAGGCAGACCGGGTTAGAAAACTCCATATTGTGGTGGAAGACGAGAGAAACAAATTACTCAACATTATTGATAGCATGGCGGACGGCATTCTCGTCACCGGGCCTGATTTTGAGATAAGGTTTATGAATTCGGTCATGGTTAAGGATTTTGGCGATGGCATAGGTCTCCCCTGCTACAAACACTTACACAAACTCGATGTCCCCTGTGAACAATGCATGATACCGAAGGTCATCAATAACAAAGAAATCGGGAAATGGGCATGCGGATTGGGTGATAGCAGGGCCTATGAGATAGTGGCAGCACCATATATTGATATTGATGGAGTGGTGTGTCAACTTTCTATATTTAGAAAGGTTGCTGGGTCTAAAAACGTCTAGCCGAAACCTCATTGATTGGAGGGGGTCATTTAGTATTCCCACGGCACTTTAGTATAATACGTAACAAGCAAATATCATCTCATATCCCTGGTACAAAAATAGACGTGGCGGTTCGAGTATATGGAGCCTGAATGGATTTTAAGGCTAGTCCTCCTTGGTATGACTCACTGGATACTGGCCGGAATCTTGCTACAGGATTTAGCCAACAGACAGAAAGTTTTCGGGGGGCGTAAGTCGCCGTGGGCCGTAATTATACTGCTGTTAATGCCTTGTTTTGGTTCATTTTTATATTTGCTGTTTCATCCTCAAATCATCAATCCTGACAAATGATATCGTCTACATTGGCACTATGGACAAGATAAGCGCGGTAGTTAAGACAACTTAAATTGCCGATGTCCACTATTAGCCTGTCTGTGCTCGGTGAAAAGACACTAGACCTGATATTTCCCAATTGTTTGGTTAAGTAGGCGTGTGCTAAAATCTAGTCAGGGCTAGTCCGAACCCCCTTGAGGTTGCGGCTAGCCCTAGAGGTGTTTGGAAATGGACTTGTCTGGTCTGCTTTCTTTAATCGAACAGATTGCCGATTACCGGCAGCTAAAAGGTGAGCTTACTAAGTTGCAGGAAAAGGGCATTGAGTTGGTAGCAACTGATGCTGTAAGACCTTTTATAATAGCTGCGCTTTACCAGGGGCTAAACTTACCCATCTTGGCGGTAGTTGCTCAACCTGAAAGTGCCAAAAGATTTTATGACGAACTCCAGGCCTGGTGTCCCAGTTCAACCCTGCTTCAATTTTTCCCCGAGATTGACTTTTTGGCTGGTGAATACTCGGCGCCTGATGTTTTTGCGAGAGCCGAAAGGTTGCGAACTATTTCGGCCTTAACCCTTTGCCGTGATATATCGGCAAATAGGCGGAGCCCCTTAGTTGTAAGTTCTGCTTTAGCCGCTGTTAGCAAAACTGTGTCTAGAGATGAGTTCATTACGTCTTGTCATGTCTTAAGTGTCGGCACGAGTATTGATCCGCTTCAGCTTGTAGCAAGATGGCAGGCTATGGGATATGAACTGGATAATATTGTCGAAGTACCGGGGACAATAAGCCGCCGAGGAGGTATCTTGGATGTTTTCTCTCCGGAGTGTGAATTACCTGCCAGGGTAGAGTTCATTGGTAACCAGGTGGAGAGCATCAGGTTTTTTGACCCGAAGACACAGCGTTCATTAAAGTTGGTAGCTTCAGTGACTATAGCTCCGGCTAAAGAAAACTGGCAGCGTCCTAATAGTGATACCATTCTGGATTACCTGCCTGACAATGCGCTTTTGATTACGGATGATCTAAATGAACTGCGAACTGTTGTAGATAAGCTGAACAAAGAGGTTGGAGAACTTGGCCAGGCAAAGTCGGAACAGGGTGGGCCAGCATCGGATCCGCCTGTTATATCCTGGCCAGAATTTGAAGCGAAGACAAGGAAAATTAGGCAACGCTTAATGTTTTATTCATGGAACACTGATCACTCTGATAATGCCTATCTGTTACCTTTAGCTCCAGTACCAAGCTACGGAGGCAGACTTGAAGCCTTCTGCAAAGGGCTTAAGGAGATGCTGCAGGAAGACCGGCGTATCATCGTAGTTAGCCAGCAAACAGGTCGTCTTGCCGAACTGCTGAATGAGCAGAATATTATGGCTAATTCAGTTTCACGGATAGAGCAGGTGCCAGCTTTGAAATCCGTTACTCTGGTTCAAGGGTCACTGGCTGAAGGCTGGGGGATGAGAGGTGTCTTTACTCTTTTTACGGACAATGAGATTTTTGGTTTCGTTAAACGACGGCGTTTGATTAGAAAAAGGCCGATACGTCATCACTGGTTTGTTTCCGAATTGGCACCAGGTGATTATGTAGTCCATATTGAACATGGTGTTGCCAGATTCTCCGGATTGAACAAGATAATCACCAATGGTATTGAACGGGAGTATCTCGTCCTGGAATATGCTGCTGGTGATAGGCTCTATGTGCCTACTGACCAGGTCGACCGTGTCAGTCGATATGTTGGTGCCAGTGACCAAACGCCAAATTTGAGCAGATTGGGAACTCAGGAATGGGCACGTACCAAGCAGAGAATTAAGGAATCCGTGGCCAACATCGCCCGTGAGCTTCTGGGGCTATACGCGACACGGGAGATAATCCCTGGATTTGCTTTCTCTTCAGATAAGCTATGGCAGCGGGAACTGGAGTCATCTTTCCCTTACATGGAAACACCTGACCAACTGGAGGCTGTTCTAGCTGTCAAGAATGATATGGAGAAGCCAATCCCGATGGATCGCCTTGTTTGCGGAGATGTAGGTTATGGTAAGACTGAAGTTGCTCTTCGGGCTGCCTTTAAGTCGGTGATGGATGGTAGGCAGGTAGCCTTGCTCGTTCCGACCACGGTTTTAGCACAGCAACATTTCGTCACTTTTCGTGAGAGGCTGCAAGCTTTTCCAGTAAGAGTCGAGATGTTGAGCCGTTTCTGCACCGAAAGAGAACAGGCTGCCATAATTGGAGGCCTAGCAGCAGGCATAGTGGATATCTGCATTGGCACCCACCGTCTATTGCAAAAGGACGTCGTGTTTAAAGACTTGGGGCTCATAATCATAGATGAAGAGCAGCGCTTTGGGGTGGTACATAAAGAACACTTTAAAAAGCTGAGAAGGGAGATAGACGTTCTTACCTTAAGCGCCACGCCTATTCCTCGGACTCTTCATATGTCACTGGCTGGGATTAGGGACATGAGTACGATTGAAACTCCACCGGAGGAACGTCTGCCAATCAAGACTTATGTTGGCGCTTATGATGAAAGGATAATACGTGAGGCAGTACTGCGTGAGCTGGAGCGGAATGGCCAGGTGTTTTTTGTTCATAACCGGGTTCACAGCATTGCTATGGTTGCCAGCAGGCTAGCCAGTTTAGTTCCAGAAGCTAGAATATCTGTAGCCCATGGCCAAATGCCTGAAGAGGAGCTGGAAAAGGTGATGACGGAGTTTGTTAATCACAGGAGCGATATCCTAGTTACTACGACCATTATCGAATCTGGACTCGATATACCCAATGTTAATACCTTGCTTGTTGAACATGCGGACAGGCTGGGATTAACGCAGCTTTATCAACTTCGGGGTCGTGTTGGGCGTGGTAGCAACGATGCCTATGCTTATTTTCTTTTTGAAAAAGGTAAACAACTAACTCCTGAGGCTCGGAAGCGTCTTAAAACTATCTCGGAGGCTGCAGAGCTGGGTGCTGGTTTTGCTGTTGCTATGAAGGACTTAGAGATTCGGGGGGCCGGCAATCTGCTGGGCGTGGAACAAAGCGGTTATATAGCTGCTGTGGGATTTGACCTCTATTCCCGTTTATTGTCTGAGGCAGTGGAGGAATTGAGACAGGAGCGAAACGTAGAAGAAATAATGCCGCAACATCCGGTTCCAACTATAGCTCTTCCTTTGGACGCCTATATCCCGGAAGAATATATCCCAGCTTTAAGCACAAGGCTGAGTTTTTATCAGCGCTTGGCTGTGCTGAAACAATCTCAGGAAATAGAGGATATAGCGATAGAGATAGAAGACAGATTTGGACCGATGCCACAGCCGGTCAAAAATATACTCTATATAGTGAAAATTAAACAGCTCGCTGCTGCCGCGATGGTGGGGTCCATTTCTACAGAGGGTCGACAAATCGTTTTGCATTTCAACAGTGCCGGAATTTTAAAAAAGCTGCCTTTAGCACAGGATTTTAAATCCGGCATTAAGATAGGTAGCCAGTATATAAAACTTGACATAAAGATATTAGGCAATAGTTGGCAGGAAATGCTCAAGGAGACGCTTCAAAATAACCAACAGTAGTTATCAATGGGTGTAGCTGGAGACAACT
The DNA here is from genome assembly GCA_020354105.1 of Chloroflexota bacterium. Taxonomy (GTDB): domain Bacteria; phylum Chloroflexota; class Dehalococcoidia; order GIF9; family UBA5629; genus 9FT-COMBO-48-23. The sequence goes on along the minus strand of CP070642.1, from coordinate 1,081,452 downwards.
TAATTTCTAATCTAGGGTAACGGGTCACTTTCAATAAGAATAGCATTGGTTATGGTGGACTTCTCTCTTAAAGGGGCCACTTCAGCATATTCGCGAGAGGTCAACCAATTTCTTGCTTGCTCCATATTATCAAACTCTAAGAGAATCACTCTTTCCGGATGCCAGTCTCCCGATAGGATGGTTATCTTTCCTCCCCGAGCAAGGTAGCGTCCACCGAACCTCTTTACTGTTGGTGGCACTTTCTGTATATACTCCCCGTATATATCCTTATTTATCACTTTAATATCAATTATAACGTGAACTGGCATTTCAACCTCCGTGGGGCTTTTTTAATCAATCTTAGAGTGCAGACCTGACGATTGTCAAAAATATCCAGTGCAAGTATTTTTTAAGGATCACCTGCCCATAGATGACCCACCAGGCAGGTACAGGCTAAGACAGTCATCCGTAGGCGGATGATATGTAGGACGACACATCATTGATCTTGTGGTTCGAATCCTGTACGGCCTACCAACTGCTTGCAAAAGTTTGCAAATCGTAGCTAATTTTGGTACAGATTTTGCCTTGTTTCTTGATATACCTTCTATCGTTTTGTTACCATAAGCACTTCTATAGGATCACACACGGATATTATGTTTTCCACAGGATGAAGGAGGTTATATGATTCGACAATTTGTTGCTGAGAATGCGAAGGGGCGGGAAAGACTCCGTAACTTCGTAGATAAAATAACCGATGAGGAGTTAACGCTCACTCTTAATGCCGAGGGATGGACGGTTGCGGTTGCCCTGGCGCACTTAGCATTCTGGGATGAGCGACGGCTGGTCCTCGTCCGGAAATGGAAGAAAGAAGGCATTACGCCGTCGCCTATTGATGCAGATATTATTAATGATGCGCTGGTCCCATTATTATTGGCAATCCCCCCAAGAAAAGCAGCCAACCTGTCAATAACAATAGCTGAGGCACTCGATCGTGAGCTGGAGGAAGCCTCGCCCGATCTGATAGAGGCGATGGAGGCCTCAGGAGATATCCACGCGTTAGACCGGTCCATACACCGTAATTTGCATCTTGATGAAATTGATGCCTTGTTAAAAACTAAACGTCAATCAAGGTAATAAATAAATAGTTGAATATGTAAATATTTATCTCAACAAAATGGCAAATTATTGAACAACTTGGGCTACCAGACATCTTAGGCTAAATAGTGTTATTGCGGTGTCGCGGTAAGTTCAGCCATTTCTGCTTCTGAGCGAGCGATGTAGCTTGGAATGCCGTAGTGAAATAAGTATAATTAGACAAAACCTGCTGAAGTCGTTCTGCGTACGATGATCGAAGGGAGGATAGTATGAAGCGTATTGACGTGGGGAATCAGGTTGCCATCATAACTCTGGACAGGAAACTTACCTCAGAACATGAAAAAGAGCTTTTGGATATATCCGTAAGCCCGGCCTACGGCATACAGAGGGCGTTGATTCTGGATTTCAGTGGCGTGGCACTGCTGGATAATACCGGCATAAATGCACTGGTTAAACTGCATGCTGCCACAACGAGAACGGGTACCAGGCTTCTGGCTACTGGCTTGAGTAAAACTTACAGGGATGTATTTGCGGTTACTGGTCTTGACGGAGGTTTCCACGTCTGCACCAGCAAAGCTGAATTCAATAGAGCACTTGGATTTATTGGCGGCGCAGCGGCTAAAACCATAGGCAATCGCTTGACCACGAAAGGTAGTACCAAAACCATCGATGCCAAGTGCTGGGCTAGCCCGGTGAAAAGGTTGAAAACAGGCAAGTTTAAAGGAGACCCTATTAATCTAAACGTGGACGGTCGCCGTACGGCAGGGCCGATACAGGGATTCGGTCAGCTCTGGGAGAAAACCTACCGACTGGACCTGTCTAACACCAAATTAAAACCCACCAGGCTCGTTAGCATAATGAAGTCTAATTTCCCCAAATTTCAACCTCCCGAGAATAGGTTCTTTCCCTCTGCGAAGGGAATCAAACCGGGTGAGATAATACTTATTAACGCAGATACTCCAGGGGGTTTGGTGGTGACCGGTGTGCTGGTGCTTTACGTGGGCAAGGATACGTTTACTTTCATTACCCCGGAGGGACATCCTGAAGCAGGCTGGGTAACCTTCAAGGCGTTGCAGGAAAAGAGACGTGTTATTTTCCAGATACAGGGGCTGGCAAGGGCGAGCGACTTTGTCTATGAGATTGCCTTCAGGATGGCGGGCTCAAATCTCCAGCGCCAGATATGGACACATGTGCTTAAGTCTTTTGCCAGGTACACTGGCAGCTCTGCCAGAGTTCAGTTCAGTATGCAGTGCCTGGACACTTCATTGCACATATTTAACTCTTTCAATGTATTCCGAAACGCCCAGATATTGAGTATGCTCCATAGCCTCTTAAATCCGAGAAGGAATAGTAAGCAGGCCAAGAAAAGAAAAGCGTGACATCAGTTGAACATGATGCAGTGGTTGTAGGTGCCGGTCCGAATGGACTGGCGGCAGCCATAACGCTGGCAAAAAAGGGCCTGAAGCCGATAGTTCTTGAGGGTACTACAGCAATCGGTGGAGGAGCGCGCTCCTCGGAGTTGACTCTACCGGGATTCATCCATGATACCGGCTCGGCAATTCATCCACTAGGTTTAGCGTCACCATTCTTTTTGTCCCTGCCCCTATCGCAATTCGGACTGGAGTGGGTTAAAACTCCTGCAGCACTGGCGCATCCCTTTGACGATGGATCAGCGGCAGTACTTGAGTCATCGATAGAGGCTACGGCCGAAAGCCTTGGGGGAGATGCAAACAGTTATGTCAAGTTAATCGAACCATACATTGGCTACTGGGATGAACTTGTCATTGATCTGTTAGGCACCAGGAGATTTCCCAGGCATCCATTGACTTTAGCTATATTCGGTCTGAGAGCTTTCTATTCAGCCAGAAGTGTTGCGGAGAGCTTTTTCAGGGAATACAGGGCCAGAGGCTTTTTTGCCGGGCTTGCTGCTCATTCTGCCCTGCCTCTGAATGCGGTGCCATCTGCTGTATTTGGCCTGGCACTGTGCATAGCGGGTCATACAGTGGGATGGCCGGTACCCAGAAGAGGTGCTGGCTCCATAACAGGTGCGCTTGCGGAGTATTTGCAGACCCTTGGCGGCAAAATAGTGACCGGACAGTTTGTAAAGTCCAAGGCAGACCTGCCGAAGTCAAAAGCTATTTTCTTTGATACCTTCCCGACTGCACTTGTGGAGGTCTACAAAGACACGTTACCGGCAAAATATCAAAAGAAATTACGCAACTATAAATACGGACCCGGTATTTTCAAAATCGACTGGGCATTATCAGCTCCCATTCCCTGGAGTGCCAGAGAGTGCGCTAAAGCAGGCACCGTCCACCTGGGCGGAACCTTTGATGAGGTTGCAGAATCGGAACTCGCCGCCTGGAAAGGGCAAGTTACGGATAAGCCTTTCGTAATTTTAGCCCAGCCAAGCTTATTCGACCCTTCACGCGCTCCGAAGGGAAAGCATACAGCATGGGCATACTGTCATGTTCCCAACGGTTGCTCCGAAGATATGACAAAATCTATCGAAGCACAGGTTGAGCGCTTTGCTCCCGGGTTCCGAGATGTGATACTTGCCAGGCATACGTCTACGCCAGCCGCATTGCAAGCAGAAAACCCCAACTTGGTCGGTGGTGATATTACAGGCGGAGCACAGAGTTTGAAGCAGATATTTTGTCGGCCAACCTGCAGTCTATCGCCTTATTCAACACCGCTGAAGGGCGTTTTTATCTGTTCTTCATCGACACCGCCAGGTGCCGGGGTTCACGGCATGTGTGGTTACCATGCCGCAAACGCATACCTGAATAGCATAAAGTGATGGCGCTTGTCTTTCAGGCTAAGAGACACCTTTTTGACGTCGCGGTGAGTTCAGCCACTTTTGCTTCTGGGCAATCCTGACTTCCTCATCGGTAACCTGATATTGACTGAGAAATTCGTCCTTTAAGTTAGCAAAGGTCCCCTGCTGAATGGAGTTCTGTATTCTCTGCATCAGCTTGGCGACAAAACTAAGATTGTGGATGGTGGCTAACCTGTAGGCTAGTAGCTCCTCACACTTAAACAGATGGTTAAGGTAAGCAGCAGAAAACGTACGGCAGGTATAGCAATCGCAGTCAGCATCAACAGGTTGTTCCTTTGTCCTGTAAACAGCTTTCCGTATGTTTATCCGCCCCTGCGTGGTGAATAGCGCGCCGTTTCGAGCCACTCTGGTAGGCAGAGCGCTGTCGAAGATGTCTATTCCCCTGCTTATTCCCTCTATGATGTCTTCAGGTGAGCCTACGCCCATGAGATAGCGTGGTTTCTCCGGAGGTAATGAAGGTACTGTTTCATCAACGATTGACCAAGTCGTCTCTTTAGGTTCGCCTATACTTAAGCCACCTATGGCATAGCCTGGGAAATCTAGAGAGACGACATCGGCTGCTGATTGGTGTCTTAACTCAGAGAAAGTGCCTCCCTGGACTATGCCAAAGAGGAGCTGGGCAGGAACTTGATGGTATTTCCGACACTTCTCAGCCCAACGGGAGGTTCTGTCCACAGCTTCACGTACCTTTGTCATGCTGGCACCAATGGC
>CP070642.1:1071174-1076728 GCA_020354105.1 Chloroflexota bacterium | reverse complement strand
TTCGTTTCCTTTATTTCGTTAATACTGACTCGCATTTTCCACTCCTCCTTACCATCTGTAAACAGTCCTTATCTTTATACTGTTGATAACAAGTCTCTTGTCCAATCTCTTGTGCCTTTGGTGTCAACGATTCGGTTTTCTGAATTTACGTATACCAGTCTCGGAGTGTATGTGGCAGCCTCGTCATCGGTAACAACATGATAAGATAGGATAATCACGATATCACCCTTAGCCACTAGTCTGGCGGCAGCACCATTAAGGCAGATTTCTCCTGAGGCTCGTTCTCCTTCAATTACGTAGGTATGGAATCTGGCGCCGTTGTTGATGTTCAACACATCAACTTTTTCGTAGGTAACTAAGTCGGCTGCTTCCATCAAATCCTTGTCAATGGTGATGCTGCCCTCATAGTCGACGTTGCATTGAGTAACCCGAGCCCGATGGATTTTGCTTTTAAGCATTGTTCTCATTCTTGTCTCCTAGTTTTGTTTTATCTCAGTAAAGCTTGTAGCTCTTCTGCTCTTTGTGAGTCTATTCTCCCTTTAGCCACTGCAATCGGTATGGTCTGTACTGCCAACTCCTTATAGATGCTAAGCAGTGGTGTGGCTTGCTTTTCTAGTGATTCCAGGTGTCTGTTTATAGTGCCCAGGTCACCGCGGGCGATAGGGCCGGTTAAGCAGTTTGGCAAGCCAACATTTTCGATATTGCTTAATGTGCCCCGTAGCAGAGGCATTAGGGCTTTAGTTGCTTGTGCGGGTGGGACCTCAAAGGTCTGCCATAAATCCGTAGCCAGCTTGACCAGAGTCACCAGGTAGTTGCAGGCGAATACGGCTGCTGCATGATATAGCACCTTGTCTCCGGCTTTTAGGATAACCCAATCTCCTTCTAAAGCAGTAGCCATCTCCTTAAGCGTGGATGAAAGTGGTTCCTGGGCTTCAATGGCGAAGGTAGAGCCGGGTATATTTTCTATTGCCTGGTCAACGCTGGCGAAAGTCTGCAGGGGATGAAAACAACCTGTATTAGCCCCCAGCTGTCTGGCAGGTTCCAGTATGTCGATGGAGTGTGCGCCACTGCAGTGAACCACATTTTGTCCATTACACCACTTAATCTCAGCAGCTACTTTGGAGATGGTGTCGTCGGGCGTGGTAATGAAAACGAGCTGAGCGATGCCAGCTACTTCCTGTGCCCCGTTATATACTTTGCAGTTGCTTATTCTGCCAGCCAATTTTTCTGCTGAAGTCAAGCTCCGGCTTGATACAGCAATTACATGGTATCCTTGCTGCGCCAGTCTTACAGCCAGCGCTGTACCTGTTGTCCCGGCACCTATGAAGCCTATCGTCGGTGTATTCTTTTCCTTCATATCACGTCCTTTGTTGCCGGTATGCCTGCTAGTGTTTCTGCCTGCTGGACTGCCCTGACTATGGAATCGGCTACTACCTCAGCGGCTGCAGTCCCCAATGTTGTAAGGTCGCCCACTTTGTCACCCAAAGACAAGGCAAATATAGTATCGCCATCATACATGGTGTGGCTTGGGTTGATAGCCCGAGCTAGACCATCCTGCGCCATTTGTGCCAGTTTATTTATTTGCTCTTTATTCAGGCAAGCGTTGGTTGCTACCACGCCCAGAGTGGTGTTACTAGGCAGCGGGTTCTTTTTGGAGCTAGAAGTGCCTCCTGTCAAAAGCTCGACAGTTCTGATGAAACCATTATTCTTCTCGTTACGAGGACCAGCCATGATTTTTCCTGTTTTGGGGTCAATGACATCGCCGATAGCGTTGACCGCGACGATGGCAGCGACGATTATGTCATTGCCTATTTTGCAGCTGGCTGTGCCCAGACCGCTCTTGGTAGCTCGCTCTATGCCTAAAAATTTCCCTACCGTAGCACCTGTGCCGGCACCAACACAGCCTTCAGCTGTCTCCTTTTCGGTGGCAGCCAGACAAGCCTTGTAGCCTTCTTCAATTCCGGGCCTGATTTTAGAACTGCCTGTATCCAGGTCGAAAAGAATAGCTGCGGGGACTATAGGCACCTTGGCCACCATGGTTTCTTGACCGAAGCCTCGTTCTTCGAGATAGCGCATTACTCCCCCGGCGGCGTCAAGCCCGAAAGCACTGCCGCCGCTGAGGAGAATAGCTTGCACTCTTTCCACTAGATTCATTGGTCGGAGCAACTCAGTTTCTCTGGTTCCCGGTGCCGAGCCCCTGACATCAACGCCAGCTACTGCGCCGGTCTCGCACAGAATTACCGTACAGCCGGTGGCTGCCTGCTTATCGGTGTAGTGTCCCACCTTTATTCCCGAGACGTCTGTTATAGCGTTATACATTGTATCCCAGAAAAAGAGCCTTCCCAGCATTGCCGAGAAGGCTCAGTAAATACTACCCCTATTTCCCGTCTCGGTCATCGCTGATCCAAGCGGTCATTATTTGTTTTATTAAAAATTATACTCACCGCCCGATGGGTCGATGGCAATTATATGATAATGATTTCGCTCTGCTTTGTCAATGAGTAAAAGGTCATGCATCAATATTATACTAGCAGTTTGGGCTGGTAGCGCTTCATTAGTTCTTTTTTGAGGGAGTCGGTCTTGTCACTTAGGGACTAGGCAGAAATCACTTGACATGTCGTAGTCTTGGGAAGATAATAAAACTATAGACTCTGTATGGGAGGTGTAGTGATGGACGAGCGAGAGCAGAGGTACTATCATAGCCTCTACGAGGTAGCCGCCGCGCTGAATTCAGCCCGTACTCCTGAAGACGTCCTGAACGCTATTGTTCAAAACACTGCCGAAGCTTCAGGTGCCAAAGGATGTGCGCTCATGTTGCTGACTCCTGACAAGAGCTTGTTGCTTCACACAGCAGCCTACGGATTGAGCGACCGATATGTCAGAAAAGGCCCCGTGTCTGCTGATAAGAGCATCGCTCAAGCATTGGAAGGCCGTCCGGTGGCTGTTTTGAATGCTGTCGAGGATGACAGGATTCAATATCAGAAGCAGGCTAGAGAGGAAGGGATTGCCTCTATTCTTAGTGTTCCGGTCTTGCTAAGGGGAGAAGCCATAGGGGTTATGCGGGTTTATACTGCCCAACCGCGCCATTTCACCGATGCCGACATGTATTTTGTGGGTGCGGTGGCGAACCTTGGTGCCATTGCTTTGGAAAATGCCAGACTCTATGACTCTGCTAAAAAAGACTATGAAGAACTCAGGCTAGACTTGGCTGAATGGCGTGCCGCATTGGGCTATGAGTGGATGGCAGAGGAATCTGTACTCCCCGCGAAGGAATGAAGTTTCGGGCAGTTTTCAGAAGACGCAGTTCAATTTAGTTAGATGTGTCGTCAAGCCGCCAAAAGAGGTGGTGTGGCATCTAATCTTTGTCCACGCGCTGCCTGGTGGTGTAGAGTTCTAATATTGCCGAATATCCTCTGTTCAGCTAGCAAGATTTTCCTTAGTCACATGTGCTAGAATAACCTAGTATAGCGAGGTATTTTTGTTCACAGTCATTAATATTGTATTGAGCCTGGTAATTGCATATCTTCTGGGTTCTATCCCCTTTGCCTATATTATCGGTAAGGTAAGTGGTCTGGACGTTCGCAAGGTCGGCGACCGCAATGTTGGAACATTTAACGTATTTCGTCATGCTGGACTGATTGCTGGTATAGCTACTCTAATAGCGGACGTGGGAAAGGGTGCGCTAGTCATAGTGATAGCCAAAGCCCTTTCTGGGAATGAGCTGGTGGTGTTCGGTGCTGGTGTGGCTGCTGTTATCGGACATAACTGGCCCGTGTTTTTACATTTCCGAGGGGGTCGAGGTCTGGCAGTAGTTATAGGTGCACTCCTTGCTCTGCTTCCTATAGAGATGTTAATAGCTGCTGCTGTGGGTATTTTGGTACTTATTATCACACGTAATAGTGTTTGGTTCGGGGTGGCGTTGTTTATTCCACTTGTATTGCTTTGCTGGTTTTTCGGTGAGCCTGTTTCCTTGTTAATCTATTCTGCGGCGTTGCCTTGTTTATCGGGTTTTGCTCATTGGCTGACGACACGTCATCTACCACCTGAAGCGCAGAAGGAAGCCGTGTCGTTCTGGGTAGCACGTAAGCGGGGGCATGGACGGTAGAATATCGGTTATACTGCTTCTTGAAATAGAAGTGCCGAGGCCCAGAGTCGAACTGGGGACACGCGGATTTTCAGTCCGCTGCTCTACCAACTGAGCTACCTCGGCGCGCCGACATTTTAGGTTTTTCAACTTCAGGTGTCAAGATAAAACTAGTGGTTTTTATGTTTGCCCGCCGGGTTTAACTAGAGGGATGCCAGCGGCGCATAGAGGACATTTGTCAGGGTGATAGGTTGTAGTTGCGGAGCGAAGACAGCTGAAAAGAGGTACTCCGAAACCTTTCTTTTGCTCGGAGCGGTCAACCAGAACACCGATTCCGACAATAGTGCCCTTAAGTTTTTTGATAGCTTCCATTACTTCGTTGATGGAGCTACCGGTGGTCAGTATATCGTCCACAATTAGTACGCGCTCGTCAGGGTTGATGGTAAAGCCGCGTCGAAAAACTCTTGCCTCTCCTTCTTTCTCGGCGAACATTCCCTTTACGCCCATTTGTCTGGCAACCTCGAAGGCAAGGATAATGCCGCCCGTAGTCGGGCCGGCAACCACTTGAACGTTGTCTTCCTTAAAGTGCTCGGCAATGAGCTGGCAGAGCCTTTGGGTGTAATGCGGGTATTGTAAAACGCGGAACTTCTCCCAGTAGACCGGTGAGTGTAACCCCGAAGTTAGCAGAAAATGCCCCTCAAGTATGGCTCCGGCATCTTTGAAGATTTGTGTTATCTCGTCTGACATAGTGTTTTTATTGCCAGGCTGAGTTCAGTGATGGCTGCTTGCACACCTGCATTGAGAGGGTAGTGCTCTATTGTACTCCATCTATAAGGTGGCCAGTAGGTTATCCATGCCTTGCCAACGATGTTTTCTCGTGGTACTGTCCAACCCCTGTGTGAGTCGGAGCTGTTGTTGCGATTGTCACCAAGAACAAAATACTGTCCGCTGGGAATTTCTTGAGGTAACACAAGATAATGGGGTGGCTCAAGTGTGTAAGGTTCAACTAAAGCAGCACCGTTTACAAATACCGTGTCGTCTTTGATTTCCACGTTGTCGCCTGGCATGGCAATAACTCGCTTGATTAGGTCTGAATTGGGATTCTGTGGGGAGCGAAGCACGATTATATCACCACGTTGGGGCTCACCAAAGAAATAACTAGCTTTGCTTACCATGATATAATCGCCCTCTTCGATGGTGGGCAGCATGGATGAGCCGTATACCTTGAAGCTCCCAACCGCAGCCTGGAAAAGGGCGAAAACAACCAGTCCGACAAGTATAGGTGCAATGAAATCGCGGAGAATCTTCATCGGTTTGTTATAGTTAAGCTTGCGTTATTATAGTCCATGCCGGTTTTTTGTGCCATCTTTGCACTAAACTAGGTGGTCTAGTTTATCGTTATATATATTGGCAATCAATACCTGAATGCCATTATAATTATTGGATAGTGCGGATAAATTAGGTGGCACG
>CP070642.1:1065567-1071074 GCA_020354105.1 Chloroflexota bacterium | reverse complement strand
TCATATCAGGTTTTTCATTCGGTTATAAGTTTTTACCTGTACCGTATTTTCGGATTTTATAAAATTTATAGTGTGTTTAGCAAGCCTACGGCGAATTCATTGTTGGTCTGAAATTGTATATTAGGCATTAGCATATTTACTGGCCAGATTAACCTAAATGATGTATGCTTGATTATCATACAAAGTGAGAGGAGAGATAAGTATGGCTGAAGCGGAATTCTATGAACTGACTGCTGAGGTAATATCTCAAAAGGGCACCTGTGTTTTGGGGCACAAGGTTGGCGATAAGTTTCTCATTGCGGATAAGACTCCACCTGGCATGTGTACTTGGGCATTTTACACGCTTTTTCCATTTATTTCAGCCCTGCAGTTCGGTGGCTCTTTCTTCTGGGAAGAAGACCGAGACAAGGCCACCGTACCTTGTCCAGACCCGGCAAATCCGGTCGTTTTTGAGTTGAAACGTTTACGAAAATAATCATTATTAGTTCAACTCAAGCCGACATTGCAATGGGTGAACTGCTGCCTATCAGCGTCAACGTAAAGGGCGTTTGTAATTTCTGGCCTGATATATACAAAGCTTGACAAACCGCTGCGTTTACATATACGCTTTAGGCTTAAGTAGCGATTCCTTCATTTGTTGAGCATCTGGCTATAGAAATCGGGTATCGGTGGTAATTGGCAGATGAATGTAGGACAGCGTTATAAAGTACTCTATGGTATAGCACAGAAACTCAACTCCAATTTGGCACCTCAAGATGTGTTGCAAACTATCGTGGAGAGCATTCGTGATGCCGCAGATGCCAAAGGATGCTCATTGATGCTGCTAACAGCAGATCGCCAACAATTGATTCATAGTGTAGCTTGTGGGTTGAGCGACTGGTATGTCCAGAAAGGGCCGGTAAAAGTAGATGCGGCTATCGCACATGCCCTTGAGGGTAAACCTGTGTCAATTCTTGATGCTACTACAGATCCGCTAATTCAGTACAAAAATCAGGCGAAAAAAGAGGGCATTTTATCTATACTTTCTTTGCCACTTATACGGCGTGGGCAGGTCATTGGAATCGTGCGCATATATACATCGAAGATACGCCGGTTTCCTGCCCGTGAGATTGATTTCTTGGGTGCCATGGCTAACCTGGGGGCTGTGGCTCTCGAGCGCGCGGAGTTGCTGGAAGAGGAGAAAAGGCAATTTCTTCGCTTTGTTAGCATTGCTGCCCATGATTTGAAAGCTCCTCTTTCTGCAATACAGAGTTTTCTTTATACAATACTAGATGGCTATGCCGGAGAGCTAAATGAACAACAAAAGCACATGATGCGAAGAGCTAGCCTGAGGATTAGCGGGCTTCTAGATCTCATAAGTAACTTGCTGGATATTCCGCGTATTGAGATGGGACAATTAGTTCAGGAGATGACGGAAACATCCCTTGATCAGGTGATAGATAGTATCATTGAAATTTGCAATACTCTGGCGGCGGAAAAAGGGCTAAAATTGTCAGTGCATATCCCGCCGAAGCTATCTTGTGTGTATGGTGCGCCTACTAGGCTTCAGCAAGTAATAACCAATTTGGTGCATAATTCCATCAAATATACAGATGAGGGAGAAGTGGTATTGAGTGTGATGGAGACAGACAGTGAAATTGTGGTGGAGGTTACTGATACTGGCTGTGGCATTAATCCTGATGAAATGTCAAGGCTATTTGAAGACTTCTTTCGCGGTAGTAATGTTGAGCCTAGGGGTGCTGGCTTGGGGCTATCTATCTCAAAGAGAATTGTAGAGGCTCATGGTGGCAAGATATGGGCTGAAAGTCCGTGCGCTGAGACGGGCAAGGGCAGCAAATTTTGCTTTACACTTCCCAAAAAAGCGAAAGTTGCTGCGTAACTATTGACTGTATATGCAGACTTAAAGCTTTGCTCTGAAATATAGATTGTTGCTTAGCTATTTGGTATAATTTCGCAGCACGAATGAGATGAAAGGCAAGATTCTGGTAGTTGATGATGACCCTGATATCCTAGATGCGGTAAGCATGATTTTGGAAACTCAGGGTTATGAATTGGTTTTTGCCCATGATGGTGCGGAGTGTCTGGATAAGCTTGAGTCAGAGAAACCGGATTTATTGATACTTGATCTTTTGATGCCTAATGTGGATGGCTTTGGTGTCTATAGGGAACTTCAATCTCCAAAATGGTCTGAATATCGTGATATGCCGGTTCTTATTTTAAGCTCGGTACGGGAAGAAGCAAGCCGACGTCGCTATGAACTCGAGACTGGCCAGGCACTTAAGCCTGATGAGTACATAGAGAAACCGATATTGCCCGGAGTTTTGTTACAATGTGTCGAAAAACTACTTAAACGAGAACAACAAGTCTAAATGCAGTGAAACGTTTTGAGGAGGTTACAGGATAATGGAAAGCAAAGCCAAGATTCTTCTTGTTGATGATGACGAAGATTTTGTAGAAGCAACCAAGCTTGTCTTGGAGAGTAAGCCTTATGAAGTGATAGTTGCGCAAGATGGAGATGAAGGACTGGCAAAGGCGAGAAAAGAGAAACCTGATTTAATTATCCTGGACGTAATAATGCCAGTCAAAGATGGGTTTAGTGCTGCAGAACAGCTTAAGAAAGACACTGAACTCCAAAAGATACCTGTTATAATGCTGACAAGTTTTGCAATTAAGGGCGGTGAGACTTCATTGAGTATCAGTCAAGGGCTAACTTTGGATACCGAGGATTATGTGGACAAGCCTGTTTCTCCTCAAGAGTTGTTGAAAAGGGTGGAGCGGTTACTTAAAAAGTAGTTACTCTGGGCGTATTTCTTTTCGTGGCGACAGTTTTTCTTCGCCAATGAGCTCTTCTTGCAAGTCTCTTAGTCTTCTGGCGATAACTCGCACCAGGCTTTTCATTACCTCATAGCCGAGTGAGTGATTGCTATCCATTAGCTCATTAAGCTCAGCACCTGATACTGCTACCACAGTAGAACGCTTGACACAAACAGCAGACATATTCCGAGAATGTGGAGCTACTAAAGACGACCAACCGAACACGTCTCCTCTTGTGACGGTGTCAACAGCAACTTGTACTAATTCTTTTGTTCCCCTCTTACGTGATGCAACCAGGAGGCTTATCTCCCCCTCTTCCAAAACATAGAAATCTTGTGACACAGCACCTTCGTGGAATATGAAATCGCCTGCACTATAGATGTCTTTTCTCCATGTGGGCAGGTCAGCTATTTTCTCAAGCTCATTGTCGTCGAGTCCCACGAATGCCTCACACCTCTTAAGTAATTGTAAGAGATCCATTCAAGTATTCCTTTGCGCTAATAAAAGCCGCGATATTATAAATTCATTATATCTAGCAAAGGCGGCAAGGTAAAGTCGAGTAAAGCTCTGTCTGGAAGGCGGATGATTATTGAGATAGAAGATATATCTGAGACATGATTGATTAGTATGGTTTACCTTGCTTGGCGCCAGATCTCGGGCTATTTTTGCCTCATGGCACGGTTTCCTTTGACACATCTTTTGAGATGTAGTAAACTCACATGTTATACTTTGGCGTAGCCAACCATCTGTTTTAAGCGAGAATAGACTTTATTACTGTAAATTGAGCGTGACTGAGACCTGAGAGGGGTTGAGGTTGCGATTTTTAGTGACTAGCCTTGCGTGGCAGATTAATGTAGAGGAGAGGTGAATTTGGAGGCAATCACTATCACGCTCAACGGGCGGGAGGTAAGTGGTCAGCCTGGCATGACCATATTAGATCTTGCCCGGGAATCTGGCGTAGCCATTCCCACTCTTTGCCATTATCCCCATCTTGATTCGATTGGTGCCTGCCGTATTTGTATAGTAGAAGATGAGCGGTCGGGAGCGCTTATGGCGTCTTGTGTTACCCCCATAGCACCAGGGATGGTTATTAATACCGAATCACCACGAGTACAGGAACGCCGAAAGACTATACTCAAGCTCATGCTGGCTAGCCATCCTGATTCCTGTTTGGTGTGTGATAAAGGCAATCGTTGTCAATTACGTAAGGTTGCCTCGGATATGGGCGTGGGGTTAGTAGAGTTCCAGCGGATACCTCAACTGGCCATTATCGAGGAAATCAACCCGTTTATTGAGAGAGATTTGAGCAAATGCATCCTTTGTGCCAAATGTATCAGGGCGTGTCAGGATTTGGTCGGTGAAGGTGCTATTGATTACCTTGGTAGAGGGTTTGTCTCCAAACCCGCAACGGTTGGCGATCTACCGTTAGAGAACTCAGAATGCACCTTCTGCGGAACATGCGTGTCATTGTGTCCTACCGGTGCCATCATGGAAAAGGACAGAACATATACGGGGACAACCAGGACAACAGTCCGTACAATTTGTCCTTTTTGCGGATGTGGTTGTGGAATTTCACTTGAAGTGAAAGATAATCGCTTGGTAAGAGCCAGACCTGATGAAGATAATCCGTTGAATCGTGGCACTCTTTGTGTCAAGGGAAGCTATGGATATGATTTTGTGCATAGTCCAGAGCGACTGACCAGCCCTATGGTTAAACGAAATGGCGACTTTGAGACGGTGTCTTGGGAGGAAGCGTTAGGTGTAGTGGCTGAAGAATTTAAGCGGATAGGAGAAAACTGTGGGCCCAGCAGTCTGGCTGTTTTTGGCTCTTCCAAGTGTACCAATGAAGAGAACTACTTGTTACAGCGGTTTGCCAGGTGTGTGCTGAGCACAGATAATATTGATAATGGCAGCAGGCTGTACAGTTCTGCCAGTCATGTAGGTTTATGGGAGACTATTGGCTGTCGCTCTACGACGGGCTCGATAGATGATTTGGAGCAGTCAGAAGTGATAATGGTCGTTGGAGCTAATCCAACTTCCTCTGCGCCATTAGTTGGGTATGCTATCAAGCGCGCGGTTAAGCGTGATGGTGCCAAGTTGCTCTTGATAAATCCCCAGCGGACTAAACTCGCATCATGGGCACATCTCTGGTTAATGCCCAAACTCGGTACAGATTTGGCTCTTATGAATGGTATAGCCAAAGTGGTTATAGATGAAGACCTGCAGGATAGAGAGTTTATAGACAACAAGACAGGTGGTTTTCAGGCGTTGGTTGATAGCTTAAAAAAATATACATCAGAGTATGTAGAAGAAGTAACAGGTATCCCAGGCGAGCAAATAATTCAGGCTGCCCGACTGTTCGCCAAAGCGGGCAAGGCTTCTATTGTCTATGGTGATGGCATTACTCAATATGCTAATGGGGTAGACGGTGTGGCAGCTTTGGCTAATTTGGCGATGTTGACCGGAAATGTTGGAGATAGAAGGGGTAACATTTACGCTTTGCAGCAGGAAAATAATGGGCGGGGTGCCAGCGACATGGGAACCTTGCCCAATTTTCTGCCTGGTTATCAAGACCTAGACGATGTTCAAGCTAGGGCAAGTTTCGAGGCTCGCTGGGGATGCCAATTGCCAGTGGAGGCAGGATTAACGGCTTTAGAGATGATTGACGGAGCAAAGGAAGGCAAGATAAAGGG
>CP070642.1:1059434-1065467 GCA_020354105.1 Chloroflexota bacterium | reverse complement strand
AATAGGTCATCGCCGAGCTTCCATTTGAACATTAGCCTGTATTGTTTAATTCATCTGGTCATTGAGCCTGGAGCCTGAAGTTCAAGCTGAAAGTTCTACCTATTGATACCTCAGCTCCACCAACTGCTTGCAAAAGTTTACAAAACGTAGCCAATTTTCTTTGCAAATCTTAACTCGCTACTTGCTATACTCCTTAGCGTTTTGTGACTTCATCGCATAGTGAAATGCCATACCAATCGCAAAGCCAATGGCTAGCGATTTTCATGAAGATTGACCACTCAAAAATTTTCATACGCTACTGGGATTTTAACCTTGACATATGCGCTTACAGATGATAATATAAGTATATTAGTGATAACTTATAAAAACTATGGAGTATCAAGAGAAGTTTGAGGAAAACACGGATGAGCAGGCAGCTTTCTTTGGTGCGCTGGCTGATCCTACCCGTCTTAAGTTGGTAAAGCTCCTCTGCCGCCAGCGAGACCAGAATGCGCTCTGTGTCAATGCACTGGCGGCCCTTCTTGGGGTGACGCAGTCCGCGGTTTCCCAGCACATGCGTGTGCTTAGGGCCATAGGACTCGTCAAGGGAGAGAGACGTGGCTACTACATCCACTACTTCATCAACCAGGATATGTTGGAGAAGTGTTACAGACTCACCTCGGCGGCTCTAAATATGGAGAAGCCGAGCGAGGGGGAATCTTGTCAAGATTACTGTCAGGAAAGGAGGAAATAGCATGTGTCATCAATATGATTGTAGTGGTGGGCATCACCACCGGGGTTGTTGTTGTGGCGTCGGGTATACTCAGCGGCACTTCCCCACCAGGGAAGAAAGCATTGAAGAGCTGCAAGAGTACCTGAAGCAGCTTAAGGCTGAAGCTAAAGGTGTAGAGGAACGAATAGCTGATTTTCGGAAGGGAAGCTGAAAATGGGACTGATAAATAAAGACTTACCCGATAGAGAGGATAAAGAAGCGAAATGGGCATTAAGATGAAACCCATAGGTTTTGTCTCCACTAGTTCTGGAACGATTCCGCGAAGTTGGACTGTATCAGATGTGGAAGGGGCTCTGGTCATTGATGAATCTTACCTAGAAGGGCTCCGGGATATTCAACCCGGTCAGCGCATCTATGTGATTTTCCAATTTCATAAAAGCCCCGGGTTCGTTCCGCAGTATATGAGGATAAAGCCACCGATTCGTAAAAAGGAAGTGGGAGTTTTTAGCACTCATTCGCCAATTCGTCCTAATCCTATCGGCCTGTCATTATTGGATGTCCTCCGAGTGGATGATAATGTTATTCATGTGAAAGGGCTGGATATGCTAAATGGAACACCAATTTTGGATATAAAACCAGAAGTGTGTCCATGACGGGATAAGACACCGGGTGCGGAGGCTGGCAAGCGACTAATCACCTGCCAGCCTCCTGTGCATTTCAAACATATTTCTTCTGCGATGACTTGTAGAACTTCTACCTATGTCCGAAAATAAATAATGATATAATTACCAAGAGAAGTGGCTTTGGTGTTGAAATAGATAGAAAGATGAGCAAACCAATAAACATCGGGATCATTGGTGACTATGACCCGGACAGATTTTCCCATCAAGCGACCAATGATGCTCTAAGTCATGCTGCGAATCATCTATCAGCCCAAGTATGCATAACCTGGTTGCCGACGGAGTCGTTTCTGGAAACAGAATGGCAGCAAAGGCTGGGGCAGTTTGATGGTCTATGGGCGGCTCCGGGTAGTCCATATCTGAGCTTAGAGGGCGCCCTTAAAGGAATCCAATTTGCCCGCCAGTTAGACTGGCCATTTATTGGAACCTGAGGGGGCTTTCAACATACTCTGTTGGAGTATGCAAGGAATGTATCAGGTATTAGAGATGCGGCGCATTTAGAATACGAGGCAATTGCTGGCACGCCCTTAATAGTTCCTGTTTCGTGCCCGGTCACTGAACGTCCAGAGGGAGCTCCCATGTTATGGGGGAAATTGAAAATCAAGTTGGCTCATGACTCATTAGCCTTTCATATTTATCAACGGTCGGAGATTCAAGAAGCATTCAACTGCAACTACGGATTGAATCCCAGATTCAGGAAAAAGATTGAGCAGGCAGGATTACAGGTAACCGGTGTTGGCGAGAATGGGGAAGCCAGGATTGTTGAGCTAAACAACCATTGTTTCTTTTTGGCAACCGGGTTCCAGCCTCAATTAACGTCACAGGAGGGACATCCACATCCACTGATTGTTGCATACTTGGGGGCTACAAAGAACTTTCGAGAAGCTGGTGGGGTAGAACCGAAAATTTAAACCTAGTCTTAGGAAGCGATACCTATCTTGCTTACTGCTTGAGTTATCTGCAACCCCACTATGAACAAAGCAGTCTGTTGCACAGACGTACTGGACTTTCTACTGTCCTCCTGCCAAAGCGTGCTTTACCTCACTGCTTAACTCCTCAGCACTAAAAGGCTTCTCAATATGGGCAACTTTATTATCACTCAGGAATTTTTCCGTATCCGCACCCATAACATCGCCGGTTATGAAGACTACCCCTTGGGCTAGTGACTTGTCTATTTTTTGAATGCGTTTATATAACTCCATACCGTTCATGCCTGGCATCTTTATATCCAGCAGGATGAGGTCATATTTGTGACCTTCGATTTTCTTCAAAGCCTCATCTGCTGTATGTATTGTCTCGACCTTATGACCTTCTCCAGTTAGCACCCTATTGGCAATGTCCCTGACCACCTTTTCATCGTCTACTACCAGTATCCTGGCTTTAATCTTTTTCTTAGACTTTTTAACATCTGGCTTGTCCGGCTTTAGCGGTTCAACTTCTGTGACTACAGGCAGCTCAACGATAAAGGTAGCACCTTTGCCCGTGTTGCTTTCAGCGTATATCTTCCCATTATGTTCGGTTATTATGCCATAGCACAGGCTCAAGCCCAGCCCGGTGCCCTGACCCGTCTCTCTGGTGGTGAAGAAGGGGTCGAATATCCTGTCTATGACCTCCGGTTTTATACCTGGCCCATCATCTTTAACGTATATTTTTATGGTGCTATCGCTTCTCTCTGTGGTTATGGTGAGCTTGCCCCTGCCCTGAGCCAGCTTCATCTCAGTCTCGGCGTTGACGATTAAATTGAGTAATACCTGCTGTATTTGCCCTGGGTCGACCACAGTTTCCAGCAAAGCAGGAGCCAGCTTGGTAACGACTTCAATATTATTAACCCTAAGGTGATAAGCTCTCAGGATGAGCGTGCTCTCTATAAGCTCGTTTATATCCGCCAGCTTCCGCTCTGGTTTGGTCTGGCGAGAGAAGGCGAGCAGCCTCTGTACAATTCCTGCTACTCGTTGAGCGCCTTCATTGATGGCTACCAAATCACTCCTGATGTCCGCGGGGATGTCATCTCGGTCCATAAGCAGTTGTGCGTAGCCTGTGACACCGGTAAGCGGGTTGTTTATCTCGTGGGCGACGCCGGCCGCCATCTCACCCACAGAAGCCAGACGGCTGGTAATTTGAGCCTTTATCTCCAGTTGTTTTTTTTCCTCTTCGGCCAGCTTACGCTCTGTAATATCACGGCTAACTCCACGGAACCCGATAATTTCACCGCTTTCATTATGGAGTGGCACTACATTATCCTCTGTGTGAATAATTCTGCCGTCCTTGGCTATAGCCTTAAGAGGAGCCCACCTTAGCGGTTCACCCGTCCGATAAACATGGTTAAATCTCTCGTATGTAGTCTTCCAGTCCTCTTCAGGTACGTATCTCCGATAGTTCATCCCCATCAGTTCTTCCCGCGAATACCCCGTTTGACGGCATAGCGCATCGTTAAAAAATGTGTAATTGCCAGCGAGGTCTAGCTCATAGTAAGCTTCTTGTATTTCATTTAGAATCGTCCGGTATCTTCCTTCGGACTGCTGCAGTGCGTCCTCCGCACGCTTGCGCTCGGTGATTTCCCAGGCGACGTCTGCAAGATAAGAGACGATCTCTACATCCCTATCGGTATAGTTGCTGGGCTTGTTCCCGATACCCAACACAGCCACAATGCGGTCAGATCTCATTATGGGCACAACAAGTTCACGTGTGACTATGGCATGTCCTTCAGGCATTCCTTTTCTATGCGGCAGTGAGGCATAGTCATTGTGTATCACCGGTCGCCTTTCTCGAACACAGTCGATCCATACACCTGCCTGGTCAATATCGTAATGCGTTCCTTTGCCTTCTGCCTTGCAGAATTCCTTGACTGTTCGTGTGGACCAGGCCTGGAGCGATAACGTTTTCTGGTCATCCTCCATGAAGTGGTAGAATCCAATGGGGCTGCTGGTCAACTGCCCGATTTCGTCCAGTGTTTTTTGTAGCAGTTCATCCAAATAATGTGTCGCCGAGAACTCGAATAATTCCAGGCGCAGGCGGATAAGTTCTTCAGCCAGCTTGCGCTCAGTAATATCATGTGAGATTCCGCGAAATCCGGCCACCTTCCCCTCTCGGTCTAGTATAGGAAAAATCGACCGTTCCACAAATCTTAGGCTGCCGTCTCCGGCAATAGTGACTGCAGGGATTTCTTTAATTGGCTGGCCTGTCCGATATACAGTATTGAAGGTCTTGAACGTATTATCGACTCTCTCCTTGGGTGTATAGGCTCTGTAGTTCATTCCAATTAACTCTTCCCTGGAACGTCCAAGGCGATGGCACAGTGCATCGTTGACAAAGGTGAAATTACCGGCGAGGTCTATCTCATAATAGCTCTCATCCATTTGTTCAAGTATGGTTCGATATCTCTCCTCGGACTGGCGCAGGGCCTCCTCCGCCCGCTTGCTCTCGGTGATGTCACTGAATACACCACGCACCCCCACCACCTGGTCTCCTGCAAAGATCGGCTTGTTGGAATTGCGCAGCCAGCGCGTTTCGCCGGACTTGGTAAAAAAGCGGGCCTCATCAACCACGGTCTCACCAGAGAGGGTGCGCTGAAAAGCCTCAAAGGCGTGTGCCAGATCTTCGGGGTGCAAGAAGTCGGCGAAGGTTTGCCCCATGAGCTCCGAGACACTATATCCAGTCATAGGCTCTACGGCCGGACTGAGATAGGTTACAGTTCCGTTTTTATCGACAGCGAAGACGACATCGGGTATAGTCTCCACCAGGTCGCGATATTTCTCCTCGGATTGCCGTAGCACCTCCTCCGCTCGCTTGCGCTCGGTGATGTCACGGATATTGCACTGAAACACATCTCGATTGTCTACCTTGTATCTGTTGGAGACAAACTCCACATGAATTAGCCGTCCATCCTTGGACTGAAGAGGTAAGTGTTCGTAACGGATATAACCTTTTTGCGCCAGTTTTTCGTAGGCGGCTTTGCTTGACACTATATCTTGGAACGTACCGATTTCCCAGAGATGCTTTCCCTGAAGTTCCTCCAGAGTGTATCCTAGCATATCTTTGATAAACGGGTTAGCATCGATGATTTGTCCGGTTTCTCCATCGAGAATTAATATGGCATCCTGAGCTGTTTCAAAGAGGCGCCTGTATTTAGCCTCAGAATCTATTAGATGTTTCTCCAACTTCTTCCGCTCGGCCTCTGCCTGATACAGTGCCTGATATGCCAACATTTGCCTCCGCTGCCAGATGAAGCCGACGAGGGCAAGCGCAGCAACCAGCAGTCCAGTGAAGAAAGCTATAATCATGCCAGCCTGAGAGCGCCATACCGAGAGCGCCTCACTGGTATCGATTTTGGCTACCGTATACCATGGGGAATTGGGAATATGTGTCAGGGCAGCTAATACCTCTACCCCGCGATAGTCCTTGCCTTCAACAACTCCCGCTATCCCTAGGACAGCCATGACAGCCGGAACCTCTTGCTGGCTCAAGGGGATTCTCAATTTGAGAGCGGTTTCTTTCTGGTGGCGCAGCTCGTTCAAAAACAATACTTGGTCGCCATCGCGTTCCACCAGCAAGGTCTCGGCGGTCTCACTTGTCATAGGCGAGGACCCTATCAGAGGGTAAAGATATCGAGAGGGCTCGATACAGAAAACCACAGCGCCTATT
>CP070642.1:1055430-1059334 GCA_020354105.1 Chloroflexota bacterium | reverse complement strand
TTGAGACTCAAGATGTGCGGAAGATAAGAGTTACCAGTTCTGAATCATATCTGGATGAATATGTGTTGCCATCGAAAGCAGAGGTGGTTGTAGGCAATGGAGATTGGGTTGAAGCTGGAACAACACTCGCTGCTTTAAAGGACTCTCCTAAGAAGTCTCGAAGCAAGAAACTGGCAGTTGTGGAAGAGCATCCGTTGATAGCTAGAGTTTCTGGTAATGTGGTTATTGAGGAAGGAAATCTCTACATCAAATATGAAGAGATTGAAGAGCGAGAATATGTAATTCCGTCTGGGAGCCATATTCGCATTAGAACGGGCGATAGAGTGAAAGCTGGAGACCAGTTAATTGATGGTTCTGTTGACCCACAGGATATTCTGCGCATTATGGGTAGGGAAGCGGTACAACAGTATTTGGTTGAAGAAGTGCAAAAAGTCTACCGCTCGCAAGGTGTAAATATCAATGATAAGCATATTGAGATTATTATTCGTCAGATGCTCAGGCGAGTCCGAGTAGAATCCCCGGGTGATACCGAGCTTCTTTCTGGGGACCTTGTTGACCGTTTTGAATATGAGGGTATAAACGCCAAGGTTCTGGCTGAAGGCGGGGAGCCAGCTACCGCTCAAACTGTTCTCCTTGGGATTACTCGAGCTTCATTAAATACAACTAGTTGGTTAGCCGCTGCGTCTTTCCAGGAAACTACCAGAGTACTTACCGAAGCAGCAATTTGGGGTAGAACGGATAAACTACTTGGACTTAAAGAGAACGTGATTATTGGTAAGCTTATTCCATCTCAGACTTTGCCCAAGGTTGAGGGGCTTGAATCAGAGACTCCGGAACTTGAAGAAGGTGAATCGGAAGTCCTACAAGTTGAGGGAGGCGAAACAGCAACTCCGGAACTTGAAGAAGGTGAATCGGAGACCTCGCAAGTTGAGGAAGGCGAATCGGAAACTCTGCAAACAGATGTTACAGACGAGTTGGAGGACGAGAAATCGTCTGAAATAGAACCCGAGCAAGAGTCGAAATAGAAAATTAGAACTTCGAGACTCAAAAGTCCTCGCCGTCAAGCGAGGATTTTTAATTAATGACCAATCTCTATTTGCTTTAGTTTGCTTATACTCGATGTGATATAATTTCAGATAAGCCTTGTTGGCTTCCTGAGCAATGAGAGATAAGCAAGTAAAGACACGGATAGTATCAGGCAAACCCAGCGTTGATGATGTTTCTCTGGATACTAACCTGCGCCCCAGACGTCTGAGCGATTTTATCGGACAGGAAAAGGTTAAAAGTAATATCGAAATAGCCATTGCTGCTGCTCAGAAACGCGGAGAGCCGTTGGACCACGTTCTCCTTTACGGACCGCCTGGATTAGGGAAAACCACATTAGCTCACATCATCGCTGCTGAAATGGGCGTCAATATTAGGATTAGCTCAGGGCCAGCCATCGAACGTCCCGGTGATCTAGCATCCATCCTGACTAATCTCCAAAAGAATGATGGCTTCTTTATTGACGAAATTCACCGACTTGGTCGCCCGGTAGAAGAGATACTGTATCCAGCGATGGAAGATTTTGCCATAGACATCATTCTTGGTAAAGGACCGGGTGCCAGAACTTTACGATTAAATCTGCCTCATTTCACCTTAATTGGAGCTACCACTCGTTTTGCCATGATGAGTCCACCTCTGAGGGATAGATTCGGTGCTGTTTACCGCCTCGACTTCTATGATGAGCCGGCTATAAGGGCAATCTTGAAGCGTTCATCCAGCATTCTCAATATAGATATAGATGAGGCAGGCATCAGCCAGGTTGCCTGTCGAGCTCGGGGAACACCGCGAGTAGCTAATAGATTGCTTAAACGAGTGCGTGACTATGCTCAGGTAATGGCGGATGGGGTAATCAATGAATCCGTCGCTGTTGAAGCACTTGCAAAATTGGAAATAGACCGTATTGGCCTGGATGAGATAGACCACAAGGTTATACGTACTATAATTGAAAAATTTGATGGTGGGCCGGTCGGACTGGAAACTATCGCTGCTTCTATAAGTGAAGAAGCAGATACTATAATGGATGTTTACGAGCCTTATCTTCTTCAATTAGGATTCCTGGAGCGGACACCTCGTGGCAGGATGGCTACCAGGCTTGCCTGTGAACACCTGGGAGTTTCTCACAAGAAAGGGCACTCATCCCAGGCAAGTTTGTGGTGAAACTTATCGGACATTTTCTCGCCTTTTATTTTCGTGATGGGCTCTAAAAACAAACTCGTCATTCTCTCCCTTGCAGTTGTCTTATTGCTGTCATCAGCTTGCCAGCAGTCGTCTGATATGGCTTTGGTGACCGAGGTCATCGATGGTGATACTATTGTCATTAAGGGTGGTTACCATGTGCGTTATATTGGCATAGACGCACCCGAAAGCGGCGAATTCTATTACATGGAAGCTAAACAGGCAAATGAAGACTTGGTGGCGGGCGAAAAAGTTAGGCTGGAAAGCGATATTTCGGATAAAGATAGCTATGGGAGATTGCTACGTTACGTTTATGTTGACGATAGCTTTGTCAATGCCGAGATGGTAAGTCGAGGTTGTGCCTGGGCGATAGCTTATCCGCCTGATGTTAAATATCAGGTATATTTGGAAGCCGTGGAGAACGAAGCCAGGCAAACAAAGCGGGGATTCTGGAGATAGAAAGAAGCTCATCCTGCCTTCTCGAGAAGACTTAGCGAGCTGATTTATTGTGTAGCTTTAGTGATTTCTGGTCAGATGCTCTTATTTTTCGCTCCAGCAGTGCTGGCCCGAGAACCAGTGTCAGGGATAGCAGAACAAGAAGTAGCCAGCCACCGAAGCCAATGGCACTATTGCCTCCCAAAGTCACTATCACCAGTATCAATATTTCGAGTGTTAATAGAGCTCCGACCTTAGCCCAGCGTTGCCTGATGCGTATGAAAGTGGCTACGGTTAGAGCCAGTACTGCAAAGCTCAAAGCAATCTGGGAAGCGAACTCTTGAAGTTGCTTATACCATATAAGTGTATCGTTTAACTCCAGCGCTAACATCCAGCCTAAAACTATAGGAATAGGGAGTAGCATTAATGAGGCGAATAACCAGTCCTTTCTAATAGTTTGCTTGGTTACAGGAACTATGACGAGCAGGGCTAATGGAATGTAGGCAATGGCTGCGAACCAGGTCCAGTTGCCGGGTAAATATATCAACATGGTACCGACGGCTATAACTGGAGTCAGACAATAACCCAGCCAGGGGAATAGCCAGGTGGGCTTACCATGACACCAGCCATAGATTACGGCACAGGCAACTGCAATTATGATTCCAAGTAGCCAGATAGTGTCTTTCCAGAAATGCAGGGCAAAGAGCGCGGCAATTAAAAGATGGGGCAAAGCGGCGAAAAGAGCTTGACGCCAGCTACCCTGGCTATATACCTCATACATTTGCTTAGCAACAACTCGTGGAGACCCCAAAAGCTTTGCTGCGGTAGTGGACGCTTCTTCTTCAGAGAGTCCGGATTCTATTAATTCGTGGCTTTTGTCTTCAAGGTGCGTGTTGAGCTCTCGCACCACATCACTTTCGATTGTGGGCTCAAGCCGTAGATAGTCTTTGAGGCTATCTGTGTAGCTCGGTTTAGCTGGCATTTCTATTAACCAGTCGCTGGTTGCATAATTAAAGCCACTGCAGTAGAAAAATCTTGCCAGATAGCTAATCTTTCAACCAGAGCGTTTTGTCCTTTTGCTGTTATGTAATAGTAGCGCCTTTCTTGACCGCTCGGTAACCGTTGCCATTTACCCTGAATTAATCCAGCTTTTTCCAATCGGTGGAGAGCCGGATAGAGAGTACCCTCCTTGAATTGAAAGTAGCCATTACTTCTTTTTTCTATTTCTTTTATGATTTGGTAGCCATAC
>CP070642.1:1052086-1055330 GCA_020354105.1 Chloroflexota bacterium | reverse complement strand
TTCTTCTGCTCCTCCGTCCTTCGGGCAAATCTCTTCTGGCTTCTGCCGCCTTTCCGATGCTTTTTATGTATATATCCGGTGCCTATTTTACTTTCCACCAACTTGCTGCCATCGAACATGCCCAGAGCATACCAGCCCCAGGTTACCAGAATGACAGCAATGAGATATTTGTGTTCCAAGACGTCACGGAGGATGGATACATCAAGCTTGCCTGTGGAAACCTTGTTATCAGTGATGGGGAACGTTGGCAGGATAATATGCTTGTTCCCAAGCCCGTTCCAGAACACGGCGGCACCGGTGCCGTATTTCATTGCCCTGTCGACTACCGCCTCGGTTTTAACCGCCTCCTTAATCTCATTAACATGGGTACTGTATTTCGGTTCCAATGACATATTATCGACATAATCCGGAAAGGAGGTGGGGTCGATATATACGTTCACAAAATCCTCAGACAAGGCTTCGAGAGGAGAGAGAAAGCGGTACAAGCCTGCTTTGTTGAAGAACCGACTTCGCATGTTATTGCGGGCCAACTAAGATAATGGGGTACGTATACTTCTGCGCAAGACAAGGCCGTATATAAGGCCAAAAACCAAGCCGCCGAGATGACCCTGCCAGGCTATGCCGGGCATAAATGACAATATAAGAAAACCTACCAATACCGCCACCCACAGAGGAATAGGAGCTGGTATGGGAAAGACATACACTCGTAGCCTGGGCGTCAGCACTGTGAGCGTACCACCCAGGGCAAAGATGGCACCTGAAGCACCGATAACGATGGCAAAAGGCGAACCCAGGAGCATGAAAAATACATTGCCCAGTATTCCGCCGCCAAAATATATGATGAGGAAGTCACGAATCCCGACGAGCCTGATTAAAAAGCTGCCGAAAAAGTATAAGGTCAGCATATTGAATACCAGGTGCCAGATACCGCCATGAACAAAGAGGTTAGTCAATATTGTCCAGGGATGTGCTAAGAAGGACGCAGTTTGCAGACCAAGCAGCGGTATAAGGTTATGTCCCGTCATGTCCGCTACAATGGTGGCTATATAAACCAGGAAGCAGAGGACTATTATGGCCAGTACCGGCGCTATGTTATCACTTCGGTAACTGCGATAGCTCATATTCTACCCCTAATACTTTTCGAAGAACACAAACTCGTTGATTTCTTTTCTTGGGCGAGGCGCCGGCTCTTCATCAGGCCAGCCTAATGGCAATAACTCCACAAGGGCAACATTCTCGGGTAGGCCAAGAATCTTAGCGGCTTCGACAGCATCGAGCAAGCCTGTGTGAACTGTGCCCAGGCCAAGAGAGTGGGCAGCTAAAGACATATTCTGCGCCGCAAGAGCCACATCGAACATAAACCACGACTCGCCCTTGTTGGTTGCCAGTTTTTTCTCCCCGTTTTCATCCAGGTAGTACCCGGTGACTCCGAGCTCGGCACAGATGGCTATGACAACGGGGGCAGTTCTGACGGCTTCGTCTGCCGGGTTAGTCCTGCCAGCCTTTATACCTTTCAGCGTATCAGCCAGCTTCGACTTCGTATCCTTATCCCTTACTATAATTAGCCGCCAGCACTGGGTGTTGGACCAGGATGGAGCCCATTTTGCCGCCTCCAGTACAGTTTGAAGGGCTTCTTCCGGGACAGGGTCAGGACGATATTTCCTGATGCTCCGGCGTCCTTTAATAGCTTCCATAAGTTCCATTTATATCTTCCCCCTTAATTAATCACGAATCTCATGATAACGAATACAGTGTCTTATGATTTTTCGTATCCTTTCGCGCCTTGCCCTGCAGTACCAGATAGTCGAGATGGGCAATAGTTTCGCCGATGGCAAAGAACTTCTGCACCGAGGGGAATTCCTGCCACGAGTTGAATTCTATATCCCAGGTTATATAAGGAGCTACCTCCCACGCTGTCTTACCTCCATTTTCAAGAGCAGATAGCGCCTCATCCAATCTGTTCCGATGGTGCTCTTGGAGCTCATTAATCCGTTTCCTGTGGTCGCTCATCAGTCTACGGTGGCCAGGCAAAAGAAGGTCCACATCGAGCTTATGAACCTTCTCCAGGTTTGTTAGATAATGATTGAGCGAGTTATCAAGCTGCTCCCAGTGGGTTATGTTAGGTGTGATATCAAAGAGGATGTGGTCGCCGCAAACAAGGATTTTCTTGCTGGCTTCATAAAGGCACATATGTCCCGGCGAGTGCCCCGGCGTCTCGACACACCGGAACAGGTAATCACCAATCTCTATTTCATCACCTTCCACCATGGTAGTGAATTCAACCCGACGCCTGGAGCTATATCGATAGCCCGGATGACCCTGCCATACTCTTTGCATCTCATCTTCGGGGAAGCCGTTAGCAGCATAAAAGACGAAGTGCTCTTTCCAGTAGTCTGGTTTTGGTTGGAAACTGATAAAGGAGGCTTCAGTCTTGTTGAAATACACTTTGGAAGTGTCTGTGGCCAGAACGCCCACCAGACCCGCATGGTCGGCGTGCAAGTGGGTGATGAAAAAGTCCGCCTTGTTCAGGTCGATATCCAGCTTCTGCAACGCCGAGAGCGTCGGAATCATACACTCCTCACGATTCATAGCAGTATCAACAATCAAAAACCGGTCTTTCCCCTTTATCACATAGGAGTTTAAAGCCTTCAAAGGGCTTCTGGGTAGAGGAATTTCAACTTTGTATAGACCAGGTAAAAGTTCTTCAATCATTAAACTAATCCTCACACGCAAAATGTATGGGTTATTTTATCACCTTTCATAGCTTTTTGTCTTTGCCCGAATGTATAATAATCCAAAAAGCCAGATCGGAGGTAACATCATGCCAGATTGGATAGAGGGAGCGCAGGTGCTTAATAGGCTTATAAGACCACTTACTTTTCCCGTAGCCGTGAAGCTGGTGAAAAGCCCTGATTACTTTCCCGATAAAACCAGGCGACCTTTCAAGGATATGGGTTTTAAGACTAATGTCTGCGTCGGTATAACATTAACCCGCAAGTATGGCTGGACGGTGGGCATGACAGCTGAGGACAATATCTGCCCAATAGTAGCTTACACTTACGGATGGAGCGATTCAGAGCCGGATACCAAGAATGCCTTAGTTGAGTTCATGAAGGTCATGAACTATGCCGCAAGTGATGATGCTGCCAAGACAGCCATGGAGTCCGTAGGCGAGTTGAAGTTAAATAAGGGAGAATATGCCGGCGTGATTTTCTCTCCGCTGGAGAGGACGAAGATAGAGCCG
>CP070642.1:1049473-1051986 GCA_020354105.1 Chloroflexota bacterium | reverse complement strand
GCCATGCCGGGAATGGCTACCAATCAAACGTTTGCTGGCGGATTGAGGGGTGCTGGTGATACTCGGTGGGTGTTCATTCTCAATACCGTGAGTATGTGGACAATGCGTGTAGGCGTTGGTGCACTAATGGTATTGTTGTTCGGTCTTGGTGCCCCAGGGGCCTGGACAAGTGCAGTACTTGACCATAGCGTAAGAGCAATCCTTATGTGGCGACGCTTTGCTGGGGGAAAGTGGCAGAATGTAGAAGTATGAATAGGAACCAAGTAACCGCCACTGGATCAGTGTCGCCAGATTCTAGTTCCAAACCATATACTCCCTGGCTCTGCCAGACATTATCAGCAAATGGCATTCCTTGGATACTCTTTTGGCAATAAATGAGTAAAGCCTTTATAGGCTGGTGCTTCGGAGGCAGAATCTCAAGTTTTTTCGGAGAAGCATGTCATTGGGATTGAAAATAACAAATCAAGTAATCTACAATACACTAACTTACTTTCTTCATCAAATGCACGAATTTGGAGTAACTGAAAACATAGTTAACATCGCTTTGGCCAAAGCCGGTGAGGCACAAGCTAACAAGGTCATCCAAATTAACCTGGTGATTGGCGAGTTGTCAGGATTTGTCCCCGATTGCATTCAGTTTTATTTCGATTCTCTTAGCAAGGATACCATCACTCAAGGAGCAGTGCTACACTTTAAACCAGTGTCAACTCAATTACACTGTCGAAATTGCTCCACAATTTTCCAACCCCAAAATACTCTATGGTCTTGTCCTAAATGCCATGGTCAGAGCGTGGAAATATTCAAGGGACGCGAATTCTATATCGAAAGCATGGAAGTAGAATGAAAAAAATAGAAATTATTGAGAATATTCTGGAGGCTAATGAGACCATAGCTAGCCGGAATAAGCAGCTACTGGACAAGCACAGGGTGTTGGCAATTAACATCATGTCAGCTCCAGGTGCTGGCAAGACAAGCCTTATCCTGCAAACTCTGAAGAAGCTGAAAGGCAAGCTGAATATAGCTATTATCGAAGGCGATGTTGCCTCCACAGTAGATGCTGAGAAAGTACAGAACGAGGCCAGAGCAGTAGTTCAAATAAATACCGGAAATATGCCGGAAAGCTGCTCATTAATGGCTGCCATGATTGAGTCAGCTCTAAAGGACATGCCTCTAGATGGCATAGAGCTACTCTTGATCGAGAATGTAGGCAATCTCATTTGCCCTTCCGAGTTTACCCTGGGAGAACATAGACGTGTGGTGATTTCCAGCCTGCCTGAAGGCGACGATAAGCCTACTAAATATCCCCTGATCTTTATCGATGCCGATGCTGTGATAATAAATAAGATGGATCTGCTTCCCTATGTTGATTTCGATATTGCCGCCTTTCGCCGTTCTATCGCAGGACTAAACCCTAAAACCGAGGTTTTCGAAATTTCCTGCAAAACTGGCGAGGGGATAGAAAGGTGGTATACCTGGGTATTGGACCAAGTTAAAGCCAATGCCACAAGGCGATAGAAATTTTGCATACCCAGCAAAGATCATCATCTTGACGAGCTTAAGCAGTCCTATGGCAAATAGCTGATATTCTGCCTCCGTACGGATGCGAAGAATGGGGGTCTTGACAATTTCCGGCGGATAGCATACATTTGTATTTCAACGTAAAGATTTAAGGAAACTAAGCTATTACGGCAAGGTAGCCAGCTTTGAAATAGAACCCCTCTCGGTAGAGAGGCTGTTTACGCAGTAAGGCATGAAGTTTCTAATTACAGCGATTGTCGCTTATGTGGTTTATCTCCTTCTCACTATTGGCAGCGGCACCGTTGGTTTATGGAGCGATGCCGAGCTTATCGTCGGAGCAGTGATCGCCTTGGCAGTCGGTGCCGTGTTCGGCAACCGGTTCATCGGCAGAAACCTGCGCATGGTGAATCCGGTGCGGTGGTTTACCTTCCTAGCTTATCTGTTCCCTTTTTTCTGGGCCATGGCCAAGGCCAACTTTGATGTAGCCTACCGCGTCATCACCGGGCGGATTAATCCTGCCATCGTGAAGATAAATCCCAACCTGAACCGCAGCCTGGCAATTACCCTCTTGGCCACTTCCATCACCCTGACGCCTGGTACGTTAAGCGTGGACGTTAACCCAGAAACCAATGATCTGTATGTGCACTGGATAAACATTGACCCAAAGGTGCTCAAGGACATGCCAAGAGACTATCACCCGATATGCCATAGTTTTCCTGACTGGGCGAGGAGGATTGCGGGATGAACTGGCTTCCGGCAATCATAGTCATGGTGGTGTGTATTGTCATCACTATGGCACGCATCTTTATAGGGCCGGGAGCGCCGACGAGGCTGGTGGCTTTTGACACCACCAACACTCTGGTGGTGGCCAGTCTAATCATTGTGGCAATGATGACAGGCAATCGTCCGTTTTATATTGATGTGGCTATTGTGTATGCTTTGCTCTCGTATGTCATGACGTTATACGTGGCCAAATACATTCAGGGGGATAAATT
>CP070642.1:1038169-1049373 GCA_020354105.1 Chloroflexota bacterium | reverse complement strand
TGGCTGGTATATTCACAGAGACAGACATCGGTTATAACCAGTAATTCGGGGGTCGCCTTCTTGATGGCTCGTATCGCCTGCTGCACCACTCCCTTTGAGTTATAGGCTGAGGAAGCGACTTCATCTTTCTTCTGAGGTATACCGAATAGTATTATTGCCGGAATACCCAGCTTAGCTATCTCCTCAACTTCTTTTGGTAACAGGTCATTGGAAAGTCGGTATAGTCCGGGCATTGAGGATATTTCCTGTTTTATCTCGTTGCCTTCGACAACAAAGAGGGGATATATCAGGTCTCCGACCTCAACCTTGGTCTCGCGAACCAGTGCTCGAAGAGCCTCACTGCGCCGGAGCCGTCGAAATCGCGTTTGCGGAAAATTACTCATCTTATTTCCCCCTTTCCTTGAAATAATGTTCTAAGGCTGCTACAAGCCCGGGTATATCGTGCTCCTGGGCAACTATATCAGCCTTTATGCCTTTCTGTGTAAGGACTGCGGCTGTTTTCGGTCCAATGCAAGCCAGCCTGGCTTTTCTTATAATTTCCCATTTCTGCCCCAGTATAGCCAGCAGACTACTTACCGTGGAGGCACTGGTGAAGGTGATGACATCGATTTCACCTCTCAAAAGCATCTGTTTTGCTTGTGAATTTGATTTAGCGGCAGTTATAGTTCTATAGGCTGTTACCTGGTTAATTTCGGCGCCAAATCTGGCGAGTCCGTCAGAAATCTCGTTATCGGCTATATCAGCCCTGGGCAGTAGAACCTTGCATCCGGCAATGTCATTCCTTTTGAGTCCGGCCAGAAAACCCTGGCTGGTATATATTTTCGGAACGTAGTCGGGGTGAACGCCTCTTTCCTCGAGTGCAGCAGCAGTAGCCGGACCAATGGTCCCGATTTTAGTATCAGCAAGCCAGCGCGAATCCAGCTGCAGAGCATACAATCTTTTCCAGAATATGTCCACGGCATTAACGCTGGTAAAGACCACCCATCTGTAGCTTTTCAGGTTACGGACAGCTCGGTCAAGCTCCCGCCAGCTACGAGGTGGACTTATTTCAATGACCGGCATCCCTACAGGCGAAGCCCCTCGCGATAAAAGGAGTTGGCTCAGCTCTTTAGCCTGATGCTCGGCTCTGGTCACCAGTATTCGCTTGCCGAAGAGGGGCAGATTATCAAACCAGCGCAGTTGCTCTCGAAGCTTGACTACATCTCCGACCACTATCACTGCCGGAGGCTCGAAGTTCTCTTGTTTGGCTTTAGGCACGATATCTTTCAGGGTGCCGCTTATTGTCCGCTGCTTTGGACTGGTGCCCTGGCTTATCACCGCCACCGGAGTAGATGGCTGTCTGCCATTTTGTATCAACTGGTTGACTATCTGTGCCAGATTCCCCATTCCCATCAGAAAGATGAGGGTATCGCTACCTGTGCTTAATTTGTCCCAGGCAATGCTCGACTTATCCTTTTCAGGGTCTTCATGTCCCGTGATGACCGTGAACGAGGAGGCCAGACTGCGGTGCGTTACAGGGATGCCGGCATAAGCAGGCACGGCATAAGCCGACGATATCCCAGGCACAACTTCAAAAGGAATTTGATTAGCAGCCAAGATTTCCGCTTCTTCACCACCTCGTCCGAGGACAAAAGGGTCACCACCTTTCAGCCTGACAACCGTATTACCCTCCCGAGCTTTGCTAACAATTAGCAGGCTTATCTCTTTCTGCTCCATAGCATGGCAGCCACGCCCCTTGCCCACATACATCTTCTCGGCGCCAGGGGACGCCTCTTCAAGCAGGCTATCATCGATAAGCCTGTCGTAGATGACAACGTCAGCTTTCCTGAGGCACTCCATCCCCTTGACCGTGATAAGAGCAGGGTCGCCGGGCCCCGCACCCACTAGATATACCTTGCCACATTTCATTTAAGTTAGCCTATTCTACCACACCATCGTTCGTTCGCACATACCATTAACAGCTGTACAGGTTTTGCCGTGACAAGCTTTTATGCTAAAGTGTATAGCCACGGAAGTCAGGATTGAAGAACTCTTTTACACTTATAACACTGTACATAGCAGCCTTTGTCGGATTTACCGGTTTCAGCTTTCTGTTTCCGGTAATACCTCTTTATGCGGCAGAGCTCGGTGCCACCGTATCCGAGGTCGGGCTTATAGTAGCCACCATCTCCTATGTTACCGCTTTCTTTCTCATTCCATTCGGCATGCTTGCCGACAGATTCGGTCGTCATAAGCTTCTGATCGGTGGCTTAGTCGTCTTTACGCTGGCTCCACTGCTCTACCCTCTGGCTAACAATCCAGAGCAGCTAATCGTAGTCAGAGCAATTCACGGACTGGCAGCAGCGGCTTTTCTCCCCACAGCCATTGCCCTGGTAGTCGATTTAACCAAGGAGGCAAGGCGAGGCACGGCTATTGGCTGGTACACAGCTTCACTGCAAACGGGGCTAATGGCAGGACCTATAACCGGCGGCTTCCTAGCAAGTAAGTTTGGTTTCGACGCCGCCTTCTATGGCTGTAGTGCCGTCTCGCTGGTAGGCCTGGCTTTTGTTCTTTCCCGGCTCGATACCATTGTCCACCGCCCAGCGGCAACTCCAGACAAAGTCAGCTCATCGTGGCGCTGGCTGGGTCGACCCCTAGCGATCGCAGTTCTGTTAGCCCCATTGATGGTGGCTGTGGGTTCAGGTACCATTGGCGGCTACATACCACTCTACGGCGGTGAATTCGGTATGACCGAGGCCGATGCCGGAGCCATAATCACTGCCGTTTATGCCAGCTCAGCCCTATTGCGGGCTCCGGCCGGTAGATTAGCCGACATGGCTAATAGAAAGCTGCTGCTCATCAGTGGCGTGGTAATTAGCGCCATAGCCGTATCCCTCTTCTCCTTTTTCCATAGCCTACCGCAGTTTATTATCATAGGCATTATCTTCGGCATCGGCATGGGAATAGCCATGCCGGTAAGCCTGGTCATGGCGGCTGATTTCTCTTCATCAAGCAGCAGGTCGCTGTCTATGGCTATACCTACATGTTTCTTCCAAGTTGGCTTAGCAGCCGGACCTACTGTCATGGGGTTTATAGCTGAGATGAGCAGCTTTGAGACCATGTTCCTGGCCTGTGCCGCCAGCCTGGCTTTTGGTCTGCTTGTTATGCTCGGCTTGATGCGCGCACAAAAGGTGCAGTAATGAAGATTGTTTTGCACATATGCTGCGGAGTCTGTGCTGCCGGTGCTGTTGAAGCACTATCAACAGAGGGACATGAGGTTCTCGGCTTCTTTTACAATCCAAACATTCACCCGGCGGAGGAATATCAAAGAAGACTGGAAACCGCTAAAAGGGTGGCTCAGGAATTGAATTTCCCATTGGAAGTGCCTGCCTATGAGCCAGAGGCATGGCTCGGACAGACCAACTCCTTAAAGGAAGAACCTGAGGGTGGCAAGAGATGCCAGGTCTGCTACAGACTGCGACTTGAAAAGACCTATGATTACATGTTAGCTTGTGGTGCAGATGCCTTCACTAGCACCTTGACAATAAGCCCTCACAAATCGGCACAGGTAATCAACAGTATAGGTCAGGCAATCGGCGGGCAGAATTTTCTAAGGAGAGATTTCAAGAAAAAGGATGGCTTCAAGAGGGCTGTGCAGCTAGCCAAACAGTGGGAACTTTACCAGCAGGACTATTGCGGCTGTATCTATAGCATAAGACAGGGTAGGAAAAAATGAACGATTGGCCCAGAAGAGATGAAGCACAAAAGATTCTGGATGAGTGGGTGAACAACAAGAACTTGAAGAAACATGCCTATGCTGTGGAGGCGGCGATGCGTGCTTATGCCTCTAAGCTAGGCGGTGACCCTGAGAGATGGGGAGTGGTCGGACTTCTCCACGACTTCGATTATGAAAAGTACCCCGACCTGGAAAACCACCCCTTCAAGGGTATTGCCTACTTAAAAGAAAAGGGATATTCCGATGAACTGATTCAGGGGATACTGGCTCATGCCGAGCATGCCGGTGTAAACAGAGACACAGACTTGAAGAAGGCTATTTACGCCGTGGATGAGCTGACCGGACTCATTGTGGCGGTTGCCTTAATGAGGCCATCGAAGAAGATAGCCGATGTTACTGTCGAATCGGTTATGAAAAAGTGGAAAGAGAAAGCTTTCGCTGCCGGAGTGGACAGGCAGATGATTGAAACAGGTGTCCGTGAACTTGGCACACCCCTTGAAGAACATATAGGCACAGTCCTCAAGGCGATGCAGGGTATAGCTGAGAAGCTGGGGCTTTGATTTCTGTCCTTATCTACTTTCTCTGGTCGAATCTGCGGCCGAGCAGGAAAGAGGCAATTGTAACCCTCTGAATCTCAATGGTTCCCCCGGCAACTCCCCAACCCCAACCATCGCGCATCATACGCTCCACAGGATACTCTTTCGAATAACCATAGCCGCCGTGTATCTGTAAAGCCATGCCGGTAACCTCTCTGACCATCTGGTTGGCAAAGCACTTTGCCAGATTAGCCTCCAGCGGAACAGGCAACCCCGTATCGGCATTTACTGTGGCTCTATAGATGAGAAGGCGGGCAGCTTCGACCTTCATAGCCATCTCTGCCAGCATGAACTGCACTGCCTGGAATTCACATATATCTTTGCCCCACTGTTTTCTCTGTTGTGAATATGCCATGGCTTCCTCAAGCGCTCCCTGGGCTATGCCCAGACACATAGTAGCGTTGCCGCAGCGCTCCAGGTCGAATGCAGTCATCAACTTTCTAAAATCGCCTTCCTTGACTACCAGGTTCTCCTTAGGCACACGGCAATCTTCAAAAATAAGGTCGCAACTGGGAAAGCCTCTCATGCCCATAAACTGCTCCTGCTTGCCAAAAGAGAAACCGGGTGTACCCTTCTCGATAATTATCCCACCTATGCCTTTAGCCCCTTTCTGCTCGCTGAGCCTGACATACACCACATAAACGTCGGAATTACCTCCTCCGGTTATAAACCGCTTCATGCCATTAATCACATAATGGTCGTCTTTCAATACCGCTCTGGTAGCCAAGTCAGTCAGTGCAGAACCAGCCTCCGGCTCAGTCATGCCAACGGAAATCATCGATTCACCGGTACACACGGGAGGTATATATTTCTGCTTCTGTTTCTCGGTACCGAATTGCTCGATCACCTTTACCGGACCGATATTAGATTCGAAAACAGGTGAAGCACACAAACATGAAACCCGTGCCAGCCCTTCGATTGCCAGTATGGCTTCAAAAGCACCGCGCCCCTGTCCCCCATATTCGACCGGGAGACACAAACCTAAAAGACCCAAATCTGCCAGCTTTTGCACATACTCACGAGGCATATGTTCAGCACTGGCTTCCCATTCCGCCGCCTTCGGCCGGAACTCTTTATCAGCCACATCATACACCATCTTTTTCAGCATTTTTTGCTCTTCGTTTAACTGAAAGTCCATGTTACGCTCCTTGTGTTTTATCGGCTGTGTTCGATTATTTTATTCCGCCATTGGCTTTTTTACAATACAGTTTGCTACAAGCTGAATGATTTTGTTAAGCTGAGAACATATAGGCAGATGTAAAGGAGTCCAAGTAATGAAACTGGTAACTTTCGATATTGTTACCCCTATGGTATTGGTTCAACGCATCGGTGCCATAAGTCAAGATAAGATAATCGACCTCAACATGGGCTATACACGCTACCTGGCTGATAAGCAGGACAGCCACCGAGCCTACGAGATAGCTGCAGAAGTTCTATCAACCAATATGATTTCCTTTTTCCGCAGCGGCGAGGAGGGCAGAAAGGCAGCCGAGACAACCATTGACTACACGGCAAAGCAACAGCCAAAAACACCTATAACAGGACCGAAGGGCGAAAAGATAATCTATGATGTGACAGAAGTAAAGCTCAAGGCTCCTGTACCCCGGCCCAACTCCCTTCGGGATTATCTGGCATTCGAGGGCCATGCCAGCTTCTCCGGCAAGAGGCAGCTAAATAAAGACTGGTACGAAATACCAGTTTGTTACAAGGGTAACCCTGACACGATTATCGGCCCTGATGAGACCATACCCTGGCCTAGCTATACTGATTTGCTCGACTACGAACTGGAATACGGCATTTACATTGGCAAAGAGGGCAAGAACATACCCCGGGAAAAAGCAGCAGAATACATCGCTGGGTACACCATCTTAAACGATGTCAGCGCCCGAGACATTCAATTAAAGGAGATGGTGGCAAGCGGTCTCGGACCGGTCAAGGGAAAGGATTTCTGCAGCGTTATGGGGCCCTGTTTGGTAACCCCCGATGAGGTAAATCCCGGCAACCTGCACATGATTGCCCGCATCAACGGCGAGGTCTGGTCGGACAAAAATAGCGGCACAGCCTACTGGACATGGCCTCAGATTATCGAGTTCGCTTCCATGGAGGAGACGCTGCATCCGGGCGACTTCCTAGGTTCGGGCACGGTGGAGGGTGGCTGTGGTGCCGAGCTAAACCGCTGGATTCAACCGGGCGATGTCATAGAGTTAGAGGTGGAAGGTATCGGCATACTCAGAAACAAGGTAGGAGAGAAGCCACCAAAGCGCACTTTTACCCGCTGACTTTAAAAGAGCCTTTTATTTCGTGCCAAACAGGGTGTAGAAACCTTTACCTGTTTTCCTGCCCAGATAGCCGATTTCAACCATTCTCTTGAGCAACGGCGCCGGCTTATATCTTTCCCAACCTGTCTGCTGATATATACCTTCAAGCAGGTCTACGTTGACATCGGCGCCAACAAGGTCACACAGCTCAAACGGCCCCATAGGCCAGTTGAAGGACAATCTGCAGATTTTATCGATATCCTCCATGGAAGCCAGGCCCTCTTCCAGCAATTTGGCTCCCTCATTCATCACCAGCGGTATTATCCTGTTGGTTATGAAACCGGGCGAATCTTTGACCACCACGGTTTCCTTGCCTATAGATTTACCGAAATCGAGGCTGACTTTAACCGTTTCCTCTGAGGTAAGCAGGGACATGACCACTTCCAGTCCTCTCATCATCGGCACCGGGCTGAAGAAGTGCATACCGATGACTTTTTCCGGCCGTTTGGTCGCCGATGCCAGCAGACCTATAGGTATGCCCGAGGTGTTGGATGCCAGTATTGTCTCTTTGGGGCATATCTCTTCTAGCTGTTGGAATATGGGAGTCTTGACTTCAGCCCTTTCAAATACCGCCTCAATGACATAGTCTGCGTCCTTGGCAGCCTGTTTCAAGTCTATCGAGGTGCGGATATTTGCTATTGTCTTATCCATATCAGCCTGGCTGACTCTGCCCTTCTCCACAAATCTGCCCAGGCTGGCTTTTATAGCATTCATGCCCTTATCGATGAACTCCTGCTTCACATCGACCATAGTCGTTTCATAACCTGCTTGAGCCACCACCTGAGTTATCCCATTGCCCATCGTTCCCGAACCGATAACACAAATTTTCTTAATAGCCATATTTATTACCTCCAAGGAATTTTGGGTTAATTTTATCATGAAATACTCCCATCGGTAACTCACTCAGCAGATAGTACCGCAACAGTAAAATATCATTCTCCTTGATGAAGTTTTGCCTGCGATATACAATAGCCCGTTAGAATTACTGTGAGGTCCACAAAAAGGAGAAAGGCATGAAGGACGTATATCTCGAATTAAATTCAATAATCAACGACTTTTACAATAAATATAAGGACACGGATAACAAAATAACTTCGAAAAAACCAGGCGTTGACAGATGGACTTTGAAGGAGATTGTGGGGCATTTAATTGATTCCGCCTCCAACAACCATCAAAGATTTGTCAGGCTGCAGATTGTAGATGAATTAACATTCCCTGGGTATGGAAAAGATAATTCAAAATGGCTTGAGATTGCAAAATACAACGAAATGAATTTCTCAGACATAATGCTGCTGTGGAAGCAATATAACATCTTAATCGGCAACATAATTAAAGGAGCCGATGAAAGTAAATTAGAAAATCGCTGGAAAAACTCAGAAGGGGATAAACAAACGCTAAAAGATTTGATGACAGATTATGTAAGGCACATAAAAGACCACGTAAAGCATTTTGAGGAAACACTTGAAGAGATTACAAGATAGCTTTTGCTGATGACACACATAAAAAGCTATAATATCACCTCGTATGCTGGGCTGAGAGTATTGATTAATCCAACAGAAGATTAGACTATATAACCACATATGAAAATATTACGCCAAATTGAATATAAGCCAGCCAGAGTTGTCGGTGGTTACACAGACCGTATACTCAGGGTCGACCTAGGCAAGCAGGAAATCACCATTCAGGAGTTACCGCCTGATTTTAAGAATAAGTACATCGGCGGGCGCGGCTATGCACTGAAGCTCATTTGGGACGGAACAACGCGAGAAACACACTACGACAGCCCTGAGAACATTCTGGTAATGGCCAGCGGACCGCTGGGCAATGAGCCAGCATTTCCGGGAACTGGTAAATTCATTGTCGGCACTATCTCACCGCTGACAGATACATTCATCGATTCGAATATCGGCGGTCATTTCGGGCCATTGTTGAAACGCGCCGGTTTTGATGCACTGGCTGTTTCCGGTATATCCAAAAAAGATGTTGTCATTTTAATTGACGGCGATGCGCAGACAATCAGCATTGCTGCTGCGCCTGCCTATGATAAAGAAACCGATGATGGCGCCCTTTCCTTTGGCGAAAGGCTACTGAAAGACGTTAATGGTGGAGAGTACAGCGATTCCCTAGCCGCTGTAACCGCAGGAAAAGGCGCACGCAATACCAGGTTCGGGATTGTCAACAGCCTGTTTTTTGATTTAAGGCGGAAACGTCTCCGCTCAAAGCAGGCGGGCAGGGGTGGCACCGGAACCGTCATGCGCTACAAGGGACTACGAGGTGTTGTGGTGCGCTCCAGCCTATCGGTGGTAAATGGTAACAACGCTGTCGATAAAGAAGGCGTGCGCCAGGCAGGCTCACGGCTAAAGGCAGTTGTCTCCAAATGCGACCCTCAACAGCTACACATGGCCACATGGGGAACCACGGGCCTGTCCGAGTATATGGACAAATTCCATATTTTCCCCATCAATAATTACCAGTATGGACAGAGCCCTGAGTCACCCAAGCTGTTCGCACAGGTCTTCCTCGACAAGTACTTCAGCAAGAAGATGCCTGACGGGTGTTACTATGGATGCAATCTTGCCTGCGCTAAGGGCTCTGAGAGCGTCAAGCTTACACTGGGCCCGAAGGCGGGGCGGGTGGTTAATATCGACGGGCCGGAGTACGAAACCGTCGGCGCCGTCTCCTCCATGGGTATTTTCGACCCCCACTTCGTCATGGAATATAACTGGTACTGCGATGAATACGGTATCGATACAATCTCTACTGGTGTAACAATTAGCTTTTTCATGGAGTGTTTCCAGCGCGGCTTTTTGACCGCTGATGACGCGGGTTATGAGCTCGAGTTCGGCACCATAGAAGCTGCGGACAGACTGTTGCATGAAATAGCCAACGGACAAGGTTTCGGCAAGATTGTTGGTCAGGGGGTAGCCAGAGGCAAGAAATGGGTCGCTCAGAAATATGCCTCCAGGAATGGCACGTCAGAAGACGCTGCCATGTCTGAGCTAAACAAGTTCGGCATGGAGGTCAAAGGACTTGAGTTCTCCATGTATATTACGAAAGAGTCGCTCGCCCAGCAGGGTGGATATGGCTTTGCTCTCAAAGGACCTCAACATGACGAGGCGTGGCTGATTTTCATCGACCAGGTCCACAAGGAAATACCAACCTTGGAGCAAAAGGCGAACGCGCTCAAGTGGTTTCCCCTTATCCGCACCTGGTTTAACGCCACCGGGCTTTGCAAACTGCCGTGGATAGACGTAAGAAATCCGGAGGCAGCCAGCACCGCTGAACCATCAAAGAACCTCCCTACACTAGCCTATTACGTTGATTATCTCAATGCCACCACGGGGAGCAATAAAACACTTCAGGAGGTTCTGGATGACTCGGAAAGGCTATATATACTTCAAAAACTGATAAATCTGCGGCATGGAAAAGGAACCAGAGTAAGCGACCAGATACCGTGGAG
The DNA here is from genome assembly GCA_020354105.1 of Chloroflexota bacterium. Lineage (GTDB taxonomy): Bacteria > Chloroflexota > Dehalococcoidia > GIF9 > UBA5629 > 9FT-COMBO-48-23. Next base: position 1,039,284 of record CP070642.1, on the reverse strand, counting down.
AGCAATGGGACCCGCCTATTTCAACGAATACGAAGCCCGGGCTGAGTATTATGATGAGTGGTTGCAGCAACAGCTCGGTGATAACAAAGCTCCCGAAACTCCACAGGAAAGACATAAGCTGCTCATGGAGAAAAGGATTGAGACTTATCAGCATTTATGCGATATTGTGTACGAAAAGAAAGGTTTCACCTCCCAAGGTATACCGAAGCGTGAGACAGTGGAAAAATTCGGTCTCATGGACGAGCAGGCAAAGCAGCTACTCAACCAATTAGGTGTGTGAGTCAGAAAGATGGTAGTATCAATTAAATTTCTCGGAATGCAGCGAATTGTAACCAATAAAGACGGCATAGACATGCCCATAACAGGGGATACAATGGTAAACGATGCCCTTCAATACGTAAGGCAGAAGTACCCCACCCTACCTTTGGAAGATGGGATGGTGCTTATAACAGTCAATCACGAGGCAGCCCCTCTGGACAGGATTCTAAGGGACAAGGACACTATCTCATTTCTGCCTCTTATAGCCGGCGGCTGAGAATTGGCATATCAAATAATTATTATGCCTTTATAATTCTTTTTGTTTAATTCAAGGAGGTAAATTAGCATGATAGTTGTAGCTGCGAAACTGAAGGCAGTAGAAGGCAAAGGAGACGAACTCGAGCAGGAATTTCGGAAGCTGGCACCCAAGGTCCTTAAGGACCCAGGCACGATAAGTTATGTCATTCACCGCAGCGTGAATTCCCCGAATGACTTCCTTGTCTACGAGAAATACGAGAGCATGGACGCTTTAAAGCTTCATGGCTCAACGGAGCATTTCAAGGAGTTTTCCAAGGCTATTGCTTCTCTACTGGATGGTCGACCCGAGGTTGGCGTATACAACGAGCTTGCGTGAGGCGCTCCAGAACTGTGACCCGCACCGCTATACGTGTCTTAGACAGGTAACAGCCAAACCTTTAAGCTATACCATGGCAAGAAGAATCGGGCATAAACCAGCGCTGCTAGAGCAACGTGAGACGCTTATCAACGGGCAGACCATCACGTATACAGTCAGGCGGAGCTTTAGGGTAAAGCTCGTCCGGCTCGAGGTCAGACCACAAACAGGGCTCACGGTAATT
>CP070642.1:1035060-1038069 GCA_020354105.1 Chloroflexota bacterium | reverse complement strand
TGCCACACCGGCAGCCGGACCTGTTTCTTCCAGCAATTGACCGAGGACGGTGCTGTCATCAAGCCTCAGTAGTTAAGTAGTAGCCACCGCATTAAAGGTTCCTTTTTTGATATGCTGAATGCTGTGTCAATAAACTCCTTATAGTTGTTATACTTTGGAGTATTACCGGGTGTTTTTAAATAGTATATTTTCAATCTCTTTGAGCCGTTCCAAACCTTTCAACTCATAAGGAAACATCGGCAATTCTACTATTTTAATGTTTGAGTAGCTATCATGAATAGTCTCAATGTAACTCTTCTGCTGCTCAACTTTGGCCATTAAGAAATCCGAGTCTTTTCTTTTAACCACATTATTTATTATTAACTGCTGAAGGGTAAACCCGTATTCGTATAGCTTGTGAAAAGTGTCAGCAAGTTGCTCAACAGCCAGGGCTTCCGGGATGGTAACTATGTTAAATCTCACTCTCTCTCTAATGAAATCCATGATTTCGGCGGATGCTTCCTCCCAATGCATCAGGATATCCATTATTGGTTTCTTGCTTTTATGTCCAAGCCTCAGCTTTGAGTAGATCCGCGGAGCCATTCTTAAATGCTTTCTCAGTAGGGCAGGGGTTTCAAGTAAACTGAGCGTCTGACCGAGAGGTGCAGTATCCCAGATAATATTCTCATACTCGCCTTTTTCGTTTAATTCCTTGATATAGTCAAGCATAAATTCATCACTCAGGCCTGGCAATACAGAGGTCATAAACTCAAGGAACTTTGAATAGTCAATAGATACGAGAGATGAAAAAACTGCGTAGACCTCGGCACCGAATTTCTTGTCCCACATCTCCATCACTTCATTCATGCCGAGTTCATGGATAGATAAAAAATCTTTCACTTTTGCAGGTTTTTCCTTTCGAGTTAGTTCAAATAAATGTGAAAGGGATGGAGTGGCATCGGTTGAGATAGCTATGGTTTCTTTCTCCAAGGAAGCATAATGGTGTGCCGTAGCTGCAGCACATGTCGTTTTGCCGACACCTCCCTTTCCGGTAAACATAGTAATAGTGTTTCCATTGGAGCTAACTAGTTTATCTAAAATTATCAACTTATCCACCTATCCACCTCGCTGCTTATTGAGTGAGTTTGACTTGCTTCTAGTAATTGTACTACTTATCGATTAGTCAAAACGTACATAAAAAGGAACGATTTAGATATAGTGTTGATGGCTCCGGTTGTAGTAAACGGCATACCTTTAGTGTTGCGTAATGATACAAACTCAGGACGAGAGTTGAGGCGTTTCTTCAGACTGGTCTATCTCCAGCGCTGTTTTTAAAGCAACCAGCGCCACATCTATCTGGTCATCTTCCGGTTCTTCGGCGGTCATTCCCTGTAGCCAGAGTCCAGGGATTATCATTGCCCTGACCAGAGGATTTCCGGCATGGTTGGCGCCAAACTGGATGAACTCGTAACCGAGGGCGGCAATAACAGGAATGAGCAGAATGCGGGAAAGAATCATCAGCCACAGTGATGGTCGGCCGACCAGCGCAAAGACCACAATGGCAATTACCAGCACCACAAAGAGGAAGCTGGTGCCGCAGCGCACGTGTGCCTTGTCATGTATTTTTACCGCCTCAACTTCCAGCGGGACTCCGTGTTCATAGGCGTTAACTGCCTTATGCTCGGCACCGTGATAGGTAAATATCCGTTTGATATCGGGCAACAGGCCAACCAGTTTGAGGTAGGCAATGAAGATGAGCAACCTTATGGCTCCTTCTATCAGGTGAAAGACCAGTGAAGAATTTATATACGGGTTAATAAGCCGGGTGAGGAAAAGCGGAATGACAAGAAAAAGGATAACGGCCAGCAGAACAGCGACTGTAATCATAAGCCATACTGCTTTCCCGGTGATTTCTTCTTCCTCCTCTTCCAGCGATACGTTCGCCGAATAAAGAAGGCTGCTGATGCCCAGCACCATCGCTTCAATGAGAACGATGATTCCTCTGAGCAGTGGGGCCTTTCGCATCCGTCCGGTATAGACTGGTGAAAGAGGCCGGCTGTGGGTGGTTATCTCCCTATTCGGACGCCTCACAGCGGTAACTGCCGACTTCCGCCCACGTATCATCACGCCCTCAATGACCGCCTGGCCTCCGTAATGGAACTTCGATTTCATCAAAATTTCCTGATAAAGAAAAAGGAGCGGTGCTGATATCCCGCTCCTCGCTTTTTCATCAGCATACTGCTTTAATCTTTCACCTTGTAGCGCTTCTTGAAACGCTCCACTCTGCCGGTGGCATCAAGTACGCGCCTTTCCCCGGTAAAAAAAGGGTGGCACTGGCTGCATACCTCGACCTTAAGCTCCTTTCGGGTAGAGCCTGTTGTGAATATGTTTCCGCAAGAGCAGGTAACTTTGGCATCATTGAAGTATTTGGGGTGAATCTTACCTTTCATGGCAGTTAGCTGGCGTAAACGCTGACCTTTCTTCTGTTATTTCCAGCCGGTTCATATTTGACCGTACCATCAATGAGCGCAAAAAGGGTGTGGTCCCGACCCAGACCAACGTTATTGCCGGGGAATATATGCGTACCCCTCTGTCTTACCAGAATGGTCCCGGCGTTCACTATCTGCCCGGCGAACCGTTTCACACCGAGTCTTTTGGGCTGGCTGTCACGCCCGTTGCGGCTGGAGCCGCCTCCTTTTTTATGTGCCATCCTTGGTGACTCCTTTTTTGCCACGGCGGGGTTTCTTCACTGGCTTTTCTGCAGTCATCCCCGGCCCGACTATCTTGTTTATAACCAGTCTGGTATGAAGCTGGCGGTGGCCTGTTTTAATACTGTAGCGGACTTTCGGTTTATACCTGAAGACGACGACCTTGTCGCCTTTTGTTTCTCCGTGAGAGGTGGCAATTACCTTGGCCCCTTCGACAGTTGGTGCGCCCAGTGTGACGTTGTCGCCATCGGCGATGCACAGGACCTTGTCCAACTCCAGACTGCTGCCTTCAGCCGCGCTCAGTCGTTCCACTTCTATTGTC
>CP070642.1:1032069-1034960 GCA_020354105.1 Chloroflexota bacterium | reverse complement strand
TACCCAGTATACCCCCGCCAAAGTAAACGATTAGAGACTTGCTACTTCCAACCAATCTAGATAAGTAGCTCCCAAAGAAATAAAGTGTCAGCATGTTGGCGAAGATATGCCAAAAGCCAGCATGGAGAAACATACTGGTTAAAATCGTCCACGGCCGAGATAAGAATCCCGCTGGCTGTAATCCAAGAATAAGGACGAGTTTGGGCACTATCATAGTAGCGATAAACAGCAGGAAATTCGCTATTATCAATACCAGTAGGGAATTCAGACTAAAACTCTGATAGCTACGATATCTCACTCTCATCTTTTCGCCGTTTAACTTTCAATCCATTTACCTCATATTACAGGATTTTAGGCACCTAAACAACGATGAGCTTAAAGTGCTAGAATAGTATGGGATAGTCGGTACTCATGTAGTGGTTCAGTCCAGCTAACATATCAGTTTTTAGTGTCCAACCAATGTCAAAGTTACCCTTCAGGAGAGACATGAAAGATTACATCATTAAAGTAGAAAACCTAGTTAAACGATTCAGCGAACTGGTCGCAGTGGACAATATTAGCTTCTGTGTAGAACAAGGTGAATTATTCGGCTTTTTGGGACCAAATGGAGCGGGGAAAACAACTACCATCAACATTCTATGTACCCTGACTAAACCGTCTTCAGGCAGAGCCCTTATAGACGGCTTGGATGTAGTGCGCCAGCAGAGTCAAGTGCGCCAATTAATTGGCCTAGTTTTTCAGGACCCCAGCCTGGATGAACGGCTCAGCGGATTACAAAACCTTCGCTTTCACGCCTTGGTATACAGCGTTCCAGCCTCAGTCCGTGAACAGCGGATTGAGCAGTTGCTCAAGATGGTGGAACTATGGGATAAGCGCCATAACAAAGTGCAGACTTATTCTGGAGGTATGAAACGGCGCTTGGAGTTAGCCAGAGGGCTATTACACCACCCCAAGGTACTATTTCTTGACGAGCCCACACTGGGACTCGACCCCCAAACACGCAACCGTATATGGGAATACGTTCTTGAGCTGCGGCAGCGTGAAGGGACGACCATTTTCCTGACTACCCACTATATGGATGAGGCAGAAAAAGCCGACCGTATTGCGATTATTGACTATGGTAAGCTCATTGCCATAGATACTCCGGGAAAGCTTAAAAAAGTGGTGAGCAAGGATGTCATTTCGCTGAAAACTGATGATAATGCACGCGCGGCTGAAGAGATTAAAGTTCGCTACCAGATTGAAGCTAGACACGATGGAGACGGGCTTTGCTTTGAGGTAAACAATGGAGAGGAATTTCTCCCCATCTTCCTCAAGGAGTTTAGCACCAAGATACTAAATGTTAGCCTGCGCCGGCCGAGTCTGGATGATGTTTTTCTCAAGCTTACCGGGCGTGAGATAAGAGAAGAGGAAGTCAACGATCAATTCAAAACAATGGTTCGGCAGCATGGTCGCCGTATGCGGCGCTAGGAGGTAGTGATGAATCATTTACGTGGAGTGTATACCATCTGGTACCGAGATATACTTCGCTTCTGGCACGACAAGATGCGTATGATTAGTTCTATAACCTTTCCCCTTTTGTTTCTATTTGTATTCGGTAGCGGCTTGAGTGCTCGCATGGGCGTCCTTGGTCCCGGCATTGACTTTACTCAGTTCATTTTCCCGGGAATCATTGGCATGACTGTGCTAATGAGTTCATTCATGGCTGGCGTCTCCGTAGTCTGGGATAGAGAGTTCGGCTTCCTTAAAGAAGTACTGGTAGCGCCAATCAGCCGTGCCTCCGTAGCTGTTGGGAAGACATTGGGTTCGGCAACAGTGGCGCTGCTCCAGGGTCTGCTTATCCTGTTATTCGCACCCTTGATTGGTGTATCCTTTACTGCGTCGACATTACTGGTACTGTTACCATTAATGTTTCTCCTGGCCGTCTCTTTGGGCTCTTTGGGCGTCTTGCTCGCCACCAGGATCAGGTCTATGGAGGCATTTCAGGCAACAATGCAAATGTTGATGTTTCCCATGGTATTCTTGTCCGGAGCTTTCTTTCCTTTGCAGGGATTACCGGCATGGATGAATATCATGGTGAAATTCAATCCGGCTACTTACGGTATTGCGCCCATTCGACAAATAATACTCGGAACTGATCCCAACTTGTCTTATAGCTACAATATTAACCTGTTTGGTCAAACTCTAACCGTCTGGAATGAAGTTGCGATACTGGCAATATTCGGAGTCATTGTAATTCTTCTCGCCATGTGGTCTTTCAGCAATCAGGAATAAATGAGCTTGACTTACAATCAAAGAAAAGTTGATAATAATGAGTGGTAAGACAACTTACTCCCCGATAGCTCAACGGTAGAGCGGGCGGCTGTTAACCGCTAGGTTGTTGGTTCGAATCCAGCTCGGGGAGCCAAATCGTCCGTTTCAATGCCATCTACCTTTTTGAACTCGAACTCGCGGACTCCTGACCGCCTGTTTTCCTTCTTTCATCATCTTTACCTCCTTCGCTTCAAGCTTATATCGTTATTATGGCGCATTATTGCGGGTTTGTAAGCGGCACATACTAAGTTTATTGCCTAACCTGAAGTGTTATACAGAAACTTATGCTGTATAATTAATTGTTGGGCATCAGATGATATGCAGAGAGGTGTAATGTGAGTGAGCAATCTGAGAAAGAAAAGTTCGCAGTCCTGATTGATGGCGACAATGCTCAGGCGTCCCTTATTCCCCAAATCCTAGCTGAAGTCAGTAAAGCCGGCCTGATAACGATCAAGCGGATATACGGAGACTGGACCACAACACAGATGAATAGCTGGAAGGATTCGCTTCACAAACACGCTATTCAGCCTATGCAACAGTTCAGAAATACAGTAGGCAAGAACGCAACGGATAGCGCG
>CP070642.1:1028991-1031969 GCA_020354105.1 Chloroflexota bacterium | reverse complement strand
TTCCACCGAACGCTGGTCAGCCCAAATGATGGCTTTGCGTAGTGCCCTGGCGTTCATATCCAGAGGGACGCAGCCCATCATTTGGCCGCTGAAGACAATGCAGGCTACCTCGTCGGCACGAACCCTGGTCTGTTGCAGGAGTTTACGTGTCGAAGCACATACGGCTCGCCACCAGTCTTCAGGGTCCTGTTCAGCCCACCTGGTATGTGCATACTCGGTGTCGTAACCGTAAAAGGCGCTGCTCACCAGGCACCCCTCTCGATCGTAAAGTGTCGCTTTGTTACCAGTCGTACCCAGGTCATGTGCGAGGATATAGTTTTTCATCCCTATCTCCTACGAGCGGAGAGAAAAATCCCACCACGAGTTTCGCCCCAATTGGCAAGCGCTAGTGTTGATCCTGAATCGTCACGCCATACGCATGGTGGTCATTACTGAAAATTTTCCTCTTTTTATTCTCGGGGCAGGTTACGTGATACCAAGCACTAGGGTATGCTATGCGAAGAGGTCTGCTTATGCGGTATAGATAGCGGGATAGCAATTTGTTGTCAACCAAATCCATCAAACAAATCTCGAAACTGCGTAGGTGCCTACAGGGCTCAAAGATTCTCGTTTCCATCATATCTCATACGATCGCACAGTTAGCTTCCCCGAAGGAATACGCTGCCATATAGACCAAATCAGATATTTGTTGATTTTTAAATTCGGGTTGTTAAAATGGAACACACTCCGCGACAATCACGTCTCGGAACCCCCGGCACGGTGATTTCAATGAGACTCCCCTCCTGGTTGCGCAATAGGCGACAAATCGGGAAACGAAGATTGCGATGGACGTTTTATATGGAGGCATAGAAGCGGGTGGTACGAAATTCGTTTGTGCAGTCGGCTCCGGCCCGGACGATCTGCGGGCAGAGGTGCGTTTCCGTACTACAACCCCTGTTGAGACCATCAACCGGGCGATTGCGTTTTTCCAGCAGGAGCAGCGACGGCAGATCCTGGCGGCTATCGGCATCGCATCTTTTGGACCGGTAGACCCTGACCCGACCTCGCCCACTTTTGGCTATATTACCTCCACGCCGAAGCCAGGTTGGGCCCAAAGCGACTTTGCCGGAACGGTTAAAGGGGCTCTCGCCGTGCCGGTAAGTCTGGACACTGACGTGAATGCGGCCGCCCTGGGTGAACATCGGTGGGGTGCGGCCCGGGGAGTAGATAGCTTCATCTACCTGACCATTGGTACAGGGATAGGTGGCGGAGGGATGATTAACGGCGAGCTCATGCACGGTCTCATCCATCCTGAAATGGGTCACATTCGCGTCCCCCATGACTGGCAGGCCGATCCTTACCCCGGCCATTGTCCTTTTCATGGCGACTGCCTCGAGGGATTGGCGTCCGGGCCGGCGCTGGAAAAGCGCTGGGGTCAGCCACCGGAGACCTTGCCTTCCGATCACGCTGCCTGGAACTTGGAGGCTCATTACCTCGCTTTGGCCATCGCCAATATCATCTGTACCCTTTCGCCCCGGCGCATTGTGATAGGCGGAGGCGTGATGGAACAACTCAAACTCTTGCCATTGGTACGGAGGAAGGTGAGGGAACTGCTCAACAGCTATGTACAGGCGCCGGAAATCCTCCAAAAGATCGATGATTACATCGTGCCGCCGGGCTTGGGCAGAAGGGCCGGCATCTTGGGAGCCATTGCCTTAGCCCACCGGGTTGCTGGGTAGGATGGAACGCGGAGAACTCTTTGCGGTTGTGCGGACTGCAACTGCTAGATCACATTGACATTTGAGATTCGAAAACCATTCAGGGTTCGAGCCCAGTAAGGAACGGCTATTCATAATACTTCTTTTCCAATGCCGTGAGATATTTCAAGCCCTCGGTCAGCAAAACGTCACTTGAGGGTGCAAGCTGTCTCCAGATACATGTGGCAGCTCTCATGGCATCCGACACTTCTGAAAAGGATTCCAGACCTACCAAACCGGAATATTTAGCTTCACCCAAAGCCCGGAAAATATCATCCCAATTCACCGTTCCGGTTCCTGGCGTTCCTCGGTGGCTTTCACTTAAATGGTAGTGACAGAGAAAGGCGGCCGCTTTTCTAGTGGGCTCATAGAAGTCATTTTCTTCTATGTTCATATGATAGGCATCGAGATGAATGCCTATGTTTGGCTCATCGATCATCTCTCGAAGTTTGAGGGCTTGATCGCAGGTATTGACGAGAAAAGTCTCGTATCGGTTAACCGGCTCAATCCCTACAGTTACTCCCAAATCTGCGGCAAGTTTGGCAACCTGTTTAAGTGCTTCTGCTGCTCTTCCCCAATAGCGCTCATCGGGCATACTATCAATTCTTCTCCCAATTGCTGAATAAGTTACACCGGTAAAGCAAGTGGCACCCATTTCAGCAGTTGCGCGTACACAACTTTTGAGATAGCCCAGCCCCCCCTTCACGGCAGCTTCATCATCACTAGTAATATCATATGCCTCAGAGCATACGGTGGAAGTACATACGCCAATCCCAACCTGCTCAAGCCTTTCCTTTATCTTCTTAGGATCAACCAGTTCAATCTCCATCAGGGGGATTTCAATAACATCAAACTTTAACCCCTTGGCCCGATCGATTAAGTCTAGAGTTTTGTTACTCCAGCTCGCCGTCCAGGCATACGCATGAACAGCATACTTCAGATTTCCCATAGCAACACCTCTATTTCCTTACGCTGTCAGGTGATTGTAACAAAATTGTTCTGGTATCAACTGAGGCTATGTAACAAGTGCCAGTCCTAAGGTTCACCTCAAGGTACCCTAGCCTACCAAAATCATAACTAAGACAGAACTTTTTTAGTCCTAGAGTATAACGAACTATCGAGCACAATCGCAACCTTATCTGAGGATAATATATCTGATTTACCTTGTGAAGGAATTTTTGTTTCCCCTACCATCAACGGAACTTTTGGAACTACATTCCCCTACGTCCCTATGTGGGCGAC
>CP070642.1:1023437-1028891 GCA_020354105.1 Chloroflexota bacterium | reverse complement strand
GCGGCAGGCATCTACAAGTTGGAAATTGAGAAATCTGCCGCGGTACTGACCGTTTACGGATGGCCTTATACAATCCAGTATGATGACGGAACTGCCCATGGGGAGCTTTTAAGTGTATCTGGTGATTATGGGCACATGGTTCATTTCTCCCCGCCGACAACGCCTTTCAAGGTACAGAAAATCAAGTTATATACAAATACGGTTGTAGCTGACCCGAGCGATTGGGAAAGACTTGTCTCATTCCGCATCTGGGACAGTGGTGGAAACAGACAAGTGTGGACTCTAGATGTTCCATGGCAGGATTTTTGGGATGAGACAGCAGGCTTCTGGCAAAGTGTTGATGTCCCAGACGTCAGTGTCAATGGTGACTTCTATGTGGAAATAGTCACACACAGTGACCAATTCGGCGAGGAGATAATATCTTACCCTTGGGGACCTGAAGTTCGTCCTGCTATATTCTTGGGTCATGATAAGTCTAAACCATATATAGATGAAGCAGTGGCACTTGGTATGACCCGGTCGGGCGTATCTAACATGGGTCAATTTATCGAAATTCCGACTAAATACCAAGGAGTCAACTGGTTAATTCGTGTCGAAGGTGACGGCAGCCTTTGATCCGTTGAGTATGCTGGTTACAGTCTACTTGGATTAGTGGGCACAACTTCTTTGTGGAAGTTGTAGTTAATTCTGTGTAGCCATGTGCGGGACGGTAAAGCTTTGTGCTACGTCCCGCCTTACTTTTTGCTAGTTGTCTAATATTTAGCCAGCTTATATCCCAATTTCACCGTGTTTGAGGGGGGGATTTATTTGCCACAGATTTCAACCATTGCTATACTCAGCTGAGAAGGATTGTGAGCGACTTTGGTTGATTGGCAGGTTTTGCAGCAATCTATCGGGGTAACCTTTCAAGATACATCACTACTTGAGCAAGCATTTGTGCATGCCTCCTATATAAATGAGAATCCGGATTTTCATCTTCCAGATAACGAACGCCTTGAGTTCCTCGGCGATGCTCTTTTGGGCTTTATAGTTGCTGAGGAACTATACCATGAGTTCCCTCATTTTGGTGAAGGTGAACTGACTGAAATTCGCGTATCATTAGTTCGGCAGGAGACTCTAGCTGGGCTTGCGGCTGAACTTCAGCTTGGCGATTACCTGTATCTGGGCAGGGGAGAAGAGAGTGGTGGAGGACGTCAGAGACAAACTAATCTTGCCGATGCCTTTGAGTCGCTGGTGGGGGCTATATTTCTTGACCAGGGATTAGATGCTGCCAGGGATTTTGTTTTACATAAGATGCATGGGCAGATTCAGGCAATTGGAGCTAAGGGAGTAGGGCGGAACTATAAAGCTTTGTTACAGGAATTTACTCAAGCTAAATATAAGCAACTTCCAATCTATAGCCTTGTGGAAGCTTCAGGTCCTGACCATGATAAGGGTTTTGTCGTTGAAGTGGCGCTTGGAGACAGTGTATTGGGGACAGGTTCAGGGAAAAGTAAAAGAGCTGCCGAAATGGAAGCTGCACGCATAGCCTGGGAAAAGCTTATGATTGAGTGAATTCTCGGCTATTTTAGGGCTATCGAATTATAATGCTGGCTCCAATGCTACAATTTCAGTAGTCTGCGGCAACTTGCCCGCCTGAAACTCTATCTCGCTGGAACTCATATTCTTTGCATTAGCCTTACCAGCTATAAAATCCTCAATTGTGTTTAGTGGCCAGTTGCACTTGGATGTCTTACAGTGCATGGGTATGGCGACCTTGGGCTTCAAGTCATCTATTACCATGCCTGCCATTTTGGCATCGATGGTGAAGACACCACCAATCGGGATTAACAATATATCTACGTCGCCGATTTCATCGATTTGTTCCTTGCTGAGCTTATGTCCCAAGTCGCCCAGATGGCAGACTTTTACCCCGTCCACAGAAAAGCAGAATATCGTGTTCTCTCCCCGTTCTTTTCCTTGTGAGTCGTCGTGGTGGGTAGCGATGCCTTTAAATTGGATCCCTTTGACATCTCTGGTACCGTCCCCGGTGATGATTTCAGGTTTGCCTTGTATCGCGGAGACATTATTGTGGTCGAAGTGGTCATGGCTCATTGTAATAATGTCGACAGCATCTTTAACCGGTTCATAGCTAAGCCCGCTGCCTTGGGGATAGGGGTCGGTAATAATCTTGGTTCCACTATCAGAAGTGATGAGGAAAGAAGCATGTCCAAGCCATTTCACCTTCATGGTGTACCTCCTTTTTCTATTTCATTTCGCTTGAGCCAGCGCGAAGTTGACCAGTGTTCGCACGCCAACGCCGGTGGCTCCTTTCACTGTATAGCCGTTTTCCTTCTCGGTTTGGGCGGTACCTGCTATATCGATATGTACCCAGGGCTTGTCGCCGACAAACTCAGAAAGAAATTGTGCTGCGGTTATGGCACCACCCCATCGGCCTCCGCTGTTCTTGATATCAGCCACGTTGCTTTTATTCTTTTCCTTATACTCTTCGTACATCGGCAATTGCCAGAGACGCTCTCCAGCTTCAGCGCCAGACTTAATAATCTTGTCTATCAGTTCCTGGGAATTGCCGAATATCCCGCTACAAATGTCTCCCAGTGCTATGTGACAGGCACCAGTAAGTGTAGCCAGGTCAACCAACTGTGAAACCCCTTGTTTTATGGCGTAGCCCAGGGCATCGGCTAGTGTAAGTCTTCCTTCAGCATCTGTGTTCACCACCTCTATAGTCTTGCCGTTTATGGCTTTTAAGATGTCGCCAGGCTTTAGTGCATTGCCTCCGGGCAGGTTTTCGGTGGCTGCAACAACCGCGGTAATATTGACCTTCGACTTTAGCTGGGCTATAGCAATTAATGCTGCCATGACTGTAGCTGCACCTGCCATGTCACCTTTCATCTCTGCCATGTTCTCCGATGGCTTAATGGATATTCCGCCAGAATCGAAGGTTATACCTTTGCCAACAAAGCCTATGGTGTCAGATGATTTCTTATCACCTTTATAAGTTAGCACTATCAGCTTTGGTGGCTGGCGGCTTCCTTGAGCTACTCCCAGAAGTGCTCCCATGCCTTCCTTTTCCATCTGCTCACGGTCTAAAATGGTTAACCCAAGGCTATAGGTTTTTGCCAATCCCTTTGCAGTCTTTGCCATATCGCTTGGTGTCATGTAGTTGGCTGGCTCATTTATCAAATCGCGGGCCAGGTTTGTAGCTTCTGCGATTATCTGCCCCTTTTTACAGCCCTGCTCCAGAACCTTCAATTTGGCTGCATCTCTTTCCACGATAAGGGTTTCGGCTATATCATGGTTTTCAGGCTCTTTAGTTATGTGCTTTCGGAATCTATATAATCCGAGTAGGCTTCCCTCTGTTATGGCTTGAGATGATGCCTCAGGGTCGATTCCACCAACGCCGCCACCGTGGACGATGGTGGCTATTCGTCGACAGTTAAGCTTTCTTAAAGAGCGGCAGAATTCTGCAGTCAAAGCACGGATTTTATCGAGCGTAAAATCGGCTTGTTTGCCCAATCCGGCAACAGCCACGATCCGTGCTGGAGTCTTGCCCAGGCTGTGAATAATGTTTATTTCATTCAGTTTCCCCTTGATCTCGCCCTGCTCAATAAGCTTGGTGATAGCTCCATCCAGAGCTTTGTCGACAGCTCCCGTCGCCCCTCCGGGACGTTTCACTCCTTCAAAAAGGTTGACCACGATGGCATCAGCTTTAGTGCTTACAATATCGCCGGTGATTACCTTTACTTCCAACTTTGCCTCCTCAGGTTCAAATCTCTGCTGAACTCCGAACTTTTTGTGGTTTCACGAACTTGGTTATCATCTATTTTATCCCATATCGCGATAGAAAGGAATGCCTGTTTTTAATGCAGGATTTCAGCGATTTATGGTGCGTATTATTTTGTCGATTACAGGTGCAATGTCTTGTGAGGTATCGACTGCAAAGTGGTTACGTCGTATTTTTTCTGCCCTTGGTTTCATATGCCTGTAAACTTCCCAATCAGCATCGGACTTATCCTCCGAGGTAGCTCCGCTTTTCCGTGCTTGAAGACGCTGGTAGGCTATTGCCGCTGGTGCTTCGACGCGTACCAGAACCAGCTTTGCTCCAGTTCTGTCGCCGATTCGATAAAGATGCTCGCGGTGGTGCTCCGATAGATTGGTGGCGTCGAAGATAACAGGTACCCCCTTACTCAAAAGCGATTCTATAAGACTGTGGCATGCAGCGAACAGGCGGGCGCTTTCAGCAGCACTGTAATCGGGAGAAGGGGACAGGACATTGCGCAGTGCGTCGCTCTCGATGATACAGTAAGACTGCTTTTCAGCCAGCTTCCGACAGAAGAATGTTTTGCCCGTTCCCGGCAAGCCACTGACAATCACAAATCCAGGGTTAACCGTAGCTTCGGGAAGCGAGCCTAAACTTTCTTTTAGTTTTGCCAAATCCCGGTCGAGCTGGCTTTTCTTCATATAGCTTCAGATTATAGGATATTTCTAGAGTTCATGCTATCGCGCACACTGCTTGACTGAAAGCTTGACTCGCTCTTGCCTGTGTTATAAAATGATGTTACGGAAATTAATAAATATCCGTAACACAATGAAAAGTGAACAAAAAGCCGCCTTAAAGGAAATAGGTATCGGTGCTTATAGCTCTATGCTGAGCATATGCCAGGATGGGCATTCTTTTAGTAAGACTCCGGTGAAGGGCATCGATAATAGCGAAATTCTTGCCAGAATTAATGAGTATCAGCCGCTCACCTCTATGGATGGCAGCTTCAAGAGTGAAGTGATGAAGACCGTATTCAATGTTGGTTTAAAGAAGCTTGGCGGCGAGCCTTTATGGATAGTTCCCAATTCCATGCGCTATCGCAGGCATGGTTTTATTAAGAAGGGAAGCACGGATATTGCGGTTCTGGAATCAAAGTTTCCTCAAAATACACTGCACTGCCATTTTGCCAGCCTTTTAGAAAAAGATGATAGGGATATACTGAAATTCGCCAATAAATATGGATTATTGAAGCGTCAGCCGGTACATGACCTGGTATTCAGGAACCAGGATACCGGGCAACAGTTTCAAATGGGAGAATCACTGCTCTGGTGGAGAGAAGAGATTGAAGACATTGCTGCATGCCTGCGCTTATGGGATATGGTTCGGGCAGATGATGAGGAGCTGACAAATGTTGTCTTGTGGCATCGCGATGGCATAACGGTAAGACTTGACGGAAGCTATGTGCAACTGGTGGGTAGGGCAAACATGCATCTGTTGAGCAGGTGGCGCAAGGGTGATACCAGAGGGCCAGCGTTGTATTATCTTTCCCTGGAAGCAGATAAGCGCTTACTCAATGTATTGACCCCGAAAATGCTAACCTCTCAAGACTGCGAACTCTCTTTTATTCCAGCCACTTTGTTGTCAATGATATGGCTGATGTTCCTTTGTGAGATTAACGGCAGAACCAGGTCAAT
>CP070642.1:1017225-1023337 GCA_020354105.1 Chloroflexota bacterium | reverse complement strand
GTATTAATCTAATCCAGATCGGAAATTGTTCCCAATGTGGAGAAGCTGTGACCGACTCTATATCGGAGCCATCCTCGCTCATCTTAAAGATTTCCAGCGATACCTGCGACGGGTCCTCCGATCCCTGTCTGGAGCTGAAGACAATCCATTTACCGTCTGGTGAGAAAGAAGGCAGGTACAGGGCGCTGGTGGCTAGCTCCCCTGTCTCAGTCAGGTCTTCAATGGTTGCGCCATCAGAGCTGACTTTGAGGATATGCCATACTCCAGCTCCGCCGTTTTCGCCATTGCCGGAGAACTTAACCGGTTTCTCGACCAGTATATACGTATCATCGGGACTCCATGAGGGGTCATAGACGCCGGCAGGGAAAAGTGGCGTTTTTACCGCATCAACAGGATCGTACACCGTTCTAATGTTAGTGCCATCGGTATCCATTACCTTGAGAATAAAGCGATTGGGCTGCCCATCGTTGAAGGTAAAGGCAATCTGGTCTCCGCCGTTTGACCATGCGGGGTCGAACTCATGAGCTTGCGGGGTATTGGTAAGATTAACCAGGTCCGACCCATCGCGTCTTGCCTTGTAGATGTCGGAATATTGTTCTCCCGCCGGAATCATCCAGAAGACTATCCATTCTCCGTGAGGTGAGAAACTACGGCCTTCTGCGGTATCTTCAACCCTGGTCATAGGAGTTTCCTGACCTGTCTTTGAATCAAGCAGCCAGAGCTGTTTATTATTTTCACTGTGGCGGGTGGCTAAGATATAACGTCGGCTTGAATCGATGCCAAAAATGTAATGTTGTTTGTCCGAGATGGTAATACGAGTGATGTCGCCACCCTGCGAATTCATTGAGTAAATCTCCATACGGCTGGAGCCGGTATCCTGGTTGGACAAAAAGAGAATCTGAGCATTTTCAGGTATGGGGCGCACTCCGGGAAGCTCGGGCTGGACGACGGTCTGGCTTTTGGGTCCAGCTTGATTACAGCCAATCAGCAGCAGGCTGAGTGTGATCATAATAAAGCTGTACAGGAAAGTCATGTGTAGGCGCATATTGGTATTGATTATTAATTTAGGTATACTTACCATATATGATACCACATATAAATTATACTTGACCGGGAATAACAAAAATGAAAGACAACCCAAATCGCCGTAAAGCCATAATCTGGGGAATCGTCACGGCCATATTTGTCATCTTCACGCCCTACATCTTCGGTATAGGCAGCTATATTGTTATTCCACTCCTCATCATAATCATACCCATTGCAGGCACTACCGTCACCATTTACTACGTCCTGCAGGCAAGACTGCTCAACCGGATTCTGAAAGGTGATAACCTGCTGGCTCACTGGACGTACAGCCGGGAAGAATGGGACCGGTACACGGAAACAGATTACCGGGTGGCGAATAAAGCAAACAGGGTCTGGTACTATTCGTTTTCCGCCGCTGCCCTGATTTGTGGTATCCTGTTCGTCGTTTTCAAGCATGAATCTGTGGGATCGTTGTTTGTCATATTGTTCTGTATGTTCACCCCGGTCCCTCTAGTCATGTGGTTTTCCACCTGGAACAATCATCGCCGGAACAGAAAATATCTGGGTGAAGCCTATATTACGCGTGATGCCGTGTACTTGAACCGCCGTTTAAAAACGTGGCGCGGCACCGGCCGCAGACTTGATGGAGTTGTTTTGGCTGACAATGAATCTCAGCAGCTGCTGGTAATCAACTATTCGGACCCCTACAGGGATGGCCGTGTGGAACATACTGTCCGCGTGCCTGTGCCCAGAGGACAGGAAAAAGCCGCCGAGGAGATCGCTGAGAAACTCAATCTCATGAAATGAGTTCTCAGCCGACATTAGGTCGTGGTTACTGACTTCTTTGTCTAAATGCCTCGTACATTACCAGTGTTGCCTTTGATTTCTTCCTTAGCCTAAGTCCAAAAAGGAACCGTGTAATGTTGTTTGTCCGTACTACCTCATAAATTGCCAGAGAGCTGGCCAGTGTAGCAATGGCAATGAAGAAATATTTTAAGGCCACGCCTGTATTCCACTGGATTACGTAGAACCCGATGGTAACGATAAGTGTCTGATGGAGAATGTAGACCGGTAAGACCGCGTCACTGGCATATTTGAGGATGCGGTTGGTGAAATTGAAAAATAGGCTTCCGATGCCGATGATAGCTACAAGCCAGCACCAGCAGGCGATGGCGTTAAAAGCCAGCCAGACTGCACCGGGCAGTGGGATTATACCGACGCCGCTCAAGTATATCGACAGTGAAAGAATGTTAGCGACAATTAAGGCATGGTAACGGTTTTGCCTGACGACCTGAAGCATCTTGCCATCTGAGACGAGCCAGAAACCGTAGAAAAAGACAGTAATATAAAATAAGAAATTAGCCCAATCGCTTATCAGAGTATGATTTCCCCAGCCGTATGTAGGTCTGAGCGTTATATTGACAATTATCAACGGAATAGTCGGCAGGAATATCGCTCCCGGTCTGGCTAGAAACCCGGCGACTCGTGAAATAAGGGATTTTCTGCTCTCTTTTTTAAAATACCAGAATAGTGGCAGCAGAAGCAAAGAGAAGACGAAGAGATAAGCCAGGAACCACAGGTGGTGAAAGCTTAAATTGCCGCTGGCCGGATTATCATTGCTATATATTCCATGAAAGGTGTTAGGATACCAGGCTAGGAATGAACCGGTGAAGTCGCCATCGAAAACTCGCTCGAAATAGACTTGTGGGGGGACTATAGCTAACATGCCGAAGATTAGGGGAACAAAAAGACGTAAAGTTCTCTCTTTTACAAATTCGCCAGGAGAACGGCGACCCAGGGCAAACCACACTGAGGCTCCTGCCAGAATGAAGAATAACGGCATGTGCCAGATATCCAGGAAGCGGTTAAGGACATTTATAGCCGGATTTAGAACGGCGTTATTGATATGCCAGGGCTCGTCAAATAAGCGGCCAGTATGATAAAAGATGAGTAGAAACATGGCTCCTACCCGGAGCCAGTCGATATAATATTGCCTATCTATCTGAGTTGTCATTGTTCTATGACGATTTCAATTTATCTAGCCTAGTCGTAGGCTAGCGGCTCCTTTGTTTAAATGCCTCGTACATAACCAGGGCAGCGGCGACGGAAGCGTTGAGCGAGGTGATTTCCCCTCGCATCGGGATATGTGCCATAAAATCGCATCTCTTTCTAACCAGCTCGGACAATCCCTTACCTTCGCTGCCGATTACAATCGCTGTTGACGTCCTGAAGTCCATCTGAGTATATTCGGATTTGCCGCTCCGGTCTATGCCGATGACCCAGAGGTTGTTTTTCTTGAGTGTTTCAATCGTCTGGGGTATGCTGGATACGCTGGCTACGGGCATATACCATATAGCGCCAGCCGATGCCTTGGCTGCAGTGGCGGTGAGGCCAACAGCCCTTCTTTCTCTGATAATTACTCCGTGAACCCCACTGGCGTAGGCGGTCCTCAGTATTGAGCCCAGATTACGTGGGTCTTCGATGCCATCAAGAACCACATAGAGTGGTGGCTCATTCTTTTCTGCTGAGAGAGTCAGTAAATCTTCCAGGGTGACATATTCTTTGGCTGCGGCGTAGGCAATAATCCCTTGATTGGTGCTTGTTATGCTCTGCTTGTCTATTATATGCCTTGATACACGTTCAATGGGTATGCCTTTAGCGCCGGCCAGGCGAGTTATTTCAGTGACGGCATCATCCGGCTTGATATTGCTAGCCAGAAGTATTTTATTTATGGGGTGGCTGGTCTTCAGCAACTCGATTACCGGGTTTTTGCCTTCGAAAATTTCTGTCATTTTTCTGGCATATTGTATTGGTACAGGTCTGCTAATTCAAACCTGGAATTCGATTTAGGTTCTTCGACTTACCATAATATAAACCTTTGACCGATTTTAGCGTTTATTATATTAGAAATGCCATAAGAGAGGTTGAACGACAAATGTTAGATGTGAATAGGTTGACGCTTGAAGAAAAAGAGATATTGCGTCTTATTTCAATCGGTTATTCGAACAAACAGATTGCGGCCGAATTACAAATCAGCGAACCGGCGGCTAAGAATCACATGACTAAAATATTGAAGAAGCTGAATTCATTAAACCGCACCGAAGCTGTAGTTAAAGCCGCTGTAATCGGTCTGGTACCTATCGGTGCTGACTGATCTGCAGGTAGAGTGCAGTTTTTAGCGTAGGGGTTATTATAAAACGATATTCTCTTAGCAAGAGAGTTGAAGGCGATGTGGCAGATAAATTTTTGTCCCCGCTGCGGAGCACGGGCATTATCTAATGACCGGTTTTGTGGCGCTTGCGGGCTTGATCTGATCTCTGTAGTACCACAGGTGCCGCCTCCGTCGTATGATTATCAATGTTCTTATCAGCAGTGGGTACCCCATTATCCTGCCTATAATCAAGCAGCAGCGTCCCAGAATGCAGAGCAGTGCCGGTGGAGATATGCACCTGACAAAGACAGAGACGCAACATCGATAAGAGCCGAGATGTCAGAATTTTTGGAAGATTTATTCCACAAACATCTTAAATACAACAAGACGTAGAATGGGTAAATTAAAGGAATAGATAGAACGAAGCCAGGGGGTAGGCTCGAAGTTAGCGAGACTGTCCTTTTTTATGCCTGTAACACGCCATGTCGTTTGTGCTTCCTTTGTAGAGCCATACTAATTACTCGTTACCAAAGTGCCACGTGAAGATGGCAAATTCGGGACTATATTCCTATTGCGATATTTCCATACGATTGGATATTATTAGATGATGTTTAACGAAGCTTGTAGTTACTATTTAACTGAAAATAGATAGCAAGGAGGAGATGATGCAAAGACATTGGCTATTGATGACGGTATTAATAAGTGTTCTCATCCTGATGGGTAGTTGTTATAACTACAGTGCACCCCCAGGGGAATCTTCGCCTATGGAACCATTCTCACCGGGTGAACCACAAGTCTTTTTCAATGCGGACAGGACCGGTATTCAGCCGGGTGAGTGTGTCAACCTGGAATGGCGTGTCGAGGGTGGGGACTTCTTTGGGGTGGAGTTGGATGGGCAACCGGTTGACCCTTTTGGGCATCGGCAGGTATGCCCACCCGAAACTGCTGTTTATACGCTATCTGTAGATATCGGTGAGGCAATGCTCCATCGAGAGGTTGTAGTCAATGTAGGTGGAACAGGTCAGCAGCCTTCTCAACCGCAAACTCCAGGCCAACCACCGGCACCTGGATGTCCCGGTGCACCGATGTTCACGCATTTTGAAGCCAATCCCGGTTTTATTACATCCGGGCAATCGACAAGTCTGGAATGGGGACCCATAACCAACGGTGCAACCGGTGAGCTGGTGGGTTCTGTGATGCTGACGCCGGGGAATTTCGGTGAGGTGGGCTCACCGGGTTCACGGCAAGTTTCGCCCACGAGCACGACTACTTATACCCTGACTGCTACCGGCTGTGGTGGTACAGCGACCAAAACAGTTACGGTGGTGGTGGCTGTTGTCGGCACACCGATGCCTATACCTCCGCCAGCTCCGCCCGGTGGTGGTGGTTGGTCAGGGCCTCCTAAGGTCACCAATGTCGTTGTCCATGCCACCCCTTATACGGGTCCGTGTCCCAAGACGTTAGTTTGGACTGCCGATATCACTGTTGATGGGCCCTGCACGGTGACTTATCAGTGGGAACGTCATGATGGCGCAATCGGTCAGGTGGAAACGCTTAACTTCAGTGCGGCAGGTACAAAGACGGTTCAAGATACTTGGATGGTCTGGGTAGGGAATAATGCCACATACTGGGAGCGCGTCAGAATCCTGACGCCGCTGCCGATGCTATCGAATCAGGCGAATTTAACCTTTACCTGTACACCGTAAGCTGGATTTGTAGATTAATTGGGTAGCTTGGTTTCGCTGTTGAATGATTCCGGTAAAGGTACCAAGTTCTAAGTGCCTTTTTCATAGTCCAGACGGCTTTGGCTAGTTGTCTGGACTATGAACTGTGAAATTCGTGGGAAACGGCAAGGTGGCAGGAGCTCCATTGACAAACGATGAACATCGTGTTATTTTACTGCCGAATAACGAAAGCTACATCATAAGGAGGTAT
>CP070642.1:1013315-1017125 GCA_020354105.1 Chloroflexota bacterium | reverse complement strand
TGCGAGGACGGCAAGTACTACATCGAGGACAGCAAAAGTACCAACGGCACCAAAATCAACGGTAAACGAATCAACGGCAAAGGCAGGTTCTTATTGAAGGAGGGCGATAAGATCGAGCTTGCCGATGCCCTTACCCTCACCTTCGAGACTTAAAAAGGCGGGAGCCAACACTTGTGAAGGCAACAGGTGTTGGCTCTTTTCCCAGCTAAATTTTTAATCTATGGCAGATCAAAAGACAGCTCCAGTGTACGCACAAGAAACCAGAGTGGAGTACCGCCGATATCCAATTTTCTCTCCCAGGCATATTCAGGCACAATGCCTTTTGCATGGCTACGAATGCAGCACTCCCAGTCTGCCGCATTAGTGAAAGGCTGACCCTGATGGCTCATCTCAGTTGCATTTAAAAAGCCCAGGTAAATCAATATTGTGGGTATGCCAAGGCTGGCAAGTTTCCATGCCCAGGCGAAGCGGTTGCAGAGCTGATAATGCGTGTCTCGCGAAAGTGACCATCCGGGTACGACCTTATTCAATCCATCATTCGCTTGCTGAATAGCGCCGCCGATCCTCTTGTGGTTTTCCTGGCCATTAGGTGTAGCAGGCTTGTGTTTTCCTTTAGGAGAGAATCCTTTATCATGTGCCTTAGCTTCAACTAATATTAGTCCTTTTGCACCATTAATCATACAGGCTGAGGCTATATCCCAGTTAGGCGTATTGGCACCTCTACGATTTACTAACCACCAGGCTTTCAGTGCCTCACTTTCACCCGCCTTAAGAAATCCCTTTTCGCATTCGATTCTTACTTCTCTGGACTGCCTCAAGTCTTTAGGCAACCAGATATCAGTGACGTAGGAAACACTGGCACCGGAAGGACTGGCGAGCTTGGTGAGCAGATTTGCTATTTGGACACGTGAGAGCGCATTGAGCAACAGAAAGCGAGACACACTGCCACGTAGTTTATCACTCTGCATCATCGCTCTGACTCAACCCTTGATTTATATTATACACAAGCTAGCCTATTTGGTTAGGACTTTGAGGTCAAGAGGCACGGCGATATCGGTCAGGATCATGGATGGTTCCCTCTGATTAAGGACGTTAGCAAAATATTCGTAAGAAGAGATGAAATAGATTCAACCAGCGGTGAGAATCGAACTGACGATTGAACGCGATTGAACTTTAGCACCAAGATTAAACGGCTTAATATGGAAGTGAATAGCTATTGTTTCCTGTATATTACTTGCTTAACATGCCTTTAACGGCCAGCATCAATGTGCTGGCCACCAATGAACCAGACTGTGAGCGGTATCCGGAATTGCCCATGGCACTATTGGAAACCACAGCGTTTACAATCGCTTCAAGGTTGCTGCCACCGCGTGATTTAGTGCCCATAAGGGCCATGCCCGCCTGTAGCAGGTCACCCATGTCAAAACCTGAGGATTCCTGAGGCTGGTTCTTTTGCTGCCCACCACCGAGCAAGCCACCCAGTAAGCTTCCGACACCACTGCTCTGCTGGGGTTGTTGCTCTTGCACGGACTGCCCGCCACCCATTAATGTCTGGATAAAACTCATGGCGTTATTGGAATCGATTTGCTTACCTCTGAAATCTTTAGATGCCTGGGAAAGCCCATTGGCATATAATTTGGAGGAGCCACTCTTGCGCTGGCGCAGGATTTCACTTGCATAAGCCAGCTGGTCGGCAGGATCTGCTCCTCGTTTCTCCCGCATTGCCTGTGTGATGACTTCAAAAGTTTCGACCATATTGTCGCCGTGGTCATGGTTGTACTCATCGGCCTGGTTAAACGTATCCCTTTTTTGCTGTAGTGCTCCCGTAACACTTTGAAACATTTTCACGAGATCAAGCGGGCTCTGTTGACTAGACATCATCTCACTTCCTCACTTAATCGGTATATTTATGAATTCAGGCTAAAATAAGACCAAAAAATTCTGTATAGGCAATAGTATCAGTATTCTTATTGACTACCTCATTTTTTTCAAACTCAATATCCCCTTCTCTTTGAATTATACACCTCTCTCCTGGTACGACATTTCATACAACAAGCTTGCGTTAAATCTCCTAATAAATTGGACTTATAGTTCACGCCAGAAGCTTTTTCGGAACGTCCCTCAGGATGGCTTCCGCTTCTCTGACGATTTCCTGCACCAAATCGTTAACTTTGGGCATGTCTTTAATCCTCTGAGCCGCTTCGCCGGCAGCCAGGAGTGCCTTCTCCTTATTTCCTTCAAAGGCGGCTTTTATTGATGCGACCTCAAACTCAATCAAAGACATGTCGATCGTCGTGTAATCATCGGGGGTACCCAGGAAAACGCCAGGCGATTTCTGGAGCGTGTTTTTAGCATGTTCCTGGCTACGGGGTGTCTTCAACCACCGGGCAGGTCCCACAAAGCCACGTGCCACAAGGGTTGCCCTGTCACCGGCATCCACAACTCCCTCTTTCCAGATCTGATGGAAATCGCTCTCCTGTGTTGCCAGAAAACGCGTCCCCATCTGCGCGCCGTCTGCTCCCATAACCAGTGCGGCCGCCAGTGTCTTCCCATCGCAGAATCCGCCGGCACCACACACCAGAGTTTCGCTATCGGACACTGTCTCCACCACGGCTGGAAGCAAAATCATCGAATGTACCGGTTCCCACGAAGTATGGAAACCGCCTTCATGGCCGGAAGCTACTATTACGTCGACGCCGGCTTTTTTACAGCGCAAAGCCCCCCTGACAGATGGAACGACGTG
This sequence comes from Chloroflexota bacterium, assembly GCA_020354105.1. Classification (GTDB taxonomy): domain Bacteria; phylum Chloroflexota; class Dehalococcoidia; order GIF9; family UBA5629; genus 9FT-COMBO-48-23. The sequence continues at coordinate 1,014,382 of CP070642.1, read as the reverse complement.
CATCCAGGTAAATCCCGCTCCCTTTATTTTGTCTTTCCAGCCGACGGGGTCGCCGGCGGAGGTAAAGATCACCTTGAAATTATTCTTCATATCAGGATTCTCTTCGCAGACCCTGATAGCGGTATCAATCATGACCTGCGAATTGGGGAGAACTTCCGCTGAAACCATCACGTTGATGCCGAAAATACCGCCTTTATCCTTGACTAGCCTGTATGTCCGTTTCAGCACCTTTTCCAGTACTGTAGCCATGTCGTCTTCGGGGTCAGCTTCCCCAGTTCTCACAAAGTCGTTGTAAACCCAGGGCTGAGTATCTTTACTCCAAACTCCGCTTGTAGACAACAGCCCCAGGACACCCGCATTTGCTGCCGCAACACAAAGATTATTGTTGCTGAAGGGCCCCATTCCGGCCTGTATAATGGGATATTTAATCCCGACCAGGTCACATAATCTTGATTTAATCATAGAAACTCCTCTCAATTTTCAATCAGGCAACTATCATCCGTTATTGCCATTAATCTGCATATTATACCATAAGCCAGAATATTGATAGGAAGCTGGAGGAGAGAACGGTAATTAAAAAATAACCACGTAGTGCACTTAATCACCAACCGTTTGCCCGCTGGAGGCTATTATGCTTATGGGACTAACTTAACAAGTGGTATAATTGTTGGAATTGGATTATTACAGGTATTGAGATGAAGCTTATTTTCATTCACGGCGCCGGCAACACCAGCTTGCTGTGGCATTATCAGACAAAGTACTTCACCGGCTCTGAAGCTATCAATCTTCCGGGCCACCCTGAGGGCAAGGCATGCACCAGCATAGATGAGTATGCACAGTGGTTTCATCAATATGTCTCTCAAGGAAAGCATTTACCACTTGCCATTGCAGGGCATTCTCTGGGCGGTGCTATAGCCCTGATGTATGCGCTGGATTATCCGGGGGATGTTAAAGCACTCATATTAATCGGTACCGGTGCCCGTCTAAGGGTAAGGCCTGACTTGCTTAAGATATTGGAAGATAGCATAGATACCCCGGATCAGTGGCTCAGAAAAATAGCTGAACCT
>CP070642.1:1002069-1013215 GCA_020354105.1 Chloroflexota bacterium | reverse complement strand
TCCGAGTTTCACTGACTCTTTGGTTGCTTCTTCAGATATGAAACGCATGACGTTTTCAGCCATCTCTAGTGCTTTATCAGAGTTGTATGGGATGCGGAGCTTGAGTAACATGTCAGCAAAGCCCATGACACCAAGGCCAATTTTTCTGGTGGCTTTGGTCATTTTCTCGATTTGGGGCAGCGGGAATTTGTTAACGTCTATGACATCATCGAGAAAACGGACCCCCAGTTTAACAGTTTGACGTAATTTGACATAATCAATATCGGGTCTATCCGTCTCGTTTTTAACCATTTTTGACAGGTTAATTGAGGCTAGATTGCAGGATTCAAATGGCAGCAAAGGTTGTTCACCACAGGGATTTGTGCTCTCTATTCTGCCAAGTTTTGGGGTAGGGTTATTCTTGTTTATATTGTCGATGAAAACAATGCCAGGGTCGCCAGTACGCCAGGCTGTATCTGTGATTTTTCTGAAGACTTCTCTGGCGTTGATTTTATCTACTATCTCCTTATTATGGGGATTTGTTAAATTAAATTCCTTGTCCTTTTCTACAGCCTCCATAAACTCGTTAGTTACGGCGACTGATAGGTTGAAATTGGTAAGCGCTTTCGGATCTTCTTTGGCCATGATAAAGTCGAGAATGTCAGGATGGTCAATGTTGAGGATAGCCATATTGGCACCTCGGCGCATGCCACCCTGCTTGATAACATCGGTGGCTGTGTCGAAAGCTCTCATAAAAGATACTGGGCCACTGGCAATACCGCCGGTAGAACCAACCCTATCCTTTTTGGGTCTGAGGCGAGAAAAGGAGAAACCTGTACCGCCGCCGCTTTTGTGGATTAGAGCGGTGTATTTTACAGCGTCAAAAATGGATTCCATGGAATCATCCACAGGTATAACAAAACAAGCGGATAGTTGTCCCAGATCTCGTCCTGCGTTCATTAATGTTGGTGAATTGGGGAGAAACTCGAGAGATGTCATGAGTCGATAGAATTTCTCTTCCCATCCGGCGGTGTCTGCCTTTTGGTTGTAGGGAAGTTCAGCAGAGGCAATGTATTTGGCGACGCGTCGGAACATCTCCTCAGGCGTTTCAGTGATCTGTCCCTGGCTGTCCTTTTTCAGATATCTTTTCTCCAGGACAGTAAGAGCGTTTTGAGTTAGTTCTACTCCCGATTTGGCTTTGGTTCTCATTTTGTGCAGTTGTTTCTCTGTTGTTTTAGTCTTCTTACCCTCTGGTTCGACTTCCGTCTCTATTTTTGTCATTAATGGCTCCGATATCTTGTTTTTCTCAGCTAGGATTTCTTTTACTGCTATTTCGATTTGGGAGTCAGAAGGCGTCTCCATCTCTTGTTTTGAGATCAAATGCTCCATTCCTGGTAATGCTGGCCTTGGCTCTAGCCTTTGAATTATCTGACCGGCGAGTTCCTCAAGCAATTTTCTGTCAGTTATACCCATAGACTCAGCGGCTGCAAATGTAGCTCTGGCGATACGGTTATGGTTATTGGCTTCGGGTTGATTTTTACTTTGACGAGCGGTCATTTATTTCCGTCTCCTATGTCGTTGTCCCAAGACGGTTAGCTCTTCCTGCGATAGAAGTGGCAGCTGGCCGGCTGGAGGTGCATTGGATTCTGTATCTACTAGAGTGTCCACTGCCTGTTTCAATGTGGCGATGTCAGTAAACTCTCGGTAGACACTGGCAAAACGAATGTAGGCTATGTGGTCCAATTCCTGTAACCTTTCCATCACCATATCTCCAATAATGGGGCTAGGAACTTCGGTTTTGCCGAGGCGATAGAGTTCAGCTTCGATATTGTCAACAAGTTTGTCGATAGTACCTGTTGGTAACGGACGTTTTTCACAGGCCTTGCGAATACCGGACAGCAGTTTATCCCTGTTGAATTCCTCGCGCCTGTCATCCTTTTTAATGACAAAAAGATTTCTAAATTGTAAGTGCTCGTATGTTGTAAAGCGGGTTCCACAGTTAAGGCATTGCCGTCGACGCCTAATACCGTCACCTATACCTCTGGAGTCGATCACCTTCGATTCAATGTCACCGCAATAGGGACATTTCATCAAATACCTCCCCCTACACAATGTGGTGTGAGGTTATTCTATCCCAATATATAGATGATGTCAAGCATTTTACAGATATAAAATTGACAATACAAGGTAAAAAACAGGGCGGCAACTTGAGTTGCCGCCCTGTTGGGGAGGTTGGAGGGTTTGGTGGAGGGTTATTGGGGTGCTCTGGTATGCGGTGAGGGTACTGGTTGGGCAGCGGGTTGGTGTGATGTGCGACGTAGGAATGAAGGGACGTCGAGGCTATCCTCAGCGACGCCTCTTAAGAGACGTCTTAGCTCAGCCTCAGTTGGCACCCCGGCTCCGTATTGGGCGGTGAAGCCGGTGGCGATTATAGTGATTTGAACTTCGCTTTCCATCTGAGGATTGAAGACAACCCCGAAAATAATGTTTGCATCTGGATCAACGGCTTGAGCAATAACCTCGGCAGCTTCATTGCACTCGAAAAGGGTTAAATCGCTGCCGCCTGTAACGTTGAATAATACTCCCTTGGAGCCGTTTATTGAGACATCAAGTAGCGGACTTGCTAGTGCAGCCCTAGCAGCCTCAACGGCTCTATTTTGGCCGGAGCCTCGGCCCACTGACATCCAGGCAGGGCCCGCATTTTTCATTATTGACCTGATATCGGCGAAATCGAGGTTGATTAAGCCGGGTACGGTTACTACTTCGGCAATTGCCTGGACTGCTAGTCTTAGCACATCGTCAGCTAGTCTAAAGGCGTTGTCTACAGTGGTTTTGGCATCACACAACTCAAGGAGGCGGTCATTAGGTATAATAACTAATGTGTCTACTTTGTCACATAGTTGTAGGACGCCTTCCTCGGCTACTGTGTTTCGCCGGGTGCCTTCGAAGCTGAATGGCTTGGTTACGATACCGATAGTTAAGGCGCCACTCTGCCGGGATACATCGGCAACACCTGGGATGCCGCCAGTGCCGGTGCCACCACCCATTCCTGCGGTGACAAATATCATGTCGGCACCGGAAATCACCTCGTTGATCGTTTGGCGGCTCTCTTCGGCTGCTCCAGCACCAACGGTGTGGTCGCCGCCGGCACCTAGTCCACGTGTCAACTTTTCGCCTAACTGAACACGCACAGGAGCTTCAGACAGTGCCAAAGCTTGGGCATCGGTGTTCATGGCGATGAATTCCACTCCTTTGATTTCCTCACGGACCATCCTAGTAATAGCGTTGGAACCACCACCACCAATGCCTATGGCCCTGATACGGGCTGGCGCATTGGAAAATGTTGATTTTGCCATTTTTATAAGTTGCCTCCTTTATGTTATTTTACTTCTCTTTAGACACCGAAGAATTTTTTCAATGCTGTCATGAAACCGTTGAGGACACCACTCTTTTTTTGTTGGGCTTCCCAGGTTGGTCTACCTTGATTTTTCGTGCCCCAGAGAAGAAGCCCAACCCCAGTGGAGTGAGCCGGGTCGTGGAGGATGTCAGTAATGCCATATACCCCCATGGGCTCACCGATACGCGTCTGAATGCGGATTGTCTGTCGAGCCAGGGCTTCAAGCCCGTCCAAGTTGGAGCTTCCACCAGTGAGCACAATACCGGATGGAGCTAATGAGGCGTAGTTGGAGTCGGGCATTTCAAGAAGGATAAGCCTTAGCAACTCCTCAATTCGTACTTTGATGATATTGCATAGCTCACGATAAGAAACACTATGTCCGTCTTCGACGCTTAATGTAGAGTCTTGGTTTTTAGTGAGCACCTCGGGATAAACGTTTCCGTATTTCTTTTTCATAGCCTCGGCAATTTCAAACGGTAAACCAAGTCCGATTGAGAGGTCGCTGGTGACCTGGTATCCGGCCACTGGAATAATTGAGGTGTGGTAGATACTGCCGTCTTTGAATACGGCTATATCGGTGGTGCCGCCACCGATGTCAGCCAAGATGACTCCTACCTCTCTCTCTTCTGGTGTCAGTACTGCCTCGCCACTGGCTAGCGGCTCCAGAATGAGGTCCTGGATTTCAACTCCAACGCTTCTAATGCACTTGACCAGATTCTGGATTGAAGATACAGCAGCGGTGATGATGTGGGTTTCCACATCTAACCTGAAGCCGTGCATGCCTACTGGATTCTTAATTCTTTCCTGACTGTCCAAGGCATAGCTGCGAGGTATGGCATGGAGTATCTTTCTGTCATCCGGGATGTTAACCTGCTGCGCAGAAGAAAGGACTCGCTTCAGGTCCTCGTGTCGGACCAAGCGGTCGTTGCGCGGTATAGCTACCACCCCGTGACTGTTGTGCGAGCTTACATGTCTGCCTGTGACACCCACATATGCAGACTCCACTTTTAGCCCGCTTGCTTGCTCAGCTCGTCTTATCGACTCTGCAACTGATTCTCTGGCTTCGTCTACGTTGACTACCATACCTTTATGCATGCCATGCGATGGCACCAGACCGACTCCTAAGACCTGTATATTGCCTCCGGAATCGAGTGAGCCAATAATGGTGCATATTTTGGTTGTGCCAACATCGCTAGCTGAAATAATCTTCTTCATCGTAATTTTCCCTCCTTTGATTTTATTTGAACTAAATTCCTCCCATTAATAAATTTCTCTTTATTAAAGGCGCTCGGCTACTCGGAGCTTGGCGCTGCGACTCCTAGGATTGGATTTTATCTCACTGAGAGAAGGGGTTATGACCTTTTTTGATATTATTCTCAGGCTAGGCATATGATCACATTTGCAGATCGGGGTGCCTGGTGGGCAAAGACATTCTTTACTTTCCCGTTGCATAAATTGTTTTACTATGCGGTCTTCCAGCGAGTGGTAACTGATGACTACCAGTCTACCTTGGCTTTTGAGACAAACGATGGTTTGCTTCAGTGCTGCGACCAGGTTTTCCAGTTCATGATTAACAATGATGCGCAGTGCCATGAAGGTCTTTGTGGCTGGATGAATCTTGCCGCGGTGGCCGCCAATAGCTTTTTCTACTACGGAGGCTAATTGAAGCGTGCTGTTTATAGGACGGCTTTTTATGATATGCCGGGCTATCCATTTGCTGTTGTGGTCCTCTCCATATTTTTTAATGATTTGACTTAATTTGTCTTCTGGAAAAGTATTGATGATGTCGGATGCTGTCAATTCCTGTGCCGGGCTATAGCGCATGTCTATGGGACCATCATGCTGGAAACTAAAACCGCGTTCAGAAACCTCAAGTTGCGTAGAGGAGAGTCCAAGGTCAAAAATAATTCCGTGGACTGGCAGGAAATTGTTTTCTCTGCAGATGGTCTCAAGGTTAGCGAAATTATCATTTATTATAGTTACTGAGTCAGTATAGTCTGCCAAACTATTTTTAGCTGTTTCTACAGCCTCGGGGTCGGCGTCTATACCTAGAAGTTGCCCGCCAGGCAGAATCTGCTTTAGAATTGCTGCAGCGTGTCCGCCTGAACCTAGAGTGCAGTCGATATAGCGTTTCCCTGGTTGAGCGTGTAATGCTTCCACGGCCTCGCTAATCAACACTGGTTTGTGAATAGGCATAGTCATGGTCAGACTCATCGTTATTCCTCGAGGCTTTCTCTGATTTGCCATGATTGCTCTTCGGCCTCAGTCTTTGCTGAATCCCACAATATTGGATTCCATATTTCGATACAATTGTTAGCGCCGACCACAATTGCGGTATCGCCTATTTCGGAAAAATTACGTAATAATGATGGTAAGGCTATCCGTCCCTGGCCATCGAGCGAAAGACTGAAAGCTGTACCGAACATAGCCCGGTTCATCATTCTAAATTTACTTGATGGCAGAGCCCGAGCTGACAGAGTGTCCGCAATCTTGCGCCATTCCTCCACAGGGTAAACGACAATGCACTTTTCTAGGCCTTTGGTCAATACTAGTTCACCCCTAAGTTCTTGTCTGAGCTTAGGGGGTAAAGGCAATCTACCTTTGTTATCAACTTTATATTCGTATTCACCGAGGAACATATTCGCCTCGAATCGGCTGTTTAGACCAGTACAGCCTCATGTTCTAGCTGCTTTTCCAGTATTCTCATTTCATTCCAATCCAGTTTAGCTAATTCTCCTATGAATTCTTGTGTCTGTAGGTCATTGCCAAGCGAGTAAGTGATTAGACCATTATCATCTTGTTGTTCTTGCAGTATGCCTTTTTCGATTAAAGACTTGATTGCTTCTCTCAAGTTAATCCTGGCGGTGTCTAGTGCATTAGCGATAGTGTAGAGGCTTAACTTTGTTCGGGGATGTCGTGCCCAAAAACGAATTAACTGGAGTTCAAGACTTGTATGGCTGTTCTCTTTCAATAGATGGAACAGCTTGCTATTAGCAACTCGATATTGGGTGCAATCAATTACCATGATATCTTCTCCTTTTACCACTTTCTCCCACTGCTTACCATTATAGAACATATTTCACCCACTTTGTCAATACCCTTACCACCAGATTTCCCTCTATTTTGGTAAATTTTTCTAACCTCCCAAATTTAATCAATCTACGTTATCCAATAAATGGTATCATTAGTTGTATTAACCTCAATATGTTGTGTTATGGTGAAAGTGCATGCTTGCTGTATTTATAGTACTAAAGGATAAGTTGGTTTTTGCTGTTTTGAGCTTTAGTTTTGGTGTGGTAAAATAGGCAGATGTTAGCTGGCATACTTGTTATTAGTGATAAAGGGTGGTCTGGTGAGCGACTTGATGATAGTGGGCGAGTTGCTCATGAAGTTGTCAGTCAGCTTGGTATTGAGGTTGCCAAATACGAGGTTGTGCCTGACGAGGTGGAGGTTATTTCGGGAAAGCTTGTAGAGTGGTCTGATGAAGTTGGGCTTGACCTTATTGTCACTAGTGGTGGAACTGGATTATCTCCAAGAGATGTAACGCCAGAGGCCACGCTAGCGGTAATCGAGAAGTCCATACCTGGCCTGACTGAGGCTATGCGAATGGATACGATGAAAAAGAAGCCCGAGGCGATACTTAGCCGATCTGTCGCAGGCAGTCGGGGCAAGTGTTTAATTGTTAATCTTCCAGGTAGTCCTAAGGCAGTGAAGGAATGTCTTGAAATAATATTGCCTGTTTTGCCTCATGCCCTGGAGGTTCTTGGTGGTAGAGTATCTGAGTGTGGTCATCGTGAGGTTGGTTAAATGCGGATTGATATCTTAACTTTGTTTCCTGAGATGTTCGCTGGCTTGCTGAGTTGCAGTATTATGGGGAGAGCTAGAGAGCGCGGCCTGGTTGATATCAGACTTCACGATATCCGTGATTATACTCATGATAAACATCACGTTGTGGATGATTATCCCTATGGTGGCGGAGCCGGAATGGTGCTCAAACCAGAGCCTATCTTTGAAGCGGTGGAATTGGTTGGGAAAGAACTCGGATTGTCAGCGGTGCCGACTATTTTGCTAACTCCTCAAGGTCGACTTTTCAATCAGGAGATTGCTCGGGAGTTAGCTGGTTATCAACATCTTATTCTTATCTGTGGTCATTATGAGGGTGTTGATGAGAGGGTGGCTGAACATTTAGCCAGTGATGAAATTAGCATTGGAGACTATGTGCTTAGTGGTGGTGAAGTAGCAGCCATGGCGGTGGTGGATTGTGTAGTTAGATTGTTACCCGGAGTACTGGGCTCCGAGGTATCTTTGGACGAAGACTCGCATATTGAGGGATTGTTGGAATATCCGCAATACACTCGTCCGCCGATGTATCGTGGCTTGGCAGCGCCGTCAATTTTACTCTCTGGTGATCATGCTGGGATAGCTCGGTGGCGACGTCAGCAAAGCTTGCTGCGGACTGCAAAGCGGCGTCCGGATCTCATAGAAAAAGTTGTGCTTTCCCAAGAAGATAAAAAATTGCTCAGTGAGGCTTTTGAAATCAAGTCGTAGAAGGGATATAACTAGAAATGAATGTCAACTCGGTTAGCCAAATTAAGGTAAATCCTAACATGCCTCAAATTAGCCCCGGTGATACAGTAAAGGTCAGTTTTAAGATTAAGGAGGCTAATAGGGAGCGTGTACAGACATTGCTTGGCTTGGTGGTTCGGGTAAGAAGGAGTGCCAGTGGTGGCAACTTTACTGTTAGGCGAGTCACCTATGGTATTGGTGTTGAACATACCTTTCCTTTTGTCTCTCCTTTTTTGGAAAAAATTGAGGTAGTACGACATGGCAAGGTTCGACGAGCTAAACTCTATTTTATACGCCGCCTCAGTGCTCGAGAGGCACGTCTCAAGGAGAGACGAGAAAAGATGGCGGAAGAAGCTGCTGCAGTTGCCGTGGCCGAAGAGGGTGAAGTAGAAGAAGCTGACTCTGAAGAGATTGTGGCTGAGGAACATGAGGTAGAAGAAGCTGTGTCTGAAGAAGTCGTGGACGAAGAGAGTGTGGTTGAGGAAGCCACGGTTGAAGAAGTCAAAGAAACTGAATGAACTATGCGGAAGTGGCGGTTAATTCACCTATTGCCCAGCGTCGCAGCTTTTGCTATTCAATACCACCTGAGCTAAAAGTTGAGGTCGGGCAAGCCGTCTGGGCTCCTTTTGGCTCTAAAACTCTTCAAGGCGTTGTTGTCAGTATAAGCGGCTACCCTTCTTTTGAAATCACAAAAGAGATTTACGATGTTATCACTCCATCTTCTTTACTGTCCTCGATCCAAGTTGATGTTGCCCTGTGGATAAGCAAGCATTACCTTTCACCACTTTTTGAGGCTGTAGCCTTGATGTTGCCTCCTGGATTTCAACGACGTCTAGTCACCTTTTTGCAACTTTCATCAGACCTGGGCGATTTGTCGCAACTGAGTTCTGACCAGAGGCAAGTAATAGGCCTTCTTCAAGACAAAGCTAAGATTAATTTACGTGAGTTGGAGCGAAAATTTGGGAAGAAGAAAACAGAGTCGCTTACTCAGCAGCTATTGCGACGTCGCCTGGTGGTGAAAAGCCAACAGCTAGAAGGAACAAAAATAAAACCAAAGTTGGTCGCTCATTTAAGGCTGCGAATTGAGTCGAGTGAGGCTGAAGCGGAAGTTGTTAGACTGAAGGCGACTGGTGCTTATAAGCAAGCAGCAGTTCTTGAATTTCTAATCCAGCAGATTCGTCCAGTAACTTTAGCTGAACTTAGAAAATCTGTTGATTGCCAAAAAGGGGCCATTGAGTCTCTGAAGAATCGAGGCTTGGTCTCTGAGGTTGAGGTTAAAGTCAGGCGTGACCCGTTAGCTCATCTTAAAGTTGTTCCGACATCACCGCCGACGCTTACTCCATCCCAGGAAGCAGCATGGCAAAAAATTCAGAAACACATGGTTCAGCGGCATTTGAATGAGTCATCAGTTTTCCTGCTTCATGGTGTTACAGGTAGTGGTAAGACTGAGATTTACATTAGAGCGCTGACTGAAATAGTGTCTCAGGGTAAGAAAGGAATATGTCTAGTCCCAGAAATTGCTCTTACCCCGCAGACGATAGAGCGTTTTGCATCCCGGTTCCAAGGGCGTGTCGCTGTTATTCACAGTGGGTTATCTTTAGGTGAACAGTTTGATGAGTGGTATCGGATAAAAGAGGGTGAATGTGACGTAGTAATCGGTCCTAGGAGTGCCCTTTTTGCACCACAGCCGGATTTGGGTTTGATTGTTATCGATGAAGAGCATGAGTGGACCTATAAGCAATCCGATAAGTCACCTAGATATCATACTAGAGATGTGGCTATTAAGTTAGCTGAACTTAGCGATGCCCTGGTTATTCTGGGTAGCGCTACACCTGCTGTGGAGACTTTTTACAGGGCGCAGCAGGGTGATTACCAGCTTATTGAACTCAAAGAGCGCATCACACCCTATGGTCCATCATCATTGCCGGAGGTTGAGGTTGTGGATTTGAAGGAGGAACTTAAAGCCGGGAACAGAAGTCTTTTTAGCCGTTCTCTTGCTGTAGCCATGAATGAGGCTCTAGCTAATCGAGAGCAGGTAATCTTGTTCCTAAATCGGCGTGGCACAGCAACCTTTATTCAATGTCGGGATTGCGGTTTTGTTTTCAGATGCTCACGTTGTATGGCACCGCTCACCTATCATTCGACAAACGAGAAGTTGGTCTGTCATCATTGCCATTATTCAGGTCCTCTGCCTGTGGAATGCCCCAAGTGTCTTAGTCATAGTATTAGGTTCTTAGGCATTGGTACCCAGAGAGTGGAAGAAGAAGTCAAGCATCTTTTCCCGCAAGCTCGTACCATACGTTGGGATAGAGATGTTACTGCTGGTAGACGGGCTCATGAGGAAATTTTGGCTAAGGTTCGTGACTATAAGGTGGACATATTAATCGGTACTCAGATGGTGGCAAAGGGGCTTGACTTGCCTCAGGTGACGCTGGCTGGTGTCATAAGTGCTGACACGGGTTTAAATCTACCTGATTTCAGGGCTGGAGAGCGTACTTTCCAACTGTTGTGTCAGGTGGCCGGTAGAGCAGGTAGAGGCTTCTCGCCAGGAAGAGTAATAATCCAGACTTATAGTCCCGAGCATTATGCAATTCAAGCGGCATCGCGTCATGATTATCTGGGCTTTTATGCTACGGAGATAGATTATCGCCTTAAATTTGGCTATCCGCCCTTTAGCCAGTTAGCCAGCCTCACTTTTAGTCATACTAATGAACCCACCTGTTTTAAAGAGGTGGAGAGAATGCTTCATCTGCTTGCTGCCGAAAAAGACAGGAGAGGCGTGCCTAACTTGCGATTTATTGGACCTGTGCCGTCTTTCGTGCCTCGAGTCAGGGGGCATTATCGGTGGCAACTGGTTATTTGCGGAGCTGACTTGGATGATTTCTTAGCAGATATATTGTTTCCTCAGGGATGGGTTGTGGACATTGATCCAGTTGGTGTGGTTTAATGAATATCAAAATGGCTGTTCTTAACATTCGCGTTTTGCCAGACCCTATACTTAGACAAAAAGCCAAAAAAGTACCCAGAGTTGATAAGTCTATCCAACAGCTTATCGATGACATGGTAGAGACTATGCGGGCAGTTGCTGGAGTTGGCTTGGCTGCACCTCAGGTGGGTGTGCCACTCAGAGTAGCTGTGATTGAAATTCCTGGTGGTGATGAAGTTATTACTTTGGTTAATCCAGAGGTAGTTAAAAAAGAAGGT
>CP070642.1:997772-1001969 GCA_020354105.1 Chloroflexota bacterium | reverse complement strand
GTTGAGATATGTCTCAAGCTTCAGGTTATCCGGGTTAACCTCAGTCTCTATCCATGGGCCTATCGGGGCGAAGGTATCGTAGCCTTTGGCTCTGGTCCACTGACCATCTGCAGCCTGGGCATGGCGGTCAGAGACATCGTTAAAGCAGGTATAGCCAAACACATATTCCTTTGCCTCTTCTTCTGAAACATCCTTTGCCTTCTTACTGAGAACCACACCCAGCTCGCCTTCGTAGTCGATGCGTTCCCAGCTGCGGGGTAGGATTATTTTATCATTGGGTCCAATGACTGCCGTGGACGGCTTGAGGAAGATTAGTGGCATGGTGGGCACAGGCAATTTCATCTCCTCGATGTGGCTGCGGTAATTAAGTCCTAAGCAAATTATCTTGGAGGGGAGGCAGGGGGAAAGCAATTTGACCTTATCCAGTGTGTAGGTGTTTCCGTCAAGTATAAAAGGGCTACTCAGATGCTCAAGATGAGAAAAGGGGCTGCCACGGAGTCCGCTTATGGTATTTTTGGTTAGCAGGCCATATTTGGCTCTACCCCGGGCTACAAAGCGGACGATTCGCAAACCTGCCCCCTTATCATGGTTTACAATTTAGCGGCATCGATAATTGCTGGCACCTTGGATTCCAGTCCGATAGCCATAATATGTGTGCCCTGGCACATGCCTTTCATCTCGTTAATCAGGCGGGCAGCTATCTCTATGCCCTTCTGCAGTTTGTTCTCGGCTTGGTCCATCTCGTCTATCAGCGCGTCCGGGACATGTATGCCGGCTACGTTCCTGTTCATGAATTTGGCCATAGCTGCTGATCTGAGCACCACTATACCGACTAGGACTGGCACACCGAATTTTTTAGCTTCTTTCATAAAGGCTTCGAAAGTGTTGGGCTCGTAGATAGCCTGGGTTTGGAAGAACTGGGCGCCGGCCTTTACCTTTCTCTCCATTTTGATAAGCTGTGGCTCGACAGGGTCGGCTCCGGGAGTAACACAGGCACCGAGAAAGAACTTGGGTGTACCTTTTAGCTCCTTGTCAGCCAGGTCTTTGCCCTGCTCCAGTTTTCGGGCAGCGTGCAGCAAGGAAACGGAATCGAGGTCGAAAACTGGTTTGGCATCAGGATGGTCTCCTAAAGTGACATAATCTCCGGTGAGGCAGAGAACATTCTCGACACCCATAACGTAAGCATTGAGCAGGTCAGACTGTAGTGCGATGCGATTACGGTCCCGGCAAGTCATCTGGAACACCGGCTCCACACCCTTTTGTTTGAGCAAGTGGCAAGCAGCCAGTGAGCCCAGCCTCATAACAGCGCTCTGCTGGTCGGTGCAGTTCACCGCATCCACTCTGCCTTTCAGTAATTCGGCATTCTCATTGAATTCTTGTATGTCCACACCTTTAGCGGGGCCGATTTCAGCCGTGACTACAAACTTGCCGTTCTGAAGTTTTTCACGCAGACTCATATTATGGTTACCTCCTTCAAGGATAGCTATACTTTCGTTTCCTGTTGCTCCAGTGCCCACATTATGGTGGACCTTAGTTCCTTTGGCGGCTGCATTTTGGCGTAATTCTTGACCATTGGTAAGGCTTGCATTTTATCCAGACGGCCCAGTTTTTTTAGTCTTTCGTAGATTAGGTGCCAGCCGCATTCTCGCACATCGGGTTCCACCTCGCACTTGCCATCTTTGGTGCCACCGCAAGGCCCGTTTATGAGCCATTTGGTACAAGCAGTTAGCGGGCAAATGCCGCCGGTTAAATCCAGCACACAGTCCCCGCACTCACGGCATCGTTCGCTGCCCCGCCATTCCCCACGGGTACCGCCGACATTGATGGTATTGGCTGCCGGATGAACCAGTTTATTTACCACGGCAGCTGTAGCCTGGACTCCAATGCCGCAGGTCATTACCAGCAGGGAATCGGCAGCATCAATCTCATCCTCATGAGGAAATAGCCTGGTCTTGACCAGCGCTTTATCACAAAGAAAATCGATGACGCAATAGCCGGTTATAGTCTTGCCTTCCTGCTCCAGTTTCTGCTTCATCTCCAGAACCTGAGGCTCATCGCCGGTCTGGCAGACCTCAGCACAACCTTTGCAGCCGACTATAAAGATTTTCTTGTCCCCGTCTAGATAGCTCACGATTTCCGGAAACGGTTTTAATTCAGAGATTATCATTTCTTACCTCCATAGCTGTGGCTTCCTCTATTTCCTTGAGAACTAAATCGATTATTTTGGGTAGCTTCTCTCCTACTTCTGGGGAGAGTTCAAGTCCGAAGTCTATCGTTTTGGGCTCAATGCCGATAATTACTGTAGATTTTGGCAACCTGCCAAGCATGGACATAGTGTTCAAGCTGTCTAGAACTCCTATCTCATGCAGAGAGAAGTGTGATGTCGGGTCTAAATCCAGTTTGTCTGGACTGAACCGGTATATAGTCCCTGGCTCATGGCCAGCTTTGACAGCGTCGACTAAAATCAGTTTGTCTATGTTTCCATCTAACAGAGATATGAGGTCAGGCGAGGTACCAGCGTCAATTATGTTGACTTTGGTGCTGTCCACCATGCCGGCTAGTTTTTGAACCAGGTGGACGCCTATACCTTCGTCTTTAAGTAGCAGATTGCCTATACCCAGAACTGTGATTACAGGGCTGCGGCGAAGTGTTTGCGTCTTAGCTGACTTTGTATATTCCAAGAGTTTTTCCCTTAGGTGTAATCACATGTATGGCGCAAGCCAGACACGGGTCGAAAGAGCGGACTATGCGCCCGATCTCAAAGGGATTGTTTTCGTCCTTTATCTTGGTGCCGATGAGGGCTTGCTCCACCGGTCCGGGCTGTCCCTTGTCATCTCTGGGGCACAAATTCCAGGTGCTGGGCACTACACATTGGTAATTGGCGATTTTCTTGTCTTTAATCTCAACCCAATGTCCCAGAGCACCTCTGGCGCCATCAACCAGGCCCATTCCCATGGCTTCATCGGGAATCTGATATTCTACATACGCCGGCTCACCGGGCTTGAGCTGCAGCAGCCACCCGGGCATGGAATCGGCCACGTATTTTGTTATCAGGGCGCGGGCGGCATGACGACCGAGTACTGAG
Organism: Chloroflexota bacterium; assembly: GCA_020354105.1. Taxonomy (GTDB): domain Bacteria; phylum Chloroflexota; class Dehalococcoidia; order GIF9; family UBA5629; genus 9FT-COMBO-48-23. Next base: position 998,884 of record CP070642.1, on the reverse strand, counting down.
AATAAAACCTTGGGACTGGCCTCAAACTTGGATAGAACTGAGTCAACCAGGTTCTTTACCTCTGGCTCACCATTGGCATAACTGACCGCCATACCAGCTAAAGGCCCGACCTCATAGACTTTGCCATCATAACGCGGTGCCTTCACCCATGAGTAAGCACCTTTTTTGTCATACTGCGGTTCCGTCATGCCCTGGGTCGGATGCTTGCCAGTAGTTGAATCGGCGTACCAGGAGTGCTTCACATACTCCATAATCTTATTGGGCTCCAGCGCTCCGGGCTTGAGGTCAGTTGAGACCGTTCCCTGCCTGACAAGCCTTTTCCTCTTGGTGTAGTCAGGGTTGCCACCTTCCAGGTCCCAGAGGCCGTAGGAAAGCAAATTACCGCAGCCGGCGCCGATCTCGAAATAGTCGGAATAAGCTTCAGCTACTGCTAGCACGTCGGGAATATAGACATTGTCGATAAAATCCCTCAGCTCGTTCAAATGCCACAGGAAAGAGGCTATTTTATCTACAGTGACGGTCTCGGTGACACCGCCAGGTACGACTGCCATGTTATGTGGCATCTTGCCACCGAAAATAACCAGCATCTCCTGACCCTTGCGCCTCATCTCCAGAGCTTTGACATAATGAGCTAGGGCGTCTATGTTCATCTGGTCACTGAGCCGGTAATCGCCTTCGTAACGAGGTACAAACGGGGCTAATTCCCCTCGCTTGGCGAATTCCTTAATCGAATTCAAAGTTGGGTCACTGCCGTCATACTTGAGCACCTTGGTCACATCCACGTAATCAAGAGCTGCCAGGTGGTAGAAATGCAGTATATGGTCAGCTATGTGAGCTGCGCCCAGGATTAGGTTGCGAACAATTCGGCCATTGTCAGGTATCTTGTCTGAGATACCGAAGGCACTATCCAGATTCAGCGTGGAGGCTATAGAATGGCTGGTGGGGCAGACTCCGCATATGCGCTGTGTATATCTCTGGGCATCACGGGGGTCTCTACCGCGGAGGATGATTTCGAGGCCTCGGAACATCATACCTGAACTATGAGCATCTTTTACCACACCATTCTCAGTCGTGACTTCAATCTTTAGATGTCCTTCGATGCGGGTGATGGG
>CP070642.1:994621-997672 GCA_020354105.1 Chloroflexota bacterium | reverse complement strand
CGTTTATTCACTTCCAGGCACTCTTGATTTTGATAATGCATGCTATCAATCGTGGCCATAATGCTGGATATGGATACTACGGGGCGGTCAGCCAGTAAAGCACCAAGGGCGACTAGACTACTTACCGAATTATCCCCTAACTCCATCGCCAAGTCACTGGCTGGCACATGGACGGAGCTAATATCCTCTCGAGTTTCCCTCGATTGAATTAACGACTGATTGACAACTAACAGGCCTTCGGGCTTCATGGCTGGTTCGAATTTAACTAAGGAATTTGGGGTCATGGCAATAGCAACCGTGGGTCTGGTGATAAATAGGGCGCCTATCTGCTCATCAGAAATGGTAATATCACACCAGACTGTGTCTCCCCTTTCCTCCACCCCACATGATGGCATATATACTACCTCATGCCCCTCTTGCAAGGCTGCCTTAGCCAGTAGCTGGCCGACAAACAGCACCCCCTGTTCATCAAAACCACCTATTACTATCTCTTCATGCATTACCAGACACCTTTTTCCGGGCCGTGACCACTCCACATAAAGACCTTCTATATTAATGATAATCGATGTCATTGTCACCGTGTCAAGGGTCGGAAAATGGCGGGAAAAGACGCTATTATTGATAATGATGTCTTTTTATTACATATTTAATTCTGTTGATGCAGTAATGCGGTTATGAATGACGAAATGGCGTGCATAAACAGCAGTCGGTCAGCATTTTTAAAATTTTTAAGATTGCTCTTTCCCAGTATATTTTGAGGAGGCGACTAATTTGCCGGACAATTTGACAGGTAATTTACCCCGTGCAATACTAATTTTGTAATGGATGAACTGGATCATCGTTTGATTGCAGAACTGGCCAAAGATGCACGACAGAGCAGTGCGGAACTGTCTCGTAAACTACATGTTAGCGAAGCCAAGGTTCGGCGTAGGATTCAGCACCTGGAAGAGCAGGGTATAATCACCTTTACCGCAATACTAAATCCGGCTAAGTTGGGGTACAGTATCATTGCCATTATCGCCTTGGAAGTTGACCTGGGCAGCATAGATCAAATCTGCGAATCGCTGGCTATTCATCCAAATGTCCGCTATGTGTCTCTCTGTACTGGCAGCCACGACATCTTCATTGGTACGTGGTTCCACTCAGCGAGCGAATTGACACAATTTGCGAAGGACTATTTGCCTAAGATAACTGGAATAAGGAAAACCGAGACGTTTGTCATTTTAGATGTGAAGAAGGACGAGGTTGGTTGGCTGCACAGTCTCGAACAAATCGATGACGCAGGGTGAGGGTGGAAGCCTAATAGCTGGGAACTTTAGTTAGTAATTAAGCCCTGGAAATCGGTACCCTTACGATGGCCCTATACAGGTGGGCGAACGATGTTTTGCATCTTCTCGTTGAGTAATCCAGTCTGCTGTGATATTGGCTTCATATCCAAAATCATGGTAGCTGGAAGATGTCGTACACTGGAGTATATTACCGAGGTTCTCGGCCATACTTGTGTGTCGCTGCTACCAGTGCCTCCATATTCTGCTTTGGTACGGTTGGCCAGATGTCACAGCCTGGCCATACAGCATTGGCACCACTGACGATAATCTGCTTCACTGCCTCATCAACATCCTCAGGTGTCCCCATTGTCAGCACATTGAAAGGGTTAAGGTTCCCTAAGAGTATCGTCTCTGCGCCAACCTTCTGGCGTGACTCGGCCAGGCGATTCTTCTGGTCTACGCTGATAGCATCGGCCCCGCATTGGGCCATATGTTCGACAATAATGTTCGTGTCACCACAGATATGCAGCACCTTTGGCGATTCTATAGCTGCCAGGATTCGCTCCAAGTGAGGCCGTATCACCGAGGCAAAGGTATTTGGGCTTAACACATCTTCGCATGCGCCCATCTCTCTCACCGTCAGGTAGTCAGCCCCCGCCTTTTTATAGATGTTGGCTAGAGAAATGACCATGTCATCCAGGCTGTCTAATATATTGTTGATAAGCTCTGGTTTCTGGAGCGATTTCTTGATAAGGTCGTCGAGTTCGACAATCTGTCCAGCTAGAGTAAAGGGACCGAGTACCCAGGCGCCGATGGCTACCTGGTCGCCCAATGTCTCTTTCAGGAGGCTGATTGCCTCCGCCACCAGGGGTATTCTTCCTACCTGGGCAAGGTCGGAGGGGACTTGGATATTCAGCTCCGCCACCTTCTCGGCTAGCTTCTGGGATACGGTGGGATAGAGAATATCCATGTGGTCGGTATGGTCGGGGTAGTAATTGATCCGGCAACCCAGGGCTTCAGCTTCCACCCCTAGGTCGAAGGGGACCACAGCGCACTCAAAACCAAAGGACTGGAACGTAGATGCGGCTACAGAGGCCATCTTATGGCTATCTACATGGATTTCGGGAAAACGCCAGCCATGCTGCTCCACGCCAAACATAGTCACATTTCCCATCCCACTGAAGACAGGGACACGGTCTATCTTCTCTTTTCTAAGTAGTTTAAGCACTCGTTCTTTGGGATTGAGTTCTTCATCCATTTTATCTATTCCTTTCCTTGCTCTTTGGCTAGTTGCTCCAAAATCTCCGGAAATAGTAAGTTCAAAGGGTGGGTCTGTTTCGGCAATGGTTTATCCTCTTCATAAGCTAGGGTAGCTAGCAGGCAAGTGGCAGCAGCTACCGCTGGAAAAACTCTACTGGTACCGGTCATGGGACCGTAGAAAAGAAAGTCGCTTGTCAGCGCGGCTATGGCGTGTATAGCCGCATCTGCGGCTACGAATTTGTTCCTGTTCCCTGCCGCTAAAGATTTCCGCCACATATAGGTGCCGTTGGCAGGAGCACAGCCCACCGGCAACCCGAATTTTTGCTTAATAAGGCGATTGGCTGCCATGGAGAAGGCTGTAAAAGGTAGGCTCATCACTGCTGTGTCTATCAAAATACTCTGGAAACCACCCTTTTCCACCAGTGGCAGCATACGTTGCAGCGACTTAATTCTTCCGCTGGGTCCCTTGTCCTCTATATCGAAGGCTTGGATTACAACGTGCTTTATGCCCAGTTCCCTGAGT
>CP070642.1:991186-994521 GCA_020354105.1 Chloroflexota bacterium | reverse complement strand
GTCGAGTTTGTCGCCCTTGATGAGCTTATGCGCCAGTCGGACGTAGTATCAATACACGTACTGGGGTCACCGCAGAGCAGCAATCTGATCGGCAAACGTGAGCTGATGCTGATGAAGCCAACGGCGATATTAATTAATACGGCGCGTGGTTCAGCAGTCAATGAACAGGCTCTTGTTGAGGCCCTCACCGGTGGTGTAATCGCCGGTGCCGGTCTGGATGTTTTCGCCGTTGAACCCCTGCCGCCTGACCATCCATTACGCAGCCTGGAAAACGTGGTTTTATCACCACATACTGCGGCTATGGTCCCAGAAGCTACCCTGGCCGGCCTGGCAATGGCCGTAAATAACGTTAACAATTTTCTTCAGGGAAAGGCCACCAATGTGGTCCGGCCTGCAACCTGATAATATTCAGGCTCTTTTTGCCGGGAACCTAGCCGCCTTATTTATATCAGCAGAGAAGCGTATCTATTACTTTTTTGGTGACTGAACCAGCTCCAGAGTCATATCCTCAGGTCCCCACAGAAAGGCCACCTTCCAGCCAACCATCGGGTTACTTTCATCGGTAATCTGGCGTGGCGGGGACTTGAACCGCACGCCTTTTCTCTTCATGTCCTCATACACCCCGGCAATGTCATCGACCACAAAGCCTATGTGGGGATAGCCAACATCGTTGGTGTTACCTTTAAGCTCCTTGCCCGGCGGCGATAGGTACTGGATAAACTCAAGGACGAAATCCTGAACCTGCACTTTCTGGACTCGAATGTTTGCCCCAGCTATGCCAAGGACCGTCTCGATAAAATCCCCCTTATATTCGTACGGCTGCCAGATGTTGGTGCAGCCCATCACATCTCTGAACCACCGCACCACATTGTCCAAATTCTTAACCGTAATGCTGACATGATTGATTCTCTGGATCATAGCCAATCCTCCTGAAACTTATTTAATATATTAGAATCTATCATACTTCTCGAACTCATTCCTGGACAAGGCAACCAGCACCGTGGATACAATGCCCACCGGCGCCAGCGACAATATCGCCACGATGGAACCGGCGAGCGCCAACCCCCACGACTTCCTCTGTACAGCGTAAATCCCGCCAATCAAGGGCAGGGCGCTTGATACCGCTAACAGGATAGCCAGGACTATCAGAAACCCATGTACCATTCCGGACAGCCATATGGGCATTAATTCAGCGATACGAATTACAGACAGCACGCCACCACCGAATGCGACCAGCAGCCCGATGACAACAAACATGCCCAACAGGTTGAATACACCCAGCACGATGTTCAGAATGCCAGCCACCACGGGTTTCCAGGTTGTTTCCATCCCAAAATTATTATAGATGGTAGCATATTGCAGTTTAATACGCCATGCGTTAAAATTGCAGAACTCCTATGCGAGGTGGTTAAAAATGAAAACCTAGAAGCCGACCACCGCAGGAATATTGAACATCGTCGCCGGAGCGTTAAATGCCCTGGGTGCTATCGGGCTCATCATCGCCATTATTGTTATCAGTGGTAGCGCCTATATCATACACTTCATACCGCCCGCAGACGCTCCCTTTATTTTGCCCATTATAAATACCATAATGGTAATTTGCCTGGTTATTACCATTATTCAAGCGGTACTTCCCATAGTCGGTGGCGTATTTGCCCTGCAAAGAAGGAAATGGGGATGGGCGCTGGCTGGCTCAATCATTGCCATACTTGGTATGTTCCCGCTGGGTGTAGCCTCAACCATACTCGTGTCAGTGGCCAAGGAAGAATTCGAGCCACAGCAGGTCAGGGCTTAAATATTGCGGATGTCGGAAGACTTGACTGGAAGCCGAAACTCGCTTACTTACCCATTCTGACTTTGCGATAGCAATCGCTGCAGTACACCGGTTTGTCACCGCGCGGCTCAAAAGGTACCTGTGTCTCTTTACCGCATTCATCACATATCACAGAGAACATCTGGCGTGGTGACCTATAACCATCGGGACTGGAACGCTCTGCTTTTCTGGCTCGGCGGCACTCGGGACAGCGTTTGGGCTCATTCTGTAAACCGCGGGATGAATAGAACTCCTGCTCCCCTGCCGTAAACGTGAACTCCTGTCCACAGTCAGAGCACTGGAGCACCTTGTCCTGAAAGCTCATTGGGTGACCCCCTCTCTTACTTATTTGGTTCGAGTTTCGGCCATCCAATACCTATTTGATTTTGTGACATCAACCTGTGTATTTGACAACCTAGTACTAAACCCATTTGACATTATATGCTAAACCATACTGGTTTGCAAAAAACAATTACAATACGGAAACCTGATATTAACCGTTATCCAGTGAGCAACTAAAGACCCTGGTCAATAAACAGCTTGCCGGCTTTAGCAATATTGTAATTCGGCATATCAAAAAAATTCACCGTCACCCTGTCCGCGTCAACCTGGTAAATTTTCACGATAATGTCCGTAACTTCCTTGGCCACCTTCCGCTTCTGCTCCACAGTTCTACCTTCAAGCTGTCTGATGGTAACGATAGGCATAATTACATTACCTCCTTTTGTTTACCCGTTCTCTTTTCTGCCCTGTGTATCATATACCAGACAAAGATGATAAATAAAGCACCAAGCACGGCCAAGGTATACATGAGCCAGGCGGGCATGGTGGATACAGGGGCTATTTTGATTTCAGCCGCCCTGGTCCATTCCCCCGAATTTGAGGCACTGTCCACGGCGCGCAACCTCCAGTAATATGACCTTCTCGGACGCAACAACCGAATGGTGCCTGAATCAATCTGATATTCTGATTCGGTCAATCCTGTCTTCTCCAGTAATAGGCTCTTTTCAGAGAAACCGGCATCCTGGGCTAACTGCATGGTATAATTTACCGGCATGCTTTTGTCAATCACTTCTTCCCAGTCAAGAAGTATCTCAGTCCCTTCCTTGACCACAATCGGCGTACCGAGCAACAGGTCTGGCGCCGCCGGGGCCTCCGATTCAACGGTGAATGTCATATCTTTGGTATTGAGACCATCGCTTATTATCATGACATGGTCGCCGTGCCTGCTGACGGGAACACGAAAGGATACCAAGAATGTTCCCTCCGCATCAATGGCGCTTGACTTTAATAACTCGCCATCGTATTCAACGGTCACCGTCCCGCTTTCCACAAATCCGGTACCACCTACTACTACTTCCGCGCCGACATGACCCGCCAGCCGGCTGATTTCAATGACTGCCGGTAACTGTGGCGGTTTAGGAGACGGGGGCTTCGGATAGCTGATTATGGTAAATTTGGTTATTTGTACGTCTTCACCATCATCTATTTCTATTTCGTATAGACCTGCATCCAGTTCCGG
>CP070642.1:983057-991086 GCA_020354105.1 Chloroflexota bacterium | reverse complement strand
CCTCGGTCTCTGTACCCATAACATCACCGGTGATAAAGACCACACGCTTCGCCAGAGATGACTCTATCTCCTTAATACGCTCATACAGCTCACTACCGCTCATGCCGGGCAATCTCATGTCAAGCAGAATTAGGCTGTAACTGTCGTTCTTAATCCTGTTCAAGACATCTTTAGCATCGCCCGTCGCCTCCACCACATGCCCCTCCTCAGTCAAAACCTGGCTTAACAATCGCCTTACCACCGGTTCATCATCCACCACCAGTATCTTGGCTCCAGCCACCTTCTTCCGTTTACGTGTCGGCTTAGCCCGTTTCGGACGTTCTTTTTCAGTAATTACGGGCAACTCCACAATGAAAGTAGCCCCTTTACCCAGTTCGCTTTCAACATATATCCTACCCCCATGTTCGGTTACTATGCCGTGGCAGATGCTCAAGCCCAATCCCGTGCCTTTGCCTGTCTCTCTTGTGGTAAAGAATGGGTCGAATATCCTCTTCAGATTCTCCTTAGCTATACCCGGGCCATCGTCCTTGAAGGATACTCGGATGGTATTATCAATATGCTCGGTCCTGATTGTGAGTTTCCCTTTATTATGCGCTGACCTCATCTCCGTCTCGGCATTGATAATCAAATTTAGGAACACTTGCTGGAGTTGACCGGCATCAGCAATAGTTATAGGCAGGTCAGGAGCCAGCTTAGTAATCACCTTTATGTTAGCTGTCTCCAGTTCATAGGCACGCAGGCGTAAAACAATTTGAATGACCTGGTTGATATCGAGAACAGTACGCTCAGGTTTGGTCTGGCGGGCAAAAGTAAGCAGTCCTTTTACCACATCAGCTACCCGCCTAGCTCCCTCATGGATTATTTCTATATCGCTCCTGATATGCTTTGGAACATCCTCCTGTAGTAGCAACTCAGCATAACCGATAACACCGGTGAGTGGGTTGTTTACCTCATGGGCAATGCCGGCTGATAATTCGCCTACTGAAGCCAGATGGCTGGCAAGCTGAGCCTTTTGTTCCAGTGCCCTCCTCTCCTCCTCAATCAGTTTCCGCTCGGTGATGTCGCGCATGACCCCCAATACACCAATAGGCTGACCATCCTGGTCACGTAGGAAGCTCATTTTCAGCTCCGCCCATAAAATGGAGCCGTCACTGCGAATGACTTCCACTTCCAGCGTCCGCGACCTGGTGGGGTCTGGTTTCATGGCATCCGCTAGCGCCAGTTCCTCGGCAAAAACATCCAAGGCAAGTTTAAGCGAAGACGGAGTTAAAAGCTTCTCCAAGGACTCAGACATCACTTCTTCAGCGGCGCGGTCTCCGAGCGACTTAACAGATGGACTCACGTAGATAAAACGCAAATCCATATCCAAAGCCAAGATAACATCTCTCATATTCTCGGCGAGCAGACGGTAACGCTCCTCACTCGTCCGCAATGCCTCCTCAGCCCGTTTGCGTTCATCGATATTGCGGGTTACCCCCTGTATCCCGACGGCTTTACCGGCCTTATCACGTATGAAAGTGACCGCCGTTTCCGCCCAAACAGTGCTGCCATCTTTACGTATGAACTCAGCTTCGAAGGCACGTGTTCTGTCCGGTGTGGTTCTCCCCGCAGCCTCATCTGCAAGCGCCTCCGTAAAGATTGTTTTCACTTCTTCGTAAGATTCTTTGGTAACACCCTTCTCCAGTGGCAAATTGATAGCCTCTTCAGGTGGGTAGCCATGCAGGTGAATACATGACGGACTCATATAAGTCATTTTCAGATTCATGTCTGAAGTCCAAATGACGTCCGAAATGTTCTCAGCAATCAGGCGATAGCGCCCCTCGCTTTCCTTTAGAGCTTCTTCTGCTCGCTTACGCTCAGAGATATCACGAATTGCCACAAACATTCGACCACCATGGAATGGCACATAGTTAACACTAACCTCAACGTCGACAAGCTCGCCATCCTTGCGTCGATGACGGGTCTCAAAGCGGTCAAGGCCGAACTCCCCTATCTTTCGGATGTGTTCAGCTGTCTCCTCTGGTTTCTCTACCGCCTCTACATCCGGAATCGACATATTAAGAAGCTCGTCACGGCTGTAACCGATTAAATCACAATAAGCTTCGTTCACATCCAAAAGTTGCCCCTGCATATCTGCTAGCCAAAAACCATCCATAGCAGTCTGGATAATAGTCTGGTATTCCTGCTCAGCTTGCTTACGCTCGGTCACGTCCTGATACAACACCTGGAATTGCTTTTCACCATTCCAGACGACTTCTCCACGGGAAACTGCTAGATGTCGAATTTGGCCATCTTTGCGCACAATGCTAATCTCGTAATTTGGTGGTACATGCTCCCCTCGTTTTCGCTTCTCTACCCTCTTCCTGTGCTCAGCATAGCTCGCAGTAGTGTAACGCTGTTTGGTAGGTATAGACGCCAGTTCCTCAAGGCTAGTGTAGCCGTAGATAGCCAGTAGAGCCCGATTGGCATAAAGAGTCTTTCCACCCTCGCTGACAATGCGTACGCCCAGAGGCGACCTTTCTATTGAGTCTCTGAAGTTTTGCTCTGAGAGGATTAGAGATTCCTCAGCCTGCTTGCGCTCGGTGATGTCCCGCTGCATCGAAACGGAATAAAGTATTTTTCCATCAGTGTCCCTGACAGCAGCAGCACTTAACAGGACGGTCCTTTCAGTGCCTTCTTTAGTGGTTATTTTCAGTTCCTCGTTTTCGAGCTTCCCAGTCTCCTGCCATTTCTCGAATAATCTTCTAGTCTTTTGGCGAGAGCCAGGTTCATAGATGGTGTCAATAATTGGTTTTCCGACGAGCTCCTCTTCTGAATAACCAAGCACCGCCAAGGCTAATCTGTTCACATCCATAATTTTGCCTTCGGGCGAAACTATATAGCAGTATGTAGGAGCATCTTCAAAGAATGTCCTGAACCTTTCCTCACTCTCTCTTAGTGCTTCCTCCGCTCGCTTGCGCTCAGAGATATTACGAATGACAGCTTGTATCGCCGGCTTGCCCTGAAAGATTAAAGGAGTTGCCCTCGCCTCAACATCAATCTCCGTGCCATCAAGTCGGATAAACTTTTCTTCCACGGCAGGAAGTGTCATTCCTGATTCCATCGCCTCTTGTATTCTCTTGGCTACCAATTCACGATAGTCCGGGTGGATAAAGCCTATTATGGGTTTCCCTATGATTTGGTCAGGACTAGAGGCACCATATAACTCCATTCCGGCACTATTTACAAAGACATGTTTGCCTTCACTGGCCACAAAAATGGCTTCAGGTGACAATTCTACAAGAGTGCGATATCGTTCCTCGCTCTCTCTCAGTGCATCCTCCGCTCGCTTGCGGTCGGTGATATCATGGTATATCGTTTGAACGAATTCCTTGTCCCCAATATTAATCAACCTGCTACTTAAAAGAGCATCGTAAACAGTGCCATCTTTGCGCCTAAGTTGCACCGGGTAGTCAACAACACCACCTTGTTGCCTGATTTTTCGTAATAATTGCTCTCTATCTGCCTTATGTACGTAGGTATCAGCCAGATTTATATTAGCTATCTCCTCAGACAAATACCCGGTAATGGTCTGCATAGCCTTATTCATATTTATCACTTTTCCATCAAGCGAGGAAAAACCGATTCCAAAAGGAGCATTATCGAATAAATAACGGTACCATTGCTCGCTCTCTGCCAGTGCATCCTCCAGCTTTACGCGCCCTGTGATATCCTTAGCATGAACGGCCACACCATCAGATGTGGGATAGACGCTTATATCGAAAACAAAATTTGTATCACCGATAGAAAAGTTATTAGTAAAATACTGCGGATCTTTCGTTGCCAATGCCGCTCGGTACATATTTACAGCCTTACCCGTAGCTTCGTCATCCGGGAAAATGTCGGTTATCCGCTTCCCCAATGCCTCCTTAGCCGGGATACCGGTAATGTTTTCGCTGGCTTTGTTCCAGTACGTATACCTGAGTTTTTCGTCCATGGCGAAGAAGATATCGGTGATGCTCTCGGCAAGCTCTCTATATCTCGACTCGCTCTGTCGCAAGGCTTCTTCTGTATTCTTATACTCGGTGACATCACTTACCAGAAACAAAATAGCCGGTCTCCCTTCCCAGGTAATCTCAGAGTCGGAGAACTCCATCCATCTGACACTTCCATCTTTGCCTAAAATCCTGACAGGTTTCCCAGGTGTAGACCAATCGCCTTTCATCCTCATGGAATAGTTTTCCACCGCTATCTGATGGTCGTCTGGGTGGACAAAGTCAATAAAAGGCCTGGAGGTCAGCTCTTTCTGAGAATAACCGGTTAACTCGGCAGCCTTAGGATTGCTGTATTTGGACATATTGTCCTGAACCACGACAATGACTTCATTGGCGTTCTCCAGCACTGCCCGATATCTAGCTTCAGAGACTTGCAGTTCCTCCTCTACCCGCTTGCGCTCGGTGATGTCGGTATCCAAGATAAGAGCGGCAGGTTTTCCCTCCCAGTTAACTAAGTTAACTTTCCTCTCCAACCACTTGATATTACCCGCTTTGTCAATTATTCTTAAAGAATAAGTCTGTGGAACATTATCCCCTTTTAACCTTCGGTCACGGTAGTCAATCACCATGTCCCGGTCATCTGGATGAACGCGATCCACAAAAGGTACAGAGGTTAGCTCTTCGATGGTATAGCCTGTAATCTCGGTGAGCTTGGGATTAGCAAGCTTGATGCTGCCGTCCTGAAGCACGGTAATTGCCTCAGCCGCATTGTCTATAAGCATACGATACTGACCTTCTGTCTTATTTCGTTCGGCTTCAGAGGCTTCCAGTTCGGCAACACGATGACGCAACTGTTCTATCTCATCAACGAGTTGCTCTTTGTCCTTATCCAAGCCTTTCATCTCCCACCTCCTGAAAATGGACTGGCGCTACTTGGGGTTACTACGAAAAGTTATTGCTTGCCTCATTTCTACTATGTTCCACTGAATATGTCAAGTTAGAGAAAAAGCATGAGACTGCTTCGCTCAGCCCGCAATGATACTAATGCAAAACTTGACAAGTCGAAAAAAGGTGATAAAATGAATGCCTAATCGAATATAGCAAAGGCTGTGAACAGGACTAGTAGGCTTTTAAGCGAGGCTACAGAGAGTCAGGAGAGGTGAAAGCTGATGCTGGCGCAAAGGCTGAATGGACCTGGGAGCTGCAAACCGAAAGGGTGATTTAACACGAGTAGGCTTTGACGCAGAGGGCAGCGTTATTATAGCCCGGGGTATCGCTCTGGCAATGGAGCTGTACCTGAATGAGATGGTCTCTAAGACCAACAAGGGTGGCACCGCGAAGATTAAGCCTCTCGCCCCTTAGGCGAGAGGCTTCTTGTTTTCACAAGGAGCGCGCAAAGGAGGTAAAGGCATGGCAAAAAAATCTCGGATGTGGCCCTAGGAGGGCCGGGGACAAGTTTAATAAGATCAAACACGTTTCTCAGTTTAAAAAAATTAAAAAGGAGGAAAAATGAAAGAAACCAAAATCATCTTAACCGAAAAGGAAATGCCTACAACGTGGTACAACATCTTACCCGATCTGCCTAAGCCATTGCCTCCATTATTGCATCCGGGCACCAAGGAGCCCACAATCCTGCCTCCCCCATTGTTCCCCGCAGGTATGAGAGACCAGGAGTTCAGCAAAGAGAAGAATATCGAGATACCAGAAGAGGTGCAGGATATCTATAAGCTATGGCGGCCGACCCCGTTAATCCGGGCTTACCGACTGGAAAAGGCGTTGGATACACCAGCCAAAATCTTCTATAAGTACGAAGGAGTAAGTCCAGCTGGCAGTCATAAGCTCAACACCGCCGTGGCTCAAGCTTACTATGCGAAGAAAGATGGCATAAAACGCTTCGCTACTGAGACCGGCGCCGGCCAGTGGGGTAGTGCTCTATCGATGGGCTGCGCCTTCTTCGGCCTGGAATGTAAGGTGTATATGGTCAAGGTGAGCTACAATCAGAAGCCGTACCGCCGCATCCTAATGGAAACATGGGGAGCCAAATGTGTGCCCAGTCCCAGCCAGGATACAGAAATAGGTCGCAAGATTCTGGCTGAAGACCCCAATTCGCCCGGCAGCCTGGGCATCGCTATCAGCGAAGCTATAGAGGACGCTTTCGGCCGTGAGGATACATATTACTCCATAGGAAGCGTCATCAACTCCGTCCTGCTTCATCAGACAATCATCGGTCAGGAAGCCAAGAAGCAGATGGAGAAGGCAGGCATTTACCCGGATATAATCGTTGGCTGTATCGGCGGCGGCAGCAACTTCGCCGGCATGTACCTACCGTTCGTCAAGGACAAAATAGAGGGCAAAAAGCCAAACCTGCGCATTATAAACGTTGAGCCGGCAGCCTGTCCCAGTGTGACCAAAGGTCCTTATGCCTGGGACTTCGGTGACGTAGCTGGTATGGCACCAATCGCTAAGATGTACACACTAGGCCATACTTTCATACCACCGGGTATTCACGCTGGCGGGCTCCGCTATCACGGCATGGCACCGATAATATGCCACCTTCATAAACTTGGATTCGTCGAGGCTAAGGCAGTCCCGCAGGTAGCGACTTTCGAGGCCGGTGTGCAATTCGCCCGCACAGAGGGCATCATCCCAGCACCAGAGCCAAACCACGGCATCAGAGTAGCCATAGATGAGGCCCTGGATTGTAAGAAGTCTGGAGAGTCCAAGACCATACTCATCGCACTAAGCGGGCACGGTCACTTCGACCTGGCAGCTTATGATGAGTTTCTCTCCGGCAAGCTACAGGATTATGACTATCCCGAGGCGAAGGTGAAAGAGGCTCTGACACAACTGCCCAAGGTAGATTACGTAGAGGCATAGCTTTCAAGAGCAAAGAAGTTATTTGCAGTTCCCCCTTCCCCCCAATACTCCACTAGGGGAGGGGGAATTGTAGACCTGTAAACTATAAGCGCCAAACTCTAAACAGATTCAAATATCTAAACTCAAGATATGATTTGCCTATTTAGGCTGAAACCTACAGGGTGATTTCCATATCTTCATAGCCAATATCTATGTCGATTCCAAGTTCCCGACTTATCTCCTTAACTTCCTGCTCGACGTCTTTCTGAAATGGGGGCGGAATGTGGATGACGATGATACGCGGTAAATACCCCTTTATTTGACGGAATTGCATGAGTTCCTCTTTTAGAAGTCCGGCTGACAGATGTCCAACACTTCTGAGAAAATCCTGAGACCTGTTGATGCCGGAGACCTCAATCATAAGCAACTGAGGCGACACTTGCTGCCAGCACTCTTTAAGCCCGGGGCCGGTGTCACCAGTATAGAACAAGCTCTTACCATCCTTAGATGTTACCTGAAATCCGAGGCAAGGCACCGCATGCTGTAACGGTACAGGATACACATCATAGCCCTGAATGTTCTGTCTCTGAAATGGCTCAATAGCATTTAGTCGCAGAAAAGGCTTCTCTTCAGACGGCCATTTGGAAAAGTCGGCGTACATCTTGCCATCAAGAAGGCAGGAGTTAACAATATCGAGAGTGTGACTAAAGGCATAGACATCTACCGGATTCGGGAATACAGCACCATTAGCACCCAGGGTGACCAAATCCCGGGTATGGTCGAAATGATGATGAGTCAGCAAAATCGCTCTCACCTTCTGCTGCTCCAACAGCGAGAGGCTAGAAGTAAGCCCACCAGCATCCAAAGCCAGAATGCCATCAACAAGAAGGGATGCCATACGCTGCCCTTCGGTCTCACTACTATGCGCACCCAGAATCCGGATTTTCATTTTTGTGCCTCCGACTTACATATTTGCCCTGAGCCCGAGCACCTGCGGCACCGGTCTACTACCCTAGCATAACCAACCACACATTATTACCCAGCCAGCCATAATAATCAAGCACATTTTTGCCACAAATAAAGCTCTGTGCTAAAATTCACGCACTTTCAATCTCAGGAAGGCCTTAATGAAAAAAGCATTTATTGCCCTTGTGGTGTTGAGCTTGATAGCAGGCACGACCAGCTGCCTATTACCTATG
>CP070642.1:977541-982957 GCA_020354105.1 Chloroflexota bacterium | reverse complement strand
GGAGAAAAATTCTTGATGCGTAAGAAAGACGCCTTTTTCTATGGCTGGGTAATTGTCATAATAGGCATAGTTGTTATTTAATTAGGCCATGGTGTTCGTTACTCCTTTTCCGTAGCTTTTCCTTCGCTTCTAGCTGACTTTATTATTAATTGCCATCATCCCATTCTTCAGGTTTTTAGCTAAGCGGTTCCAAATGCCAGAAGTCAAGCAATAGGGTCAAGAAACCAAGCAGTATGGTAATGGCTGACGCTTTTTAACTTAATAATCCCAATATTCTCCAAATGGTGCCCCGCATATAACGACTTGGCTTTATGTCACACACAGTACGATAGGTAACCTAAAGCTCCGCACTCATACGCCTCTTTGTAGGCGCTTTCCCGGTGCACTGGAGCTGAGGTATCAATATGTAGAACTTTCGAAGTGATTTTTCAGTCTTGATATTTGGAAAATACCTAACTCAGTGGGTGCTTCAGTCAGCTAGCTTAGACATGGGAATGACGTCGGTATACAGAACGCATGGTTCCTGGCGGAGCTCGGTACAAACCCCGTAACTCTGCCGGTCAGCGTTATGAATAGCCGAGATTCGTTCTATCTGGTGGCAAAATCGTACGCCGCAATCACTTTGCACTCGATATCCGTTTTAGCTTCTCTAATCAGTGGTGTCTTAATTCTTGTCAAAGGGTAGGCTTTCAGGCTGGCTATCTCTAATTCGTCTACTCCATAGGGATATCGTGAAGCATTATCCAACAATTGGTGCAGGTATTCGATTGGTAGAATGTTTACTCCGTATTCTCCTTTCTCTTCAATATTTGTTATGATGTCCTTCAATGTCACCCCTGTCTTGCCGGCATACTGCTCTATTTTGGTATTTCTCTCTCGGAAGTATGTCCATGCGCACCTGGAATGAAGAAGTACATGTACCTGATGCAGGAGAAAGCGACTTGGACAGGCTCATAGGAAATCGGCATGAAAAAGCTGAAGGGCGCTGCATTTACACGCCCTTTTCTGTTAATGGTTGTAATTACCTCGGTTAGCTGGGGTGATAGCAACTGATAAACCGACTATTCATATAAGCCAAGCTCCTTATTCAACATATTCGTCCTTCCTTAATGCGAATTGATGCAGAATCAAAACCAGATCGTGTCGTCACTCCATTGCCAGTTTATAGGTTCCATCGCCTGCCGTGCTAAAAAATCCATAAAAAACATGGATTGTATTTTACATCTCAAAAACTCTAATTTAAGAGATAGTGTTGTTATTTGAGACAGAGCATCTCATGCTATTCTGACAGTATTATCTGTTCCTCTTCCAAATGGACAGACATAGACGCACAGTCCACAGACATTGACCCCGATGGTGTTCATTCTCTCTACTTGGACATAGTGGTAGCACTTGGCTACATCCATTCTTACTTCCCGGCCCTCGTATGTCTTGAAAGTCTGTCCGGTAAAGGCATGGGCTGGACAGCCTTCTACGCAAAGCAGACAATTACCACAATGCTCCTCTTGAATTGGCTTATCAGTTGCAAGAGGTGCGTTGGTTAGTATGGTGCCCCACCTCACCCTGGGGCCTCTGTCTGGAGTTATTAGTAGGCAGCTTTTGCCAATCCAGCCTAAACCTGCCAGATTGGCCGCCATCTTGTGGGAAAAAAGGCCGTAGTGCTTATCGGTATCCATGGTCTTGCCTGGAGGGACAGACAATGCCAGGAAGCCATTCTCCATAAGTATGTTAGACAGCCTCAAAATAATTATGTTGAGCAAAGGGTCTACCATATCAAAAGCATGATAGCGGTAATTCTGTAGGGCAAAGCGGTCAGATTGGTTTGCTAGGCTGTTGATGACAGCGTCTGAGAGGGGTACACCTATAGACACTGCTACGGGGAATTCAGTGATAAGCTTTGCCTCATATGGGGTTACGGCTCCCTGGCAACTAGGAGCTAGGTTAGCAATCCCAAAATAGGCTGCGCCTAATTGTTTGGCTTCGCTTATAAGGCTAACTTGAATTTCCATTTCCCTGCACTATTGTTCAAGAGATAAGTTGCTAGTCTTGATGGCTTTACTGATTATATTCAGCTGCTATCCGGCGGTTT
Source organism: Chloroflexota bacterium (assembly GCA_020354105.1). GTDB lineage: Bacteria > Chloroflexota > Dehalococcoidia > GIF9 > UBA5629 > 9FT-COMBO-48-23. Next base: position 980,868 of record CP070642.1, on the reverse strand, counting down.
AAACACCGGGGAATAATCCCGGGTAGTATTAATACTATTTATCCTACATGGTTAACTTCATCTGGTATTGTAGAGTTTTGGTTTCAGTATTCGTCACAGGTATAATTCATGCCCCCAAACCAGTCTATGCCGCCAATGATGTCACGCCAGCCCTGGCGGGTTAAGAATTCTTCCCATGGATCAAAGGGGGGGTCTCCAGGATAAAGGCTAACCATCTCACCCTGTTTTACTCCAATGACCTTGGTTGGTTCTGGTAGTTTAAGCTCGCGATCGATACTGCCAGTACTCACCATAGCTGTAGCCTCGGGAACGTAGAAAATCAAGGGAAGGTCGGTACCCTCCATACCGCCTCTCTCGGGTATTAGAAGGACAGTATTGATGTCTTTTTTTACACAGGCTTGGACAGTAAGCATAACATCGATGAAGCTGTTTCCTACGAGCAGTCTGGTAATAATAACGTCATCAGTGCCTAACAACTGTGCCATTTTGCTGGTGGCTTTGGCGGCAACTTGTTTACCAAGTTCGGTGGGAAAGCCGGTTCTCTCGATGATAACACCCAGGAAATTGAGCTGCCTGCCGTGCTCATGGAGCAGCTTGAGAACCACTGGCTGGTTCAGCAGAGCCCAGGATGTTATGAAGCCCCCGTTGCCCCGGCGGGCATCTGAGGTAAATGCTCCATCTAGAAACTCATTGGGGTTTGCTAGGGTCGGTAGCGACTCATGTATGGGCAGCCCATAGTAGGCAAAATCGCTATGTGTCATCCCGGTTCCGTAGGAACTACTCAGAATGTATACCACTCGTGGTAGGGAAGGGTCAACTTGCGATAACTGAAAGACTTCGACATTTCCCGAATCCATGCCCCTGGTGGTTTCTGCCAGCCGGTGGGCCACTTTGAAGCCGGCTGACTGAATGGTGGCATGGGCTTCCCATTCAGATATATCATCGATGAGCTTGAGTACCAGGACAATATTGATGGTAGAGGCGAACGGGGTTACCTCTGCCCCTGGCCCCCACATATCCAGAATGGCCGAACTCCCGGCCCCTGTTCCAGAGAGAATTGTTGGCCGGTAGTCTGCTGATGGTATTATGGTGACCCCGGACATTCGGTGGGTTCTGCCTTGGCCGACAGTTTCCACGGGGCCCATAATGCCTGGGAAAACGCAGCCTGGTCCTGAGACCTTGAGACGTGGCTCGACGACGTCACGGCCGTTAACGATTCTCATCTTTTCCCCGGGGAAAGCGATATCAATATTAGCTGAGGTAACTCTATTATCCTGACGAATAAGCCCTATCAGTTCCTCTTTATCGAGTTGCAGGGTGCCCTGGCTGTAGCCAGTCTGTCTGCCGAATTGGGCATCTTTTACTGGAAATTGGGCTAATTCTAGTCTCATGACTAACCTCCTAGGCAGATGCAGGCTTGCCATCCGGTATGAAGACAGTAGGCACGCTCACATCTGTTTGGAGAGCTCGGAGAGCACATTCAACGATTGCTTGCCTCAGAGCCTGGTCAGCTGCATCAGGCAGGGTTGGCTCACCGCACGGGTGAGGGATCTTGGTGCCAGTAACGACACGGTTAGCCCCTATCTGCTTAGCCAGCATGGTCATGGCGGTAATAACTGCCACCGGCACTCCAGCTCTCTCAATTTCTCTGGCTGTCGTAGCACCGCTACGAGTACCGGTACCTCAAGTCGAGACTAGTATGGCAGCCGCTACCCCTGCAGTTTTCATGTCTTGGGCCATGCTGCGACCGATGCGCTGCATATCTGAGATGGCTCCGTTATTACCACACAATGAATAGAAATAGGGGTATAGTTGGAAAAGACCTTGTCTTTCCATTTTTCGGCAAACGTCGAGGGGCACGCCAAAGTTGTGGTTCCCCGACATGGCGCTTATATCCCAGCCACCGTGCCTGATTTCCCAGGCTGCTTCCTTCATTGAATTCATTCTTTCAATGGAATACTTCCCCCATTGGGTATTGCGATGAGTTCTGAATCCGTCAGGGTTTCCGAGGGGAACGATACCGGCCTCCGTGACTAGTGCCAAGCATACGTTGGTGAGATCAGTAACGCGCGGTGGGATTGGTATTTTTTCCAGGCTCTCCACGGGGATTTCTGTGGAGATAGGCCTGCCATAATGTTGGTTCAAAAGCATCTCAACGGCTCTGTCCACCCCACTCTTGCCAGAGAGGCGGACGACCCGTATTCCCCGGGGAATGTAGCCTTCGACGATTGCCGAGCCTATGGTTGAACCAGTAGCTAGCTTAGAAACAAACTTCGCCATCTCCTGCAATGCTGTCTCCATACCTGATACTTCCCTGGCTACTGGTATAGCAAAGACTCTCCTATTCTTATACTGCCGGTAGCCATCCAAGGCGGCGTTTTCAGAGTGCAGACCGATGACACAATCAAGCCCTAGGGAAGTGCTCACCAATTGGCAGACCTCCACGCAGGTAAACCCGTATCGACCAGAGGCAAATGCCGGGCCGGCAACCAATATTTTGACATCATTGTCCCTGGCAATCTGAAGAATCTTCTCCAGCGCTTCATCACGTTGGGCAGCAAAATAATTATCGCCACAGTAAGTAGTAACCACGATTTTAGCAGAGTCACCAAGTAGAGTCTGGAGACGTTTCCCAGGCCCCAGCGTTCCTTTGCGGAAATCCACGGGGGCATCAGCTGTGTCCTCGCCACCAATGCCTGCAAAAAATTGATTCATCAAGTGCATTATCGCTACCATTCCCACAATTCACCGCCTTTCTGGCACTGGGTCTACATGAAACCGGGATTTCCCATATCAACTCCTGATAAGACTATACCCAGCCCTTATTGCCGTTTACGCCTATAATAAGACTGTGCCCATCGGCTGTCAAGTCACTCGAGGACCACTGTCATTCTCCACAGTGCCTTTGGCAGACCCAGACGGCAAATGAAGCTGGCGTGTTTGGCAAGGACATGTATTGTCTTGAACCTTTGGTGATTCGTCATTGCAATTTCTGCTGATTGTGCCCACCGACATGTTTTTATCAATCTTCTTCAAAGCAGTCAAAGCCCTGGTCTCATAGATGGGATATATCGTTTAGCCCAATAAGACGTGGCTTATTGTCCAGATAATGTATTACCGTTAAGGACGTGTTACCAACCTCAAATCTGCGATATATACTATTTGGTGCACCAAGTACATTGGCTACTATTACCTTCACAATAACCTCGTGGGCAACGATCATTATTTGCTTTCCCTCGTTAGTCTCCACTATTCTACGGAAGACTGGAGTGGCACGTTCAGTTACCTCAGTTAGACTCTCACCATTGGGTATAGCAATTTCTGAGG
>CP070642.1:974515-977441 GCA_020354105.1 Chloroflexota bacterium | reverse complement strand
TTTGGATACACTCCAGAATCATTTTATATCTTAATGACGTCTAAAGCTGAGAATAAAACTCATTCGGTTTCAACTCCTTGAATTCCTGCTTTGTTGTGAGGTATCTCCTGATGTCCACACACAGGTGACATTTTGAGATATAACCTTCTCTGGGTACCTCGTAACCAAAATTTCGTGAATAGTCGATGAGCCCTGCGAAATCCTGCTTTATAAGAAACCCCAGAACCGGTTGCTCATCCAGATCCAGCCCTTGTTTGCACAGGCGGTCTAGGTCATGCCAATTGCCCAGAGATATACCGCCACAGTAGCCGGGTATCCAGTTTCCATAGTTATCGAAATGGTTGTGCCAGTTTCTTACAAGTGGAGGGAGGCAGGGCTCATTGAGGAAGTAGTCAGGTGGATGCTTTGTATAGAATTTCTGTAGTTTGTACGATGCCCTTCCCATAAGGAATAACTCGACATTCTTGACCAGGTCCCCTTGCTCCAATTTCAAATATTCTTCTAAGGGGAGCCTTGCTTTTATTCCCAGTTCCTTGAAACGATAGTAATACTCCTGCTGGTAAACCATCGTATTGTAGGCGAACACCTCGCTGGCTATCTTTATGCACCGTTCGGTCCTTTCAAAAGGCACGTATTCCAGATAAAAAGGATTAACCGAAATCAGGATCCCTTGCAGTCCGCCTTCTTTTAAAGCCTCAAGTTTCTGCTTGGTCCCCGTATTATCCAGACACCAGTAGCAATTCGTTTCAACGAAGGTCGAGGGAATATCGAGCTGGCGAGCCATTTGAACAGCCTTTAGCAGGAGATCGAAATTCAGGAAGGGCTCTCCGCCGGTGAAATGGAGGCCGCAATTCAGGCTTACGCTGCTTTTTCCGCTTGGGTTTGGTTCTATCTTTTCAGCGAGTATGGTCAAAAGCAACTTGATTTCTTCTTCTGAAATCCAGTCCTTCCACCTTGGCGAACAGGCATACATGCAGTGATGGCAATTAGCATTGCATTGGTAGGAGAGCATTAAACCAGCGGATATTGGTTGTGGCAACTTTATTTTTCCCATTCTTATTTCTATCTAACTAGTGCCTTAACTTATTTTAGGGATCCCTTACTATTACGTGAAGAAAGCCGTGGTAGAGTACCGAACATAGTCAATATCGAACCAACTGATAAACTAAGAAACAAGCGGGTATTTGTCCGTCCAAGGTTTTTCTTCCTCAAAGGCAGCGCTGGCGCGAAGCACCGTGACCTCGTCCTCAAATCTTCCAACTATTTGTAATCCTATGGGCAGTCCTTCAGAGGAAAACCCGCAGGGAACCGAGGCTGCAGGATTGCCAGTCAGGTTAAAAGTGGCAGTAAACGGGATGAAGTCCCAGTCGATGAAACCACGCCCACGGCCCCTCCCCCGTTTCCCTACTGGTGGAGCGGTTACTGCTGTGGTAGGACAGAGCAAGAGGTCATAGCTCTCAAAGAAATCGCCCACTAATCCGCGCAGCCTCTCAAGCTGTGCCCACCCGGCTGCTACCTCAAGACCACTCAAACCGCGGGCGCACTCCAGTAACATGCGGGTGTAATCCATAAGCTCATCAGGGTGCTCTTCCAAGAGTGGACGGAGGTAGATATAGTAGCGAGAGGCGAAGAGGACGTCCCAAAGGTCAAAGGTGTCTCCAGTAGCCGGCTCTGCCCTCTCAACCGTATGACCCATATCGGCAAATGTTTTGGCGGCATTTTCAACGGCTTTGTTAATCTCAGGATCAACAGGGACTTTGTAACCAAGATCAGGGCTCCATGCTATCCGCATTCTTTTCAGCTCTTCAGTGGCAGCCTTAACAAAATCGGGGGGCTGAGCTTTTATACAGGTATAATCCATACCATCTGGTCCTGCCATCACCTGCAGCATAAGAGCGGCGTCCCTCACATTGCGGCCTATAGGATCGAGACAGGTGACGTGAGAAACACCCCAGGGCTGGACAGCCTTGGGTACGCGCCCATAGCTCGCCTTGAGACCATAAACTCCACAGAAACTGGAAGGTATACGGGTGGAGCCACCACCATCACTCGCTTGTCCCAGGGGACATATACCTGCAGCCACACCTGCTGCGGCACCACCGCTTGACCCACCCGAGTTCCTATCAGTATTCCATGGATTGCGGCAATAGTCCCCAAGTTTATTCTCTACGACACAGGCAAAACCGAATTCAGGTGTGTTGGTTTTACCGATGATAATGGCGCCAGAGGCCCTGAGACGCTGAACCATGGTTCCTTCCGCTTCTGGTATCCAGTCGCGGTATACCCACGAGCCCATGGTAGTACGCATGTCTTTTGTTGGTAACAGATCCTTTATAGAAACGGGCACGCCATGCAGCGGGCCAATTTTGCCGCCGTCCATAACCTCTTTCTCCGCTTCTTTCGCCTGAAACATAGCCTCGTCAGCGGCTACGGTTAGGTAGGCGTTCAACTTAGGATTGAGTTCCTCTATCCTCGCTAAGATGGCCTTCGTGAGCTCAATCGGCGATAACTTCTTTTCTCGTATCATCTCCGCTAGCTTATAGGCTGGGGTGAAGGCAAGTGTTCTATTCTCACTCTTTGTAGACATCGCTTTCTCCTCTCATCACCTCATGGTACATATTATTACATATAAAAGTAAGCTCTTACCAAGTATCTTGTATTGAGATAAACCAATAGCCTGAGGCTATTAATCTCACGGATTCAGCTAGTAAATAATAAGTAAGTTATGAAACTTTCACGAAAACTTTTATATAAATAATAATTCATAATGAAGTCAACTATTACCATTTCGTCATTTTCCGTGTTGAAAAGTCCGTTATTCAATGGTTTCCAGCTGAGTCGCCAGCAACAATACCTGAGTGAAAAAATGCTAAGTAACTGAGTTCCTTATTTACAGTGTATAGAAAATAGCGCAAATGAAATTGAC
>CP070642.1:969457-974415 GCA_020354105.1 Chloroflexota bacterium | reverse complement strand
CTCTAAATACCTTTATCTCCTCAGGTACTTTGCGGTTTTTTATGATGCAATCCGCCATATAGCCTGCTAGCTCAGTGAAATCCTTTTCCTTCATTCCGAAGCGGGTCATCTCCTGTACGCCCATGCGAATACCACTGGAACCCATAAAACTATCATCATCCGGCAGCGCCTGGTAATTGGTAATAATATTGCTCTCTTCCAATCTCTGAGCTATCTCTTCCCCTGGACCATATTGCCGTACCCTGATAACCACCTGGTGTGTCTCCGTGAAGCCATCGGCAGAATCACCTTCTACGGTAATACCCCTCTCGCTCAGAGCCCTGGCGAAAGCACGGGCATTAGCTACTACCTGAGGCTGGTATTCTTTTCTAAAATGGTTCATCTCATAGGTAGCCATGAGGAGTGCCAGCAATGTCCCCAGGTGATGATTACTGGTGGAACCGGGAAAAGCACGACCCTGTATTTCAATCCAGAGGTCATCAAGCCCGGTACCTTTGCCCATATTGCCGACGATAATGCCCCGCTGTGGACCGAAGACCGTTTTGTGGGTGCTGCCGGTAACAACATCGACACGCTCTTCGAATGGGTCCTGCAAAATGCCATGAAGTCCCAGCGTATGTGCCATATCGTACATAAGCACCGGTCTCGGCTTCATATCTTTTGTCAGGTCGTAGACAAATTTCACCGGCTCCTTGTAGAGAACCATGCTTTTGCCGAAAATAATCAATTCCGGCTTAGCCATTTCAACAAGTTCACCGAGTTTTGCAGTATCAGTCCTGTAAAGATTATCCTTTTGCACCGGGAAATGAAAAACGCATTCCTTACCCGTGTCACGGTCTTCTTCCACATAATTGAAAAGGGCACCCATCGGTTGGTCGCTTAAATGGCCGCCTCTGGGTAAATCATAATTGATTACAGCACGCATTCTACGAGAGAGCTGATTCGCTCTGCCCCGGTTAATGAACTTAACCATGGCCTTGAAAACGACTTCGTTAGCCATCTGCCCGCTGATAGGCCTGAGTTCCACATTGGTACAACCGAAATAAGCTTTCATTTCTTTTCTGAGTTCTTCTTCCACATCTCTAATGAAATTTATGCCCTGGTAGAAATATACCTCTTTACTTTCTATCTTTCGGTGCTCTGCGTATCTGCCAGCGGGATCACAGATTTCAAAGACTTTAACCAGCAAACTCGGCGTCGATTCAGAGCATATCAAATTGATACATTCTCTCTGCCGCCAGACGTTATTCTGCTCAGCCCTTTTTAGCAGTTGTTCGATTTTTTGCTGAAATTCGTTCATGACAATAAGCAGCCTTCTACCCTCTTTACATCTCTGGTCACGATGTTTTCAGTAGAAACTGGTGTCTTATTCTATCATTTTTGGCAGCAAATAGCAGTGATTTCACAGCTTATATAATTAAACTACTGCCCTGCTGGCAAAGCCATAAATGAAGGTGATGACCAGAAAGTTCTGGAGTTGAATAATTATCCGCAATGTACAATTTGTAAACAAGAAGCTGGGTATTTTTAGGATACCCAGCTTCGGTTATTTCAAGTTCTCTGTATGTTTAGCTCTTGATTCGGTACATTTTAGTCCCGCACTTTGGACAAACGCCCTGTATAGCAGGCAGACCATTATCCGTTTTAATGGTCTTTGGATTTCTCATCTCTCTTTTGGTGCGGCATGTCATACAATATGCTTGCATCTACATACCCCCTTTTTCAGTTATAAACGACTAATTACCCTGAAAAGTTTATGCCACCGATAGAATTCATATATATGGCGAAACTAGCCGAGTACAGCAGTTCTAACTACTGTAGCTTATTGACAAATATCAATAACGTGGTACACTATCAAGTGGCAGGCTTTGCCAGCGGATGCACAGGATGCCAGTCCTTAGACAGTATTGCATCCCAGAGCAGCCTTGTGTCAAGAGTCCTGCGAAGATATAGGATCGTTAGAAGAGCAATATGTCCAGAACGGCAAATCTGCTCCTGATGCTGGTAGCGCTAGCGATTGGGCTAGTGTTAGCTTCGCTCTTAGCACCACTGCCTACAATACCCGCTAAAGCCGACCCCGGGTGGGAAATCCAGATTATAGACTCAGCAGCGAACGTCCGTGCCGGTGAGTCTAGCTCCATAGCTCTAGATAGCAGCGGCAACCCCCACATAAGCTACACTTACGTAAATACGACTTTCTGGGCTGGCGACCTCAAATATGCCAGTTATAACGGCACTCACTGGAACACTGAAACTGTAGTCGATTCTGATCCTAGCTATCTTATCTACTCGACCTCACTGGCTTTGGACAGCAGCGACCAACCTCACATCAGTTTTTATGAAAGTGACCAAGTCCATAGTGAAGGATCATTCAAGTACGCCAGTTACAATGGCACCGACTGGCAAATACAGACTATAGAGTCCGGCGTCGGCAGCACTGGCGGCGCTGATAAGGTTAGCTCAATAGCTATCGATAGCTTTGATAACCCGCATGTCAGCTTTTCGCGTTTACAGACCACTCCTACTGTTACGCATATTATCAAGTACGCCAGCTACAACGGCACTGACTGGAACACAGAAGTTGTCAACAGTAATTGCAGCATGTCTAACTCGCTAGCATTTGACAGTCTTGACGTTCCACATATCAGCTATAATCAGGATCCTACAGGTGCTTACCTCGGGTATGCCACTTATAACGGCACTAGCTGGAATACGACTCAAGTAACCACCGCCTGGTACAGGGGCAAGTACAATTCTATCGCCATTGACAGCAGTGATTACCCGCACATAAGCCACACTTACGTAACTCCGAGTACCTATATTGGTGCTCTTAATTACGCCTACATGGATGGCTCCGGCTGGCACAACGGGACTGCAGACTCAGTTGGTGATACCGGTTATTGGACCTCGCTGGCTCTTGACGGGGCTGACCATCCACATATCAGCTATATCATTGATGTGCCTCCGAACGACAGTGTACCATTTTCACTGAAATATGCCAGCTACAACGGTACCGCCTGGAATACAGAAACGGTGGACACCGAGAGCTACTTTGCGGCTACCTCACTGGCGCTGGGCAGTTGTGGCTACCCCCATATCAGCTACTACGATGAAACTGGCCCTTCGACTGGTGACCTGACATATGCCAGGTTCATCCCTGCGCCGGGGCTGGCTGTCTCCAAGGGAGGCTCTGCCGTCTCCAAGGTGGGGGACAACGTCACCTACTGGGTGAACATCAGCAACACCGGAGACGTGCCGCTACAGAAGGTCAGCGTCAACGACAGCCTGGTAGCCGGCATCGATGGCCTGTTCTCACCCACACTTTCCGTGGGAGCATCCGAGAACCGCACCTATACCTATACCGTACAGGGAGGTGACCCGAACCCGCTGCTCAACACCGTCACCGCCGTATACGGAGACGCCTATGCAGGAGCCTGTTTCTCCAACCAGTCTGTATCTGACAACCACAGCGTCACACTGGTGCATCCCGGAATCGAAGTAACCAAGACGCCGGTTAACCCTGTCTCCAAGGTAGGTGATGACGTTACCTTCACCATCACCATAGAGAACACCGGCGACTGTACACTCATCAGGGACAACGTCTCAGACAACCTCTCCGTATCACCGGACCCCAATACCTATGCACCCTTCGCCTCAATTCCAGCCTACTCATCAGTTAGCGGCAACTTTACCTATACAGTCCAGGACACAGACCCGGACCCACTGGTGAATGTGGTCACCGTGCACTACCACCCCGATGGACTAACCACCGATTACTCGGATAACGCCACCTGCTCTGTTGACCTGCGGCATCCAGACATACTGGTCACCAAGGGAGTCGCTGCTGGCGCCTACGGAGCCGGAGATAACGTTACCTACCTCTTAGCTATCCATAATACCAGCACAGATATCACCCTGATCAAGGACAGTGTCACCGACTCCCTGGCAGGGGATATCACCAGCCTTTTCAGCGATAACATTACTGTCGAAACTATAGAGGGCCACAGTTACATCTATACAGTCAAGGCAACCGACCCCGACCCGCTAATGAATGACGTTACCGTTCACTACCATCCAGAGGGCCTAACAAACGATATCTTTGATAGCACTTACACAACTGTGTTCCTGACACCCACCATCACCTCGTTAAATCCTAGCCAGAGCAGCCAGGGGCAAACACTGAATATCGTCATCACCGGCTCGCAGCTCAACAGGGTAAACGCCGTGGACTTCGGTGCTGGCATCACCGTCAACTCCATAACCGTGGACAGTCCTACCCAGATAACCGCCAACATCAGAATTGGCGCCAATGCTGCATCAGGACCAAGAGACGTTACCGTCACCAATCCTACCGGTTCGGATATTCTCATAGGTGGCTTTACGGTGCAGCAGTCACTAACCACAGGGCGTCGTGCATCTCCATCTACAAACACGTCTCATGGTGCGCATGGGCCAGCTCAAATCGAGCTACAATATCTGAGCGTTCGTCCACAGCAGACGATGGCTGGTCAGCCGGTGACCATCACGACCAATGTGGTCAACACCGGCTATGAGGCTGGTAGCTACAATGTCGCCCTCAAGATAAACGGGCACATGGAGCAGAGCCGTATGGTCAGCGTTGGTCCTCAGGGCACGCAGCCGGTGAAGTTCACAGTGACCAGGTCTCAGCCAGGGACTTACACCGTCAATATCGATGAACAGAGGGGGAGCTTTATTGTTACCGGTGCCGGCAGCAGTCCTGATGGGCAAACGGGCAAAGGGATATTGTTCATAGCTGCCACAGCTGTTATCGCTATACTGGTGCTACTGCTGATAACAGTAACCAGGAGACGCTTCCAGGATTACTAACCTCCAGAATTACGGCTTGGGGAAATTAATGCTCCTCACAGCCAACAGCCGTCCAAGGTCGTCTAAGCCAAGTCAAATTCGCCTGTTTGGCTAACTTTAAAGCATTGCAT
>CP070642.1:965817-969357 GCA_020354105.1 Chloroflexota bacterium | reverse complement strand
ACCGGATTTACCTCAAAAGGAGCATAGGGGATTCTTTGACACTTGGATAGCTACTTTAGCATCTGGCAGGAGAAAACAGCTAGGTTAAGTTCTGTATCGTATATCACTGTTCATGTCCTTCCCTACTGTATGAGATTGAATAATGAGTTATAAGGGCAATATTGGCTATTGAGCGGTGTAACCTCCATCAGCAACCAGAGCGTGACCGGTAACAAAAGATGCATCGTCAGAACATAGCCAAAGTACTGCGGAAGCGATCTCATGAGTATCAGCGATTCGTCCTATCGGGTGCAATGATGTAAAGGTGTCTGAACGTTCTGGCATTGCAGTCAGAAGGCGATCGATGATGGGCGTGCGGACTATACCTGGGCACACGGCGTTCACACGGATACCCTCCTTTGCATATTCAAGTGCAGCAGTTTTTGTCAGTCCTACAACGCCATGCTTGCTGGCGCTGTAGGCAGGAAGGTTCGCGGTACCTACCAAACCTGCGATAGATGCTGTGTTGACGATTACTCCGCCACCCTGTTTAAGCATCTGAGGAATCTCGTATTTCATACACAACCACACGCCTTTGAGATTCACACTAATTGTACGATCCCAGTTTCCCTCTGTACATTCAGCCGTACGAGCGAGCTCTCCGTCAATCCCGGCATTATTAATAGCGCAGTCTAATCGACCGTAAATCTTAACAGTCTTGTTGACAAGTAATTCAAACTGAGCCGCCGGGGTTACATCAGTCTCAATGAAAGCCGCTTCACAGCTGATATCTTTGATCATTTTGACTGTCTCTTGGCCACCTACAAGAGCGATATCGGCAATGACAACCTTTGCTCCTTTTTCAGCAAAGAGATGAGCCGTGGCCCGCCCTATTCCGGATCCAGCTCCTGTGATAAGAGCCACCTTTCCGTCAAGTCTATCCATTATGCCCACCTCCTTATTAATCTCCCCCAATAGGAGATTTCAAATAATTGAAAGTGATTATATCATTGCACGTATTTGCAGACAATAAGAGGTGACGGGAATATGATGCAAAGTATCTTACAGGAAAATGATTCGTGACGTAGATCGTATCACTGATACACTATCCCGCAAATGTCAAGAACCTAGTGGTTTTCGAGCAGTAGCTTGAACGTAAGATACACACTAAGAGGGCTTCTTTTAATACTAAGAGTCTAACTGCTCAATCGGGAGATATTTACAACGTTGACCGAGGCCAGTGTATAGATTAAACGCTGGGGAATGGAGTACAATGAGGTGCGGCCATATAGCTCTCTGGGCTACAGTTCATATGCTCCTGAGGCCAAGATTCCGGTAACACTAACTTAAAGAGTGGTATCCTTTATGGGGGCAGGTCACAATCTTTCTAAAAAGATACTTCTAACGAACATAAAAGAGACATTATAAATGAACGGTAGTTTATCCGATGCATATATATGTTTACGTTTGAAAAGGAGGTGAGCCGTGCTGTCGGGTTATACTGGTAGAATTCTGAACGTGAACCTTGCCGAGCAAAAAATAATGGAACAGAGGCCGGAGGAAGCTCTGTACCGTAGCGTGCTCGGGGGAACCGGATTGGGGGTCAGATTCGTCTTCGACCGTCAGGGACCGGGAGTTGATCCCATGGGGCCGGATAGTTTCATGGGTTTCGTCACGGGGCCACTGACGGGCAGTGGGACTCTGTTTGGTACCAGATATTCGGTGGTTGCCAGGTCTCCTTTGACGGGGGCCTGGGGTGAGGCAAACTCCGGCGGTGATTTCGGGCCCTATCTCAAATTCGGCGGCTATGACGCTGTATTCCTCAGCGGTGTATCGGACAAGCCGGTCTATCTCTTCATTGAAGACGGGAAAGCCGAGTTAAGAGATGCGGGTCACATCTGGAGCAGAGACTGCGTGGAAACTGAGGTTATTCTGCAACAGGAACTGGGTAAGGGGACGAGGGTGGCATGTATAGGCCCAAGCGGGGAAAAACTTTCGCGTATTTCCTGTGTTATAAATGACAGGGGACGGGCCGCTGCCCGAACGGGTATGGGCGCTGTGATGGGTTCAAAGAAAATAAAGGCCATAGCTGTCCGGGGAAAGCTTAAGCTGCCAATAGCCGACGAGGCTAATCTGCGAGTTCTGAGGAAAAAGTATCTGGAATCACTGGGCGGACGTATATATCAATCGTTGAGCGGATTCGGTACCTGTGCCGGGACTGCAGGTGCTGTTCTTAGCGGTGATGCCCCGGTGAAGAATTGGAGCGGGAGAGGGAGTATTGATTTTCCAACAGCAGCGAGCATCAGCGACCTGGCTGTGATCGGGCTTCAGCAAAAAAAATACGGTTGCTGGCGCTGTCCGGTTGCTTGTGGAGGCCTGATGAAGGCGGGGAGCAGTTTCGATTATGATGAAGGGGCTCATAAGCCGGAATACGAGACCCTGGCTGCATTCGGGAGCATGTGTCTAAACGACGATGTTGAATCCATCATCAAGTTGAATGATATCTGCAACCGTTATGGCTTAGATACGATATCGGCGGGATCAACTATAGCGTTCGCTATTGAGTGCTACGAGAATGGTATTATCAGCGGGAAGGATACCGACGGTATAGAACTAACGTGGGGAAATTCTAAAGCAATCGTGGAAATGACCGGGAAGCTCTCACGGCGGGAAGGCTTTGGCGATATCCTGGCTGACGGTACCAAAATCGCTGCTCAGAAAATTGGGCGGGGCGCGGAGAAATTCGCCATGCAAGTGGAGGGGCAGGAAGTGCCGATGCATGACCCCCGGAGAACTCCCGGCTGGGGTACGTCGTACAAAGTGGATGCTGCTCCCGGCAGGCACACTTCGGGGAATGAAAACAACGTAATGTTCATACCTGAAATGACAATACCAGATTTCAACTTCAAGGAATATAGCGGTCGTGGGGAGGCGCACAGAGCCGGTGCTAGCTGGTTTCACATAACTGACTCTTCCGGTTTTTGCATGCTGGGGTACATGTGCCTGCCGGCACGGGCTCTCCCCGAATTTCTGACCGCTGTCACTGGCTGGCGGTTGGATATGGTCAGCCTTATGGAGGTGGGAGAAAGGATTGCCAATTTGAGGCAGGCGTTTACCGTGCGCGAGGGACTGGTACCGACTTCGTTTGACGTACCGGGACGAATCATAGGCGACCCGCCTCAGAAGGAAGGCCCTTTAATTGACAGGACTCTGGATTTGCCGATTATGGTGAGTGATTACTATCGTGCCATGGACTGGGATTTGGTGACAGGTAAGCCTAGCCGTAAAAAGCTCGAAGCACTAGGGCTGCGTGATGTAATAGATGCTATCGGCGCATAGAATGCTTTCCTGCATTTTCATCCAATACAGCCAATTCTGCTAATCAATGAAAGCATATTAAAAACAGGTATTCTATAGAATATGTCATTAAGGGTGTTAGGTGGAAGATCGCCATGGCGAACATGAGATGTCCCGAGAGTACAAGTGATTGCCTGCCACAAACTCAAACCAAAAGGAGAAATTATGGAAAGTGTAATTGTGCGAAACCTGAAACCAGAGTTT
>CP070642.1:962230-965717 GCA_020354105.1 Chloroflexota bacterium | reverse complement strand
GCCCTACCAGAGTGGAGCCGATGGTTCTTGTCCACAGCCACCGACCTTTGGTCATTATCTTCATCTTAGCCAGCACGAATGAATTAGTAAATTCACCAGCCAGATAAGCTACAAAAGAAGCTAACAAGAAACGAGGGGTGCTACCCAAAATGCTCTCATAAGCGCTTTGTGCCTCGAAAACCGGTGCTGGGGGCAGTAACTTGCCTATCCAGATAGCCAGCACCGCGATCAAATTGCATAAAAAGCCGAGCCAGATTACACGCCGTGCCTGCTGGTACCCATAAACTTCAGTAAGAACATCTCCGATGATATAGCTCAGAGGGAAAATTATTATCGCCGCCGGTAGAATTATGCCGCCAATGCTTATTTGTTTAGCGATTATAATGTTAGCCGTTATGAGGCAGGTAACAAATAGTGCCACTACCACTACAAATCTATGAGAAACAGTCATCGCAAGAACCCTTGCCCTCAAATCAACCCTAGATCCAATGCCTACGCCGGAAGAACCAGAGCATTGCTGCGGCAATACCAAACATAATGGAGAGAATTATCCCTAGAGTGATAAAACTAGCCTCCCGCCCACCCGGTAAATACACATTCATTCCATAAATGCTAGCGAGCAATGTGGCTGGTGCCATGATTGCCATAACAATAGTCAACACCCGCATTATCTCCTGGATACGATGTGAGGTCAGCCAATTACTGGTGTCTGCCAGACCATCCACCACCTCCTTGCAATCCTCCAGACCATCCCAAATCTTGCGTATATGATCGGCGATATCGCCAAAATAGATGTCCTGGTCCTCTTTGAAGAAAGGATATTCTTCCCTCTCCAAAGCCTCAACCACGCCGATTTGAGGGTGAATAACGCGACGGAAGGAGATAAGGTCCCGTCGGATCATCATGATTTCATGTACCGTCTCTGGAACCGGTCTGGCAAAAATGAGGTCCTCCAACTTCTCAGCATTGTCTACCACTTTGTCGAGGATCGGAAAGCAGTAATTAACCAGGGCATCGAGTATATGATATAAGAGAAAGCCTGAACTGCGGCACATGTAATTGTTACGCGTGTTATCATCAAGTCGGCATTCCTTGAAGAATTTAGCCAGCGGCTTCAAATCACCAGACTTATTTATTGTAATCACATAGCTTTCACTTATAAAGATGTCAACTTCACTGGGATGTGTGACCCGATTCTCCTTATCGTACACAGGAAAATGAAGCACAATGAAGAGGTGGTCAGGATACTCATCGATTTTGGGACGCTGAACTCGGCTCAAAACATCATCCAAATTAAGAGGGTGAAAACTGAAGTTCCGAGCCAAATACTCAACATTCTGTGTAGTTGGTGCCTCGATATAAATCCAGGTCAACTTGCCACAGGTAATCAAATTCATGTTTGATTGTTTCTCTTCATCAACAAAAGGCACAGACATAACAATCACCAAATATAAAAATCTCGCCCTATTTTACCACAATTCAAGGGCAATAAAGAGGAACAAGCTGGAAAGTGCTTATGCGATTACAGTCGCCAACCTAAGGGCGATACCCAATAGAATCTACCCGCCCGCGGAGAGAAGGTTGCGATTACTATGAGCCGAGCTTAATAGACTCGCTCGTCAACTATCAGCTTATGCCATTCGGGAATGACACCTTTGGCCACGAATTCAACGCGGTCGACTTTAATCCTTAACGCTTCACTTACCACCTGGATCAGCTCGCTTGCCAGTTTCTCCTTATCAACTCCCTCTTCGGTCTTGAGCTCAACTTTGAGCGCCAGATCGTCTCGGGTACCCGGTCTGGTCACCACAGCCTGATATTGAGCAATCTGTGAGAATTTAGCCATGGCTGGCTCAAGCTGCCGCGGATGTATAAACATGCCTCTGGTTCTGACCGCATCGCCTACTCTACCCAAAAGGCGTGTTATCCGAGGAGAAGTCCTGCCACAAGGGCAAGGTTCATTAATCCAACTAGCAATATCGCCAGTGCCAAATCGTATCAATGGATATATCTCATCAATCGGTGTAACAACTATTTCACCCACTTCGCCAGGCTCAACCGGTTTCCCCGTCTCATAACTGATCATCTCAAATATCACACCCTCGGCAATGTGCATGCCACTCTTGGCACTACACTCAAAGGCTATCAGACCAACGTCAGCCGTCCCATACATGTCCCCGGTATCTATGCCATACTCTTCTTCGACCTTCTTCCTGATTGGCCCACCACCCATCTCTCCGCCAATGACAGCCATTCTGAGATTAAAATCTTTGCTGACATCAAGGCCCATTTCCTTAGCCTTATCAATGATATTCATGAAAAAACCTGTTGTGCCAGCAAATCCGGTGGCTCTCAGTTGATGCATAACCTGAACCTGAAGCTCGGTATTTCCCACCCCCGTGGGTATAACCGTAACCCCGGCTCGCCTTAATGCTTCATCAATCATAAGCCCAGCCGGCACAAGGTTATACATCCAGCTATTGACCACAATGTCCCCTTTACGAAATCCTACAGATTTGACCAGGTGTACATGTCTCTGCCAATAAGTCTCACTTGAATGATGAGGATCATAAATAGGCCCAGGTGACACATAAACCCTTTCCAATTCGGATATGGGCACAGTCACCAACCCGCCAAGAGGAGGATTGGCTTTGTATAAATCCACCAGGGCGTCCTTCCTCAGCAAAGGCAAGTTCTCCAGGTCCTTTATGCCTGATACTTTTGATGGCGAAATACCCGCCTCATCAAATCTGGCTCTGGTTGACGGAGCCTTTTCATAAGCGTAAGCAACCAACCATTTTAGCTGTTCATCTAAAAGCTTTCTTCTCTCCTCAGACGACATTTTCTCCATCTTCTCAAATGGAGGTAAAGGTTTTTGTGTTTCCATTGCTCACTTCTCCTTACACTGAATAAATTTCAAAATCGATACAAGCTGGAATCTTGCTAATATTTCCTTTTATCAACAATTCGTTTAGCATCCTCAGGAATCGTGCCTTTTGAAACAACTTCCATGCGGTCAAACCTTACTTTACATACATCTCTGAAAGCCTTGTCCACAGCGTTCTTCAGTTTATCTTTATCCACAGTTTCTTTGACAAGCTCAACATTAAGAACCATCTCATCTCTATCCCCAGGACGAGTAACCACCAGCTGATACGTCCTAATGTCAGGAAACTTGGCCATAGCTTCATCAGTCTGCTTCGGGTGGACAAACATACCTCTTACTCTCACTGCCTCACCAGACCTGCCCAGAATCTTCGGTAATTTTAGGGTAGTCCTCCCACAGCCACACGGCTCATCATCAAACATCGATAAGTCACCAGTGCCAAACCGAATAAGTGGATAAACTTCATCAAATGGAGTGACCACTACCTCACCCTCCTGACCAGGCCCAAGCTGCTCTCCTGTCTTCGGGTCCACTATCTCCACTATGGCATCAGTGGTAATATGCATGCCAGACTGTTTCTCACATCCGGTGGCTACGGTG
>CP070642.1:956685-962130 GCA_020354105.1 Chloroflexota bacterium | reverse complement strand
GCATTTTACACCTCGCTTAAAACGTCGGACTCAGACTTAAGAATAGCATCGACGGATATTGTCGTCAAGTCCGCGGTACCTTATTTGACAAAAGCTATTTTTAGCTGTATATTGTCTCCAGATTTTATCCTCTGGTGGTTAGAGCGAGGTGGAACCACCCGTTCCCATCCCGAACACGGAAGTGAAACGCCTCAGCGCAGACGATACTAGGGGGGCAACTCTTTGGGAAAATATGCCACTGCCAGGGGGTTTATCTAGATTTCTTGAAGTCAGAAATTATCTCTGCGCTACACAGTATCCTAAGTTTCCAAAGCTTTGACACTTCTAAGTAAACACCTTATAATTCTAATTAGCGGTATCTATTTAACGAACAGAAAGAGACATTAAGGACAAGGATCCATATGGCCAGTAGGTTTGAGAAATTTTCAGAGAGAGCTCGTCGAGCCCTGACACGTGCCCAGGAGGAAGCACAACGTTTCGGACACAATTACATTGATACTGAACACATATTACTGGGTTTGATAGCCGAAGAAGATAGTGTAGCCAGTAAAGTCCTGGCTAATATGGGCGTGCTTCCGAATAAGATACGGGCTGCCGTGGAGTTCGTGGTGGGGCGGGGGGAGAGGTCGGCAATTGGCGAAGTGGGGCTTACTCCCAGAGCCAAAAGAGTGATTGAACTTGCGGTTGATGAGGCCCGCCGCTTGAACCATAGCTATATAGGCACAGAGCATCTCCTGTTAGGTCTCCTGCGTGACCGCGAAGGTGCGGCTGTTGGTGTTTTGGAGAGCTTCGGTATCACTTTCGATAAAGCTCAAGCTGAGATAAACAGTGTTCTAAGTCAGAGTGCACCACAGCCTCGGGCTGTTTCCCGCGGGCCTGGGCGGACACCAGTCTTAGATCAGCTTGGAATTGACCTGACCAATGCAGCTCGGGCTGGAAAGCTTGATCCCATTGTTAACCGTAGCAAAGAGATTGAGCGAGTTATACAGATACTTAGCCGTCGCACAAAAAATAATCCGGCACTTGTGGGTGAACCGGGTGTTGGGAAAACGGCGATTGTTGAAGGTCTGGCGCATCGAATTGTTGCCGGTGAAGTCCCTGAGACGCTGCAGGGTAAGCGACTGGTGACTCTTGATATAGGTTCGCTGGTAGCTGGCACGAAATATCGCGGCGAGTTTGAGGAAAGACTGAAAAAGGTCATCGACGAGATAAAAAGCGCTGGCAATTGTGTGATTTTTGTTGATGAATTACATACTATTGTCGGTGCTGGCGCTGCCGAAGGTGCTGTTGATGCTTCGAATATTTTGAAGCCGTCGCTGTCACGTGGCGAACTTCAGTGCATTGGTGCTACCACGCTGGACGATTATCGTAAATACATTGAAAAGGACTCTGCTCTGGAGCGTCGTTTTCAGCCGGTTACGGTGGCTGAGCCTACTGTGGAGCAGACTCTGGAGATACTGCGCGGCATTAAGGCACGATACGAAGAGCATCACAAATTGGAGATAAGCGATGAGTCTTTGCAAGCTGCGTCTTCTTTAGCGGCTAAATATATACCTGACCGATTCTTGCCCGACAAGGCTATTGATTTGATGGATGAGGCATCATCTCGCGTTCGTATTATGCGAGGTGGCGTGCCTTTCGGTTTGACTGAAGCCAGACATGCTCTGGAGACTGTACGCAGGGACAAAGAGACAGCAATTTCTTCCAAAGAGTATGAGTATGCCGCTGAGCTGCGTGACCGTGAGGTTCAGCTGGTAGATAAAATCAGTGCCATGGAACAGAAGTGGCAGGCGGATCAGCAACAGGAAAAGCCGGTTGTTACCGAGGAAGATATCGCTGAGGTAGTCAGCATGTGGACAGGGGTTCCTGTAGTTCGCATGACCACGGATGAAACCAGCCGTCTGCTGCAGATGGAAGATTCTATACATACGCGCATTATAGGTCAGGATGAGGCTATAAATGTTGTGTCCAAGGCGGTAAGGCGTGCACGAGCCGGCTTAAAGGAGCCTCGCCATCCCATCGGCAGCTTCATCTTCCTGGGGCCAACCGGTGTGGGTAAAACTGAGCTGGTAAGGGCTTTAGCCGAGTTCATGTTCGGCAGTGAAGATGCCATGGTCAGGCTCGATATGTCTGAGTTTATGGAGAAACACACCGTGGCTCGCCTGGTGGGTGCTCCTCCCGGATATGTAGGCTATGATGAGGGAGGGCAACTGACCGAGGCGGTGAGGCGAAAGCCATATTGCGTGATATTGCTCGACGAAATTGAAAAGGCACATCATGATGTCTTCAATATACTGCTTCAGATTTTTGATGATGGTCATCTGACTGATGCTAAAGGGCGCCGGGTTGATTTTCGTAACAGCATAGTGGTTATGACCAGCAATGCGGGCGCCAAACATATAAAAGGCGTTATGAGCATCGGTTTTGCCGCTCGGGCCGATGAAGAAAAGAATCGCCAGAATGAATACGGGAAAATGAAGGAGAAAGTCCTTGCTGAGTTGAAGACGACCTTTCTCCCTGAGTTTCTGAATCGCATCGATGAAGTGGTCGTTTTCCACTCTCTGAGTAAGGAGCAAATCCGCCAGATTGTCGACCTTATGCTCAGTCAGGTGGCTAAGTCTGTAGGCGAGAAGAATCTGAAACTGGAAATCACAGACGCCGCCCGTGATTTTCTGGGCGAAAAAGGCTACGACCCGACTTTTGGGGCACGGCCTCTGCGCCGCGTGATTCAAAATGAGGTTGAGGATAAACTTTCCGAAGCTCTACTTCGTGGTGAGTTCAGCCCCGGTGATACTTTGAAGGTAGACTATGACGGTGAGAAGATTGTAATTCGAGCCGCCGCTGCAGCCTTATCAGGGGAGGGGGCAACACAAGAACTGAATTGAAGCGCGTAATCCTAGCTTCTCTATAGTCTGATTCTACTTAGGGCGGGACTGAGCATTATGAATCCCCGCCCTTTTTAATACTCAAATCTTTTGCTCGGCGGTTTTGGCATTGATTGAGGGGTTGATAATTTGACTAAACCTAAGTCCAAAGCTGTCTTTGTCTGCCAGCAGTGCGGCAAAGAAAGCCCTAAGTGGTTAGGACGTTGTCCTGGTTGCCAGGAGTGGAATAGCTTCGTAGAAACCGTTGTCACCGTCTCCAGTCAGACAGCTACTTGGCTTTATTCTGAAGAGAATGCTCCCAGTGAACTTTCCAAGCTGAAAACTGAGGCATATCCCCGTCTGAGTTTCCCTTTTACTGAGTTTAATCGGGTCCTGGGTGGGGGGCTGGTTACCGGCTCTTTGGTTCTCGTTGGCGGTGACCCAGGTATTGGGAAGTCTACCCTGTTGCTTCAGACTTCATCAGCGCTGGCTGAGCGGGGAGGTACGGTAGTATACGTTTCCGGTGAGGAGTCAGCCCAGCAGATTAAGTTGAGGTCGGAACGCCTTGGGGTAGGTGGTGACAGACTTTATATTCTTCCCGAGACTAATCTGGAAGCTATACTGGCACGCCTGGGAGAATTGTCTCCAAATCTGGTGGTTGTCGATTCTATTCAGACTGTCTACATAGAGGCGTTAACTGGAACGCCGGGCAGTGGTGGCCAAATACGAGAATGCACTTTGAGGCTTATGCGATGGGCGAAACGGGCAGGGGTTCCGGTTCTTATAACTGGACATGTAACCAAGGATGGGGCTATTGCTGGTCCCAGGGTGTTAGAGCACATAGTTGATGTGGTCCTTTATCTCGAGGGTGAAACCTTCAGCAGCTACCGGATATTAAGAAGCACCAAGAACCGTTTTGGCTCCACCAATGAAGTTGGCGTTTTTGAGATGAGCGGTGGAGGTTTAATAGAGGTAGCTAATCCGTCTGAAGCTTTTTTGGTGTCACATCGAGATGGAGCAGTTGGTTCGGCTGTGGTGCCCACATTTGAGGGAAGTCGGCCTCTGCTGGTGGAAATTCAGGCTTTGACCAGCCTTACCGGCTTCGGTCCGCCGCGACGCATTGCCAATGGCGTCGATTTTAATCGGCTGCTTTTAATAGCTGCCGTGCTTAGCCGTCGAGCCGGAGTAAATCTTTCCAATCAGGATATAATCACCAATGTTATCGGTGGTATGCGCATCGGTGAGCCGGCTGCCGACCTGGGTATGGCGCTGGCAATTGCATCCAGCCACCGGGATGCCAAAGTTACCCAGGGGCTTGTAGCCCTCGGTGAGGTAGGGCTCAGTGGCGAGCTTAGGGCTGTGCCTCAACTGGAGAGACGTATTGCTGAAGCAACCAGATTGGGCTTTAAGCGATGTCTGATTCCAGAAACCTCGGCCAAACTTTCTTCTAGTGTGAAAGGCATCGAGCTGTTAACAGCAGGCACTGTAGCACAGGCTCTCAGGCTGGGCATTGTAAGACCCCCGAGAAAATCAGAACATTCAACTGAAGGGCAGCCGCATGTCTAAAACAGGAATTGTCATCGTTGGAGCTGGCAGCAGCCAGCGAATGGGAATGGATAAAGTCTTTATTTCTCTTGCTGAAAAGCCTTTATTAGCCTGGTCGGTTGATGTCTGCCAGAGCTGCGAATTGGTCGACCAGATAGTAATCGTTTTGAATGAGAGCACGCTGGATTTGGGACGGAAATTGGTTGCTGAACGGGGCTGGTCTAAGGTGGTGGAAATATGCCTCGGTGGCAATCGAAGGCAGGACTCTGTCAGGCAGGGGCTCAATAAGCTGAAGGGATGTGATTGGGTGGTCATTCATGATGGAGCTCGTCCTTTCCTGACAGTGGACTTGATTCGTGATGGTCTGGAAGCGGCGCAACCAACAGGTGTAGCGGTAGCGGCGGTTCCGGTTAAGGACACCGTTAAGCTCGGCGGTAGCGACATGATGGTCAGGGAAACGCTCAATCGTCAGGAATTATGGGCGGTGCAGACGCCTCAGATTTTCTGCTTTGATATAATAGCTAAAGCTCATGAGCAGATAAAAGGTGATTTTACTGACGATGCCAGTATGGTTGAGCAGTTGGGATATGAGGTGAAACTTTATATGGGTTCGTATGACAATATAAAGATAACCACTCCTGAAGATTTGACTCTGGCTGAACTTGTAGTCAGGAAGAAGTAGACTGATGCGAGTCGGAATTGGGTATGATGTACATCAGCTTATGGCGGGTCACAAATAAATTCTAGGCGGAGTGGAGGTCCCGTTTGATAAAGGCCTCTCCGGCCATAGCGATGCTGACGTGTTGACCCATGCTATAATTGATGCTCTACTTGGTGCCGCAGGGCTACGAGATATCGGCAAACAGTTTCCACCAGAGGACCCCAGATATAAGGATATATCCAGCCTGGCTTTGCTGGACGAGGTCAATAAGATGCTCAAGACAAAAGGCTTTAAGGTTGGAAACATAGATGCCGTCGTTGTCGCTGAGCAGCCCAAAATAGCGCCTTTTGTTGAGGACATGCGCGGACGCATCGG
>CP070642.1:943905-956585 GCA_020354105.1 Chloroflexota bacterium | reverse complement strand
TTTGTCAGCACGTGTTTCGCTTTTATGCGTCGGTTTTTCACTTCTGATTGCCAGTTCGATTATGGCTTGTGTGCCAACGACACCGACTACATCAACAACCAAACCAAATGCACAACCGCCGACCCAAATTGAAAATGAAACGCCGCCGGAGTCGTCCCAGCCTGAACTTCCACCTGAAGAAACCGAAAACGAAGCGGATTGGAACATTGTTCAAACCTTCACCGGCCAAGAGAGTGAGAATACACCCTCATTTCATATATCTGGTACGAAATGGCGTATTATTTGGACTGCAGACATTAAATATCCTGAATATGCCATCTTTGACATCCTTGTCTATCCACAGGACACGACAAGTTTGCTTACAAAGAGAATCTCATACTCAAAAGGCACGTCTGGCGACACTGCTTATATCTATGAGGGAGGCCGTGACTATTACTTAAAAGTTATCGCCGCCAATTTGAGCAACTGGACTATAACTGTGGAGGACTACGCCAACCAGGAATTGAACTGCCCCGTCCAAATAACTAAAATTAATCACAAAGGCGCGGAATACTTGCGCCAAATAGCGGGAGGCTATGTAATAATAGTGGAAGCTGACGAGTATGTGGAAATCAGAAATCTCAGCGACTCGCCGCAGAACATAACCGGTTGGGCACTAACGAATCTAACAAAGGGGGGACCCTCATATACTTTCCCAACGTTCAAACCGTGCTCCTGCGAATGGTACAGCAGCCATACAGATTGTATTAAAAACTGTTATCCTCCACGCCCGTGTGTAATAGAACCGTACAAGAGCATTCGAGTTTATACTCACGAACCACATTATGAATCGGGGGGTTTCTGCTTTTACTACGGTGTTAATATCTGGGACAATGAGATGCCTGACACAGCCGTTCTGTATAATCTTGAGGGGCAGGAGGTATCTAGAAAGAGCTATGTAACACACTGAGAATAATGTTACATAAGGTGAGTAATCCGGTTCAGCTCAGATGAGGCAACAAATAACAGGCTGGAACCAAACCTGCCAACGTATAATTTCGGAAATTCTATGACTGGACTATTGCTTTCTCTGAATAATCAGATGTATAATCTGTATAATATAATGCATTATTGAAAACAGACAGGTGGCTGAAGCCCGGAGTATAGACAGGAGAAAAAATAGAGAAATAAAGTATGCAACAAAGATGCCCCAATTGTGGTTCGCCAATAGTGCCTGGTCAGCGGTTTTGTGGTGGTTGTGGTGCGCAATTAAGTCTTGCCTGCCCTCAGTGTAGAATCACAGTTAGTCCTGGAACCAGATTTTGTCCGAACTGCGGTGCTACGCTAGGTGGAGGTATGCCTCAACAGCCAGGATGGGGACAGCAGGCGGGCGGAATGCCACCACAGCAACCAGGGTGGGGACAACAACCAGGCACGCCACAGCAGCCAGGGTGGGGACAACAACAGACATGGGCACCGCCAGCACAACAAGGCCAACCATCATCTTCAAATAGACCACTTCTAATACTAGTACTATTTATTCTACTTATCGGCCTTGGAACGCTCACATATTTGTACACACCAATCGGTGCTACCATAAAGGACTTGCTACAATCTGCCACCGGTGGCACCACTACCCCTACAGTGGATACCACAGAGCCAGAATTCTCGCAAGTTCTAGCAACTCCGGGGCCAACAAGCGCCCGCATAGATTGGGAAACCGATGAACTCGCCAGCACCCAGGTTGAATATGGCAAGACCCAGGAAAATACGTCACTCGAACCAGACACACCTGGAGATGACCCAACTTCTGGTACTTCTGCAGGAGTGCTTGTACACTATGTAATCTTGACCAGCCTCGAGTCAGATACTACTTACTATTACAGGCTTATATCAAAGGACGCAGCCGGGAATGAGGCAGTGTCAGACTGGAAAACCTTCAACACGACAGTTCCCGAGGCATAATTACAGCCGTCCACCCATATTAGTAGCCCAATTCAGACAATGGCTTTGTATAACTTTGACCCTCGTCGTCCACTACGTGTAGCGGCAAGTTTTCAACTTTGTTCTTACTGCAGTTTACGCGTCCCTTCAGGGTAACAACTACATTTTTTTCGCCACAAGTTGTATAATCAATCCCGTTGGGCATATAGCCTCAAAGCCCAGGGGAGGTAATAATGAAGTATATATATCTGCTGGCCATTATTGCTATTTTACTCTCGTCCGGAGGTTGCACTCTTGCAAATGAAACACCTCGTCATACAGCTAACGAGGTAATAACTATAGCCAAGAGCTTCAGCTCTATGTGCAGAGTGCAGGTAGGTTCTGAACCATGCGGCTGAGGTCCACCTACTCCTCGGTATGAGGAGGCCAGTCCGACTTTCACTGCCGAGTACGATGGTAAGGGAATATGGAGTATAAGCAAGGCCTGTTCAATAAACGCAGAATACGACCATCATTGGTATTTCAACGACAATACCAATGAATTAGTATGGAAGTAAGATTCATACCGAACGACTTTAAGAGAGCTGAGGCTAAAAGTGAGTGATATTCTGGATGAGGCCCAATCATTAGTACAATGCAAGGCTTGTCCTTGGTATAAGAGTTGCGTCTTGCCTATGCGCTTAACGGAAGACGATTTAAGAAAGCAGTTGGAGTCCACTATATCCGGAGCCACTACTCCGGGAACAGAACAACAGGGCATGCAGCAACTATTATCCGGCCTGGCTGCCGCTGCTGAAAACTCTCTACTCGAAGGCTGCCCAATATTCATCAACAGGCTTCGCTCCAACCCCAAACTCGCCGAACAAATAAAGAAACTGATGCAGGATTGGACAAAGGAGAGCCAGTAGCAAACCTATGAATCTCAAGATAATCTGTTCTCTAACGTTTCACAGACAAAGCCGTAAATAAGAAATTAAGAATACAAGGGATAGAAAGCAGAAGATTAATTATTTCAACACAATAAAGACAAGGCGAACCTTTAGAACCGCGTTCACAATCGAAACAATTTGTTAGCTAAATGAGCTACCTGCCGAAATTTGGATAGTAGCCAATTCGCCTAACCGTTTTGCCACCTTGGCAGGAATCCAATTACTAGGTTTCCAAGATCCCTTATAACTTGGCAACAAAACTAGATAATAACCATCATCGCTCGTTATACCTATCTTGCAGCCATCACCCAAGTCAACTATTTCCTTTGGTTGCCAAATTAGCGGTCTTTCACATACAATGTTATCCATATTACCCCCCATAAAAAGATATAGTTACACCTATCGAGGATGCTCCTGTTCTAAAATAGATACCAGGCACAGAAAAAGAAAACCAGACACACAAACAGAAAACTGCCAAGTATAGCGATAAGCTCTTTGTTCATGGTCATTTGTCACACCTCTTTTCGATTTCTAAATATATAACGCAGCGGAGCAGAAAATGGTTTAGGCCTCGGTGTCTAAAAAAGTGGTTTATGAAGATTCAATTAAAATTAAAATGGTTTTCCGTCATATTTTTTCTAATATTCATTCTCCTGTCAGTCATGGCCTGCAGTCAGCAAAAGGAACAATTTGATCCAAAATCCCTTAATCCATGTGACGAGATGAAGCATTACTTAGAGCAGGCACAGGCCGTCGCTTCGGACCTTGAGGATTTCAACTGGAACGAATTCTCCAAAGTCGGGATATTGTGCCCGCCAGAGGGGATATGCCCGGTTGGGAGTCTGCCCATAGTTGAGAAAGGCTCAGTTCCTAAAGAGTTTTTGGAACGCTGGGTTCCTTTAGTTGAACAGTTGCCTTCCCCACAAACGGCAAAGACCTACTCGATACAATGTGCTAGCTGTTTGAAACTTGCAATCGAAGTCTGTTCACGTAGTCCCTACAATGAATCACAAACACTCATGCCAGAGGCAGAGAAACTAACAATAACTCAGCGGCAGGAGCTTTGTGGCCAACTGCAATCAGCGCTTACGGGAGCCGAATATTTGGTATCCAGGGATAAGACCGTCGCCGCAGAGTGCACATTCCCTAAAATGCTAGCATGTCTCAACGCTTCCGATGAAAAGATAAAACACAAATATCTCACTAAGTTTATGACTAAATCAGATAAGTATATTCAATTTCATGATGAACTGATACATGATATAAAACAGGCAGAACAGGTGGCAATCGAGCTAATGCCAACTGGCAATTAAGTTATCGAATCACTGAAAAACGAGGGCATTCTTTTTTGCTACGATTAGGTGTATAATCAAAGTAAATTGGAATACTCAAGTGGCCGAGATGAAAACTAAACTTAGGTGGTACATCTTTCTACTTTGCAGCCTGACCATCTTATCAGCTTGCTCATTTATTTCCTGCCGGCCAGAACCACCAGCTATCCTTCTTTTCAGTGCCACTCCGCCAGAAATCAACCACGGCGAGTCAACAACCTTAAAATGGTCAATTAAAGACGCTACCAGCATAACTATAGACCAGGGTGTAGGGGAAGTCGCTGCTACGGGGTCAGTGGAACTATCGCCAGCTAAAACAATTGCTTATACCTTGACCGCCACAAACACCGGCGGTACTGTCAGCAAGTCAGTGGTCATCAATGTTACTATCCCTGTCACCCCCACAACACCACAACCACCATCTGTAGATACCACGCCGCCCATAATCACAGGCATCTCGGCTCTATCTGAAACTGAGGCAAGTGCTGTTATCACCTGGACAACAAATGAGCCAAGCAACAGTCAGGTTGAATACGGCAAAACTACAGACTACGGCTTAATTGCCACCTCTGACGAGCTAACCACCACCCATAGCATCACTTTGAGCAGCCTTGAGCCCAATACCGCTTACTACTATCTAGTAAAGTCGAAGGACAAGGCTGGTAATGAAACCTCGTCAACAGAAAACACTTTTATTACACTCCAAGAGAAATCACCGTACTCAGTAGAATTGCTTTCGCTGGAATGGGGAAGGATAACAACAGAAGACATCGCAGATCCCGGCTTGGGCACGAGCCCAGTAGAGGAAACAATATATCTCTTCACTAAATGTAAATTACAGAACAAGAGCCAGGCAACTCTGCGGGCTATTATATGTACCATGAACTGCTGGAACGGCAACAATCTTGTGAAATACGAGGTATACGTGCATCAGGCACCCATCCTGCCGGGGCATGTCTTTAATATTGAAATTCAAACCGCCGACGAACCAATAGTTAACAATGTGACCATAGACTTCGCAGACAGCCTGGGGAGAGAAATGAATGTGCAAACAAGAGAGCAGTAGACAATGAGAATGGCCGATTAATTATCTACCTCTATTTACCCTCCAGCGCCGAGCACGATTCCATGTGCCTCCCCATCACCTTTGTGAACTTTTGTATGTCTATATTCTTAGGTGGTGGGCTGATCTGTGGCATCGGCGGCTCTTCACCAGGGTTGATAGCATTTTGCTGCAAGAGTTCAGCTAATACTTTTTCCTTAGTTTCCTTTTCGCACAGTCTGGAATGGTAAATAGTTGCAAGTCCAGGTAACAGCATATCTTTTAGATGTTCCGTACCCCTGTCTTCGTGCAGATGAGGGTTTCGTGTCTCTATTTGGAATATCTCAATTCCATGCTTGGCAGCAGTCTTGCAAGCCATGGGCATAACCCCACCAAAATCTTCAAAGATAGATATTAATTCTTGTGGCTCCACGGCAAATCTTGAAGCATAAGAAAGCAGACCAGCCAGTTTCAGACTCATGGCATGCTCCCCTGCATTGCTCGTCTTCACTATATCCGTCTCAAATCCCGTTCTTATAGATATCAGGGAATTCATACACCTGTTGGTCACTTCAGAAACACGTCCCCATTTTCTAAAATAAACACCTTCACCAAATTTGGGTTTGTATCGCCATATAATCCTAATCATTGCGTAAGGAGAGCGAGACATGTAGAAACCGGCTGCATAGCACTTCACATATTCCCACACCGCACCGGGCGAAAAATTGTCAGCATCGATAAAGCCTATATAGTCTTTCTTCATCATCATAGCAATGAAAATAGCTGCAATCATGCCTTCAGCTTTGCCATCCCTGACCAACCCATCCTGGTCAATGATATGGTTATACCCAGCCCCCGCCAGCGCTTTAGCTAGCACAGGGTCCTTCTGGTGAACCAAATAAGCCTGACGCCTGGTAAAGTGGCAATATTGCCTCAGTGTATCTTGCTCCATCTTAAACCTGTCAATTCTCTTCCTCTGGCTGTTTGAAACCACCAATATAAGGCATTCGTGGGGGATGCCGCTTATAACCCCCTCTAGCAGCTTCAACTTCTCGTCTTTGGTGGGAATAACTATTACCATCTTCTCTTCGAAATCCTTAATAGCACCCTCTTCGATTTTTTGCACTGCGACGTTTTCATAAGGCGTCAGCTCCCTAGCCCTGCCAGAGTCGAGCTCCAGGACTTTCTGCACCTCGTTAATTCTTACTGCTCCGAAACGCTCAGTGTATCTAGGACCTTCTACTCGCATAGCATACTCTTGACATCTAATGGGAATGATAATGCCTTCGTCTCTTCTAACGGCAACTTTTCTAATGTCAACCTTAGCGTGACTATCTCAAATGGCGAGACATCCATTTCCAGCAGACCATCTTTAATATCTAGTTTAGATTCCTCTTCCTCCAACAAATTCACACAACTGGCTGATTTAATATGGTTTGGCACGTGTAGGATTGCGTGACATTTCTCGCCCCTGGTTTCAAAGAACCTCACGATAACTGCGTCGTCTCTTTCGGCTCTTTTAAGGGCGGAGATTATTAGGTTGTCTGGTTCAAGTATAAAGCTTCTTAACTCACCTTTCAAGTTTTGACTATCTGTCTGCATTGCAAAAAGTCGATGATTAAACTCGTGACCACGCTGATGAATCTTTGCTTCCTTCCAATCACCAGAGTGGGGATAAACTGCGTATGTATAGTTGTGCTCTCCCAGCTCCATCGCTTCTGGGGTTGGTATCAATGGACCGCTTTGACCGTCCGTTGACAAGACAGAGACACTTCTCAGCAGCGTACAGTAGATATTACCCGCCTTAATCTCGTTAATCGGAACTCCCCGGCTGAAAAACGCAAGCCCATGTTTCCCCTCCTGGCAATTAAACCAATTAAGCGAGGGAAACCTAACACTTTCCTCAAGTGTCTTGATCAAAGGCAAATCGATTACACCGAACTGGGTTTGCCTGGTATAATTGGGGACTATCATACATGTATCGAATCTAACTCGAATCCTGATATGCGATTGTGTCGAACGTATTGTGGTTCGGAAACCAATACGAGGTATGTCATTATAAATCATAATCTGCTTACAGATGTCCAGGGTCTTGTGCCTTTGAAGAATTGAGCCAAACTTCTTAGTGAGATAGTATGGCCACTGTAAACAGTAGAAAGAGTTTTCAAATGTAATGACCGTCCTTACAGGACCTTTATGCACTCTAAGTTCACCGGGAACGAAGGTACTGAAATGTATGCCTTTGCCACTCTCGGAGCCAATCGGCTCGTCAAATTCGCTCTTATGAAAATACAGGTCACCGATTTCCTGGTCTATAATTAATTCGTTTCCTTCAAGCAGTTTTTTGCCATCTTTGCTGAACACAGTCACGATTCCAGTCTTATCGTCTACAGAGAGCCTGAAGAACTTATTTATAACCTCGTTCCCACGTGCCTCTATACCGGAATCATATGCCTTATTTTTTTTGACCAACCGGTAAAGACAGTACCCCATCGGCGGAACAGTGGCAATAAAGCCCAGCCTGGCTCTACATCTACCAGATTCCTCTTTATACTCGAACTCAAGCACTTCAGACGGGATTTCCTCCCCGTTTAAGGCTATGCCGATCTCTTCATTCCATTCAGGTGCCAAATCTAATTCTGCCTCCACCCAATCAGTGGTCTCCCAATTGTTCGGATTGAAAACCGCGATACTATTGCCGGAGTTGTCTCCCTTTGACAAATAGTGTGCGCAATCCTCCATCAATCTGTTCGCCTCTTCTTTTATAGCGGAAATGTTTTTCCACGCCTCATCATAAATCTCATCTATACCACAGCATGAAATTACATCGTGGTTGACCAAAAAAAGCATCGCCTTCCACATATTCGCAAGAAAGTCAACAGGATAGGTCCTGCCATAAATCCAGGCCAATGTAGCCATCTTTTCAGCCGTAATCAGTGAGTTTTCACAATCCTTGAAGGCCAGTTTAAGCTCTATGCGGCTGGAAACGACATCAGGAAAAACGTTCGCTAGCTCCGGACTGTAGAGCTCTCCACTATACTCCGCTAAATCTCCACTCCCTCTTTCCAGGCTTTTAAAGAAATCGCTGGGAACTGAGATTATCATTTGCGAATCATCGTGTTCGTTGTTCCACTGCTCAACCTTATCCGGTGTGTCAATCTGCGGTGGCACACCACCGCTTCCGCAGGGCATAAGTATGCTAGATGTTGTGGCAAAGCTTGATAATGTCCGATAACTATCTTCCCATTTATCGATCTCCAACCCAGCACGATATCCTAGGGGCATCCAATGGCTTAGAATCTTTGAGCCATCAAGACCAACCCAAACAAACTCGCTCACGCGATAGCCAATTGTCTTAGGCAGTCCCCGGCGGAAAGCAAGCCACTTATATCCTGACTTCCTATATACCTGAGGCATTTGAGCATTGAGTCCGAAACCATCAGCAGCCCAGGCAACCGGCACGTCTACACCAAATTTATCTTTACAGTATTTATTTCCAAATAAGATAGCCCTAACCAGAACCTCTCCAATCGGCATCATCGGATCTGGCATCACATATTGACCATCGGCTATCTCAATTTTATTCTTAACAATGGCTTCTTTGATATCTGAAAAAAGTTCTGGATTTCTCTCCTCTATCATCTCCAGAAGATAGGTTTGCTCTACCAGAAACCTGAAGTCAAATTTCTTTATCATTTCAACGGCATTCTTCAAAATAATTTCGTTGATATGATAGTAATCCTCTTTGTTAAAAGCCCACACCACGTCATAGTGGGAATGCGGCGTCACATAGATTGTCTTTTTGTCTGCCATGATATTTATAAATTCTAACAGACTGAAGTTGTGCTGTCGATTATCCAGATATTCCACAAGCTGTCAGAGGCACCAGATGATGACCTGCCTCGTCATATTCTCAGTATCGCGGATGGAGATCGCTAAAGGCTCTCCCAGAGATGTCTTGTTATCGTGTGGCACTTTGTTTATACTTCATTATATAAAATAGATAGCTGATCGAACCCGTAAAAAGGATATTAAATTCGAGATGAAGGTCGGTATTCTTGAGTCCAGGAACGATGTCTTTATCAACGACGTCCTCTCCAGCCTTAGCGGAGTTGAGATAGAGTTCCTTTACTTCCGCCAACAGGCAGCGCCCATTTCCGGTGACTATAGAGTCATCGTTGATAGAGCAAGCTTCTGTCATACATTCTTAAAAGAAATAATGAAAAACCTGGCTTTGAGCGGCATCTACATCATCAATAACCCGTTTTCAGCTACAACAACGAACAAGCTAATCGATATTAGAGTAGGTAGTTCCCTTGGAATCTCGCTACCGAAAACCTTTGTCCTTCCCGGTGCTAATCTCAATGAGGAAACAGAGGATTGGATAGGAGAACCGGTCTGGGAGCAAATAATTGACGAGGTAGGTTTGCCCTGCATACTGAAGCCCTTTGACGGTTATGCGTGGACCAATGTCTATACCACTAATTCGCTAGAGGAGTTAAAACAGACCTATTATTCGATGAGCCCGAGCCAGGTTATGCTGGTTCAGAAATTGATTAGATACACGGATTATTACAGGACTTTTTGCATCGGCAAGAAGAACGTATTATTTGTCAAATGGATACCAAAACCCTTCAGCATGGGACAATATCTTGAATCGGATTTGAAGCCTCTAGAAAACATGAAGGACATGCTGACCAGGCTGACCATTGACTTGAATACTTGCCTGGATTTGGATGTAAATGCAGTGGAGTGGTGCATCGACGAAGAGGGACATCCCTGGCTTATCGATGCTTTCAATGAGGCCCCAGAAATCAAAAAAGAGGCACTACCTGAAGCATATTATGACTGGATAGTCCAAAAATTTGTGGAATGCATCGAGGATAAACTGGATTCCAATAAAAGAAACAAGACCGTTTTCCTGCTGGAAGATGAGCTTAGCGATAAAGTATTTCGCATTCATCCTCCACCTAAAATAGATACTTCACCCGGCTGCGAGGTTGAGGAGGTTGGAGAAAATTGATTCTGTTACTGACAAAATAAAGGATGAGAGTGTTGCCAGAAAAACAAGAGGAAATGCCCGATATCTCAAAAAGCGATTATAAGAAATTAATAAATACCGTCATTTTTCGATACTTTCTGGCAATAATTGTTTTAGGTTTAATGTTCTTTCTTCCTGCAGGTACTCTACGCTACTGGGAAGCATGGGCTTACTGTGGGATACTTTTTATCCCCATGTTTTTTGTTTTCATATATTTGTTGAAGAATAATCCGGAGCTGTTACAACGCCGCATGAGAACTCAAGAAAGAGAGAAACCCCAAAGATTATTTGTTAAGCTTTCGATATTAGTATTCATTTTAGCCTTCATTATTCCCGGATTAGACTATCGTTTTAACTGGTCATCCGTGCCGCTGTCTGTCGTTATCATCGCCGATATCGTAGTTCTCACGGGCTATTTTATTTTCTTTCTCGTGCTTAGGGAGAATTCATATGCCTCTCGAATCATTGAAGTAGAAAAGGACCAAAAGGTGATATCAACTGGCCCTTATTCTGTCATTCGCCATCCAATGTACCTGGGAGTATTATTGCTGTATCTTTTCAGCCCAATTGCCCTCGGCTCTTTCTGGGCAATCATTGCCTTCATTCCGTTACCCGTCCTAGTTGTTGTCAGAATATTCAACGAGGAGCAGGTACTGGCCAAAGAACTGCCAGGCTACAAAGAATACATGGAGAAAGTGAAATACCGAATAATCCCGTTCGTTTGGTGAGGCTTTTTGCAATGGTTAATGACAGCGATTATAATCATCGCCTTTTGGCTATAAGAAGATATAGAGCGAATATTGTCAACAGATAACCTATTGCCCTGGTAACTACGCCGACCATATTTAGGTTTTCTGCCAAGCCCAGCAGCCCTAAAACATGCGAAACAGCCTAAAACGCAAAAGCCATGCCGATACATAAAGCTGCGGAGGATTTGTATTTAAAGTAAACCCAGACACCAAAAGCCAGAATTATCAGGCAGAAAACCAAATTCATGACTAAACCAGCCATTCAATCTCCTCCTTCGATAACCGCCTTGCCCTGATATAAGCACTATTGCTATGATACTCCATAGACATAGCCGAACTCAATAAGGAACCGGCTTACAGATACAGGGAATGAGCCGATTGTGACTAGGTGAAATAGCAGTATGCTTTGGACATAACAGTAAGCCTTTAGTAACCTGAAATTGAATTAGGAGGGCATCATGAAAATCACGGTAGCGCTGTTACTTGCACTGCTTCTACTCACCACTGGCTGCTCGTACATGCCTGAGGAAATACCCGGATTAGGATTAAATCCTAAAATAAATCAATTTGAAGCTACGCCCTCCGTGATAAATCAAGGAGAGATAGCATATCTTAGCTGGAGCGTATCAAACGCAGACTCCGTCTCTATCGACAACGGTATTGGAAGGGTCGCCCTGACAGGTGAGATACCCGTCTCTCCAGACAAAGCCACCTTCTACACCCTGACGGCGACAAATTTCGCCGGAGAATCAGTAGCCAGAACTCAAATCATGGTCAGAGGCGAAACGACCACCCATCCTATAGTCACTACGGGAACACCACCTACAATAGTAACTTTTTATGCTGATCGTCTCATAATAGCTCCCGGCGAGAGTGTGACATTAAGCTGGGACGTGGTAGATGCAACGAACGTAACACTTGAAAACGTCGGTCAGGTGAGTGCAAAGGACACCATCATGCTAAGTCCAGCCAACACAACCACTTATATCATAACCGCCACCAACGCAGCCGGAAAATCGACCGCAGGCATTACTGTCGCCGTTCAACCCTCGTTGCCTGCAGAACAAACATCTGGTGGAATAATGACACTGATCGCTATACCAGAGGAGTGCGGTTCTCTGGTTAGAGGAACTGGATATCTGGACTATACTAAATATGCGACTGCTTGTGCCGGCGACACCACACTGAATATGGCCAGCAGGGCATTTTTGAGCTTCGACATATCGTCGATACCTGATAATGCGATAATAGAAGAAGCTGTACTAGACTTGAGCAATTTCACCCAGTACGGGGACCCTTCATATATGCGTTCTAGCTGGGGGACTATGGGCGCTCTGGAAGTATATCATTTACAGTACGGCAACTTTGACGACATCGGTTTTTCGGCGTATACCGCAACAGCAAAGCTCACAGCAAACGGAGAAATCACTGATTATCCTCTTTCTCCTTGGGCATGGGATGTGAAAAACTCGAATGAGGGGAATCCTGTTATACAAAACTTGGTTGAGCAGGGAGCATCACGCGCTCAGTTCCGAATTCAATTCTTCACTACCACTAACTGGGACTCTGTCAGAGACATGCTGTGTTTCGATAATGCTTCATTGACCATAAAATACCTGGTCACAGAATAACAGATTCAACATGCAACAAAATTTGACCAACACT
>CP070642.1:936369-943805 GCA_020354105.1 Chloroflexota bacterium | reverse complement strand
TTGACCACAACTCACAGCTATAAAAGCCTAGCACAACCCGACAAATATTGCAACTAATTGCATTAGCAACTAATTGAAACTTATGAAATCTTATCCTTACTATTCAATTCTATTGTAACCGGGCCATCATTATGTATTTCCACCAACATGTGCTGTTGAAATCTCCCCGTCTCCACTTTCAGTCCGGTATCACGCACCCTACTAACAAAAAAGTCAACCAAGGCTTCAGCTTGGTCCGGCGGCGCTGCTCCCTCAAAGCTAGGCCTCCGACCTCTACGTGTGTCAGCCAAAAGAGTGAACTGACTTATAACCAGAATCTCACCACCAGTATCCGTTACCGAAAGATTGAACTTGCTGGCTTCATCGGCAAAGATGCGGAGATTGGCTACCTTATCAGCCAGGTAAAGAGCATCTCTCTCCATATCCCCCCGAGCTACACCGACTAGGACAACCAAACCTGATCCTATCTTTCCAACCACCACACCATTCACACTTACCGAGGCTTTGGTAACCCGCTGCACTAATGCCTTCAAAACACCTCCAATCTCTTAATTCAACTAGGAAAAGCATCCTCCATATTTTACGAAAGCAGTCTATCCGAGACAAATTGACAGCTAAAATTTGATAGAGTACAATGGTTTTTGCGTAGGACATGGAGGACCATTCATGATAGAGATGACAATTGACAGCATCCGGGTAAGCCTGATGAACTATCAACATGTGGTAATCCTGAGAGAGAAAGCCTCAGACCGCTACCTGCCCATCTGGATCGGGCCAGCAGAAGCCGACGCCATATCGATAAAATTACAAAATGTTGACCTAGCGCGACCAATGACCCATGACTTGCTTAAAAGCGCCATCTTCGCGCTAGAATCCACATCAGGAACCGTGGTAAGCAAAATTGTTGTAAATGACCTCCGGTCTGACACATTCTATGCCCAAATTATTTTTGAATCCACCGACGGGCCGAAACAGGTCAACGTAAAGTTTCCTACTGATAGCAACTCTCGTAAAGGGTACGATAATGGATCATGGATATCCCTCACCTGGCAAGGAAAAGAACACAAACTTAAAATAGTCAATGACTGGCAAGAGTCAGGTGACAGATTCATTGAGGCAGTGAATGATGACAGCCTTATGTTCGTACTTCGCTTTGACAAGGCAAACGAACAGTGGCTGCTCACCAAGATAAAGCTCGATTCCCGTCCCAGCGATGCAATCGCTTTGGCGGTAAGAGTAACAGTACCGATATATGTTGATGAAGCAGTCCTGGACAAGGCTGGCATCATACTCGACAGAGAAACCGGAAAGCCCATCCCCCTAGACAAAAGCGCAGATAAACCAGGCAGTAAAGGTAAAGTCGACGAGCAAGAGCTCAAGAAGCTGTCAGCTTTCTATGATTTCATTAACACCCTTAACCTGGATGACATAGGTAAGCATAAATCATAAATAGACTCATAGATGCACTACATTTACAAAGTCCATTCAATAACTCAAGGGGAATTCAGCTGCGCTTCCCGGTCAAATTACAGATAAAAACATAGCTTTACGTCTAACAAACACGGTGGTTGCGTATAAGAGCTGTAAGGGGCATACACCTAACTGATAAGTAAAATTAATGTAGCCCAGTGACAATCAGCAGCCACCGTCTTTTGGTACATATGGAAATTAGCCCTAAGGTCGATGACAGCTATTTCTCAACCTGCTAGAGTGAAAATGATGCCTAAGCAAGAAGGAGTTTCAGGTGACTTCTAAAGTCTTATAGCCAAAAAGTCACAACATAATAAGAAAGCAGATTACAGAAATAGCAATATGAACTCAACCCAAGAGAAAATCTATTATATGGCAGAGCAGCCTAAGCCTGATAGACCAACATCCAGGGAATGGGCCAGGCCCCTGTGGCTTATCTTTAATGTGGGCTGGTCTGTAGCTCTAAGCCTTTTAATTCCAACCGGCATTGGCTACTGGCTTGACCGCCCACAGAGACTGGACACCCATCCTCTATATACTCTCATTGGATTTGGCATAGGTACAGTGCTAGCCTTTTATGGTCTTTACCGAATACTTCGCCGCTTCTACCTGGAACAGAAAGAGCAAGAAAAAGACAAGGTATCAAAATAACAAGATGAATATGGGCTGTGGCTGCTCAATCAGAATAATAGCCTTGGTGGCCATTTTACTGCTGGCACTTTTCTTAACCGGATTCGTGTTTGGCCCCATCGGTTCAAGTTTTCTGGATACCAAAGCACCAGCTTTCCTGGCTGTAACCAAGCCACACATCGAAATTCCACCAGAAGGGATACTTCATACCCCTGTATTGACTATTACAAATACTCTTATTGCCTCCTGGCTCACTATAATCGTGTTAATTGGCTTATTTTATGCCTTCACTCGCAAGATGAAATTAATACCAGGAAGGCTCCAAGGCCTAGCCGAGGTGATTGTAGAAATAATATTAAACTTCATTAAAAGCGCAGCAGGGGAGAAGAATGCTCGCATTTTTTTCCCTATGGTAGCCACTATCTTTCTTTATGTTTTGACCAATGCCTTTCTAGCTCTTCTACCATTCTTCGGCACCATAGGCATTTACGAGCATAGCGGTGCTTTTGTGCCCATACTCCGAGGGGCAAATACTGATATCAATCTCCCCCTTTCCATCGCCCTGATCGCAGTCATATCCGTTGAATATTGGGGGGTACGGTCGCTGGGCTCTTTCCGCTACCTAAATAGTTTTTTTAATTTCGGTCAATTACGTGATGGTTTTGTGAGCTTGTTCAAAGGAAAGATTAGGCCAGCTATAAGCGGAATCCTGTTCGGAATCATTAACCTATATGTAGGTGTATTAGAAGTACTCAGCCACCTTATTCGCATCATCAGCTTCACTTTACGTCTCTTTGGCAACATGACTGCCGGCGAAATACTACTTGTGGTCGTCTGCTTCTTAACACTTTTTAGCATTCCCATTTTTATTTATGGGTTAGAACTGCTTATGGGGCTTATACAGGCTTTAATTTTTGCTGGGTTAACATTAGTATTCGGTATTATCGCTTTAACTCCTCACGATGAGGGATCAGAACATAAAACTTAAAAGGAGGACATAAATGGAAGCAGAAGCAATGAAAATGCTCGGAGTAGGACTGGCCGCAGGGCTGGGATTTTTAGGCCCAGGTCTGGGATTAGGGCTAATCGGCTTCGGCGCAATGCAAGCTCTAGGACGCAACCCAGAGGCCAGAGGGCCAATCTTGACCAATATGATTTTGATCGGCGCTCTAGCCGAAGCCATCGGTATCTATGCCGTGGCAACTGTACTAATTCTAATGTTCGTGGGTGGTTAATCCCAGCCCTCTCGGTATAGATAACCTGTAAAGGAGGAACAATCGATGGAAAATGGTAATCTACCAGCTTCTTTTGGTTTCATTATCGGGGCAGTCATAATCGGTGCCATAGTATTTGCCGGACTCATTATCACTGCATTTATTATCGGCTCCTTTATACTCTCAATAGCATAATGAAATCTGGCTATTAAAATCAGGCGGAGTGAAATGGAAGCTCTTGAAGGCATTGGAATTAATCCACCTCTTTTTCTAATATATTTGGTGAACTTCATTGTTTTATTCGCCCTACTGAGCGTAGTTCTGTACAAACCAGTGCTCAAAATGCTTGACGAGAGACAGGCTAAGATAAAAGAAAGTATGGAGCAAGCCGAAAAAATCAAGCAAGAAACAGCACGCAGTGAAGAGGAAATTAAAGCTCATCTGGAAAAGGCACGCACAGAGGGACAAGCTGTAATAGCCCAGGCGACACAGATAGGAGAAAGATTAAAGGAAGAGGCTAAAGACAGCGCTCGTCAAGAGACCGAGTCCCTGATTGCCAAGGCACGCACCGAGATACAACGAGAGAGAGACAAAACCATCGAAGAACTGCGCGCTGAATTTGCTGACATTGCCATTCTGGCTGCAGAAAAGGTAATCAAGGAAACTGTAGACAAAAAGAAGCACCGCAAACTCATTGATGAAACGCTCAAGGAGAGCACTACTTTTAAAAAAACATAGAAGGCGAATAATCAAATGCCGATAACAACTTCTGTCAAGCGCTACGCCCAAGCGGTCTTCGAGATTGCTCTGGAAGGCAACAAGCTGAAAGAGTGGCAGTCTAACCTGGGGAAAATCGCCCAGCTAACACGAGATACTGAATTTGCAGCCTTGGTGGAAAACCCAAAAATACCGTCTCAGCTGAAGGAAAAATTGGTCCGGGAAATACTGGGAAAAATAAATCCTATGGCCCTAAATCTCGCTTATCTACTTATTTCTAAAGGCAAGCTCAAAGACGCCGGGCAAATTGCAGATGAATATGAACGCCTGTTAAACGACCACCAGGGGATAAAAACTGCCGAGGTTACCACTGCCATTGCACTTGACAACACAGAAAGGGAAAAGCTTAGTCGCCATTTTGAGGAACTCACAGGTAAAAAAGTCCGTATTAACGCCCAGGTCAATCCAGATATTCTAGGTGGTTTCATTGCTAGAATAGACGACAGCCTTATTGATGGCAGCATACGTAACAAATTAGAGACGTTAAAGAAAAGCCTGGCCTAAACTAGAGGATAACACCCATAAGGGGGGACAAGATGACAACAGAAGGACGAGATATAGTCTCAGTAATCAAAGAGAATATCAAGCAGTTCGGTTCTACCGTGACCATGGTAGATGTAGGTACAGTAATCAGTGTCGGCGATGGCGTTGCCCAAATTCATGGGCTTGGTGGTGCCAAATACAACGAACTCCTGGAATTCCCTAACGGGATTATGGGTTTAGCCCTGAATTTGGAAGAGGATAACGTGGCTGCTGTTATCCTGGGGGACTTCAGCCATATTAAGGAAGGAGACGAAGTCCACTCCACTAGAAGAGTAGTTGAAGTGCCTGTAGGCGACGCGCTTATCGGCCGTGTGGTCGACCCACTAGGCAATCCCTTAGATGACTTGGGACCGATTAAAACGACCAAAACACGGCCAGTGGAAAGAGTTGCACCTAACGTGGTAATGCGACAACGGGTGAACACACCAGTATATACAGGTATAAAGACGATAGATGCTTTGATTCCAATCGGTCGAGGTCAACGTGAGCTAATTATAGGCGACAGATCCATAGGCAAATCAGCCATCGCTATCGATACCATCATCAACCAAAAAGGTGGCGATCTCATTTGTATCTATGTAGCTATTGGACAAAAAACATCCAAGGTGGCACAAGTAATAGGAACATTTCAGAAATATGGAGTCATGGAAAATACCATAGTGGTCACGGCGAACGCTTCTGATCCAGCACCCTTGCAGTATCTAGCGCCTTACTCTGGCTGTGCTATCGGCGAAGAGTTCATGGAACAAGGAAAAGATGCGCTGGTTATCTACGATGACTTAACAAAACACGCCTGGGCATACCGTCAGCTGTCTCTAATACTCAGGCGTCCGCCTGGTCGTGAGGCTTATCCCGGTGATGTCTTCTACCTCCATAGCCGACTTCTTGAACGAGCTGCTAAGTTGGATTCAGAACATGGTGGTGGCTCACTCACAGCCCTCCCTATAATAGAAATTCAAGCCGGTGATTTAGCTGCTTACATCCCAACTAATGTTATATCCATTACCGACGGGCAGATTTATCTTGAAACAGATATGTTTAATAGTGGTATACGCCCAGCACTAAACATTGGCTTATCGGTATCGAGAGTAGGCGGCAATGCCCAGACCAGAGCCATGAGACAGGTAGCTGGCAGGTTGAGGATAGATATGGCCCAGTACCGTGAGCTAGCCACCTTTGCCCAATTCGGCACTGCAGACTTGGACAAAGCTACACGGTCACAACTGGAACGCGGGCAACGGATCACCGAAGTGTTGAAACAACCTCAATATTCCCCGATGTCCTTAGAAAAAGAGGTTGGCATACTTTATGCCGTCAATAACGGCTACCTAGATGATGTACCACTGGAAAAAATCGCTGCTTTTGAGCAAGGCTTCCATCGGTTCATGGAAACAAATTATCCAAAGATAAACGAGATCATCTTGACCGACAAGGAAATCAAACCAGAAACTGAAGAGAAATTGAAGTCAGCAATACTTGAATTCAAGAAAAGCGCAGCTTACTAAAGGAAAGGAATGATTAGCCCAAGACTTCTTCGTAGACGCATCCGTAGTGTCCAGAGCACAGCCAAAATCACGAGGGCAATGGAAATGATTGCTACCGCTAAGATGAAGCGAGTTCAAGAACAAGCTTTGGCTGGACGACCCTATAGCGACAAAATCGGTCAGATAATCTCTGACCTCGCTGTCGAGTCCACAAAGACTGGCCCGCTGCATCCCCTGTTAGCAAAGAGAGATATAAAAAGAATAGCTGTATTACATATCACTACAGATAGAGGCTTATGCGGTGGTCTTAATGCTAATATGAATCGCTTAACAGCTAATTTCGTTCTGGAGCAGAATGTGCCGGTCACACTCGTCACTATCGGTCGCAAAGGACGAGATTTCATGATGCGGTACAGACACGATTTGCGAGCCGAGTTTACCAAAATAAGCGATCGTCCCACATTACTTGAAACGCTGCCTATTTCTCATATTATTATCGACGACTACACAAACGGCTATATTGACATGGTATATATAGCCTACACGCAATTCATCACTACAATGACCCAAAGACCAACACTGGAGCCGTTGCTGCCTGTAGAACCGGCGATAATACCCAAAACAGAAACCACAGAATATATTTATGAACCAGACCCAGATTTTGTTCTGGGTGAGCTTCTGCCACGTTATGTGGAAATGAAGGTTTACCATGCTATTCGCGAGGCTATTGCCAGCGAGCAATCGGCCCGAATGGTCGCCATGCGAAACGCCACCGATAATGCCAATGAGGTTATTTCTGACCTCACCCTGACCTTAAATAAAGCCCGTCAGGAGATGATTACCAAAGAACTCCTTGACATTACTGGAGGCGTAGAAGTCCTACACTAGAGGAGGTGACACTTTGGCAAAAGGCAAAGTAGTCCAAGTAATCGGAACAGTAGTTGACGTAGAATTCCCACAAGAAGCCTTACCAGAGATATACAATGCCATCGAGATTAATCAAAATGGCAACAGGATTGTTCTCGAAGTCCAGCAACATGCAGGCAACAATTGGGTTCGCTGTCTAGCTTTATGTCCCACAGATGGATTAGAAAGGGGAGCCGAGGCGATTGACACCGGGGCTCCAGTAACCGTGCCTGTAGGAAAAGCTACTCTAGGGCGGCTATTTAATGTCTTCGGCGAACCATTAGATAATCTGGTTCCGGTAGAAACCAAAGAGAAACTCCCAATCCATCGCCCTCCACCCCCACTAGAAGAGCAAGAAACAACAACTCAAATGCTGGAATCAGGCCTAACAGTAATTGACTTGATTACTCCT
>CP070642.1:932386-936269 GCA_020354105.1 Chloroflexota bacterium | reverse complement strand
TACTATGCCTTGCTAGCTGTAATCATTGCAACCATCAATTACAGAACACAGATGGCCAAAATCTTCCATCTGACAGCTTCCAGAATAAGACCCCAAGTAAATGAGGCTTCAAAAATTGCATTCAAGCTATCCAAGAAATGGGTTGTATTCCCACTTCTAATCGCCACTGTCTTAATTTGGGTCACCATTATAAATATGCCTGATGACAAACTGCATGTGAGTATACTCGACGTAGGGCAAGGAGATGCTATCCTCATTCAAACGCCAAACCGACAAGACATTATCATCGATGGCGGGCCGAGCCCGCAAGCAATAGGACTGGAGCTAGGCAAGAAATTACCTTTCTGGGATAGAACTATCGACATGGTAATTCTAACCCAGCCTCAAGCCGACCATGTCACCGGCCTTATAGAAGTGCTCAAAAAGTACAACGTGTCACAGGTCATAGAGCCAGGGATATCTTACGACTCAATTACTTATCAGCACTGGCTCAACCTGGTTAACGACAAAGAAATCGGGCATGAAACAGGGCATGCCGGACAGGAAATCAATCTAGGAAGCGAAATAGAGATAGAGGTGCTCCACCCTCCATCGCCCTTGCTACAAGACACTTCAGATGACATTGACAACAACGGTATGGTGTTAC
The DNA here is from genome assembly GCA_020354105.1 of Chloroflexota bacterium. Lineage (GTDB taxonomy): Bacteria > Chloroflexota > Dehalococcoidia > GIF9 > UBA5629 > 9FT-COMBO-48-23. The sequence goes on along the minus strand of CP070642.1, from coordinate 935,623 downwards.
GCTTAAGTTGGAATAAAGTAAGCTTTCTATTCACTGCTGACATTGGGCAGGAGGCCGAGTGGCATCTAATTGCTCAACGAGCCAACCTGCAAGCCACAATATTAAAAGTTGCCCACCATGGTAGCCTGACATCAACTTCTCCAGAATTTCTGGCCTCAGTTAATCCCGAAATAGCAGCTATCTCTGTAGGTGCCAACAATAGATTCGGTCTACCACACAGCCAAGTATTGACCATTTTGAGCGAGCAGCTTGGAAACGACAGGGTCTATATTACACCAACTCACGGGACCATCGAGTTCATAACCGACGGCAATAGGCTTTGGATACAGCATGACAAGTAGTATACAGAAAACCACCAAAGCACCACTTCGTAAGAACGGTGAGAATTTAGTCCCTAAAAGCCCTGTCCAAATAGTCTTACTCCGGCTGGGATTTTAGTCCCAACAGCCAAAATCAGCTACAAAAACATCCGCTGGGAGTATTGACAACCGCAAACGCCACCTGTTACTGTTTGACCTATGAAAAACCAGGCTACTATGCAGAGACAAAAATTGCCAAATAGCGCCAAGCAAACATTGGAACTTATCGCCTTTCTAACGTACAACTTTAAGAGCCAGCTAACATCACTCAATACCTCAGCCAGTCTTTTGGCTGAAAAATTAGCCTCCTCTCACAATGATTCTGAGACTAAACTCATCGGCAACATCATGGCTTCACATCATTACCTTGAGACTATAATTTCGGAGCTGTTAGCACTGATTAAATTACAGGTTGACGGACTCCACTTAGAACTGGAACCAACGAATATCGATGCCCTAGTTCACAGCGTCGTTGACAAGCTATCGCCTGTTTTTAGTAGCCGAGAGCAATCTTTAGCTCTAAATCTGGCACCAGCCAACAGAAAAATCACCATAGACTCGCTACGAGTAGAGCAAATACTGCATAATCTCCTGTCTAACGCCAGCAAATCCACTCCGACAGGCGGCAACATATGCGTATCTACAGATAGCCAAGCCGGATACGTGGTCATAAAAATCCGGGATGGAAGCTCAAGTATATCAAATGTAAAGCAAAATGAACTCTTCCAGCCTTATTGCCGGCTTACAGGTGATAAAGACACAAAGGTTCCTGGACCAGACTTAGGGTTGGCTCTGTGTAAACATCTCGTAGAACTACACGGCGGCAGAATGTGGGTGGAAAATGAAGAGGACAACGGCAATATCTTTGCCTTCACTTTACCTTTGAATAACAGCTAGTCTCATAAACTCAAAACCAGCTTTCTCTGCTTAGCCTATTGATTTATATTGCGTTTTGGCGTACAGTATTAGGCATCTGAACCATGAAGGAATATAGGAGGCGGGTATGAGAAAGCTGACCTGGCTACTGCCAATAACCCTAATATTACTTCTTATCTTGGCTGCTACCATCTCAGTTAGTGCCCAGGATGATTTTGAGGTGACAGACCTGAGCGTCAGCCCCAGTTCTGTCGCAGTGGGAGAAACCGTTGCCATAAGTGCTAATGTAACAAATACCGCAATCACAGAGGAAACATACCTTCTGGAGCTGAAGCTAGACGGTGAAGTCGAAGATAGCCAAGAGTTAACCCTAGGTGCAGGGGAAAGCGAGGTAGTACTCTTTGTAATCATGGCTGATACGCCCGGCGATCACTTTATAGAGCTGGGCGATGCAAGCGACATCCTGACTGTAACGACAACTTCCTTCTTTGATATGTTCGAACCATGGGTATGGTGGACTATTGGCGCCATAATCGGTGTACTTATACTGCTAGTAATAATAATGCTCGTCATGCCATCCCGTAAGAAAAAACCCGTAGCCCAATTTCCAACTTCGATGGCAGGCCCTGGCCCAACCGGTCCACAAATGGGATACCCACCCGCAATGCCAACCCAGGCTCCAGGAGCATTTCCAACGCCGGGGCAGTTCCAAACACCAGGCACATTTCCTGCTCCGGGACAATTTCCAGCACCAGGGCAAATGGCCACTCCATATCCACAATATGCCAGAAGGCCCATATTTTCAATGAGCAACCTGACTATCACACCAAACCAAGTAAGAGCCGGGGACCCGATAACTATAACTGCCATAGCATCCAACAATGGATCGGAGGCAGGCACATATAGCGTTGTATTGCGAATCAACGGTATGGTAGAGAATATAATTGACCTAATGTTGTCCCCCGGAGCAAGCCAAGCCACTACCTTCACAGTAACTAAGGACGGAGGTGAATACTACACAGAGGTAGATGGCTTGAGTGGCGTGTTCACAGTTATACCATTGGTTCCAGCTAATTTCACCGTGAGCAATTTGGTCATAACACCGGAGAAAGCCAAACAAGGAGAAGAAGTTACCATCAGCGCCATAGTAGCCAACAGCGGAGAACTCCCTGGCAATTACAGTGCAGTGCTAAAATTAAGGGGTGACGTCGAAAGCACCGAAGAGATAGAACTGGGCCCAGGGGAGAGCCGGAAATTCGCCTTTAAAGTCGCCAAAACTACGCCTGGCTTCTACAATGTGGAATTAGAAGGACTGACTGGAAGATTTGTTGTCGAGATGGAATGGCAAAGATAGGCCAGCGAAGCTAAAAATTAAAGTCCTTCCTGCTCTGACTCAGGTACCGCCTTCCGTAACTTATCCGGCCCATCCAAACGATCAACATATAACAACCCATCAAGATGGTCTATTTCGTGCTCCAAAGCTTGAGCCAGGAGTTCCTCTCCTTTTAGACGGATTTTCCGCCCCAGCCTATCCTGCGCTTTAACTTTAACCCAAACTGAACGCTTGATTTCCCCTTGGTATCCAGGAACACTCAAACAAGCCTCTCCTATTACACGTTCACCTTCTTTTTTAACTACCTCTGGATTAACTAAAGTAATAATTTCATCACCACCAGGAATTTCAATCACCGCTACTCTGAGCGGCACACCCACCTGAGGTGCAGCCAAGCCAACTCCAGAAACTGCCCGCATAGTCTCTACCATGTCATCGATAAGCTGCTGGATAGACTTATCAACTCTGGGCACTTTTTTGGCTTTCTGTCTAAGTATAGGGTCTGGTAAAACGCGAATGTTAAGAACAGCCATTTTGATACTCATTAAACCACACCAACTGGATCAATGTCCACAACCCACCCCTGAGGGAACAATATATCTGCTAAGAAATCATCCAAGTCAGCTCCACAAATAACCAGTTGCCACCGATAATGCCCCCTGACTCGAG
>CP070642.1:929051-932286 GCA_020354105.1 Chloroflexota bacterium | reverse complement strand
TCTCGTCCATTCCTTCAAATTTTGGGTTCACAGAACGAGCCTCAGAATAGACCCGAATTGGAGTTCTTCCTTCATACATCCATAAAATTAAGTCCAAATTATGTGACCCCACTGTAGTAAATGCGTGACCTCCCGTCTTTTTCATGTCCTGCCACCACAATGGTGCGGAAGCCTCATCGAAACCACAAGCTTGTATGTAGATGAAATTAAAAGGGTCACCAATCTCTTCCTTCATGCGCAATTTCGCTTCCCGGCAAGCCGAGATAAAACGGAAGCTTTGTCCTGCCATGAGAACCACTTTCTTTTCAATAGACTTGGCTACCATCTCTTTCCCATCTGCCAGATTTGTAGCACAGGGCTTTTCCACAAGGACGTGTCGGCCAGTTTCCATAGCCTGAAGGGCTACAGGCTTGTGAAGATGGTGAGGAAGACAAATGATCATTGCTTGGATATCGGGATCAAGTAATGCTTGTTCCACGCTTGTGTAGTACTTGGTATTACATGTTTCAGCTACGGATTGTGCCAGTGCTTCATTTACATCTACTACCGCGGTAAGCTGGCAGATGTGGGGATTTAACCGTATAGCGTCTATATGGCTTTGTGAGACACGCCCTAAGCCCACAATACCGATTCCAATTTTGTTTACCATCCTTGCCAATCTCCTACGATTCCTTTAGTCCTAAAAGCGCCTTCAAAATCCAACTGCACCAATGACCTTATTGGCTAACACAGACAAATCGCTACTCTTCCATGAAAATATCTTTGTTATCCCCTTAGTAGGATGGAGTATCGCTTATTGTGCCTTCGTAAATATCCACTTTCCCTTCCGCAACTCCAGCGGGCAGGGGAGCATAAATGAATGCAAATAGAACATCTTCCTTGGAGAAGTTTCTAATCTGGTGCATTGTTCTAGGAGGAAAGTACAGCATATCGTAACGCTGCATATGATATTTTTCCTCCCCATTGTCTCCTACCTCTATAATCATTTCTCCTTCTAGGACGAAGTAAATCTCTTCATAAGGATGAGCATGTTTTCGAGAGGACCTTCCTTTTGGGACCATGGTCATACCTAACCAGGCATTCTCTATCCCTACAGTCTTAGGAGTTGCTACCTGCCAATTTATCCAATTCATACCCTTCCAGTCAACGCCGCCTACGTAGGGTTCAATATCCTTAAATGGGCGAATAAACTTGACTTTCTTATCCATAACCTATCTTCTCCTTATCAAAAATTAGTACAGGTCTTCGGCACACTGGTTTTACGTCGTCGACCACCCCCTTTCCGTCGTCCTTTTTAACTACTTCCCTTCCGGATTCCATATCCTTGGCACACTCATGGTTAGACCGCCATCAACAACCATCGTTTCCCCGGTTATGTACTTCGATTCATCCGAGGCCAGAAACAGGGCAAGATAGCCGGTATCCCACCCCTCGCCATGTCTCCCCAGGGGAACTGTGACGTCCCGCCTTTTCAGTTCCTCTTTGAGGATGTCTACGTTAGTGCCGTAGTGTTTTCTGTACAGAAATTCTTGGAGCGGGGTTAGCATATAGCCAGGTACTATCGCGTTTACCCGAATCCCTTTCGCAGCATATTCGACTGCTACCTGCCGGGTGAAGCCAATCACCCCCGCCTTTGAAGCCGAATAGGCAGGGCTCGGACTGGGTCCTCCTCTTACACCAGCTGCGGAAGAGATGTTTACTATGGAACCGCTTCCTTGCTTTTCCATATAGGGGAGCACAAACTTGCAGGTTAAGAACATGCTTTTCAGGTTAATATTCAATACCTTATCCCAGATCTCCTCACTCATTTCAACTGGATTACCCCACTCAACGGTCCCGACATTGTTATGGAGAATGTCAATCTTACCATAAGTCTGGATGCATTTCTCAGCCATATCTCTACAGTCATCAGCTTTGGTCACATCAACCCTAAAAGCGATACAGTCTCCACCTTCCTTATCAATCACCTTCTTGGTTTCCTCGGCTGCTTCCAGATTGTAATCGGCCAGCATAACTCTGGCCCCTTCTCTGGCATAAAGGATAGCCGAAGCTTTCCCATTCCCAACCCCAGCACCAATAGAACCAGCCCCGGTGACAATTGCCACTTTTCCTCTGACGCGACCTCCCATAATATGTCCTCCTTCTATTTCCTTCCCGCTACGAAATTACACGAAAAGCTTTAGCTCAGGCTCTTCTTGTCTTTATAATTACACCTATTCCTATACTGTTACTTCGTTTATCAAATCAAGCACATGGGAATTCGACTGAACAAAATAAATTTCTGTTGCATATTAGGATATATCGCAGCGAGATAGGTACACAGAGCACCTGATTGTGTGGTTGGGCTATCCTCTGTTACAATACATCACAGCTTACCAAATTTATTTAAATATTGCACACTAATCAATAGTTGGCATAAGATTCATATGAAAAAAGATAAACGGGCCAAAATTGCCTTATCGGGCTGGCCTTTTCCTAAATCCCTGCAACTATAAACAAATAATTGGGGAGGTTTTATTATGACAGTTGGCATTATGGCCGTTGACTTTGAGGAGAGAATTAACTATGAACGTTTGCGACGGGAACGTTTGGCTAGAACAAAAGAACAATTGAAGTCATACGGCTTAGGCGCTGTTCTTTGCTATGATTACGATAATATTCGTTATATTACAGGAACACATTTGGGGGAATGGGGCAGGAACAAAATGCAGCGGTATGTAATTCTACCCAAAGATGCGGAGCCTCTTCTGTATGACCCGGCTGCTCCCGCAAAGCGCAAGAGTGTACCCTGGATAGCGGAGCGCACCTTTCCTGCTGTCGGATCGCTGAGGGGCGCTATACCGCCAGAAGTCGGCAGCGTGGAGAAGGTGGCTGCATCCGTCAAGCGGGTACTTTTAGAATACGGAGTGGCTGATCAACCACTTGGCATTGACATTGCAGACATACCATTCTTAAAGGCGCTGGAGAAAGAGAAAATAGAAGTAGTAGATGGCCAGCAAGCAATGCTGGCTGCCAGAATAATCAAGACCAAAGATGAAATTGAGTTATTGAAGATAGCCGCCGCCATGGTAGATGCCGCCTACGCGGATATTGCCCGAAGCATCAGGCCTGGCGTAAGAGAAAATGACCTGGTAGCAATTGCCAACAGGACACTGTATGAGATGGGGTCTGAATTAGTGGAATGCGTAAACAGCGTCTCTGGACCTAGAGCTCAACCCCACCCCCACGTCTTTGC
>CP070642.1:922692-928951 GCA_020354105.1 Chloroflexota bacterium | reverse complement strand
TCCTGTGCTATTGGAAATGGCGGGGTCGGTTATATCAGGACAGAAATGGCTAATAGAGTAAGCCCTGTCTGGGCCAGGGATTTATTGTACGTAACAGGTTTTAATAATATTGCGGAAGCTAAAGCTGCGTGGGGTGAAATCGATATTAAAAAGGCACCACAGTTGGATCGCCCGCTTCTAATTGTTCACGGGGGGCGAGACATAGTAGTGCCTAATCCTAGAGAACAGGCGAATTACATCATGGATTGGGCGGTCGGAGAGAAGGAGTTGAGGTGGTATCCTGACGGTGAACACTGTTGTGCCAACTACTTCGATGAAGTGATTCCCTATTCTATCGATTGGTTTAGAAAGCATTTATTTAAATAATACCATACTTCAATGGTATAATTATAATGATAAACATGAGAATCGGTGATATTTGGAAGCTAGTGGTGAGCATTGTCGCCTGTCTGGCTGCCGGTGCCATAGGCTCTATATTTACGCAGCAGGCGATTCCGACCTGGTATGCTACGCTGGAGAGGCCGGCGTTTACACCGCCGAACTGGCTGTTCGCTCCGGTGTGGACGCTTCTGTATATAATGATGGGCGTAGCCGCATTTCTGGTGTGGCGCAAGGGGTTGGAGAGCAGGCAGGTCAAGATAGCCCTGATCGCCTTCCTGGTACAGCTGGTTCTGAATGCCTTGTGGTCAGTGGTCTTTTTCGGTCTCCAGTCGCCCCTGTACGGATTGATTGTAATCGTAGTCCTGTGGGTGGCGATTCTGTTCACCATTTTGAGTTTCTACAGGATATCTCGGGCTGCCGGTGTGCTTATGTTGCCCTATCTGCTGTGGGTGACTTTCGCGGCGGTTCTCAATGAGTCGATATGGCTGTTGAACCGATAGGCCCACGGATTTAACTGAATCAAATCTATCTGCATAATCTATCCTGCCGCGTATTATTTTTGAGATGAAAGCTACGGAGTATTGCTATGAGTGCCTGCAGAGGCTGGCTTGCCAGGCTGCTGAACTGGCAACTAATGACGAGCCGACTAAAGCCAGGGCGACAGACGAGGGGCTGAAGATACTCGGTGAGGGTTTCTCCATTGATGCCGTATCCATTGTTGTTGCCACCAAAATCCATGATGCGGTAAAGAAAATAACCGGAAATCCTGACCCCTACCGGCTGATGAAGGATAAGGAGATTGCAGTTGCCAGAGAGCTTTCCAAGCAGATAAAAGTTGAACATACCAGCTTCATAAGCTGTCTCAAGTTTGCTGCCTTGGGGAATACCATAGATTTCTTCAGGCCTCTTGATGTTATAAAGGAAGACATGAAGGGGCCGGTGGATTTTGTCATCGATGACTCGGAACAGTTTGAAGCCAGGCTCAAGCGCGCCCGAAGGGTTTTATATCTGGCGGATAATGCCGGCGAGATGTTTTTTGATTTGCCGCTCCTCCGATGGATGAGGCAGCGGGCTTCGGTTGCCTATGTGGTTAAGGCGGCGCCTGTCCAGGACGACGTTACCCTGGAAGATATTGGGCGAGTCGGACTTGAAACCGAGCTTGGCGAGATAATAACCACGGGCACGGCTACTCCGGGTATAGATTTTTCCCTGGCGTCGGCTGAATTCAAGCGTGAGTTCGATTCCGCAGACCTTATATTTGCCAAAGGCATGGGCTACTATGAGTCCCTATCTGAGTTGCCGGCGAAGGGCAGAATTTTCCACTGTCTCAGGGCAAAATGCCAGCCGGTGGCTGATTCAATTGGAGTGCCAATAGACAGCTATGTGGCTATGCTTCGGTAGTTCGGTATTATGAGATGTCTTCTGTTGCCTGGTTTGAGCACCCCGAAATTATCTGTTCTGTGTTCTGCCTTTGTCCTCTTTGTGGCTCTGCCCGTAAGTTAGAGTGCAGAGAATATCGTTGGAGTCGCACTGCTGGCATTCCATCTGGAGCGTGGTGTGCTTTATCTTGAATCGTTCTAGTAGTATGTCTTCGATTTTTTGGCGGATTGTGGCTGCTTGAGTGGTGGATAGGTCATCTATAAGCACGTGACAGCTCATGGCGTGCAGCTCAGGCGAGATGCTCCATACATGGACATCGTGGACATCTTTTACTTCAGGTAATCGATTTAAGGCGTTTACCATCTCGGTTATGTCCATGTGCCCGGGCGTAGCCTCTAGAAGAACTCTCAGCCCTTCTCTCAATATGCGCCAGGCAGCCAGGATGATGACAAAACCAATAAGCACGCTGATAATCGGATCCACTAAAAACCATCCGGTGATTAGCATGATGGCTCCTCCGATAATTACCCCGATTGATGCCAGGGCATCGCCAAGAGCATGCCAGAAGGCACTGCGAACATTGAGATTGCTTTGCTGTTCCTGGCGTAACCAGAAGGCAACAAAGGCGTTAACCGCAAGCCCCACGATAGCTACGAGTAGCATCAGCAGGCTGTTAACCTCTGGTGGTTGTTGAAAGCGTTGATAGGCTTCATAAAGGATGATTGCTGCAATAGCGAAAATGCTGACGGCGTTAACTATGGCTACTATCACTCCCACTCTGTGATAACCAAATGTCATGCGGTTGCTGGGGGGACGCTCGGCTTGCCTTACCCCATACCAGCTTAGTGAGAGCGCTACGATATCAGCGAGTACATGGCCGGCATCGCTGAGCAAAGCCAGGCTATTGGATATGAGCCCACCAGCTATTTCTGCTACCAGGATGCAGCCGGTGAGAATGATGCCGACTTTCAGTTTATTACCTACGGGCTGGGCATCATGATGAGCGTGCTTGGTCAACTATCTCCACCTGAATTAAATATATCCTGAGTCCAGTAGTGCAACAGTAACCAGTTAGCAATGTTAAGTCAAAAATGGGCAAACTACCAAATAAGCTAGATGTATTGGGTGATTTCGGTGAGGCTGTGGATTCGAGGGCAGTCGGTGATGTCTGGGAAATAATCTTTGCGGTCGATGAGCAGGGCTTGCATGCCGACACCTCGGGCGCCGACAATGTCAATGTCATACTGGTCGCCTATAAATACAACTTCCTCAGGTTTGACCTGAGCCTTCTTTAGTGCCGCTTCGAATATCTCTGGATTCGGTTTGTCGGAGCCCACCTCGGCGGAGGTGACCTTGAAGTCAAGGTACGGTTGCAGCCCTAGCTCTGCATATGTGGCTTCCATGTCCTGGACTACGTTGGAAATCAGCCCCAGGATTAAGCCGCGGCCATCGAGCTCTTTCAGGGTTGATAGGGTCTCATCGAAGTTTTTGAATTCCCATTTGTACTCTCGGATTTTTGCCAGTATCTGAAATATTGTATCTTGGCTGGCCTCCGCGCCTGCTCCTTTAAGTATCCTGTTTGCGTATTCGATGTAGAAATCGATTTTTTCCTCCGGCGTTCTTTTTTCTACCGGCGAGCGGAGGTTTTCATTGCGCCAGTACATATCTGCTGCAGTCAGGGAGCTGAAGAGCGTCTTGGCTTCCACATCGATGCCGTTATCGCGGCAGGCATTGGCCCATGCCTCTTCTCGGGGTGGGTCATAAGTTGCCAGTGTGTTGTAGAAGTCGAAGAAGACAGCTTTAATCATGCCGAATCAAAATTGTAGGAAAAAGTGTACTGAAGTGTCAAACTAAAGGTCTATCAGGCCGATTTGGTTCCAGGTAAAGCCGTCATTGGTGCTTACAGAGAAAGCGCTCTGGTCGCCGCTGCCACTGGCGGCGGCGCTGGTGCCGCAGTAAGCTGCTTTGCCGTCAGCAGACCATGCTACTCTTGCCTGACCCGGACCGGTGGGTGGTTTCTGGCTACTTTGCCAGGTGGGACATGTTGATTGCGGATTAAAGGTGCAGTATACCTGAGGACCTCGGAAAAGCCCCGTTGTTGAGGGTATCGTAGCCCCAGCCAGCAGCTTGCCCCGGCTAAACACACCGTAGTGTGCTAAGCTACAGATAGCATCGGTGCGAACTAGAAGTCTGTAGCAGACGGTGTTATCCACTCGGTAGACATCATCGTTGGGGTCGCCGGCAGTAGCAACTCCAGGTGGGTTGTCGCTCCAGCAGGCATAGACATGCCGTTTTGCGGGCATTGTTCCAATATAATCTGCCGGTAAGGCTATATCGGCATAGGTGAGTGGTGTTCCCGGTGTATCCTGACCCGATTGAGAGATTTCCACAGGGTAGCCTGCGGAGTTATTCCAGGTTGCAGTGTTCCCACCAAGGTCTCTGGCTCCCATGTAGAGATAAGTGTCTTCGGTAGCCGGTGGGGGTCCGGTGGCAGCGATGGCTAAAAGAGTGCCATCGGAAACGAATCCCGACGAATATTCGATGGCAAAGATGTCAGCATTTGACCAGCCTGTGGCACCGGTGCTCATGTCTTCCCAGCCGACAGGAAATCCATTCATTATGTTCACCCATACCCTGCCATTGCCGTTGCCTGTGGAGGTGCCGACGGCTATTTCTCGGCGGCCGTAGCCTGGTGATACTGCCAGGCACTTGACTCTCTCGCCACCGCCCAGCTTGCCAGACAATCCAGTGGCGCCGAAGTTATTACCTCCGTCGGTTGATAGATAGACTTCAGTCCCGCCATTGGTGACTACGGCCACTACCCTGGGATCATCGGGAGCTATAGCCAGTTCGCCCCAGGGTGCTGCACCGCCAATACCCTTTGATATGTCGGTCCAGCCGATGCCGCCGTGGTCTGATTTGTAAATCCTGGCGTGTGGGGAATCTATGGCGTAAATAATGTTGTTGTAGGCTACGGCTATGTGGCTAACATCGCTGTTTGGCACAATGAGCAAGGTGCCGGCGACCGGGGTTATGACTGGAGGCTCTTCTTCTGGGGGTGGTGTAGCTATGGTGAATTGGATAGTTGCCGGAGTGGGGTCAATATTGCCGGCCTCGTCTCTTGATTTGACATAAAATGTATAAGTGCCATCAGACAAGTCAGTGTAGGTCTTGGTGGTGTCAGTGGTAAATAAAGAATAGTCGGTATCGTAGCCCTCCAGATAATATGAATAGGTCAGGTTAGTGGTTAGGGTCTTATCATCGCTGCCAGTCCATTCGAAGGTGACCTTGTTGTCATCGATGGTTTCGTTAGGGGCACTGGTTATTACTGTTTCGGGCTGTATGGTATCTGGTGCTGGTACTTCTGTTGGAGGTGTTGGAAGTGATGGTGGAGGTGTTATGGGCTGGGGGTTGCAGGAGATGCTTGGCAGAATCAACGAAACCAGACACAGACTGATTAGTATCTTGGGCTTAATGATTATTTTCATAAGGCGATTTCCATGGTCTTGCAATGCTTCGATTCTAGCATAATTGTTTAGAAACATCACATTCGAGGTCTTTGACACTCGGACATAAAGTTGATAAGCTTTGATAAACTGCTGAGGAGATTAATTTGCCTGAAAAAAAGAGTAAAGTAGACATGGAAAAAATTGTCTCGCTGTGCAAGCGGCGGGGCTTTATTTACCCAAGCAGCGAGATATACGGTGGATTATGTAGCTGCTGGGATTACGGGCCTTTGGGGGTTGAATTGAAGCGCAATGTCAAAGATGCCTGGTGGCGCGCAGTGGTTCAGGAACGTGATGATATGGTTGGCATAGATGCCAGCATAATGATGCATCCGCAGACATGGGTAGCTAGCGGTCATGTTGAAGGTTTTTCTGACCCATTAGTAGAATGTAAGGCTTGTAACCTCAGATGGCGAGCTACTGATTTGGACGGTAAAAGCTGTCCTGATTGTAGCGGTGAGCTGACGGAGCCAAGGCAGTTCAACCTGATGTTCAAGACTTTTATGGGGCCAGTAGAGGATGATGCCAGCGTTGTTTATCTGCGGCCGGAGACAGCTCAGGGTATTTTTGTTAACTTCGATAATGTTCTGGCTACCTCGAGAAGGAAATTGCCTTTTGGTATTGCACAAATGGGTAAGTCCTTTCGCAATGAAATCACGACCGGTAATTTTATCTTCAGGACCAGAGAGTTTGAGCAGATGGAGGTTGAGTACTTCGTCAAACCTGGCACAGATGAGAAATGGTTCGATTACTGGGTGAAGGAGCGCTTCGATTGGTACTCAAAGTTCGGGATAGCTAAGGAAAATCTGCATCTTCGTAAGCATGGTAAGAAAGAATTGGCTCATTATGCTAAGGACTGCTACGATATTGAGTATCTTTTTCCTATGGGTTGGGCGGAGCTGGAAGGCGTTGCCAACCGGGGCGATTTTGACCTTGTACAACATGCAAAATATAGCGGAAAAACCTTGAACTATTTTGATGAAGAGTCTGGG
>CP070642.1:918595-922592 GCA_020354105.1 Chloroflexota bacterium | reverse complement strand
CTGACGGGAGGTCGCCCAGTGCCCAGGTGACGGTATTGGCTACGGGGTCGTAGACGGCGGCGTGGCTGGAACTGACAAAGCTCATTCCATCAGGCAGGTAGTCCACCAGAACCGCATTGTAGGCAGTGGTGCCGCCGACGTTGGACAGTGTACCCGTATAGGTAATAGGGGAATCTGCACATGCTACCGCTGGGCCCAGCTTTGTAATAATAAGCTGTGGTTGGGTGTAGACAGTCGTATCCCAGCTATCAATGACCGGCCCTTCGCTATCCCACACAACACTAGCCGTATCTGTTAGTGTCGTCCCGTTGGGTACGCCGACACCTACATTCACCGTCAGGGTGATAATAGCCGCCCCTTCCGCATTAATTGTTCCCAGGTTCCAGGTGACCACACCATTATGGCTGGTCGCTTCTGGATTAGAGCTGACGTATGAAAGGCCGCTGGGCAGGGTATCGGTAAGGACAACATTCTGCGCTGCCAGGCCGCCAATGTTCTCAACGCTAATGGTATAGATGATGTTCTGCCCGGGATACGCCTGCCCCGGGCCAGTCTTTTCCACGGTTAACTGCGGATGAGTATGGACAGTCGTGTCCCAAGTATCTGTGGCCGGACCGTAAGGCTGATAATCACAATCATCCCAGGTCACGCTGAAAGTATCGGTCAAAACCGTATTATCGGGAACAGCGTCAGAGATATGGACAGTCACCCAACCGGGAATCGAGGCACCCGGTGGGAAGTCACCAAGTGCCCAGGTGACGGTATTGGCTACAGAGTTGTAGACAGCGGTGTGGCTGGAACTGACGAAGCTCACTCCATCAGGCAGGTAGTCCACCAGAACCGCGTTGTAGGCGGTGGCATTGCTAACATTGGATAGTGTCCCCGTATAGGTGATGTTGGAATCAACAACCGCATCCTCAGGGCCGAATTTAGTAATCGTCACTTCGGGCGGTACTTTGGTAACCGGGGTAATGGTGGGGTCATCAACTGCCGGTGTATCAGGGTCATCGGTGAGGACATTAGCAAAATTCGTTCCAGACACCGTCCCCTGATTTGCTATGGAAGTGAAGCAGCCAGTCTGGATAATGACCGAGAAGTAAATGGTAACCGATTCTTGTGGAGCCAGCTCTCCGACGTTTACCCCGACATTCACATCACCGGGGTCATTGCCGCTGGTAACCAAACAGCCGGCACACTCAGCGATATTAACACTGCCGACGACAAGGCTTGTGTTTGCGTCTGGAGTATCGGTGAAGACTACATTTTGAGCTACTTCGTTGCCGCCGTTATTGATTGTAATGGTATATTCAATGGTATCACCCGGGCTCGGAACCCCGTTGCTATCTGCATCTACAGTCAGGCTATCTCGCTTATACGCCTCCACCTGGGGTGCCCCGGCGTTTGCACAAATCGAGCTTGCAATCAGTGGCTCACCTTCGCCGATCCTAGCTGAGGCAGTATTACAGATGGTAGTGCCCGGTGGTGTCCCCGGATTAACAACCGTCTGAAAACTAACTGTCCCGGCGGGGTCAGTATTGGCCGGTATGATCTCGTTAATATACCACTTGATTTGGGTCACCTGATTTGCTGGTGGTTCAGTAGTGGTCCAGGTTGCGCCGTCGTCGGTAGAGAAAAATATAACGCAGCTTTGACTACAGGCGGCACTACCTGGCACATATGTCGTATGCGCGGGGATTCCCTCGTCTACTACCACTAAACCGTTGCCACTGCCAGGGTCACCAATAGCATAAGCAGTGGTATTGCCGTAGCTAATCGTCCAAGTAAGGCTATCCCCAGCCCCGGCGCTCGAGGGACTTACCGCTTTGTGGAAGCTCAGCCCACCGGGCTCGCTGGTCAGGACTATAGTTGTTGCACTCTTGCCGTTGTCTTTACTGTACTTCTCCTCTTGCCCAGAGGCAACCTCTTGGTAAGGCATGATTCTAGTCGAACATTCCTTCAAGGCAATGAAGTAGTATTTAACGTAGTCGCTGCTATTATAGTTATAGGAGGGTGGTGGAGCCTTTGACTCTATTCCTGGGAAGTATGTCTCATCTATGTAGGGCATCCCGTCATATGGCGGAACGTTCTCGATACTATGGATATAGACCGAGGTCTTAACCAGGCGGAAGCAGGTGGGGTCGAAGTCAAGGTTCCCCACTGGCTGGAACCAGGCATCCTCCTCGTCGTTCGGTCCCTCGCCTACTTCGCCAAGATTGTAATCGGTTATGGTCACGATAACCATGTTGCCGGGATTCACAATGCCGCTCGCCGGCTGGCGGCTAATCGTACCCAGGAGCTTATTGGCTGCGGCAGACAAGGCGCTTCTGGTGGTGAAAGTATGGCTATCCTGAGCAAAGCAGCCAGCTTCATTATCTGCCCAAACGGAGAAAGAATAAGTTTGCCCAAAAGTCGGTGGATAGGCTACCTGCCAGAAAATCGTTTTGGACTCCCCTGGCGCTAAATCGATGATATATCTGGTGGCATCGCTCACACCACCCACAATGGTCAGACTGTTGCTATCACTTCCTGGTGGAAAGTGCCCCGGAGTAGTTCCATCTCCGATATACACAAAAACATTGTTTGCCGGGCTGGCCCCGGTGTTGGTGACGAGAGCAGAGACAGTAGCCACCTTTGGGCCCTCTATTCCCGGCTTGTTGGAATCTACCAGGAGATAGGGGCCGGCGATTATACTGGCGTCGAGTGTTGTAGGACACCCGTTTGCATATACTAATGAAGGAGATAGTAATGCCACAAGCGTTATGCTAATGAGAGCTGCTATAGCAAATACGGTCAGTTTTTTCATACTACTATTCCTCCTTAACAACAGGTGGAATGGTTCTCAAATTATGCGCCTTATGAGTTCGTCTCCCGTTTCTGCTGTTATTCTAAATGTACAGCTCATTTCAACGTCTTTGTATTTGAAAAATGGTTAATTGATTTGCTCCTTTAAGGTGCTTACGCGGTCATAAGATGTCCTCATACGGACTAAAGTTAGCACAGGCCTTTTTATTTGTCAATAGATTTTCAGGCTTTTTTAAACGAACTTAAGAGTTCGTGTGAGGTTGACCAGGAGGAATTGCAGAAACTCAAGGATACCAAGGACAGGCTCTCGCATGTAGCTGATGCTGAGATAAAGCTAAATGAGTTTTGTCAGAGAGTTCGGCAAAATCTGTGTCATCCAAATGTGCCTCAACTGCTATTGCTCACTGCCTGCTGCTGGATTCGGACTTATACTGCATTCAGCCTATAAGATTCCTTATGTTCCATTTCTATTAATCCTATGCTATTATCTCATCGGTGGTGGGGATAAGCGGAATTTACTTGTTTGCCGGAAAGCATTTTACATTGTTAAGATAATCAATAAGGATGAACAAAATGGAATATACAAGAAGTAATAGGTATGATATAAATCTCGTTCGTGAAAAAATCATGGGGCCAAACCCTATTAAGCTGGAAGAGGAGCTTCTGGCAGATCATCGGATTCCACAAGGCGCTACGGTGATGGATCTTGGCAGTGGTCAAGGTTTGACATCTGTCTTTCTTGTAAAAGAATATGGCTTCCGCGTATTTGCAGCCGACCTATGGAGCAACCCAACGGAAAATAAACGATTCTTCGACCAAATGGGACTTACAACGGAGTAAATTATTTCAATCCATGCGGACGCAAATGACCTTCCTTTTGCTGAAGAATTCTTTGATGCTGTGATAAGCACAGACTCCTATAATTTTTTTGGCCGTGATCTGGAGTACCTCGGAAAGCATCTGCTTCCGTTTGTAAAGCACGGTGGTTACCTGTACATCGTCGTTCCAGGGATGAAAAAGGACTGTCATGATAATCTTCCGGTGGAGTTACTGCTCTCGTGGACGCCAGATAAGCTTGATTACCTCCACGACACTACTTATTGGACGGACATTATTTACCAGACAGAAGGTATCGAAATCCTTTCGATTCATGAAATGGAAAGCAACGAAGAAGTCTGGAACGATTGGCTTGCCT
>CP070642.1:915281-918495 GCA_020354105.1 Chloroflexota bacterium | reverse complement strand
TATACAGTATGCATGCCAAAGGGTGCTTACTGATTACCCTGACTCTGTAATGGTTAATGTCGCGTTTAGACTTAAGGAAAACTGGGCCTCTATAGCTAATAAAGGAGAGAGCAAATGAAGACCAAACTATTAATTTCAGCTTGCATTCTATCTCTTGTAGCTTCTAACGGCTCCAACATGTATGCGTGTAGCGGCAGTCCCCCAGCACCAAACCTACAGATAGTACCACGTTACGTATGTGTTGGTTCTTCTGTAAAGCTGGATGCATGCTGGTCCGAAGATCCCGACGCTTGTCCTTGTATTGATTGTCCTACGAAGCTATGTCTTATTTGCGAGAGTACTTATCTGATAAATGGCATAAGAATGTATAAGTATGATTACACTAATGACGGTGTTTGGGATAAGACAAAAGTTCCTGATAGTATCCCTGACGATGATCCAAGGGACTATTGCACATATAGCAGCGCCGGAGACTATACGGTGAAGTTGGAAGTATGGGACCATGATTCTTGTTACGGTCTTGGCAGCGACAAGTCCGCCTGGACTACTGCTACTGTAACGGCAGTGGAGGTTAACAATGTTCAGTATCTGGATCCAGTTACCGGTTACACCGATATTTCTGGGACGCTATACGTTCACCAAGGTACAAACGTTACATTCAAGGCAATACCAAATCCATCAGGTGCTTCCTGGCCCAGCGCCAATCCTGTTTGGGGTGGGGAAGCTTCTGGGAAGGGTTCAACAACAAATGTATTGTTTAACACACTCTCCTCAAGCACATCCGATTACAAAACTGTTTGGGCCGAATGTGGAAGCAGCAAGGTAACAGCTAACATAATTGTCTTCGATTTTGAGGGTGTTTTTACTCCGAAAGATAACTTTGACGGCAGACACATAATGTATTATGGGATTGAGGAGGAGGTGGAGTTAGATTTTGAAACGGATCCCTGGTCGGTAACAGCAGGTCAAGCAGGCGGCTTGGAATGGACAAAGGGCAGCGGCCCTGGTACACTCAGTAATGTCGATATTGATTATGGGACCGCTGATTATGATGCGGGGGAGACTGATGGAACTGTTAAGTTGGTCTTGACAATTAAATCCGGTCCTTCTAAAGGTAAGTGGGAAGGCTATCAAAAAGACATTATTCTCCCCAGCGGAACGCGAATGACGCGAGTGAACCCTAATAACGTTTGGCATATACAGTATACTGCAAGCGCAGGGATTAAACTTTACTATTGGCTGGATCCCAAGTACGTCTCCTTCAAGTACTTGACTTTTGGAGAAGGTAGCTGCCCTTCAACCAACGTATCAGGATTTTATTTGACATGTTGGCCGTGGAATAGCTATCCAACCGGAAGCCAGATCGCGGGGCACTCCCAGAACACCTTCGGTACAATTTCGGGAGGAAATATCACGACTGGATGCAGAGTTGATTCGCCGGATTACTCATCAACAGGATCTGCCAACCCTTGGGCTGCTGGATCATATACTTATGTGATTCCGTCAGAGTATATAGATGATACGGCAAGTCGCCATTCATTTGGGTCACAGACGAAAGTGGGAACATTCGATGTAAATGGTAAGGCGACAAATACAAAAGGCGGACAGCCGCCGGGCGAAGCTGCTCTCAACGACCTGACATCAGGCTACTAGTAAGGAATATTTAAATTCTTGTAAGACAGCGGGAAAAACTGTAGAATTTTGAACATACTGGCCGTAAGCTAAGAAACGAATATAAATAAAATGAAAATACAATTGTAGGTATAAAATGTTATTTAAGAGAACTACAATTTATTTTTTGATACTTTCGTGTTGTTTGTTTGTAATAGGGGTAGTATTTTGGCCAGGTGCCGGGGGACAGCAATTACAAGAGCAGGAATTTGAAGAAAATGGGGTTGAGGCTGCTGGTGTGTCATCACAGGCGGAGAAACAGGAGTACAAACAAGATATGGCACGCATAAAGGACATGGAAAAATCTTTTAAGCCGGGATTAGTTAATGATCTTGAGCAATATGAAAAGTTTGCGGATGAAATCCAGAAAAAGTGGAGCCGACGAAATAAAGAATATAATGCTCGCCTAATATTGGAAATCTGTGGACCACTTAGTTCAGGAACATTCGAAGATGACCGCCGACACGACATTGCGAGGAAATATGCCCTTTCTGTTCTCGAGAAATCCGAAGAAATTTCAGTTGAGATGGAATTAAAGTTGACAGGCCATGTGATGACTTCGAAGTACAAGCGCAATGCACCAAAGGGTGAAGATTTGGCACAACGAAGGAAGAAAGATGTCGAGATACGACTCCATGCCTGGAAGCGTTTACTCGATGCTATTGACCAAAACTGGGACCCTAACGAAGAAATATGGAGCCCCAATGCTGTAGGTGCGCTTATGGGGCTTCCAAGCGGTATGGCACCTGAAGGTATAAAGGACCCAAAACTACGAGCTGAATATGAAGCAGCTTTGCAGAAAAACAGAGAGGAGATCGAAAGACACACTAAGCAATATAGGTTGCACGATTGGTTAAAGAGCTATCCGAAACGTGCAGAAAGATACATTGTTAAGGTCTACTCAAGACCACCATTTAACCTCGGAGAGTTAAAGCAATACCTCGGAAAGTACGCCGTTGATGAGAAAACACGAGCGAGAATACTCGCTGCCGTGACAAAGAATATGGAAAAAGCAATCAAGAGTAACTCAAGTACGCAGTAATCAGGCTATTAGCCGGAGTAGATAGTTTATAAAGAATCCCCAGCGTTTCTTTGCTGTTTATGACGAGGCTTGCAAAGCGATTCTCTCTTTAACAAGCCGATATCTTTTAAGAAAATGAGAAACGAAATATGCGATTTAATCGACGGGGTTTTCGGCAGGGCTTTCGAGTACACCTAATTCGACCAGGGCATTGAAGGCCCTGAATCTATAGTTGACTATTCCTGGATCTGGCCGGAATTGCCGGAATTCCCGGTTGAAGCTTATAATATAGGTTATGAACAGCCTAATAAGGAGAAAGCATGGGCTAATTTTACTCCTACCGGAGAATGCAAGGTAGGCCTGATAGTGACGGACGACGAAGACGTCAGTTCCGTCAAAACGGAATGCATCGTTCGTGTTGTCGAGGTAGACGTGAGTGGTGGCGGATATATCTGTGTAGGTGGTATGGATGAGATTCAGCTTTCGGTTGACCCTGATAACAACTGGTCTAACTGCAGCGTC
>CP070642.1:910942-915181 GCA_020354105.1 Chloroflexota bacterium | reverse complement strand
GATACCATATCCATTTAAAAGGGGCAGCTATAAGAATCCCAGCTCCAACCCACAGATTCCCCTGGGCCAGGGCGTCATAACCGAGCCCGCTACCTCCTACTACCAATGTCCTCTCGGTAACTACTCGCCTCGATTTATACATGAACGGAAAACCCAGTTCAATGCTGTAAACGGGGTAACGTCCGCCCAACTGCATCATAACTGCGCTGCTGAAGGCAGCTCCCTGACTTATTCCCACCAGAATAACTTTTATATTATTGATATGCGCCATGATAAATTGCAGCCAAGCCTCCATCACATTTGCCTTACCAGAAAAAAAGCCAAATTGCTCCACCAGGTCCCGCATCTTATCCCAGCACCCCGTACCGCTGCGGAAATACTGTGTCAGCAACAAACTGTGCCCCATTTCCTCAATGGCGCCTTTAACACCATACACTATACCCCTTTCCCATTCCAGACATTGGTCCAGCCGGGCATGTCCCCAACCACCAGGATTATGAACGACAAGAAATTCTTTATCTATGGCTCTGGTGCAAATATCCATAAGTTGATCAGCAAAGTCGCTAGCTGCCTCTTTATTTCCAAAAAGCTGCTGGGCAAGGTTATCGACTTCTTCACGCAAAGTCAAATTCGCAGTGGTCATTTTTGATACTTTGTTGCCAATTTCGGGATTGCGCAGGAAACTTTAATCAGCGGATGGTATGTTTGACCGTAATAACAGGGTGATGATCTGCAGTCTTCTTGCCCACTGTATCATTTCTTTGTTTAAGATAGACTGTGTCACCCTTTTGCCAGACCCATAGATAATGCCCGGGATGAAGCCATGCCCCGACAGATTGTCTCGAAGGATAAGCAAGAAAAACGGTCTCCGCCACCCTGTTAAGCTCATCCAGTGCCCTATCGGCATGATAAGTTGATGGCAGGTGCTCCAGTATGTGACTGGCAAAAACTGCTCCAAATGCTTTGTCGCAGAATGGAATCCTGGTAACATCAGCAATCACCCCGCATGGGTGACCTCGAAATGCTCGGCGCTCAATATCAAGGCAAACATCACCACCACCGTGCGCAGGCATATTTAGCCACCTGCGAACTCCTCTATTACTCCACGGTCCACCGGCTACCAGCAACGGTTTGCCAGTCTTCCGGGCATTGGCGGCAGCAGCCTTATATCTCCTGTTCTTTTGCAAGGTTTCACCAGACCAGACAGCCACCTGCCAGCCCACCACACCGAGCGATACTCCGACAATGCAGAAAAAAAGGATATGCACTTTTCTATTACGTTCCCTTCTAAATTCCCAGCAACCGGAAAAGAGAAGTTAGCCCGAAATAGCCGCAAAAAGCTATAAACGTACTCTTTAATATGTTGCCCAGCAAAGAAAAAAGGAGAAATTTCCAGGCAGGATAGCGGAGCGATGCCATGGCAAGCGTCATCGGTAAATGCAGAGGATTTATTATGGCCGACATGAAGAAGACAGCCAGCGAGCCGTGCCGCTGTGCCCACCTCAATGCCCTGTCATACAAGCTTCTATTGAATTTATAAGCAAGCTTCTGCGAGAGGTCTCTGCCACCATAGCCAAGCATGAAAGTGAGTAGCTGACCCAAACCAGCACCCACACCTGATACTACACCTACTAATACGGGGGCTCCCAGCTGGAATTGAGATGCCAGTACAGACGGCAAGGTGAATACTAAAAGCCAATAGGGAACAGGTATGGCTATCATGCTCAACAGGCTTCCGCCGAGAAAAGCAACGATGAGCATTCCCAGAAGGCCATAAGTGGCTACATACCTGGCATTCAGCAGGTAATCTTTATAGTAGATGGCAACAACACAAAGAACGATGGTGAGTACTAAAGACAGGACACCTAATGTGATATCTCTTCTAGATAACCGCTGCCTGACTTCATCTTCGGCGGTTACTGTGTCCATTCTCGAGGAATTTCCCATTTACCCAGCTGATTTGACCTTTTTCTTGGTGGTGAAGTTTAGCACATCATTGCTAACGCCAACAACCACAGTCTCTCCGTCTTTTATTTCACCCTTTAATATTCGGCTGGACAGAGGGTTCTCCACATGGCGCTGGATTGCCCGACGTAGCGGACGAGCTCCATATGCGGGCTCATAGCCTTCTTTGAGCAGCCAGGCTTTCGCCTCATTATCCAGCTCCAATTTGACATTTCTATCAGCCAATCGCTTCTCCACCTCCGAGATAAGCAGGTCAATAATCTTCTTCAAGTGCTCCTCGGCAAGCGGCTGGAAGATAATGATATCATCTACCCTGTTTAAGAATTCTGGGCGAAATGTCCGTTTCAACTCGGTTTCTACAGCGCTTTTCAGCCGCTGCTGCTCGCTTTTCTCCTGGCGAGAAAAACCAATAGCCTGACGCTGAAACTCCTGAGTACCCAGGTTGCTGGTCATTATAACCACAGTGTTTCTAAAATCAACCGTCCTACCATGGCCATCAGTCAGCCTGCCATCCTCAAGTATCTGGAGCAAAATGTTAAAAACATCAGGATGCGCCTTCTCAACCTCGTCAAAAAGAATCACACGGAATGGACGCCTTCGCACCGCTTCAGTCAGCTGCCCTGATTCCTCATAACCCACATATCCCGGCGGTGCACCAACTAGCCGCGACACGGTATGCTTCTCCATAAACTCGGACATATCAAGCCGTATCATGGCATCCTCGTCATCGAAAAGGAATTGTGCCAGAGCCTTGGCCAGTTCCGTCTTACCAACACCCGTAGGACCCAGGAATATGAAACTGCCCACAGGCCTCTTGGGGTCTTTAAGCCCAGCCCGTCCCCGCCTGATAGCTTCAGAGATAACTGAAACTGCCTCCTCCTGATTCACAATCCTCTGGTGCAGCCTCTCTTCCATATGAACTAACTTCTCAGCCTCGCCTTCCATCATCCGGGACACAGGGATACCCGTCCATTTGGCAACCAGCTCGGCAATAGTCTCCTCGTCCACAACACTATCGATTTTTTTCTCCTTGCGCCACTCGGCTTCTTTTTTGTCGCGCTCCGGCTCGAGCTGCAATCTCTGGGACTTTAACTCAGCTGCTTGCTGATAATCATTCCGCTGAGAAGCTGCCTCCTCTTCGTCTTGCAAGTTCTTTATCTTGGCATCCAGCTCTTTAATGTCCGTTGGCTTGCTTTCCATGTCAATTCGCAGCTTGCTTGCTGCCTCATCAATCAGGTCAATCGCCTTATCCGGAAGAAACCTGTCTGAAACATAACGCTGGCTAAGTTTAGCAGCAGCCTCTAGGGCAGAGTCATCGATTTTTATCTTGTGATGAGCTTCATATCTAGGACGCAAGGCACGCAGCATCTCTATGGTTGACTCGATGCTTGGTTCACCGAGAAACAAAGGCTGTAACCTTCGCTCCAGCGCCTTATCCTTCTCGATATGCTTTCGATATTCATCCAGAGTAGTGGCCCCAACACACTGGAGCTCACCGCGGGCTAATGCCGGCTTCAACATGTTGCTGGCATCGATGGCACCTTCAGCACCCCCAGCACCAACTACTGTATGCAACTCATCTATAAACAAGATGATTTCACCACTTGCCTGGCGAACCTCATCCATAACTGCCTTCAGTCTCTCCTCGAACTCACCACGGAACTTACTGCCGGCAACCAGCGCCCCCATATCCAGGGCAACCACTTTCTTGTTCTTAAGAGAATCAGGAACATCACCTGTGGCGATTTTCTGGGCTAACCCTTCAGCAATAGCTGTCTTGCCCACACCAGCTTCACCGATAATAACAGGGTTATTCTTGGTACGCCGCGTCAATATCTGCATCACCCGCCTTATCTCATCATCACGTCCGATAACCGGGTCGAGTTTGCCCAGGCGAGCTAATTCAGTGAGGTCACGCCCATATTTCTCCAGCGAACGATACCTGCTCTCAGCAGTCGGGCTGTCAACCCGATGACCACCCCGAATATCCTGAAGTGCCTTGTACATTTTCTCCTGGTCTATCCCGAATTCCTTCAGAATTGTGGCTGCCTCACCTTTGCCCTCAACCACAATAGCAATCAACAGATGCTCAACGCTGATGAAATCATCCTTAAGTCTGTCAGCCTCACGAGCCGCAGTATCCATAAGTCGAGCGATTCTGGGAGTGGCATAAATCTGAGCTGACTCATAGGTCGCTTTAGGAGCCCGGTCGAGGCTATCTTCAACTTTCTTTTTTACTACCTCCACATTCGCACCTAACTTTTCCAATATCTG
>CP070642.1:905880-910842 GCA_020354105.1 Chloroflexota bacterium | reverse complement strand
TCTTTGCATACCAGCGCCGGACATCGCTTCTCCAGGATATGGGCCTGGTATTCATCGCGGAAATAGCGAATTGTGGTCAGAGCCGGATTGGGCGCCGTTCTGCCCAAGCCGCACAGTGAACCACCTCTTATGTCTTCACCCAGCTCAACCAACAACTCCATGTCTTCAGGCTTTCCCTTACCAACAGTAATATCCTCTAATATATCCAGCATCTGCTTGGAGCCAATCCTGCAGGTGGAGCACTTGCCGCAGGACTCTTTCTGTATGAAGTCCAGGAAGAACTTGGCGGTATCAACCATGCAGTTGTCCTCGTCCATAGCAATGACGCCGCCGGAGCCCATAACCGCCCCGGCTTTGCGTAGGGAATCAAAGTCTACCGGTGTTTTCAACATATCTTCAGGCAAGCAGCCGCCGGAGGGACCGCCTATCTGCACCGCCTTGAACTTCTTTTCACCGCGAATACCACCACCGATGTCAAAGATAAGCTGGTGAAGCGTTGTGCCCATAGCTACTTCCGCCAGGCCGGTGTTCACCGTCTTACCAGCCAGAGCGAACACCGCTGTGCCCTTGCTGTCTCTAGTACCGATGCCGGAAAACCAATCCGCACCATGAGCCAGTATCAGAGGCACATAGGCGTAGGTTTTGACGTTGTTAAGCACCGTGGGCTTGCCCCACAAGCCTGCCTTCACCGAATGAGGCGGCCTGGCCCTGGGCATGCTCCGTCTGCCTTCGATGGCATACATCAATGCCGTGGATTCGCCGGAGACGAAGGCACCTGCCCCCTGGACAACCTCAATACCGAAGCTGAAGCCGCTGCCGAGTATATTGTCGCCCAACAACCCCAGTTTCCTTGCTTGCTCCAGGGCAACCTGCAATCGCTCGATAGCCAGAGGATATTCAGCCCGAATATAGATAAAACCGTCATGAGCTCCAACGGCATAAGCGGCAATAGTCATGCCTTCGATGATCTGCTGGGGGTCGCTCTCTAAGACTACCCGGTCCATAAAAGCTCCCGGGTCACCCTCATCAGCATTACAGATTATATATTTAGGCTTGCCGGATGCTTCCCGACATTGCTGCCACTTCCTTCCCGTGGGGAAGCCAGCACCACCACGCCCCCTGAGATTTGACTTCTTTATCTCTTCGATTATGGCATCGGGTTGCATTTCCATAGCTTTAACCAGGCTGCCGTAGCCGCCGTTGGCGATGTAGTGATTTATGTTAACAGGGTCGATGTAACCGCTGTTTCTCAGGAGAAGGCGATATTCATGTTCAAATCTGGAAAGCTCAGGAATATAAACTGCTTTGCCATCACCGCCGTCAAGTGTGCCCAAAGCCATATCGAGGCAGGGGTCTTCACCCACTACATAGCCTTCAACAAGCGTGGGCACAACCTGAGGGATTACATTGTTATAGCAGACAGTAAAGGAATTCGGCTTGATTATGGTTACCAGCGGTTCCAGGGAGCAAAGCCCGATACAGCCGACCTCGGTCACCTTAGCCCTGGCATTATTCTTAGCCAGCTCTTTGTTAAATGCTTCGACGACAGGCAGGGCGCCGGCAGCCCGGCCGCAGGTAGCTGTACCCACGAGAATGTGTGGGACTTCGCCATGATAATGGGAATCCCAGTCGGACTTTGCCTGCTTCTGAATCTCTTCAAAGTTCATCTACTGCCCTTCTTTGTTCTCTGGCTGCTCCGAGCTTACTGGCTTGACCGTCACCAGCACCTCCTCCACCTTCGGAGGTGTCATCTTAGGGTAGACGGATTCGTTGACCACCACGACCGGAGCCAGGGCACAGCAACCAACGCAGGCTACCCTGTCAAGACTGAACTCATGGTCAGGTGTGATGCCGCCGACCTGGATGTCAAGCTCTCTGGCCATAGCCTCCAGAACAAGCTTGCCTCCAGCAAGGTGACAGGCGGTACCCATGCAGACCTTCACGGGGTGATTGCCCAGAGGTGTAAAGCGGAACAGATTATAGAAAGTGGCGATGCCGTACACCGTGCTTTCCGGAATCTCCAGAAAGTCGGCGATGGCCAGCATCGCCTCGTTTGAAATATAGCCAAGCTTATGTTGAACCTGTTGAAGAAGGGATATTAAATGGCGTCTATCCTTCTTGTCTGGTGTAAGGATGCCTACCAGTTCTTGTTTCAGTTCTGCCACTTCTTCACGAGGCCCGGTAGGTAGGCTGGTATCTCGCTGGCTTCTCTGGGACCAACTATGATTTCCCAGCCAGGCAACGCCTCTTCCAGCTCTCCTTTAATTCGGGCCACCTTACCCGGGATAATAAGCTTCTTGTTCTTAACTTTATCTTCTATCCCGGTTTTCTTGATAAACGGGCCGATTGAGTCACCTGAGAACTTGCCGGCAGCCCAGCCGGTGAGAACGCCCAACCCTTCCGTGTCCTTAACGCACAGCCAGGAAGGAATTTTGCTGCCCTCGATTTCAGAAGCCACGATAAAGTAAGTCAACGCCCAGTTGCTGGTAATCAACACCGGGGATTCGGCGGTCGGCTCACCTATCTCATAAACCTTCTGCTCCACAGACATTGGTATGCGCGGATCAGTATAAATATTTAGCCTTTGCACCAGCAATGGCAATAAGGAGTACTGGTCGAAATCGGAGAGGACAATAATACCGGGATATTTAATCACAAACATGGCAGCAAGCAGAGTTTCTCTTACCTCATCTTTGCCAATGAAGCAGGGAAAGCCGATAGTGGGGTAACCCAGAGGCCTGAAGTTCTGTTTCAAAGCCGCTCGACGAATCAGCGTCTGATCCTTTACGGATTCCTGCATATTCTTGGCGATTGGGTCCAAAACAATCTCATCAAGACCGGCTTCCTTCAGCTTGGTGGTCAATGGTATCAGCTCCTCTACGCTGTGCCCCTTAACCACCAGCGGTGCCGGCGAACCTTTAATTCCGTCAATTATCTTGTCAATATTATCCTTGGTAACCGCATAGAGTAATGGCTTCCTGTCACCGCATATCTTTCGAGCTGAAAGCAACGCCTCAACATCTTCGGACATCAGCACCAAAGGCAGGTCGTTATCATCACAAACCTTCTTTACCAATGCCTCGAATTTGGCCTTATCGCCTGACTCGCAACGCAGTGCCAAAACGTCCGCCTTAAGTGTAAGCCCCACCCAGGCGAACTGTAGCTCTTTTATTTTCTTCAGCTTCTCGTCTACTTTTGCATCAGGCTCTTTGTCTGAGATAAGCAAAGCTACGCCTGGCTGATGTACAAAGGTCTTCTCATGCCTGTAAACAACCTCTTCGCCACCAATGGTGAGCGCATTCTTGCCCGAGCCAATGGTCACCGGCTTGATGGGTGGTGCCAGAGCTTCTTCCAACTCAGCCTTGACATCTGCTGGCAGGTAAGGGCACTTATCAAGTGCCACACCGCCTGAAGCCAGCTTCATGGCAAAGGCAAAACAGGTGGGGAAGCCACATTCACGGCAATTCTTTTTGCCTCCTTCGGGAAGCTTCTTTACAACATCAGTTCCTTTCAGCGCCATTTCGTTCCTCCTAGGTCATTTTATGCGGGAAGTTCTACCTCACCCTTCAACCACGGATGGCCTACCTTATCTAAAAACGCCATAAGCTCATCAACGTTTTTAGCATCATCCTCCGTAGCTATCTTGTCATACAAGTCTGCTGGTATGGCATCCTTGTATCTCTCTTTTATCTCCTTGGGCATCCAGACACAACGCTTGATGCCGCCATCAGCATACAGGAACTTCGGTGACCTGAGATATTCCAGTGCCAGACCCAAGAAACCCTCTACCTGTCTGCCACCGCTGGTATCCGCTGCCATAGTAGAGAAGGGCACACCAACAACGGTATTGCCCGCAAAATCCCTGTGGACGAGGCCGAAGGCATCAACTTCGGGTATATAGAACCAAATCGCCTGGAAGCAACCACAAGAGGTATGCGGATGCTCGAATGCACTGTGTAGGAAGACCCTGTCATAAGTCCCCATAGATTTCACCTTTCCCAGCTCGTTGCAGCCTGCGTACTCTCCCCTTATTGGATCCAGGCACTCGCCTTTCTTTACCTCCTGCACCGGACCCTCTGGGTCGAGCTTAAAAGCGGCTCTGCCATCGAACCAGCTTATGGCTCCGCAGTTGGCAATCCTCTCCGGGGTGGCAATGCAGATATGGGTCGGCGCAAAGCTCTGACATAGGGCACAGCTATAGAACTCCTGGACATCGTCCTCTTTCAAGCCCCTAGCTCTTTCATCTCTTTCTTTATATACCTCGCGGGCTTTAACTATAAGTTCCTCAACCTTCTTCTCATCAGTAACGAAGGTGATGGAAATCTTCTCGATAACATCCAGTTCCGAGGTATAGAGGAACATCAGTATCTGGCCAATAGCTTCAAAAGAATTAAGCCCCTTGGAAACAGAATCCTTGCCCAGCCTGATCCACATCTCGTCTCTCTGATTCATGTGATACAAGCCCTCTATATAATTGGCATAGAGGTGAATCCTTCGCTCAAACACAGGCTCCATGTCTTTCTCTAACTTGGCACCAGCGACATCGATCATCAGACCAAGGGGATAACTGCCCCCTTCTTTAAGGTCTTTGATGTCCGGGCCGATGACCTCAATCTTCTGGTCCTCAACCTCGTCAATGCCCTTAAGGGTCACCAACTCAAATTTACTCTTCGCCTGCGGCCCGCCAAACTCGACATGCATGTCGCCTTTTCTAATTACTTCGCCCTCGTATTGTGGGCCAACGTCTACCGGGAAAATTCCTGCCATTTTGCTATGCCTCCTTACTCTTTAAATTTGTTATCAGGTTATCCAGAAATTCCTTCCACTGTTCATCTTTTCTCATATTAGGAAGTGAATAGCTGGCATGCGGATAGTAGAATTTGCATAAGGTCATGGTCTTAAGGTGCGGGGCATAATGCTTCAGGGTTGAAAGTCCCTGCTCACCAAGGTCGGTCCTGAAGC
>CP070642.1:902547-905780 GCA_020354105.1 Chloroflexota bacterium | reverse complement strand
TATGGATCAGGCAATAGATGTAGAGGAGCGTGCCTGGGACTCCATTATGAATCTAAATCTGAAAGGGTTGTTCTTCCTCAGTCAGGCGGTGGCCAGGGTGATGAGGGAGCAGGGTGGGGGCAGGATTATCAATGTTGCCTCTGTGGCTGGGATTACACCTGATGTACTGCCGATCTATTCCATAAGTAAGGCCGGTGTAATTATGGCAACAAAGGTCATGGCACAACAATGGGCTCAATACAATATCAGGGTGAATGCCATAGCGCCGGGACTGACCAAGACCCGCTTTAGCGAAGCCCTATGGAGTAATCAGGATATCCTGCAGGGAGCTATGCTGGGAACACCCCTGCGGCGTGTGGCTGAGCCTGAGGAGATGGCTGGTGCTGTGATTTTCCTGGCTTCTGACGCTTCCAGCTATGTGACCGGACAGGTTCTGCCTATAGATGGTGGCTCTACTATATAAAGGAGGGTAGTAATGAAATTTGAGACGATTATTTATGAGAAGAAGGACAAAGTTGCCTGGATAACCTTAAACCGCCCTGAGAAGTATAACGCTCAGAACCAGACCTTGCGCAGTGAGGTTATTACTGCTCTGGAGGATGCCAAAGATGATGACGAGGTGTGGGTCATCGTTCTCACTGGGGCAGGTGATAAAGCCTTCAGCTCTGGTGCTGATGTCGGCGGTTTTGGGGATCGGACTACAATTAGCGTCATCACGTCGAACAAGGGGGCGAAACGGCCCTATAATTTCATAAGGGAAATACCCAAGCCGGTGATAGCCATGGTTAACGGTCTGGCATTGGGTGGTGGCTGCGAACTGGCTATGAGCTGCGATATGATTATAGCTTCAGAGAAAGCTCGATTTGGGCAGCCTGAGATTAGTGTCGGTGTCATACCCGGTGGCGCCGGAACACAGATTTTGCCCAGACTTGTAGGCGAAAAGAAGGCGCGGGAAATGATTTTCACCGGCGACCCTATTTCAGCCGATGAAGCCCTGCGGATTGGATTGGTTAATAAGGTTGTTCCACCGGATAAGCTCAGGGAGGCGGTTGAAGAGATGATTAATAAGCTCAAGAGCAAGAGCCCGGCTATCATGAAATTTGCCAAGCTGGCGGTCAACAAATCATTAGAGACCCCGCTTTCTGTCGGCATTGAATGCGAAGCGGACCTGTTCGCTATGTGTTTTGGCACTCAGGACCAGAAAGAAGGCGCTAAGGCTTTCATGGAGAAACGACCTCCTAATTATACGGGGAAATAGGTATAAACAAGATTAATCTTTCTTCCTGAACTTCTGTCTCTCTATCTTATATAAGGTGGCGTCGCCGATACCGAAGTGGTGGGCAATCTCGTGGCGTACCACTCTGCCTATTTCAGTTTCGATTTCCTTATTTGAACGACACATTGCCTCAATTGGCTTCTGAAAGATGGTTATCTTGTCTGGTAGGACCAGGTTGTAGCTACTACCTCGCCTGGTCTGAGGTACTCCTTCATAAAGACCCAGCAATTGCACTTTACTTCTGAGCCTTAATTTTCTGATTTGCTGGGGACTCGGCCAGTCTTCGACTAAAATATCAACGTTCTCAAGTTTGCTTTTGAATTCCGCTGGTAGTGCTTCTATAGCTCTAAAGACCAGGGTGTCAAACTCTTGCCTTTCCATGTTTTTTATTCGCCTGTTTTCATTATACACTGCTGTGCTATCGTTTAGTAACAATCCCATGTGTTATTGCGAGCCGAAGGCGTGGCAATCTCGGTTCTACATCCCCCTGGGATTGCTTCGTCGCTTTTACTCCTCGCAATGACATGACACCTCAAGTGGAATGAGGTTGACGGGATAGCTCCAACGGGATAAAATCAGCCTGTTATGTGTGCTTCTAAATATAGTCCTCAGGAAATAGAAAAGAAGTGGCAGGAGAAATGGGCAGCTGACCGAATTTACGAGGTCAAGGATGGCGACAGCCGCCCTAAGTTTTATGCACTGACCATGTTTCCGTATACCTCAGGTAACCTTCACATCGGGCACTGGTATCCTATGGCGCCGTCGGATGCCCAGGCTAGGTTTAAGCGCATGCAGGGCTATAATGTATTGCACCCTATGGGGTTCGATGCCTTCGGCCTGCCGGCAGAGAATGCAGCTATTAAACATGGCATACATCCTTACAACTGGACCATGGACAATGTAGAAAACATGCGCCGTCAGCTCAGAAGCATCGGGGCTATATATGACTGGACCCGAGAGGTAGTTACCTGTCAACCTGAATACTATAAGTGGACACAGTGGTTTTTCCTGAAGCTGTATAAAGCCGGCTTGGCTTATCGAGCTAAGGCGCCAGTCAACTGGTGTCCCACGTGCCAGACGGTGCTGGCTAATGAGCAGGTGATTGGTGAGGGGTCGTGTGAGCGTTGCGGCGCCGCTGTGCTTAGAAAGATGCTGGAGCAGTGGTTTTTCAAGATTACCAAGTACGCTGATGAGCTTCTCGACTTCAGCAAGATAGACTGGCCCGAGCGCATAGAGATAATGCAGGACAACTGGATTGGCAAAAGTATCGGCGCAGAGATTTCCTTTGGGCTGGAGCATGAGGGCGTCGATACCAAGGAGATAAGGGTGTTCACTACCCGCCCTGATACTATCTTCGGAGTGACCTTTTTTGTCCTGGCACCGGAGCATCCTCTGGTACCTCTGCTGACCACACCGGAGCACAAGGCTGAGGTGGAGGCTTATATTCTTCAAGCGCAGCGGCAAACTGAGATTGAAAGAACATCTGCGGAGCGGGAAAAGACCGGCGTTTTTCTGGGCAGCTATGTCGTTAACAAGTTGAATGGTCAGCCGGTGCCTATCTGGATTACCGATTATGTACTGCTCAGCTATGGTACCGGTGCAGTTATGGGAGTTCCAGCTCATGACCAGCGTGATTTCGAATTTGCTAAAAAATACGGATTGCCTATCCGTGTTGTTATTGCGCCTCCGGATTGGGCTGGTGAAGAGCTTGAGTGTGCTTATATCGAAGATGGCACTATGGCGAATTCGGGACAGTTCGATGGCTTGCCCAGTGAGCAGGGCTTTGAAGCTATCTGTGATTACATGGAGAAAAAAGGCTTGGGTAAACGGGCTGTAACCTACCGTCTCCGTGACTGGCTTATCTCCCGTCAGCGTTACTGGGGGGCACCGATTCCCATGGTGTACTGTGATAAATGCGGTATTGTGCCTGTGCCCGAGAAAGATTTGCCTGTGTTGC
>CP070642.1:889558-902447 GCA_020354105.1 Chloroflexota bacterium | reverse complement strand
GCAGGGTGGTGAGAACGGAGAAAAGAAGTCGAAAAAGAAAGCTTGAGATTTTAGTGAAAATATATGGCTAAAAAAGACGAAGTTAAAAGTCAATTGCGCGACCGCTTTAAAAAGGGTGTTGACAAGGCAGCGGAGAAATATGTTGCCTCCATTTCCTTTGACTGGAGGTTATATAAGCATGACATCGCCGGGAGCATTGCACATGCTCAGATGCTAGCTAAGCAGGAGCTGATATCGAAAAAAGATGCTGAGCTTATCGTCTCAGGCCTTACCTCAATTCGAGAAGAGATTGAGCAAGGGAAATTTGAATTCAAGCCTGAGCTTGAGGATATACATATGAATATAGAGAGTCGCCTGTTTGAGAAAATAGGTGACGTTGCTGGCAAGCTACATACTGCTCGTTCCAGAAACGACCAGATAGCTCTGGATATGCGTTTGTTCGTCAAGGAAGCTGTTTCGGAGACTGTTAGTCAGCTAAAAGGTTTTCAGCTGGCGTTGCTTGATGTAGCTGAGGCCAACAAAACTGCAATTATGCCCGGATATACTCATTTGCAGCAGGCTCAGCCTTTACTTTTTGCGCATCATCTCTTAGCCTACTTTGAGATGCTGCAGCGGGATGTGATGCGATTCCAGGATTGCTTAAAACGTACTGATGTTCTACCGCTGGGCAGTGGGGCTCTGGCTGGGGTAGCTTATAATGTTGATCGCAATTTCATAGCTCAGAAACTGGGCTTCAGTGACTTGAGTGCCAATAGCCTTGATGCTGTCTCTGACCGTGATTTTGTTATTGAGTATGAAGCTGCTGCTGCCATGACGATGATGCATCTGTCTCGGCTGGAGGAGGAAATAGTGCTTTGGTCTTCGGCTGAGTTTGGTTTCGTGGAGCTTGATGATGCCTATGCCACGAGCAGTAGCATTATGCCGCAGAAAAAGAATCCGTGTGTGGTAGAGTTAGCCAGAGGCAAGACGGGCAGAGTTTACGGCAATCTGCTCAGCCTTTTGACGGTAATGAAAGGATTGCCCTTGGCGTACAATCGCGATATACAGGAAGATAAAGAAGGGCTTTTTGATACTGTTGACACACTCATTTCGACATTGGAAGTTTTAACCGGGCTGATAAAGACGCTGAAAATAAATACTACCCAGATGGTAAGTACGATATCAGGCAGCTATATCTTGGCTACTGACCTGGCTGACTATCTGGCGAAGAAAGGATTGCCTTTTCGCCAGGCACATAGTATTGTAGGCAAGCTGGTGCAATATGCCATCAGTAAAGACAAAGGCTTTCAAGAACTGAGTCTGGATGAGTATCGTAATTTCTCACCTTTTTTTGCCGATGATGTGTACGGTATTACTGTGGAAACTTCGGTTGAGGCTCGCGATATTATCGGTGGTACTGCTCCCAAGCAGGTGGTAGCTGCCTTGACACGAGCTAGAAAGCTTGTTGGGAAAAGGAATGAAGGGTAGGCGAATTAAACTAGCACCGTCAATTCTTTCAGCTGATTTCAGCCGTCTCGGTGAACAGGTAGTTGAAGTAACTAAAGCCGGAGCCGACTACATTCATGTCGATGTAATGGATGGGCAATTTGTGCCTAATATAACTATTGGTGCTCCTGTGGTAGCTTCGCTTCGTTCCTGGACTGACCTGCCGCTGGACGTACATTTGATGATTGAGCGACCAGAGGCTCATATCTCACAGTTTGCTGACGCTGGGGCTGATATTATAACTGTCCATGTTGAAGCTGCCACACATCTGCATCGCTTAGTCGAAGCAATAAAAGGCCTGGGGGTTAAGGTTGGAGTATCGTTAAATCCAGCCACTCCTCTAAGCTCACTGGATGAAGTTCTTCCTTTGCTCGATCTGGTACTGGTTATGACCGTTAATCCTGGTTTCGGCGGTCAGGCTTTCATCAGCAGTATGATGGATAAAATAGCCCGGCTGAGGAAGGTACTGGATGACATGCGAGCTAAGGCAGAGCTAGAAGTGGATGGGGGTATCAACATGAGTATAGCTCCAAAGGTAGCTGAAGCGGGAGCTGATGTGCTGGTTGCCGGGGCTGCGATTTTTGGTTCTAAGCAAGGTGCTGGGAAGGCATTGCTGGAGATGAGGAAGGCGCTTGGTTTATCGGGCTAGCTTATGTTGGCTGCGCAGACAGCGAGTACACAGATTAAGCTGCTTGGATTTCCCGTCAATCATAATAGTGGCTGGCTGGATATTGGGAAGCCAGCGTCGCCTGGTATGCTGTTTCGAGTGGCTTACTCGGTTGCCGAAGTGTACCGTTTTGCCACATATATCGCATTTTGTAGCCAAATTGTTAACTCCTTTTCCACAGATGAAACCATATAACTGCTAAGTCGGTCTTGACAACAGGAGTAGAATTATACCACAATTCCTAGATTATACAAAGGAGAAGAAATGAAACAAGCTCGTTCCTGTGATGGTCAGGAGTTCAGAGATATGTTTGCTGCTGGCAGTGTCTGGCTGGAAAAAAGCGTTCCAGACATTAATGCCATAAACGTTTTCCCTGTGCCTGATGGTGATACGGGTACGAACATGTTTCTCACCATGCGCTCGGTCATGGAAGAAGCCGACCGAGTTTCGGACAACAGCGTCTTTGCTGTAGCCAAGGCTATGGCCCAGGGTGCTTTAATGGGAGCTAGGGGAAATTCAGGCGTGATACTGTCTCAGTTCTTTCGTGGTTTGGCGAAGGGGCTTGACGAGAAAGAGTCTGTTACTGGAAGCGATTTGGCGGTGGCACTGGATGAGGCAAGTCGTGCTGCCTATAAAGGGCTATCTCAGCCGGTAGAGGGAACAATGTTGACAGTGATCAAGGATGCGTCTAAAGCTGCTAAAGAAGCTGCACGGACTACTCCAGATAATTTAGCCAGTGTAGCAGAGGCTGCCGTTGATGCGGCTAAGGATTCAGTGGCCAGGACACCTCTTTTGTTAGATGTGCTGCGTGAAGCTGGTGTAGTAGATGCAGGGGGTCAAGGTATATATGTATTGCTGGAGGGTGTACTTCGTTATTTAGAAGGAAAGGTTGAGGAAATGAGATACAGGCGTCCGCAGGTGGTTGCCGCTGAGTTGCCTGTGGCTGCTAAGGCGGCTCCAATTATGACCGAGGTTGCAGAAGAGCCCTATGGATATTGTACTAACTTCTTGCTCGAAGGCACTAAACTTAATCCTGACAAGATAAGAAAGAAGCTGGAAAACAAAGGTCAATCCGTTGTCGTTGTTGGCGATGAGGCCACTATCAGGGTTCATATTCACACATATGACCCGGGCGGTATTATACGTTATGCCACTTCCTTAGGCACCTTGCATCAATTACAAGTTCAGAATATGGACGACCAGCATGTTGGCTTTATTGAAATGCAGAAAGACAGGTTACCCAGCTCGGATATTGCCGTGGTGGTGGTTGCGGCTGGAAATGGAATGAGAGAGGTCTTCCGAAGTTTGGGGGCTGCGGCGATAGTTACAGGTGGACAGACAATGAACCCGAGTGTCCAGGAAATACTTCAAGCAGTTGAGGCAGTGCCATCACAGAAGGTAATTCTGTTACCCAATAATAAAAATATCGTTCTGGCTGCCTCTCAGGTACAGTCCCTCACATCCAAGGAGATAGCTGTGATTCCAGCCAGGACTATGCCTCAGGGGATAGCTGCTCTAAT
The DNA here is from genome assembly GCA_020354105.1 of Chloroflexota bacterium. Taxonomy (GTDB): domain Bacteria; phylum Chloroflexota; class Dehalococcoidia; order GIF9; family UBA5629; genus 9FT-COMBO-48-23. The sequence goes on along the minus strand of CP070642.1, from coordinate 898,775 downwards.
CGCTTTTAATTACGAAGGAGACATGAAGGATAATGTTCAGGCTATGGAAGATGCTGTCGCTACTGTGAGAACTGTAGAAATCACCGAGTCAGCACGTAGCACGAAATTACAAGGATTGAATATCAAGAAAGGGCAGGTGATTGCCATCTTAGATGATGAATAATTGCTTGCTGTCGATGATAATATAGAGAAGGCTCTTTTTGAAGCTCTTGATAAAGCAGGTGTTGGTTCAGCAGAGGTGGTGACTGTATATTATGGTGCTGATATCGAGTCAACTCAGGCGGAGCAGGTGGCTCAGAAAATCCGCGGCAAATATCATGAAAAACAGGTTGAGATGGTATCTGGCGAACAACCGCATTACCGCTACATAGTTTCTCTGGAATAATAGCCTCTCGGGACTTTTATATTTAGTCAAGGTTATAGCTGATGCTTGGCTGGATTTAATGCCAGAACTAGGTCAACAGTGATTATCCCCGGGACTTAGAGAAGGTTGAAATCGGTGACAGCCTCTTCGCTCATAGATGTTGAGCCGCTTCGAACCATTCTCCGAATGGAATGCCAGAGAAATTATGCTAATACCACGGTGTTAGGTGGGCTCGACAAGTACCTTCATAAATGGGCTAGAAACACTAGGGATAAGTTAAATTCTCCTGAACTTCTGACTCAATTCCGTGAACTTCGCTTGTCTGATTCTAGTTATGCTGAGTGGAGTGTGGATAAGCGTAAGGCGTGGATAAACGATGTCCTTGATTGGCTGGCTCAAGCGGAAGCAACGGTGGCCATGGCGCCAGTCAAGAGAAGCAAAACTCGTTCTAAGGAAGTCAGCCGGACATCTGCACGTCCCGCAGTTCGCTCTGAGACCGGCGATAAGAGTTTAGATTCGCCGGTGACTGTTGCCAAAGGAATCGCTACTAGTTCAGCTAATAAGCTGGCTAAGCTGGGGGTGCAGACAATACGGGACATGCTTTATTTCTTTCCTAGACGTCATCTCGATTATAGCCAGAGAAAACCTATTGCCGAGCTTGAAGTTGGTGAAGAACAGACTATTCTGGCGACAATTTGGGAAGCTCGAATAGCCAGACTAGGTTTCCAACAGGGTACTGAAGTCATTGTTGGCGATGAGACAGGCAATATGAGGGCAGTCTGGTTTAATCAGCCTTTCCTGGCTAAGAATTTCCGTACCAATGCCCAACTAGTGTTGAGCGGCAGAGTATCTGAATTTAAGGGTAATAAAGTCTTTGAATCACCTGAATGGGAACTTGTTGAGGATAAGGAGCTAATTCATACCGGTCGCCTGGTGCCTGTTTATCCTTTAACACGAGGTTTGTATTCCCGTCAAGTGAGGAACCTGGTAAAGAGGGTTCTTGATGATTGGGTATGGCAGGTGACGGATTTTTTGCCGCAAGAGATTAAAAGCAACAGCCGGCTCTTAGATTTGCCCGAGGCGATTATGCAGGCACACTATCCGGATAGCACTTTAGCAAAGGACGAAGCGAGGAGGCGTCTGGCTTTCGATGAGCTCTTCCTTATCCAGCTAGGTGTGCTCGGTAAAAAGCGAGACTGGCAAGAAGGTCAGCCGGGCAATGCCTTCGCTTTTAATAAAGATAAGCTCGATAGATTTTTGATTTCACTGCCTTTTACTTTAACCCAAGCGCAGCAACGAGTCCTGCGAGAGATTATTGATGACTTGCAGAAATAGAAGCCTATGTCGCGTCTTCTTCAGGGTGAGGTAGGCAGTGGCAAAACTGTGGTAGCTATGGCAGCTTTGTTAGTGGGTGCTGACAATGGTTATCAAGGGGCGTTCATGGCGCCAACAGAGATACTGGCCGAACAACACTTCAAGACTATCCAACAGCTTCTGTCCAATATAAGCAATGAAAAGAATGAGCAGGACAACGTTTGTTGCTGTCATGGCCTCCTCTCCCGTCCTGTCACCTTTGCTCTATTAACTGGAAGTCTGAGCGAGAAGGAGAAAGCAGGATTACATCAGCAGATTCAAGAGGGCAAGGTGGATATTGTTATCGGCACACATGCTCTAATTCAGAAGGCGGTCGAGTTTTCCAGGCTTGGGTTGGTGGTGGTTGATGAGCAGCATCGATTCGGTGTTTTGCAACGGTTAGCATTGCGACAGAAAGGATTTAATCCTCACATACTGGTGATGACGGCTACACCTATTCCACGAACTCTGGCGTTAACCCTCTATGGCGATTTAGACCTTTCGGTTGTAGATGAGTTGCCTCCCGGGCGACAGGAGATAAAGACGAGGTGGCTTAAACCTGAGCAGAGAGGCAGGGCTTATGACTTTCTCCGCCGGCAAATTACTGATGGTCAGCAAGCCTTCATAATCTGCCCTTTAATTGAAGAATCAGAGAGCATTGAAGCCAAGGCGGCAGTTGCCGAGTACGAACGGTTATCAAAGGAGGTTTTCCCTAACTCAAGGCTCGGCTTGCTACATGGTCGAATGGCAGCTGCTGAGAAAGATAAGGTGATGCAAAGTTTCAGGGACGGCAGTCTTGATATTCTGGTATCAACACCTGTAGTAGAGGTTGGCATTGATGTGCCTAACGCTACTGTCATGCTGGTGGAAGCGGCCGACCGCTTTGGTCTTTCGCAATTGCATCAGTTCCGTGGTCGTGTGGGGCGAGGTGAAAAACAGAGCTACTGCTTGCTTCTGGCTGAGAATCCTTCCCCTGTGGGCAGCGAGAGATTGAAAGCTATAGAAGAGATCCAAAATGGCTTTGTTTTGGCTGAGAAGGACCTGGAGCTACGGGGACCAGGCGAATTCTTCGGCACTCGCCAGAGCGGTTTGCCTGACATCCGTATGGCCAGATTATCTGATACGCAACTTCTGGAGTTGGCTCGCGATGAGGCAATTGCACTTTTTCAGAGGGATTCTGAGCTCAAGATGCCTGAACATAGGCTCTTGGCTCAGGAGCTAGCTAGAGTTTGGCAAACTGACAGCGAATTAAGTTAATTTGAAAGTTAATGGCATTAGTTCTAATATATTGAAATGCTCCTTAATCTTATTTATCATTCTGAGCGGGGCGAAGAGTCTCATTGTCTATAGCCATCGAGATTAATGGTCATCAAACATAAACTAGCTAAATCTCTAGAGCAAGCTGTAACGCGTGCTCACGAAGAAGGACTGCTGACTGCTGCGACTTTGCCTGAGGTTGTAATAGAACGTCCGCAAAATCCTGAGCATGGTGATTATGCCTCCAGTCTTCCACTGAAGCTGGCCAGGACAAGCGAAATGCCTCCTCTGAAAATCGCTGAGAAAATTATCGAATATATGCCTTCTTTGCCTGAGCTTTCCGGAACAGCCGTGGCTGCCCCGGGCTTTATCAACTTTAAATTAAGCTCTGATTGGCTGGCGCAACAAGTAGCGACCATACTGGATGCTGGCGATTCTTACGGAAATATTGACCTGGGTGGCATGAAATCTGTTCAGATTGAGTTTGTTAGTGTTAATCCCACTGGGCCTCTTCATGTGGGGCATGGTCGTGGTGCTGTTATGGGGAGTACCTTGGCTAATGTGCTTGATGCCACCGGTTACGGTGTAGAGAAAGAATATTACATAAACGATGCTGGCAGCCAGCTGGACGCCTTCAACCGTTCTCTCTATGCGCGTTATCAGCAATGCCTTGGAATCGATGCTGAGATGCCGAGCGATGGCTACATGGGCAACTATATGGTTGATTTGGCTAAAGGGATTATCGATAAAGAGGGCAAACGATTTCTGGAAATGCCTGTAGATACTGCTACTCGAGAACTGGGGTCAATCGGGGTTAACAAGATAATGGCTATGATTCAACAGGATCTCGAGACGCTGGGAGTGGAATTTGATGTCTGGTTCAGTGAACAGAGCCTGTATGATAATGGCCAGTATAAAAAGGCTATGAAATTGCTTAAAGACGGTGGTTATGTGTCGGAGAAGGAGAATGCCACCTGGTTTATATCCTCTGCGCTGGGTGAAAACAAAGATAATGTATTGATACGGAGCGACGGCTCACCTACGTATTTTGCTTCTGATGTTGCCTATCACTTTAACAAGTTTTTGGAGCGTAAATTCGATACCGTAATCGATATCTGGGGGGCGGACCATCAGGGACATGTTTCCCGAATGTTCGCTATGGTTAATGCTCTGGGGATAAATCCGGAGCGGCTTAAGGTCAAAATCTGCCAACTGGTTACGTTACGCCGTGGCAAGGAAGTAGTCAGGGTCTCCAAACGTAGCGGCGATATTATCACGCTGAGAGAGGTGATGGACGAGGTTGGTTCGGATGCCTGTCGCTTTGTCTTTTTGTCTCGTTCTGCCGACGCCCAAATGGATTTCGATTTGGAGCTAGCCAAGAAACAGTCGGCGGATAATCCGGTATATTATGTTCAATATGCTCATGCTCGTATTGCCAGCATACTTCGGTTGGCTACAGAAAAGGGAATTGATTATAGCGAGGGCGATGTTTCTTTGCTCACCACCGAGCCGGAGTTGACCTTAATACGGCGAATGATGCTGTTGCCGGAAATACTGGAATTAATTTCGGACACTTTGGAGCCACATCATTTGCCTTATTATGCGCAAGATTTAGCCACAGTTTTCCACAGTTTTTACAAACAATGTCGGGTTGTTTCCAGAAATAAGGAGCTGACACAGGCCCGTCTTAAATTGGTCAAGGCAGCCCAGATCGTTCTTGCCAGAACACTTCACCTGATGGGAATGACAGCTCCTGAAAGCATGTAGCCATCGTTTTTTGTTCTTCTTAATCAGATTCCGTTTGTAGCTGGTGTTGCTTTGTGCTAAACTTCCCTGAATATGAAAAAACGTGTTTTTTCCGGCGCCCGTCCCACCGGCAGACAGCATATAGGAAACTATATCGGGGCGATTCAAAACTATGTTGCTCTTCAAAAGGAATATGAGTGTATTTATTGCATAGTAGATATCCATGCTTTGACAACCCTGGAGAACACAGACAGGCTTCAGCAAGATATCCATGAGATGATGCTGGATTGGTTGGCTGCCGGCCTCGACCCGCAAAAAAGCATCCTCTTTGTGCAATCACATGTTCCTGAGGTGATGGAGCTTTATACCTTGCTTGGCATGGTTACACCTTTGGGATGGTTAATGCGCGTGCCCACTTTCAAAGAGAAAGCCAGGATGCAGCCCCATAATGTGAACTATGGGCTGGTAGGCTATCCGGTGCTCATGACTGCGGACATCGTGCTGTACAAGGCTGAAGTTGTACCTGTGGGTGAAGACCAATTGCCTCATCTTGAGTTGGCGCGAGAAATAGCCCGACGCTTTAATTCCCTCTTTGGGCCTACATTTCCTGAACCTCAAGCCAAGCTTACTTCTTTCCCTATGGTGCTGGGATTGAACGGTGCTCAGAAGATGGGCAAGAGTTACGATAACTATGTTGAGCTGGCGGCTACACCGGAGGAAACCTATAAATTGGTGATGACTGCAGTTACTGACCCAGCCCGGAAATATCGTTCTGACCCCGGTCATCCTGAGGTGTGCAATGTCTTTAGTTTACATGGCTTTTTTAACCCGGATAGTACTGATGAGATTGCCGTTGAATGCCACTCGGCAAAAATCGGCTGTGTTGACTGCAAGAAATTACTGGCTGAAGGGATAAATTCAAAACTGGCTGCTTTCCGGGAAAAAAGAGCTTCTTTTGCCGCCGAGCCGCAATATGTAGCTGAAGTGCTTGCTGATGGAGCTGAGCGGGCTAAGGTAATCGCCGAAAGGACCCTGGCCGAGGTTAAGGAAAAGATGGGGTTGCTTCCTCGAGACGTTTGAAAATCTGATTATGACTAACTTGCCCTCAGCCAACAGTGGCAAAAGTGCCCTGGAAATAGCTATCACAGCAGTAGAGGAAGCCGGCAGAATCCTTCTTGCCCATTTCGGCTCCAAAATACAGGTAAAACATAAAAGTAAAGGTAATCTGGTTACTGATGCCGATATATTATCTGAAAAGTTCATATTGGAGTTTTTGCAGGACGAATACCCAGATTTTGATATCCTCTCTGAAGAATCAAATTCCTCAACTTCGCTCTCAGGTTTTGCCTGGATAGTTGACCCGCTGGATGGCACCAATAATTACACCTTCGGTATTCCCTTTTTCTGTATCAACATTGCCCTAGTCAAAGACAGGGATATTCTCCTCGGCGTTACCTATGACCCGGTGCGAAAGGAACTTTTCCATGCCGAAATAGGACGAGGAGCTTATCTAAATGAATCACAGATTCAAGTTTCCAAGGAGAGTTCGCTTCAATCGTCTCTAGTAGGCCTTGACCTCGGTTATAGTCAAGAGCGGGGTGAGGAGATGCTCCAAGTAGCCAACAGGCTGTGGGGACAGGTACATTGCCTGAGGGCTATGGGGTCATCATCTTTGGGCTTGGCTTATGTTGCCTGCGGTCGAGTTAATCTTTATTTGCATCGTTATCTTTTTCCTTGGGACATTGCCAGTGGGCTACTCTTAATTAGAGAAGCCGGTGGTGAAGTTACTGATTGGCAGGGCAGGCCGGCAAACTTTCGAGATACTGAAATCATTGCCTCAAACAGTCAACTCCATCGTGAATTTCTGGCACAATTCGGTCAAAAGCAAAAGCCTGAATAGAAATCTAGGGTGGAGTGTAGTGGGCTACCAATTTCATATTCAGATACTATGCTGATAGTCCGTGGTACCTTTTCACTACGCATAAAATTACCTATAGGCTATTCACTGTAGCTCTGCTGGGCGGTATACTGAATTAAAATGTAGTTCCGATGGGTTATTGAGGCATTTTGGAGACTAGTCTAAATGAAAAAGGCAGTGAAACAAACTAAATCCAGGATGTATGGGTCGGCAGAATTGGCTCAAGCCTTAATACGTTGTGCCGGAACAGGTATTTATATTGTCCAGGATGGAAGATTTCATTATGTTAACTCACTGTTCCAGGAACTGACCGGTTATACAGAGAAAGAGCTGCTAGATGTGTACTCTCTCGATCTGGTTCATCCTGATGATAGAGAGGTAGTAAGAAAGAAAGCAATAGAAAGCCTCAAGAGTGGCCGTTCCCTTCCCTGTGAGTACAGATTCATGAAGAAGGGCGGTGAGGTAATGTGGGTTTTAGAGAGGCTCACCTCAACTGAGTATAAAGGAAAGCGAGCTACCGTTGGCAGTTTCATGGACATCACCGAACGCAAGCAGTCGGAAGAGACTCTGGCAAAGTCAGAAGAGAGATACCGGACTATAATGGACGAGACGCGTGATGATTATTATGAAACTGACCTGGCTGGGCATTACACTTTCGTAAATGATGCCTTCTGTTATAGCGCGGGATATGACAGGGAAGAGATTATAGGTAAGTCCTATAAACTCATCCACCCCAATGAAGATGTTGAAAGGATATACGAAACCTTTAGTCAGGTCTATCTTACAGGTCAGCCAATTAAAGGCTTTGTTACCAAGTTTGTTCACAAAGACAAAAGTACCAGGGTAAGTGAGCAATCGGCTTTCCCGATGCGAAACGAGAAGGGCGAGATAGTTGGCTTTCGTGGAGTCAGCCACGATGTTACCGAACGCGTGCGGATGGAGGAAGCTTTAAGACGGTCGGAGGAGCGATATCGGACCATGATAGAGGAGATAGAAGAAGGCTATTATGAGGTAGACATTGCCGGTAGCTTTACCTTCGTTAATAAAGCAGCCTGTCGTCAATTCGGACGCTCCAGGGAAGAACTAATTGGATTGAACTATCGAGACTATGTACCAAAGGAAGATGTAAAGAGCATATATAAAGCCTGGAATGGGGTCTTTCGTACCGGTGAGCCAGTGCAGGCGTTTCCCTTTACCGCCATTAGAAAGGACGGAACTCAAATATTCTTAGAAAACTCGATTTCTCCTTTGCGAAATAAGGCGGGAAAGATTGTCGGATTCAGGTCGGTCAGTCGTGATGTCACCGAGCGTAAGCACTTCGAGCAGAAGCTTGCTAACATGGCTACCCATGACTCGCTGACCGGTTTGCCCAACAGGACATTATTAAGTGACCGTCTTGCCATGGGGTTGGCTCTGTCACGGCGAAGTGGAAACAGGATGGCTGTAATGATGCTCGATTTAGATAATTTCAAGGTCGTTAATGATACCATGGGGCATGGTGTCGGTGACCAGCTGTTGAAATCAGTCGGGGAACGGTTAACAAGCGTTACTCGTAGGAGTGATACAGTTGCCCGTATGGGTGGGGATGAGTTCGTTTTGGTGCTGCCACAAATTGCCCAGCCGACCAATGCCGCCAAATTAGCCCAGAGAGTTCTGGAAGTTTTCCGGGAGCCTTTTATTTTTAATGGTCATCGGCTCAATATTACTACCAGTGTCGGCATTGCTGTTTATCCCGATGATGGGAAAGAAGTTGAAGAGTTATTGAAAAATGCTGACGCCGCCATGTACTGGGCTAAGGAACAGGGTCGGGACGCCTATAAATTCTACGGTAGCGATGAGTCAAGGGCTTACGATAAAGCGCAGATAAACGTGTGAGCGCCCGCTCATTGATAGTTTATTACAGATAATCCACGTCGCCATCCGATGCCACATCCACATTCTATTTAGGAACCCATAGTATAACAAGGTATTGCATTTCCATTTCACCGCAGGTACAATCTTGGAACTTTTACTGCTGGGTTAAGTTGGAGGTGAGTTTTGGCAATAAAGGTTGTTACTGATAGCGGCTCGGATCTTCCCCTTGGAGTTGCTAAGGAACTGGGCATCACTGTTGTGCCCGTGTATATCTATTTCGGCGATAAGGCTTATAAGGACTGGGTGGATATAGAGCCGGATGAGCTGTACAAGCGGCTGGTGGAAGGTCCCGTTTATCCCACTACCTCACAGCCCATGCCTGCCGATTTCGCCAAAGCCTATAGTGACCTTTCCCAAGAAGCTGATGCTATTGTGTCCATACATCTGCCGGCCAGGCTTAGCGGCACCTACAATGCGGCGCTACAGGGTGTCGAAATAGCAAAGCCTAAGTGTGAAGTCCATGTGGTGGACAGCTTGTGTGTATCGGTGGGTCTGTCGCTAATAGCCATGGTTGCAGCTCGGGTGGCTAAAACGGGTGGCAAGTTGGCGGTAGTCTTGGAGGAGACAAAGAAGGCCATCGGTCAGACTCAAATCCGTGGTCTCCTGGAAACCCTGCAATATCTGCTCAAGGGTGGACGTGTTACCAAAGCCAAAGCACTGGTGGG
>CP070642.1:883959-889458 GCA_020354105.1 Chloroflexota bacterium | reverse complement strand
CCATGGAATGCTCGATGGGCGTGTTTTCATCGAAGCCAGCCCAGTCCATGAAGCCCTTGACGCGGTCGCCGCCGAAGCGACGGACGACATCATCTTCGAGCGACACGTAGAAGCGGGAGCTGCCGGGGTCTCCCTGCCTGCCGGAGCGGCCGCGGAGCTGGTTATCGATGCGCCTGGCTTCATGGCTCTCGGTGCCGATGACATGCAAGCCACCCAGCTCGATTACTTTGTCGTGCTCTTTTGGCCATTCCTGAGATTCCCTTTGCCACTTCTGGTGTTCTTTCTGCCACTCTTGCTCATCCGGGAAATCCTCTCGTTTGGGCTCTTCCGGTTTTTTACCTCCAAGTATGATGTCAACGCCGCGCCCAGCCATGTTGGTGGCGACGGTTACTCCGCCTACACGTCCAGCCTGAGCGACGATGGCGGCTTCCTTTTCATGGTTTTTGGCGTTGAGCACCTGGTGAGTTATGCCCCTTCTTTTGAGCAGGTCGCTTAAGCGCTCGGATTTCTCGATGGATACGGTGCCTATGAGCACCGGCGTGCCCTTCTGGTTGAAGCTCTCGATTTCCTTGGCGACGGCTTTGAATTTGGTTTCCTCGTCCTTGTAAATCTGGTCAGGGTTGTCGGCGCGAATCATTGGCTTATTGGTGGGAATGATGACCACTTCAAGTTTGTAAATCTTGTGAAACTCCTCGGCTTCAGTGGCGGCGGTGCCGGTCATGCCGGCCAGTTTGTTGTAGAGGCGGAAGTAGTTCTGGAAGGTGATGGTGGCTAAAGTCACGCTCTCCCGCTGAATCTTGACCCTTTCCTTGCCTTCGATAGCCTGGTGCAACCCTTCTGAGTACCTGCGACCGAGCATAAGCCGTCCGGTGAACTCATCGACGATGATTACCTGCCCGTCTTTTACTACGTAGTCGCGGTCTTTCCTGAACAACGCATGGGCTTTCAGGGCATTTTCCAGGTATTGAGTCAAGCTGTAGTTAGCCGGGTCGTAGAGGCTGGGGGCTTTGAGCAAACCATCCCGGCGGAGCCATTTTTCCACCTTGGTCATGCCGGAGTCGTTGAGGTAGGTCTGGCGCTCCTTTTCCTCGATGGTGTAGTCCTCGTCTTTTTTGAGCTGAGGCACCAGGCGGGCGAAGATGTTGTATTTGTCGGTGGCTTCTTCAGCAGAACCGCTGATTATCAGTGGTGTGCGGGCTTCATCGATTAGTATGTTATCCACCTCGTCGACGATGGCGTAGTTGAGCGGGCGCTGGACGTATTGAGCCAGGTCTATAGCCATATTGTCTCTGAGGTAGTCGAAGCCGAACTCGTTGTTGGTGCCGTAGGTGATATCGGCTCGATAAGCCTGCTGGCGGCTGACGGGCTTGAAATGGGGCCAGCGGGCGTCTTTTTCGTCGGTGTAATCGGGGTCGTAGAGGCGGGCTGGTAGATGCTCATCGGGATTCTGTTGTGGGTATATGCTGGCAACGGTTAAGCCCAGGGCATGGTATATGGGTCCCATCCAGTAAGCATCACGCCGCGCCAGGTAGTCATTGACGGTTACCAGATGACAGCCATCGCCGGTGAGGGCGTTCAGATATAGAGGCAGGGTGGCAACCAGGGTTTTGCCCTCGCCGGTTTTCATCTCGGCGATTTTGCCCTGGTGAAGTACGATGCCGCCTATAAGCTGGACATCGAAGTGGCGTTCGCCTATGGTGCGCCTGGCAGCTTCTCTGCAGGCGGCGAAGGCTTCGGGCAGTATATCATCCAGCGTCTCGCCGTTCTTAAGCCGGGATTTGAACTCGTCTGTCTTGGCGCGAAGTTCAGCATCGCTGATCTTCTGGAACTCGGGTTCCAGCGAGTTTATCTCGTCTACAATAGGCTGGAGACGCTTCAGTTCTTTTTCGTTGGAATCAGTCAGGCTACCTAGCCACTTAAGCATAATTTTTCTACTCGAACATGGCGCCTATAGATAGGCCGGTGTGGATGCGATGTATGGCTTCGCCGAGAAGCGGAGCGATAGGCAGGACGGTGATTTTATCAAGCTTCTTCTTTTCGTCGGCGGGAATTGTGTTAGTGACCACAACCTCTTTAACCGGCGATTTAGCTATTCGCTCTATGGCCGGTCCGGAGAAGATAGGGTGGGTGCAGCAGGCGTAGACTTCAGTGGCGCCGCGCTCCAGAAGTGTATCCACGACGCCGATAAGAGAGCCTGCGGTATCGATTTCATCATCGATGGTTAAAGCACGCATTCCTTCAACCTCGCCGATGACGTTGAGAGTCTCGGTAGCGTCAATATTGCCCAGTCGCCTCTTTTCGATGATAGCCAGCGGTGCATTGAGCTTGGCTGCCATGTCGCGGGCGTGTGCGGATATACCGATATCGGTGGCTACTACCACCAGGTTGTCTAAAGCTTTCTTTTTCCAGTAGTCGCTGAGTATGAACAGGGCGGTGAGTTCGTCAACCGGTATGTTGAAAAAGCCCTGAATCTGGGCGGCATGAAGGTCTATGGTTAGTAATCGACCTGCGCCGGCAGTGGTGATCAGGTCAGCTATTAACCTGGCTGTTATGGGCACTCGAGGCTGGTCTTTCTTGTCGGTGCGGCCGTAGGCGTAGTAAGGGATGACGGCGGTGATTCTACCGGCAGAAGCTCGCTTAAAAGCGTCAATCATAATGAGGAGTTCTACCAGGTTTTTGTTTACCGGTGTGGATAACGTTTGGAGAATAAAGACATCTCGTTCGCGGACATTCTCCTGGATGCGAACGAAGATGTTCTCATTGCGGAATTCGAAGACCTCGGCTTTGCCCAGGGGTATTTTGAGATATTTGCATATTGCCTCGGCTAGCATCGGGTGGGCGTTGCCGGTGAAGACCTTGAGTTCATCCATTAGTCACCCCTACCATGTTTTACTGTGAGATAATTATAGCACCAAAAAGGTTATTGTGTCCTAGTATTTGGCTTAATTATACATAGATCGCAGTGTATAATGGTGCCCAAATGAGCGATATAAGCATTGAGCAAGTCATTAAGTTGTTGAGTGCTGAGTATGGCAGGCGCAATTGGCAGCGACAGCAGAGTCCGATATCAGTGCTGGTGCAGACGATTCTTTCTCAGAACACGTCGGATAGAAACTCCGGGCAGGCTTTTGAGCAGCTTTTAGCCTCTTTTGGCAGCTGGGAAGATATGGCTGATGCCAGTGTCGGTGCTATTTCTCATTCTATTAGAGCTGGTGGTCTGGGTGTGGTTAAAGCCAGGTATATCAAGCAGGCACTGCAGGAGATACGGCGAAAGCGCGGTGACTTTGAGCTGGGTTTCCTGGGTAAGCTGCCTGTGGATGAAGCCAGGGACTGGCTGAGGCAATTGCCCGGCGTGGGCATGAAAACAGCCAGCTGCGTATTAATTTTCTCTCTGGGTATGCCAGCTTTGCCGGTAGACACGCATGTTTTCCGCGTGGCCAGAAGGCTGGGGCTGGTTGGCTCCAGAGTTTCTGTGGAGCAAGCACACAGGCTGCTCGAGGGCGTTGTGCCGCCTGATGACGTGTACAGGTTTCACGTTTTGCTGATAGAGCATGGCAGGAAGATATGCAAGGCTCAAAGGCCACGGTGTAAGGATTGCGTGTTGCGGATGTTGTGCCCTAGCTCTGAGGAATTTGTGGCGAAATAGCAGGATTGGCTGGCAGTCTGACCAGAAATTCAGTTCCCCGTCCCAGTGTGCTTTTAGCTTTGATATCTCCTCCGTGGGCCAGGACTATTTGTCTGGCGATGGCTAAACCAAGTCCAGCACCAGTTTTGCCTGCCGGTGTGTCAGCCTTGTAGAAGCGCTCAAATACATGTCTCATCTGCTCAGCCGGTATACCCGGGCCAGTATCGGTTACGGAAATTTCAATGAAGTTAGGGTGGGCTTGCCGGGCAACTAAGCTTACTTTGCCCTCCTTGGGAGTATGTTTCAGGGCGTTATCGAGCAAGTTGTTGAATACCTGTTCCAGGCGGTCGATATCGCCGATTACAGGAGATAAAGGTTCAATCTCTGTTTTGAGCTGTATGGTTTTTTCTTCCGCCCGCATGAGGAAAATCTCATGGCACTGCTGTAAAACTTCTTTCAAATCTACTGATTCCCTGGCCATGGTTATTTGTCCGGATTCAAGTCTGGAAAACTCAAGCAGTTCTTCCACCAGTCGCATCATGCGTTTTGACTCGTCCTCGATGACAGTGGCGGCTTTAAGCTGGGCTTCCTTGTCCTTGGCAGTTCCATCGACTATGGCTTGGGCGAATCCTTTGATCGAGGTAAGTGGACTTCTTAGCTCGTGGGAAACGTCGGCTACAAAGTCGCGCAGCATCTGTTGAGAGTGTTTCACCTGCTTGGACATCTGGTTGAAGCTTGTGGCCAAGCCTTTTACTTCTTTAGTACCAGCCTCTGGGACTTCTTGTTCATAGTTACCGTGGGCTATTTCTTCGGCGGCGTTTGTCACGCGTCTGATGGGAACGTATACGGAGCGTGCCAGTATAACGGCTATAATTATAGAGACAGCCAGTGCGACCAGGCCTGCCCAGAGAAACGGCTTAGCGAAGTCAGCCCAGATTGATAGAGCCGCCTGGCGAGGTATTGCCAGAACCAGGGTCTCTGGATTAGTTGAATTTGGTGTTTTGAGCAGTCCAGTAAGAGGTTGGGCAACGAATATGAAGCTCTCCCCACCGGGCGCTACATAGGTTCCCCGGTACGGCGCCTGTCTATTGACGGTTGGGTTTTTGATTTCCAGCTTTGTTGGTGGTATCCAGGAGCTGTCCTCAGGGATTGCCTGCCTGATGATGGCGTTTTTAGCATCCAGTAGAAAGATGTAAGTGCCGGTTTCCTGTGACATTTCCTCCAGATTTGCCCATGCCTGGTTCAGGGAAGCTTGGCTTCTGGCTGCTGCTCTGAACTGGACGTAGATGGGCGTTGCAATATCTGCCAGGCGTGCCATTGATAGCCTGTTGATATGGTCACCGAGCAGAATTATGAGGGAGACACCAACTATGCTAAGGCATAAAACTATGATTAAAACATATGTGAGTATGAGACGTGTACGCAGGCTCATTTAAACCTCTATTTATAGAGCGGCTTTTTCTGTGGCTAGAAACTCCCTTCGCAGGCGTTTGATGCTCATGATTTCAATGTTATCTTGTAACCTATGCCTCGGACTGTTTCTATCGAGGCATTTGCTCCGCTTAGCTTGTCGCGGAGGTGATTAATATGGATGTCGATGGTGCGTGTTTCTCCGTAGTAATCGGTTTCCCAAACCATCTCAAGGAGTCGATCTCGAGTCAGAACGACTCCAGGGTTTTGAGCCAAGGTTGCCAGCAGGTCGAACTCTTTAGTTCGGAGTTTGAGCGGTTGTCCATCGATAGTTGCCTCGCGGCGAGCCAGGTCAATGTGTAGATTACCGACTTCTATGGCCTGACTGGGTTTGAGCCCAGACTTGTAGCGGCGGAGAATTGCCTTGACCCTGGCTATCAGCTCTCGAGGGTTGAATGGTTTTG
>CP070642.1:879623-883859 GCA_020354105.1 Chloroflexota bacterium | reverse complement strand
TGTCCTGTTACCCTGACTTGAAGACTATGTGCTTATTTTTATTATACATCCTCGAGAAGAACGAAACTAGGAGTCTTTTAGTTTATTATTCTGACAGCAAGGCTGCAGCCTGGCTACAAACAGAATGGCTGACTACAGAGACTCGATTATGCTCTCAATTTCCTCCTGGCTCTGGAAAGGTCCGATCTTTTTGTGCCTGATAATTCCTGCTGAATCTATGATAAAGTTTGTTGGTGGGAAACGTGTTGCGCCGTAAGCGTTAGCAACTTTGTTTTTCGGGTCAGGCAGAGCGGGGAAGGTAGTAAACTGCTTTTTAGTTACGTAATCTTGTACTACTCTTGTGTCGTATATCATGTGATAGATGTCCAGAACCACAAGCCCGCCGTTTGCCTGTTGGTATGCTCCAACAAGGTATGGCATTTGCTCTTCACATTCCTTGCAGTTGACGCTGGTGAACACGATGAGCACTGTCTTGCCTCGGAAATCGTTTATGTTTATGCTTTCGCCATTGATGCTTTCAAGGGTAAAATCAGGTGCTTTGTCCCCCACTTCTGGAATCTGAGCCGTACTGCAGCTTGGCATTAGCAGCGATATAGATGTAATGATTGTCAATATTATCGATATTGTTCTTCTCACGTAGCGAACGCTCCTTTCATTGGCTGAGTTCTAAGAGGGGACGAGTTGACCAAGCCAGGCCAGGTTGCCGGTAAGCATTAGTATGCCCACAATGATGAGCAACACACCGCTTACTATGGAGATGACACCCAGATAGCGGTTTATACTCTTCCATAACGGCATGATTGCTCCCCAGATTAATCCCAGAATGATAAAGGGAATACCCATACCAAGGGAATAGATGGCGAGCAGTAGAGCACCCTCTGCCACAGTCTGAGAGTTCGAGGCCAGCATTAAGATGGCGCCCAATATCGGGCCTATGCAAGGTGTCCAACCTAAGGCGAAGGCGGCTCCAATACCCGTGGAGCGGAAGTAGCCGGGGCTGTGGCTGGTTGGTGCTTTGAGGCGTGCTTCCCAGTTCAGCCAGGGCAATTTGAAGGCGGCAATGAGGAATATGCCAAAGGCAATTATGACGACACCGCCTATCTGACGCAGCAGAATTGAATGAGCGGTTAAGGCTGTGCCTATTAAACCAAATGAGGCACCCAGTCCGATGAAGATTATAGAGAAGCCGAGCACAAAGCTGAGACTGTGGAATAAAGTTGGCAGGTAGCTTCTCCTGGTGTTGGGGTCGATGGCGGTGACGCCGGCCAGATTGGCTAGATAGGCTGGTACCAGCGGTAGTACGCATGGCGAGAAAAAGGAAAGCAGCCCCCCGCTAAAAGCGAGTATATAGGAAATATCTGTATCTGCCATGTACTGTCCTATTTAGCTAGCGCGCCATCGAGTAGTTTCTTCAGCTGGTCCTTGGGCTGGTAGCCGATTGCCTGCTGTAGAGGTTTTCCATCTTTGAATACTATAATGGTTGGGATGCTCATAACTCCGAACTTTGAAGCTACGAATGGTGCTTCATCTACGTTCAACTTGGTAAATTCTATTTTCCCCTTGTAGTCTTTGGCAAGTTCCTCCACGACGGGGGCAACAGCCCGGCATGGTCCGCACCATGGTGCCCAGAAATCAACCAGTACTGGCTTTTGTGAATCTAACACGGTTTTTTGAAAGCTATCCTGGTCGACGTTAACTATATTTTCTGACACGGTCTCAGCCTCCTGAATTTGTTATTTTTCTGCCTGTGCAATAGCACCACATTCGATGCAGGCATTATCAACAATGCAGCTATTGCTAGCTACAATACAATCTTTTAATGTGGCTTGTTCTCCTATTGTAACATTTTGCCACAGAATTGAATTTTCCATTATAGCATCATCCTTTATGGTACAGCCTGTACCGATAACAACTGGTCCTCTGAGTTGAACGCCCTTGCCAATGGTGCAATGGCTGTCAACCAGTATTGGTCCGGTCAACTTGGCTTGCGGGTGGACGGATGTCTTTTTATTTATTCGAATCTCTCCAGGTTTAAAGGCGACCTGGAGGCTTTTGCCAGACATCAAATCGCCGCTAAGTTGTAAGTACTGCTCTGGGGTCCCGGTGTCAATCCAGTAGGCATCGGTTGCATAGCTGAAAACAGGTCCCCCTTCAGCTAAGAGTTCGGGAAAAACATCGCGTTCGAACATGAAACGTTTGCCTCTGGGAATACGTTTGAGGACCTGGTTTTCTACAATGTAAACACCGGCATTGATCATGTTACTTGTAACCTGCTCAGGCTTTGGTTTCTCGATAAATCGGGTTACCCGTTGATTGCTATCGGTTTCAACAACGCCGAATCGAGTTGGGTCATCCACGGGTGTAAGGGCAATGGTTACCTTGGCTCCTTTATTTCTATGGAATCGGAGCATATCGGTCAGGTTGAGGTCGGTGAATATATCGCCATTCATGATGAAGAAAGTGTCGTCTATGTATTGCTCAGCATGTTTGATAGCTCCGGCAGTACCGAGTGGCTCTGTCTCGACGCTGTAGATAAGCTTGGTACCGAGTTGGCTGGCATCGCCGAGATAATCTGTGATGCAGTCGGGTTTATACCCCAGAGCTAAAATAATTTCTTTTATGTTGTGATTGCTGAGGTAACGGATGACATACTCGATGAATGGTTTATTCAGGACTGGCACCATGGCTTTCACTGTGGTATATGTCAGAGGCCGCAGCCGGGTGCCTTCACCACCAACAAGGATGACTGCTTTCACTGGGGCTTTAGCTTGCTCCTCTCAGTTTTCACCTGAATACTTCGATTGATATTTTACTCCATTTACCCTGCCGTGGCAAAGTTCATTCAGTCTGTGCATTGAGGCGGAAGAATTGTTCTGCGTTATGTGTGGTCTGTTGAGCGATAGTGGGCTCATCAATTCCCTTCAGTGCCGCAGCAGCTTTCAGGCTTCTGAAGACGTCTGCAGGCTCGGAGCGATACCTGTTTTCTCTTCCATATACAACCGGGCAGTCTGTCTCCAGGAACAGTTTTTCTGGCGGTGTTTCCCTGATAGCCCGTCTGTGCTCCTCATGGTAGTCCGCGGCTGGAGTAGCTGAGATGAAGTAGCCGGCTTCGATTATGTCTCTGAGCACGCTGGAAAAGCCGGTGAACCAGTGGAAAACGGCTTTTTCAATGCCGGCCTCTCTCACCAGCTCAAAGCTGTCTTTCCAGGCGTAGCGGCTGTGGATGATAACCGGCTTTGAATGGTGCCTGGCTAAAGCCATGAGCCGTTCCAGAGCCTCCTTTTGTAGCTCTTTCGGGGCTACTTTTGTGACCCTTTTATCATAGTCCAGCCCTATTTCTCCTATTGCCACGATATGTGCCATTTTTTCTTCGATGAATTTCAGGGTAGAGTCGATTTGACGTGAATCTAAGTTGCCCAGTTCCCAGGGGTGTAGACCAAGGGCTGGGTATACGAAGGTAGGATTATTCAGATAGATTTCCATTACCTTCTGATTTGATTTGTGATTTGAGCCGACGGCGACAATGGCTATAACACCAGCCTCTTTGGCTTTGTTGAGCGCAGGCTCAAGGTTTTCCATCTCATCAAGATGAGCGTGTGTGTCAATGACCTTGAGCAATCTTTCTCCTTTTAGTGGGAGAGCCTTGCCATTTCCTCTGTCTTCTCTTCGATGTAGGCAATAACCAGGCCAGGCTGCATGGTGCCTTTCTCGGTTATTATACCGGTTACCAGATTGAGCGGGGTCTTATCGAAACCTGGCTCTATCTCCGGTGATTTTGCCACGTAACCATGGATGTCGAACTTGGCACTCTCGCAGACAACATAGAAGGGTATCTTTTTATCCCTGGCTGCTTGAGCGAGTACGGATGTCGGCCTCCCGTTAATTAGATAGCCATCGGCTGTTATACTGTCAGCGCCGACTATAGCTCTGTCCGCTTTAGATATGCGAAGTTTTATATCTTCGTCGCTTATTATTTCTGTTGGGATCCGGTGCTTCATGAGTTGCTCGGCGGTTATTTCCCCGTAAACTTTATCTTTAAATCTGGATTCGGTGACAATGACACGGAATTTTGTCTCTCTCCGACTGGCCAGTTCCATGACCTTGCACACCGTGGAACTGTAACTGCAGGTTATCACCGTATCGAGGTCGCTGATGATGCCGCACCCGTACTCAACGGATTTAGAGATGGCTCTTGTAGCTGATTTTAAGATTTCCTTTCCCTTGATTCGGGCAAAG
>CP070642.1:876830-879523 GCA_020354105.1 Chloroflexota bacterium | reverse complement strand
GGGTAATGACCCCGATTAGCGGGGGTGAGCGCGATGGCCGAACAGTCCGCAGGGCGCCCGAGATCGGAAAAGCTGGCAGGTACGGGAAATTTGAGGGTGGTCAAGCTCTTCTCGCAAACGCTGATGACTATTTCCGGTGGTGAACTAAAGCAAACAGGTGTTACTTCCGATATGGCACGGCTTCGCGACTATTATTTTGCCTGGATCAGTGCCAAGACAGCCAGCCTTTTTGCCACGTCAACCGAGTCAGGAGCTATTTTGGGCCAGGCACCTGAAAGCGCCATTGAGATGATACGCGATTATGGTCATAATCTGGGTATGGCTTTTCAGATTGTGGATGATGTCCTGGACTTTACCGGCGAAGAAGATGAACTGGGTAAGCCGGTAGGTTCTGACCTGCGCGAAGGGACAATGACCTTGCCATCGATATTATTTGCGGAGGCTCATCCTGAGGATGAGTTGTTAGAAAGCGTTGTTGAAAAGAAAGATACCGAAAGTGTAATGATGGCTGTGGAAAAGATACGCGATTCTTCGGTTATCGATGAATGCCTGGCGCTGGCTGCGGATTTTTGTTCACGAGCCAGCAGCGCTGCAGAAAAGCTCCCTGATAATAGTGCTCGCCGTTCTATGCTGGAGTTGGCAGCGTATATCGTCGAGAGGCGGAAATAGGTCAAAGGTTAAAAGCCAAAAGGCAAAAGTTAAAAGTGGGTTTGCCTTTATGAGGCTGGTGTAGCCTGTAATTCGGGTGAAGGCAGAGGCTCTTTGAGCAAATCATCAAATTCTTTTTCTTCTATGGTCTCCTTGGCCATCAGTCGTTCGGCGACCAGCTTCAGCCTTGCCTTATTCTCGCTCAATATCTTTCTGGCAGTATCATAGGCGTTCTGGATGAGCTTCTTGACCTCGTCATCGATCTCTTCAGCCACCTTTTCACTGTAGTTTCGTTGCTCGTGTATTTCACGTCCCAGGAATACCAGTTCCTCACGTTTGCCGAAGGTGCGTGGCCCCAGTTTAGTGCTCATTCCGTACTCGGTCACCATCCTCCGGGCCAGGCTGGTTGCCTGTTCCAGGTCATTTTGGGCACCGGTACTTACTTCACCGAAGTTAATCTCTTCGGCGGCTCGTCCGGCCAGGCCTACTGCCAGCCTGTCCTCGAACTGAGAATGTGTCCACAGGTGGCGGTCTTCGGTGGGTAGAAAGCGAGTCCAGCCTCCCATCATGCCCCGGGCTACTATGGAGATTTTGTGCACCGGGTCAGAATTGGGCAGCATTTTACCCACCAGTGCATGCCCTGTTTCGTGATAGGCGATGATTTCCTTTTCCTTCTGGCTTATGATTCGCCCTTTCTTTTCTGGACCGGCAATAACGCGGTCAATGGAGTCTTCAAGCTCTTTCAGTCCGATTTGTTTCATGTCACGCCTGGCTGCCAGCAGGGCTCCCTCATTAATCAGGTTGGCTAAATCAGCGCCGCTGAAGCCGGGAGTCTGTTTAGCTATCACTTCCATGTTAGCATCTTTTGCCAGAGGCTTGCCCTTAGAGTGAACCTGGAGTATAGCTTTGCGACCGTTTATATCAGGCTGGTCAATGACAACATGGCGGTCAAAGCGGCCGGGGCGCAGTAGGGCTGGGTCGAGTATATCTGGACGGTTAGTAGCTGCGAGGACTATGACGTTGGTGCTGCTATCGAAGCCGTCCATCTCTACCAATATCTGGTTCAATGTTTGTTCTCTTTCGTCGTGGCCTCCACCCAGTCCGGCGCCGCGATGCCTGCCCACAGCATCGATCTCATCAACGAAGACTATGCATGGTGAATTACGTTTGGCCTGTTCGAAAAGGTCTCTAACGCGGGAAGCGCCGACGCCGACGAACATCTCGACGAATTCGCTGCCGCTGATGGAGAAAAAGGGAACACCAGCCTCGCCGGCAACAGCTTTGGCTATTAGAGTCTTGCCGCAGCCGGGTGGGCCTACCAGCAGAACACCTCGTGGGATGCGGGCTCCCAAAGCCAGGAACTTTTGAGGTGATTTAAGGAACTCGACTATCTCCTGAAGCTCTCCCTTGGCCTCGTCGACTCCAGCGACATCGGAAAAGGTCACGGTAGGCTTATTGCCAGCCAGTCGAGCCCGGCTCTTGGCGAAATTGAAGGCTTGAGTATTGGCCCCTCTTGCTGAGCGGAAAAGGAAAAAGAGCAAGGCACCGAATAGAACCAAGGGAATGAAACTGATTAATATTCCACCCCAGTCGAAGCCGCCAGCTTTGACAGTAAATGTTATTCCGTCTTCGCCGAGTGCTATCCCAGCTTCCTTCAAGCTGTCCATGAGTTCCTTGGTGCTGCCCACAAAGGAAGCCTCGATTTTCTTTTCATCGTCTTTCAAGCCGATGAGGGTAGACCCGTCCTGTTCAATAGTATCGATTTCTCCCTGCTTGGCTTGTTCGACGAATGTGTAGAAATCCACCTTCTCCGGCTTTGAGGAATTAGGTAGAAGACTAAAAGCCAGGGCTAGTATAGCCAGCAAAATTATGAGGTAGAATAAACCACCCTGCCACCATTTCGGTTTCATCTTTTGCTCCATAGGTTTATTATATCAAATGCCTGTTAATATAGAAAAAAGTGAAGCTTGGCTCATCGCTTTATTGAGCGATGTGGCTAAGACCTCGATATTAAGTGCGCCTCTGATTATGTGTTATAATTATTG
>CP070642.1:870516-876730 GCA_020354105.1 Chloroflexota bacterium | reverse complement strand
GAGTCTTAACCGTAGAAGAGAAGCTCCCGGTGACCTACTGTTCTATGTTGCTGGGAGATCTTGGCGCAGATGTCATCATACTGGAGCGTCCCGGCATGGGCAACCCAGCACGTGTACTACCTCATTTCCTTGAGATTACCAACCGGAACAAGCGCAGCCTGACTGTTAACCTGAAATCAGAAGCAGGTAAGGAGATTTGCTACAGGTTAGCCAAGAATTGCGACGTCATTATAGAATGTATGAGGCCAGGCGTAGTTGATCGCTTGGGGATCGGCTATAACGCAATTAAGGATATAAATCCTAAAATAGTTTATTGCTCGGTTTCCGGCTATGGCCAGTACGGTCCTTACAGAGATTGGCCGGCACATGACTCCAGCTATCAGGGAATCGCCGGAATATTGAATTTTACTCCCAAAGATGCTGAAGGAACTCCCCAGCTACCCGGGATTCTCGTTGCTGACCTGTCAGCAGGCATGTTCGCTGCCATCAGCATACTCGGTGCCTTAATTGCCCGTGACAAGATGGGGGCGGGACAGTATATCGATGTTTCCATGACAGAGGGACTGGTCTCCTGGTTGAGCGTTCCGCTAGGTCAATATTTCACTGCCGGCATACAGCCGAGACAGGGCAGCGGAGAGCCGGCTATGGGGGTATTTGAGGCTAAGGATGGCAAGTTTCTTACCCTGAGCATCGCTCATGAGAATTATTTCTGGAGCAATTTGTGTCACAGTATTGGCAAGCCTGAGTTGGCCGATATGCCCCGCGAGCAAAGATGGCAGAGGCGGGAAGAACTTGCTGCTACTCTGAAGCAGACACTGCTTACTAAAAGCCGAGATGAATGGGTTAAGATTCTAATTGAGGCTGATGTCCCCTGTGCACCTGTTTTAAGCCTGGAAGAGGTTGTAGCTGATAAACATCTTAGTAGGCGCAGCGTTTTCACTGAGGTGGAGAATGCTAAAGGCCACAAGGTAAAACAAGTGGCTTATCCTGCAAAGTTCTCGGAAACGCAACCTGAAATCAGAAGGCTACCTCCCACATTAGGCGAGCATACTCAAGAGATTTTGGAATGGCTTGGTTATACACCTGCGGAGATTGAAGGGTTTCGGGAAAAAGGAGAAATTTAGTTTTTTTATCTCGGAAGCTGATAGAGAATGGAGGGAATAAATGGACTTCGAGTTTACTGAAGACCAGAAGATGCTTAAAAAAAATGCCCATGATTTTTGGCAAAAAGAAATCGACCCTATAGTCGATGAGCGTGAGAAAGGGGACACGTTTACTAAGGATGAGTATCATCATTATCTCAACATGCTTCTGCCCTTAGGCTATGTAACCGGTACTTCCTCTGAGGAATATGGAGGGATGGGGCTTAGCTGGTCGAGCTATGCAGTATTGCTTGAGGAATCGGGGTACTGGTGGCCAAGTTTGAGTTCAGTCATTGCCACTATCGGTGGTGGTGAGGCTACTGTATCTAGAATGAATGATAAACTTAAGGCAAAATACGCCAAGCGTATGACCTCTCTGGAAATGTTAGGTTGTTCTGGGATATCTGAACCTAACGTAGGCTCAGCGGCTCCAAGAGGCATTGAGTTCAAAGCAACTCTGGAAGGTGATTACTGGATTCTTAATGGGACCAAGACTTGGACCAGCAATGGTTGTGTCTCCGATTATATCACTGTGCTCTGCTTGCTCGACAGCGGTAAAGGAGTCGAAGGTGTAGGCACTATCTTTGTGGATAGAGCAGAATCTCCTTATGAAACCAGGGAGATGCATAAGATAGGGTGGAGATGCAGTTCATTTGCGGAGACCACCTTCACAGATTGTCGTGTTCCCAAGGATAATCTCCTTTCAGGAGCCGGGGATACTGAATTTGCCAGAGCTATTAATCACGGCCGTGCTGGTCTCTCTGTCAGAGCTGTTGGACTTGCCCAGGCCGCATTCGATGCTTCCCTAAGCTATTCTCAGGAAAGAAAACAGTTTGGTAAGCCTATTGCTGCCTTCCAACTGGTTCAGGACATGCTCGTAGATATGGTTACCGAAATTGACTGTGGGCGCTTCCTTTCTTATCGTGCCTTTAATACTATCGACAAAAACCCACCGCTGGGTGAATTACGAAAATATGTTTCTATGGCTAAGGCTTTTAACACGGAAATGGTGAACAGGGTAACCTATAAAGCAGTTCAAATTCACGGTGCTGTCGGAGTTCAGACCGATGCCCGGTTGGAACGATATTACAGGGATGCCAGGCCGTTTACCATACCTGACGGTACCACTCAAATACAGAAGCTTGTTGTTGGGCGCGAGCTTACCGGTATAAACGCACTCAGATAAATTCGTTTTTATGCAAACTAATAGACTTCATAATTAAAAAGGAGGTAATGGCAATGGATTTTGACCTGAAAGGAAAAGTGGCCATCGTTACCGGCTCAGGCGAAGGCATTGGTCGAATGACCGTGTTGACTCTGGCTGGCGAAGGTGCCAATGTGGTTATTAACGACATTGACCTGTCAAGGGCAGAGAAGGTGGCTGAAGAAGCTCGGGCGCTGGGAGTGAAAGCCTTAGCAATCAAGGCGGCTGTGGATAATCCGGAAGAGGTCAACGCCATGGTAAAGAAGGTGATAGAGGAGTTCGGCAAGATAGATATTCTTATAAATAATGCCGGGCGCGGTGTAAATTGGGAAGCAGGCAAAACTCCCCGTCCCTTTGCCGAAACCGAAAAGGAAGACTGGGATTACACTATAAGCCTTTGCCTTTATGGCGTTTTAAATTGTACAAGGACGGTGCTTCCCGACATGATTCAGAGGAAATACGGGAAAGTTGTGAATATGATTTCCGATGCCGGCAGGATAGGTGAACCATTCATGGTTGCCTATTCAGCAGCCAAGGGCGGCATCGTTGCTTTCCAGAAGGCCTTAGCTAAAGAGGTGGGGCGTCATAACATAAATGTTAATGGCGTCTCGGCAGGAGCCACCCAGACTGAAAGGAATCTGCGGTCTAGTGAAGCCATGAAAGAAAAGATGGGTGAGGAAGCATTTCAGAAGAGACGGGAGGAAATGTTGAAGGTATATCCCATGCGCCGTCTGGGTGAGCCAATAGATTTGGCTAGAATGTGTGTTTTCCTGTCATCAGACGTTTCCAAACACATAACAGGTCAGACCATCAGTGTTAGCGGTGGATTCAGCATGGTATCATAATCATATTTCGAGGAGGACTTTGTTATGGTATTTGAAACTTTGCTTTATGACAAAGGAGATGGGATTGCAGTTCTCACCCTGAATAGACCCGATAGCCTGAATAGCGTTAACACCAAGATGCAGGCAGAGATGAAAGAGGCATGGGATGATATTGAACAGGACAAGAATGTCAGGGTAGTAATTATCACCGGAGGAGAAAAGTGTTTCAGCGCTGGAGCTGATATCAGGGAACAGTTTCCGCCTGGCGTAGCTCGCCCCAGCTCCCGCGACCAGTTTAAGAAAATCGAGGATTTTGATAGGCCTTCCATTGCTGCTATAAGTGGCTATTGCCTGGGTGGTGGGCTGGAGCTAGCCCTGTGTTGTGACTTACGTATTGCCTCTGAGACCGCTCAATTTGGGCTGGTTGAACTAAGGGTGGGGGTAGTTCCCGGTGCTGGTGGAATGCAGAGACTGCCGCGGACAATAGGCATAACCAAGGCTAAAGAGATGCTCTATCTTGCTGAACGGATCGATGCTCAAGAAGCTTACCGCATTGGTTTGGTCAACAAGGTGGTACCTGTGGCGTCATTGATGGATGAGGCTAAAAAGATGGCTAATGTAATGCTGGACATGCCGCCTCATGGGCTGAAGATAGCCAAGGAGTGCGTAAATGAAGGTTTACAGATGGATTTGCAATCAGCTTTGAAGTTTGATGTCGATACTGCAGCCAAGGAGATGGCTACACCACTGGCACGGGAAAACATGGCAGAAGGGCGGGAAGCTTTTGCTGAAAAGCGAAAGCCGATATTTAAGGTAGAGTAAGGAGCAAGAAATGACGGCTAATGATAAAAAACAGGTGCCGGTTAGGCCTGGACTGTGGAATAACGATGAGCCGCCATCTTTGATAGGTAGCCAATGTCCTGCCTGCGGAGAAGTCTTCTTCCCCAAACGGGAGAGAGGGATTTGCATTCATTGCCAGCACCGGGGTCTGGAGGACTGCCAGCTGAGCCGAAGAGGTAAGGTACATAGCTTCAGCGTAATCATGCAACAACCAACGCAGTTCTTTGTGGGTAAAGTGCCTTATGCTTACGGCATCATAGTCTTGCCGGAAGTCAGAGTACAGGCTCATTTTACGAGCTGTGATTTCAAAGACCTTAGAATAGGCATGCCGGTAGAGTTGGTTATAGAGAAGTTAGGTGATGATGAGCAGGGCAATGAAGTTATGGCTCACAAATTTAAGCCGGTCAAGGAATAGTAAAAAGAGGTTCAGTTCATGAAATCGATAAAAGAGTTACAGGAATTGCGCAAGATTTATATAGGCGGCATTGGCATAGTCAGGTTTCAGAGATACGATGACCAGGAATACTATGACTTTGGCAGCCAGGCTATATTGAATTGCCTTGACGATGCTGAGATGGAGTGGAAGGATATCCAGTCGGCATTCTGCGGTAACGTTTACGCCGGGACGGGCAAAGGACATCAGGTCATTAGCGAGGTGGGTCTGACCGGTATACCGATTATCAATATCGAGCAAGCTTGCTCCAGCTCCTCAGCAGCGTTCAGACTTGGGTATCAGATGGTAGCCACCGAACTCTACGATATCGTAATTGCCGTTGGCTTTGAGAAGATGGGGCGAGGTCTGCTAGCCAGCACTGCCTTTAAACCATGGGAATTAGCCCTGGGGTTCAATGTTCAACCGGCAAACTACGCCCAGGGGGTTATAAGGTATATGACAGATTACGGAGCTACTGAGGAGGACTTTGCCAGAGTGGTTGTGCTTGAACGTAAGAATGCCAATCTGAACCCATATGCCAGATGGTATCAGAGCGGAGAGGTTACCATCGAAGAAGTCCTTAACTCCCGTGTAATTGCCGCACCGGTTCGTTTACTACATGCTGCAGCCATGGTAGATGGCGCAGTAGCCATTATCCTCTGTAGCCAGGATAAGCTTAAGTCCCGCATTTCAAAGGAGAAGAAAATAGAAGTAGCTGCCGCTGTTCACACTACCGGATTTTACGGAGGGGAAAGTATCAAGTTTAAATCAACCACCAATCTGACCAGGGAAGCAGCTAAACAAGCCTGGGAAATCTCAGGCTATGGGCCTGAGGATATGGATGTAATCGAGGCTTATGAAGCCATGGCGCCGGCGTTTCTGTCAGATGTCGAGGACCTTGGTTTTTGCAAACCTGGTGAGGCTCCTCATTTACTGAAAGAAGGCTATTTTAACATAGGTGGGAAACTCCCAGCGAACACGGGTGGTGGTCTTGTGGGTTGTGGACATCCCCTTGGGGCTACTGGCGGCCGACAGATTATAGAGATAATCAACCAATTGCGGGAAACGGCTGGATCCAGGCAGGTTCAGGGAGCCAGAATTGGCTTATGCCACAGTAGTGGTGCTGGACCTAATGCTGTAGTTACGATATTAAAAAGGTAATCTCCTAATCAAACATCGATTATAATTCCGGTTATTCTTTCTTAAACCAGCGTGCTCAAGGTGCCAAAAGTATAACTTTTAATTTGATATTCAGATTCATTAATCAGATGAATTGAACAAGACAGGCCTTAGTTCAATATAGGCAACTGTAATTCGACAGATGGTATAATTGGCGGGGTAGGTCAATAATACCTTCCCATCAGCACCACAATAGAATCGAGCCCGGCATAGCCATGCATATTTTGTGGATGCCGTTGACCATTCGACTATAATCTTAATTTGAGCGAAACAAGATAAAATGTTGAATCCATCGATAGCCTTGCTGATATCCATCGCCGTAATACTGATACTATTGAGGCTAAAGCTGCATCCTGGCTTCGCCATTCTCGGAGGCAGCATCGTCATTGTGCTGTTGGCCTTACCACTCAATTCTGTGCCTTCACTTATGCTGCGGACCTTGATTGATAAGCAGACCATTACATTACTGGTCGTGGTTGTTAGTGCCATGACCATGAGTAGCTTAATGGAAGCAAAGGGCTTGCTTGCCAGACTCGCTGCAACTATAGAGGGTATCGGCCCCCGGCTGGCCATGCATCTGATTCCGGCGGTC
>CP070642.1:867740-870416 GCA_020354105.1 Chloroflexota bacterium | reverse complement strand
ATACCAGAAATATTATCTGTAGCAAATTATCGTACTGCGAGTAATAATGATGATGGTGTTGCCGTTGTGCTAGAGAAAATACTTGAGAGGCATCATTCCCAATGAATGCCACTTTTAATGTTGGAAAAAAGATCGGTATACCGACATCAAGCTTCCCGGATAGGGGAATTAGCCGGATCTGAAAGCGGGGAAAGGTACCGTGAGAAAGGCAGATTATAGCAAGATTTCAGCGTCATATGATAAGGGCCGCTCGTTATCAGAAAGTAACATCGAAATATGGTTGGCATTGATATCGAAGTATATCGGGCCACGAAAAGGCTTAACTCTACTTGACTTAGGCTGTGGCACAGGAAGGTTTGCACTTCCGATAGCGAACCGGCTGAATTGTCGTGTAGTTGGAGCAGATTATTCCAAAGAAATGTTAGCTAAAGCACAGGAAAAGGATATCAAAGGTGTGGTTACATGGGATTATGAAAATGCCCAAAACTTAACATATAGAGATGCAACATTCGATGTGGTCTTTATGTCACACTTGTTGCATCATGTCGATTCCCCAGCCAGAGTCTTTACAGAGTGTAAACGGATTCTGACCACTTCGGGAGTAATACTGGTTAGATACGGAGCCATCGAGCAGATACGGCATGATGTTGAGCATACATTTTTTCCTGAGGCACTGTCCATTGATGAAGCAAGAACTCCAACGATAGCAATGGTAGAGAAATGGCTGACTGATGCCGGTTTCTCAGACATAACTACGGAAGAGGTAGTACAACAAACCTTTGAGACGAGTATTGCCCATCTTGAGTCCGCCAAAGTTAAAAATACATCCGTGCTAACCATGATATCCCAGGAAGCCTTCGACAAAGGAATTGACTCCATGTCTGAGTATATTAGAAAAAATCAGGATGATCCTTGGTTGCTCTTTGATAGATTAACATTGACAGTGGGTTATAATAGTAGCCTTAAATAATAACCAGATTAGCAACAAGCTACGCCAGAAGAAACACAGGTACCGTTGGGACGAACAATGAAAGTGTCCTTTCTCAAACTCGCCTTATCTGAAGTTTGCTGGTTCGAATCCTGTATGGTCTACCAACAACTTTTCTGCAAACGATGCAACCCCAAAAAGTCACGACACTAGCCGAGTGGCTTGTCAGATTCCTGTGATGCAGATTCTGATGACCTCGGCGAAGTTTCCGACTCTGACCAGGTTGTTGGCCTCGGATAAGCCATAATAGGTAAGGCTTATCCAGGGTTTTTGCTGGCATTACGTGAGTTGATTGATATTATATTATAATATACACTTGAAAGAGTGGGTGCTTGATGAAACTATCGCCAAAAGAACGAAGAAGAATCTACGAAGAGGAAAAGGCACGTATAGAAGCCAGGCAGAAACGGCGGTCGGCTAAGTATAGTTCAGCAACCGGACTGGAACCAAATGTTGCCGGATTGCTTTGTTACGTCGCCGGGTGGGTAAGTGGCATAGTCTTTCTTGTCCTGGAGAAAGATAACCAGTTTGTTCGCTTCCATGCCATGCAGTCGATAGTCACCTTTGGTATTCTCACTATAGCGAGCATCCTTCTCGGCTGGATACCCTTCGTAGGCAACTTCTTTGCTTGCGCTATCGGCATCCTGATTTTCATTTTATGGATTGTGCTGATGGTTGAGGCTTACCAGGGTGAACTGTACAAGTGACCGGCGGCGGGTAATATAGCCGAGGCTCTACTGCCAGTTACCGGACATGAGGGAAAATACAAAACGGCTGCTGCAGGGAAGACCGCCGAATCTAAAAAAGCTTCTCAATCAGAGAAGCCGGAAAAAGCTAAGGATTTCGGTGAGCGGATCGATGATTATTTCACGGGTACCAGGGCTGGTAGAATCGCCGGCTATAGTGCCGCCATCTTCTGGAATCTGGTTCTGCTTATATTCTTCACTTTTTTCCACCGGTATATCGCGTGGTACCACGTCCAGCCGGATGGAAGTGTCGCTGGGGTTTCAATGCTCACCAACGACTATTTTGCCTGGCTCCCCATTCTTGTCACAGCACTGCTGTTAACTATAGCCGCTTATATTGTATTAATCATATATGATAAATATTGGCTGCGTGAGACTATTCAAATTATCCTGAACATAATTGGCGTTGTCGTGGTAGTAAATCTCCTGAGAATATTTCCCTTCAATTTTAGTGTAATACCCAATAATACTGCGGCTAGTGTCGTGCCAATAGTAGTAACTATCGTTTTGATTCTCATTGCGGTTGGGTTAGGGGTAGCCGCACTGGTTCATTTCATCAAGCTGATGGTTAACCTGTCCAGGCAAAGTTAAAGTTAACCTTTATACCTGGCGATTAAGTAGACTCACTGGCGCGAAGCAATTCATTCAGGCATTGAAGTAGTGTCTTTATTGACATAGGGCGGTGCTATGGCTGTGGCATCTGTCGGGCAAGTTGTACCAAGGATGCCATACACCTTCGTGACCGCTGCAGTGTCCCCGCAGTAGCTAATCTCTGGTAATTTGAGATTGTATAGAAATGCTCTGTCTTTGGCAGGGCGAGAGCCCGAGGCAATCATCGGCAAGACATTCCATGAATTCGATGCCAGCGAGGTAATCTGGAAGTTCTTCAAAGCGCACTCGATTGAGTGATGTTTCGTCTATCTTTTGCAATTGGACTTCCTT
>CP070642.1:860558-867640 GCA_020354105.1 Chloroflexota bacterium | reverse complement strand
CCCTGCGATACCATCCTTGCAGAACTCACCAACATTTGCCGGAAAGTCTACGCCTTCGGTATTAACACGAACGTAGAAATCGAAGCCGACACCATATCCCTCTCCGGGTATGTAAAGGGCATCGCTGCGATTACCCAGTGGGCCCAACAAATCTGAGGTTATATGAGCTAAGGTTTCCGGTTTCAGCAGGCGCTTGCCTTCAAATTCACCGCCGTTGAGAAGCATTTGGGCAAAGCGTGCATAATCCGCAGCCGTTGATACAGTGCCCCCGCTTGCACTTAAATTTTTTATACTGGGGTCGGTTGTATCGGTGAAAGGAGGCCACGGAGGATTAAGGTTAACAAGGCGGTTTACGCTCTCTCCTGTAACCCGGAATCCAGAATCTTTCATTCCTAACGGTTTATAAATACGTTCTTCAAAGAACTTATCCAGTGTCATGCCTGAAGCAACCTCTATAACCCGGCCTAGGACACTATACGACGAGCCATAGCGGTATGCAGTTCCAGGATTTTCAGCCAACGGTAACTTGGCCAATTTGTCACAGATCTCGGCATTTGTTAGCCTTGAGGTGTCGTTCATACCAGCTTGTGTATAGAGTTCCGTGATGCCTGGTTTAGGTCCTAGCATACCACTTAGTCCTGAGGTGTGTGTGGCAAGGTGCTGAATTGTCATAACGTTGCTGGGTGGCACCATTGTGACCACATTTTTGCCTTCCTCGTCTTTTGAGACTTCCCCCACCTGGATATTTTTAAAAGACGGTATGTATTTTTCAACAGGGTCATCAAATGCCAGTTTCCCCTCGTCCTTCAACATGGCGATCGATACCGCAGCGAGAGATTTAGTCATGGAGTAAACACGGAATATCGAGTCCTTCTCCATAGGCAACGTTCTTTCGGTGTCACGATAGCCGAAGCTTTTGAAGTAGGCGACCTTCCCGTTTCGTGCTATCAGTAGAACGGCCCCGGGAATTTTTTTTGCTGCTATCTCGGCTTCTAATACAGTATCAATCTCATTCAGTTTTGCTGACGAAAGTCCGACTGACTCTGGCTCAACCGTTTCTGTGGAGAATACTTCACGCTGGGCACAGGCCGAAAAGACAGAGGAGATAAATAGAGCCGATAGCAACAGTATTGAGCACGCCAGCCAGATTTTGTTTTGATATAACTTGCCTATTTTCATAATGTGCCTCCTTTGTTTTATCGTTTTTAAAAAGCAGCTACTTTTTATAGAGCACCAGTCTAACCATCGCTGCAGACGAGTATAGTAGGGGCAGAGATATCTGCCCCTACTATATTGCCCCCACTACAAGATTATAAGGCAAAGTGAATTGCCTGCGAGGCGACGACAATCCAGGTAACCAACATGGCACAGAGGAAAGCGCCGACGTATATATGGCCCGTCTTGCGATAGAAGTAAGTATAAGCTAGAGCCACGATGGTCATCAGTGGCAGGAGCTGGAAGGCTATGATGGTAAACAGCGGTATAACATAGACAAAGGGACCTGAAGGGCTGATAAAAGCCAATCGGCCACTCGTTATCAGTGAGATGTATTGTACCAGAAGCAAGATAACGAAGCCTAAGACGAGCAATGCCCAGTTGATAGCCATCTCGCTGCCCAGGCTCAATTCCGTTCCTTTACGTCCTGTGGGCCGAAGCTGCCCATGCAATACTGTGGCCAGAGCCACAAAGAAGAGGATAAAGGGAATGAGATAGCCCAAGAAGATTTGGAAATGTAGCAGCGACATTGGTTTTACCGCAAAGACCCAGAAGCGATAATCAACCGTGAACAACAAGGCTGACAATACCAGGGTCAGGTAACCGGCTAATACCACCACTACAGCCAGCAAGAATGACTTGCCGATCTTCACCCAGTCCAGCTTTTTGCCCCAGGTTAGGCCGTAGTCGCTGGCGGTGGCTTTTGCCTTGCGGTTGAACGCGAAATGCCATATCAGGAAGAGCGCCGCTGCGATAACAGCGACCAACAGTGCCCATATCATCACCTGGGTGGTGATGCTTTCGGGAAAGTTCACGTTTGGTGTCCACCCGAGCTTATTGAAAATATCAATAAATGGAAACCAGGTCAAAGCCGGCACAGCAACAATTATGACGGCGGATATCCACCAGGCAGTGCCTTTGGCGGATTTGGGTTTGGCCGGTGCCTCCTCCAGCTCCTTGAAGAAGCTGCAGCGCAAGAGCAAGCCGCCGACTGGGAAGAACAGTAATATCATGCCGATGAGGGCAATCAAATTGCCGATTTCCTTCCAGTACCAGATCTGGTCGGAAGGCGGCAAACCGTTGCCTCCCTGCAGGGTTGCCTGGAACCATTCGATGGCGTCACCAATGGCTTCGGTTGAAAAATGGACTCCCGCATGTATGGTGCTTGGCATGTAGAGCTTGCGAGCGGTTCCGTCCGCAATCGAGCCGTACAGTTTGCCTACCACCACTTCGCTCTGTGTCCCGAACAGAGCTTTCATCTTATCACCTTTAGCAATGTCCTTGGAGTTGACTACCCCCCAGTGCATTTCTGAGAACTCTTCCCGGTTGGATTGGACTACAGCCAAATTGCGCGGGAAGGTGGCATTGCCTGGCGGAGCGAGGACGCCAGGAGCAGTTGATTCCAGGACCATGGACTTGTAGGCATCTCGCATAATCGAAGCGGTGGTGACAATCGCGTAGCCGCCCATTGAATGCCCTTCAAGCCCAATGTTCTCTTTATCAACGATGTTGAGGCTGCTCAGGTATCGTAGACCATCGGATGCACCAAATTGATTTGCAAAGGCGGGCGGGTCAGAGTAACCGTGACCGGTCTGGTCAATGGCAAGCACTACGTAACCGCGTCGCGCAAACTCGATGGCGAAGCCATCCTGTGTCTCGCGAGAGTTGATATAGCCATGAATCGCAAGTATGCCGGGAGCCGGGTTCTTAGCGGTAACGTCTTTTGGTACGTATAGCAAGGCACTCATCATAATGTCATTAGTACCGGTAAAGCGCACATCACTAACCTTCACTTTGCACCCGTCGGTTTGAATCATAAAGGCCAGCAGATTGCCCACCAGAATTACAAACAGGGCAACAATAAGCATTATTATCTGCGTGCGCTTGGATTTGTTTTCGTTTGGCATTTCTTTTTCTCCTAAATTGGATTTATATGGACTCTGGGTAATTTCTTGAGGATATTGTGAAAGCAACAAAGCCTGCCGTTTGAGAGAAGACTAATAAATCAAATTGGCATGATTCCCACCCCCCTTAGAACCAATCAGTGACCGAGATTTGCTAAATTCGATTAAGTATACGCCTGTGTTTGAGTCAATGCAATATCGTATAAGATTTCTTCAGTATCAAAACTTACGAGTTAGATTATTTCAGCCATTTAGCTATGAGCATTTAGGCAACTGCCTTCAATACGCGCAGGGCACGCAGTGTCACCCACTTGTTAGGTTGTTTCTTGGCGCCAAAGTCTAGCCATGTTTTGCCTGTGTAGTCGTATTCCAGCAACCAGCGTCCCTGAGGGTCTTGCTTCTCTTGAATTATGTTGAAAGCATTTTCCAGTCGAGGGTCATTGCCATAGTCTAATCCAACCAGCGCCTCAACATTTTGTAGCAAATCGGTCACATAAAACACTGGAAAGCCGAATTTCCACCAATTTTGGCTCGGTTTAGTGCTATATCCACAGGGGTAATCTGCTTTGGCCGGGTCTTTGCTGAACAAAAAATCAACGCCTGTGCTAATGGCGTTACTTATCAGTGTCGTCCTTTTTTCCTCTGGCAGTTTACTGAAAGCCAGCATTACTTTCACCGCCCCCCAGGCACAGGACAGCTTGTTGTTGGCGCCGCAGGCAAAATTCGGCCCACACTTTCCCGCGTAGTAACGCACCGGGGCTGTTTTGTCCTTCATTGGAGCTACGCCTTCGCCGGTGACACTCCTTGCCATCCATTCAAACGCTTTATCTAAGCGCGGGTCTTCACATCCCAGGTCCAGTAATGCGGCACAAAGGTTTCCTTGCAAACAATCTACCGTTCCCGAGGGAAGCCCATTTACTGTGAAATGTCCACCTTTTATCAGCATATGCTCCAATGCATAAGAGCAGGCGGTGGCTAGGCGTTTATCCATTTCAATGGAAGCACCAAGCTGAGACAATAGGATAATCGACCATACAGTCCCGGTATATTTGGGATAATATCCGGCTCCAGGTTTTTCCCAATACCCTTCTTTGTTCATCTTTGCCAGAACATCAGCAATCGGGCCTTCGGTGTGTGCCCTTTTCTTCGCCGTTATTAATTCCTTTTCATCGCCCTCTGTCAGATCACGCATGGCGAGATATCTCGCGCCAATATCGACTGGTTCCAGCAACCACTCTAACTGATTTTCCGTTATATTAATCTTCTTTGCCATTGTGCTCCTTGTGCTTGGTTTAAATTTGCTGAGTGCTCACAAATCTTGTCGTTTCACACCCATAAACATCCATAAAATGTGATGGTGAATCTCCCCGTTAGAGCGCGACTCATAAAACTCGTACTCAAATAGTTCCTTTATGGTTAAGAAGCTGAAATCTCTTTCCATCTCTTCCCGCGTACAAAAATGAATGAACACCTTGTCTTCGAATGAGTTATCCTCGTTCTCGATGCGTTTGCCTTTGCCGAAGTGTTCGGGGTCACTCAGGGATAGCGTGCTGAAGAAAAGCATTCCACCAGGCTTCACATTCTTATCGATTGTATTTCTGAAGGCGTTTCTGTCGTCGCTTTTAAGCAAATGATAAACATTGGAGGTGAATACAATGTCGAATTTGCCGTTGTTCATTTGTCTAAAGTCACCACATTGAAATTTAACACACAATTTCAAATCGTCGGCTAGCGACTTTTGTGCCATTTCAATCGCTTCGCTGGAATCATCAATTCCGAAAACTTGGCATTTAATGTTTCGTGCTAAATACATGGCGTCACGACCGTAGCCACATCCCAGGTCCAATATATCGATAGCTTTGCTTGGAGGTTTGATTCCTTGCAGGTAGTTGCAGGCGAAGGTGGCTAATTCGCTGGGCTTGTCACCCCATACCTGCTGATTAGTGCGATATAGACTATCCCAGGTCATCAATTTTTTGTTTCTTTCTACGTATGATAAGAACAATACTTCCTATCGTTCCCACCAAGTAGGCGATTGGGCAAATGAAGAGACCCATCATGAAGAAGAAAGGCTCGTCCTCAAGGCCTGCCCTGTTCCAGAAGTCGTCGCCAAGGAGAAGGATGAATAGGCCGTATACCATGCCGTGGAGCAATATGCTGGCAAAGACTCCCACCGCAGAAGAGCTGGTCAGTAATAAAAACCGCTTTAATGGCCTGTTCAGGCTGGCTCTGGTCCTGATTGTTAGGATCAGCAGTGCCAGTCCCAGTGCGAAAAAGAGCAGACCAGATAACCGAAAGAAGATTGAAACAATCGCAGCGACGGTTTCGTCCGGATACAAATCGTTTAGCATTGTCCTTATTGGCGGATTCATTGCAAAGATGCTAATGAATACTAGAATGAAAGCACCAAGAAGAGACCAGAATAACGGCCGGATCAATTTATTATTTGCCATTTTCCCCTTCATGTCACCTGACAAGTTGTAAACATACTAATCCTCAGCCAGCAGCTTGTCAATGAGCTTGCTGCATAGTGTATCATCTATTTGAGCTTTTCTCCCAGGGAGAGACCTGTGCTCAATACATGTATAACCGAGGCTTTAGCAACTGACTATTTATTTTCAAATTAAGATAGATTAAAATTAGAAATATGGAGAACTTGAGAAAATATGGTCAGGAGCCTTTCAAGGTAGCCGTCATTCATGGTGGGCCAGGTGCTCCTGGGGAGCTTGCGCCGGTGGCTCGTGAACTCTCTTCCGACATGGGTGTTCTGGAGCCACTGCAGACGGCAAAAACAATTGAAGGGCAGGTCCAGGAGCTAAAGACAATTTTGGAGAGGGCCGGAGCAATCCCGATAATATTGGTTGGTTTCTCATGGGGTGCTTGGCTCAGTTTTATTTTTGCTGCTCAGTATCCTGCGTTAGTAAGGGAACTCATACTCGTTGGAAGCGGAGGCTTTGAAGAAAAGTATGCCGTAAATATAATGGAAACCAGATTGAGCCGCCTTAGTGAAAAAGAAAGAGCGGAAGTCCTTTTACTGATGGAAGACCTAGAAAACGTTGATATTGCGGACAAGAATGTCCGCCTGGCCAGATTTGGAGAATTGATATTTAAAGCTGACTCCTATAATCCATCTACCTATAACAGTGAGGGATTGGAATGTCAGTACGATATATATCAGAGTGTATGGGAACAAGCCGCTGAGTTAAGAAGCAGTGGCAAGTTGCTGGAACTCGGTAGCAAAATCCAGTGTCCTGTAGTCGCAATTCATGGTGACTACGACCCCCATCCTTCTGAAGGGGTCAAAGATCCTCTTTCGCACACTCTAAAAGACTTCCGCTTTATCCTTTTAGAGAAATGTGGTCATCATCCTTGGTTTGAACTGAGTGTCAGAGATCAATTCTATAGGGTCCTTAAAACTGAAATTGGCGTGTAGCTAGCCTGCTAATGGTCAAGCCCCATTTATTTTTCGGGTGAGCTGATGCCCCTAGGTGTCTTGAAATTCTGGTTGGTATTTTACCGTTCCGCTAACGTTTGATAGCGCGCCTTTACTTAGCTCCAAAGCCATAAATGCCTCATCAGGGACTTGATATTCACATTTGAGATTAAAGGTGCTGGCTGGAACAAAACCGAAGCGCGGGTAGTAATCGGCATGACCCAGAACAACCACTGCCTTATAGCCAAGTCGGCGGCATTCTTCGAGCCCAGCACGAACTAGTTGAGAGCCAATACCTCTACACTGATACGCTGGGAGAATCGCCATTGGAGCCAGGGCTATTGCTTCGAAGCTGGAATGCTCTGATTCAATTTTTACCGGACTAAATGCAATATGTCCAACAACCTCATTATCCTGCGTGGCAACGAGCGAAAGTGTCAGTCCACCTCGGTCTCGAAGCTTTTCAACGATGTCTGCTTCAACCGTACCATCAAATGCATGCTCATTGATGTGCCGAATGGCAGCTATAT
>CP070642.1:856071-860458 GCA_020354105.1 Chloroflexota bacterium | reverse complement strand
GTAGCGATGCCACAGCCCATTACTCGTATCTGGTTCAAATGGCAGGGAACCACCTATCTTGCGGATATACCACCGGATTATTTTGCCAGAGCAGAATATGAATCTCGTGCCGAAGAAATTCTGAGGGATTTGCTGGATATTGCCGGATACAAGATAACATGAGCACATTTAGCTATAAAAACTCTAGCGGTGCGAAGCGGGTTGGCTACGTATGGCAGAAATAATATAAGTTACATACCAGGGATGGGCAGTCTGTATAGCTTGGTCGCTTTCTATTCTGATTGTCCCTGTGAACAGGATAACTGGCATGACTCCAAAATGATGATAGATTGCGAAAATTGTTCCCTATGCCGGGAGAGCTGTCCGACCGGAAGCATTCCAGTAGACCGCTTCCTTATTCACGCTGAAAAATGCCCGGGCTTTCTCAATGAGATAGAGCCAGATGTTCCCTACTGGGTCCAGCTTCAGCCCGACTGGCATAATGCTCTTATTGGCTGTATGCGCTGTCAATTCGTGTGTCCAGTAAATAAACCTTATCTTGACAATATTATGGCCGGTCCGTCTTTCTCTGAAGACGAAACTGACATGATTCTAAACAAAACGCCCTGGGAGAAGTTGTCTTCAAAGACTCGGCAGAAGCTGGGGATATCCGAAGGGGTTTACCGGCGCTTACCACCAAACCTGAGCGCACTCATCGAAAAACAAAAGAAAGTTATGCAAAGATAGCTATGAAGGAGAATATCAAGGTAGTACTCTTTGACGTGGACGGTACTTTAATTTGACAGGGACTTAACCCTTTACATCTTCAATATAGCTCTGCCGGTATACTTACCCTGTTCCAACTCTTCGATCACCTGAGGAGCTTCAGAGAGGCTGGCAACCCTGCCAATATGGGTCTTGACTTTACCATCGGCAGCTAGCTGAACCACTTCTCTCATCTCCTCTACGTTGCCCACTGCCGATGACGATATAAGTAAATCCTTGAACAGTATGTCAAGCGGCATTATGGATAGAGGACCTTCTTTGATGGCGGGCATGCCGACACCGATGAATATCCCTCCACGTTTGAGCAGTCTCATCCCGAGATCGAACCCGGCTACTTTCGGGGAGAACACAATACTAGCCTTGGCCCCACCAAGCTGCCGGACGAATTGAGGCGCTTCACTTACGTCCACAGCATTATCAGCCCCCAAAGCTTTCACGAATTCCAGCCTTTCGTTGCCTATATCCACGCCGACAACTTTATAGCCAAATTCCTTGGCTATCTGTACAGCATAATGCCCCAACCCACCGGCAGCGCCGACAATAGCTACCTGTTTACCTGGTGTCACGCCGAAGGTGATGAGCTTTTTAACGGCGTTGTAAGCTGTTAGCCCCCCGCACGCTAATGAAACCTCATTATCACTTACCTGGTCAGGTAGTTTCACCAGAGCTTTTGCCCAGACGGAAATGTATTCAGCGTAAGTACCAAAGAGGGGTCTTGTTTGTCGACATAGCCTTGGCCTGCCGCTGAGGCAGTACTCACAGGCACCGCACCAGTATCCTCCACCCATGCCACCAAGACCCATTATAACCCTGTCTCCTTTCTGTACGAATTTTTCAGCTTCCGGTCCCAGTTCCTCGACTACTCCTATACCTTCATGACCGATGGGAATCGAGATTGTGCGTTGTGCCACGCTCCAGTCTCCCTTGACCTGATGCACGTCCGAATGGCAAACGCCGGCGGTGGTAAGCTTGACCAGAGCTTCTTCGTACTTTGGTGAAGGATTGGGTACTTCCTTAACGCTTAGTTTACCCTCAACTGCTATAGCTGCAAGCATGTTTTGCTACCCCCTTTTATAATTACGATAAGGTGCCTTGTGTTGGCTACATAATCAACAGCATGTCCTGCACTTTTAGTGCATAAAACACTCTAGACAATATGTTTCAAAGAGCTATTTGCCTTTGTATTGCGGTGGTCTCTTTTCTACAAAAGCTCGCGTACCTTCGGCAAAATCTTCACTCATTCTAACCGTCTGAGCCAGTTCACGCTCTAATTTGAGACCTTCGTTCAGAGGGAGGTCGTAACCTCGAATCATGGCTTCTTTACTGGCCCGCACTCCCACAGGTCCCTTCTGGCATATAGTTTCCGCCCACTGCTTGGCAGTAGGTAAAAGTTGATCCAGCGGCACGACCTTGTTTACCAAGCCAATGCGATATGCTTCCTGGGCATTAATTGGTTCACCCAGCAGGAGTATCTGGGCCGCCATGGCACGTGGTACAAAGCGAGGCAGTCGCTGTGTGCCACCAGCACCAGGCATGAAGCCGATGTTTATTTCCGGCTGACCTAGGCGGGCATGATCGGCCGCCAATCTGATATCGCATTGCATAGCTAACTCCAGTCCTCCACCGAGAGCATAGCCGTTAATCGCGGCAATAAAAGGCTTCCAGATATGGTCGGGGTGCAGAACTTCACCAACGGTCGCAGCCGACGGGCCGGGACGAAACTCCTTGATGTCAGCGCCAGCGGAAAAGGCCTTATCGCCGGCACCGGTCAGAATAGCCACCCAGAGATTAGGGTCGTCACGGAAATCAGCATAAGCCTGATTCAAGCCCTGGCGCACCTCAGAGTTAAGCGCATTCCTAGCTTCTGGACGGTTAATAGTAACGATGATAATTTTGCCCTCTTTCTGAACCTCGACAACTGCCATATTGACCTCCTTTATTTTGATTATGCTAGTAGATCCCGGCTAGATTGCAGCATCTGGAGATTCACCCACTGCGTTCCACGGGGTCACACCATTGTGTATCCTAACAGAGAGCTAGGGTTAGCGTCAAGCCAATCTTCCGCTTTTGTCCCCGGCTCTTGTTTTTTCTGCCTAATTTCCCCGGATTACATCGGGGTGGCTTATTATCCATTCACTTAAGGCGGGAAATCAGTTTGATAGCCGCTATCTACTAACCCCACAGGGATTTCGCGACATCATCGAGTCCAAGCTCAAGCAGCTTGTCACGACTCGGCTTGCCGGTTGTCGTGTCCCAGCCTCTAGCTTCCAGATAGTCGCGACTCATGGTGTCAAATGCAGCACTCCTGCCGGCAGTCGGACCAGCCTGGGGCGGTGGGTTGCCTGAGACCCTCCCCGGCACCTTGTAATCGCTGATGTTTATCCCCTCACGGCTATTGAAAGCTTGCCTGATGTTGGCCACACGGTCTCCAGTCCTCAAGACATCTTCAATGGTGAAATTCCATCCGGTGGTTAAATTGACGAAGTCGGTTATAGCGCTGGCAGGCATAAAGCCGACCCCGAAAGTACACAGGCCAAGGCAGTTTACAGCATGGGAGAAATCGCTGCCCATCTCGCTCGCCTCGCCACGACCGGCCATCGAACTGCGGTCATATGCCGGGTATTCCAATCCGCTTACTGGTCTAAAGGCATAGCTCCCCCGTGTATGGCGACCAGGTGTGGAGTCAAGATAGATAGTCGTATAATGCGCAAAGCGCTTCGGGTCATGCATGGGGACTTCCTGGCCGTGGATATGAACAGCAAAGGCTTCAGCACCTTTGCCTATCCTTTCAGCAGCCTTTTTAACTCCATCGGCCAAGACAGCACCGAAGCCTTCCTTCTTTGCCATCTTCTCCGTCATAGCCACTATCGCCTTGTGGTTACCCCAGCGCAGCTCGATGCCATCGGTATCTTTGGTGGTGATGATGCCGTTCTCGAAGCTTTCAACGGCGAAAGCCATGATGGAGCCGGCAGAGATGGTATCGAGACCATATCGATTGCAGATTTCATTCAACATTACTATGGACTCTATATTGTCATTGAGGCACATAGAGCCGAAGGAAGCTAAAGTTTCATATTCCGGCTTGTGAACGCCTTCAGGATAGCTGTATTCGCTACCGGCTTTCATCAAGCCCCCACAGGCAACAGGGCATCCCCAGCAACTATACTTCCGCTTCTGGAGACTGATCACACTCTGATCGCTGATCGCAGCGACGGTGGGGAAGTCAAGGGCAGTGCCACCCCAATTCTTTACCGGAGCGTCACCCATATTGACCAGGTTTGCCATGCCACTGCAGGTGCCAAACCTTTTGAACGCCTCCACAGCGCCACCGAGCTGCCCCATGTAGCTTTGTCTGGCGGCCTTTAACCCATCCTCATCAGCCACCGGGACTTTCTGTTGACCCTTTACCACCACTGCCTTAAGTCTCTTCGACCCCATTACTGCACCCAGACCGGAGCGAGCAGCGGCTCGTCCTTTATTGTTGATGACGGCAGCGATCAAAGACCCACTTTCGCCAGCAGGACCGATACTGGCAATACCGATACCCTTGCCCAGTTCAGCTTCGAGCATAGCTTCTGTCTCCGCCGTGTCCTTGCCCCAGAGGTGTCCGGCTTTTCTCAGC
>CP070642.1:851431-855971 GCA_020354105.1 Chloroflexota bacterium | reverse complement strand
AGGGTCCACGGGATTGCCCCGGCTCCACCGCGGTGGAAATACCCTATCAAGTGCAGCCACAACTTTATCCGGCAATTTAACCACGTTCAAGCCCTCGGCGGCACAGGAATCAGCACAGATAACGCCGTAGCTCCCACCGGGGGTCAGTATAGCCACATTTCTACCTTTAGGGAGCGGCTGAGTTATAAATCCGATGGCAACGTCGAGCAGTTCCTCAGGGCTCTCCACCCTGGTTATGCCAATGCTCCTGAAAGCGGCATCATAGGCTTCATCGGAACCTGCCAGCGCCCCGGAGTGAGACGTTATTGCCTTGGCAGCAGCTCCTGTTTTACCTGGCTTCATGACGATAACCGGCTTCTTCGGCGTGACTTTTTTCACCTTCTCCAAGAAACGTCCGCCGTCAACCAGTCCCTCTATATATGCCAAAATGACCTTTACTTGTGGGTCCTCACCGAAATATTCTATATAGTCCTCTATCTGTATATCCGCGGCACAGCCACAGCTTACGTACCGATGAAAACCTATACCGCGCAAATTTCCAGACCGTACCACAGCACCACCAACATTTCCGCCTTGCGATACAAAAGCCAACGGCCCGTCCTCAATCGGCAGCGGGAACATAAATGCCCGCAAATCTGACGAAGCGCTCCAGAAGCCCATGCAGTTGGGCCCGATAAAACGAATTCCACCTTTCCTGGCAATCCTCAAAACTTCATCCTGCAGCTTCTTGCCCTCCGCCCCAATCTCAGCAAAGCCGGCTGAAATAATTGCCGCCGCCTTCACCCCCTTGGCTACACACTCTTCCATGACAGGGGCAACAGCTGGAGCCGGGATAACGAAGATAACCAGGTCTACTGGCCCCGGTATATCAGACAACCGGGCAAAGGCTTTATGTCCCAGGACTTCGCTCTCCCTGTTGTTCACCGGGTATACCGGACCGCGGAAACCATTGAGCGCGCTGCTGAAAGTCGAGAACCCCCACTTATTCCAGTTGTTAGTCGCTCCGACTACGGCAACTGACCTGGGATTGAATAAAGGCTCCAGACTTTCAACTATAGACTGACTCATCAATGCCCCCTATGTATCATATTAACCTAAAACAATAAAACTTGATGACTGCAAATCTAGTCAAGCAGCCGAAATATTATATCAGATTCGTATCCCAGGCATTCTATTTCACCCCAACTGGATGTATAATCAAGTATATGGTAATACCCTCAAGGAATTTATATGCTAACCTGTAATACTTACCCAGATTACACGTATATTACAGAGGAAAGGATAAAAGGAGGTAACGATGAACAGGACAATTAAAATCCTGGTACCCGTACTTATTATTCTGGGACTGGTACTGACTGCAGGCTGCAGCCGTATTCAAGAAAGCTCGATGCCGGCACCTATGCCACCACAGGCAGAGGAAGTATTTCCTTCGACAGGAGGAATGTCCAAAGACTACGCACTTGAAGCTGCATCAAGCTATGCTCCTGCCGAACCTGAAGCGGGGGGCATGGACCGCAGACTGGTAAAGACCGGCTATATCACACTGGAAGTGAACGATATTACCGAGTCTATAGCCGACATTGCCAAAGTTGCCGAATCACTGGGCGGCTACGTGGTTTCCTCTAATGAGTCCGGAGATAAAGACATAACTTACGGCAGAATCTCAATTCGCGTACCGTCTGACCGCTTCGACGAAGCCTTCGATAGGCTCCGCACACTGGCAATCAAGGTGACCAACAAGAGCACCGACACCCGGGACGTAACCGAGGAATACACCGACCTGCAGGCTCAGCTTCGCAACCTCGAAGCAACCGAAGCCCAATACCTGGAATTGCTCAAGAAAGCCGAGACCGTAGAAGACACTTTGAAGGTGTATCAGCAGCTCTCCAACACGCGCCGGGAAATCGAGCGGATTAAGGGGCGCATCCAGTACCTTGAGCGCACCTCGGACATGGCACTCATCGAGATAAGCTTGTACAAGACACAGCCCATAGACGGAACCGGCTGGAGTGCTCTGGAGACGCTTAAGTCGGCAGTACGTGGTCTGGCTACCTTCGGCAAGGCACTAGCTAATATAGCCATCTGGCTGTTAATTTTCAGCCCCGTTTGGATTATCATCC
The DNA here is from genome assembly GCA_020354105.1 of Chloroflexota bacterium. Lineage (GTDB taxonomy): Bacteria > Chloroflexota > Dehalococcoidia > GIF9 > UBA5629 > 9FT-COMBO-48-23. The sequence continues at coordinate 853,851 of CP070642.1, read as the reverse complement.
TGGTTGTGGTACTCTATTTCACACGATGGCGCAAGAAGAAAGCCAGGAGTTCCCGTTAACCCACCGAAAGACAACTAAAAAATAGGGGCAGGTCTGAAGACCTGTCCCTATTTCTACAAGAAGGAGGAAACATGGACAAAATGATTGCTTACTGTGGACTAATCTGCACTGAATGCCCGGGGTTTATTGCCACGCAGGAAAACGACGATGCCAAGAGGAAAGAGGTCGCTGAAGCCTGGTCCAAGGAGTACAAGATATCCATTAAGCCGGAGGAGATCAACTGCGATGGTTGCAAGACCGAAGGCAAAAGGCTTCTCAACTATTGCAATGTCTGCGAGATAAGAAAATGCGGCCAGCAAAAGCTCGTTGAAAACTGCGCCTACTGCGATGAATACGGCTGCGAAAAGTTAACCAGTTTCTTCGCCTTTGCCCCTCATGTCAAGGAAACTCTCGAAGGAATCAGAAAAAGCAAATAAAAAAACCTCAGAACCGGAGCGTCACGTAGCCGACATGCCGCCGTCAACGCATAGAATTTGCCCCGTTATATAAGAGGCTTCATCTGATGCTAAAAAGAGGACGGCAGAAGCTATCTCCTCAGCCTTACCGTGTCTGCCCAGTGGAACACGCGCTTCAACATTGCGCTCGCGTTTCTCGCCCATAATAGGCTGAACCATCGGGGTATCTATAAAGCCGGGCGCCACGCAGTTCACCCTGATGTTATATTTTGCCAGTCCCACTGCCAGAGACCTGGTCAATGCCGTAACACCAGCCTTTGAAGTGGCGTAGGCATAGATACGGTGACCGTAAAACGCCGCCATAGAGGCATTGTTGACGATGGCTCCGCCACCAGCTTTCTCCATCTCAGGCACGGCATATTTGCACATGAAAAGCACACCCTTGAGGTTGGTACCCATAACAGCATCCCATTCTTCCTCGGTTACCTTGAGACCGCTACCACCCAGGCCGATACCTACATTATTAAACAATATATCCAGCTTGCCATAAGCAGCCACCGTGGTATCTATCACATTCTTAGCTTCCGCTTCTCTGGTAACATCAGCCTGTACCGCCTTCGCCTCGCCGCCTGCCTCAACGATTAACTTTACCGTTTCCACAGCCGCTTCAAGATTCTTGTCCACGGCGATTACCTTAGCCCCCTCCCTGGCAAACAAGATAGCGGTTGCCTTTCCGTTCCCCATGCCGGGTCTTATGGAGCCAGCGCCGGATACGATGGCCACCTTATCCTTTAACCTTGACATTGTATCAACCTCCCTGAAAAATTCTCTGGCCTTGTCAATCTTTAGTATAAAGGCATTAAAGCTTTTTCACCGGGCTCCAGCTCTATCTGCAGAGCCACCAGTATCCTGCACACCATTCCATAATAGCCGATGGTTGTCGTAAGCTTGACGATTGCCTGGTCATCGAAAAACTTCTTCAAATCAGCAAAGGTGCTGTCGCTGACCTTGACGTTCAGCGTCACCTCATCGGTATACTGCAGCACGGCGCGTTCTATATCGGTGAACTTCTTCGAAGATGCCCAGTTGGAAAGCTCGTCTATCTGGTCTCCGGTGACACCGGCCTGCTTGCCTATGCCCACATGCTTGGTGAACTCGTACCCTGACTGCAGCAGATTGCCCACGCGGAGTATAGCCAGTTCCCGCAGCTTAGGGTCAAGAAAATCCTGATTAAGTATCGAATTGCCCAGCCTGACGAAATTGCGGCCGACTTTGGGGCTGTTGCCCATGGCCTTGTGAATATTGACTATGGGCGCTTTGCGGTCTTCCATTTTCTGGAACATCTCTTTAATTATGGGGTCGGCCTGGTCTTTCTCAAGTAATTTAACGCGTGCCATATTTCCTCCTCAATTTGTAGCCTCCCGATAATACGCCCAGACAAGATGGCTGTCAAACTTATTCACGTCACAACAACAACTCCCCTACCTGTCACCACAACACCAGGTAATGCTATTATATTGCTGTGGCGGTAACTCATATCCCATATAAAGCCAAAAAAATACTTAACACCTATAAGCACGTAGACGGCGGCTGGTTCTGGAATAAGTACTCGGCCTATCCCTACATCGGCTGCCAGTTCGGCTGCGAGTTCTGCTACTCGCGAGAGCCCAAATACCTGCCCTACCCAGACCCTGACGACTTCGATAGAGTAATCAAGATAAAGCTCAATGCCCCGGAGCTGCTCAGGAAAGAGCTGTCAAAAGTGCCGGTAAACCTGCTTTCCACCGGTGATTATCAGCCCGTAGAAAAGAAATTCAGGCTTTCCCGCCAGTTGCTTGAGGTGGCTCTGGATATGGGATTTCCCGTTCTCATTCTGGAGCGCTCGCCTCTGGTGACCACAGACCTCGACCTGATTGCTGCCATAAACAAAAAGTCCTTCGCCGCTGTGCTCTTTTCCACCAGCTT
>CP070642.1:844700-851331 GCA_020354105.1 Chloroflexota bacterium | reverse complement strand
TTCTTACCGATTTCACCTAATCCGCCCAGGGGGATTATCCGGAGTTTTTGTCTGCTCATTATTGTGAACTAGAATAGACTTAGTTGCTGTGGCTCAGCTTCGGCTTCTGTTAACTTCTCTGCCTGGGCTAAGATTTGGGGGATTTTGAGCATGTCTGTCTCGATAATTTTCCGCAGGCTTCCTTGATGAAGAGCTGCTGCTGGATGATACATTGCGTAGTAGATAATATCGTCCTGTTTTCTGGCTTTGCCGTGAACTTGACTGATGCTCTGATTGGGGAAATACTTTGCCATAGAGTAACGACCTAGGGTAACAATCATCTTCGGGCGGATTATCTCTATTTGGTCCTTTAACCACTTGCTGCAGGCTTGAATTTCGCCGGGCAGGGGGTCTCGGTTGCTTGGTGGGCGGCATTTGATAACGTTGGCGATGTAAACTTGTTCACGTTTTAGCTTAATGGAGGCTAATAGTTCTTCCAGGTATTTTCCTGCTGGGCCGACGAAGGGACGCCCTTGCTGGTCTTCGTGCCACCCAGGCGCCTCGCCGATGAAAAGTATGCTTGTCTTTTCTGGCCCTTCGCCGGGCACAACTCTGGTGCGGTGTTTGCCTAGCTCGCAGTCCTGGCAGCGTTCAATTTCCTCGTACAGATCGGTAAGCGCTGACATCTAGAGGAAATCATAGCATAGCCTTGCTCGCTGGTCAATTCAGATTAATGCTAAGACAAGGCTGATAGCAGCGAAGCAGAAAACTGCTACGGAGATACATATGAATAGTCTGTCTCTGACTATCAAGAAGAACACGGTAGCTGCTATGACCTGTATGATCGGTGTCAGCAAGAGAATCAAGATTCCGACGCTGATGACAATAGCCGCCGGTATCTGATCTAAACTTGCAAGTGGATGGATATCGTTAGCATCGGAGGTGATTAACAGGATAATGAAGCCGATAACAATCAGTGCTAGTGAGACCGCAACACCCAGCCTTAAAGCAAAACTGACCCAATTGTTCAGACGACTTTCTTTGAGATTCCTATGTTCCATGATTTTCATTTATCCGTAATTCCTAAATTACATTGACTGTTCTGAGAAACATCATCACAGCTATAAGGAGCAGGAGGGCACCGAATATACGTCTGAGTACTAGCCCGCCGGCCCTTTGCGTTAATTCAACGCCTATTCTAGCACCTATAACCATACCTATGGTCAATGGGGTGATTATGAATAGATATATGTGCCTATAATAATAGTAAATGAGAGCGCCAGCTGCGGCTGTAATTGTTATTATGAAGGTGCTGGTGGCTATAGCTGCTTTCATCGGTACTTTCATAATCAAGTGCATTACGGGCACGTTTATTATGCCGCCACCTACGCCAAGCAAGCTGGAAAGAACACCGGAAAAGAAGCTGACTCCTAGGCCAGCAGGCAAACGATTCACTTTGTAGTTGACAGCTTTATCCAAATTCTGGTCATAGTATGAGCTTGCTAGCGAGCTGGACAAATTGTGAGAGATACTACCCGTGGTAATCGCATCGTCTGCTGACATTGTATCCTCAGTCATGAAGTAGGGGCGTACCAACATTGTGTATGCGGCGTAAATGAGTACAAATCCGAGAAGAGCGCTTAATATTGAGGGGGCGATTACAGCAGCGATAAAACCACCAATAATAGCACCGGGGGTAGTCGCCGTTTCCAGGAGCAGCCCCAGTTTTATGTTGTTCAATCTGGCCTTTGTATACATGCCGGCAGCGGTGCATGAGTTGGCAACGATGGCTACCAGACTGCTGGCAATTGCCACTTTGATGGGTAAGTGGAGAGCTAATGTGAGTATAGGCACGATGAGCAAGCCACCGCCTACTCCTAACATCGAGCCCAGTAAGCCGGCTACTAACCCTATGCTGCCTAATGCACAGAAATTTACTTCATTCAAAATAGTTATCGGCCATAGTAGCATTGGTCATTATATGAGGTCAATTTATCCTCACTCTGCCATATCTCATCAAGGGGGAAGGGGTTATTGTTGAGGTACAGGCGTTGTTAAGCCAAATGAATCAATGCTATACTGTGCCGATAGTGGAGCAAGGAGTGTTCTTTTATGAAAAGAGTAGACGGCCGGGCTAACGATGAACTCCGCCCGATAAATATTAACCTGGGATACCAGGATTTTGCTGAGGGCTCGGCCTTGATAGAACTGGGGCGTACCAGAGTACTCTGTGCTGTAAGTGTGGAGGACAGGGTTCCTAATTTCCTCAAAGGCGCGGGTACTGGATGGGTTACTGCTGAGTATGCTATGCTACCCCGTTCCACACTTACTCGTACCCCTCGCAGTATCTCGCTTGAGAGGACAGCCGGTAGGAATCAGGAAATTCAGCGCCTTATTGGTCGTAGCTTGAGGGCAGTTACCGACCTTACAGCTCTGGGCGAAAGAACCTTCACTGTGGACTGCGATGTATTGCAGGCTGATGGCGGCACTCGAACCGCGGCTATAACCGGTGGGTATGTAGCTTTATTTGTTGCATTCCATAATCTGAGGAAACAAGGTGTGCTGTCAACGATTCCGCTGAATGCTGCAGTAGCTGCTACCAGCGTTGGCATAGTGGGCAGAGATGTGTTACTTGACCTCTGCTACGAGGAGGATTACCGGGCTGCGGTTGACTTTAACGTGGTCATGACTGATAAGATCGAATTTGTGGAAATTCAAGGTACAGCCGAGGGTAATCCTTTCTCTAAGGAGACCGCTGATACCTTGCTTGCCCTTGCCGAAAAGGGCATTAAACAACTGTTTAAGTTCCAGGAGTCGGCTTTAGCAGGTTTAGACTAAGGGCGAACGTGCCCATTGCCTAAAATTGTCCACTTGTAACTGGTGAGCTCTCTTAGTGCCATGGGGCCACGGGCGTGAAATTTCTGAGTACTTATACCAATTTCAGCACCCAGTCCGAACTGGGCACCATCAGTAAAACGGGTGCTGGCGTTAGCATATACACAGGCAGCGTCTACTTCATTTAGAAAGCGTACCGCTGCCGATTTGTCCTCGGCAACTATTGCCTCAGAATGTCCTGAGCCATAACGCTCGATATGCTCCAATGCTTCATCCAGAGAATCGACTATCTTAATCGCCGCAATCAGGGCTAGGAATTCCTTGCCCCAGTCATCAGTCTTTGACGGAACGATTTTGAGGGAGGGAATTGGCCCGAGAATGGATAAGGTGCGTTTATCGCAGTGCATTTCCACCCCGGCCTTTGCCCATTCTTGGGCAATTAGAGGCAAGTATTGAGGGGCGATTTTGATGTGAACAAGAAGCGTATCCAGAGCATTGCAGACAGTAGGTCGCTGGACCTTGGCGTTATAGGCGATAGCCACAGCCTTGTTTAAATCGGCGCTTTTGTCAACATAGGTATGACAGACGCCGATACCGCCGGTAAGTACGGGTATGGCAGCGTTTTCAGCCACAGACCTAATCAGACTGGCGCCACCGCGAGGAATTATGAGGTCTATCGTGCCCTTCATCTTGAGCATATGATTGATAAGGGCCCTGTCAGTTGACTCTATAATCTGTATAGCTCCCTCGGGCACGCCGGTTTTGTAGGCGGCTTCTTGAATAACTCTGACTAGAGTCAGGTTGGAGTGGAGCGCCTCTTTACCGCCGCGAAGTATGACAGCATTGCCTGATTTCAGACATAGTACCGAAATATCCACTGTAACGTTGGGACGGCTCTCGTAGATGGCACCGATAACACCGAGAGGTACTCGCTTCTTGCTAATTTGCAAACCGTTGGGTAGTGTTTGCTCTTCTATCAACTCACCCACTGGATCATGCAGAGCGGCTACAGCTTTGACATCATTGACTATACCCTGGAGTCGGTCTGGATTCAGCATCAGACGGTCTAGCATAGCTGCGCTCATGCCTGAAGCCTCGGAGTCCTTATAGTCGAGCTTATTAGCTGTCAGAATTTCGTCTTGCCTGGTCATAATTGCATCGGCAATGCCAAGCAGGGCTTTGTTTTTAATTTCTGTAGATAGGAAGGCGAGCTTTCTCGAAGCTGCCTTAGCCATCGTTCCCTTTTCTTCGAGTTCATTGACTGCAGATTTCATGTTTCCCCCTATACTAGCACCAAATTGTTTCTGTGTATCACCTCAGTGCCATATTCGTAGCCGAGAAGGCTTGAAATCGTCTCAGACTGTGCTCCCTTAATTCTGGAAATATCCTGTGAGCTGTAGTTGGGTATGCCACAACCGACCTGGCTGCCTTTCGAATCGAAGACATCCACTACGTCTCCGCGCTCGAATTTCCCTTCGACATGGACAATGCCGGCGGGGAGCAGGCTACGATTTTGTTTCTTGATGGCCAGAGCAGCCCCGTCGTCGATTATAAGTTTACCCTTGCAGGCAAGCCCGCTCAGCATCCAGCGTTTTTTGCTCTCCAATTTACTGGTTCGCGTAGGGAATATGGTGCCGATGTTCTTTTCAAGCACGATTTGATTTAGGACGTCGGGTTTTCGTCCATTGGCGATGACTACAGTTACTCCTGAGGCGGTTGCCAGCCTGGCGGCTTCGAGTTTGGTTATCATGCCACCGATACCACATGAGCTTGCAGTGTCGTCAGCCACTCGTTCTATCTCGGTATCTATCTTTTCTACTCTGGGTATGAGTTTAGCTTCGGGATTATATTGCGGGTTGGCAGTATACAGTCCGTCGATATCGGTAAGCAGTACTAGAAGGTCGGCGTCGACCAGATTGGCTACCATGGCTGAAAGATTGTCATTGTCTCCGAAGGTGAGTTCGCCGAGTTCGTCGGTGGCGACGACATCGTTCTCGTTTACGATGCAAATCACACCCAATTCAATCAAAGCCAACAGTGTGTTACGGGCGTTCAGATAGCCGGCGCGGTCAATCAGGTCTGACCTGGTTAGGAGTGCCTGTGCTACGATTATGTTGTGCTGGCTAAAGAGTTGCTCGTATTTATTCATAAGCTGACCTTGTCCCACCGAGGCGAGGACTTGCTTGAAGGGGACGTCTTTGCGTTCCTTGGATAGGTTAAGTTTCTGCCTGCCAGCGGCGACTGCTCCCGAAGACACAATGATTACCTCGTGTCCTTGCTGGTGGAGCTGAGCTACCTGCTCTATAAGATTTGACATAATGCTAGAATCGAGATGGTCAGTGCCCCCTGTGAGCAGGTTAGTGCCGAATTTAGCTATCAAACGCCGGTAGCGCATTGTGCCTAATTATAGCGTGGCGAAAGATAGCCAACAAGTAATGAGATTGTTTGCCGATTGAGCGAAGAGGTTTACCATCGCCCGGACGTGTTTCAATTTAGTTTTGGCTTATATCCAGCTTGTGTGTTCGTGGGTGTAGCACCAGTTCATTTGCGGTTGCTTAACTGTCTCCACCCCACAAAGGACAGTATTGCTAGCAATAGGATAATGATGGCAGCGATAAGCCACCAGTTGATTCCGGATGGTCCCACTACCACAAATTCACCCTCTAGACCAGCTACTTCTATCTGGTGTTTGCCGGCAGCATCTGTAGTTATAGTGAAATTCACAGTTTGGCTTGTGCCGGCGGCAAGGGTTATCTGCTTTGTTGATTTAACTTTGCCATCGACTTTCAGTTCCAGGTTGTAGTCTCCACTTGCTTCGCCTGTGTTAGTCACCTTAACGCTTATGATAACTTCCTGGTTGATCTGTGTCTGGGATGGGCTGATCGTCAAGTTGCTTGCCTCAAATTTAGCTGATGCTGTTCCTGCTAGTTTGACCAACAAAGTGGCAGGTACGAAGTAGTCTAATGTGCCCCGCGCTTTGCCGATCTCGGCGACGGCGCCTGTATCCGGGCCCATCGCTAACCAACCTTGGCTAGGATCATAGTAGTAAGAGAGGGTCACCTCTGACGTGTTCTCCGGTAGCTCGTTGGGATTATAAGCCGAAGACATGCTGAATAGTGGTGAGATACTGATTGCAGATGGAATAAGACTATTCATGGAAGCGTAGGCATTGATCTCGTAGAATGGACCGATTGTTTCTGTGTCTCCAGCTGGTGGCGACGAACCGGCAAATGTTACTTTTATGAGCTCCGGTGGCTTGTTGTTCTCTAGAAGTAACTGAGTTCCAGCCTTGGCTTCCCAACTATTCTGCTTTGGAGGATCGAACGCGAAGCAGTCTTCACACAGTATTCCATCTGAGGTCATTCTGGCTTTGGTTATTTTACCCAACATGTTTACTGTCAAAATTAATGGGCATGTAGGAGCAGCGGAGGGGAGGCCAGGACCACCACCACCGCCACCGCCGCATGTTATAACGCTAACATAGATTGTGGCATTGTCGCTGCCGCAGTCATTGGTGACGGTCAAGGTGTAGTCGCCGGTCATATTGATAGTGGCGTTTGGCCTGGATGTCGATTGCTCGGTGGAGTTAAAGCCGTTGGGTCCTGTCCAGCTATATGCGGTCATACCATCTAGGCCGCCGACGAGCTGTATTGTTCCACCGACACAGACGGTGGAGGTACCGGAGGCGGTTGCTGTAGGCCCTGGGTTGGCGGTAACCGTGGTGCTGTTGTCGCTGGTACAGCTATTGGCATCGGTGACTGTGACTTCCACGGTACCCGAGCCGGTAGCGGTAAAGCTACCGTTGTTAGCTGTACCT
>CP070642.1:841899-844600 GCA_020354105.1 Chloroflexota bacterium | reverse complement strand
TAATCTGCTCAGAACAGTATCCATGCCTCAAGTCGTATTCGAAACACGTGCCAGCCATGACTGCTCGCTCCCCACCGTATGCGGAAAATGTCTCCAATAATTCAAGACTAGCTCGAACCCAGCGTAAGTTTTCTAACGAATTCCAGTACTCTCCTGGTGCTGTAAACCAGGCAAAATGCAAGAGCTGAGTTGGCTGCACTTCTGCTATCAACCTTGAGACCCGTTCCGTGTCGAGCAAATCAGCCTGGTGCCAATAAACATTAGGCAGTTTGCTCCTAGAAGTCTTTGAAGAGACGGCATGAACTTCATAACCCATTTCTAATAACGATGGCAAACAATGACGACCAATAAATCCAGTTGCTCCAGTAATCAAGACCTTTTTCATGAGATGAAGTCCGGATATTGTCGATCCCTATCTGAGATAACCCGTATGTCATCTGGCCAGTTAATCCTAAATGCTGGATCATTCCAGCGCACGCCCTTAGAGAATTCCGGGTGGTAGAATTCCGACATCTGATAAAAGACCACAGTATCATCCTTCAAGGTCTGAAACCCATGGGCAAACCCTTCCGGGACGTAGAGCATGCGATGATCTTCTGCTGTCAATTCCACGGCGATCCACTGCTTGAGGGTGGGCGAATCCTTGCGTAGGTCAATAATCACGTCGTAGATGGCGCCCTTTGTGCAGCAGACTAACTTGGCTTCCTGGTAGGGTGTGCTTTGATAGTGCATCCCGCGCAGAGTCCCTTTCTTTTTATTGTAAGAGATATTGCACTGGGCAATGCGGGGATTCAAACCGTGCTCTTCAAACTCCTTTTGACAGAAACTACGGGCAAAAAAGCCCCGCTCATCCTCCAGCGGCTCTAATTCAATGATATAGGCTCCTTTAAGGCTGGTTTCTTTAAATATCATCATATCACCTGTATCTCAGGTATGGGTATAATAAACTTTCCCCCTCGTTTCCGGTATTCATCCTGCTGGGCTAAAATCTCTTCGGCAAAATTCCAGGCCAAAACTAGAGTATAGTCAGGCATTCTCTTGAGTAACTCATCCTGGTGCAAAATCGGTATCCTGGTTCCTGGCAAGAGAAGCCCCTGTTTATATGGACTTCTATCAACCACGAAGTCAATCATGTTTTTATCTATGCCTATATAGTTTAATAGTGTATTCCCTTTTGCTGCCGCACCATAAGCTGCTATAGTCTTGCCCGCTTTCTTAAGTTCTAGTAACAATCCCTCTAACTTGGTCTTCAGCTTTTCTACCTTCTCACCAAAATTTCTGTATAAATCCTTATCCATGATTCCATATTGTTCTTCCTTTAGTAGCATCTTTCTTATATTACTTGACACCTCATGCTGTCTTTCTTTTTGAAGAAAGACTCGTAGTGAGCCCCCGTGGATATCTTGGTGATGCACGTCGTATAACTGTAATTTGGCGCGTTCGGCAAGTATTTTAACGGCGCTCACTGAGTAATAGAAGACATGCTCGTGGTAGATGGTATCAAACTCAGCATGGTCCAGTAAGTCCTTCAAATAAGGAAATTCAAATACTGCACTGCCGGTTGGCTTCAAGTACTTATTCACTGAAAGCAAGAAATCATTAATCAATGGAACGTGGGCCAACACATTATTACCAATAATAATGTCAGCCTGCCCTCTGGCTTTTATGATTTGAGCGACCGAGTCTGGGCCAAAAAAGACATCCACAGTTGGAATGCCACTTTCGTTAGCGACTCTGGCAATGTTTTTAGCAGGTTCAATGCCTAAGATCGGGATACCCCTTTCCCTGAAGAAATTCAACAGGTATCCGTCGTTGCTACCGATTTCTGCAATCAGGCTATTCGAATCTAATACAAATTTTTTGGTCAAGCTTTCTGCCATGGCTTCAGCATGTTTCAAAAAGGAGTTGGAGAAAGAGGAGAAATACGAGTAGCTGCTGAACAGTTGCTCAGGGGCAACTCTGTGGGTAATCTGTACTAAGTAGCATGCGGGACAGTAGGCAACTGCAAGCCTGTACAGTATTTCTTCCTTATCTTTGCTTTCTGGTGCAACATAGCTATTTGCCAGCGGCATTTCGCCCAAATCCAGGAAGGCATCAGGCAACTTGTTGCCGCATCCCAAGCACCTCCCCGTAAGCCGGGGGAGAAAATATTTACCTTGCATGGCTACCTGTCTTTTACCTTGTCGTCAGCTTGCCGACATAATCATCAACCTGACCTACACAGAAATCATAGTTGACATCGGAAGCTTTATACCAATTCACAGTATATTCTATAGCTTCATTAATGCTTAGGACAGGCCTCCAGCCTAGCTGAGTAGTTGCTTTTGAAATGTCCAGCAATAACATTTTTGCTTCGTGGCGTTCACTCGATAGTCCTTCAGATAGGTCCTTGTACTGTCCTTCTCCCCAGTGTTTTATTACACTTCTCGCCAATTCTTCTACCGTGATGATTGAGCCTTGAGCTGGCCCGAAATTCCAGGCTCCTGAATACTTTTTCCCATTCTCATACATTCTTGAAGCCAGTAGCAAATACCCACTTAAAGGCTCAAGCACATACTGCCAGGGCCTTACTGACTTTGGAGAACGAATACCAATAGGTCTGCTATTCTTTAATGCCCTAATACAGTCCGGGACCAGCCTGTCATCTCGCCAATCTCCGCCACCTATTGTATTTCCGGCTCTTACCGTGGAGAGCGCTTTG
>CP070642.1:834505-841799 GCA_020354105.1 Chloroflexota bacterium | reverse complement strand
TGCTGAGCCGGGGCATCGGTATCAAGTGGATAATCGTACCGACCAGACACTTGAAATTTTCATAGATAACCTACGTCAATGCGATGCACCGCCGGGAGAGATGAGCAGGAGCGGTACTATAGATATACCACCATACGATATTTGGCCTGACGAGAAATATGCCATAGAGGCAAGGACTGAGGATGGAGAGGTGGTTTACTCTCAGGAGTTTACCTGGCAGGAGCTGGATGATATGGACTGGACAATAGTAATCCAGCCTCCCAAATAATCTGCTCTGGCTCTTTCTCCACGGGCAAATCTTTGTTACGCGATACCCCATTGCTACACGGATTAACCATGGTGCATTAGCATCGGCTATTAATAAAACAAAGTGCTGAAGTAAGTATCTTGTGGATGCCAGAGAACTGCTGCTAAGGTCGCTGGAGGAAAGTCACGGTTACCTGACTAAAGCGCTGGATGGGCTCACTCAAGAGGAGGCCACCTCTCGTGTACTTCAGAAGAAGATGAAGAAGTTCACGCCACCCATCTCTTTCACACATGATGCATCAGGTTCCAGCGTCGGGTCGTTTAGGAAATCAAGTACGATATTTAGCGGGCATTCTGCCCCAGATGCACTCGCCCCATGGCTCACACCCGGAAATTCATAGTAGTAGCTATTCGTGAGGGTTTCAGCAGCCAGGCGACTCGATGATGGTGAAAAGATCGGGTCGTATTCACCTGCCAGCACGAGAGCTGGAATATCACTGTAGACCGGTTCGTTCTCTATGGGGTCAGCCTCTCCAGCATTCCATTTCTGGCAGAGAACACAGATGTTGTAATCCGGGGTTGTATAACTACCTATTGAACCCTTGAATTTAGGATAGGAATTGATGGCTTTGCTGAGTTCTTCGGGTGTTGTAAAACTAACCTCCTCGTTACAGCGAACAGAATAGTGCATACCATAGCTAATCCTCTCGAAGGTATTTAGATAAGCTCCCATTAGTATGGGGAGGTTTTCATATTTACCGTCCCGAATCTGATAAATAATTCCTGGTAGGAAACGGATGTTTCCTGTTGAATACATTGAGATGAATATAAGATGAATTAGATTATCACCGTACATAAGCACGTCGTAAGTCTTACCAGTTTGGGGGTGTTTTACTGAAAATGCTATAGGAGACTTGTTTGTCTGGTCCACCAGTTCCCAGAAGACTTTTTCAAGGTTAGGATAAACCCCGTTACAGTTTGAATCAGCGGCGCAACTTTGGAAAAAGACATCGAAAGCTCTATCCATATTAGCTGGCTGATCAATATAAACATTATTCTGTAGTGGGAAAGTCGCGTCCAGAACAACACTGCGGATGCCCTCTGGGTAGTCGCGCATTGCTGTCAGTGCCAACCGTGAACCGTATGATATACCGTAGAGGTTCCACTGTTCATAGCCAAGCGCTATGCGCAGGTCATTGAGGTCTGCCGCACTTTCAGCACTATTATAAGCAGCCAGGTTGATGCCATCACTTACCAGCCGTTCGCGACATTGTAGACGTGCTTCTAAGCTATAGCGGCTGTCCTCCTCCGAACTTGGTACTTTATCCAGACTGGCATACATGTAATCAGTAACCTCAGTACAGTGCAGGGCTGGTTCGGAATAACCCGTACCCCGTTGGTCGAGCACTATGACGTCACGACTTTCCAGGAAAGGGGAAAATATCGATTTCATAATTTGAGGCATCTGTTTCAATGCACTGCTACCTGGGCCACCTTGGAGGTAAACGATGGGGTCAGGAGCAGGGCTATTGCTCTTACTTTTGAATATTGCAAAATGTAGACGAATACTGGTGCCATCCGGTTGGCTGCGATCTTCGGGAACTATCAAATAACCACATTTAACAGTTTGGCCTTCTGGTATCTCGAACTGACATGGTGACCATTCAATCTCCGGCGCTACTTTCTTTTGGGCAATATTTATAGAGCCAGTGGCTGTTATCGAATCTACATCTTCATCACATGCTACGGTATACGTGCCATCTTCATTGTCTGTGATGATTGCAGTGCCGGTATCGCAGCCGCCTCCTTGTGATTTTACCGCTTGCTCAAGTTCGTCCTGGCTGTATCCGCTGTGCAGTGTTATATCAGGCGCTAATGGCACAGAGACTGCCGTATCTTCCGGTTTACCACAGCCAGCCATTTGAAACGAAAGTAGTAATAAGATCAATGTACTAGCAATGATTAGTTTCTTCATGGATATGCCTCCCAGATATTGACCTTGAGCATTGATTTCTTCCTGCTATTTATACTACTTTCAAGTTAAACCTGCAACCATAGAACTTGCTCTCTTGACGCTTCCCGCGCTGCTCCTCGATGGGAGTACAGACTGAGATGATCTGTGGTGACACACGTATATGGGGCCAACACAGGGCTATATCGAATGCTACAATTATTGGAGATATTTCACTTCACCTATTATGGTGTTTCATTTGTGATCTTGGGAGAAATTGCCATTTGCTTTTCCCATACTCTGTTCATTTTTCGAGCCTAATCACAAATAGATTTCCCTGCATATTGATTTTGTTAAGTAGCCACAATTGTGGTTGACATCATTATGCCGACAGTATAATATTCAAGCACATATAAAGATTTCGGGCAGATATAACTATTCAGGAGGTGTATGTTGATGTCAGATGGTGTTCTAATCAAAGAAGGTTCTATATACGGGGAGTGGCGTGAAGCTATCAATGCAGCCGCCAGTATGACTGGCTCCATTCATGATGATGCGGTAGGTAAAAAGGTTGGCATGAGAGGTGGAGTAGTAGCCGGCACCATGCATCTTGATCTCTTCCCGCCGGTACTTGTAAAGACATTCGGACAGCGATGGTTTGAGCAGGGCACAATCAGCCTGTACTTTACCTACGCACTGTTGCACGGTGAAGAGGTGAGGGTAATTATGCAGGCACCGCCCAAGGATAACGGTGACGTTCAGGTAGAGACACGGCTTGAGTCGAAGGATGAGCGCCTTGTGGCCAGGGGTACGGTGTCGGTGGGTAGTCCTAAAGAAAAGCCGTACTTGCAGACTCTGGAACTGGAAAGCAGTTCGCGGGATAAATTACGTATTCTTAAGGAGCTAGAAGTCGGTTGGGAGATGCCACTGAGTGATGTCCTGGAGGCTAAAGAGGCACTGGAAAAATCAGTAAAGAACTGTGAAGACACGGTGGAGTGGTATTCAGGTAAGTCTCCCTGGGGACCAGCCATCCTTCCACCCAGCCATACGGCTCGTCTGATGCAGGTAAGGGTACCATTTGAAGCCAAGGGCGTTGCATTCTATGGCGCTAACGAGCTACGCTATTTGGACGGTCCTGTAAAGGTTGATACACCCTATCAGACCAAAGGCAAGATTATTGCCGTAGGTGCTACCAGCAAAACTGAATACTATTGGTTTGAGTCCCAACTGTACGATAAGGCAAGCAATAAATTGGTTGCTGCGATGCGACATATGACACGCTATATGAAAGCCGGCTCGGCGCTTTATCCCGAGATTCCCGCAGGTCAGTAGCAACTATCGCCGGTGAATAGTTTTATACCGATGCACTTTGTGAAAGACGTATAATCTTTGGAGTACACCCTGTATTATTAGATAGGTATGGTTAGAAGGGTCTGGCTCAATGCGGACATTGTACTAACCTTTAAGCAAAATGTCCCTAATCTGTGCCGCAAAGGCCTCGCCTTTTGAATCATCTGTAATCAACTGGATTTGGTTGGCCGTCTTTATACCCAGGTCCAGCTCGGCAGCTCTGGCAATCTGTTCCTGCTCAAAGATGGGATCGTCGCTTATCGCTGGGGTAGTGTCAAACAATCGCAATATGGCTACTCCTACCGCATCAATTGCGACCCGGTCACTACCTGCTAGAATGACGTTTGTGGCTGCCACTTTACCTTCGGTTGGTCCCCCTGTGACAAATGCGTCAACGCCATCAAGCACAACGATATCGGGCTTATACGCAAGATTTATCTCAGCGATCATTTTTCGGATATGAGGGGAGCGGTGCATCTCACCTAACCAAGGGTAATATGGATGACCGCGACCCCAGGGCCAGTTACCTGTTCCCCTCCATTCATTCAGCGGAGGGGTGTAGTCTGGACCTGGCCTGAGCATGCCTACAGCGTTCTTTAGAGACATGGTGAAGTTACCGCCCATGCCATGTGTCTTAAGAAGACAAGTTTGCACAATGGATTGTGCCTCGTGGTAGACTCGTGGAAATTCAAAGCCGTTGTTCCAGTGCTGGCTGCCATTTGGATGCAGGTGAACCCACTCGTCAGGCTCTGTTTCCTGAAGATTAACAATATCGATATCTAATTCCTCTGCCAGATTGAAAATGCCCATCTCTTCTAGTACCCGGCGGGTACTAATCTCACACCAGGAACGTTCGGCCATAGTGATGTGGGTGGTACCCATCTCCCGAAGGGTTTGGATCAACGAACGTACAGTATCGTCGTGGGTACAACAAGGAGCTGGCAGAGGGAAATTGTAATTCGGCTTGAGGACAACTGCTTTGCCCTGCACCGGATTACATTGAAGCAGTTTGATGGCTCTACGTACGCCTTCCATTCGGTTTCGTGTGCGAACTAGGCTTACCCTGCCTGCAGGAATAGGAAGGGAAGGCAAAAGCTGGGGCGTTGGCTGTTCTTGCCGGATGCAGGAATACAGAAAGGAAGGTATCAAAGCCAGTGCTCCCACCAGGCTAATGCCCTTCAGGAATTCACGCCGGCTCAGCAACTTACCTTCAGGTGGTTGTCTATCTCTGTTGTCGTCAAGCATCCTTACTCTTTTTTCCAACGCCCAGGAACTGCCTGTTTGGAGTGAGTCTGATGACGTAGACCCGGGTAGCAACACCTATAGTTGTATCGAACCAGTTACCCGATTCTAGTCAATCAGCACCTTGCTGTCAAATGGTGCTTCTGTGACGGTATTGGAGGGCTTCAGCTAGATGATTGACTTTGATGATGTCGGCGCTATTCAGGTCGGCGATGGTTCGGGCTAGTTTCAGGACGCGGTGAAAGGCACGTGCAGTAAGATGAAGCTGTTTCATTGCAGTCCGTAAAAGGCTCTGAGCCGAAGGCTCTAAGAGGCAGAACTCCTTGACCTCCACGGGTGTCATCTCGGCATTACAGGTGAGCTTTGTCCCTTCGAACCGCTTTTGCTGAATCTGCCTAGCGGCTTCAACTCTGGTTCGAACTTTATCGGAGCTTTCGCCTAAGGAGTCATCGGTAAGTTTCTCGTATTCAACTCGTGGGACTTCGATATAAATATCGATGCGGTCGAGAAGTGGACCACTTATTCGTTTCTGGTAACGCGAGATTTCACTGGAGGAACACTTGCATTCTTTAACCGGGTCTCCGTAGTATCCGCAGGGACAGGGGTTCATGGCGCCTACCAGCATGAAGTTAGCGGGAAAGGTAACGCTGCCCTGTGCACGACTTATGGTAACGACCTTGTCTTCAACCGGCTGGCGCAGCGATTCAAGAGCCATGTGGCTGAATTCGGGAAACTCGTCGAGGAATAGTACACCGCGATGGCTCAGACTTATCTCGCCGGGTCTGGGCCAGTGTCCACCACCAACCAGACCGGCATGAGAGATGGTGTAGTGTGGTGAGCGGAAGGGGCGCTGATTTATCAACGGTGTATCACTGGAAAGAAGCCCGCTGACGCTGTAGATTTTAGTCACTTCCAGAGCTTCAGCCAGGGTGAGCATTGGCATTATGGAAGGCAAAGAGCGGGCCAGCATGGTCTTACCGCTGCCCGGAGGTCCGGACATGAGTATGTTGTGGCCACCTGTGGCTGCTACTTCCAGGGCGCGTTTGGCATGTTCCTGACCCTTTATGTGAGCCAGGTCAGCATGGGCGAAGTCAGTGGTTACATCTCTCCAATCTTTTTCTGGCTGATACATGGGGATTGATAGCTCTCCACGGAGGTGACTGACCAGTTGAGCTAACGAGATAGACGGGATGACCTTAATACCGTCCAACATGGAGGCTTCATTGGCATCGTCGGCAGGAACGAAGACATCCGATAGGCCTTTTTCCTGGGCTAGAGCTACCATGTGAAGTATGACGTGGGTATGACGTAAGCTGCCGTCTAAAGAAAGCTCACCCAGGAAGAGTGTTTTTGTCACGTCGGCATATACTTGCTCCGAGCTGAGTAGTATGCCGATGGCAATGGGCAAATCGTAGGAAGGACCGGCTTTCTTGAGGTCAGCCGGCGCCAGATTTACAGTAATTCGCCTGGTGGGGAAGGTGCAGCCGGAGTTACGTATGGCAGCACGGACGCGTTCTCTGGCTTCCTGCACAGCGGTATCTGGCAGTCCGACGATGGTAAAAGAAGGCAGCCCCGGAGAGATATCAACCTCTACCTCAACGATGGCTCCTTCTAGCCCGACTACGGCGCAACTCATTACCTTAGCCAGCATATTCAGCTCCTGGGAAATTTAAATGGCGAAAGGTATACGTATCATTTAATGACCCTTGCCAGAGCTTTTTCCAACCCGGGAACAGTCTCGTATTTCTTGAGCTCTCGCGGTTTAATCCATCTAACCTCGGTGTGTTCCCAATCGGTTTTGATTTTTTCCGGAGACCTTACGTGAAATAGGAAAGGATGCACTATCCATCTTCGGTTCAAGTCTTTGTCGATGATTTCTAATGGTTTACCTTTTTTGACCAGCTTCAGGTCTTTTCTGTAAAGCTCCGTTTCCTCGCTGATTTCGGTGAAAGCCTGGTCATCGGCGTTTGTCTCTATGTAGCCGCTGACGCCAGCCCAGCTTCTACGGTAGGTGCTAACCCGACCGCTCCGTCTCAGGATGAGGATTTTTTTACCGTGCTCAAGAAAGCAGGTGACCACGTGCTTTTCTTCCAGATTGCTGTCGGCCCCTTCACCAAGGCGTTTTTGTAGATATTCTTTAAGCAGGGTTAATGCCATCTCAGCCGCTTCTTGCTTGTTTTCTTCGCGATTGCCTTCAAAGTGATACTCTTTAGCCATGCTGGTGTCTTTGGCGGATAGTCCGAGATAGAATAAGCCTACTGGTTTCCCCGTCGAAGCGCCGATGGGGCCAGCAATGCCGGTATCGGATATGCAGATATCCACTTTTAGCAATTTTCTACCGCCTGCAGCCATCTCCGTTGCTGTCTGGGGGCTGACGGCGCCATGTTTTATAATGGTCTGCTTTTTTACACCGACAATGTCTGTTTTGGCTTTGTCGGTGTAGGAAACTATTGAGCCTTTATAGTAGTCGGAACTACCCGAAACATTTGTTATCCTGTCGCTTAT
>CP070642.1:824624-834405 GCA_020354105.1 Chloroflexota bacterium | reverse complement strand
CCGGAGTCCACCAGGCGAAGATGCCTGTGGATGCTGCTTAGAGTACGGCTCTGAGGCTGAAATAGAATAATGATAGCCCTGTTGCACTGAGTTAGCATTATTTGAAGGCGTTGAATAATGAAATACAAGGTAGTCTGCATAAATTTCAAACAGGAGGTGAAAAATGAAAAAGGAAAAATTGCTCTCCCTATTGATTAGCACATGTGTAATGCTCATATTCTTGTTGTCATTCTTAATAGCCTGTGCTGCACCGGCTCCACCATCTGCACCGGCGCCAGCACCAGCTCCAGCGCCAGCACCGACCCCAGCACCATCTCCAAAACCAGCTCCTGCTCCTGCTCCTGCTCCTGCACCAGCTCCAGCACCGACCCCAGCACCAGCTCCGGCTCCGGCTCCAGCGCCCGAATTGCCTATAGTACGGTGGGGACTTGGACACATCGTCCCACCAGGTCACTATTGGGAAAAAAATGTGCAAACGATGGTAGATACGATACTTGATCGCACCGATGGTAGGTTCGAGATTACACAGTACCCGGGTGGTTCGCTTGGAATTGAAGCTGGTGAATACCAGTTTGCTGTTGGGGAAGGGGTTATCGAGATGGGCATGGTAGGTGTAGGTCACGCTTCAGGAGTACTACCTTGGATAGGAATATTTCAACAGCCTTTCCTTCTATCATGGCCGGATGATTACTATCAACTCGCTGAAAAAGTTCAGCCTATCATGGAGCGAGAACTTAGGAAGATAGGCATTACACCGCGTGCATTTGGTACCCACGACCCCACATATTTGTATACTAAAGCCCCATTAGAGGACGTGGCTGATTTGAAAGGACTTAAGATCAGAGTCTGGGATGAACCCTCAGCTCACGTAGGCGAACTCTTGAATGCGAATCCGATTATTATAAGCTATTTGGAGGTATACCTAGCACTCCAGCGGGGAGTTGTAGATGGTTACTTCTCCGGGGTTGGAGGCATTTTCCCTATCTCGGCTGAAGAATTCATCAAGCATGCTTATGCTCTTAATTTGCCGTCTTCTTCTTACTACATTGCTTACAATAATGAAAACTTCCACGATCTACCTTATGAGTACCAAATAATCCTAGAGGAAGAGTTAGAAAGCTTTACTGAGCGCGCATTTGAAGGGTCTTGGCCACAACTTGAAACGGAGTTTGAAAAATTCAGAGATGCAGGAATCGAAATACATGAGGTTGACCCTGAGATAATGCGAATGATTTCCGACAAATTCACAACCTTGTGGCAAGAATGGGCAGATGATGGTGGTCCTGTAGCTCAGGAGATGCTAGAAATCGCATTTGAAATGCGTGGCGGCTAAGGTTAGAGATGCACAGAATGTTTTGTAGCTGAGGTACACGAAGTGTATGTGGCCCCCTCTGCCTTGTTTGTTGCTACAAGCACGGCAGAGGGGAATTCTCAGAGTAAGTATATGGCAAGGGATAGTACAATGAAATGAAACATTTGCTTTCCTTCATTAGGTGGTTGGATAAATGGTGCTTTTCTCCCAGTGGTGCATTGGCAGCATTGGCTCTATTTCTTATGACATTGCTTATAACAGTAGATGTGATTGGAAGACATTTTGAATATCCAACTGGTGTTGCCCACGAATTTTCAGGATATTCCCTGGTTATCATCGTTTTTCTAGGTTTAGCCTATACGCAGAGGGTAGCTAAACACGTTGAAATAGACGTGGTTATTACTAGGCTTCCTCCAAAATGGCGATGGGTGTTAAAACTAGTCACGTCGTATATAGGCCTCGCTTTTGTTATATGGCTTCTCTGGGTTACGTTGCAGCGTGTAATACGTGCTTACACTTTAGGAAGCGTTTCCATGACCCTTCTGCGTACCCCACTGTGGCCAATACAGCTATTGATACCTTTAGGACTTGGCCTATTGGCTATGGCTATAATGGCTGAAATTATCAAGCATAATCAAAAGCGAGATTTTACTAAGTAACTTATTCTGAAGAAATCTTATAAAAAAGTGGCTATCTCTAAGTATCTGGAGGAGAGTGAGATTGGACCCAATTTTAATAGGTTTGTTTTTTTTTACAGGACTAATCATATTGTTATTGAGTGGTATATCGATTGCAATTGGACTAGGGATCGTGGGATTGGTAACCTTACTCATTCTTGGACATGGCGCTACGCTCATTGCTTATACCCCTTGGGTCACTTCAAATAGCTTCATTCTGACTGCGATTCCACTTTTCGTATTCATGGGTGAGATTCTTCTACATTCTGGAATCTCGGAGAAGATTTATCGGGGAGCAAGTAAATACTTGGCTTGGGCTCCCGGAGGATTGCTACATTCAAATATAGGAGCGTGTAGTTTATTTGCTGCCATTTCGGGTTCAAGTGCCGCTACTGCCGTAACTATTGGCACAGTGGCGCTACCAGAATTGAAGCGCAGGGACTACAGTGAGAGGCTGAGTCTGGGTTCTTTGGCCGCAGGTGGTACCCTGGGTGTTTTAATACCTCCAAGCATAACTATGATCGTATACGGCGCGATAGCAGAGGTTTCGGTAGGTAGGCTTTTTGCCGGTGGCATAATACCTGGCGTTATACTTAGTTTAATGTTCATGATTTATATCGGAATCAGGGCAGTCAGAAACCCTAAGTTAGCGCCCAAGGAAAAAGCTTTTTCATCAAAAGATTTGCTGTTGGGTTTTGCTGACTTATGGCCAATATTTATCATTATGAGTATTGTATTGGGTTCAATATTTACTGGATTTGCTACTCCAACAGAAGCGGCAGCGTTAGGAGCCTCAGGGGCTATATTCATAGCGATAGGATATCGACGGCTCACTTGGCATACTTTGTGGTTGTCTCTTGTGAACGCAGTGACGACCACTTGCATGGTTATGTTTATTGTTATTGGCGCAACCATGGTGGGGAGCGTTCTCTCTTTAGCTGGAACTGCAGAAGCATTAGGTCTGTTTATAGCTGGTTTGGAAATGTCACCAGTAGGAATATTGATCATCGTATCTTTAATATATATATTATTAGGCTGCGTCATGGAGGGATTATCCATAGTCGTAGTAACCACCCCTGTTGTACTTCCCGCAGTTGTAGCGATAGGATTCGACCCTGTTTGGTTTGGTGTTTTACTAGTGGTATTGACTGAAACGGGTATGCTCACCCCGCCAGTTGGTATCATTCTTTTCATCGTCCAAGGCATGGCGGCCAGCAAGCTGGACGAAGTAGTTATGGGAGCAATGCCCTTTTTCCTCATTTTAGTCCTTGGGCTTTTACTTTTTATAGTTTTCCCCTCTCTAGTTCTGTGGATACCTTCACTCATCTTCAGTAGTTAGATATAACATGCAACCAGTGGGGTAATTATCGATGATGGGTTAGGGAGTAAATATTATCTCAAGAGAATTGCGCCTTTTTAGGAGTATGTAATAAGTTTAAAAACCCACCGATTATTGGCTCGACAGGTCAAGCAGATAACCGATATCAACCGTTCCTTTTTTACCTTGTATCTTTACACCTAGCCTTCAGGCATGAGATATAGGGCACCTTTTTTAAACTAATATTGGGCGCTTGATGCAATAAAAAGGGGGAGTATAGAAACTCCCCCTAATCTTTATACAACTGTTACCCGCTACCATTGCACGAACATTGGCATCGTTGTTTCGTTGTAGGTATAGCTATACTGAGACAAGAGGCTACACTTTATCGAGGTCTTGAGTGCGTTTCTGGTGGAGACTGAGCAGAGTCGAACTCCACCTGAAGCAATGCTTAGATGGCTTGATTTGTCAATTCTGAATAGTGCAGGCCTCGAATCGGTGGCACTCTGATTGAAAGTCTATATTAACATGCTTGTCTAATGGAATATTAAGCACTACTCCTTTTCCATTCTTTCGCTTTTTGTACCAATTCCTTAGCGTTGCTAAATGCCTTATCAGTAGGCTGTGGCCCACTTAGCATAATTGAAATCTCTCTGGTCATGTAGTCGCCTTCCAGTCTTTCCATTTTGCTTAAAGCCCGATTCCCGGACAATACTTTGGTAATTTTGAAGTGAGCATCGGCATAGGCTGCTATCTGGGCAAGATGAGTAACGCAAATAACCTGTTTAACGTGGGACAGTGCCCATAGCTTTTTGCCTATTATCTCTCCGCCTCGTGCTCCGACCCCGATGTCTACCTCGTCGAATATCAATACTGGAATACTATCCGCCCCGGAAAATGCGCTCTTGAGCGCAAGCATGAACCGTGACATTTCCCCTGTAGAGGCTATTTTAGCAAGCGGTCTGATAGGTTCGCCGGGATTGGTCGAAACCATGAATTCAACCGTATCAATCCCACTTCGGTTAAATCCGAATCTCTGTCCATCCAAGAATGCCAGGCCATTCTGGTCGGCTTCCTGCCGCACCGAAGTTTTGAATTGGACCCCAGACATGTTGAGGTCATGGAGTTCTCTGGCCACATCCTTTTCCAGTTTTTTCGCTGCTTCAGAGCGATTATTTGAGAGTTCTTCCGCCAGTCTTGCCATGTCTTCGCGTAAAGAATCCACTTTGCGACTGAGTTCTGTCCTTCTTTCGGAGGAATGAGATATCTGTTCCAACTCCATCTGTGCTCTACCGGCATATTCCAGAATCTCGGGTACATTCCGCCCGTATTTACGCTTTAGGTTCCTGATTAAGTCCAGACGCAACTGAATATTTTCCATCCTTGCCGGGTCGTATTCCAATCGGTCCCCATAGCTGCGCAAATCACGGGCCAGGTCTTGTAGTCCGCTTACCATTTGCTCCAGACACTTCACCTGTTCGCCCATGCTGTCGTCTATTTCGGCCAGCTTCTTCATGGCTACCACCGCATCATTGAGTCGCTCTAGCGCCGATGCGGCTGTCACGGGACTCTCTTCGCTATATATGGCACGATAGGCCTCGTAACAGGACTCTTTAAGTTTCTCACTGGAAGACAAAATGGTCTGTTCCCTGACCAGTTCTTCTTCCTCGCCATCTTTTAAATCGGCCTTAGCTATCTCTTCCACCTGAAACTTCAGGAATTCCTCCTGGCGGGCCAGCTCTTTTTCCTGTGCATCGAGCTTCCCTAATTCTTCTTCTGCTTTGTTCAGCTCTGTTGCCATGGTGCTGAACTGTTCCCGGAGTTGTGAGACATGAGCATAAGCGTCCAGAAACATCAGTTGATAGTCCCTGTTCAAAAGAGAGAGGTGATCGCTCTGCCCATGGATATCCACCATCAAGACCCCGAGCTGGCCGAGAATACCACGAGTTACCGGGTTACGGTTTATACGGTAGACACTGCGCCCATTGCGTTGCAGTAAGCAGCTGAGAACGAGGACGCCATCGTCAAGTTCGAGACCACTTTGCTCCAGAATCTCTTTCAACTGGGGAATACTATTATCCTCAGGTAAAGCAAAGACTCCCTCAACTTGTGCTTTATCAGCGCCGTGACGAATAACGTCTTCTCCCATTCTGCTGGCCAGAAGGGCTTCTATAGCATCGATAACTAGGGATTTACCCGCTCCGGTTTCTCCCGTGATTACATTGAGCCCCGGGCACGGATTCCAATCTATCTCCTCTATAATCCCGAATTCTTTGACCTTCAATTCGAGTAGCAAAGGTAGCCCCCAGTTACTTCAGTTTATCAATGATAAATTATACCTTTTTCGCTCCGCTTCTGAAATCTATATGTTCATTCCTTTCCCTAATATTTTCCCCAGTTAGAGAGTCGAACTCCAACTGAAACACGGGTTTTGTACTTTGTTTGACATACTGTCGATGCTATTAAGTCAAGAGAGTTTCCTTAGTCTCTTCTCGACCTCGCTTTTATTATATGGCGAATATCTCTTGGCGAGATCCATAGAAAATACGGAACAAATATGCCATGCCAGACTACTTCGTGCAGATGACTTAGAGGAAACCGTCTGGGTAAATGTGAAAGAAGTCTTGTGCGATCCACAAATTGTAATAGCAGAAATTACAAAACAGCGAATGGAAGCCGACGGATCAACTGGTAAAGCGTTGCTGGAAGATGATATCAGAGCGTTGGAAATGAATCTGAAGGAATATGACAAGCGGCGTGTTAATCTGTTGGAAGCTATGGAATTAGGAGAATTTGATAAAGATGAAATACTAGATCGGCTGAATAACCTAAAACTACTACGTAGCGAGGCCGAAACTAGGCTCAAGCAACTGGAAGACATGAAAGCAAATATTACAAACCTTGAAAACGCTAAAATAAAGCTAGATGAAATTTATAATGCCATGCTGAAGAATATTGAGAAATGCTCAGACGATATGAAAAAGCTGGCCTTGGATGCACTGGACATTAAAGTTCATGCCAGCACTGATAACGTGGAGATACACGGTCTACTATCGTTAGCTTTACCTACCACTGAACAAACATTGGCATGACGACGTGGAGATAGTTGTCCGAGCCCACCGGGCGTATGACGCCGGGGCTGGAGGGGTTGGTTGTTTCCAGGGCTACCAGAGTCTCGTGGAGGACGCTGAGAACCTCGGTGAGATATTTGCCGTTGAAGGCAATCTTGGATTCCTCGCCTTCAACTGTGGCGTCAATCTCGCCAACGTCATCGCCGATTTCTTCAGAGCGCGCGGAAACGGTAAGCTTACCCGCTTTTTTGGCGGCGCCCAGCGTGGCAACCAGACGGACAATACCGCTGCCATCGCGGGCAAAGATGGAAGCCGTCTTGGTGGCTCTTAAAAATTCGTCAACGCTGACTATCAGGCGAGTATTGTAGCTCTGCGGGATAAGCTGGGTGTAATTGGGGAACGTCCCCTGTACGAGCTGTGAGACCAGCTCAATATCTTTCAGGCGGAACAAAGCCTGGCTTTTGCTGGGGTTCACCACGATTTCCACCGGTTCCTCCTGTTCGGCGACAAGGCGGTTCAACTCGGCGAGGGTGCGGGCGGGGATGATGACCTCGGAGGACTCTGCTACCGGGGCTGCGAGCGGCATACGGAAAACAGCTAGTCGGAAACCATCAGCCGCCGCCAGGGTCAATAAATCATCCTTGAACTGGGCATCAACACCGGTGAGCACGGGGCGCGATTCTTCGGTAGCGGCAGCAAAGACTACCTGATTGATGCCCTGCTGAAAGGCTTCAACCTCTACCTTGGTGGTTATGCCCTCTTCAACCTTGGGTATTGGCGGGAAGTCCTTGGCATCCACTCCGCTGATACGTGCCTCAAAACGGGCGCATTTCAGTTCCAGGGTCTTGGTGCGCGGCGACAGGCTGACACTTATTTTATCATTGGGTAGGGAACTGATGAACTCGGTGAGCAACCGGGCGGGAACGGTTATGGCGCCCTCCTCTTCTATCTTGGCACCGAGCCAGCAGGTGATAGCCATTTCCAGATTGGTAGCGGCAAGCTTGAGGCGGGACTGGTCGGTGGCGATAAGAATGTTATTGGTGATGGGCAATGTGGTTCGGGCGGCAACCGCTCTCCCGACGATGTTGAGACCACGATTCAGGTTCTCCTGCAAACACGATAGCTTCATGATTATTACCCCCAATCAATGCTGTGGTGCAATAGTATATAATAATTATTTCTTATCTTCAAGGGTTATGGTGCCGCTTTTGCCACCACTTTTTTTAACCAGGCGAACGCTTTCAATCCTCATGCCCCAGTCAACTGCCTTGCACATATCATAGATGGTGAGGGCGGCGACAGCGGTGGCGACCATCGCTTCCATCTCAACTCCGGTCTTGCCAGTGCTCTCAGCGGTGGTGGTGATGGCTACTGTGCTTTCCTTCTCATCAATGCTGAACTCAATCCTGACATCGCCGATGAGGATGGGGTGGCAGAGCGGAATCAGGTCCGGGGTCCGTTTGGCCGCCATTATCCCGGCGAGTTGGGCTACGGAAAGCACGTCTCCTTTGGCCATCCGACTCTTTTTTATTAGTTCAAGGGTGGCTGGCTGCATTCTCACTAGACCCTTGGCCATCGCCTGACGGTGAGTGTCCGGCTTTCCGGTAATGTCCACCATCCTGGGGCGGCCAGATTCGTCTATATGAGTCAGTTTTTTCATAATTATCCTCCCACCTGGGAGAAGGGGCGGTCCTGAGGAACACAGCCCCGGGCAAGTTTGTGCTGCCGCGGCTTGCTGTCTACCGCCTTTTTAATCAGTTTTTTAAGTTCCTCGGCCGATATCCCATTGCGCAGCGGCTGGCGCAGGTCAGTTTCCCGTTCGCTTAGCAGGCAGGGTCGGAGTTTGCCATCGGCGGTAAGGCGGAGGCGGTTACAATGAAAGCAGAAATGGTCGCTGATAGGAGTGATGAAGCCAATGGTGCCATTTGCCTGAGGCAAGCGGTAATATTTGGCCGGACCGTTGCCCTTGAACGTGCAAGGCTCCAGCTCACCGAGCACCGCCAGGCGCTCCCGTAGCTCGTTTATGGAAACAAAAGACGAGGCAGCCATTTCCCGGTTGAAGGGCATGTGCTCGATGAAGCGGACATGCCAGCTATTTTCTACCGTTTTGCGGGCAAAGTCCAGCAATTCATCATCATTTATCCCGGCCATCGCCACCACGTTGATTTTGATTGGATTGAGTCCGGCGGCACTCGCCGCCTCTATACCCGCCAGCACGTCATCAAGGTTGCCGCCACGGGTGATTTGTTTGAATTTATCCGCTTCAAACGTATCCAGGCTAATGTTAACCCGTCGCAGTCCGGCGGTTTTCAGTTCCTCTGCATACTTAGCCAGCAGGGTGCCGTTGGTGGTGAGGGCAATATCATCAATAGTATCTATCTTTGCCAGCATCTGGACCAGACGGGAAAGGCCGATGCGCACCAGCGGTTCGCCACCGGTAATCCTGACCTTTTTAATGCCCAGCTCGGCGGCGGCCGCGGCAACTTGATAGATTTCCTCATAACTCAGGATATCTTCGTGACGGAGCAGGTTAATCCCTTCGGCAGGCATGCAGTAGACACAGCGCAAGTTGCACCGGTCGGTGACCGAGATACGCAGATAGTCTATGGGGCGCTGAAAGGAGTCAGAAAGCCCGGTCATATGATTTCATTCTCCTGTATCCGTAAAACCTTCAATTAAAGTTCCCCGCTTTTCAGAGCCTTTACTGCCTTTCTGGCAGCCTGTCCGCGGTGGCTGATTCTATTTTTCTGTTCCAGGGGCAGCTCAGCCACGGTTTTGCCCAGTTCCGGCAGATAGAAAATCGGGTCGTAGCCGAATCCATATTCACCACGCGGTTCCAAGGTGATGAATCCGGGACATTCGCCGGAGCACACCTTCACCTTCCCCGCGGGCGTCGCCAGGGCAATCACGCAACGGAAACGGGCTGCCCTCTTCTCCCGGGGCACACCATTCATTCTTTTTAATAAGTAGGCAATGCGCTCAGCATCGCTAGCGTTTTCGCCGGCATAACGGGCGGAAAGCCTTCCCGGCTCTCCACCCAAGGCGTCCACTTCCAGTCCAGAATCATCGGCCAGAGTGAGCATTTGGCTCTTTTCCGCGATGATGGCTGCTTTTAAACGGGCATTTTCTTCTAGGCTATCTCCCGCCTCATCAACCTCAACCGAGATGCCCTGTTCGGTCAGTGTTACCAGTTTTTGGTCAAGGTCGGTAAGCAGGCTCCGATATTCCCGTATTTTAGCCTGATTGTTGGTTCCGAGGAGGAGCTCGGGATACAAGGATAACTCCAGCGAATCCCTGGCCATCAACTGGTGAGGTCCTCGACCGACATGGCCGACATGGTCATAGTCTGCAGGGTGCCTCTTGAACCGAGTTCGATAGCCACTTTGGACATGGCTTTGTTGTT
>CP070642.1:821357-824524 GCA_020354105.1 Chloroflexota bacterium | reverse complement strand
CCGTGACTCGAAGTTACGGGCAGCTATTGACAGCATGATTAGTCAAGAATTAGTGGAAGCTATAGCTAAAGAGGGTAAAAAAAGTGTATCAGAAGTTGAACAGGGAATAGTAGATATCTCCACAGTCAGTCGACTTCTGCCCGCAGAATTACGCAAGATTATAGGAGAAAAAACTACTTGGAAACATCTAGAATCTCTGGTTGCCGAACCTGCAAACCCCGAATTCATGTTACAACTTCACGCACATGCTCAACAATTTAGAACACATTTCAACAAAGTGAAAAGGGCAGCCAGAAAATCAGAGAGGCACTTGACCGAAGCAAATTTACGCCTGGTGGTTAGCGTTGCCAAAAAATATGTGGGGCACGGGATGCCACTCCTTGATCTTATCCAAGAGGGAAACATCGGCCTTGTTCGCGCAGTTGAGAAATTTGAATATCGCAAGGGTTATAAATTCAGTACATATGCTACCTGGTGGATAAGACAAGCTATCACCCGAGCTATAGCCGACCAAGCCCGCACCATTCGCATCCCGGTGCACATGGTAGAAACTATCAATAGATTACTGAAAGTCAACCGCCGGCTGGCTCAGGAATATGGGCGCGAACCCAGCTACGAGGAAATCGGTAAAGGTATGGAAATATCTTCAGACAGAGTAAGAGAAATCCTGAAGTTGTCTCAAATGCCAATATCCTTAGAGATGCCTATTGGGGAAGAAGAAGACAGCCACCTTGGCGACTTCATCGAGGACCGAGCTACACCACCCCCTGCAGATGCAGCTTCCCAAGAACTGCTTAAGGCACAGTTGAACAAAATACTTTCCGAGCTAACAGACAGGGAGAGAAGGGTTATACTGCTAAGATTCGGACTGGAGGACGGTCGAGCTAGAACCCTAGAGGAGGTGGGCAAGGAATTTAATGTCACTCGAGAACGAATCCGCCAGATTGAGGCTAAGGCACTACGCAAACTACGACATCCCAGCCGAAGCCGAAAACTTAAAGATTATCTGGAATGAGCCAACAGAATATCCTAAATGCCAGGAGGAATTAAATGAGATTGATTAAAGGGTTAATCATGGTTATAGGGATAATCGGTATTCTGGTTACCGGTACCTTACTGATAGGCTATTATCTCTACTCACTTTCTCCCCCAATCCAATCGAAAATGATACCTATACTACCAAGCCCAGATGCTGCACAAAGTTTCGACCAAAAGATAAACTCTGCAAAAGATGAAATTGATGCCGCAGTCAACGCCGGGCAGACAAAAGAGATAACCCTGACAATCACTGATAAAGAGGTGAATTCCAAGTTGATTGAAATTAGAGCTGCGGGGGAATTGCCAGCGAGGGATGCCTCAATTAACTTCGGCAATGACCAATTTCTAGCTTACGCTGTGGTGGATACTCCTGGTATCAATGCCAAAACGGCAATGATAGGACAGGTAGAAATAGTGAATGGTTACCCGAAAATAGTGATAGAAGACTTCAACTTGGGCAAATTACCGTTGCCTGAATCCGCAGACAGAAGAGTTGAGCAATTATTGAACGTTCTGGTGAGATTGCAACTGGGTGACATGCCGCTAGAGATAACTGATATTCAAATCAACAATCATGAACTTACTGTCACCGGAACAACGAAAACAGGCAAATAGAGAGTTCATTACCGCCCCAACATACCCGTTAAGTTCTTAGGCAGTCTTCCTTTGGATGCCATTTTAGCCAATTTTTGCATCTGGTAGAATTGATTAAGCAGTTGATTTACATCCCCAGCGGTGGTCCCACTGCCCTTTGCAATGCGTCGCCGCCGACTACCACCGATGATGGCTGGATTTCGTCGCTCTTCCAGGGTCATGGACAAAATGATAGCCTCAATTTTTCGCATCCGATCTTCCTCGTCACCTTGAGGAATACCAGAGGCAAGCTTCGAAAAACCGGGTAGCAATTCAACAAGCTGGGTTAATGACCCCATTTTTTTTATCTGACGCAACTGTAACAAAAAATCTTCGAGATTGAACTCCGCAGCACGTATCTTTTTCTCTAGCTGTTTGGCATGCTGTTCATCAAAAGTCTTCTCTGCCTTCTCTATTAGAGTAAGTACATCTCCCATGCCTAAAATGCGAGATGCCAGGCGGTCTGGATAAAAAGGCTCAAGGGCACTTGATTTCTCGCCGGTGCCAATGAACTTTACCGGGACACCAGTGACAAACTTAATAGAGAGAGCAGCACCACCCCGAGCATCTCCATCCATCTTGGTTAAAATAAGCCCGGTCAAGCCAACGTCCTTATTAAACGCTTCAGCCGTGTTTACCGCATCCTGACCGGTCATGGCATCAACAACCAATAGCACCTCCGAAGGATGTACTGTCTCTTTCAGTTGAACCAGTTCCTTCATCATTGCTTCATCAATGTGAAGACGCCCTTGGGTATCAACAATCACCCAGCTAGCCGCTGTCTCCTGTGCCTGCTTTAAAGCGTGGCGACAAATTGTCAACGGTGCCGCCTTAGCATCCCCGCTTGAGACTGGTATATCCAACTGTTTGCCCAGCATCATCAACTGGTCAATGGCAGCCGGTCGGCGAGTATCAGCAGCCACTAACAAAGGGCGTTGTCCCATATTTTTAAGATGCAGGGCTAGCTTAGCTGCCGTGGTAGTCTTCCCCGAGCCCTGCAAACCAACAAGCATAATAATTGAAGGTGGGCGACCATCTGTTGCAAGGTTGCTGTGCTCTTTGCCTAAGACATTCACCAGTTCTTCATTGACAATTTTTATTATCTGCTGAGCCGGAGTCAGGCTTTCCAGTACCTGGGCAGTCAAAGCCCGTTCTCTCACGCCAGCAAGAAAACCTTTAACCACCCGGAAATTAACATCTGCTTCCAGAAGAGCTAAGCGTATTTGCCGCAAAGCTTCATCAATATCCTTTTCACTGAGCCTCCCTTTATTGCTCAGGCCACTGAATATCTTACTTAGCTTCTGAGTCAGAACTTCAAACATAAGCCATCTATAAAATTCTACCTATGCCTGTTCCTGCAGTCAATTGTGATAAAATAGAACCAGCAACCAGAACTACAAAGCCACCCGATAGAATTTAATAACTAATAATGTTTGAAGCCTCACCATTCAGCCTGAATATGTTTCAGCAATGCCCGAGACAGTATAAGTTTCAGT
>CP070642.1:816317-821257 GCA_020354105.1 Chloroflexota bacterium | reverse complement strand
GGAATTGGCTTGAAGGGCAGCCGCATAGTCGTATCAAAAGGTGCTGAGCCCAAGAGCATGCAGAATATTTTGGATGCCGTCAAAAAGAACGGAGCCAATATGCTCGCCTTCCACAGCATGCCACCCGTCGAGGGTAAAGAACAGGACGTGATGGTCCACGTTGACAAAGGAGATGTTAAGCAGCTTATCAAAGATCTTGCGAACAAAGGTTTGTCAACTGAGATAATAGAGCGATAAAAACATAGAAATAATTTGAGCGCCGCCTACACATCTGATTTGGCCACAGCTAAAACCGCGCTGCTGGTATAGTCAAGGTAGGCGGTGTTAACATAGATGTCAGTATATCAGGCATTGTGTTTTCGCTTTCATGAATACTTCTGCACTAATATTTTAAACCGTGATGGACACAAGTCTTACACCAATTATTTAAAAAAACGGATGAGCATACTTCATCATAGCCACAGGTATCTGGCGCAAAGTAATACCCTAGGTTGTCTCGCGCAGCTTGCACTAACAGGGACAGTTGATAAATTATGAGGAGGACTGAATGCTGCTAGCGGATATAGCTCTGGTGGTAGGTGCTTACCTTCTGGGCTCGCTGCCTTATATGATTCTCCTGGGCCGTGCTAGGGGCGTTGACCTATCCCAAGAAGAAGACTTGCACATAGCGCTGTGGCGCAAGGTAGGCCGCCTCGAAGGCTTATCTGGCATAGTTGTTGATGTGTTGAAAGGTGTGATTCCAATCATCGTCGGATTCGAATGTGGTTTCAGCCTGGCTGTAACTGTCACAGCCGGCGCGGCAGGTGTTGTCGGCCAGATGTGGCCAATATTCTGCAAGTTCGATGGTGAAAAAGGCAACACCGCCGGCGCAGGCATGATGCTCACTTTAAGCATATATCTCAGCATGACCACGTCCCCCCTTGCCTACTGGGTATTCGTCATCGCCGCTGTCATTGCGCTCACAGGTTTCTTTGTCAGGACAATACCCCGGTTCATAAAACCAGGGCAGACACTTAATGAACGCTTCATGTTCGGTGGCCCCGTAAGCAACAGCTTGCCTCTGGGCATGATAATTGCTTTTGGTACAGCCCCGCTGTCCTCATGGCTCCTAAGCCAGCCTGTGGAGATGACCCTCGGGCTCTTAGCCGTCTTCATTGCCATTACGGTGCGCCGTCTCACTGCGGGTCTGAGCGAAGACCTCGAAGAGCCTAAAACAAGCATCAGAAGTATACTGATTAACCGCCTTCTCTATGACCGCAGCTATCTGTAAGAATACGAATTAAAACTTCCTTTATATATATATCATCAGTATATTACCATTTGCTCATGCCTCGCCATAAGAGTGACGAAACCTGAAATGGCACAGGTGGAGAAGGAGTTTACATTTTCCCGGGATTCTCAGGAAATCTTTTACCTAATCTCTTCAATATCTCCCTGGCAACCACCACACCACAAGCCGACGCCTGGATTAACCCACGGCTTACACCAGCACCATCGCCAGCAGCAAACATGTTCCCTATTTCTGTCTCCAGACACGGGCTAAGCTCCAGCTGGCTGGAATAAAATTTAACCTCGACTCCGTACAATAAAGTGTGTCTGGATGCCACCCCGGGAGCCAGTTTATCCATCGCCTGAAGCATCTCGACTATCCCTTTAAGATGACGAAATGGCAGAGCAAAGCTCAGGTCTCCCGGTGTTGCTGCCTTCAAAGTAGGCTCAACAATGCTGTGCTGAATACGCTCTGGCGTAGAGCGATGCCCTTCCATCAAGTCACCAAAACGCTGCACCAGCACACCACCGCTGAGAAGATTAGCCAATCGTGCCAGGTACTTTCCATAAGCAATAGGCTCCCGAAACGGCTCAGTAAAAGTCGTGCTCACCAAAATAGCAAAATTGGTATTGGCGGTCTTGCGCTCCGCGTAGCTATTGCCATTGACGGTAATCACTGAGTCAGCCCCGCCAGAGGCTTCCATAATAACCTCACCGCCAGGACACATGCAGAATGTTCTTATCCGGTCACCAAAGCTTTTGGAAAAGAATTCGAGCTTTGATTCATATAACACCGAGGTTAAATCTTCAAGCACCGGTGCGGGCACCTCCACTCTAACACCAACATCTATGGGATTTGACCTCAAGCTTAACTTAAGACGACTAGCCTCATTTGTCAGCCACTCAGCCCCCTCCCTCCCTGGAGCCAAAATTAGATACCGGCACTCCAGACGTTCACCTCGGTTCGTTCTAATCCCGGTTACTATTCCATTATTGACCATGATGCTAGCTGCCGTCTCCCCCAATCTCAACTCCACACCACGAACAAGGAAATCTCTCATAGCTTTAAGCACTTGCCGGGACCGTTCCGTTCCAATGTGGCGCAGCTTCACTGGAATCAGCTTTAATTCCGCCAGAATCGCCAGACGCTGTAGCTCACCCACTTCCTCGCCAATACCGTAAATCCTATCAGTAGCACCAAACTTGAGATAAAGGCTATCCACATAATCAATAAGCTCCTGAATTCGGTCATCACCCACCAATTCACCCAACCGACCACCCACCGCCGGAGACAAAGTCAATTTACCATCGCTGAAGGCTCCCGCTCCGCCCAGCCCGCTAACTAGGTGGCACGGCGAGCAGGACACACAGCTTCCACCTGATTCCTGAAGGGGACATGTGCGGGCATCGATGTCTTTACCCTGCTCCAGAAGAAGGACTTTAACATCTGCTGCATGGCACAGTTCTAAAGCAGCAAAGATACCTGCCGGGCCCCCACCAACAATAATGACATCATATTTACGTGAGCCCCGCGGAGTCGTAGGTTTTTTAGGGTTATCATGATCCCTATCAGGACGGTGGGGAACCACAGATTTCACCATAGATTCGCTACGCTTTTTAGCCACTGCCACCCTACCCTAAGCCTTGGGGCGCCTCTCAGTCATTTGCCGCGACCAACTGGCTAGCAAAGTCCTCGACCGCAGAATTTCATCAGCCGCAGAATAAGGGTCAACCTCTCCAGTTTCAACCATAGCCATATGCTGGCCCAACTCCTTATCTCGTTCCACCAACTTCAAAAGCTCTTCAGAAACTCTGCTCTCTACGATTTCCAGAAATTCTCGTCGTCGCTGTTCCTGGCGCCGCTGCGATAACCGCCCGGTTTCCTCTAACACCTGGCGATGTTTCTCAATCTGTCCGTAAAGCTCCTCGATGCCAACATTATTAATAGCCTCAGTGGTCATCACCGGCACCTGCCACCGGGTTTGGTCGGAACGAAGCCGGATCATCATCTCCAGCTCGGTCGCCAGATTATCAGCCCCCGGACGGTCAGCCTTATTTACCGCAAAGATGTCGGCAATCTCAAACAAGCCTGCCTTCATCGTCTGAATAGTATCACCTGCCTCAGGAACCAAGACCACCACTACTGTATCTACATTTTGCATTATGTCCAGCTCAGTCTGTCCCACACCCACCGTCTCGACCAAAATAAAGTCTTTGCCAAAGGCGCTCATCAGCTTAATTACACCACCAGTAGCACGCGGTAGTCCACCATGGCTACCACGTGTCGCCATACTTCTTATAAAAACCCCTTCATCAAGGTAATGTTGTTGCATCCTTATCCTATCCCCCAGAACAGCGCCACCGGTAAAAGGGCTGGTGGGATCAGCAGCGATTATACCTACTGTAAACCCACGCTGCCGCATCACTGCTGTCAATCGGTCCACCACGGTGCTCTTGCCTGACCCCGGTGGTCCGGTTATACCTATGCAATAAGCCTCACCTAAACGAGGATAGAGCTGTTTCATTATCTGTGGGACATCAGCACCATCTCTTTCTAATATAGTAATCAGCCGCGCCAAAGACAAGATATCTCCAGCCAGCATCTCCTCAATTAACCCCATTTCCAAAAATCTCTCACTTTAGATTCTGCTGTAAGTCCCAGACACAATTCTATAAATTAACCCCCTTTGCGTCAAGAAAAAAACCGATTGACATCTACGTATAGTCTTGCTACACTGAACATAACATACCAATAGAAGGGGTGATTCATGCCTAAAGAACGTCAGAAAATAAGAGTGTTGATAGCCGATCAGCAGCCCTTATTTCGGCAGGGTGTGCGCTCTAGTCTAAATCAAATGACCGATCTGGATATCTGCGGAGAGGTCGATTCCAATAACGAGCTGATTTCAGCTATAGGCAACTTATACCCGGACGTCGTTCTCCTCGATATTCAGCTGTCCAGCCAAGATGAAGGTGTGGACTTAGCCAAAGCCATCAAACAGTTATTGCCCAGTGCAGCAGTGATACTTCTTTCACCCCAGCCCAATGATGATGAACTCTTCCAGGCAATTAAATCTCGTGTAGCTGGCTATGTAAGGCGTGACATCTCCTCAAATGAACTGGTGACGTTAATCCGTA
The DNA here is from genome assembly GCA_020354105.1 of Chloroflexota bacterium. Lineage (GTDB taxonomy): Bacteria > Chloroflexota > Dehalococcoidia > GIF9 > UBA5629 > 9FT-COMBO-48-23. Next base: position 816,850 of record CP070642.1, on the reverse strand, counting down.
GAGCCGCCTCGGGCGAACACCCCATCAACGACACATTCCTATCACAACCTAAGGTAGCCCATCAGGTACTGGAGCAATTCCAGGACTTCTCCTGGGGAAAAGGCGCTGAATCCTTTGTTTCCCCCCTGACACCAAGAGAAACCGAAATCCTCACCTACATGGCACAGGGCTATTTCAACAAGCAGATTGCGCTCGAATTAAATATCAGCGAACAGACCATTAAGAACCACATAACCTCCATCCTCCGTAAACTGGATGCCAACGCCCGTACCCAGGCAGTAATTACCGCCTTAAAACGGGGCTTCATCAGCTTGAGCTAAAAACTGAATACAACGCTTTCATAGGTAAATCGCATTAAAAGCGGGATTACAAAGGGGAGGTATGGCTTCAGTCAAAGAGTCTTCAAAACACCACCACTATAACAGCATCATACACCTCTTTTCGTTTTTTCAGACAAGGGGGTCTTTAACATGAAAGTAGCCCGGCTAACAATAGTACTCTCCATCTTACTGGTCTTTTCTCTGCTCGGCAGC
>CP070642.1:813279-816217 GCA_020354105.1 Chloroflexota bacterium | reverse complement strand
GTGAAACAATCGTCTACTTGCCGGTAATACTCCTTCACGGTCTTACTATTGCAGTAGTAGCAATAGTTGCTCGTCATGTGGGTGCCAGAGAACCTGAACAGGCGAACATTATAGTAAGGCAATCGATGCTGATAGCCTTTATCCTCGGCATTTTGTTCGCCATTATTTTATGGTTTTCAGCAGACCAACTACTATGGATCTTTCGGGCTCGCCCGGATGTAATAGAACTGGGCAGAGATTACATCCGCGTCAATGCTTGGGCGACGATTCCGGTCTTTGTCCTCTACTGTAGTGCTGCAATACTCCGTGCATTGGGGGACACTAAAACGCCAATGATAATAATGATCATCGTAGAAATCGTGGGTGTTAGTCTCGGCTATGCCCTTATCACTGGCTTTTGGATTGCGCCACCACTCGGGGTTTTAGGAGCCGGTATCGGCAGAGCCGTTGCCAGTATCGTGGGTGCCTTGATAATACTACCTATTCTAGTTAAAGGAAAGGGCTCAGTGAAATACGATTTACGCTCTGCTTGGGTTTTTAATTGGGCGGAAACAAAACGTATTCTAAAGGTAGGATTGCCTGCCTTGGGGGACCAACTGGCGATGCAGGGAGCAATGAACGTCTATACTATTGTCATCAGCAGTTTAGGCACCACTATTTACGCAGCACATGCCTTGGCGATGAGGGTAGAAATGTTTGCCTTCATGCCCAGTTTCGGCTTCGGAATGGCAGCGGCAATACTGGTTGGTCAGTCTCTAGGAGCAAAAAAACCTGAACTAGCCAAGAAAGTCGGCTATTTAGCTCAACGTTATTGTGTAGCGGCAATGGTTTCTCTCGGTTTGATAACCTTTATCTTTGCTCGCCAGTTGATAGGTATATTTACCACTGACCCTGAGGTCCTGAAGATTGGCACTCTGGGACTTCAAATCTGGGCTTTGGCTATGCCTGGCATGGCTACCAATCAAACGTTGGCTGGCGGATTGAGAGGGGCTGGCGATACACGGTGGGTGTTCATTCTTAATACCGTGAGTATGTGGACAATGCGTGTGGGCGTTGGTGCACTAATGGTATTCCTGTTCGGTCTTGGTGCCCCAGGGGCTTGGACAAGTGCAGTACTTGACCATTGTGTAAGAGCAATCCTTATGTGGCGACGCTTTGCTGGGGGAAAATGGCAGAATGTAGAAGTATGAATGAGTAAGGTTTTTATATGCTGGTATGTCTAAGGTAGAATCTCAAGTCTTTTAGGAGAAGTATATTAGTATGATTGAAAATAACAGGTCAAGTAATCTACAATACACTAACCTACTTTCTTCATCAAATGCATGAACTTGGAGTAACTGAAAACATAGTTAACATTGCTTTGACCAAAGCCGGTGAGGCGCAAGCTAACAAGGTCATCCGGATTAACTTAGTAGTTGGCGAGTTATCAGGATTCGTTCCCGATTGCATTCAGTTCTATTTCGATTCTCTTAGCAAGGATACCATCACTCAAGGAGCAATACTTCACTTTGAACTTGTTCCAACTCAATTATGTTGTCGAAATTGCTCCACAATTTTCCAGCCCAAAGATACTCTATGGTCTTGCCCTAAATGCCAGGGGCAGAGCATAGAAATATTCAAGGGGCGCGAACTCTATATTGAAAGCATGGAAGTAGAATGAAAAGAATAGAAATTATACAGAACGTTTTAGAGGCTAATGAGACGGTAGCTAGTCGGAATCAGCAGCTACTGGACAAGCACAGGGTATTTGCTATTAATATTATGTCAGCTCCAGGTGCTGGCAAGACGAGTCTTATCCTGCAAACACTGACGAGGTTGAAAGGTAATCTGAATACAGCTATTATTGAAGGTGATGTTGCCTCAATAGTAGATGCTGAGAAAGTACAGAGTAAGGCCACAGCAGTAGTTCAAATAAATACCGGAAACATGCCGGAAAGCTGCTCATTAATAGCTGCCATGATTGAGTCGGCTCTAAAGGACCTGCCTTTAGATGATATAGACCTACTTTTGATCGAAAATGTAGGCAATCTCATCTGCCCTTCCGAGTTTACCCTGGGAGAACATAGACGTGTGGTGATTTCCAGCTTGCCTGAAGGTGACGATAAGCCTACTAAATATCCCCTGATCTTTGTCGATGCCGATGTTGTAATAATAAATAAAATGGATCTTTTCCCTCATGTTGATTTCGATATTACCGCCTTTCACCGTTCGGTTAAAGGACTAAATCCTAAAGCCAATGTTTTCGAAGTTTCCTGCAAGACCGGTGAAGGCATGGAAAAATGGTATTCTTGGGTATTGGAACAGGTTAAAACCAATGCCACAAGGCTATAGAAATTTTGCATACCAGCAAAGGTCATCGTCTTGACGAGCCTAAGCGATGCTATGGCGAATAGGTGATGTTCTGCCTCCGTACCAAGAGAAGAATGGGGGTCTTGACAATTTCCGACGGATAGCATACATTTGTATGTCAACGTAAAGATTTAAGGAAACTAAGCTATTACAACAAGGTAACCAACATTAAAATGGAATCCCTCTCGGTAGAGAGGTTGTTTACGCAGTAAGGCATGAAGTTTCTAATTACAACGGTTGTCGCTTATGCGGTTTATCTCCTTCTCACCATTGGTAGCGGCACCGTTGGTCTATGGAGCGATTCCGAGCTTATCATCGGGGCAGTGCTCGCCATAGTAGTTGGTGCCCTGCTCAGAAATCGGTTCCTCGGCAAAGACCTTCGCATGCTGAACCCGCGGAGGTTGTTTACCTTTATAATTTACCTGTTCGCCTTTTTATTTGCCATGGCCAAGGCCAACATTGTCGTGGCCTACCGCGTAATCACCGGACGGATTAATCCTGCCATCGTGAAAATAAATCCCAACCTGAAGAATGACTTGTCAGTTACCATCCTGGCCAATTCCATCACCCTGACGCCCGGAACATTGAG
>CP070642.1:805993-813179 GCA_020354105.1 Chloroflexota bacterium | reverse complement strand
GATGAGTTTCTTGCCCTCTTCCGTGGTCAACTCGTTCTCGTAGTCTTTCCACTGCGAGTGCGAATAGCAATGCACACAATGAAGATTGCATTTTCTGGTGCAGTTCCAGACGATGATGGGTGGTTGTTTGTCAGCAGCTTTATGTCCTATGCCGTAGCGAAGGCTGTCACCTGGTCCTACGGCACCGCATAGCAGCCTTGAAATCGAAATCATGACATGGTTATTATACTTCCAAACCTTGATTTTAGGCTATTTTCGGTACTTCAGGGACTGTTTTTATCCTGTTACTGCGAGGAATCTTAGCAACGTGGCAGTCTGAGTGAAATCGTGAAAATAATTGCCACGTGAGATTGAATGAAGGTGAATTTGGGAGGTCATCTTCTGGCTAATATGCGCTTCATCTCTGCTTTAAGCTGCTTGGCATCAAACGGCTTCATTAAGCATTGTGCCTTTGTCTTATCGAGAAAAGACATAGTACGTTTGCCCATGACGTCGCCGGTGATGAAGACAACTCGCTTAGTTAGGGACGGAGCTATTTTTTGAAATTGCTTGTACAGTTCGACTCCGCTCATGCCCGGCATCTTGATATCGAGCAGGATGAGACGGTACCTCTTGCTCTTAACCAGCTCTAAAGCATCAGCGGCGTTGTCTGCAGTTTCCACCATATGCCCTTCGTCGGTCAATACCTGACTTACTAGCTGCCGTATCACTGGCTCATCATCTACTACCAATATCTTAGCTTTAGCCACTTTCTTAGGCTCTTCTATTATTACGGGCTCAGGTATCTCCGGTTGCTTGTCTTCGATGACTGTGGGTAATTCAACGATAAAGATAGCCCCTTTGCCGGGCTCGTTTTCAGCCCATATCCTACCTTTGTGTTCGGTTACTATACCGTGGCAAACGCTCAAGCCAAGCCCTGTTCCCTGGCCTACCTCTCTGGTGGTAAAGAAGGGGTCGAATATATGTGCCAGGTCCTCCTCAGGTATGCCCAAGCCATTGTCTTTAAATGATATACGGATTGTGTTATCTGTATGTTCTGTCTTAATTACCAGCTTGCCCTTGTCACGGGCTGATTTAATTGCTTCCTCGGCGTTCATGATCAAGTTGAGAAATACCTGCTGGAGCTGGCCAGGGTCGGCAATGGTCATGGGCAAGTCACGCTCAAGTTGTAGGTTAACCTTTATGTTGTTAGCTGCCAGGGCATAGGCTTGCAGGTCCAGTGTGTTACGTATAAGCTCGTTAACGTTGACGTATCTTTGCTCCGGCTTGGTCTGACGGGCGAAGGCAAGTAGTTTCTTAACGATATTGGATACCCGCTGGGCGCCCTCATTGATAATCTCCACATCGCGTACAATATCCTTGGGAATATCTTCTCTGGCTAATAGCAGGTGAGCATAGCCGATAACACCGGTCAGTGGATTATTTATCTCATGGGCGACGCCTGAAGCCAGCTCGCCTACGGAAGCCAGGCGACTGGCAAGCTGAGCCTTCTGCTCCAATTGTCTCCTTTCCTCCTCCGCTCGTTTGCGCTCGCTGACGTCTCGGAGAACTCCCCTAAAACCGATTATCTCGCCCTTATCATTTCTCATGGCTGAGGCAGAGCATTCAACGATTACTTGGCTTCCATCTTTTCTAACCTGTACTATATCGAACATCTCGGCTGGCTCACCTGTACGATATATTCTATTGTAGATCTCAAATGTTTCCTTGACCTTCTCAGCGGGCACGTAAGACCGGTAGTTCAGCCCCATCAATTCTTCTCTGGAGTAGCCCAAGTGGCGACACAGCGCATCATTGAAAAAGGTGTAGTTGCCGGCGAGGTCCACCTCAAAGTAGGACTCCCTCATATCTTCCAGAATAGTTCGGTATCTCTCCTCCGACTTTCTTAAAGCTTCCTCTATACGTTTGCGCTCGGTGATGTCACGGCTGATACCACGGAATCCGATGATCTCTCCCTCCTCGTTCCGTAACGCAGAAACCGAGTCCTCGGCCAGCACGATAGTTCCGTCCTTCCTGATCTGTGGTGGGGCAATCCATTTAAGCGGCTTGCCCGTTCTATACACTTCGGTATAGGCATCAGATATTGTTTTTACATCTTCAGGCTTTGTGTGAATCGTGTAGTTCATGCCCGTCAGTTCTTCTCTGGAATAGCCGAATTTCTTGCATATAACGTCATTGAAGAAAGTATAGTTGCCTTCCAGATCGGTCTCATAATAGCCCTCGTCCATCTCGTCCATTACGGTTCGATATCTTTCCTCCGATCGTCTGAGGGCTTCTTCAGACTCTTTGCGTTTTGTGATATCACGCATAATCCCGCGAAAACCGGTTATTTCATTGCTCTCATTTCTTATTGGAGAGACCGAGCACTCAATGGATATTCGCGTCTTATCCTTCTTAATCTGAACTATATCAATCAATTCAGTAGTTTCGCCGGTACGATATACATGATTATACTGCTCAAATGCATCCTTGGTCTTTTCAGGAGGCACGTAAACTTTATAGTTCATACCGGTTAGCTCTTCTCTTGAATAACCGAGGTGTTGACACAATGCATCGTTGAAAAATGTGAAATTTCCACGAAGGTCCATTTCATAGTAGGCTTCTTTTGTCTCCTCCAAAATAGTCCTGTATCTCTCCTCTGATTGCCTCAATGCCTCCAACATCTGCTTGCGTTCGGTGATATCCCGACCAACACCCCGGAAGCCAGTTATCTCACCCTTTTCATTACGTAGAGGAAAGATAGAGTTCTGGATAGTTATTCGTGTTCCGTCCTTTCTAATCTGTTCCATATCAAACATTTTGCTTGGCTCACCCGTACGGAATACCAGATTGTAGGTCTGGAATACCTCTTTAACTTTCTCAGGCGGAGTGTAAGCCTTATAGTTCATCCCCATTAACTCTTCTCTGGAATAGCCCAACTGCCTGCATATTGCATCATTGAAGAACGTGAAATTGCCGGCTTGGTCTACCTCGTAGTAGGATTCTTCCATACCCTGCAGAATGGTTCGGTATTTCTCTTCTGACTGCCTTAATGCCTCTTCCGTCTGCAGGCGTTTGGTAATATCTCGTCCGACTCCGCGGAAGCCGATTATCTCTCCCTTCTCATCTCGTATAGGAATGATAGAGATTTCGGCAACTATTCTACTTCCATCTTTTCTAACCTCTCTATTATGGAACAAGGCTATTGGCTTGCCTGTACGATACACCTCATTGTAAGCCTTAAATACCCTTTCTATGTCCTCTGGAGGAGTGTAAGCGCGGTAGTTCATACCTACCAACTCTTCCCTGGAATAGCCCAGCTGTTGGCACAGCGCATCGTTGACAAAGGTGAAATTGCCGGCGAGGTCATCCTCGTAGTAGGCTTCCTCCATCTCCTCCAGAATAGTGCGGTATTTCTCCTCCGATTTCTTTAAAGCCTCTTCAATCTGCAGGCGATCAGTAACATCGTGGCTTACACCCCGGAAGCCGATTATATCTCCTTTTTCGTTTCGCATTGGAAAGACGGATGTTTCGGCAAATCTGTTACTTCCATCCTTTCGAATAACTTCGTAGTGCATGTTTGTGATTGATTCGCCTGTTCGATAAACTTTATTAAACGCCCTGTATACTTTTTCTATGTCTTCAGCTTTGGTATTAGTCCGATAATTCATCCCGGTCAGCTCTTTTTTGGAATAGCCCAGCAAGCGACATACTGCATCATTGAAAGAAGTATAATTGCCGGCAATGTCTACCTCCCAATAGCCTTCTTTCATATCCTCAAGTATAGTCCGGTATCTCTCCTCTGACTGTCTTAGTGTATCCTCAACCCCCTTTTGCTCGGTGATGTCCTGTGCAAAGCCTACCAGGCCAGCTGGATTACCAGCCTTGTCAAAAATAGGAATCTTATCTGTCCGTACCCATCTTGTGCCGCTTGCCGATTCATATTGCTCTATTATATTGAGTTTGGGTTGTCCTGATTTCAGAACTTCCTGGTCGTCGTCTGTCATGGATTGTGCAATCTCAGTCGAATACAGGTCAAAAACTGTTTTTCCTAGAAATTCCTGTTCAGACATTTGAAGCGCTTCAGCAAACGCCTTATTTACACGAACAAATCTTCCCTTTTCATCTTTATAGAAAATTATTATTGGTGCAGAATCTATAATGAGCCTGCTTTCCTGCCCCATATGTTCTTCTAGTCTCTTGCGCTCAGTGATGTCCCTGAGCAGATTCAGGTTTGCAGCCTTATCATCCCAGATAATGGAGACAATAGCGGCTTCAATCCAACGACTTTCGCCCCCTTTTGTATGGATTCTGAAGGGAGGCATGGTGCGTAAAGTGCCAGGAACAGATGCTTTGCTAAGCGATTCTATAACGGCTTTTTCATCATCTGGATGAACGAGGTCTTTAAGTGACATAGATTGCAGTTCTTCCGCTGAGTATCCAGTGGCAACAGAAACAATGGGATTTACGAACTTTATTTCTTTGTCCTGAGTTACCACAATACCCTCAATAGCGTTCTCAACTAGAGTGCGGTAGTGCTTCTCCGATTTTGCCAGTGCCTCTTCCAGTTGCTTGCGGTCTGTGATGTCGGTGATTAGTCCAACGTAATATTTCACCTTGCCTACATCACTGGTAACCTGATAGACCAGCACTTCTACCGGAACGCGTGAGCCGTCTTTGCGGATATATTCCTTTTGGAAGGTCTGGGTTTGACCTGTGCGTCGCAGTTTTTCAAGTGCTTTGGTTTCGCCTTCGTGCCACTCGGGAGCTGTTAGTCCGGCACTTATGATTGGGTCGCGCAGCTCTTTGTTGGTGTAGCCTGTGAGTTTTGAGAAAGCCTTGTTCCACAGATATAGGTGCTTGTCTGCTGAGGCTATAATCATAGGTTGTGCGATATGCTCTATCAGGTCAGCCAGGAACTGGGTTTGTCCCTGTGCCTGCTGCTCTTCAGCTATTTTGATGTTACCTTTCATCTCCACATTCCCTCTCTAAATACATCTCGCCTGGCGTCATATCTGCTCCACATAGCGATTTGGCGGATTTGTCCATACGTGTGTTTAGAATAGGGTCTTCTCTCTCTCCAACCTTTTGAATTTGGGCATAAACCTCATGGTTTTTCTGTTTTTCTTGAGCAGACTTAAGAAAGCATCGACTGTAGCCGGGTCAAATTGTTTCTCTTTGCCTCTGTCTAATTCGGAACAGGCATCTTCACTTGACATTGCAGGCCGATAAGGGCGGTCTGAGGTCATAGCATCGTAAGCATCGGCTACAGCTAAAGCCATGGATCCTTGTGACAATATATTATTGTAGGTCTCAGCAGCTGCCAAGTTATCAGTGTCTTGTGTTATCTGTTTGCTTGATAGCCTATCTGGATATCAGTCGCCATCATAGCGCTCATGATGATGCCTGACCATCTCAAGGATTTCCTTATCTTCTACTATAGGGCTTAATATCCGTTCTCCTACTTCGCAGTGAGACTTTACCAGTTCGAACTCCTCGCTGGTGAGCTTGCCCGGCTTGTTTAAGATTGATTCGCTCACTCCTATCTTGCCGACATCGTGGAGCAACCCGGCTAGCCTTATCTTCTCGAGCATAGCTTTCGGGATATCCAGTTCTCGAGCTACAGTTACGGCTATTTCTGTCACCCTCTCTGAATGACCATGAGTGTATTTGTCTTTGGCTTCCAGAGCGTAAGCTAAGGAGGTGGTAGAATTGAGAAACGACTGCCGTATTTTCTTAGTCTGTTCCTCAACCCTTTGTTCCAAATTGAGCTGGTAGTCCCTGTTTTCAATTATAAGCTCTCTTTTCTCCAGGGCTCTGTCCAGACTGAGTGAGAGCACATTTAGCTCAACTGGCTTAATGATATAGTCATAGGCTCCCATCTTCATCAGCCCTATCGCTGTCTGGACATCAGCTATGGCAGTTATCATGATGACGGCCGTGTCCGGATATCTAAGCTTGATTTCCTGCAATACCTCAGACCCAGATTTGCCTGGCATCATAATGTCCAATAAAACAAGGTCAACCGGTTCGGCTTTCAAGATCTTCAAAGCGCTATTGCCATCAGGGACGGTAAGGCAGTGGTAGCCATTATCGGTCAGCTTACGGGAAAGAATTTCTCTTACGCGTATCTCATCATCCGCGATTAAGATTTTAGCCTTGTTTTTACTGTCGGTAGTCATTGTGCTGCAAACTCCTTTTCAACTATATCTATGATGTCATTTGGACTGAAGGGCTTGGCTAAATACGGTCTTCCCGATGAGACAAGGAAGTCGTTGGTTTCCTCAGTCATTGTATCGCCGGTGATAAATATAACTTTACTAGCCGCGTCTGGGTTTTTCTCGTTCAAGGTCTCGTAGAGTTTTCTCCCGCTCAGCCCGAACATCTTGAGGTCAACTATGAGGAGGTCATAGACGTTTTTAGCCAGCTCAGTTAAAGCAGCTTTACCATTGGGCACAGTATGTGTTTGGTGCCCTTTACCTGATAGAATTCTGGCCAAGATAGTGCGAATGGTTGGCTCATCATCCACAATCAGTACATTCCTCTCCTTGCATGAAATCATGCTTAACCCCCTATTGCCCATTGCCGGCTTTCTTATTGTTACTCAGTGGTTGCTGGCTGAAAGTATGAACAGCCTGTAGTATCTCATTATCAGTAAAGGGTTTAATCATTATCATAAAGGGACCGTGCTCTTTGGCTTTATTGAGTAATTCGCTGTCAGGATAGCCGGTTATAATGGCTATAGGCACCTGCTTGTCTATGTCGCGAATGCGGCGGAAAAGCTCGCTGCCATCGAGTTGTGGCATTGCCAGGTCAAGGAAAATTAAATCAAAGTGCTGCCTGGCGACAACCTCAAGCGCCTCAAGGCTGCTTACCATTGTCGTTACATGATAGCCGTTTTTTTCGAGGCTATCTCTGAAGAGATTACAGATGGGGGGTTCGTCATCAACAACCAGTATGTGGACTGGCCTGCCTACTGTTTGCTGGAATAGCCATTTATCAACCTGGTTTCGGTCAAACCGGAACTGCTTGCCGATTTTAATCGCCGGTATCTCGCCCTTATTGGCCTTTCGTATTACAGTTGTATGATTTAGCTTAAGATACCTCGCCAGTTCTTGAGGAGTAAGCAGCTCTTGCATGTTGTATTGCCTCCCTTTGTGATTATACGAGTATAATAGTGCCTTTATATGGATTTGTCAATACTTTT
>CP070642.1:803119-805893 GCA_020354105.1 Chloroflexota bacterium | reverse complement strand
TTTTTGAACGGATTCATACACAGCATTGTCTATCTTCCCAGCCAGTTGAGGCAGCTTTTCACCAATATCGCAGTTGAGTTTGGCCACCGCGCTGCGCCACTGGGCACAGCAGCTGGTTTCCCAGATTATTTCCGGCTTGAGCTCTTCTATCAACATTGGACTTCCCCCATTTCTGTATTGCTTTGCTGAGGCCGAAATTGGCTTGTGGCAAGTCAATCTGGCTACGTTTTTAGATAACAACACGATGGTTATCAGAAATCGTAAAGCTAATTCAATTCGGGCGTGGATGACTTACTTCCGCTCCTGCAGCCAGCCGAAAACCTCTTTGGCCTCGGGTATTCTGCCCTCGCATACTTTAACGCCGTCGATGATTACCGCCGGGGTAAACATCACGCCCCGTGCCGATATCATCTTCGGGTCTTTCACCTCACCGACCAGGGCATCCTCCTCCTCTTTCAAGCCTAACTCTTTCAGTGCCTTTATCACGTTTTCCTTGGTCTGGTGGCACCGCGGACAACCAGGCCCACAAACCTCAATCATCATCCCATTCACCTCCTTATAATAATATTCACTACTTTGATTAATCTAATATGTAGCCCGCCACCCAGCCCACTAATGTCCCCAGCACAATAATGGTAGGGACATAGACCAGCGCTTTTTTCACCCCGAAAACCCTGGCGATTGCCAGCCAGTTAGGCAGGCTAAGGCCCGGACCGGTAAGAAGCAGAGCTAAAGCAGGTCCCTTTCCCATCCCCAGGTTCATAAGCGTATCTACGAAGGGAGCTTCAGTCATGGTAGCGAAGTAGGTGATGGCGCCGAACATGGTGGCAATAAATGACTGGCGGAGCCCGACACCTCCGACCAGGGGCTTAATCCACTCCTGGGGCAGAAGAGCTCCGATGATGCCCACGATAAAGACGCCGGCCAACAACATCGGGAAAATAATGCGCACAAACCACCATGTCTCCTTGAGCCAGTCCTTAATCTTACCTCTGCCGATGACCTTCAAAGAGTAGAAGGTTACGATTACCAGTCCGACTACCCAAACCACGATCTTATGCCAGTATGGGCCGTGGGTCACAATGTAGTTTGGCGCCAGCAGCCAGCCCACCAGCATAAGGAGCAATATGATGCTCTGGCGGTTCATCAAAGGTCCACCGCTCATCCTTATGGTGGAAACGCGGTTTCTTTCTTCCCTGTAAAAGGCTGAGACCATCACGATGCCCACTAGGAAAGACATGAGCAGGACGCTTATCAATCGGGCAATGACCATATCTGTACCAATAATCTGTCCGGTATAGATGAGAGCCAGGATATTGGCCGCCGGTGCTACCCAGAGCAGTATGAAAGCAGCGCCGACGCCGGCACCACCGTGATATATACCGCTGGACACGGGGATTACCGTACAGGAGCAGGCGGCGACGAAGAAGCTGCCGCCAGCAGCGATGCCGAAGGAAGACATCTTGCGCGCCGCGGCGCCGAGGTAGCCGATGATTACCTCTTTTCTGACAAAGGTAACGATTCCACCTGCTAGGAGAAAAGCAGGTATCAAACAGGTAAGAACATGGAGAGCGATATAATCTCGCAAAGCATTGAGCCCGCCGAACAGAACCTCAATTAAAATTGACACTGCAAATATCTCCCATATTGCGCATTAACGCATATAATCATTAAAAAAATTATGCGGCCGGTGCAATATTGCGTATCCTCTCAACACAACCCGGCCCTACTCTCTCGGCTTTCTTCAATCGCTCCCGATCCTGCCTCGCCAGCTTGTTACCCTCAAGTTCTTTGGCTACGGCTTCCACCAGGTCGGGAAGATATTTCTTCATCCCTTCCCTGTCTATTGAGTAGATGGACCACAAGCCATCTTTCCTCAGTTTGAGAAAGCCGGCATCATACAGGGCACTGAGGTTACGGGAAGCCCTGGTCTGGGAGATATCAAGCGCCTGCATCACCTCACAGACGCAGCATTCCCGCTCCAGAAGAATGTTTAATATGCGGAGCCTTGTTTCGTCCGATAGCGCCTTAAATGATTTTACGAGATATCTCATGAATGTGCTCTTTATATGCGTTAATCCGCATCTATAACTAGAATAACCTCATAATGCCAATTTGTCAATTACTTATAGTGGAAATAGAGGTTTTTTTCTCTTTATCAACGTCTCCACCACACTATGGGCAGAAAAGGATGCAATTGCTTCCTCTAATTTTACAAAATGGGCGATTGTGCAATTAGAAACTTAGCGTCATATTGTGTGGTACTAAAAAGGAACGATTATCAACCAAATTGAACAAAACAGACTTTGGTGCAATGAGGCCACAATTCAAGCGATTGTTATCTTAGTTGCACAATTCGCTATAAAGTTCAACGACCAAGTTTGCGAAAAACGAGCCTATTTAGTCGTGTCATCAGGAAATGTCACTTTGTCTGGAAACCAATGGTCGATCTTCGAATTGACTAAGAATTCCGCCTTGCTCTGAATGCTTGAGAGCTATTTGGTCTCAAGCATCACATCCCTGGATGTCATTGACCAGCTGTTCCAGCTCTTGGTACTAAAAGGAATCCCTGAACATATTCGCTCCGACAACGTGCCTGAATTCACGGCTAGAGAGATACGCAGGTGGCTAGTTAAGATAGGAGTTAAGACGCTCCTCATTGAGCGCGGGAGTCCCTGGGAGAATGGCTACATGGAATCATTCAACGGAAAGCTGCGGGATGAAGTGCTGAACCGGGAATTATTCACCACATTGACTGAGGCTAAGGTCTTGAT
>CP070642.1:800360-803019 GCA_020354105.1 Chloroflexota bacterium | reverse complement strand
TATTTCTTAATTCCAACTCTTTCAGCATATTTGTCTTCTCCTAATTGTTTTCGTGGAACCTTTACTCGTTTGTGTTGCTTCTATTATAACAATTAATATGACATAATAATAACTTTCTCCTACCCTGCGCAGCTCTGCGTTATCTCAATCAGGGTCCATTTAAAAATTTGCTAAATCGAATTTTAAGTTAAATTATTGATAAAAAAACCGGCAATGGAATTAAAAGGTATTGACTTTTATTCGGGGAAGTGTTACTCTTAAGTTAAAGATTTTAGCACGAATGGCTTTAGTATGAATGGCTTTAGCACGAGTAACTTTAACACGAATTATAAATAGGACGTCTGAAACAAAAAATAGCAAAAAGGAGGGGTAGCTGTGAATATCCGAGATAGTCCGTAAGTCGCCAGGGAAAACCTTTTTAAATTGCCCGTAGCAAATTATTTTGGAGGAGGCAAACGTGAGAAAGACACTAATAATAGTTTTAGCTGTTATATTGACGTTAGCACTATCAGTGACAAGTGTAACTCTTGCTGCCGGAGGCAAGAAGGAAGTCAATCTAGCCCAGGAGGCAGGGCAGTCTTGGCTGGATAGCACGGTTGCAGTCACCAAGGAGCCTCTGGAATGGATTGGCGCTCAGCTAACGGCACCGCAGGTTTATTACGACCTGAAGGGAAAACCGAATGCCTACATGTTCGCCATTGAGAATGATGGCGAAGTTGTCGGATACATTACCGTTGGTAGTTCAGACTATGGTTATCCCATGTTCGAGGCTGCCGACGTTCCGCCACCTTCTATTCCCAGCGCCGATGAGGTCAAATCCACCCTGAAAAGAGATCTTGGGCTCGACGTGGCGAGCGTTGGTAGGCCAGCTCGCTTACTGTATTTAGGCTTTGACAATATTTTTGCCGTTTACCAGGCTGATGGCCAAGAAGTAGCAGTCGATCTCAAATTTGACGTTGCTGTTCGGGTATCGAATTTGACAGACATAGTCGCTATGCCCTCGCCGGAAGAGTATAAAGCTGATAAAGAAGCGGCGGAGCAGGCGAAACTTGAGGAATTAGCGGATTCTAATCCAACCGCTCAGTCTCGTAGCTCCAACTGTCTATTGATGTTTCATTGGTGTTATAAATACTGTGCTGATTGTAATCCCGAATATAAGTGCTGGTGTGGTCCTTCCTCAGGAACATCAATCGGTGCGTACTACAAATACTACCACAGCCCGCAGTACACCGGGTTACCGGAGGCTTACCCAAACAAATGTCCAATGTATTTGGAGCTCTTTGATGAGATGAGCACTAGCTGCAGTACTGGCGGTACAAGCACGACTAACTATGGCCCAGGGTTTGTTCAGATGACCAAAAATCATGGTTACTATAACTTTAGTCATGTGACTGTGAAGTGGCCGAGTAACTATTACCCGAATATAAAGAGTTACATAGACTCCGGTTGGCCAACAGCGTTGCGTGCATACAGATTCTACGACGATATAGGGGGGAATCCAGACTTTCCTCCCCCAAAAGCCCATTATGTTGCCATCAAAGGTTACTACGACGGATGGCACGGCTATGATCGCGTACTAATATGCACTGACTCATACTCACAATCTGACTGGCTCTACCTTAACTATGGTATTCTAGGTCTCTTCCCTTGGTACATTACTATCAAGGACTAGAAATAGGCGGGTGACTTAACGGGGCAGGCACTTCAAGGTTTGATAATAGTGCCTGCCCTCTATATAATAATATATGGGTGATGCTGGCTCTTGTCGGAGGAAACAATGGGGCGCAGGGTTGTTATCTCGGCGTTGGTTGCAGTAATCTTGCTTAGTATAAGTTGTGGTGACGGTGAGATGGGATCACCTATCCCCCCGGCTGCCATAACCGGCGATAATTCGGGTGGCGCTATAGCTTTCTATCAAACTTGGCGCATGTCCGACGCTGGCTCTCATGTTGAATTTTACGCTCAAAAAATAAGTCCTGAGGGAGACTTTCTCTGGGGTGAAAGGGGCATATTGATTGCCAGTGGTAATGCCACTTTCTATCGGGCATGTGACTTATACGCAATAAGCGATGGCTCAGGAGGCGCCTTTGTTATGTGGAGGGAGCCGCTTCCAGAACCACCCTACCACTCACAACCTTATGTTGCCAAGATTGATTCTGAAGGGAATGTTGAATGGCAAAGGGACATACCAGGCGTTGACCAGGCAATACCTGATGGGTCGGGAGGAGTCATCATTGCTTATAGCGCCTCCGTTCTGAAGGTAGATGCCGAAGGCAATCTCCCCTGGGGCGAAGACGGAGTGTCATTAGACCTGGGTTTGTCTGACATCGCCAGTGATAGCTTAGGCGGCGTCATCGTCGTTAGCTACGGTGTCGGCAATATTTCCGCTCAGAGGGTAGATTCTGGGGGGAACATATTATGGCAAACGGGCGGTGTGGAAGTATGTGGTATCCGAGGCGGAGAAGCTCGGCTGATAGGCGATGGCTCAGGTCGAGCCATAATCGCGTACGTTTACACCCTACCCTGGGGGGACGGTAAATCCGGCTACTGTGATTCGGATATTTACGCTCAAAGGATAGATGCCGTGGGCAATATATTGTGGGGACCGGACGGGGTCCCCGTTTGTGTTGAACCGTTATACCAGTATAACCCGGAAATA
>CP070642.1:788616-800260 GCA_020354105.1 Chloroflexota bacterium | reverse complement strand
ACCGCCGCTCTTACCAGATGGACCCGCCCAACTGGCGTGAAGCTCTACGTGAAGTGGAACAGGACATAGCTGAGGGGGCGGACATTGTCATGGTCAAGCCCGCCTTGCCTTATCTCGATGTAATACACAAGGTGCGTGACACTTATAATCACCCGTTGGCTGCATACAGCGTCAGCGGCGAGTATGCTATGGTGAAGGCAGCCGCCCAACAGGGCTGGCTGGATGAGGAAGGTATAGTATTGGAAATGCTCACCGCAATTAAGAGAGCCGGGGCTGATGTCATCATAACCTACTATGCCAAAGAAGCAGCCCGCTGGCTATAATTTTCCTGTCATTGCGAGCCAAGTGTGGCAATCTCGTGGTCTTCTAAAGGGGTGTTAGACTAAGATTGGAAACTATGAAAAAACCTAATCGCTCAGAGCAGCTGTTTGAACAAGCCCAGCGTTATCTGCCAGGGGGTGTGGATAGCCCGGTGCGCGCCTTCAAGGCAGTCGGTGGTATACCGCTCTTCATTAAGCGAGGTCAGGGCTCCAGGCTGTACGATGAGGATGGCAATGAATACATAGATTACGTTGGCTCTTGGGGACCACTAATACTGGGGCATGCTCCTCCCCGTGTTGTGAAAGCCGTCAAGAAGGCGTTGGAACGTGGCTCGAGCTTTGGAGCTCCCACTGAACTGGAAACGACGCTGGCAAAGTTAATCTGCCAAGCTATGCCTTCCATCCAGATGATGCGATTCGTTAACTCGGGCACGGAAGCTACCATGAGCGCCATCAGGCTGGCTAGAGCCTTTACCGGCAGAAGCAAGGTGGTGAAGTTTGCCGGCTGCTATCATGGTCATTCGGACGGCCTGCTGGCTAAGGCGGGCTCAGGAATGGCAACTCTGGGCATACCAAGCTCTCCCGGCGTGCTGGCAGCCTTAACCTCCGATACTCTGGTTGTCCCTTATAACAACATGGAGGCGGTAGAGCAGATTTTCAAGGACTTTGCTTCTGACATCGCTGCCGTGATAGTTGAGCCGATTGCCGGCAACATGGGTGTGGTGCTGCCCCACCCCGGATTTCTGGAATGTCTTCGTGACCTGACCAGCAAAAACGGAGCGCTGCTAATCTTTGATGAAGTAATAACCGGCTTCCGGGTGTCCTACGGTGGCGCCCAGCAGCTATATGGCATAACTCCTGACCTGACCTGTCTGGGGAAGATTATAGGTGGCGGCTTCCCTGTAGGAGCCTATGGCGGTCGAAGAGAAATTATGCAGATAGTGGCACCATCGGGGGAAGTTTATCAGGCGGGGACACTTGCCGGTAATCCGTTAGCCATGACTGCCGGCATCGAAACCATTGCGATTTTGAAGGAATCAGGCACCTATGATGAGCTTGAGAGAAAAGCCTCTCTTCTGGAGAAGGGCATTATTGAAGCGGCAGTTAAAACTGGTGTGGATAGCCAGTTGCCTCGAATCGGCTCGATGTTCACCATCTTTTTCACCAAAGACCCGGTCACGGACTATCAAACCGCCGCAAAGGCAGACACCAGTCTCTACGCCAAATTCTTCCACCAGATGCTGTCTCAGGGGGTATATTTGCCGCCCTCCCAGTTCGAAGCTGCCTTTGTCTCCCTAGCTCACACCCAAAGAGACATTAAGTATACTATCAGTGCCGCGAAGGAAGCTTTCACCTCTATTCTATGAGTAACGTAATTGAATTTCTTTGGCAACCAGTTCCTTATAACTTGACATAAGGCGTTGGGTTAATAGTCCTGGTTTGCCTGAGCCGATGGGCTTATTGTCCAGCCGGGTCAGGGGCATGATTTCAATTGTGGAGCTGGTTAAGAAAGCCTCGTCAGCTTTGTGCAGTTCACTCAGCTCCACCTGCCTCACCAGCGGTATGATGCCCATCTTTTGAGCCAGCTCCAGAACAGCCTCGCGGGTAATTCCGGGCAGGACGCCGCTTTCTAAAGGGGGTGTGATCAGCATCTCCTGGCTAACTAAGAAGATGTTGGTGGCACTGCCTTCAGCGACAAAGCCTTTTTCGTTAAGCAGCACTACTTCATTGACACCGGCTACCCTGGCTTCCTGCCGGGCCAGGAAGTTTTCCAGATAAGAGGTGGACTTGAGCTTGGAGAGCGGCGACTGGCTGTTTCTCCGATTGGATGATAGTATTGCCGAATAGCCTCGCTGGTAGGTTTCCGGTGTTTGGGGTACAAACTTTTTAGCGGCGATGAATACGGTGATGTCTTTGCAGGTATCGGGATTGGGGACCATATCACCTTCACCGGCGGTTACGGTGAGCCTGACTCGGGCATCGGTGAGATTATTGGCTTTTAAGAGGTCAGGGCAGGCTTTTTTCAGGTCGAAAGCAGTCAGCTTGGTGGCTATATTCAGCGTCTCGGCCGCATGTTGTAGTCTTGCCAGATGGTGGTCAAGGCGAAAGATTGTGCCGCCGTAGGAGCGCATTGTCTCAAAGGCGCCATAGCCATAGAGTAAACCATGGTCGAAGGGCGATGTCTTAGCCTGGGAGCGGGGAATCAGGTCGCCGTTTAGATAAACTATTTCTTCCATCTGTGTAATCTAGTGCCATACTGGCTGGGTATAACGGAGGAAGTTAGCCAGCAGGTCATGTCCTGCTTCGGTGAGTATGGATTCGGGATGTATCTGGGCTCCTTCGACCACATAGTCTTTGTGCCTTAGCCCCATTATGTCTCCTTCCTGGGTTCGGGCGGTGACCTTGAGGCAGGAGGGCAGCGCCTCCGGTTTGATAATTAATGAGTGATAGCGAGCTGCCGGGAAGGGGTTCTCTATGTCCTCGTAGATAGCCTGGCCATCATGATAGATAAGAGAGGTCTTGCCGTGGGTTGGTGCTGAGGCTCGTCCCACGATGCCGCCATATGCATAGCCTATGCACTGGTGTCCAAGGCAGACGCCCAAGATGGGGATTTTGCCACCAAAGTGAAGTATCACCTCGTTGGAAATACCAGCCTCCAGCGGGGTACACGGTCCCGGGGAAATGACTATGTGACTGGGAGAAAGTGCCTCGATTTCAGCTAAGGTTATCTGGTCGTTGCGATAGACCTGTGGCTCCCACCCCAGTTCGCCCAGATATTGAGCCAGGTTGTAGACGAAAGAGTCGTAATTATCGATGACAAGTATCATTTGGTCTCCACGGCTACCCTGGGTGCCAGCCGGAGCGCCTGAATCAGCGCCTTGGCTTTATCCAGAGTCTCCTGAAATTCTGCCTCGGCGTTGGAATCATAGATGATGCCACCGCCGACCTGGAAGTAAGCTTTGTTGCCCTTGATTATAAAGGTGCGGATGACTATGTTGAGGTCCAGGTTATAGCCGAAGCCCAAATAGCCGATGGCGCCGGTGTAGACGCTTCTCCTTGTCGGCTCGAGTTCATCGATAATCTCCATAGCACGCACTTTGGGAGCGCCGGTGATGGAGCCGCCGGGGAATGAAGCTTTGAGTAAGTCGATGCGGTTTTTATCCGGACGTAGTTTGCCTATAACGGTGGAAGTCAAATGAAAGACGGTAGGAAAGGTCTCCAGTATAGCCAGCTCGGTTACCTTCACTGTGCCGTACTGGCAGACTCTGCCCAGGTCATTTCTTTCCAGGTCAACAATCATCACGTTCTCGGCCCGGTCTTTAATGCTATCGAGTAGTTCTTGGGCCAGCATGGCGTCTTCAGCTTCGCTTTTACCTCTTGGTCTGGTGCCTTTTATGGGCCTTGTCTCTACCCAGTCACCATCTACGCGGAGGAATCTCTCCGGCGAGGCGCTGACAACGGTTATGCCATCGAAGTTGAGATAGCTGGCAAATGGGGCCGGGTTAATTCGTCGCAGGCGGCGGTATAATTCATAAGGTGTAATGTTCAATTCGGTTTCGAAGCGCTGGGAGATATTGACCTGAAAAACGTCACCGGCGGCGATATATTCCCTGACCCTGTCAACAGCCTCCATATAGCCTTCAGGAGTGAAATTGGCTTTGAGTACAGCTTCAGTCGTTTTCTTGGCGTTCTCTGAGTCCGCTGCTGTAGTGTGGGGAGAGGGGGAAGATAGGCGACTCTTCATTTCCTCAAGGCGCAGTTTGGCTCTTTTAAGTCTTTTGTTTTCATCAATTTCGGGAAAGCCTGTGGAGGCTATGTAAGTCTTGTTTTCTAGGTTGTCGAAGGCAATCACGGTATCGTAGAAGCCGAAATAGCTTTCCGGCAGCTTCAGATCATCTATGGCTGTGGTTGGAAGGCGTTCGATAAAATGGCACAGGTCGTAGCTGAAATAGCCCACTGCACCTCCCCAGAAGGGAACTGGCGAGGGAGGGGAGTCCAGACGATATGTCTCCAATAGATTGCCAAGAAAATCGAACGGGTTGCCCTCTTTGTTTTCTTGCTTGCCTTGTCTTATAAGCTTGACCTGGTTACCCCGGCTATTCATCACTAAAAATGGGTCGGTTCCAATAAAGGAGTATCTGCCCAGCCTTTTAGGGTCCATGCCGCTATCTAGGAAAAAGGTGTTAAGCTGGCTGTGGACTAGCTGGAAAACTTCCGGGGCGGTTAAGGGAGTATGGATTTCTTCAATCAGTGGATAACGTTCCATTTCCTTGAACTCTTGGAGTCAATTTTGTTGTCTGTGATTTTTGCTCTTTTCTGTCTCGATAAAGCGATTCAGCCGTTCCTGGGCTGCTATCCCGTAGTGTTTATTCCAGGCAGCGATTATCTCGTCTACCGGGACATCCACACGGCATCCGTGGTCTGCGACATATTCGATGTGCAATTTGTCATCCAGGTTGTGAGAGTGGAATATGGCGTCGTTTTTACCATCGAAGTCCACCGGAATGATTCTGTTGGCCTGGCACATTTTTAAGTCGAAAGCGGGTGTGGCCTTAATCCATTTCCCTCCGATGTATAGTTCAGTGTAGCCGTGGTAACTGAACAGATTTGTTCCCATGACCTCGCGTAATCTCTCGGAGACAAGATAGTTTCGAATGTCGGCGAAGTGTAGGCGGGCGGGGATGCCAACGGCGCGAGCCAATGCAGCCAGAACAGCTGCTTTTTCCACGCAAAAACCCTCACCTCTTTTTAATGTCTTGCTTGCTCGATAGTCCTCGAAAACTTCCAGTGGCACCAGTGGGTCGTATTTAATATCATCTCTAACCCAGTAGAAAAGGCTTTTGGCTTTGTCTTCGGTCGTTTCTTTATCTGCGGTTAAATCTACAGACTTTTGTCTTATGGACTCGTTATCGCTGTCAATTGTTAGGGAAGGTCTGAGATACTTTTCTATATCGTTCATGAAAGTGTCCCTAGCACCTTTTTTGCGGTGGTTCCGATTTCAGCTGGGCTTGGAGCTATGATGGCTCCAGCAGTGGCCAGGGCTGATATTTTATCCTGGGCTGTGCCTGAGCTGCCGCTTATGATAGCTCCGGCGTGACCCATTCTTCTGCCGGGTGGGGCTGTAGCTCCAGCCACGAAAGCAACCACCGGCTTGGTCATCTTTTCCTTAATGAAATTGGCAGCCTCCTGCTCCGCAGTGCCACCGATTTCGCCGATGAGCACCACTAGATTGGTATCTTTATCTTCCTGGAATAATTTCAGTATGTCAATGAAGGTGCTGCCGGGCATAGGGTCACCACCAATGCCGATGCAGGTGGATTGACCGATGCCAAGGCTGGTCAGTTGGGCAACTGTTTCATAGGTTAAGGTGCCGCTGCGAGAGACGACGCCGACATTGCCTGGTAAGTGAATTGCGCCAGCCATTATACCCACCTTGCACTTGCCTGGCGAGATTAAACCGGGGCAATTTGGACCGATAAGCCTGGTTTGCTTTCCTCTGAGATAGTTATGTACCACAACCATGTCTGAGACCGGAATGCCTTCGGTTATGCACACGACCAGTGGGATACCAGCATCGGCAGCCTCCATAATGGCATCAGCGGCGAAGGCCGCCGGCACAAAGATTATGCTGGCATTGGCTCTGGTTTTCTCTATTGCTCCTGCCACTGTGTTGAAGATGGGTAAACCTAATATTTCACTGCCGCCCTTTCCTGGTGTTATGCCAGCGACAACTCTGGTGCCGCATTCGATACACCGCTGGGTATGAAAGCTGCCCTCATTGCCGGTAATTCCCTGAACCAGCAAACGAGTTTTATCATCAATCAGGATGCTCAATTTCCCTCTCCTTTAGCGGCTTGTACTGCCTTGCGGGCGGCATCATAGAAATCTGTTGCCTCAATAAATTCAATCCCGGATTCAGCCAGTATGTGCTTTCCTTCATCGACATTTGTCCCAGCCAGCCTGACAACCATAGGGAGATGAATATCTATTTGTTTATGAGCTTCAACTATACCCTGGGCGATTATGTCCACTTTAGCCAAGCCGCCAAATATATTGACTAGAATTGCCTTCACGTCGGGGTCGGTAGTAAAAACCTTGAAGGCGTTGACTACACGGTTGACGTCGTTAACGGTTCCGATATCCAGGAAGTTAGCTGGTCTACCGCCTGCCTGAGTGATAAGGTCCATGACTGCCATGGCCAGTCCAGCTCCGTTGACCAGACAGCCGATATTGCCGTCCATCTTGATATAATTCTTGATTCCCAGCTCGTTAGCTCTGGCTTCAAGTGGGTCCTCCTGTTCCACGTCATGGAGTTGCTCGATATCGCTGTGACGGAAAAGAGCACTGTCGTCGAAGTTCAGCTTGGCATCGAGGGCCAGTAATTCGCCATCAGTAGTAATGACCAGAGGGTTAATTTCGGCTAGGGAGCAGTCTTTGTCTTGAAAAAGTTTGTACAGGTTTTTCATCAGGCTGGTGGCTTGTTCCACCTGCACTAGGCTTAGGTTCATCCTGTAAGCCAGCTTGCGTCCCTGGAAGGCTTGAAAGCCAGCTGCCGGATCGATGTATTCCAGCAGGATTTTCTCCGGGCTTACTCTGGCGACCTCTTCGATGTCCATGCCGCCGGCCTCGCTTGCCATCATTACCGGCATTCGGTTGGTGGTAGCCACGATAATACTTAGATAAAGCTCGCGTTCTACGTTGATAGCCTGCTCTACGAGGGCTTTGCTTACCGGCACCCCTTCTGGCGTGGTTTGATGTGTTACCAGCCTGGTGCCCAGTATCTGCCCTGCCAGCTTCTTTGCTTCATCAGGAGTGTTGGCCACCTTTATACCACCGGCTTTACCTCTGCCGCCGGCATAAACCTGAGCTTTGATGGCTACCTTGCCGCCGAGCTCGGCAGCTATCTTTTTAGCTTCAGCTGATGTGGTGGCTACAGTTCCTTGGGGTACGGGGATGCCGAATTCGGACAGCAGCGCCTTTGCCTGGTATTCATGGATTTTCAACCAGCTATCTCCTTGTATGATTACTATGATTTATTTAGATTGCAGAGATTAAGTTAAGGTTGCGGTGATAGATTGTTTAATTTAATTAAATTCATTTTAGCTCTTTTAATATCTTTAAATTCCTGTTTTTGTATCCTATAGAAATCACTGCCAGCTTCTCGCAACTTTCCGTCAAGTTACAATCGGCACAAGACCAAAAACCCTTCTTTTGACAGCATTTTCTAATTTTACACCAGGGGTTGCCGCCACCTCCACGGCAGCCTTTTGGACAACGAAGCATAGCTAGTCCATCGAGGGATTTCTTAAATGGTTCATACTCGCCTAAAAATGGTATTTCTTTCCAGGAATTCTTTAGCTTTGCCGCTCGCAGTTCTCTCCTTAAGTTTTTAGCATCTTCTGAGACGGTCATTTTGTAGCTAAAGCATTCGGCACAATTAAGACCGCAGTAAGCAATTAAATTTTTGTCTTGTCTAACCACAATTTCCCCCCGATGTTTCAATGTTAATCCTCAAAGAGGTATGATGCAAGCATTTTCTGAATCGGCTAACAAGCCGGTGGCTGAGTCGTTAGCCGACACGTTTAATTAACTGGCGGAGGGGGTGGGATTCGAACCCACGTTCGCTTTCGCGAAAACGGTTTTCAAGACCGTCGCCATAGTCCACTCGGCCACCCCTCCAAAACCATCCTAGTATAGGAAAATGGATTGTATTTGGCAACCTTGATTTTTTCATTCTGAAGAGGTGAAGCCACTGAGGTTTTTCCTTTTCAGAGGCGCTCTTAAAATGTAGCCTAGCACACAGTTTCTGTTTTAATTTTTAATGAAGAGGATGGCGATTAGAGGGCATTCAGCCTGATTTCTATCTCAACTTGGTCAGCGAAAGACCCTATTTGTATATACTTGATTATACCTTCGGCATCGATAAAGAAAGTTGTAGGCCATTGTGGGATGCTGTAAAGGCTTTTAGCCTGTCCTTCATAATCGTAGAATGTGGGGAAATTATATCCTTCGTCTACGATGAATTGGTTGACGGTGTCAATAGTCTCATTCTCACCACTAGCGATAGCAAGTATTGCCAGGTCTTCACTCGACCAGTTGTCTGAAACAGCCTGTATGTAAGGCAATTCATCCAGGCAGGGGTTGCACCAGACGGCCCAGAAGTTAATCATCACGATCTTGCCCTGATAATCGCTCAACTTTACATCTACATCCTGGCCAGCGAGATCTTGCACGGTGAAGTCAGGGGCGCGGTCACCGACTTGAGAACCGACAGGGATGGCCGTCGTAGTCTCGAAAGTCTGGTTGGCGGATGTGGCTACATTGCCGCTGGAGTCTTTTGAAATTGCCCGGTAGTAATAGGTTGTACCCTCATTAAGCCCGGTCAATGTGACGCTGTGGCTGGTGGAAAGCGTTGTATCTTCTGCCGTTTGTGAGCCGTATTCTTCAGTTTCTCCGTACTCTACCTGGCTGGTTGCAGTTTCATCTGTTGCCCAGGTGATGGTGGCGCTTGATTCTGTAATGCTGGAAGCATTGACTCCT
The DNA here is from genome assembly GCA_020354105.1 of Chloroflexota bacterium. Classification (GTDB taxonomy): domain Bacteria; phylum Chloroflexota; class Dehalococcoidia; order GIF9; family UBA5629; genus 9FT-COMBO-48-23. The sequence goes on along the minus strand of CP070642.1, from coordinate 791,399 downwards.
GAGATGGTTGGCGGGGTTTCATCGGCTGTGGCTGCAGTTATCAGTTCTCCCTCCTCTGTGGCTTCATTTCCGGCGGCATCTGTGGATATTGCCTGGAAGTGATAGGTTGTGTTGGGGTTCAGTCCAGTCAATGTGACACTATGGCTGGTGGAGAGATTTGCATCTTCTGCCGTTTGTGAGCCATATTCTTCAGTTATTCCATATTTAACTTTGCTTGTAGCGGGCTCGTCGGTTGCCCATTTGATGGTAGCACTTGTTTCGGTTGTAGATGAAATCGAGACGTTCTGGATGCTAGGGGGCGTATAGTCTGTGGTGATGTCGGGTGGTGGTGTGGTTTCTCTCTGAGTGAGGAAATAGTAGATACCGCCACCGATCAAGATGCATACGATTAGAACAAAAAAGATACTAATAATTCCTGGAAATCCCCGCTTCCCTGAATCTGGGCCCCTTCTTTCTCCGGGCAACGTTGGTGCTGCTTGATAGGGATATGGCGTTGCTGGTGATGGTTGACTCATTGATGTTGCGCTGGCGGCTGCAGGTGTGGCACGGGGTATTGGCATTTGCATACCACCTGGTGGCATGGCACCGGGCGAGCCGTAATGTTGGCGCTGCCCAGGGGTGGGGGGAAGAGGGCTATGTTTGGGGGTACTGTATTGAGGACCCATGCCTTGGGCTACCGTCGGTTGCTGGCCTATTGAAATTTGTGGCCTTGGTGTAATCGGGGGTCTTGCTGGTGGTGCAGTTTGTGCTGCCTGTTGCTGTATCACCCGCTGGCTGGTTCCGTACATTAGGCCGCAGCCTGAGCAGCGCCCTAATTCAAGGTCAATGCTAGTACCGCACTTGGGACAGTTGCGTCGAAGTTGTGTGACAGGAACACCGGATGATTGCTGGTCCATGGCGGGCTGTGAGGAAGGTTGTGGTTTTGCATTCGAGACCCTTGGAGTAGGTATAGCTTGTGGCCTTGCTGATGCGGCAGGTGTAGGTGATGGGATAGTTGAGCCTTGTTGTTCTGTTATGCATAGGAATCCACATTTTGGGCAAAACCTTGACCTTTGGGGCAGAGGCTCGCGGCAATGAGGACACAGCATCGTGCCACAGTTATTGCAGATTTGCTGGCCGGGAGGCATCGGTGAGTGGCAAATAGAACAGACGGTTACTCTGGGCTGCACGTTATTGTCACCCTCCGATTATTTTGCGCCTTTTGCGTTTCCTTTTCTTTAGCCTTGCAAGACATTTTTAGAACCTTATCTATTATACACCTAGCTAAAACATAAAGTAGAATATTACCTTTTGGCAAGGTGTAAAAATATCTTGAAGAGAATGGCTCATCATTATGTGTTAGTTTATTTGGGTCTAACTAGTGGGTATAGTCGAATGATGCAGAAAACTGAGAACCCGTCGGCTAGTCGAGTGATTTGAGTATGGCTTCTATTTCCTCTTTGCTGCCGAATCTTCCAAGTTTGATTTCTCTGATAATTCCGTCCGAGTCGATGAAAACTGTTTCGGGTATGCTCCAGATGTTGTAATCATTCTTGGTTTCACCCTTAACATCGAACAATATGGGAAATGTGAAACGCCCTATTTTTGTTCCACTACGGTCGTCTATTTCGTCACTATATTTTTTCTCGAGCTTATCAATACGGTCTGGCGCTTCGTTAATCTTGGTATCAATACATACAGTGATTACGGCGAAATCTGAATACTCCGAATTCCTATCAGCCAATTTTTCGTCTTCATAAATTTCCCGGATAAGAGGAAATTCACCTATACAGGCTCCGCAGAAGGTATTCCAGAAGTTGAGCAAGATCTTCTTACTCCCTATATATTCGCTTAGAGTCTCAGTCTTACCTCTTTTATTGGGTGATTCCGGATTGTCATCGTGGTAGTATGGCAGGGTGAAATCAGGAGCACGTTCGCCGACCCGGGTGCCTACGGATATTTTGCGTAGGGTTGTCAGCATTTTTGTCTCGGTGATTTCGTTGCCGCATTTGTCAGAAGATTTTACTATTAAGTAGTAAGTTGTACCGGGCTCTAGTGCTGTTAATCGGACTTTGTGGCTGGTAGTTAGTTCACCATCTGATGTTGTGCTAGCACCGTAGTCTTTTGTTTTTCCGTATTCAATCTGACTCGTGGCAGGCTCATCGGTTATCCAGGTTACAGTGGCGCTTATATCCGAATAGCTGCTAAACTCGATTTCTGAGATGGCTGGTGGTGTTGTGTCGTTAAGTCGGAAATTTGCGGTGATGGTTTTATTCGAATCCATGGTAATGGTGATAGTCTCCGAGGAATCTGAAGCACCATCCCAGTAGCTAAAGGTGTAGCAGTCGCCAGGAATAGCTGTCAGAGTGATTTCGCTGCCGTGTTCAAAAATGCCGTTGCTGGATGAGGGAGATACTATCTTAATGTCACCGCCTGTTGCAGGGACCACATTTGTGCTCAGTGTGTAGGTTTTGGATGAAGTAAGGGGTATGTTAGGTGGCCGCATTCCAGGTTCAACACCTTGGCTAATTAATCGTGCGACGTAGATACCTCCTATGACCAGGCCGCTAAGCACAAGACCAACTAGCAGACTGGCCAGAACTGGTCTTATAAAGCGCCTCAGTGAGGGGAATTCCCACTCTCTCCTGTCAGCCCTCGTAATTTCTCTCAGAAACGGACTTTCTGTTGGCTTGATGCTTCGTTTCTTTGGCTGTGCATAAGGTGTTTTGTCTAGAAACGGGCTTGCCGATGCAGCAGGTGTTACTGCTGCCGATGCAATACCTGAAGGTGTAGCCCTTCCTGGT
>CP070642.1:783957-788516 GCA_020354105.1 Chloroflexota bacterium | reverse complement strand
GAGGAATTTTAGTCACTGCCATAAAGTGCCCGAATACTGTAGCCCCAGCTACGATGACCATTACCATGCAGGTTATACGCAGGGCATCTTTGACAGCGCTGAGGAATCCTTGCCAGCTTAACTGACCTCTAATCAGGCCGATGAGAAGGGCGCCAGCAGCACCAGCGCCACCAGCTTGTGTGGGACTGAACCAACCGAGAAAGAGTCCGGCTATAACAAAAACAAATAGAACTATCGTCTCCGTAATGCCGGTTAGCACATCCATCTTTTCCCTCCAGCTTGTGGCTGGGCTGATGGGTGCCAGAGAGGGGTTACGTCGACAAACAAGAGCTACTGTGGCAATAAAAAGGCCGGCGAGGATAATACCTGGGAAAACGCCGGCAACAAAAAGCTTTCCTATCGACTGCTCAGTCATTATCCCGTAGATGATGAATATAGTACTTGGAGGTATGAGTATACCTAAGCTGCCAGCGGCAGCTACGCAGCCCGTAGCTAATGAATCATCGTACTTGTATCGCTTCATCTCGGGCAGGGATACCTTTCCCATTGCAGCAGCAGTGGCATTAGTCGATCCGCATATAGCAGCGAAACTGGCACATCCGGCAACAGTGGCTATAGCTAGACCACCACGTAATCTGCCCAGCAATGCATGACTGGCATCATAAAGTCTCCGGCTTATACCTGAAGCAGCGGCAATGGAACCCATGAGTACGAACATCGGTATAACAGTAAGAGAATAGGAGGAAAAGGTGTGAAAGACATCTCGGGCTAGGATGCCTAGGCCTGCCTGTGGCGAAACTAAGAAGCTGAATCCGACAAAACCGACAAAGGCCATGGCAAAGCCAACAGGCATACGAAGGAGAAAGATGACAATTAGTACAGCAATGCCTACAAGGCCAATGATAACTGGGTTCATTTCTTTACTTTAATTACCATCATGATGCACTGCACCAGAAGCACAAGAAATACTACAATGCAGCAGAAGCCCATACTGTAGATTAATGGGTAAAATGGTATCTCCTGGGTCATAGAAACCTCTCCACTGGACTGTAGTGTGTATCCAAATTCAAAACTTTGCCAACTGAGTAATGCAAATAATGTCATTCCTAGGGAATAGATGAAGATGGAAATAGCTTTCTGTGCTGTTTTTGGTAATCTTGTTACCATGAACTCTACTTCGATATGGCCATGGAGGACTTGGGTCTGAGCTATGGCAAAAGTTGCCACTACTACACCTAGGAAACCAACCATCTCTATACCGCCGGGAATAGGCCATTTAAAAAGCTTAGCCCCGATTATGTCGGCGATAATCAGGGCTAACATAGCCACCAGCCCAACACCTGCTATCCAGTTGAGCCAGGAGCTTAGAGAATTGACAAATTTTTCAAATCTGTCTAATTTGCCTGCCATGATGAACTATCCGGTATATCAAGAGAAAACCAGAAATTCGGGACAATCCCCAGAAATCACAGATCTAGTGAAATTTCTTGCAGCTTTGACTATTTACTGAGTAGTTAGCTCTTCTTCCACCCAGTCTACACAAGACTGCTCCGATGGAGATTTGTCGGACCAGTATTTAACCTGCTCAATCAAATATGCTTCATAGTCGGCAGCTGGCAAACCCATATCTGTCTTTTCTGTTATATACTGTTCTATAATTGGTTCGGTAGCTTCCACCCATCTTGCCATCTCTTCTGGAGGCAGTTGGATAAGCTCGCGGTCGTCAAAGGTCATGAAGTAGTCTATACCGGCCTTATCATAATATGTCCAAACCTTGCCGTGTTTGTCTATCCACTCTTCGCTGACCTCATTGAAAACTTTCTTTACGTCTTCAGGTAAGCCGTCCCATTTAGCTTTATTCATGACAACGAACATATTCGCTGTATAGCCTATGTCATAACAACCGGTAACATACTTGACCACCTCGGCTTGATTCCATCCCTTAAGCACTTCACGAGGAGTGAAACTACCGTCCACCGTGCCCTTAGACAAAAGCTCATAGGCTTCTCCCTGTGAGGCACCATATCCGCTTGCCCCAAGAGCTTCCATTATCTTGGCCCCCACGCCTGTAGATCTAATAACCAGTCCATCTAGGTCTTCTAGCTGGCGCACTGGCTTGTTGGTTGTAAAGACAACACCCGGGCCGTGGGCATGAAAATAGAGCACATGCACATCATCAAATTCTTCTGGCTGAAATTCCTGATAGAAGTCATTGGCTACCTTAGTGGCTACCCACCCGTTAGGATAACCATGCGGCATGTCAACAAGTTCTGTGGCAGGAAAACGCCCCATAGTATAAGCCAGAACAGACATGCCGATATCAGCTATGCCGCTGACCACTCCGTCATAGGTCTGTGGTGCTGGAGTTAGTGTTCCACCAGGATAGTAAGTGATCTCTACGGCACCATTTGTGCGCTCGTTTATCTCCTGGCAGAATTTCTCAGCCAGCACTGAATTCAGGTGTGTTGGCGGAAAGAAATTGCTGTAGGTTAGTTCGATTGCCTCGGCCGGAGCTGTTTCGGCACAGGCAGAGACTAATGGCAAACATAGCAATAAAACAGCGCAGGCTATAAGGGGAAATAACGCTACTGAGTGTAATTTTCTCATGTTAACAGGACCTCCTTCTGAAAAAGATAGTATTTGAGGAATGCTTAACAACAGATGTGATGAGATGCGGCAATATTTGAAAAGTGACTCCGGAGTTACTGCTTTGAATCAGTAACTTACCCCCAGAGTCACGGTCGGTAGATGTATTTATTAGCAACCATCTAGATATTGATTCCACCGCTTGGCTTTTATGGGATGAAAGCCTCAACCGAGTGAAGATTCTATACTATGCAGTTACATGTTGTCAATGCCGTTCTGGTTGCTACCTGTTATCACTAGCCATTGGTTTATAGCAATTATTGAGAAATGGTAAAATAGCCGAGTTAGCTTACTATAACATACTGTCTGAACATCAGTCGGCAGTATAGAAGGTGGTTATAAAAATGACAGGAGCATTAGATGGAGTTAGGGTACTCGACTTGGGGCGTGTGCTGGCTGGGCCTTTTTGCGCTACGTTGCTGGCTGATCTGGGCGCCGAGGTTATACGAGTCGAGCCCGATGACGTGGAGGACAGGCGCCCGGAAGACTGGGAAGGGTTTCAGAAAAAATATCCCGAACGGCTGACACCTTACGGCGATGTCTGGAGCTATGCTTATTTACACCGTAATAAGAAGGCTATCTCCCTTAATATAATGGGCCGGAAAGAGGCTAATATAAAGGCGAGAGAGATTTTATGGGAGCTGGTGAAACATGCCGACGTTGTTGTCCATAACTTCAGCCTGCAGGCGGCTCAGGATATGGGCATTACCTATGACAACTTTAAGAAGATAAAGCCTGGCATAATCTTTGCCCATGTCACCGGCTTTGGCTCCACCGGACCGTATAAAAACCGCGTCGGCTATGACCCTGTGGCCAAGGCCATGGCTGGCATAATGCTGTTGAGTGGTCCTCCCGGCCCGCCGATACGCGATGCTATTTCCACCGTAGACTTCGGTACCGCCATGCTGACCACCATCGGCGTGGTTTCGGCACTATATCACCGGCAGAAGACCGGCGAGGGGCAGATGATAGAAACGGCGCTGCTGCGGACGGCGCTTCAGTATTCTTCGATGTATATATCAACCTGGGAAACCGCTCACTTACCTCATGAAAGAGCCGGCAATCAGCCGTTCGGTATAGGACCCTCCAACACCTTCCAGGCTAAAGATGGCCGCTGGGTATATATCAGCATGCTGGGCAATAGAATGTGGCGACGGTTTTGCCGGTTTATCGGCAGAGAAGACTTGGCTACCGATCTCAGGCTGCAGAACGACTGGGATCGCTGGTTGAACCGCGATATAACATACCCGGTGGTAACGGAATGGGTAGCCTCTCAAACAGCTCAGGAGGTTTTCGACGCGGCCCAGAAAATACCAATTCCCTGTGGCCTTTGCTACGACATAACTGAGGTAGCTAAAGACCCTCATATAAAAGAAACGGGTATGCTGACCGAGGTGCCCGGTCCCGAGGGTCTGAAGTTCGTGGTTGTGAACCCACCGCTTAAGATGTCGGCCACGCCGCCGGAAATAAAACGCCCGTCACCGGCAAAAGGCGAGCATAATGAGGAAATATACTGTGGGCTTTTAGGTTATAGCCCTGCTTATTTAAAGAAGCTTGAAAAAGAGGGCGTAATCTAGATTAGTCCCCGTAAACCTGAGACTGTTATAGGGGTTGAGCTAACAGGCGAACATCATGGCTTTGGCGCTGCAGGATATAAGAGTCTTAACCGTAGAAGAGAAGCTCCCGGTGACCTACTGTTCTATGTTGCTGGGAGATCTTGGCGCAGATGTCATCATACTTGAGCGTCCAGGGACAGGTAATCCAGCACGTGTCTTACCTCATTTCCTTGAGATTACTAACCGAAATAAACGCAGCCTTACAGTTAACCTGAAATCAAAAGCAGGTAAGGAGATTTGCTACAGGTTAGCCAAGAATTGCGACGTCATTATAGAATGTATGAGGCCAGGCGTAGT
>CP070642.1:779443-783857 GCA_020354105.1 Chloroflexota bacterium | reverse complement strand
TGTTCCACGCAACCAAATTCTACTCTTCTGCATCTATCAGTCAATCTAAGCTGTTGGTACAACCAAAACTCACTGACCCCGACTTAATTCTTGACGAATAACTGAAGGCTTAATAGAATGTAGAAGCGCCGATCGACATTGTAATATACGAAAGCACTCTATCCCGATGGATGCATAGGCTGCGTCCTTTGTGTAATTACCTGTCCGGCTAAAGCTCGAATAATGAAACTAGTGCGGCCGTCTGAGTATATTCCGAGTCCTGGTGCTCTATCAGCCGCTACATAATAATCAGGGGTGCCAATAGGCACAGTTTAGTCAGAGCGCCAGTTGGCAATATGAACGAGCAAAGGACTTGGAGAGAAAAGTAAATGGGCATATTTCACTGTCCAATGGGGGCAGCTTTCTACGATGATGAGGGGTGTATCGATTGTGGTATGTGCTCAGCAGTAACTGAGCAAGAGATGGTGGAAGCCTCTAAAAAGATAAGAGCTTACTTAAGGTCACATGCCAGGAGCGAGGGCTCTATCAAGAAGGTAGCCGTATGCGGAAAGGGAGGTGTTGGAAAAAGTACAATAATCGTCTTGATAGCTAATGTACTGAGAGGCAAGGGGTATGGTGTATTGGTTCTAGATACTGATGAATCTAACCCCGGGCTATCCCGACTATTTGGCTTTGATAAAGAACCAAAGCCACTGATAACGCTGCTGAGCCGCTTTTCTTCGGGTGAGCACAATGCCGATTCAGAATGGCTACAGCGTGAGAAGATTGCAATACCAGACATCCCCGCAGAATACATCCTCAACCGTGATGGTCTCAAATTTCTGATGGTCGGTAAGATTCAGGACCCCTTCCAGGGCTGCGCCTGTTCAATGGCCGACATGACACGGGTTTTAATGGAGAAACTCCTCGTCAGCGACAAGGAGATTGTGCTCGTAGATATGGAGGCAGGCATCGAAAGCTTTGGCCGAGGAGTGGAAAGAGATGTGGATACAGTATTGGTGATAGTTGAACCATCTTTTGAATCCATGGTACTAGCCGAGAAGATAGGCTATATGGCTGACGGTATGGGCATCGTTAGAGTTAAGGCTATTCTTAATAAGGTGCCTTCAGAAAAAGTCAAACAAAGAATGACAGAGGAGCTTAACAAGAGAAATATTAAGTCTGTTGGTACGGTGTACTTCGACCCGCAGCTGAACGAGGCTGGTTTCGAAGGCACAGCGTTGGGTGATTGCCGGGCAACGGGCGATATTCAAACAATTATCACTCTATTGTTAGGCGAGGCTAAACAGTTGTCCTAACCGAGGATACATTGATAATGTTAATTAATTCAATATGGGGGAGAGGTCGAGGATTCCGATTTAAGGTAGCAAAGATGAGGCCTCAACTTGACGGAAATTGGGGGCAGGTTATATCATTTTGGCACTATCAATTTGTTCAAAAACGACTGAAGTGCTACACCAATGGTAACCTCTGAGAATAGAGGGTTGTTGATTCTGAAAGGAGAATTAAAATGGCAGAAGAACAAATCTTGTATCGGAAGGAAAATGGGATTGGCATCATCACTCTTAACCGCCCTGAGAAACTCAACGCCTGTACTTTCTATATGTACCGGCGGCTGGCTGAAATTATGGAGGAAATCAAAAATGATGACCAGGTCAGAGTCGCTATCCTGACCGGAGCCGGGCGTGGCTTCTGTGCCGGCGCAGACCTTTCCGGTCCTGAATCCGGGTTGGGAGAATCTACTGAAAGGCCCAGCCGCATTCGAATCAAGCATTCTACGCTGGACCGAACCATCATGTGGGGAATGATCAACGTTCCCAAAATAACCATCGCTGCTATCAATGGTGTGGCAGTAGGCGTTGGAGCGGAGTATGCCCTGCACTGTGATATCAGGATCGCCGCCGAGAGTGCCCGCTGGGGGCAGGTGTTTGTACTCAGGGCCTGGGTGCCGGATACGGGCGCCGGCACTTACCTGCTATCAAGGATCGTGGGATTATCCAATGCTCTAGACCTGGTCTGTTCCGGTGATATCATTGACGCCCAGGAAATGCTCCGTATCGGATTGGTATCAAAGGTGGTTCCCAATGACCAGCTGATGCCGGTGGCCATAGAGACGGCGAAAAGATTTATGCGTGGTTCACCGCTTGCCATTCGAAATGCTAAGGAGCTCATCTACCGCAGTTTAGAGAGGAACATAGAGGAGCATCTCCAGGCTAGCAGTTCTATCTTTTCCATGCTGACTGCTTCGGAAGACCATGCCGAGGGTGTCAGAGCGTTTCTGGAGAAGCGTGAGCCACGCTGGAAGGGTAAATAGCCGTTTGTAGCGACTATAATAGATATACCTGAAATTATACTTTGATACGCTGCCTTTAATTTGTTATCGAGCTAAATATGAACTAAATTAAATCTGCATCTCCAATGAGGAGGTGAGTAGCAGGGGAAAAACCAGTTCTGTCCTGAACAAATTAGCTTGAAGTTTATACAAGGAGGATTTGACTTATGGAGTTTGGCTTCACTGCAGAACAAGAGAAACTGAGAAAAGAGATACACGATTTCTTCCGGGATGAGTTGCCTGAGGACTACAATCCATCCATGGCTGGCTTGAGCCGGGCCGATAAAGAAAGTGAAGACTTCGCCGATGAGTTTCACAAGAAAGCCGTGGCCAGGGGCTATCCCAGTGCTGGCTGGCCCAAGAAGTACGGTGGCCTTGGTTTCACAGCCATTGAACAGGGAATAATCGGCGAGGAAATGGCTTACTGGGGAGTGATGTGGACTGGGGGGATGGGCTATGGCTTGGTTGCCCCCGTGATTCTATCAGTTGGCACGGATGAGCAGAAACAAAGATTCGTGCCACCAATCGCTCGCGGGGAAGTGACATGTTTCGAGTGCTTTACTGAGCCTGATGCTGGCTCGGACGAGGCTAATGTCAAACTGCGTGCAGTACCCGATGGCGATTACTTCGTTCTAAATGGTCAGAAGACCTTTATCACTGCTTGGCACAAACCGGATTGGCTGTATACGTTGGCCAGGACCGCAGACACCATTCCCAAACATCGCGGTCTATCCCTGTTTATGGTACCGGCTGATGCTCCCGGGCTGACTTACCGGGCGCTGCCCTGTATGGGAGGAGTCCAGACAGTTGAGATTTTTTATGATAATGTTCGTGTCCATAAGGATAACCTGATTGGGGAGCTAAACCGCGGTTTCTACGCCGCAATGGCTACCTTTGAATTCGAGCGGGCAGGTGGTGGGCAAGAGCCACGCAAAGGCATGCAAAGACTGGTGCAGTTCTGTCGGGAGGAGAAGCGGAACGGCAAGCCACTGATTCAGGATTCCGAGATGCGGGATATACTTGCTCAGCGGGCGATGGAAATGGAAGTGTTGTGGCTCAGCCACTGGTACGGCCTCTGGCGCCGGACCCAGCGAGAGAAACTAGGTCCACAACCATATGATAATACCGCATTATTGGGCAAGAAGTTCCGGCCGCTTGATGGGAATGCCTTGATGGATATGTTCGGACTTGATGGGCAACTCAAAGATAACTCAGACTACGTCAAATATGAGGGTTCCACGGCTCGAAGCTGGGAGCTCGCGCATTTGCTTCATCCCGTGGGTTCACTGGAGATACTTCAGAATGTCATCGCTTACCGAGGGTTAGGGCTACCCAGAATACCCCGGCAATTCAATACCATGATTAGTGAGGCATTGGCCAAAGAGTCATCCCAATAAAGTGATGACTCACGGTGATGATTGAAAGGAGATAAATATGGATTTTTCGCTAAGCGAAGACCAGGAGATGTTGAAGACATCGGCTCGGGATTTTCTGACCAAAGAATGCACTGAGGCTGTTGTCAGAGAAATACTTGGTAATAAGCAAGGCTTCTCTCCTGAACTCTGGCGCAAGATTGCTGATATGGGCTGGCCGGGTATTATCTTCCCCGAGAGATACGGTGGGACCGGCGGCAACCTTGTCGTCCTGGCTGTCCTCTTTGAAGAGATGGGGCGGGCAATCTATATCAGCCCTTACCTTTCTACTGTAGTCCTCTGTGGGCTAACCATCCTGAACGCCGGAACCGAAGAACAGAGAGACGAGCTGATTCCTGAGATAATCGAGGGGAAGAACATTCTGGCGGTAGCACTTACGGAGCCCCAGGCTACCTGGGACGGCCATGGCTGGGAACCGACCGGCGTGACCGTTAGAGCCACGGCCGACGGCAGCGACTATGTAATTGATGGGGTTAAACTGTTTGTTCACGATGCCCATATCGCTGATTATGTACTCTGCGTAGCTAGAACCGGCCGACAGGGCAAGGCGGAGAATGGTATAACTCTGTTTCTCGTCGATGGCAAAAGCCCGGGCATTACCTACAACCTGTTGAAAGCGCTCTCCGGGAACAACAAGCAGAGTGAGGTT
>CP070642.1:774696-779343 GCA_020354105.1 Chloroflexota bacterium | reverse complement strand
CGATACGGAAAGCCAGCGGCAGGGAAGGGTCATATTTACCATTTTCAATGGAGACGACAGTCTGCCTGGTGACGCGTAATCGCTCAGCCAGCGCCTCCTGTGTCAGGTCGTGCATGGCACGAAATACCTTTAGCCTGTTTTTCATCTGTTCCACCCTATAGCTTTCGGCTGAAATAGGCGTAAAAACCCAGATGCAGCAATAGTACAGCACAGACAAAATAGCCCATGATAGTACCGAAGAAAACAACGTTTTCCGGCAAATGGCTGCGGAAAAGGGCGGTGCCCAAGGCGATGGCTGCCCCCAGTATCAGCACGCTGTAGAAAGAAGCAGTGGCAGCTTTCCCGCTTATCAACAAGATTCGTTCATCCCGTACTATCTCCCTATTGCGACGTTCCAGAATAAGCGCCAGTACAATGGCTACCACAACCGCCGCCAGCGCGATTATGGCGGTATCAGTAACAATGGCGATTGCCACAGCTATGCCCAGCCCGCCGGCTATGATCCACTTGTAAATAAGAAATCTACTCATTCGCATTTCAAAACCTCCTGTATAGGTTAATATACTAATTGTATACTAGTCTATACATTTTGTCAAGTATGTTATTGACTATCTCCCTAATATCATCGTATCGTCTCTCGAAGGTCGTTGGTTCAAATCCAACCTCCACCAGCAATTATCGACCGCATGTTCTAGGTCGGCAAAGCTGTAATTTGCGAAAGAGCCAATTTTGGTGTATAGTAGAGTATGGTGGTTGCAGTTTCGGTTGTCACATACTCAGCTAAATTATTTCAGACTTACCCAGCTTATCCGGGCTTCGGATAACCCCGACTCTAACCAACTAATCACAAGAAGAGAAGAAGTCATCCAGTGTTTTTTCTAGATAGGACAGCTCTCCATCCCGAAAAATCAGACTAAGTACAAACTAATTAAATCCAAATATGAAAGAAAATAGCGACCTGCACCCTGAAGAAATCCTCAGCATGAGGTCTGAGATTGAATCACTCAAGCTTGCCCAAAAAATCTGGGGCACTCTTCACCAAGATGAGACAGAAGAAGATATTTCCACAATCGCCTCTTCCTGGGGAGATGAAGAATCTGCTGACCTTGAAGAGGATTGGGAAGATAAGACAGAAAGAGCTGCTAAGTCCGTATCCGGGCTTGAGGCAGAGGCAGAGGAACGGCCAATCGATGACCCGGTTCTCATGTATCTCCACGAGATCGGCAAAGTCTCGCTTCTCACCGCAAACGATGAGAGAGTATTAGCTGGCAAATTAGAAGAGTCGAGGTATCTAGAGAGGATTGAAGGTTTTCATTCTCATCACCATGTTAGATATCCCCTTGCAGTTAGTACGACAATCTATCTGCTACGCCACTTACTTGCAGCCTGGCCTATAGTTGATATTCTTGCCAAGCGCATTGAGATTGCTAAACCAAATAGCCTCATCCAGACAATTCGCGAACCAAAACTGCGGGCAGCCATCGATGGTGTAATCGACCCAGAACTAGTAAAAGCTATCACAGAAACCAATGGCAAAAACACCTCAGAAGTTGGGCGGAGCCTGATAGACCTTTCAATAGACAGCCGGCTTTTGCCTTCGGAACTACTGGAGGACATAGTAGATGGAACTTCCTGGAGCCAGATGGAATCTTTAACAGCCGAGCCCGTTAATCATGAATTCCTTTCCAACCTTAACGCCAGGAACCAGCAGCTTAAAGCCCACTTCAGCAAGATCAAGAGAACCGCAAGCGAAGCGGAGAAACGCCTTATTGAAGCAAATTTGCGTCTGGTGGTGAGTGTGGCTAAGAAATATACCGGACACGGAATACCATTCCTGGACCTTATTCAGGAAGGCAACATCGGCCTATTTCGAGCCGTGGACAAATTCCAATACAGGAAGGGTTACAAGTTCAGTACTTACGCTCACTGGTGGATTAGGCAAAGTATTACTCGAGCTATAGCAGACCAAGCCCGTACCATCCGTATCCCAGTGCACATGATAGAATTTATCAATAAGCTATATAAGACCAATCGTTATCTGACACAAGAGTATGGCCGCGAACCAAGTTACGAGGAAATCGGCAGAGCGATGGACATCCCCTCAGAAAAAGTAAGGGAAATCTTGAAATTATCTAAAATGCCGCTATCTTTAGAGATGCCAATTGGTGAAGAAGGAGACAGTGATCTCGGTGATTTTGTTGAAGACCGAGCTACCATGCCACCAGCTGAGGCTGCCTCACGAGAGCTACTCAAGGCACAGCTTAGCAAGATACTTTCTGAACTCAGTGACCGGGAAAGAAGGGTTTTGTTGCTCAGGTTTGGGTTAGAGGATGATAGACCCCGAACCTTAGAGGAGGTAGGGAAGGAATTCAATGTGACCCGAGAGCGAATCCGCCAGATCGAGGCTAAGGCATTGCGCAAGCTGCGCCACCCCAGCCGCAGCCGGAAGCTCAAGGACTACTTGGAATAAACTCACTGATTTATGTGCCACCCGCCCCTCGGTGACCCCAAGCCACATCAATCAAACCAGCGGTTATATATTAACTAACTCATTCCTCTAGAGAGCCAATTTGAAACGCCTGCTCTCGTCATTGCTGAAAGTATACATGGAGCCAACCAGCCAGGACGACCACAAAAGCTCCCAAATATGATATGATTTTGGGAAAAGCACGTTATCCATAGGAGACTACCTTGGTCTGGATAAAATTTGTCGTTTGCCTGGCAATCATACTGGTGGCCGGCACGAGGCTATCCAGATATGGCGATGTAATTGCCGAAAAAACCGGCCTGGGACGTATCTGGATAGGCGTCGTACTCCTGGCCACAGTTACCTCACTGCCCGAGCTGGCTACCGGTATCAGTTCCGTAGCCCTGATAGGGAAACCAGATTTAACTCTAGGCGACCTCTTCGGATCAAATCTATTGAATCTGGTCACCATCGCCATTATCGACGTGTTCTACACCCGCGGGCCAGTACTTAATTACGCAGGCACCGGCCTTATTCTGGTGGCAACCGCAAGCACTTTGCTCATCGGCGCGGTAGCAACTTCAATTTACATAGCCCAAAACGTTGTATCTCTGGGTATATTCAACTACATCGGCCTATATTCGCCGATAATTTTCTGCATGTTCATGATTATTCAGTACATGCTTATTCGTTTTCAGCGCAACCAACAGAGCCAAACCAATACAGATAGCCCAACCGCTGCCGTCCACGGAAAAACATCTCTAAAAAAAGCGGTCGCTTTTTTTGTAATAGCAGCATTGGCTACTGCTGGAGCAGGCACATGGTTGGGGTTCATTGGCGATGAGCTATCCATGGTCACTGGCCTAAATGACAGTTTTGTCGGTAGCTTGTTCCTGGCTATCTGTACATCAGCCCCCGAAATAGTAGTCTCAATTTCGGCGCTACGGATGGGAGCCCTCGATATGGCAGTGGGGAACGTGATCGGTAGCAACCTGTTCAACATGGGAGTAATCATCTTCGTAGATGACCTGTTTTTCACTGAAGGTCCTCTTCTATCATATGCAAGCACCGATCATATCTTCACTGCTCTCATTGCCATGCTTATGAGTTCTATTGTAATTATCGGATTAATCTACAGGCCACGATTCTGGCCACGAATTTGGGTTGGCATAGATGCAACAGGTCTGGCAATCCTATACACTGGGGCGATTGCCGTGCTCTACTTTATAGGTAAGTTTTAATATATATTAGCTTCTTATAGCGATACTAATTAGCTTCGAAAAAGGTATAATCACTATTACATGATACTTCACTTTACGAAGCTGGTCTTGAATTGCTATGGATATAGAACTTGTCTCCAAAGTCACCTTGATTGTTTTGTTCTGCCTTTTCTCCATTATCCGCATCGAATACTATAGGAGAGCAAGAAAGGTAGGCTACAGGACAGTCATTGTGGAGAGCAGGTGGTACTCTATATGGCTCAGTATCTTCATCTGCTATGAGGTTTTTACTTTCTTTATTTACATACTCTACCCCGACCTGCTGGCATGGGCAACAATTGCACTCCCAATGCTATTACGCATAGCCGGCGCCTTCCTGGGATTCGTGGCTCTCTTATGGTTTATCTGGATTCATCGCTCTCTGGGCAGCAATCTCTCTGTCAGGCTACAGATAAAGGATTCACAAAAGCTGGTGACCGATGGACCGTACCGCTGGATAAGGCACCCAATGTATACAGCTTTCTATTTGCTCCATCTAGCCACATTCCTTCTGACTGCTAATTGGTTCATTGGACTATCATGGATGGCTGGTTTGACCGTAACTATTGCACTTCGGATAAGAAAGGAGGAGGCAATGATGGTTAACCATTTCGGCAAGCAATATCGCCTGTATATGCAGCAAACAGGTCGATTCCTTCCTGTCATACGGTGGAGACCATCAGCAAAAAAGAGAGGGGCAGCCTGAGCAAACTAAACCCATTCCGACCGTCAGAAGCAACTGCTATTTTTAGCCTACAGATGCCAGAATGCCAGAAGGGTTTACTCCACTAATAAATAGTCGAAGCGTAAACTAGAGTTCTGTGTATCTCCGAGGTAACGCAAAGCCTGTAGAATTTGGCGGCTAATTACCGTGCTTATTTTCCCAATCTAGCTCAAAACCACCGTTTGAAGACAGTTTCG
>CP070642.1:766312-774596 GCA_020354105.1 Chloroflexota bacterium | reverse complement strand
TTGAGATAAGTGAATATTATACCTGTGCCTGTGTGTCAAGTAAATCAGCGTTGCTCCTAGCCGATTATGATATCATCCAGTGCTCGCTTGGGCACATGTTGTACACCCTGGCTGTCCCGCCAATATCTGGTATTCCCGTCTTCCCCGAGCGCATCGATGACAACCGTTTCCTTGGGTTTGCCCAGGGCTATGACTAGTAGTATTTCATATTGCGGTGCTATGCCTAGAGCCTGACTGAGTTCCGACCTTTTAACTGTAGCAATCATACAGCCGCCCAGGCCTTTTTCTGTGGCACCAAGTAGAATGCTTTGGGCTGCTATGCCGTGGTCACAGCCAAATGCCTGGCTTATATCCTTATCTCCGAGCACTATTATATAGCCAGATGGTCTTTCACCTTCAGCCGGACCAGGCCAATCTTTGAGGAAAGCAGCCCAGCCGAGTAGCGGAAATATCAAGTCGTTCTTCTGCGGTTCACAGGAGAGCATGTATTTCAAGGGCTGCATGTTGAGCGCTGAAGCTGACAGTCTAGCCAGGTCAACAAGCTCCCTCAGCGTCTCTAGCTCTATAGGGACGTCTTGATGGAATTTCCGATAGCTCCTGTTTTTACGTACCAGCTCTTCTATCATTGCCTTTTCCTCCTTCTTAATACTTATTTCTGACTATAGCGGCAGTAGCTGGAAGCCCCAGACGCCGATATAGGCGAAGAGTATATTCTTTGGTATTCTGCCGGCAGCACCGAACAATAGGAATTTCCATATTGGAAAGCGTAGCAGACCGGCGGCGGCACCGGCTACATCGAAAAGCGGATTGGGTATCAATGCGAGCACAAAGATAGTAGCACTGCCCCATCTTTTCATCCACTTTACCATTCTGGCGTAGATACCCACATTATCCACAGCTAGCCGACCGCCATAGCCTAAGAGATAGCCGGTCATCTCGCCGATGGTTCCTCCTATTCCGGACACAACTCCTACCAGAATAGGGTTCAGTATAGCGCCGAGTGTAGCTACCAGAATCCAGCCGGGCACAGGTACTACTATGCTGCTGCAAGTTATGATGGAAATTATGAAGACACCGAGATAACCATATACTTGAAGCTCGACTATCTTAGCGCGGTTTATGAATAAAAATACAGACAGAGCTATTACAAAGAGCAGGGCAAGAATCTGAAGGTAGCGCTCTTTTGTCCAGAAGGGTTTTTTTGTCTTGTTGTCTGTCTGCTGCATGGGCTTAGCTAACTTTCCTTAGTTTTCACCTTGACTGGTATGACCAGGGCAGAGCCGATTACAAAATAGAAGATGCAAATTAAGAGCATAACCGAGTAGCCAAAGCCGTATCGCTGGGCGTTGAAGAAGTCGATTACCGGACCGGTAAGCCTGGCTAATGCTCCGGCACCGGCTGTGGCTATGTTCGTCAGCCCCAGATACCGAGCCTCTTCGCCCGCAGGTACCAGGTCGGTAGCCAGCGCCCAGTTTGTACTGAGGAAGGCACCAGCGGAAACCCCCAGCAGCCCGCCGCAGGCCAGTATACCGGTGTAGGTGCGTGCAAAGAATAGCACGGTGATGCCGAGAATGCCAATAAATCCTGAGGAGAGAATAATGGGTTTGCGCCCCAGTCTGTCAGAGAGCTGTCCCGCAGGATAAACGGCCAGGAGCAGGAAAATGCCTACGGTGATCAAGAGGTCTGCGGTTACTCCTGCCGGATTGGGATGACGGATTACGTCTCTTATGAAGTACAAGGCGAAGGTTTGAAGCACTACCATCGCCATCAAGATAAACAATCTGGATAAGAGAAACCAGATAAAACTCATATTTCTCTTAGCATCAATCTTGTAGGCGCTGGCCATGGTTTTTGCCGTAGATGGTTGACCTTCGAGATATGATGGCTGCTCTTTTACCGTCAGCATAGTGGCAACCATGCCTCCCAGCAATATTATTCCAGGCACTCCTATTGCCAACCATAGCCATGTCTCACTCCCGCTGGTAGTGTAATTATCCATGAAATAAGCCACCAGGCGTAGGAACGCCACGCCGCCCAATACCTCCGCCAGGCTTTTGGCGCCGGATGCCACTCCTTTTCTTCCTGACGGCACCATGTCTGGAATAAAT
The DNA here is from genome assembly GCA_020354105.1 of Chloroflexota bacterium. GTDB lineage: Bacteria > Chloroflexota > Dehalococcoidia > GIF9 > UBA5629 > 9FT-COMBO-48-23. Next base: position 772,488 of record CP070642.1, on the reverse strand, counting down.
GCCTGGAACGGCCCTTGAGCGATATTGGTGGCCACTTGCAGCAGGCAATAGCCTAGAAGCAGGAAAAGGAAGCTGCCGGAAATACCTATGCCGGGAAGGAAAACTAGAGCCAGAAGTGTTCCCACGAGTATGAAGGGACGGCGACGGCCGAATCGTGAACTGAAGCGGTCGCTGATTGCCCCGGCCACTGGCTGAACAAACACAGCTATCAGCGAACCGGCGAAAGTCATAAGTCCCAGGTAGGTGTTCTTCTGGGCTTCAGGGGCGAATTCCAGAAGTCGAAGCGGAATTATGACGCTGTGCAGACTGGGCCAGAGAACTGATAGGGCAGCCGCAAATATGCTTATCTTGACATAATCAACAGGTCGGAAAATTCTTTCTATGGACACTTTTTCATTATCTCTTGTCATATCAAATATCGGGCAGAAGTCTTGAATACTTCTCCATGCGGCTCATGCCGGCCTCTGATTGTACCATCCAGGTCATCCAGCAAAGCTCAATAGCCCTGTAGTTGGTGTCCTGTGCCATTCTATCCATCAGTCGAACGAAGCCTATATCGGTGGATGACATCTCCATGTTTGCCTTAGTCAGAATTTCAGCGATGACCCTTTTCACTATCTTATCCGGCATTACCGTGTCGATGCCGCCCATCATTCTCAGGTATTGAAAGCTGTTTATGCCCACGCCGTTGATTTGTCCGATTGGGTCTTTCTCCCAGCCATCAAGCTGAGCCTGTTTTGCCCAGTAGGTGAAAGCCTGCCTATCATCCAATCCCTTTTCTCTTTTGATTCCGGCCAGATAAGAGGCAACCGATTTCGCCATGTGCCAGGAGCGTTTGTTTCTCCAGACACTCTCAAGCTCATCATCACTGGCAGTGGCTAAATCCTCCAGTGTACGAATCTTTCTTGTTTCCACGAATTCTTGCCTGAATTTATCCACCTTGGGCACCACTGCCTGGAAATAGTTTAAGCCGATGGAGGTGAAAGCTGCGTCTACCACCATCAATACCACATTTCCATGCCATCTCTCAGTTTTGAGGCAACGCTGGCAGTGTTCGCTTACCTCGGGCACCTGCTGCATATAGCTGTCAACTACCTCCTTGAGTTTCAAACCGCATGCTCCATAACAATTCTAAATTCGCCACCAGCCGAATATGGCAATGGCGCTGAGCCCAACGCCGGCGATGATGGCGCCAATCCAGCCAAGCAGACATAAGCAGGTAACGATAACTCCAGCAATCAGTACTCCGCAGAGAATGGACAACATAGAGTACTTGAACTTCATGCCCATGAGGAAAGCGGCTATCGAGCCTGTCCAGGCGCCGGTAAACGGTAATGGAATAGCCACAAATAGCATGAGCCCGATTCGCTCATATCTCTCGATGAGCTTTCCATGCCGCCTGGTGCGTTCCAGTCCCCAGTTTACAAACCGCCTGCCGATTTCCACTTTGCTTACGATTCGGGCTAGTGATTCGAAGAACAGGAGTAGTATTGGCACCGGTAACATGTTACCGATGACTGCCAGCGGGTATGCCCAGTACCAGGGCATGTTAAATACGTTTATGGCTACCGGTAGTGCGCCTCGCAGTTCTATGATAGGCAGGGCTGATATTATGACTACTATCAGTTCCTTGGTAATGCCCGAGTTAATGAGCTCATCAATCATCTTAGTCTGCTTGCCTGCCCATTTGGCTTTTGCCAAGCATTATATCATTAAACGTCACCTATTGATTTACAGCTAAAATGAATCTTTTTTCACACTGAGCCAGATGTTGCTTTATTATTGCGGAGCGTGATGGTAAAATTAGTTTGAGCGTGAGCTATGTCAGGTCATTCTAAGTGGGCTTCAATCAAGCGGCAGAAAGGCGTAACCGATGCCCGACGTGGGCAGTTGTTCACCAAGCTTACCCGAGAGATTATAGTAGCTGTGCGCGAAGGCGGACCCAGTCCCGATTCCAATTTCCGTCTGCGCCTGGCGATACAGAAAGCCCGTGACAGCAACATGCCTTCCGATAATATCGAGCGGTCCATAAAGAAGGGAAGTGGTGAGCTCGGTGGAGCCAGCCTTTCTGAGATGATCATGGAGGGCTATGGGCCCAACGGTGTAGCCGTTCTGGTAGAGGCTTTGACAGATAATCGCAATCGCACCATTCAGGAGGTGCGCAGTCTTTTTACCCGGCACGGCGGTAGCCTCGGTGCCAGCGGTTCGGTTTCTTGGATATTTGAGACCAGAGGCGTCATCACTGTGGAAACTGAAGGTGTAGATGCTGAAGCGCTGGCCATGGAAGCGATTGATGCCGGTGCAGATGATGTCAAAGAGGAGAAAGGTTACCTTGAAATTCAGACCACGCCGCAGAATTTAGAAGTAGTGCGAAAGGCTGTGGAAAAAATCAAGCCTCCTGTTTCGGCTGAAGTTCAGCGGGTGGCTAAGAGCACTGTGGTATTGGACGAGAAAGAGGCCATTCAAACGCTGAAGCTGCTGGACCATCTGGAGGAGTTGGATGATGTCCAGCATGTTTCTGCTAATCTCGATTACTCCGAGGCTGTTCTGGAAAAGCTACGGGTTCAGGCATAGTTATGCGTGTTCTCGGCATTGACCCGGGCACTGTGAATTTGGGCTATGGTGTGGTGGATGAGGATGGGGATGCCATGACTATGGTTGCCTGCGGTGTATTGAGCCTGCCGGCTAAAGTTCCAGTGGAGCGAAGGTTGTCCTCTTTGTACAAAAAGCTTTGCGAGGTAGTAGCTCGCTATCGACCTGATGAGGTAGCCATCGAGGAGCCGTTTGTAGCCGGAAACGCTCGCTCGGCTCTGGCTATAGGCAGGGCTCAGGCAATAGCCATTTTAGCCGCCGCCGATGAGAATTTACCGATTTCCCGCTACTTGCCCAAGCAGGTGAAGCAACGCGTGACCACTTATGGTGGTAGCGACAAGGAGCAGGTGCAGGAGATGGTCAGGCTTCAGCTCGGGCTGGACCAGGCACCTCAGCCCAATGATGCCGCCGATGCCCTGGCGGTGGCTATCTGCCATCTTCAACAGAAGCATATCGAGGGGTTGCTGGCAGGGAGCAAGTAATCGCATGATAGTTGCCTTAGAAGGTATACTGGAAAGCCGCGGTATAGACTCGGCGGTGGTAAAAGTCGGACCGCTCAGTCTCCAGGTGCATATTCCCGGCTCTACCGTGAGTCGGCTGGGTAATGTTGGAGACAGGGTACATCTGCATACGCATCTTTATTTAAGAGAGGATAATGTCGCTGTTTATGGCTTCGCTTCTGCCGACGAGCTGGTGCTTTTTCAGCATCTCATTTCAGTTTCCGGTATAGGGCCCAAGGCGGCGCTGACTTTTCTATCCACGTTTAGTGTTGAGCAAGTAGCTTCAGCTATAATTGGCGGCAATGTTGACCTGCTAACCCAAGTGCCGGGTATAGGAAAGAAAACCGCCGGTCGGGTGGTACTGGAGCTTAAAGGAAAGCTGGAGAAAGGATGGGAAGGGGCTGTAACGCCGGCTCTGGCACAGGAAGATGCCGATGTGGTGGCTGCCCTGACCAACCTCGGTTATTCACTGAAGGAGGCAACTCAGGCTGTGGCTAACTTGTCCGGGTCTCCGGAGCTTGACGTGGAGGAAAAAGTGAAGCTAGCTTTAAGAGAGCTGGCTGGAGCATAGCTAGGAATGGACATTATTATTGCAGTATTGCTTGGCCTTGTTTTACTGCTTTTGGGCGTATTGATTTTCCTTGTCGTCAGGGGCATGAAAGTGGAGCCAACCGACCTCAAGAATGTCATATCCAGCACCTGGACTGAGCTGGGGCTGGGTGAGAAGATAGGCAGCATAGAGGCTCAAGCCAGGGACATCAAAGATAGCTACAAGTCCTTTGAGCAAATGCTTCGGGTGCCTAAAGAGAGGGCATCCCTGGGAGAAATAGCTCTGGAGACCATGCTGGCGGACCAGCTTCCGCCGGACATGTACGGTATCAGGGAGACGGTTTTCGATGGCAAGAGACCCGATGCACATATAAAATCGACGGAAGGAATCGTTTGCATAGACTCCAAATTCTCGCTGGACAACTATGCCAGAATGGTGGCAACAGATGACCCGACTGAGAAGCAGAGATTCAAGAGAGATTTCGTTGCCGATGTCAGACGCTGTCTTGACAAGATAGCTGCCGACTATATATGTCCTGATAAAGGGTCTGCCGAGTTTGCCTTCGCCTACATTCCATCTGAAAGCGTCTATTATTTCCTACTGAACGAGGCGTATGAGCTGCTGCTGCACTACAGCAGGACCGGCGTCCAGGTGGTGTCGCCGCTGACACTTTCCGCCAAAATCGAACTGATCAGAGCTGGTGTCCAGGCAAAGAAGCTCTCGGAAAAGGCTGATGAGGTTAAAAATGACCTCATCAGTATCTCACGCCGGTTTGCCGAAATCGATGATAAATGGCGGGTGTTTTTCGGTGCCCATCTTAAGAACGCCCTGCTCCAGGCGGAAGAGCTGGATAAATCCTACAAGCGGCTTAGAGACGAGTTCGACCGCATTTCCAAAATCCCCCAGAAGTGATGTATCATTCAGCAGCTTCCCTCTCCCTTGAGGGAGAGGGCTAGGGTGAGGGTGGAATGAATTTAATACAAAAAGGTGTTAACAAGTTCGGCAAACTGATAGTTGCCTCATTTTTCCTCATGGGCATCGGCCTCATTGCCTTCCTGCTTACACCACTACTGTACGGACTCTGGGGAATAGATTCAGACCTGCCTGGAATACTGGTTGTGTTTCTGGGACTGGTGCTTTTTCTTGTGGGGCTGATTCTCAGGAAACCTGGCAGGACTAAGCGAATTGTCTATATTGTTCTGGCTTCGATTCTTAGCCTGCCGCTCCTGTCTTTTATTGTGACCTTGATTTACTATCTTATTACGGGTCAACCTTTAGGATAAAAGATTCCTCTCAATCTCCCTGTAAAAAAGCGAGAGCTTTTCCCCTTCTCACCTGCATTGGTTGTATAATTAGATACCTCAAAGGGGAGTTTAAGAGGGGTGAAGCCCCTCTTAATAACCTCCATTTCCCTCTCCCTTGACGGGAGAGGGCTAGGGTGAGGGTGACATAAAATGCAAAACTTTAAGATTACCTCCGACTTCAAACTCACAGGCGACCAGCCGCAGGCAGTGGACAGGCTGGTCGAAGGTATAAACGCGGGCTACACTCAGCAAACGCTGCTTGGCGTCACCGGCTCCGGCAAGACATTCACCATGGCTAACGCCGTGGAGCGTGTCCAGAAGCCCACGCTGGTCATCTGTCACAACAAAACGCTCGCCGCCCAGCTTGCCACCGAGTTCAAGGAATATCTCCCCGATAACGCCGTGGAGTATTTCGTCAGCTACTATGACTATTACCAGCCTGAAGCCTATCTTCCCAGCACCGACACCTACATCGAGAAAGAAATCGATATAAACGAGGAAATAGACAAGCTACGCCACTCGGCTACCCGCGCTCTGCTGGAACGCCGCGATGTGCTCATCGTGGCTTCGGTATCCTGCATTTACTCTCTGGGTGAGCCTGAGGAATACCGCTCATTCGTGGCTACAATAAAGAAGGGTGAAAAATGCAAGCGTGACAAGCTGGCACGCCGCCTGGTCGACATGCAGTATGAAAGGAACGACTTCGATTTCACCCGCGGCAGGTTCCGCATTCGCGGCGACACGCTGGAAATACAGCCGTCATACGAGGAGATTGCCGTCAGACTCGAATTCTTCGGCGATGACATCGAGCGCATCGTTGACATCGACCCGCTTACCGGTGAGCTGCTGACAGAGCGCGATTCGGTGGATATTTACCCGGCCAAGCACTTCGTCACCTCGTATGACAAACTTTTGCTGGCTGTCGAGGATATCAAGGTCGAGCTGGAAGGGCGACTAAAAGAGCTTAAAGACCAGGGCAAGCTGGTGGAAGCCCAGAGGCTCGAGGCTCGCACCAACTACGATATCGAGATGCTCACCGAGGTCGGCTACTGCCACGCCGTGGAGAACTATTCCCGTCACCTTCAGCGTCGGGCACCGGGCTCGGCGCCGTGGACGCTGCTCGACTATTTCCCCGATGACTTCCTGCTATTCGTCGATGAATCCCACATGACCCTGCCTCAAGTCCGCGGCATGTATCACGGTGACATCTCCCGCAAGCAGGTGCTGGTG
>CP070642.1:760899-766212 GCA_020354105.1 Chloroflexota bacterium | reverse complement strand
TGCCAGTTCCCAAAATTGACTTCTGGCACAGGGTCGTCCTACACTGTTTCAAAATGACGATTGTTGTAAAACATCCCCGCTTGGAGCAACATACTGTAAAACCGCAGCATAATCACAAGCTATTCTATAAAGGAGTATGACGGGACTATGAAGCTTGTAATTTTTGACATCGATGGCACCCTTACGGAGTCGAACGATCTTGACGATGAAGCCTTCATCAAAGCCCTCGACGACGTGTTTGGCTTCAAAGCGGTCTCGAATGACTGGGAGTCTTACACCCATGTCACCAATTCCTGTGTCTTAGAAGAGGTTTATCAGCTTCGTCAGGGACATCGTCCTAGCTCGAAAGAGGTCAATTATTTTCGCAATCGCTTTTTAGAGTTGATCTCTGAGGTTGCCTCGGCACATGGCGGCGTGCAGCCGATACGTGGCGCCTCAAGTGTCCTTACCCGACTTCTTACCTCGCCAGACTACGCTGTTGCTTACGCCGGTGGTGATTGGAGAGATTCTGCCCTCTTCAAGCTCCGCGCAGCAGGTTTGCCTACGGAAAATATTCCCCATGCTTTTTCTGATGATGATCGTTCTCGTGAAGGCATCTGTAAACTGGCTCTTGTCAGAGCTGAAGCGCATTATCGATACCCATTTCGAGAAATCTTTTACATCGGAGATGGTGTTTGGGATATTCGTTGTGCTCAGAGATTAGGATATCCGTTCATCGGTATCGGTCAGGGTGAAGGAGCCAGGAAACTGATTGCCGAAGGAGCCAGGCACGTCCTACCCGACTACCAAGACGTGGATGGATTTCTTTCCCTGTTGGAATTAAGAGAACTCACCTAGCCCTCACTGGGCGGCCGCTCTTAGAACAGCACAAATGCGCTTGTCACACATGGTGAAGCCGACGGAATTCGAACCTACCACCCCTATTTGCACTCCAACCATCCTGACTCATAAAATGGTACAATGTTTGGGGGGGGGCAGGTCACACGATATACTATATGAGAAATCTAGCTCAATCTTAACTGGTAGAAAGGAGTTCGCAAATGTCAATTTCAAGAACCACTGAAGTCAAAGCGTCTTCTAAACAGAGCTTCGATGACGCAATGAAAAAAGGAATCGCTCGCGCCCAGAAAACTCTCAGGAATGTAAAATCCGCATGGATTTGGAACCAGGAAATTATACTCGATGACAAAGGAAAAATCGCCGAGTACCGGGTTCAGATGAAGATAACATTTATGCTCGACTAAGTATGAATCGAAAAGAAACTTATACCCCATATTCGCTTAAATCTACTGTACTTTTGTGACCTGCCACCAACAACCATGCCACTTTTTTAGTTAGAGCTGTCTTGATATTGCTAAGGTCAAGCGATATTATTACCAAACAATTTTATGGTTTCGCAACAGGGATAGGAGGTACATACTATGGCAAGCATTGTCCGCTGGTATGATAGCAGGATAGAAAAATTAAGACAGTTACCAAAATATCAACTCTTACTATTGATAACAGTCAAGTTTCTTGCTGGGGTGGCATTAGGTTTGCTACTGGCAATATGGTTACCAATAGAGACGTGGTGGATATTTCTTGTTGTAGCCGTGGTGATAGCGATTCCTCTTTATGCTAAGATTTTTAGCAAGTAACACGGAGGCAGCTAGCGAACTACATCTCTATGCTATCATCTATGTTGCTGGTCAACATATGTCTTATTCCCTCCACGTCTATCTCGATGGCGATGACACATCAATAGTAAGATATTAATTGAACGGGCGATTATATGATTTTTGCCCATTATGGTAAATTGTAGATTAAACAAAACCAAAGGAGGATCTTAGATGAAGGCAAAACAAGAATGGAAACAACAACTAACTATTCTAATAATATCTTTCCTGGGTGGCTATTTCGGCCTGGACCGTTTTTACCGAGGAGAAGTGGCTTTAGGTGTCATTAAGTTGATAACATGCGGCGGCTTTGGAGTGTGGTATTTAGTCGATGTAGCCATCGCTGCCTACAGATTTGGACAGGTCAGCCAGTCCTAAAAGCTATACCAATAATTCCAGAAAAGTCAATTACCACAGGAGGAAAGACGGCCCTAGACTACTTCCTCCGCCTCTCTGGCGCTGTGAATCTGAGGAATCTGAAACCTGCGTCGAAGTACTTTCGGCGTCTTAAATGACCGTGCTTACTGTCCCATTGCCCGGACTGCAAATCCTGTTGCAGTCGTTTCAATCCGCGTTCGACGGCAGCGGGAGGGGCCAGGGCAAAACCTGATGTGTTCTGCCTCATCTGAGCATCAAAATACATCTCCGGCCTTGCCCACGCTGCAGCCATATTCCTGTCGGCCAAATCCGGTGGCAGAGGGAACCTCTTGATTAGTGTTTGCCATTTACCGGCTTCAGCAATAATACCAGCGATTTCATCGATTGCTGGCAGGGCATCAAAATTACGCTGGGCGATTTCCGGAAAGTAATCATCAAACCAGAATTGCTTGCTTTTTCGACGGTCCACAGTAAATATCACAATAGGTCCGTTAGGGCAAATGCGATACATTTCTTTTGCGGCACGTGGGATATCTGAGAAATGATGAATAGCCAGGATTATGATAACACCATCTACTGAATTGTTCTCAAGCGGGATTGCTTCCGCTGAACCGGACAGCCAGTGTACCCGCGGGTGGGGACTTGCTTGCCTGCGCATTACCCCCGATGGTTCGACAGCTTCTATTTTATAGCCAAGGTCTGCCAGAGCATTGCTGTAGTTTCCCGTCCCTGCACCGATGTCAGCAATTGTTGAGCCCAATGGTAGCCCAAGCAACTCCTTGATGACCGCCAGAATGCGATGGTCGGCAGCCCGGTTTTGGTTATAATCTATACCGATTGAGTCATAAGTAGCCGAGCTCATATCTTCACCCTTGAGTACTACCGGTACCTGAAGAGCACTACTGGACCTGCCCCAACAATTATACCAATTGTTAAATTAGAGACGCCTTGGCTTTAGCTCATCCTCAGCAAGTACCACGGCTCAGAGCCAACATGTTTATCATTTGATTAAGAGTCAAACTGACCAGTCAGCATACTCATTTCCCATCTAGTGTTCAACAAATTCTTCCATCCCCAGGAATCTACCATGCCACGAGTGATACCAGACCTGACCGGTGTATCCGTTCACACTCAACATACCATATATCTGCCCGTCTTTGAGAATATGAAGTGTATAGTAACCGTAGAAACGGTCTGGTTCTTCGGTTTTTGCTCCTGGCAGGTAGCTGTCGATGAATCTCTGGGCATACCCTGTTGCCTCATCTTCAGTAACTGTCATCTCGCCAGAAGGGAATTGATTTCCCCACATCATGCCTGACATCATGCCATACTTTGAATTCCACATCATGTTGGGCCCCGGTTCGGGATAAATATCCCCCGTGTAGGGATCTATCAGGGCTTCAAAAGCGTGAATACCAGTATCTTTTTCTGCGAAGATAACATAGAAGTTATATTCAAATTCCATTATCTCCGTTACCTCGAGGTCAGACCTGTTGCTACTATGGAGATAGTCCTCCACAATTTCAATGGCCTTTTCCATACTGATTCGCTCCCCATCGCTACGGTATGGGCCACCAGGCCCGATATTACCTGGTCCCATCATGCCACCATGTCCCATCATTCCGCCGGGTCCCATCGGGTAACCTGGACCTATCTGGCTACCCTGCTCGGGATATGCTGGAGCTTGCGAAATGCCACAAGCGGTGACCGCAACAAGTCCCGACACTAGCAATACACCCAGTACCACTATAGCAATATATCTCTTCATTTATGCCTCCCCCTTATATACTGTGGTTTTATTATATATTATAGTATTGTTCAACACCTGTATGTGACTTACGTCCCTTTGCCGTTTGCTCCATAGTCATACGGTAGTGGCATTCCATTCGGAAGTATGTAAATGTATAATACTGCCGAAACGTATCGGAGGTGAGAGGTGAGCAGTCTTAATCGCTCTGTCATTAGAAGTATCGTTGTACAATCACTTCTTATAGTCATCGGATTTGTAATTTTATTTATATCAGCGGGTACGCTTGACTGGGTAAACGGTTGGATATACGCTGGCGTGGTTTCGATTTATTGGGTAATAAGTACAGCGGTGCTGGCAAGGGTGAATCCGGAGATGCTGAATGAACGCGGCAGCGTTGTCAAGGAAGGCACAAAAGGCTTCGATAAATTATGGGTAGCTATTTATCCCGTACTGACCTTCGGCAACCTGATCATCATGGGGTTCGATGCAATTAGATTTCAATGGTCGTTTATGCCTTTCTGGTTAACTTTCGTAGGCATATTTATGTTTGTATGTGCCAGTCCGTTCCCACTCTGGGCAATGGCCGTCAATAAGTTCTTTGAATGGACGGCACGCATCCAGGATGACAGACAGCAATATGTTTGTACCTCTGGCCCTTACAGGATAATGAGACATCCGGGATATGCCGGTTTAATCTTTTCAATATTAGCCTATCCATTGATTTTAGGTTCATGGTGGGGTTTCGTGCCCAGCGGCATGCTGGCAATAATAATAGTAATCCGCACGGCACTGGAAGACCGCACGCTGCAAAATGAACTGCCGGGCTATAAAGAGTATGCCAGGCAAGTGAAATACCGGCTAATCCCGCTTGTCTGGTAATGTTATAGCTGAAGCTAGTTAAGGTTTATTGTCAAATTTACCGCTGTGTTACTACTCTGGTGCCCAACTAGCAGGATACAGCCTTAAAAGGTGTGCTTTCTCCCAACTTGTAAGAGGAAAGAATTCATCTATTTCACAGTGATAGTCACCAGGCCGGCATGTTGCCGGTCTCCCGCACATCAGTTTTGTTGGGTCATTGTTATGTCCCAGACCCAGTAGATGACCAAGCTCATGCGCAATCAGGTTACGTTGTACGTTATTCAGATTCAGAGGCGCATCACTACAATCCCTGATTCCAACCAGCTTCTTTTCAGGATCAAGTCTTGACGAAAATGATACGAAATCTCCATCTGATAGTGCTACGATTATATCTTCAGGAATATCAGCTATTGGTTGAGGTGTTGGCGGTTTTTGCCCCCCTCCAAGTGACTGACTCAGTTCTTCTAAATAGTCAACAGATATCATTTGAATTCTTCGAGTAACAGGACCGAAGCGAAAAGGTGTTCCTACTTCAGAAAGCCGTCGATTCCAGAAATCTACTGCGTCCTCGGTCAATTGAATCCTAGGGTCACCAGGCTTTGCAGCTATAACTATACTAGGTATCCTATGCCAGGGTGTATTCTGCGCGCTGGAATATTGTATTAATTCAGC
>CP070642.1:756755-760799 GCA_020354105.1 Chloroflexota bacterium | reverse complement strand
ACAAGGAATTAGCTGAGGAAACCATCGACTGGGAGAGGTGCTTATTAATCGGATTTCTGAGCGATAAAGTGGCCAGCAAAGTGGCTGAATTTTACATTGAGGCCTCAAGGAAAAGATATGAACATATCAGAAAGAAGATAGACGAAACGCTTAAAGCTAATGAAACGGCTATGTTGTTCATCAGAGAAGGACACCTGGTACAATTCCCCCAAGACATTGAGGTATTCAGTGTGGCACCGCCGGCCCTTGATGAAATCCGCCGCTGGCTTCGCGACCGCACATCAGTAAAAGAATCGGAAAGCGACAGCCAACCAGAAGATTGAATGTGTGCTAACATGTTGACAATCTGGCCTTTCAGGCATAGTCCCAGACCATGATATAATAGCTTGTACTGCAGAGCGCATGACTTAGGAGGAACATTGAATCATGGATGACATCGAGAAATTGGTCAAAACAACACTCGGAGAAATTGAGAAAGTTCTTGACGCTAAGACAGTTGTCGGTGAGGCTATAACTATCGAAGGTACAACCTTAATTCCTTTGATGAGCGTTGGCTTCGGTTTTGCCGCCGGTGGTGGCTCAGGTAAAGGAGAGGCCAAAGAAGCGACGGAGGGCGGAGGCAGTGGCAGCGGTGGCGGTGCCGGGGTAAGGCCCATCGCTATCATAGTAATCGATAAGGATGGCGTCAGGATAGAGCCAATCAAGGGAGGTATGGCAACAGCCATCGAGAAATTAAGTGAAACTATACCAGACATTGCGGCAAAACTCACCGAGAGATGGGGAGAACGCAAAAAGGAGGGTGGAAAATAGTTGTGGGCTATAGCTGTTATAGCTAGCCTGGCGATACTCTTCACTCTTCTTCTCTATGTGCCTCTTGACCTCGTATTCCATACGAGCGTATACGGGAAACCCAAATCCAGCATTAGATTAGTATGGCTTTTCGGGTTAGTCAGTAAGGAACTCAGACAGGCGAAAAAGGAGCCTGAGGCAAACAGGGTAATTGAGCATAAGCAGAAGCGAGGGGATTGGACACAGGAAATAAGAGCCATATCCGAGTTCCTGCGAATCAAAGATTTCTTGAGACAACTCGTCAGCTTTCTGAAAAGAATTGTCAGGCGCATTAAGATCAAGAAACTCATTGCGGACTTTAAAGTAGGACTTGAAAATCCGGCTGATATTGGTCTACTCTTTGCCTTTTTAGCACCACTTAATCTGCTTATGAGCTATTTTTCGCCTCATCACATAAGAATAGAGCCCTCATTTACCAGCGAGAATATCATTGAAGGACATTTTGACGGCGAACTAAGACTAAGACCCATTCAACTAGCTGTACCCTTGATCGGATTCGCCTTCTCATTGCCCACATTGCGGGCTATCAAAAAATTGGTTTTCTCTAAATGGAAAAGGAAAGAATAATAATCGGCGAACCCGTTGCAATAGCTCGAACAACTGTAGTACCAGTGGTTAAATTATCATTTAATTGTCAGCCCAGCTGTGGTAGTATATTCTTCTCCGGCGTTAAAAAACCTGTAAGCATAGTGGTGGCTTCGCAATCTTCAAAGAAAGCCTTTGACATCAACGGAAATGAAATTCCACTAGACCAGCTTATACAAGAAGTTCCCGATCTGGTCCGGATGCTAGAAAGAACTTAGGTCCCGCCAAATATGGTACCGCAGAAATGCCACCGGCTGAAATCAATCAGCCGACGATCCCTAGATAATAACTTTCAGTGCTGCTGGTAATACACTAAAACTGACAGGTGTTTCTCCCAGGAGCTCACCATCAGCTTGAACAGCCGATGTTAGTTTCGGCCTTATTTCTACCTCCCGTGCCCTCATCAAGGTTACCTTCGGGTGGGTTAGGTGAGTACCCCTGTAGATTCTGGGAATTGACACGATAAGGTCTGGTTTTGTGATATTATCTATTATCACCACATCAAAGAAGCCATCTCCGGGGTCTGCATTCGGTGCCGGCATCATGCCTCCGCCAGCATATCTGCCATTGTTCAGTAAGACTGTGCAAACACGTCTTTCCCCATGTTCTCCATCTACTACTATGGACACATCTCTGTTTTCATAGGACATGAGAGTAGAGAATAGTCCCATTAAATAAGAAGGCATATCCCCCAGCGCCTTAAACTTCTCGGTAGTTGCCCTAACAACTTCGGCATCGAAGCCAATGCCGGCAAAATTCACAAACAACCTCTTCATCGGTTTTCCATCCTTCGTATATTCAACAACGCCAAGGTCCACCGTTCGCCTGCCCGGACTCAAAAGACATTGACAGGCCTCTTTATAGCCTCGAGGCACACCTATAGTTCGGATGTAATCAGCACCCGTTCCCGTGTTTACAATACCCACCGCCACGTCAGCACTACCACCAGCCTCATATAAACCATTTGCAATTTCATGAATCGTTCCATCGCCGCCCACAGAAACTACCAGCTCATATCCCTTTCCAACTGCTGATTTAGCCAGCTCCATGGCATGACCCGGAGCTTCAGTAATATCATGCTCAAAGTCAATCCCCAAACTCTTAAGCAGAACCATAATTTGCGGCCATTTCTTGCCAGTCTTTCCTGCCCCAGCAGCCGGATTGACTATAACTCTCATACGCGCCATGTTACCTGTCCTCCTCATGCATCAATTTTTTTACAGGCACTGCCACAACTCGTAGGCAAATCAGTATAGCACATTACTTAACAGGACCAATAGTACCAAGAGGAATCATTGTTTCATTTTTCTGCAACTGCCAGTTATGGTAGACTGAAAGGGGAAATAGCCAAACGTTTCTAAAGACTTAACTAAGATGAAAATCAGTGAAACAATCGGGCGTAAACTGCCTGAACTTCGCAATCCCGATTTCATAGTCGCCCTCGCCGGCTGGTCTGACGCTGCCCAGGTTGCCACCGGAACTGTCCTTTATCTAGCCAAAAGTCTGGATGCCACCGGGTTTGCTCAGATAGAAGGCGACCAATTCTACGACTTCTCCACTACACGCCCCAAGGTCACTGCTGACAGAGGTTTAATAACCTCCCTGCAACTGCCGCAAACCAGTCTTTTCTATTGGAAAAACCAAAGGGCAGACCATGATTTGGTTTTGCTTCACGGCATCGAACCTCAACTTCATTGGCAGAAATTTGTTGACACAATACTGGATTTAGCCAGCATGCTCAAGGTTCGGAGGATATACGCCTTGGGTGGACTCTATGACAGCACTCCTCACACTAAGGAACCGAGATTATCTGGCTTAGTAAACGTGTCTAACCTCTTAGCTGTACTGCGAAGACACAATATTGAACCAATAAACTACCAAGGGCCAAGCAGCTTGCACAGCCTGCTTCTGACTAATTGTGCCCAGAAAAATGTAGAAGCCATCAGCCTCTGGGGGCATGCGCCATTCTACGTCCGTGTTGAGACCAATCCCACGGTCTGCCTGGGTCTTGTCAAAAAGCTGACCGAACTACTGGAAATCGAAGTTGACACGGAGGAACTCATAAAGGCTGGAGAACGTCTACAAAACACGCTTAACCAGCTACTGGCTGATAGCGAGGAATTACGACACTACATTCAGAAACTAGAGGAGCAATACGAGATTCAAGGCATTACACCCGGAGAGCCATTGCAAGGCGCCGACAGGATTATCAAGGAAGTAGAGGATTTTCTCCGAGACCAGCGCCACAGGGGAGAACCATAGTAACTAACCCACCTACTCATATTATAACAACTGTGCCGTATATCACTATTGTAAAATATTGACAATCTTGTTCCTGCTCTTAAGACCGCTTACGATTATTATCGAACTCTGGGCAACTTTAAAATGCTCAGCCAATAACTTGATAACTGCCCTGTTGGCCCTTCCCTCTTTAGCAGGCTGTTTGACCCTCACCAGAAACCTATCACCATCTTTGACCACCTCCTCAACCTTCGAATTGGGAATCACCTTGACACTAATCTTCATCCACAACTTCTCCCCATAAACCCTGATTATGTAACCGTATCGGGCGTACCGCTTTAAACTGATTGGTTAACGGCTCACTACTTT
>CP070642.1:753304-756655 GCA_020354105.1 Chloroflexota bacterium | reverse complement strand
TGATGGCGCAATCGGTCAGGTGGAAACGCTTAACTTCAGTGCGGCAGGTACAAAGACGGTTCAAGATACTTGGATGGTCTGGGTAGGGAATAATGCCACATACTGGGAGCGCGTCAGAATCCTAACGCCGTTGCCGATGCTATCGAATGAGGCTCAATTAACCTTTACCTGCACACCTTAATTCGAATATAGCTTTGATGGCAAATCAGTATTTGCCGCCAGAAGATGACGGCAAAGGTGTCCGTTTCTAGCTGCCTTTTTCACAATCCGGGCGGCTGTGGCTAGTTGTCTGGACTATGAACTATGAAATTCGTGGGAAACGGCAAGGTGGCAGGAGCTCCATTGACAAACGATGAACATCGTGTTATTTTACTGCCGAATAACGAAAGCTACATCATAAGGAGGTATGTAATGAAAAGATTCATGAGCTTTCTGCTTATCACAGTGGTTCTCCTGTCCACCGTTGCTGTCTCTTGTGCTCCAGCATCCGTTCCACTGACAGACCCCATAAAAATCGATACAGGGCTGGTATCAGGGGCGACTGTTGATGACATCCACGTCTACAAAGGTATTCCCTTTGCTGCGCCACCGGTAGGTGACCTGCGATGGAAACCACCGCAGCCGGCGGCGTCCTGGGAGGGAGTTAAGAAATGCACAGAGTTTGGCCCGGCGCCAATGGGATATTACAGCGCTAGTTTTCCGTCCTATTCCCAACCCGATGAAGACTGCCTGTATCTCAATGTGTGGACACCAGCTGAGACGACCGGCGACAAACTGCCGGTAATGGTCTGGATTTATGGCGGTGCCTTTTGGTTTGGTGAAGGCTCAAATCCCGGGTATGATGGTGTAAACCTGGCCAAGCATGGTGTGATCCTGGTAACCTTTAATTACAGGTTGGGCCCCCTTGGATTCCTGGCACACCCCCTGCTCTCCAAGGAATCAGAGCATAATTCTTCCAGCAACTACGGGTTGCTTGACCAGATTGCTGCCCTGCAGTGGGTGCAAGAAAACATCGCCGCCTTCGGCGGTGACCCTAACCAGGTCACTATTTTCGGTCAATCGGCTGGCGCTACCAGCGTAATTTGTCTTGTGGCGTCGCCGCTGGCCAAAGGACTGTTTCAATGTGCCATACCGGAGAGTATGGCTGAGATTGCTTGGGCAGATATCCGGGAAAATAAGTATGGTACCGAACCTATAGAAAAGATGGGCGAACAGTTAGCCAAAGACCTCGGTTGCGATACTGCGGCCGACCCTATAGCCTGCATGCGTGCCAAGAGTGCACAGGAAGTCATGGACGTGGGGAAACCTGGCGCTGACCTTTTCGGCCCCTCTGTTTACAGATACGGGCCATGTGTAGATGGCTGGGTAATACCCGACCTGCCGCTCAATATATTTGAAGCTGGCAAGCAAAATAACGTCTCGCTCCTGATTGGTTCTATGGCAGACGAAGGACGCCTATTCAGTGCGGTAGCGAGCGCTAACTTGGATTCTTATAAAAATTTAGTAGATAGGTTGTGCGGAGATAAAGCTCAGCAGGTTCTCACCATGTTTCCTGCCAGCGATGATGCACAGGCCAGGGCATCTGCAAATCAAGTGGTGGGGCTAATGACCTTTACCTGCCCTGCCAGAGCCTATGCCAGCGCTATGTCCAAAGTTAATTCCAAAGTCTATTTTTATCAGTTCACCCGTGTGCCGCCTGGAAGTAAAATGGGTGCCTTTCATGCGCTGGATATAAATTATGTCTTCGCCAATTTTATGCCCATAATGTCATCTCTTAAGGCGGAGCAGTACTTCGACGAGATTGACAGGGCACTCGCTGAAACTATAATGAGCTACTGGACGAATTTTGCTGCAACTGGTAACCCCAATAAGGAAGGATTGCCGGAATGGCCCGCATGGGATGTCAAGGAAGGAAAGTACATGGATTTTGGTACTGTAACAGAAGTCAAATCTAACCTGAGTGCTGAAGCCTGTGACCTGTTCATGAATATAATCAAGTCGCGACGCGGTCAATAGAAATTAGCTGTACACAAGCTGATTATCTGTGGGCACAAACCTCCCTCGGTTCATGTCATCCCGAGGGAGGTTTTAGCTTGTGTCATTATGGAGAAGCGAAATGGCTGAAAGATCTCATTTTAAAGTATGCCGACCCACCCGAGTACGAGCCATATGATTGCGAGGACAAGTAATACTAGTAGTACATAAATTAGTGTTCTCAACGTTCTTTATCCTCCTTTGATTTTTACTCGCCCGTTTGGTTTAGATATCTCTTTATCATACATTATACATTAGAGTCGGTTGTAATGGAATAATCCTTATTATACCTTAGATTAGGTTCTGTCTGCTGACCCTTTTTTCATGTTTTTGGTGTCTGTTCGCTGGGTTCTCTTCCAAAGCCTTCCTCCTCCAGTTTTTCCATAATTCGGGCGGCTCTGGGATAGCCGATGCGGAGGCGGCGCTGCAAAAAAGACGTAGAGATGTATTTATGTTCTTGTGCAAGCTGTCTGGCAGCATTGAGCATGGAGTCATCATCGCCTTTGTCCGCTGAGGCAAGCTGTCCCATGTCTTCGAATCTGACTGGTGTTGCCTCCGGTCTTTGCTGGCTGCCCCAGAAGTAGACTATTCTTTCAGTCTCGGCGTCAGAGATGAAGGTCCCTTGAAGTCGCTTTGGCTTAGCGGCGTCAGTGGGCATATATAGCATATCACCTCTGCCCAGCAGCTTCTCGGCTCCTGCGGCATCCAGTATGGTTCGTGAATCTACCTGGGAGGTGAGTGCGAAGCTAATGCGGGTTGGGAAGTTGGCTTTGATGAGACCGGTGACCACGTCAACTGAAGGCCGTTGAGTAGCCACGATTAAATGGATGCCTGTAGCACGTGCTAGTTGGGCTAAGCGGCATAATGTGCGTTCCACCTCGTCGAAGGCGGCCATCATTAAATCTGCCAGTTCGTCGATGACTAAAACCATGTAGGGCATTGTCTCACCAGGTTGCCGGTTTTTGTTATAGCCTTCGATGTTGCGTGCTCCGAATTGGGCGAACTTTTGATAGCGGTTGTCCATCTCTTGGTTGAGCCAGCGCAGTGCCAGTACTGCTTTGTCTGCCTCGACGACGACTGGAGCTACCAGATGGGGCAGGCTGTTGAAATTGACTAGCTCCACCCGTTTAGGGTCAATCATGATGAACTGAACTTCGTCCGGAGTATTGTGCATGAGCAGGCAGCAGATGGTGGAATTGAGGCATGCGGTCTTGCCGCTACCGGTGGCTCCGGCAATAAGCAGGTGTGGCATCCTGGTAAGGTCTGCGGCTACTGTTTCTCCACCGGCACCCTTGCCCATAGCCAGGGACAGCTTAG
>CP070642.1:749229-753204 GCA_020354105.1 Chloroflexota bacterium | reverse complement strand
ACTACTGGCTGCTGAACCAGTACCACATACGTGACTTTACAGGGGAATAACATGGCAAGTACTACACTGTTAATAATAAGTAGCTCATTGAATATTTCTTAATACGTCAAAATATTACATACGTAGGAAGTATTGACTTAATTGTTGGAATCATTGTAGGAATTAAGGCACTAACATTTGGACTGTTACATCGTTAAACAATCGCCTGTTTTGTGTGCTTCCTATTTAATATTAACTAATCGGGTTTGTTTTCTCCACGAATGTCAGTTAGCAAAACAGTGAACCGAAATTGAACTAAAGTTGAACCAGAATTGAACTTTTATTGATCAGGTGTTGATGTAAAATTGTCTTCCGATTAGGGTATCACTTTTTGGGACAAAACCTCTTTTGGGGTCCTTTTTGAAGCTGTGGAGCCAGCGGTGAGAGTCGAACTCACGACCGGCGGTTTACGAAACCGCTGCTCTACCACTGAGCTACGCTGGCAGGCAGCGGATATTATATTAGAATTGGGCGATAATGAGCAATTGCCTGTTGCCGATTTTCCAATTTGCTTAATTTCTCTTATTTGATTCTCATTTATTTTGGCTTTCCCTTGTAATCCAGACTCAAAACCACCCAGCCATGTCCCAGTTTCCTGGGTTCACGCGTATTCCTGCCAAATTAGTTCATGATATAATATCGAATTACAAGAAGGGGGTAAAAGGAACATGAAAAACATTTTTTCCTATGTGGCATTGATTTGCATTTTGACTGCGGTCTTAATGATTAGTTCTTGCACTGAATCACCTCCAAGCCCATTGCCTCCATCCGAAGCACCTCCAACCACCACCTCACAAGAACCCGAAACAGAGCCCGCCCCACCTCCCCCTCCAGCACCTACCTTTGAAAAAAGACGCGTTGAAGAAACTGACCCTTCATTTAAATTTGACGAAGGATGGCGGAAAGATAAAGATGAACGGGCAAGTGGTGGCTCCTGGGCTATGACTTTTCGAGGCTATGGCGGTATTGCCGTTCCCACAGTTGATATTAAATTTAAGGGAACCGGTATTTCCCTGGTACATGTTACTGCTCCTTTTTGCGGGATAACTGATATCAAGATCGACGGCAAGGATTATCCAAGTATTGATTCATACGCAGCCAACCCCCAGAACAAGATTACCAGCATAGCAACAGATTTAACATATGATGACCATATTCTGACTATTAGCCCTTCCGGGGGCAGCAACCCAGCGGCAGATGTAACGTCAGCAGGGCCAGAACCTCCGCCAACGCCTATTATCTATGTTGATGCTGTAGAAATAATAGTACCGAAGTAAATCCAGACTGTGATACTGATTGTCAGACAAAACGAAATCAAAACACAATCACCTGGCAAATAACAGAACAACAGCGGTAAAAAACACAGGCAATACATGAGATAGAGTGATTCGCTGTGGATAGTGATGAGGATACGGTTGGTTAGTGCGTGGTTTTATGATTGGGGAATTGTGCGGAGATGCGGATGTTCACCGTGTTAAGTAAGTTCCAGGATAACGTCTGGCTCTTTGGATGGTTCTTCATCTACCAGACTTTGTCCAGCTGGCCACACGGGTAATATCTCACCACAATAGGGACAGTAAGCCATGCCTGGGTCAATACCAACCTGGCAACGAGAGCAACTATGCGCCAGGTCCTGACCGCAAGACCTACATAATGACTCACCAAACCTGTTTGGTGTGTTACACTTTGGACACGCTAATATGTGCTCCATAACCGTACTCCCTCTCAGTTTGCTCCCCTTAAATCAGGCTTAATTGCCTGTCAGGCCAGGACACCACATCACATAAAATGGATTACACCGCTATTGGCCTGCTTCTACATATAGAAACGTAAATTAGACCCTTTTGGTTTAGGTGCGGTACCAATCCCAGGTGGATTGGGCTAAAATTTTTTAGCCGCGGATTTTGGTGGTCTGCTAGACAGGAGAGATTGGACTTCTTGGGGAGTTAGCTCACGGGTGGCGCCTTCTCTGAGGTTGCCCAGATGCAGGCTTCCCATCCTGACGCGCTTGAGTGCCGGTATACGATAGCCGAGGCTTGCCAGCATGCGGCGCACCTGTCGCTTCCTGCCTTCATGCATGGTTATGCTGTAGTTAAATGGCGGCTGCGATTTTATCTCTTTCACAACAACCGGATAGGTCATGCCGTCCTCAAGCTCAAAACCTCTTTCCAGTTTCGTTTTTTCCGCTGGCTTGAGTCTGCCGTCGATTTGAATCAGGTACTCTTTCTCATGCTCGAACTTAGGATGTGTAAGCCGGTAGGTCAGCTCACCGTCGTTAGTCAGAAGCAAAAGTCCGGTGCTGTCCTTATCCAGGCGTCCCACGGGATATAACCTCAGCTGGCGATATTTGGCAGGCAGAATGTCCAGCACTGTCCTGCGGCCTCGCTCATCGCTAGGGGTTGTTATTATGCCCGCTGGCTTGTTTACCATTAGATAGACTGTACGCCTTGGCTTGAGGTCAACAAGTTTGCCGTTTACTGAGACGCGGTCGGTATCCAGATTGACTGGATGGCGGAAACTTTCCACCGGCTCGCCGTTCACCTCCACACTGCCGTTTTTTATGGCGTCGGCTATCCGCCTCCTGGAGCCAACTCCAGCTTCAGTTAGAGCTCTAAGCAACGGCACCGATGGCGTATTCATTTGCTTACCGGGCTAGGGTAACCCAACAAACTGATGCACGTCAACTTAAATTATCGAGAGGTATTTTCGACAGGCTCAGAATGATGGGCGATACTGACTACTGGACATTCCGTGCCCTATATGATAAATAGTAGTATCAGAAACAAGAATAAGGAAACGAAGGAGGCAAAAAAATGGCAGGTAAAAAGACCTGGATGCCGACGGCGGCAGGGATTCTGGACATAGTTGCTGGCAGTTTCGGACTCATCGGGGCCCTGATGTTCGTTTTCATGGGTGGTATAATGCGAGCCGTGCCTGATATGCCACCAATGATGGGGCCTGTTTTCATGGGCATGTCTGGACCATTAGCTATCTTGTCAATACTGGCCATAGTAGGTGGAATATTCGCACTGCAGAGAAAAATATGGGGCTTAGCACTGGCAGGTTCAATCGCTGCCTTCTTTCCCTCCTGGCTACTGGGAGTGGCAGCCATAGTGTTCACGGCACTATCGAAGAACGAGTTTGAATAGGCGCAGTACCTATGCGTTGTGCCTTAAATAAGTAGCCTAATAAAGGAGGCAACAATGGAAAAAACATGGATGCCTACAATTGCGGGTATTCTGGACATTGTCGCAGGTATAGTGTCCTTTATCGGGATCATCTTTGTAGTAGTCGGAGTCTCGATGCTGGCATATACTGGAGGGATTGAGCCATCGATGGGAATTTCCGAGACCCTGATATTATCGATAGCGGTTATATTTGCCATATTTGCTGTCATTGCCGATATACTTGCCATAATAGGTGGCACCTTTGCCCTGCGGCGAAAGAACTGGGGTTTAGCATTGGCAGGCTCCATCGCTGCGTTCTTTGCCTCAATACTTCTGGGAATAGCAGCTATCGTTTTTACCGTAATGTCGAAGAACGAGTTCGAATAGTCGCAATTCAGAGCAAATAAAGTAACATCATGGAAGCAGGGAAACCGCCCATAACCATAAAAAGGACGTGGAAGCCGCTAGCTGCTGGTGCACTGGATATTATATTTAGTATCATTTCGGCTATTTTCAGCGTGGGATTTCTTGGGGTGGCCTCTTGTGCCACTAACCTTGGTGATACGTCTAGTAGCAAATTCCTCGGGGGTATTGCTGTCGTCCTACTAGCTATCGCCTTTCTAGCATGCGCAGGTGGCATCTCCGCTATAAAGAGGAGAAGATGGTGGCTGGCAGTTACTGGCTCCATAGTTGCATTATTTCCCTCATTGCTTCCCTTTATCCTATTGATGCAATTCCCAGCTCGACTTCTCCCATACTTGATAGTTGT
>CP070642.1:745933-749129 GCA_020354105.1 Chloroflexota bacterium | reverse complement strand
ATAGGAAATCCATCTACTGGGGCGCTTTCTGGACCCCTATTTCTTCCCTTTCATTTGACGGTGTTACCATTTGGAAGCCACTCAGCTTGGAGGGGCCGCACGTTATCACGCTCGATCTGGGTTATCCCTCCTCATCTTTCTATGGAGGTGAAGACCCCAGAAACAATCCGGAAGTAATGAGATCACTAGATAAGGCTGGCAAGTTAATAGACAAGCTGTCAATAGCCACAGTGGATGAGTTACCACATTCCATGAAAGGATACGAGCTGTATTCGTGGTTAGAAGATAGTGAATGGCACTTCACTTTGATTACAGGTACTAACCGCAATAAAACGCTGGAAGAAATAATTTCTAACCAGGACGTTATCTCTGAAGCTGGATGGGTGCAAATCCATGTGGTAGGTGTCGATGCAATTAAAGCTGCTCTAAGTAAACTTCCTCAGGGTGAGGAAATCTTGTGGCTTGCCAGACCGCGAGCAGAGCAGACACCGCCAGTTAATATCAATTTCATGCTTCCTCCAGAACCGACTATTGATGGCATTAAAGAACACGCTGGGGAGTGTGGCTTAGACCTTATAATACAACCACTTTCTTAAACCTAACATTAAGGGAACCGCGGAAAGGTTATTGAAAAGACTCGCCTATCCAAAACCTAATGTTTCCGGGATCGGGTATTTCTCTGGTATTGAGCACTCAAGTTTTGCAGGTCACAATTACTCAGGTTGTGAAACCATATAACAAATTGAGTAACGTCAGTTATCGCGCTCACAGAGTTCCTTTAGCCTGGCAAATTCTCCCCGCAGTTGCTCTGTTATTCTTTTCTTGAAAACAGGTCTCATGAAAATGCTCAATATCTTTACCAAAGACTTAAAACGGATATCGGAATATAGGGTTAGACGGGTATACTCTCCCATCTCCTCAATGCGCCATTCAACATCCACAACGTTATATTTTCCACTCATGTGCATAGCAAGCGACTCATTTTCTTTATAATCTGTAACTATACCTTGCATCTCCACACCGCTTCCGTTCTCTTCAATCGTCTCTCGGAATGTAGTTCCGATCATATTGGGCGTCTCCTCTAATATCTCGGTTTTCGAGATGTTTGTCTGCCACTTCATCGCCCTTTCTGGAGTACCAAGCCAGTACCACACTTGTTCGGGTGTGCATTTGAAATCCATTGTATATGAAAGTTTCATGACTGTCTTTACATCTACCTGTACCAGATGATTATATCATCTATACACAAAGGCATAATATGGCATAATGTCACATTTTAGCGTATTGTATTCTCGGTAGATCCACCTTTCACTTCATTGCTGCCTGCTTGACAAGTGCTGCCTGCTAAACCAATAATACTGACCGAGTTTCCTAGTCGAGAAAGGAGTTACTGTGATTACAAAACGTCGAAGCCTCAATGACTGCTTTCTGAGCAGAATCTCTATTCTATTGATGAGCTTAATTGTTCTCGCCGGTTGTTCCAGTCCTGCTCCGAATCATGAACCAGCTATTACACCTACACCCTCAGACACACCGCCAAGCAAATCAGAGCAGAAGTCAGTACCTCATGTTGAGAAGTGGGGCATATATGCCTTAGATTTAGCTACAGAGAAGGTTGAATTGCTCTACGGCTCTGCCTCCCAAGTCTCGCATTTAAGCCTGAACAAGGCGGGGGACAGGTTCGCCTTTTCTCAGAAGATTGACGGTGACCAGGACGAGCACGAAGAGATTTGCACCGTAGATATAGATGGTGGCAACTTCCAGAGTTTAACCAACAATTCATATCGGGACCTTTACCCTGTATGGTCATCGGATGATGCTGAAATCGCCTTTCTTTCCTGGCGTGACAAAGACCTGGACATATATCTTATGAGCAGTAACGGTACCAATGTAAGAAAGCTATACGACTCCGGCCATCACGATGCTGATATAAATTGGCAAGGCAACAGTATTGTCTTTACGTCTAATAGCCGGATATGGATGATGCGCGATGATGGGACTCAGGTAACCCGGATTACGGAGCCTCCCAGAGCCGGGCAGTGGGGAAATGCCAACCTGCCATTCGGAGATTATGACCCACGGCTTAGCCCCAACGGTAATAAAATAGTTTTCGAACGGCTGGAGGATGACAGCTCTCCTCATGGGAACTATAACATTTACGTTATTAACTCTGACGGTTCTGGCCAGAATCGCCTCACAGCCACCGGCTACAGTCAGGGGCTGGCTAACTGGTCAAGCTCAGGAGACAAGATTGTCTACGTGGTGGCTGCTATAGGCAATGAGGGGAAATACGATATCTACATGATGAACTCGGATGGAACCAATGTGCGTAACATAACGCCCGACTACTTCCCTGCCGCTTTCCTGTGCCACACGCCGGTTTTTTCCATCGATGACTCCAAAATATTCTTCGTGGGGCAGTGGTGGGAATAGTCTGCGAATCAGATTAGACTAAGGTGATTAATCATGAAAGTGATTGGTATTTGTGGGTCTCCCAGGCGGGGTAACACGGAATGGATGCTCATCAGGCTGCTGGAGGCAATGGCTCGAAGAGGTGCAGACACTGAGCTTATTCTGCTTCGGAGAAAGAAAATCAAAGGTTGTAATGGCTGTCTGAACTGTGAGGCGGGAGGTAAGGCAAGAGAGGGAATCTGTACTATTCAGGACGACATGCAGGAGATTTACCCCAGGTTGCTGGAGGCGGATTGCCTTGTCTTTGGTACCCCGGTTTACTTTGAAATGCTCTCCGGGCTGCTCAAGAACTTCATAGACAGAACCTGCCCAATCTGGCCAAGGCTGGAGGGAAAGCTACTTGCCGGCATCGCCGTTGCTGAAGAAGGTATTGGCAAGGCGGTCGATAACCTGAGGACTTATGGCTCTGTGTGCGGCATGCGCTGGAGCGGTTATGTCACCGCTCTGGCAAAAACACCAAAGCAAGTTACAGAAGATAAGAAGGTTGATAAAAAGCTACAGCAGCTGGCTGGCAGGCTCATCGGTCTGCTTAATGCCTGAGACGACACATTCAGATGGATTGCTCAACTTCGCTGAGCCACGGACATGGACGCTAAGGCCTCGGTGAAGTATTTCACATAGGAACTATCGGGAAATATGGAGGTGAGCAACCGAGTAGCCAGAGGAACAGCCTTTTCTGCAGGCAGGCAATATTGCATGGTCTGGAATCTCTCTCGAAATACCT
>CP070642.1:739119-745833 GCA_020354105.1 Chloroflexota bacterium | reverse complement strand
TGGTTTTACAGCCTGATTCGGCTTAATCGGCTGGCTCAGCCTGTCCACCAGGTTATCGATTTTATCAACTGCCTTCTGGTACTCCTTCTCTATGTCCCCGTCTAGGTGGACATGGCTTAGGACTCTAATCTTATGGCTGATATGGTCGAAGACAAGCATGGTATCCACGAACATGAACAGCGCTTCAGGCAGTCCCAGCGGGTCACTGGCAGGTGACGGCAGCTCCTCGAACCGGGTAACCACCTCATAGCCCAGATAGCCCACGGCGCCGCCGCAAAATCTAGGCAGGTCGGCAACCGGCACCATCTTGTATTTCTGAAGCTCTTCGGCGATAAGCGGCAGTGGATTGACCTTATCCTCCGTCCTGGTAGCCAGCACCCGGTACGGCTCCGTGCCTATAAAGCTATAGCGAGCCATTCGCTCACCGCCCTCTACGCTTTCCAGCAGGAAGGAATAGCCGCCGCGGCTGATTTTCAGGAACGCCGAGACAGGCGTCTCCAGGTCAGCCACGATTTCCCGATAAACCGGTATCAGCGTGCCCTCATGCCGGCGCTTCTTAACTTCCTCCAATGTCGGATAATACATACTTTCCTCCGGGTATTCCGGAAATAAAAAACCTCTCGCCATAGGGGCGAGAGGTTTAGCTTCGCGGTACCACCCTAATTGACTGCCTCTTCAGGCAATCATATCATTCAGGTACGGCTTCGAATTTTTGAAGCGATACCCTGGGCTCTGTTAACGGTGCCCGTTCCGTCAAAGCCTACTCGGGCAAATCCCTTTCGGTTTGCGGCTCCCGAGTCCATTCAGCCTCTGCGCTGACACCGGCTCACACCTTACCCGGCTCTCTGAGCCCCGCTGGAGGCTTACTAGTCTCGTTCCCAGCCTTTACAGTATTCGGTTATGACTTAATATAACAGCCTGTCCTTCCTTTGTCAAGCCACAGCATGTCTCTGGAATGTTCGTTGCCTTACATCGCACAAACGCTAAATCGTTCAATCGGGTAACAATTTACTTGAATGTTACTTGAGAGTAATTCGAGTTAGAACATTGGGTAATCAAATAGTTATAGTTCAGTTTAATTAACTAGAATTAAATTAAAAATATAAGTATGGTAATATCACAATAGGTATGGTAATATCATAACCAAATAATAGGCAAGGTTGAAGGGAGGAGCTTTATGCGGTATTTAAAAACAATTTGCTATAGCTTTTTAACCTTACTTGTATTATCAGGATTACTCATGAATCCGAAGGCAGTAAATACAATGTCGCCTGCAGTTGGAAGTTGGCTATGGGGATATCTGGAAGAAGGACAGCAAATAGCAGTAGTTACCCTTCAGGATACAGAGACAGCCAGAGTTGATGTATATTTGTCTATTCGCGATAAAACTAGAGAATCTCATGAAATAAACTTTTTTGTACCTTTGGGAGTTGAGGCAAGAGGGTTTTACGCAGTTGAAGAGGACGTTACTAAATTCGAAGGAGAATATGTTGCAAGTCTTGATTCCTTTATTGAAAGAAGGATAAGCAATAGAAGAATGGCGCTGCATACACTTTTCTCGGGAGCTTTGCTATCTAATGGCGGCATCTTAGCACCTCTATGGGCTCCTGCATTGCTTACAAGTTGTGCGCCAGCGACCGTAGAACCCTCTGCGACTTTCAAGACAGAAAGTTCCGATATACTAATATTTGATATCAATGAAAATGTAGACATAGAAAGCCTAGTGAAAGAGGCAGGATTACCTGCTTCGGTTAATGAGACTATCGCTGGTCTAAAGGGGCAACAAATTGCTGTAGTGAAATTGCAGACCAATCCACAGGTAAGCCCAAGTTCAGGTAAATCAAAGTCATACGAAAATCCAGGGATACACTTATCTTGGACAGCAACGCTAGTTCCAGATAAGGATGGCAATACGTACTCGTACCAGCTGGGGACAGGAGCATCGTGGAGCAAACCAATCGAACTTACAAAGGTTTATGTAGTAGCCCCACCCGGAATAGATTTCAATGTTCAGAATCCTGTATTTGGGTCTGACCAGTCTGGTTATGAGTTGTTTGGCGGACCAAAGATCGATAACTTTAGGAGAGTCCCTGCATATGCAGTTGAAGATGCAAGGGGTGATTTTGGCAGAGTATGGCGTGTAACTTACACACAAAGTAATCCATCAAAAGATATTGTAATCAAAGCTTTTCAACAAGCTACGACTAGTAAATTCCGTAATAGCCTTGAGCAAGGTGCTACATCAGGAGCTTTACTATTTGCTATATTGATTAGTATATTGTTCTGGATATTATCTTGGATATTCTTAATGCCAAGATTGCTTGGTAAGGAATCGAGAGTTAACGTTCGTGGTCACTGGTACTATAGCTTGGTATATGTTTTGATAAATGCAGGGTTGATATTTTTCCCAGGATCGGTTTTGTATTTGGTATTTGCATTGGGATTGGGGGCTCCTGCATTGGCATTGGTATGTGTAATATTTGGGGGAGTTAGTATATTGGTATTTACGTTCATACATGCCGAAAAGTTGGGTGTGAGTAAAACAAAAGGTTTGAGAGCTTTTATTATTACAAGCTTGGCTAGCAGTTTTGCATATATCATAGTCTCGTTAACATATGCCAAATTGGTTGGAATGATTTAGAATATGCAGAAGCTGATAAATCGTGCGAATTGAAATACTGTCCAAAACGACGCGGATTGTTAGTAAGAACTTTGTAACAATCTGTCTACCTGAAAGTTGAAAAAATAGCCTCACTAGGTTTCTCGTCAATTACTGTTGATGACCTGTCTCCACTATATACTACTGTGACTTCCCAGGTCTAACAAATATCTATTGGTGATCATCAAACCAACATCTCAGTTAACTACTAAGCTATCGAACAATCAGCCATACTGTGCTCGATCAATCCTAAACGGCTTCAAATTGAGGTCTATCCATCACCAAAACTGCTGTAAAAGCTGGCTATTATTCCCATAATTCCTAGAATTGCCAAAGCTACAAATATATAGTCCCCTATCCCGAATGGTGTTGAGCTAAATAAAGATACAAAATTAACGAGTTCCCACTCTATCCTGACAATGAACCAAATTATAGGGACGATAACGCAAGCGATACTACCCAAAAGCACTTTGATCATTGTGATTAATCATAAAAAAACCTGATTCCAGTCAATAGGTATTTTGTTTTTAGTTATAGATAATCACACAAAACATCGTTTTGTGCAATGACTGGTTGCCAGAACCCTTTCTATTTCCGTGAGCACTCTTTCCCTGTCTCCAGCGGTTAGTTTGAACTTTTAACTGACAGTGTGCTATATTAGCCAACCTGGCCGATATCAGCATTACAAGAAGCGGCCACTGTTTTTTATCTTACCTCCTGACTCTAAACATGTTGGCTGACGATAAAGCTGCAGCGGGAAAAATCGGGAATATATTCTATGGTTGGTGGATAGTAGCCGTCGGCATCGTGCTTTGTTTGTTCGGCTATGGCGGATGGTATTACTCCTTCGGTGCTCTCTTCAATCCTATCTTGACACAGTTAGCCTGCGCAGCAAGGTGATAGTGGCCAATATTTACAGCCTGAAATGTATTGACAATAGCAGTATTAAGGCATATTATACGCGACGGTGACAAAAGCACTTCCGGAATAAATTAATAGGAGAAAGATTATGCGAAACAGAATCCTGTGGCTATTGTCAGGTGTGGTTGTGTTGCTCATAATCTTCCCGCTCGGCGATATAAGACAGGATACGTCTTCCGCTGTTATACCATCTCCGCAAGCAAGTTCGGTTGACCGTTCCACTGCTGCCCGGCAGGCATCTCTTGAAATGCCGATACTCTTTATTGAGAATCAGGGGCAAGCGGACAGTAGTATTGCTTACTATGCCATGGCAGGCGGTCAGACCGTCTATTTAACGCCACAGAGCATTGGCTTTAATTTTATTCGCTACACTGATGCTCCCGAACAGCAAGATGCCAGCCTAACAGAAACGACCCAAAGGCAGGCAGAGAGGCTGGTCACCAGTATTGACTTCCTGGGGGCAAACAGCGCACGCGCAATCGAGGGAAGGAATAAATCGCGAGGGGTGGTTAACTACCTCATAGGCAATGACCCAGCCAAGTGGCACACGGACATTCCCACCTACGCAGAGGTTGTTTATACGGATATTTATCCCGGCATTGACCTGAGATTGTACAGCCAGAACAGCGCCCTAAGATATGACTTCGTGGTCAGCCCCGGCGCCAGTGTAGATGATATTGCCCTTGCTTACAGAGGAGTGGAAAAGATTGCGGTTGACAGTGGAGACCTGGTTGTGACTACTGCGTTCGGCGATTTGCTACAGTCCCGCCCCTATATTTACCAGCAAATTAATGACACCATGGTTACAGTTGAGGGCGGCTTTGAGCTGCTGGCATCTCAAAACGGCTATGGGTTTGAGGTTACGTCCTACGATTCAAGTTACCCTCTGGTTATCGACCCAGTGCTTGGCTATTCCAGCTATTTTGGCGGTACGGATAACGATAAGGCCTGGGACGTAGAGTTTGTCGGGAGCTATGCATATATTACCGGTTATACGGCTTCCGACAACACTTCATTTCCGCTTTATCCATCTGACGTATTTGATAATACCTTCGGTGGTGGTTCTGTCACGTTTCCCTATGACGCTTTTGTTGCCAAGATAGACACCAGCGCTGCAGGTACGGACAGCCTCGTCTATTCGACGTACCTCGGTGGAAGTGGTAGTGACTATGGCCATGGAATCAGGGTTTATGGTGGCGAAGCGTACGTAGCAGGAATGACTTTATCCTCCGATTTCCCCGTGACTGCCAACGCTAGTCAAAGTAGCCTGGGAGGTGGTGGCCCAAACGGTGACGTGTTTTTGACCCGGCTTGCTACCGACGGTAAAAGCCTCGTATATTCTACTTATTTCGGCGGCTCTGGTAGTGATTCGGCATGGGGTTTGTATATAGCGCACCCGACTGAAGTTTACGTTGCAGGCTCGACCTCCTCCACAAATCTTCCCGGCACTATTTCAGATTATTATGGCCAACCCTATGGAGGATCTGTCGATGCCCTTGTGGCCAAATTTAACTCGACTGCCGGCAACCGGATATTCAGCGGCTACTTCGGTGGCAGCGGGATTGACGAAGCAAAAGGCATAGCAATTACTGATAGCAATTGCCCTGTAATAGTCGGGACAACGTATAGCAGCGATTTACCTGTTACCGCGAATGCTTATGACAGCAGCCTGGGTGGTAGTTCTGATGCATTTGTTGCCAGGCTGCAGGCTCTGCCGTCTTCGGCGCCAATGTTCTCCACGTATCTGGGTGGTGATTATGCAGATATGGGTGAGGGGATCTACTCCAATACCCAGTTTACGGTTTATATTACAGGGACCACCAATAAACAAAGTTACACTGACGCCGACTACCCAACGACTACCAATGCTTTTCAACCATCATACCCATGCTCTTCATACACTATACCCTGTGGCTTTGTCACGGTGATGAATATACCTATTTCGGGAAGCTGTACCCTCATTTACTCAAGCTATTTCGGCACCACTTCGACTAGTAGGAACATGCATGCAAATGACCTGGCGGTTTCCTCTTCTGGTGGCACTTATTATTATGTCTATATAACGGGTGATATCAACGACCCTACGCCTGGCAGTACCAACTTGCCAACCAAGCACCCTTTCCAGCCTACCAGTGGAGGAGGTGGTGCAGACTGCTTCGTTGCCAAGTTTAATCCTAATTTGTCAGGTAATGACAGCCTGGTTTTCTCAAGTTATCTTGGTGGCGCCGGCTATGACATCCCGTATGGTATAGCCGCGAATGCTTCTGATGAAGTCTGTATTGTCGGAGAATGTAGCAGCGGCTTTCCGGTAACAAGTGCTAATGCCTATCAGTCCAGCTATCAGGGTGGCACTGGCCTCTATCCTTGCGATGCCTTTGTCACTACTCTAATCAAGCTGGACACCACCACAACCATAACTTCTGATACGCCAGACCCTTCGGCATTCGGTCAGTCGGTTGCCTTCACCGCCTCGGTAACAGCTGCTTCAGGTACTCCAACCGGCAGCGTGGAGTTCTTTAACGGGGCTACATCTCTGGGCACCGCTGCCCTCTCAAGCGGCTCGGCAACTCTGAATTACTCCAGCCTGGCGGTGGGGACCCACACCAATATCACAGCTACCTATTCGGGAGACACCAGCTATAACACCAGCACCTCAGCGGCAATATCTCATACGGTTAACAAGGCCAACACCACCACAACCATCACTTCTGATACGCCAGACCCCTCGGTATTCGGTCAGTCGGTTGCCTTCACCGCCTCGGTTGCGGCCAGCGCGCCCGGCTCAGGCACTCCAACCGGCAATGTCGAGTTCTTTAACGGGGCTACATCTCTGGGCACCGCTGCGATCTCTGGCGGCTCGGCAACTCTGAATTACTCCAGCCTGGCGGTGGGAACTCACACCAATATCACGGCCCAGTACCTGGGTGATACCAATTTTAACACCAGCACCTCATCAGCGATATCTCATACGGTTAACAAGGCCAATACCACCACAACCATAAATTCCGATACACCCGACCCCTCGGTATTCGGTCAATCGGTCGCCTTCACCGCCTCAGTTGCGGTCAGCGCGCCCGGCTCAGGCACTCCAACCGGCAATGTCGAGTTCTTTAACGGGGCTACATCTCTGGGCA
>CP070642.1:735384-739019 GCA_020354105.1 Chloroflexota bacterium | reverse complement strand
GCTTTCTGCACCGCATCGGCGTCATCCTCGGCAAGGATATCGACAACACCGTTTGGCGACTGTACCGACGTGGGACCGATCTCCTCCGGTCTGAATACACCCAGGCCACCCCCCTCAATCATTGCCGGGCCAGCCATCCCGATATTGGAGTCTTTGGTGGCGATGATCACGTCGCTCTGGCCCACAAGTGCCGCATTCCCGGCAAAGCAGTAACCGGTCACGATACCTACCACAGGGACAAGGCCACTGAGCCTGGCGTAGTGCGCGAATGCCATGCAGTCAAGCCCTGCCACGACAAAATCCATGGTATCTACGTCTCCCGGCCGCCCTCCTCCACCTTCAGCGAAGAGCACCGTGGGCAGTTTATGCTTGTAGGCGAGTTGGAGCATGCGGTCTTTTTTCTTGTGATTGAACATGCCCTGGGTGCCGGCCAGGACGGAGTAATCATATCCCAGCACCAGGCACCTGGTCCGGGAGCGATCGAACAGATGGCCATTGATAGAGCCTATCTTGGTAACAAGCCCGTCTGCAGGGGTTGTTTTGATTAACTCGTCCATGGGTATGCGGCGCCGCTGCGCGGCAAGCATCAGTGCCCCGTATTCGATGGAGTCATCCGGGTCCAGGAGATCGGCGATATTCTCGCGTATTGTTCGGTGCCCTCTGTTCCGATACTTCTTCACCATTTCGGGGCGCGCCTTGTCCAGTGTGGTTTCATGGCGCTGAATCACCTCGGCCAGTTCGGGACGGATTTCGCCGGGATCTACGCTCTTTTTGTCGCTCATTGTTGCCTCCTTTTGATGTTTGAGTCTCTAATAATCATCGAAGAAGTTGATTTGTATTATTGCACATCAGGCCCTTTTACTTAAACTGGGAATCGGTTTTCGGGTCTGTTGAGTTAAGGAGAATATGAGATTCGACTGGACTGCTAATTCCTGGATATAGCTGCCGCCGTTTGAGTCTCCTTATTAAATGTTTCAGGTTCACAATTGGATATATAGATAGTGCGGTGCATCTTGTATAATACTCGCGCATAACTTGTAATACATTTATTTTCAAATCGTATATCTATTATAGAAGCTCTTTAAACTATCAAGGTCTGAAATTCGTTATAGAGTTTACTCCTTATTGAGGTGAAATAAATGAACGTTAAACCAATAGCCCTTGGAATTATATTATCGTTAGCTATAATGGCAGTACCTATTGTAAGTTCACCGCAGGCAAATGCTGACGATGGTCTGGATTTGATTCCTGTCGAACAGGTTACTTTCTCATGGGCGCCTTTCAAAGAGACCACAAAATATAAGTTCGTCCTGGCTAAGGATGCGGCTATGACCCAGATAGTTAAAGAGGCAGAGGTGATGGGTACCAGCTATGTTTATGAAGGCACGCTGGAATACAGTACAAACTATTTCTGGCGAGTGATGTCCCTCGAGCCGGCGCCGAGCGATTGGTCTGCTACAATGTCCTTTCGGACAGAGGCGGCACCGCCTCAGCCGGCTGAACCTCAGACTCAGACTCAGCCTATCTCCTGGCCTCTTGCTTTGACCATTGTGATAATTTTGACGATTTTGTTATCTGCGGGCTTGATTACCTGGCTTGTCGCCGTCAGAAGAAATAAAGCTGCATAACAGGCAGCAAAGACAGAGAATAATCGTTAGTTTCACATTATTGCGTAAAGGATAAGGATGATGCCAGGAAAAACTCAGACGTTAACAGCTGTAAACCTACTGGTAGCAGCAATATTTATAGCTGCCCTGATAATGCCTGTCTTCAGAGCCGGTGTGGCTCATGCTTTAAATCAGCAGTCAGTGGCTAATATCACACAGACGATCTCAACGGACAATCAAACCACTCAAGAGACTGAATGGGGAATAGAGCAGAGCGGCAAGCAAGCTGAGCTGTCCAACACCATATCCACTAATTCAGATGGAAAACTATACCGTGGCGTTGAAGAAACAATAAGTACTATGAAGCCCACAGATGATATTAAACTCCATGTGCTGCTGATAATGCCAGCCGATACGGCAAACAAAATCTATGAGGCTACAGCGCCAATAGATAAGGAAATAGAGGAAATCTCCGCAGAAATACGGCGACGAGGAAGCAGTGGTACTTTACAATTACAACTGGAAATCAAAAGACTACGCCATGATAGGAACGAAAAGTTGAATGCTGTGCTGGAAGAGCAATTCGGTGAAATACGGACACGTGCAAAAGCGGCTATCGAAGCCCTGCCTGATACCAGTATAATCGGTGGCACACTTGATCTTAACAGCCTGTCGGTGCAGACCAAGGTGGGCAATATTGAGGCGTTAACTGAAATACCTGAAGTTGTACGTATATATATCAGTCCCCGTGTAGTTCTAACCTGGTGGCAGTCACCCATAAGGCTACTTTCCCCATCCAATGGCTGTCTCGGCTGCCCGGTTGACCAGCCCTCATTCTCATGGGAGCCTTACAAGGAGACTACAAAATATAAGTTTGTCCTGGCTGAGGATGCGGCTATGACCCAGATAGTCAAAGAGGCAGAGATGATAGGCACCAGCTATGAATACGATGGCAAGCTGGATTACAGAACCAATTACTTCTGGCGCGTTATGGCATTGGAGCCGGTGCACATCGACTGGTCCGCCACTTTCAGCTTCCAGACTGAGGCAGCACCTCCTCCACCGCCGGAAGCTCCACCCCAGCCCACCGTATGGCATCCGGCATTGATAGCGGGTCTGATAATAGTCCTCGCAGGTGCCGTCGGCTTTGCCACCTGGTTTTTCGTTGTTAGACGCCACAAGGTAAAATGAGAGCAATATTAAGGCTTAGCAATAAGTTAGCGTCACGGAGGTATTAAAAATGAGAAGGCCAGCGCTAACTGCACGTACCATCGGTATTCTGATAATAGTGGCTTTGATTGTTTTACCTAACCCTGCGTGCAGTACATCCGAAACAGCCCCATCCAGTCAGGCAGACAACACATCTGAAATACAATCATTAAAAGCTGAAAATACGGTAGTTGGAGTACCTACATATGGTTGGGTAGCAGTGGAACTGTCGCTATCAAATGCCCCCAAACTTGGCTATTCTGCTGAGTTAATATTCGTGATGACAAGTAGAAAACCGACAGACAATTTAACAATTGAAGTCACATTGCCCGAAGGTATTGAGCGTGTCAGCGGAGACCTATACTGGCATGGAGATATCCCGGAGGGTGGCACGCGCAATGAAGATAACTGGGACGAGAAGATTGAACACAAGGTTGTGCTGAGAGCGGTTATCAAAGCGGTCAAGTCTGGCGATTGGGTTATCCAAGCGCGCGCTTCGTACTACCCATATGGATACTTGCATAATGAAGCCGATAACCTTTATCTCCAAGTAACGGCAGACTCAGCAAAGATGAGCAGAATGCCTTTCTACAAACCCCCGAAGATCAGTTGGAGTGAGTATGCACCTGTAGAGTTAGAACTGAAATTATCCTTATCAAAAGCGCCACGGCTGAATGAAACGGCTGAGGTAACCTGTATAGCTACAGTCAAACCTAACCCCAATTTCTCTGGTCCCGGTAGCCAAAATACTGCCAACGTTACGGTCGAAATCGATCTCCCCGAAGGCTTCATCATAGTTAGCGGCAATTCAATTTGGGG
>CP070642.1:727124-735284 GCA_020354105.1 Chloroflexota bacterium | reverse complement strand
GGTGGTACCAGTATCCCGGCATCTCCCACTACCTCGGGCAAAGCACCTGCGGTGGTGGAGACTACCGGAGCTCCACACGACATAGCTTCAGCAGCAGGTAAACCGAAACCCTCATATACTGACGGGATGACTACAATAGTGGCTAGTCTGTACTGGTGCACGAGTTCAGCAGTATCTATCTCGTCGATAAATTTGACATAATCTCTTATGCCTAGAGTATTTATGAGCCTTTGTGTTGTCCTGTTATCTGTGCCTTTAGCCACCACCACTAACTCAAGAGGGTGTTTCTGCCTCAGTATGGCCAGTGCCTCCAGCAAATATCTCAAGCCTTTAACAGGAGTGTCCCTGCTTATTACCACCAGTAGTCTATTTTCCAGTCGCTTAGCCTTTGATGAAGGGCTGAAGATATCTGTGTCGATACCATTGTATATGACATGCAACTTATCTTTAGCTATTCCATAGGTGTCAGCGATATGCTGGCGAGCAGTCTGGGAAACTGTAATGATATGGGAAAGTCTGCGAGCTACTTTGATTTGCATATTTACAAAGGAGAACCATCTCCTGAGGCCTAATTTATCTTTCAGTGAAGCTGCAGACTCAATAGCCAGGTCACGGTCAATAGTTACAGGATGATGTATGGTTTCAACAATTGGAAATCCTAGCTCCTGAATTTTGAGTACACCATATGCCAGAGTCTGATTATCATGGATAATGTCGTATTTGTTGCCGCCGTTGCGTATGAGGTCATACGCCCGCATGCCGAAGGCCATAGGTTCTGAAAAATAGCCGGTCATTGTGCCTAGCCACTCCGTCAGGCTAGGGAGTGTATTTAGCTTTCCCGGATTTATGAATAGCCGTCTCACTGATGACATTGAATACAGGTCGAGGCTGGGCAATTTAATCAGCTTTATCCCATGATCTAGTTCTGGATATGGTGGTCCTGATACTACATCTACTCGGTGTCCAAGGTCGCGTAGTGAACGGCTCAGGTATCGAAGATAGATACCTTGGCCTCCGGAATAGCGATAACTTCGGTAGCTAAGTAAGCAGATACGCATTTGATGTCTGTTTCTATACCAAATCGAGCAGAATAGAATACGAAAAGCCAGGCAACATTTTACCCTACGAGAAATAGCTATTACAATGGTACGCCAAAATTGTTGTTGAGGATATGGCTCAGGTATCTTATTCGCCTAAGAGTTGCAGAATGACTTCCCTGGTTCTGGGGCGGTTGTCGAAGTCTACTACTATAATCTGCTGCCAGGTTCCAAGCGTCATTTTCTTATTGGCAAAGGGCACGATCAGTGAGGGGCCTTGGAGTGAAGCCCTTATGTGAGAGTGTCCATTCCCGTCTCCCCATCGCCGATCATGCTGGTAGGGCATGTTAGCAGGTGCATTCCTGTCCCACATATCCTTGAAATCTCTAATCAACCCATCCTCGTACTCAATAGTTGGTATACCCGCAGTTGACCCAGAGATAAAAATCGTAGCTATGCCATTGTTAATATTAGAGTCCCTAATCTCATCTGCTACTTCCGCGGTTATATCTATCATATCGCAATCCCCTCTTGTGCTGAGGCGGATGGTTTTGTTTACTACCATCATATTTTTATCTCCTCCAATATAACTTCATCCAGATCGAAAACAGGCCCATCATGGCATACCTGTTTCATACCGTTCTTTGTTTTTATACTGCAGCCGAAACAAGCCCCAATACCACAACCCATGCGTACTTCAAGTGAGACCTGTACCGGTTTATTAACTTGCCATTGTTGCCTTTGGTCAGCTATTGTTTTGTACATACCTATTGGCCCGCAGGCGTAGATTTGGTCAGCCCAATCAGCATATTTGGGTAATACGTCTGTCAACTTGCCCTTAGTTCCCTCGCTGCCATCTTCGGTGGTAATGATTGCCTCGATTCCTCTGGGCAAATCTTTCTGGGGATAAAGCCCTTCGTTAGTGCGCGCGCCTAAGAGCAGCTTTACAGACTTTCCCTCCCCCAGTGCTTTTTGAGCGAGGAAAAACAAAGGAGCGATACCTATCCCGCCAGCTGCCAGTAGTAGTTTCTGTGATGCTGGCTCAATTGAGAAACCTTTACCAAGGGGACCGATTAAATCTAATCTTTCGCCCCTCTGCCTTTGTGATAACCATGTAGTGCCTTTGCCTACTATCTTGAAAAGGAGATAAAGGTATTTAGAGTCAATTGATTTATGGATGCTGAGAGGTCGGCGCAATATGAGTGTCCCTCCACATCTAACTGTTATGAATTGGCCTGGCCTGGCTTTAGCGACTATGCTGGGAGCTTCAACGCAGATTAGATGATGCCCGGGCATTAGCTCGAGGTTGGAGGTAACAGTAGCTGTGACTTGTTTTGATTGATGAGCCGCTTCAACTCCCATATCTATTTAATGTCGGCATGGTAGTTTTGTAGAGACTTGACCTCTAGCTTGCCGTTGCGATATGCAGCAATACCTTTGGCAGCGGCGGCAGCGGCGGCAAGCGTTGTTATGTAGGTCACCTTGTACTTGATTGCTTCCTTGCGGATATAGGAATCTTCGTGTTTGCTCAACTTGCCGCTAGGAGTGTTGATTACTAATTGGATTTCCCTATTCTTGATTCCATCAGCTATGTTGGGCCGCCCTTCATGCATCTTAAGTATTAATTCAGATTTAATGCCATGTCTGGCTAAAAATCTATGAGTGCCGCGTGT
The DNA here is from genome assembly GCA_020354105.1 of Chloroflexota bacterium. Taxonomy (GTDB): domain Bacteria; phylum Chloroflexota; class Dehalococcoidia; order GIF9; family UBA5629; genus 9FT-COMBO-48-23. The sequence goes on along the minus strand of CP070642.1, from coordinate 732,574 downwards.
TGTTTTAATTTTAAAACCAAGCTCGGCGAATCGTTTTGCTACTTCCAGTGCAGAAGGCAAGTCTTTGCTAAACAAGCTTATCCAGGCCGTCCCATCTATAGGCAGGGATTGTTGAGCAGCTAATTGTGCCTTGAAGAAGGCGAGGCCGAAGGAATTGGCAATTCCCAGCACCTCTCCGGTCGACCGCATCTCTGGTCCCAGAATTGGGTCTACCTCAGGAAACATAGGAAACGGGAACACCGCCTCCTTGACACCGAAATGAGGAATACGGCGCGGCTTCAAGTTTAGCTCTGATAGATGCTTGCCCAGCATAATCTGGGTTGCCAGTCTTGCCATCGAAACGTTACAAACTTTTGATACCAGTGGCACCGTTCGTGATGCCCTTGGATTGGCTTCCAGCACATAGACGACGTCCTTGGCTATAGCATACTGCATGTTCATAAGTCCCATCACGTTGAGTTCCGTAGCTATTTTCCTGGTGTATTCATTGATAGTAGCAATATGCTGCTCAGGTATACTTACAGGTGGGATTACACAGGCTGAATCACCGGAATGTACACCGGCTAATTCTATGTGCTCCATAACCGCAGGCACAAAGGCATCGGTTCCATCGGCTATAGCATCTGCTTCAGTTTCAATTGCGTTTTCAAGGAACTTGTCAATCAGAATTGGGCGATCAGGAGTTACGTCCACTGCCGCAGCGACGTATTCTTTAAGCATGTCCTCATCATGTACTACCTCCATGCCACGTCCGCCCAATACGTATGATGGCCGAACCATCAACGGATACCCGATTCGCTTAGCTACGCTGAGCGCCTCATCTAAATTGCTGGCCATCCCAGATGCTGGCATAGGTATATTAAGCTTTTGCATCATCTGGCGAAAATGGTCTCGGTCTTCAGCCAGGTCTATTGTCTCTGGGGTAGTGCCCACGATTTTGACGCCAGCTTCAGCTAAATCGTTAGCAATGTTGAGTGGTGTCTGGCCACCAAACTGGACGATAACGCCTTCAGGTTTTTCCTTTTCATAGATACTTAAGACGTCTTCAACCGTCAGAGGTTCGAAGTAAAGCTTATCCGAAGTGTCGTAGTCTGTTGACACTGTTTCTGGATTACAATTGACCATTATGGTCTCGAATCCTTCGTCACGCAGGGCAAAAGCTGCGTGAACACAGCAATAATCGAATTCTATGCCCTGACCGATGCGGTTAGGCCCGCCTCCAAGCACCATAACCTTTCGTCTATTGCTGCTTGTGGTCTTGTCGGGTGCATTGTAGGTTGAGAAATAGTAGGCTGCATTTTCGACCCCACTGACAGGTACAGGTTCCCAGCCCTCGACCACTCCAAGTGAAGCTCGTTTCTGCCGAATCTTTTTTTCTGGCAGTCTTAGAATCTGAGATAGGTAGCGGTCTGAGAACCCGTCTTTTTTGGCTTGGATAAGCAACTCATCAGGTAGTGTCTTGCCTTTGTACTTGAGAATTTTCTCTTCAAGTTCTACCAGCTCTTTCATTTGAATGATAAACCATGGCTTGATATAAGTTTTCTCATATAGTTCCTGCACATCAGCACCTTTGCGTAGAGCTTCATACATTATGAACTGGCGCTCGCTTGTCGGTTCGTTTAACATGCTCATCAGCTCGTCCAACGATTTCTTGTTAAAGTCCCGGGTGAAACCCAATCCGTAGCGACTGTTCTCCAGAGAGCGGATTGATTTCTGAAGCGCCTCCTTGTAATTTTTGCCGATGCTCATAACCTCGCCGACAGCGCGCATTTGAGTTCCCAGTTTGTCTTCCGCGTCCTTGAATTTCTCAAAAGCCCAGCGGGCAAACTTTACTACCACATAGTCGCCTGATGGCGTGTATTTCTCCAGGGTACCATCTCGCCAGTAGGGAATTTCGTCGAGCGTGAGACCAGCGGCCAATTTAGCAGATACAAATGCAATCGGGAAACCAGTTGCCTTGGAGGCAAGTGCTGATGAACGCGAAGTCCTGGGATTAATTTCGATTACAACGACACGACCTGTCTTGGGGTCATGGGCGAACTGGATGTTAGTGCCTCCTATGACACGTATTGCTTCTACGATTCTGTAGGAGTATTCCTGGAGACGTTTCTGCAATTCGGTGTCGATTGTAAGCATGGGGGCTACACAATAAGAGTCGCCGGTGTGAACACCCATGGCGTCTACATTCTCGATGAAGCATACGGTAATCATCTGGTTTTTGGAATCACGGACTACCTCCAGCTCCAGCTCTTCCCAACCCAAAACTGATTCCTCTACCAGTATCTGCCCGATAAGGCTCGCCGAAATGCCACGGCTGGCAACGATGCGTAGCTCTTCCACATTGTAGACAAGCCCACCGCCGGTTCCTCCCATGGTGTATGCGGGGCGTATAACTACCGGGTATCCCAGCTCAGCTGCGACCTGTTCTGCCTCCTCAACGCTGTATACCGATTGACTTCTGGGCATCTCTATCCCAAGGCGATTCATAGTCTCTTTGAATGTGGTGCGGTCCTCACCGCTCTTAATGGCATCGACGTCAACACCAATGACCTTGACGCCGTATTTCTCAAGCACTCCTGTACGCGACAGTTCAGAGCTGAGATTTAAACCTGTTTGACCACCTAGGTTTGGCAATATGGCATCAGGCCGTTCCTTTTCAATAATCTGGGTCATCATTTCCAGGTTGAGTGGTTCGATATAAGTGACGTCCGCCATTCCCGGGTCGGTCATAATAGTTGCTGGATTTGAATTTACCAGTACGATTTCATAGCCTAGACTTCGAAGGGCCTTACAAGCCTGTGTTCCGGAATAATCGAATTCGCAGGCTTGTCCTATTACAATAGGTCCTGAGCCAATAATCATTACTTTCTTGATGTCGTCACGTCTTGGCATATAAAACCGTCTCCTTGTTTTTATTTTGAGTTGAGTTTATAGACTATTTTCCCACCTACTATGGTTATCATTACATTGCCTTTCAAATGGCAGCCATCGAAAGGGGTATTTCTGCCTTTAGAAGCGAAATCCAGGCTGCTGACTGTCCATTCCTTATTGGGATCAAAGAGAGCAACATCAGCCCGGCAGCCGGGTTTCAATGTGCCAAGCTCTCCATATCTGGTACCGATAATTCTGGCTGGCTCTGATGTGAGTTTGGATATCAGGGTATTCAGATCCAGTTGGTCGCTATGTACCAGACTCATGAGGCAGGCGAGAGCCGTTTCCAGCCCGCTGATACCAAAAGCTGCCAGCCCAAACTCGCACATCTTGTCTACCAGGGTGTGAGGTGCGTGGTCTGTGGCGATGGCATCGATGGTGCCATCTTTGAGCCCTTTGATTAAGGCAGCAATGTCTTCTTTATTGCGCAATGGTGGATTGACTTTGGCGTTGGTATCATATGTCAGTTGATTATGCTCTTCTAATTTACTGCCCATTACTCGTTCTTCAGTCAGTGTCAGATGGTGAGGGGTGACTTCTGCGGTAACTGTTGTACCTTTATCTTTAGCCTGGCGGATAAGTTCTACCGAGTCTGCTGTACTGACATGGGCGATATGTAGCCTGGCGTTAGTGAGTTGAGCCAGGGCAAGGTCACGGGCGACTGTAATCTCCTCAGCAACTTTAGGTATACCTTTTAATCCAAGGCGTGCTGATACCCAGCCATCGTTCATAAAGCCACCATCGCTCAATTCCTGATCCTCACAATGGTCAATGATTGGCAAGCCTGAGGCTTGACTGTAATCCATAGCCAGCGACATGATGCGTGAGCTGGCCACTGGTTCACCATCGTCACTAAAACCAATGGCACCTGCCTTAGCCAACTCGCTCATTTCAGTTATCTCTTTACCTTGTCTTCCTTTGGTGACACAACCTATTGGCAATACTTGCACCGCCCCTTCAACTTCGGCCGCCTTCTTTACATAATCTATAGAGGACTGAGTGTCTAGAGGAGGATTTGTGTTCGGCATACAGCAGATAGTGGTGAAACCTCCTCTGGCGGCAGCTTTGGTGCCGGTGGCGATGGTCTCCTTATCTTCGAAGCCGGGCTCGCGCAGGTGGCAGTGGAGGTCAATAAATCCGGGGCAGACAATAAGTCCTGTGGCGTCGATGGTGGTCAAGTCCGGTTGGGATGGTGCTTTGCCTTTGTCTCCAATCCAGGCGATTTTACCTTTGGTGATGAGCAGGTCGGCGACTTCGTCTATTCCCTGGCCAGGGTCTATTATTCTGCCGCCGCTTATTAGTATGGTGGTGGACATTATTTGTTTTTACCTCCGGCTACTAGATAGAGCAATGCCATGCGGATAGCCACACCGTTAGTTACCTGTTCTGCGATCACAGATTGAGCCCCATGGGCTACCTCAGGACTGATTTCAACACCCTCGTTAATGGGTCCTGGGTGCATAACCAAAGCATTTTGCCTAGCTAAAGATAGCCGTTCCATAGTTAGCTGATAAAGCTGTATATATTCTCTTAGACTGGGCAGTAACCCGCTTTGCTGTCTCTCTAACTGTAGCCTAAGGAGCATTACCACATCTGCATCTTCCAGAGCAGGCTCGACAGCGGTTTCGATACTGACATTAGATAGATTACATTTAGACAGGAAGTCATACATGCCCCGTGCTAAAAGGGTGTGAGGGGCGCATAGTACTACTTTGGCTCCCATAGTATTCATCCCCCATATATTGGAGCGGGCTACACGGCTATGCATAATGTCTCCTATGATTGCCACTTTCAGGTTGTCTAATTTGCCCAAATGACGGCGAATAGTGTAGAGGTCGAGAAGGGCTTGAGAGGGGTGGGCATGCCAGCCGTCTCCCGCATTTATTATGCTGGAGTTTACATACTGTGTGGCCAGATATGGGGCTCCAGATTGGGAATGACGCATGACTATGAAATCGGCGCCCAGAGCCTGAATAGTGCACAGGCTGTCAAGTAAGGACTCTCCCTTGGTTACACTGCTCTTGGAGGCATCGATGCTGATCGTATCGGCGCTCAGGTTTTTAGCTGCCAGCTCAAATGAGGCACGAGTACGTGTGCTTGGTTCGTAAAACATGGTAACAACTGTCTTGCCTCTTAATGTGGGCACCCTTTTTACTTCCCTGGTCAATACCTCAGCCATGGCATCAGCTGTTTCCATGACAAGCTCTATTTCTTCCTGTGTGAAGTCATCCAGATCGAGTATGTGACGATGCTGCCAGACTGCTGTAGATAGTGGTGGTAAGGTCTCCGGCGTGGCAGTGCCCGAACCTGGTTCAACTGTTTTCATCATCTACCCCCTTGGTAGGTGCGATTATACTTACCTTGTCTTCGCCATCTACCTCTTTAACGTATACTTTTATTTCCTCATTCTTTGATGTGGGTATATTTTTGCCCACATAGTCGGCACGTATAGGTAGTTCTCGATGACCTCGGTCGATAAGGACTGCTAGTTGAATGGTTTGAGGTCGTCCTAGATCTAT
>CP070642.1:722723-727024 GCA_020354105.1 Chloroflexota bacterium | reverse complement strand
TTTCGCTAATACCTAGGACATTGGCAAGCTTACGAAGAGTACGGGCCGCTGCGCCGCGCTCTCCTCTCTCTATACGACGAATTAACGTTGGTGATACCCCCTACTCTTTCAACTAGTTCAATCTGTGACATTTCCAGTAGAATTCTTTGCTGCCTTATTATTTTGCTTATTGAATCTTTATTTGTGCCCCGCATGATGCATTATCCCTACACAATACTCAGCAACAAAGATAACACCAACCAGGTTACGCGTCAATACACCAATATATATTCAAGCATTTTATCATCTTGTTGCGCACATGAAGTTACAGTCAATAGACTCAAACATTCTGCAGTTAATGAGACCCAATTTCTTTGCCCGATGACCTTAACCGGTACGATGAAGCAGATTCTTCATGTGGTGCGAAGTCAAAAGCGAGGCGAGATGTCTGGGATAGCTCTCTTGTGAAACCAGGCACGAACGGGAAAAGCCTTCATAGCCAACTTGTACGTGGGTCATTTGTGGCTTTGCTGCATGACCGTCGAAGGCGCATAGTCCGTGGAACTAAGTAGATTAGCCTTTCTAGCAGGCACGATACCTTTGATATTTACTTTAACTCGCCCCACCTTCGTCTGGGGTATCTACGACCACTATCTGTCATGATTGGAAACTCGCTGCACTTACAAGGTTTACCTGAAATGGCGCCGCATGGGGAATTAATAAAGGCTGAGCTGGCTGAAGACGGTCAGGCAAATGACAATCGTAGCATTGTTGTTTACTTTTACGTAGCGTGAGGGTCAATGCTTTCGCATTGAACTTCAGCACTTCTTGATGAAATCTTCGCGAGATTTAAATATTTATTTTCCTTAATAGTGATATTTATAGACACGTGCTATACTTGAAGTAGATTATTCAAAGGCTTCGGAAATGAAATAAGAATCGTGTTATAGAAGATTACTGTAAAGCATTTTTTAAGAGGGTACATATACTTTACCATTCGTATGAAGCGGGTTGATTTCAGGGATTCTTCGAGCATAGATAATCCCAGAAAATCAGACGAGGAATAAGAAGAATTTAAGAAGTGAAGAAATTTATCCTCATAGCTTTAGTTGCAGTACTTAGTGACCTGGGGCACGTATGCCTATACCTGGACTACAGGAGGATTAACAATAGGCATAGGTGAGATCATAGGGGATATAGCCACCGTTAACTACCAACTACTGACCTTGGAGAATGGCTTTGCTACCTTTAACTTGGTGGGTATCAGTGGTGGCAGTTACACTCTCTCTGTTACCGAGGGTACCTATGCTTTGAATTCACGCGAGCCCAATGAATGGGAAGAGGGCTACACAATCACGCCAGAGTTATACTGCGAAATTACCCAGAGGTCAGATTGTAACTAGGAGGTATCAGCCAGTATGGAGGATAACAGTTAAGGCGACTGGAAGTACCTGCTTTTATGCTCTAAGTCCGCCTTCATTATAATAGTGAGACAACTTACTGAACCCAAAGCGGAAGTTCAAAATATCTCCCGGTCTCGTTAGCAAAAAGAAATCACTGGGAGTGTCCGGAGTTTCTGATAGTGATCTAGGGGCTTGGTGTGCGCTTGCATGCCATGAACGATTTATTCACTCACGGCTGTCAGATTGACTACTTCGGAGCAGGTTTTTCAGTTCCTGGCAGGCCGTGCAGGTCTTGAACTGGCAACTCCCTGATTTTCAGTCAAGTACTTAACTGCTCAGCGTATCAGAACTATCCCTCCCCACCCTCAACAATTTTAGTATACCGAAGATAACGAGAGGAATAGCCGTGATTGCCAGAATGGCGAGCACCATATTCAAGCCGTCTATTTTGACGCCGAAGAGTAAATTCAGCCCACACACAACCAGGGTAACCAGGGCTATGGACAGGCCGGAATATAACACCACCCTCTCGATTACTGGTACTCGCCTGAAAAAGATGAGCGTCCAGGCAAAACCGGGGATAAAAAAGACCAGCAGAAATCCCAGAGATTCCCTCAGGAACGGAACCTGCTCAAGCAAAGGCGGAGAGAAATCAAGCGCCTGTTTTATCATATTCAGTAAGTCCATTCGCTTCTCAACAATCTGAGCTGTTTATTACCACACCGTATTAAACTATCAGTCTACTCCTTTAATACAAAGACATGGGGTCGCAGCTCAATCAAATCAGGATTATCGCAGTCAAACAGAGAATAGACGATGGATATCCCATTTTCCCGGAGGAACTCCGTATCCCGGCATCTTTCTTCCATGAATGCAGAAGCTCTTTTAGCCCTTTCCATGGGGTAACGCTGGATACGGCCGTATACTTTTTTACCGGTAATCGCGGTAAATGCGGTGCCTTTCCATGGGTCCAAAATCGTCTTCTCATAGTCGTCACCAAGATTTTCCTATATCCAGACAAATGCCTCATACTGCTCATCTATCATATAGTCTATATTAAGTTAGCGCCGGTGGCCAAAACAGTGCCTTCGGTTCACGCCTCATTTTGTCTGGGTTGTCCCCTCTGGACAAAGGAGCATGGTAAGGCAAAAATCGCCCATTCTGTTTAATCTGGATGATTCGACAAATAGATATTAGATAAGCTCTTTTTCCAGAAGCCTATCTTCTGGTTGTATAGGGCTTAATATTATGTTTCTGACGTCTCGGTAAGTCCAGAGCTGGATATATTTGCCAATGTACGGGAGATAAGACTCTGGACACTGCCCCGAGGTCTTTAGATTACCCTCTCTTCCTTGAGCTGCTTGATATCCGCATCAGAATAGCCTAATCCCTTCAGCACCTCATTGTTGTGTTCACCCAGTTCAGGCGCGATTCCAGCTTTGGCTGGGGTCTTATGGAATTTCCAGGGGAAACCGACCTCTTTTATCTTTCCCACCTTAGTATGATCAACCTCTATCACATAGTTGTTGGCGATGACATCAGGGTCGGCCGCTGCTTCAGCCAGAATGTTGATCGGAGCGCTTATTACATCGGCTTCACGAAGTAACTTCAGCCAGTGCTCCCTGGTATTAGTAGCAAACATTCGGTCCATGGTATTCAGGAAGGCCTTCCTCTTCTCATCGGAAGACCCGATATCCTTTAGCGTGGCACAACCAATCTCGTCCAGCGCTTTGGCAAACCCGATAGCCTCCAGGCCTTTCCGCCAGCGCTCTTCACCAATCACCTGAAGCATAAAGGGCTTGCCATTCTTGTCATTGAAGCTGGTGGTCAAGTTTGATATCTGGCCAATGAACATGCGCGTTCGACTACGTGGCAGCTGCTCCCCGGTGAAGAGAACACGTGTCATGGAAAAGCCCATCAGGCGAATCTGGCTGCCAAGTAAAGACGTCTCAATCAACTGACCCTCACCGGTCCTCAGCTTGTGGTACAGGCCAACCGTCACCGCTTGAAAACTGTGAAAGGCCGCAGTTTCATCAGCAACAGGGATCTGCCCTGTCGTCATGCGGTTGCCTTCCTCGCCGTAACCACTGCAAATACCGCCCATCGCCTGGGCTATGCCATCGGTTCCCGGCAACGTGGCATTTGGCCCATCGGGACCGTAGGCTGATGAGCTGAGATAAACAATGCCGGGGTTGACCTTAATCAGGTCTTCGTAGCTACAACCGAGTCGCTGGACTACGCCGGGACGGAAGTTCTGGGCGAAGACATCAGCATCCTTCACCAGCTTATAGAGTATTTCTCTGGCCTTCTTTTGCTTAAGGTCAAGTGTTATGCACTTGAAACCACGGTTGTTCGTCTCAAAATAGGGACTGAGTGGAAATTTGGGGGTCAATCCAAGCTGTCTGCCCTGTTCACCTTCCGGTGTTTCTATCTTAATTACCTCAGCCCCCAGGTCGGCCAGCATGGAAAATGCCACCGGTAGCTGTTGAAACATGATAAGACATACACACTTTACTCCTTCAAGTGGACCAGCCATTTGCTATTACCTCCCTACGCAGTTTTGTCTCCCGAAGGGCAAACAAATATCACATGTTCCACAGGAGACGCCCGATCCAGAATCTATTCTCCAGCGAAAAGTTTCCTGTAGTATTCCATCCTGCCAGCAAGCTGAGGTGCCAAGACAGTATTATCAGGAATGACATTAATCACGGAAGTTTTCCCGGAATTGAAGGCTCTCTCAAGTGCGGGTTTAAGCTGTTGTGGCTCGGTAACCAATTCAGTGTGGCATCCCATCTCGGCAAATATTTTGTCGTACCTGATATCGGGCAGCATACTCCAGTCACAATCCTTCACGTCCTCAGGCAAAATCCCCTTTTGCGCTGTGGAACCTATCCAGCTGCTGTTGTTGAACAGAAAATA
>CP070642.1:716312-722623 GCA_020354105.1 Chloroflexota bacterium | reverse complement strand
CCCTGTGATGTAAATGCACTAGTTTTCCTTGACAGATTCTTTGGAGGAGGTTCTCTGAGTAAGAAAGCCCCCGACCAAGAACTGCTTTTTCCCGACAGCCACTACATCAGGAGACGGGCCAATACTTTCATCATCACCTTTGGATGTCATCAACCCGGAGAGAACTGTTTTTGCGTCTGCTGTGATGCCGGACCTTTCCTCGAGGAAGATTATGACCTGCAGCTAACGTCTATGAACGGAGACTATGCGGTGGAGGTCGGCTCGGCTCGGGGCCTTAAAATTGTTTACGGCAATGAACATTTCTTCCGTATGGCCTCACATGAGGAAGAGAAGGAGCTTGGCAGGATAAAGGAAGATGCATTGAATAACTTCGGGGATACCTGCGCCTATATAAGTAAAGCCATCCGAAGGGTCACAGAAGCTAAAGTGGATGATTCCTTGTGGGAAAAACTCGCAGAGCGCTGTCTTGATTGTGGGGGGTGCTCCTATGTCTGCCCGACCTGTTGCTGTTATAACATTGTTGACATTTCCCTGGATGATAAATCCGGGATCAGAACGAGGACATGGGACAGCTGCGCGTTTTCCGGATTTACCCGGATAGCGGGCGGCGAGATCTTAAGAAGTGATAAAAAGGACAGATTGAAAAGGAGATTTTTTCATAAGTTATCCTATCAGTATATAGAAAAAAATAAGAGACACGGATGCGTTGGCTGTGGTCGATGCATTACAACCTGTTTGGCAGATATCAATATGCCCTCAGTTGTCGAGTCAATCAGAAAACAAAAAGTAGTTGTTCAAGCCACCAAGAGACTAAGGCACGAAGCAGAGAGATGATGTTTAAACGAGCTTCAAAAAGGCAATTATATTGTAAACTTTATGCCTTTGTGCCTTCGTGGCAGAGTAGGTACTAATGAAAGACGTATATTTTCCTGACATCGCCGTAATTGACAGCATCAGGAATGAAACCGGTGATGTAAAAACATTCACGATGCGATTCAAAGACCCTAATATACAGGATGACCTCGCTTACCGCTCCGGTCAGTTTTTCGAGGTTTCAATATTCGGTATCGGTGAGATGCCGATTTCCATAACTTCCACGCCCAGCCGCAAGGATTTCTTTGAGTTAGGCGTTAAGAATGTCGGGCTGGTCTCAGGGGTCCTGCACAGTATGACACCAGGCTCGGAAGTCGGCATCAGGGGTCCATTTGGTAACGGCTTCCCTTACGAGGAAGTCCTTGGCAAAGAGCTGCTTTTTGTCGGCGGCGGAATAGGTCTGGCCCCATTGCGGTCGCTTATAAATAACGTCCTGGATAACCGTGATAATTTTGCCCGAATCACTATTCTCTATGGGTCCCGGACGCCTGGTGATCTTGTATTCAAGGATGAATTTAAGATATGGGAGAACCAGCCTGACGTGACTATGCTTGTAACCGTTGACCGTGGTGATGAAGAATGGACCGGAAATGTCGGAGTGGTCACCACGCTTTTTCCGAAAGCGGGAATTAAGAGCGAGAATACCGTGGCCTTTGTTTGTGGACCGCCCGTCATGATTCCATTTGTTATTAAGGATCTCTTAAACCTTGGATTTACCGAGGATACGATTATCTCCACGCTGGAACGGCATATGAAATGCGGCGTTGGCAAGTGCGGGCACTGTTGTATTGGGCATAAATATGTCTGTTTAGATGGGCCGGTATTCTCGTACCGTGAAATGAAGGCAATGACGGAATGATCAGAGGGTAAAGGCATGATAAGACACAGGCGTGTTGTCATACCTGGAGCGGGCAGTCCCGGCCGGGCAGAAGATGGCAGGTGAAGATGCAAAATGTTTATCAGTAAATTAAAGCAGGCTCTTATATGTTTAAAGGCGGGCAGAGTTACACTTCCCTACCCATACAAGCCATCACCGCCCCCCGAGGGCTTCAGAGGAAAACTCAAGGTGGATATTGATAAGTGTGTGGGGTGTGCGGGTTGCGCCAATGTCTGTCCGCCAGGCGCCATTGAAGTCATTGATTTTGATACAGGTTGGCGCCGGATGCAGTTTCATCTTACCCGCTGTATATCCTGTGGAAGGTGTGAGGAAGTATGCCCCGAGAAAGCGGTTACACTTACAGATCAGTTTGAACTGTCCACCAACACAAAAGAGGACCTTACTGTAGCAATAGAAGTCTATATGGATACCTGCCAGCGGTGTGCAAGGTGTTTCAAGCCCCAGCATCCGCTGGACAAGATGATGGTAACGGGATTCAGGAAGTAGAATTTTGTTATGCTAACGAGCAGAGAGATAATTGAAACGTTAAAAACAAAGTTCGATAAACAAATTCTCAAAGCCGAGGAAAAGGTATCAAACCAGGTATTTGTCGCGATTGTTCCTGATGTCCTTATCCCGGTAATCTGTTTTCTTAACCAGTCTTTTTCGCCGAGGTTCCTGATCAACGCGGGTACAGACGTTGTCCAGCAGGATGGAAAATACAAGGCCTCTTATATATTTTCATTTGACAGCGAAAAAATATTTCTCTGCATCCAGGTAGCAGTGGATTCAACAGACCCGAATATAGACTCCATTACACCTATCATAGCCGGTGCAAATTGGTCGGAAAGGGAAACCCGTGACCTGGTCGGTATAAATCTCAGGAATCATCCCGACCAGCGCCGTCTCGTTTTAGCAGATGACTGGCCGCAAGGGCTTCATCCATTACGGAAGGATTTTCCGTATGACTATAAACCGCCCCCCGAACCCCAGAATAAAGTACTGCTTAAAAAACGGCCTGAAGGTACCAAGGTCATACCTATAGGACCCTTTTACCCTGTTCTGGAGGAGCCGGCCTATTTCAAGCTGTTTGTAGATGGAGAGACAATTGTTGATTGCGACTACCGGGGCTTTTACAGCCACCGCGGTATTGAGAAGATTGCCGAGAGCAAGCTCACGTACAATCAGGTATGTTTCATCGCTGAAAGAATCTGCGGTATCTGCGGATTTATCCATAGTACGTGTTACTGTGAGGCGGTCGAGCGCGCGGCAGGCATAGAGGCGCCCCTTCGAGCCCGTTATATCCGCACTATAATGCTTGAACTTGAAAGAGTCCATAGTCACCTTCTCTGGCTCGGAATCGCCGCCCACATTATTGGATTCGATACCCTGCTGATGCAGTCCTGGCGTATCAGGGAACCTGTCATGTGGCTATGCGAGAAGATAAGCGGCAACCGAAAAACGTACGGGATGAACCTTATTGGTGGTGTTCGCCGGGATATACCGGCCGAGATACATGATGAGATAGTAAGAGTGATTGAAAAGATCGAACGCGAAACAGTAGAAGTCATAGATGCTGTTGTTGGGGACACTTCCCTTCATGCCAGGTTGAAGAATGTCGGTATCCTGACAGAAGAAGTCGCCCGCAGTATATGTACTGTAGGGCCAACGGTAAGGGGTTCTGGCATCTCTATTGATTCCCGTATTGATCATCCTTATGCGGCTTATGAGCTGGTAGATTTTGAAGTTGCGGTAGAAACTGGTTGTGATATCTGGGCACGGGCACTTGTTAGACTGAAAGAGACAATAGAGTCAATAAAGATTGTAAAACAGTGCCTGCTTAAAATGCCTGATGGTTCCATAATGGGTGAGGTGATGGAAGAGATACCTCCCGGCCGGGAGGCTATATGCTGCGTGGAGGCGCCCAGAGGCGAGGCAGTACACTATGTTCAAACCGGGCCGGACAACAGACCGTATCGTTGGAAAGTGCGGGCCCCGACTTATCCGAATCTTCAGTGCGTTCCTTATATAATCAAGGGAGAACGTATAGCTGATGTCCCGATTATTATCGGCAGCCTTGACCCCTGTTACTCCTGCACGGAACGAATGGCGGTAGTGGATGTGAAAACAGGAGAAGAGAAGATTTATACGAAGGAAGAAGTAATGAAGAGGTAGTCATGTTTTCAATATTAGAGAAATGTTTCAAGAAATCCATCTGGGTCTATCATACAAATGCCAGCGCCTGCAATGGTTGTGACATAGAAATCATAAACGCACTGACGCCGTTCTACGATGCGGAACGGTTCGGGATAAAATTAGTCGGTTCACCCAGGCACGCTGATGCGCTGCTGGTAACTGGAGCCGTCAGCCGTCAGGTCTGTCCCCGCCTCAAGATCCTTTATGAATCTGTGCCAGACCCTAAACTCATCTTTGCCATAGGCTCCTGCGCCACCGGTGGCGGGATATGGTTTGATTCCTACAATGTAGTTGGTGGGGTGGACAAGGTCATGCCGGTAGATTTCTATATACCGGGCTGTCCCCCAAGGCCTGAAGCCATATTATTTGGTGTGGCCGTCGCACTGGGGCTGGTGGATAAAAAGGTCGCGGCAGAATATTTGAGAGAGAAAGGTTTTTCTGAATTAATAGAACAAGGTCAGCCAGCTACAGAAAATGAGTAAAATCATGGATATACTGAAACCTGTATTTTATTTATTGATATTTCCCGGTCTCCTTTTTACCGGGGTAATGGGCTTATTCTTTTCGTGGGTCGACCGTAAGGTTACAGCTCTTATCCAGTCCCGGATGGGACCGCCCTGGTACCAGTGTTATGCGGATATCGGTAAACTCCTGTATAAGCGGGTTATAATACCTGCTGGTTCGAACCGCCTGAGTTTCGTAACGGCGCCGCTCATTGGTCTGGCAGGGATTTCTCTGGCAGGTGGCATTATCTGGATGGTGAACATTAACAAAAGTGTATCCTTTATAGGGGATTTGATAGTCGTTATGTATCTACTGGTACTGCCTTCTTTGGCTCTGATAATCGGGGGGGCGGCATCCAGAAATCCTTTCAGCAGTGTCGGGGCAAGCCGGGAAATGACGATGGTATTCGCGTATGAACTGCCCTTTATACTGGTTATCTTCACGGCTGTAATAAAAACCAGGTCTATAGTCTTCGAAGACATCATAACTTACCAGCTTCAGAATGGCGCTATGCTCTGGAGCGCGTCCGGAATAGTTGCTGCAGCCGTCTTTTTAATATGTATGCTGGCAAAGCTGTGCTATCTGCCGTTTGATATTCCTGAAGCGGAAAGTGAGATTATCGGAGGCACTCTTGCGGAATATTCGGGTGCCTTGTTAGCAATATTCAAGCTGACGAATGCTATGATGTTGCTTGCTCTTCCGCTGTTCTTAATAACACTATTTTTAGGGGGAATTGATGTTAGCTCCATTAAAGGTATTCTTTTTCTGACACTCAAATACTTGGTAATCCTGACCCTGGTGATATTAGTAAAAAGTACCCATCCCCGCCTTAGAATTGACCAGGCGCTAAAATTTTTCCTTGGTCCTGTTTTGGGCCTTGCAATAATCAGTGTGATATTGACTGTGCTTGGAGTGTAATAAATGAATATTTCACCTGTATTACTGGTAATTATACCAGTGCTTTCAGCATCCCTTGCCTGGATACTCAGAGGAGGCCTGCGGGAATGGTTTTGAGTAGCGGTGACGTTGTGCGTACTTATACTATCTGTCTTCTTGTTCCCAGTGGTTATTGAGACGCCCCTGCATTATGACCTGTTCAAGGTCACGGATAACATTGTTATTACAGTAAATCTTGATTTGTTATCCATAGTAATTATTACCCTGATATCATTTTCAGGTTTTCTCGCCACACTATACTCAACAAGGTATATGACACAATCGCGCGGTCTGAACAAATATTACTGTTTGCTTCTGTTATTCATCGGTTCGATGAATGGAACGGTACTATCGGGAGACCTGTTTAGTATGTTTCTGTTGTGGGAAGCGATGACGATGGCAGCGTTTTTCCTCGTGATATTTGATAATACCATTGAGTCAATAAAAGCGGGAATAAAATATTTCGTAATGAGCGAAATGGGTGCACTATTTATGCTGTTTGCCATAATTGTCATTTACCTTCAAGAAGGCACAGTTGATATGGCTACATTGGCTTCTCGTGGAATAACCGTTAGTTCAAACTTCAGACACATGCTGCTTCTCTTTTTCTTACTCGGTACGGGGGTCAAGGCAGGGATAATACCCATACATACCTGGTTACCTGACGCACATCCAGCAGCACCGTCACCAGTGTCTGCCCTACTTTCCGGAGTAATGATAAAAGTGGGTATCTATATGATGATAAGAATATTCTGCCACATCTTTTCTCCTGTCTTTAGCTGGCAGTTTATTCTTTGTGCTCTCGGCTCGGCAAGCATAATTATTGGTGTGATGATGGCAATAAAACAGATTGATGCTAAAAGACTTCTCGCTTACCACAGTGTAAGCCAGATTGGTTACATCGTTCTCGGTATTGGAACGGGGG
>CP070642.1:711463-716212 GCA_020354105.1 Chloroflexota bacterium | reverse complement strand
CCCATACCCTGTCCTCGGGAAGACATTGAGAAGATATATGTGTTCTCTGCGCCGTCCTTGTATCCCTTAACCACGATCTTGAGACAACCCATAGGCTGGTTAATCTCTGATTCTTTCAGCAACTTCTCCCGCTGGGAAAGTATATAGGCGACGGCGAATTCCAGTGGGATAATTTTGCGCCCCTGTACCTCAATGGATTTTTCATCCGTAATGCCTAGCCTTACCATCCCCTTTATCAGTTCGGCATAAGCTGGTGGCAACACCAGCCCCAGATTGGTTACCCTCTTAACGCCCTTTAAATACTTGGGCAGGGTTATGGTCTCGGGATGCGGATAGCCATAGACATTGTATGTGCCCACATCTTTAAATACGGTCTCCTCCTCTAACGCCTTACCGCTGTCCTCAAAGAGATTCACCGTGGTAAATTTGCCATCGAGAAACATCGGTATATCTACCTTCATTGAATGAATGCGGTGCTTAACCACCGCTGCTCCCTCCACCTTCTCGCCTCCATGTGCATGGTATATGTCTACTGCCTCAACCTGGTCGAGCAGAGAATCGGCACAGAATCTGACCAGAACATTAGCCACGCCGGGAGAGCTTCCCATTCCGATGAGCGCTGAGACGCCAGCTTTCTTTGCTTTATCATCCATTGCCAGAAGCTTCTCAGTAGCATCGAAGTCATCGCAGACATCGACGTAGTTTATCTTGGTTTCTATAACTGTTTTCAGTATAGTAGGCCCGTGCTTGTAGAATGGCCCAACGCAGTTCAGGACAACCGCCGAGTTGCCGATTGCCCTTCTTATGCTCTGGGGACTTTCGGCGTCGAGATCAGCTACAGAGAGTTTGGCTCCTTTGAGTTTGCCGACCAGCTTCCTTGCTGCGGCAACATTGATGTCAGCGACCGTTATCTCGGAAAACACTCCGCTTGAAGCCAGTGTCTCTGTGGCTATGCTGCCAACTGCCCCACTGCCTCCTAAAACCGTAACTTTAGACATCTCTCTACTCCTTTCAAATCCTGATACCTTTGCTGAACGGGTCGGTCCACTCTTTCAGTGCCACCGCCAATTCCTCGTTCTCCTTGGCATATTCCGAGACTGGAATGCCCTGCATGGTGGCATCTATTGCCTGCCGGAATGCCTTACCGCCAGCGATTGGGCCTTGTGGATGAGCATGAATACCTCCGCCAGAACCTATAACGATATCATTGCTCAAAGCTGCCATCACCTGTGGCACCATTGACGGTGTTATGCCGCCGGATGCCATGGGGAATGTCGGCTTCAGGTTATAGAGCGGGAACGACAAATTCTTGGCAGCATTCTTGAACTTGTAATCTATCACCGGCGCTTTGCCATACGGTGCAGGGATGACAACAACATCAGCCCCTGCCAGACGGGGCAGCTTGCCCAGTACAAGATGAGAGCTCATACCGTGATAGGGTGACATGTACAAGGCACCAGCCACGTCCATGTGCGCTAGAATAGGAACATTGATGGCGGGGTCATCAGCCAGTGCCTGCATAACAGGAAAACCGACAGCCAGATAGTTAATCATCAGCGCATTGCAGCCTAGCTCCACAGCGCGCTTGGCATTTTCGAAGACATTAGGTATCTTGTCTGTTACGTTCGCAGTGTACAGCGTATGTTCACCTGTCTCCTCATAGACCTGCTTCTCGATTTCCATATAGCACTTGACACGTTCCAGCACCGAATTGAACGAAGCATCAGCTATCAGCTCATCATCCTTGACGATGTCACAACCACCAGCCGCCGCCTTGCGGAACAATTCAGCCCCAACTTCACATGTATAACCTGTGCATGGCTTTATCATGTTATTTAATAGTGGCCGTTTCTCTACACCCAAGATATTCCGCACGCCCTCAATACCGAACTTCGGCCCTTTGAAACCGTCAACGTATTTCTTTGGCAAACGGATGTCCACAACCTTGATATCGCCACCCATAGAAATATTGCCCACCACCGTGGTCAGCAGCATGGGTATCTGCTCGCCGATGTTAACCTCCGGATAAGCTACCTGCACAAACCACTGCCTGTTTTGCAGATTAGGGGGCACAGTATACTCGTAGTCGGGCATTTCATAAACGCCGATCACCTTGGCGATGTGCTGGCAGCGTACCTCGGGGGTCTCGCCCGGTACTGGCAGCCAGGTTCCTGTGCTCTGCTCCACCGCCAGCATGGGAGCTATTAGCGGTACAGGTAGTGCTGCCGGGTAAGAGACAATATACGTGCCGATAATATAGTCATCGTAATCTACGCCATCCGGCAGAGCTATGGGAAGACCTAAAATCTCCTGCATTTCCATCTAAACACCTCCTTCACATATTGCCTTGTCGAATCTTTCTTTGTTCAGTTTTCTATAGAAATTACGCAGGGCAGTGTAAACTTCCTGGTACGAATTAAACAGGGTGTCGTAAATGCCGGAATTTTCCGGCTGTGGTTCAAACGTCTTGTCCACCCTGACCACCTTTTTCAGCGACTCAAAGTCTGGATATATGCCGAGACCCACCGCTGCTATCAGTGCTGCCCCCACCGCCCCGGCTTCTTGAGGGTCACAGACAGTCTCAATCTTCCTGTGTGTTATGTCTGCCATAATCTGCATCCAGGGTTCGCCCTTGGCTCCTCCGCCTATGATCCTGAGGTGGGGCAGAGGAAACTTGAATTCTTTTTCTACGATGTCCACTATCCACCTGATGTTATAAGCCACGCCTTCATATATAGCTCGTAGCAGGTGTTCGCGGGTATGCTCGGCGCTCAGGTTGAGAAATGTGGCACGAACGTAGCAATCGTCTATCGGAGCCCTCTCTCCATAAATCCAGGGTGTAAAGAGCAAATAATCAGCACCAGGTGCAATTTTGGCAACTTCGTCGTCCATCAAAGCATAAACATTGGGGATATTAGGGTCCTTTTTTTCAGCTTTGTAGAACTCGTCAGCAATCCACTGGATGCAACCACCGGCAGCTTCTGTTTCGGCAAATAGAAAGGTCTTTTTCGGGTCTGCCGAATGAATCGTAGCGGCTCCGCATTTACCCTGCAGTATGCGTTCGGTGACCACGCCCACCCAACCAGACGTTCCCAGATAGACGTGCCCCTCGCCTTCATCGACAGCGCCGGAGCCTACCGCAGCACAGGTGGCATCTCCAGAACCGGCGATGACCGGTGTACCCTCCAGTAGCCCATATTCCCTGGCAGCTTCTCGAGTAAGTTCGCCGACCTTATCTATCGACCGAACTAAAGGCGGAAATTTCCTTGGGTCAAGCCCGACATAGCTGAAAATACTGCTGCGCCAAGTCTTCTTCTTGAGGTCAGTACCGAAGACGGAGCCGCCGGTCCATTCCATGGCCATGTTGCCCGTGCTGCGATAGAAAAGATACCCGGCAACATCTAGGAAACAGCACATCTTGTTGTAAATATCGGGCTCCTCCGCCTTCAACCAGAGTAACTTTGGCATGCCATCCTTGCCGCACAGGGCAGTGCCGGCAATTAAAGCGAAGACACGGGGGCCTAGGAATTTCCTCATCAGCTGTTCCGCCTGCCCCCCAGCCCGGTTATCAAGCCAGATTATGGCGGGTCTCAATAGACCCTCTTTTGAGTCCATGGGGATGATGCCGAGCATCTGCGTGCTGTAGGTGACACACAACACGTCTTTGGGTGATACGGCAGTTTGTTTTAGTAGAAGCTTCGTCGTCCGGGTTACCGCCTTCCACCAGTCCAGAGGCTCTTGCTCCGCCCACCCTGGCTTGGGATAGTATGTCTTGTAAGGCTCGAAGCACTTTCCATGAACACGCCCCTCGGCATCCACCAGTACCGCTTTATTCCCGCTGGTGCCCACGTCATGGGCAATTATATACTTGGCCATCACGTACACCCCCGAAGCTTATTATACCACTTCTACTATTAGAGCCTCTTAACTTACACCACTTGAGCAGATCTAAAAATTTTCTGCTTTTACTGTTAATAAGGGCTTGACATCCCTTTAATAATATGATAATATTCCAATATACATATATAGATATTAATGATAAAGGCAGGTACTTAGTTGGCACAGTATGATGTTGAAATCTACAAACTAAAAGCGGAACTATGCAAGACCTTCGCTGACCCGAAAAGGCTCATAATTATCAACCAGCTGCGAGAGGGTGAGACGACGGTTAATGAATTAGCCCGGGTGATTGAACTACCACAGGCTGTCGTTTCCCGGCACCTGGCTATTCTCCGCGATAAGGGAGTGGTGCAGCACCGTCGCGAAGGAACAAGCGTTTACTACAGTCTCAGCAACCCGAAAATAGGCGAAGCCTGCGATATGATGCACCAGATACTGCTCGACCAGGTAGAAAAAAATAAACAGCTAGCCGAGAGGCTAACAGCTTAATCATAGAGAAAAAGGAGAAACTAAATGTCAACCCAAGAGTACGGATGCAATTACTGCAAAATCACATTCAGGGAACATGACCCTGATAAACCGAAGGACAAGGAGAATATTAAATGTCCCCGCTGTGGTAGCGGCGATTTGGAGAGGTTCGAAAACCTCGCCGATAAGCTCAGATTCTTCGGCAACTTTGCCTTCAGCGGTGGCTGAGGTTAGAACATAGGGGCCGTGAGCCTCGTTTATTAGACTGGCAACAACAAAGAGTAATACTGAACAAAAAATATAAAGCAGCGAAATTAGGCTGCAAAGAAGGAGAGGAAAATGACAAAAGATGATGGAGTAACCATAATAGTTATGAGTGGT
>CP070642.1:699975-711363 GCA_020354105.1 Chloroflexota bacterium | reverse complement strand
GGGCCTGTGCGCTTCTCCCAGTCGAAATCAGTGCGAAAGGCAAGCAATTCTATTCTAGTTATGGCAAAACCCACCTTATCTCTAACCAGAGCATTACCCAGCTCTTCAACACCCAATTCGGTGATTAACCGACCATCCCGACTGACAAGCCTGGTTAGGCCACGTTCATCCATTAGTTTCAGGTGGTATCTCACTGCCCTTTCGCCCAGGTAAACGCCGTGGTCTTTCAAAATTCGAGCGATTACCCTGGCACCCAACGGCTGCTGAGAATCACTCAGAATCTTGAGGATGAAGCGTTCCTTTCTCTCAACTTCTTGCGTTTCAATACCTATCATAGAACTGACCTGGCCACTGCTTTTAGGTAGTAGGAAACCGTTTGCCTATTATAAGCGAAGGGGGATATCTTGTCAAGCCCCCAGTAGCCTTGACTGTGATCACGCCAAAAAGTAATATTAGTGAAATCAAGCCTTTCTTTAATTTCGGGATGGAGATAACATGTCAGCCCTAGAAGATATGGTGATTTTGGACCTTACCCACTTAGTCCCCGGCGATTTGTGCACTATGATTTTGGGGGACCTTGGTGCTGATGTAATTAAAGTGGGGGCACCGCCTGATGTTGGTGGCCGCGGTGCCGGATTAGGGGCGTTATTGACAGGGGAGGAAGAGAAAAAGCAAGCTGCCTTCGATGCGCTAAACCGCAACAAAAGGAGTATCGGGCTGAATCTTAAGTCTGACAAAGGCCGTGAGATATTTTACCAGCTGGCACAGACGGCTGATGTTATCGTCGAAGGTTTCAGGCCAGGCGTGGTCAAGCGCTTGGGCGTGGAATATGAAAAGATAAAGGAACTTAATCCCAGGATTATCTATTGTTCACTCAGTGGCTACGGGCAGGATGGCCCTTATAGCGGTCTATCCGGCCATGATGTCAACTATATATCGATAACAGGTGCACTCAATATCATCGGCTCTTCAGACCGTCCGCCGACTGTCCCACTAAATTTGCTGGCTGATTTCGCTGGGGCTTCCCTTCACGGTGTCATAG
Source organism: Chloroflexota bacterium (assembly GCA_020354105.1). Taxonomy (GTDB): domain Bacteria; phylum Chloroflexota; class Dehalococcoidia; order GIF9; family UBA5629; genus 9FT-COMBO-48-23. Next base: position 710,321 of record CP070642.1, on the reverse strand, counting down.
GCATACTGGCTGCTCTGGTGGCTAGAGGCAAAACAGGTAAAGGGCAATACGTGGATATAGCCTATGCAGACGGGGTGATAACTCTGCTAACCTGGTTTATCAGCAATTACTTCGCTCGAGGCGTTAAGTTCAACAGGGGCGAAACATGGCTTCACGGTGCTTACCCCTATTACTGCGTGTACGAAGCCAAGGATGGTAAATACATCAGCATCGGCTGTGTTGAGCCCTGGTTCTGGGAAAATCTATGCCGTGCCCTAGGCAAGGAGGAATACATTCCTTTCTGCATCTCGCCCGAGCATTTTCTCCACAAACCTGAAGGTGAGAAATGGAAAGAAATCTCTTCCCATCTCAAGCAGGTCTTTTTAACCAAGACCAGAGATGAGTGGTTTGACTTTCTCGTTGATAAGGATGTGCCGGTGGGTAAAGTCTACACCTTCGATGAAGTGTTCCAAGACCCACAAGTAATTCACCGCCAAATGGTTTTAGAGATAGACCATCCGACATTGGGCAAGGTAAAGCATCCGGGCATTGCCATCAAGCTATCCGAGACCCCTGGCAAAGTCAGGACTCTGGCACCTATTTTCGGCGAGCATACGGAGGCGATATTGTGTGATTTAGGCTATAATAAGTCGCAAATCGATGAGTTGCGTCAATCCAATATAATAGGCTAAAATTCTAGCTAGAGGGGGTGAAAATATGCCAGCTAAGGCTTTTGTGCTAATCGAGACGGAGGTAGGCAGGACCAAAGATGTGGTGGCAAATCTCCAGGGTCAAAAAGTCAAGGAGATCAAATCGGTTGACCTGGTAACCGGCCCTTACGATGTTATCGCTGTTGTTGAACATGATGACTTCAATGCAGTTGGCTCATTGGTCACTGAGAAGATCCACCCGATACCGGGCATAAAGAGAACGGTTACCTGCCTATCAATCCGCGTATCATAGCAGCTGTCCCAGACTGATGGAATGTATTTTTTGCCGGATTGTTGCCGGGGAAATACCGGCTGATGTTGTTTACCAGGATAAAGAGCTTTTAGCTTTCCGGGATAGCCATCCCCAGGCGCCTACACATATTCTCATCATACCTAAATCCCATATCGCCTCAGTGACAGACCTCACCGGCAACCACCAAGCGCTAATGGGTCGGCTTATGCTGCTGGCTAGAGAGCTAGCTCAGAAAGAAGGTATTTCAGCCAGCGGTTATCGATTGTCGGTAAGCACCGGCACTGATGGCGGGCAGCTTGTGCCCCACATACACTTTCATCTCCTCGGCGGCCGCAAGCTAGATGACATGCTGGGCTAAGATTCTAATCGCCATTGGCAAGAGACTTCAGCTTTAGCACCACCTCTTCAATAGCTTCATCCGGTGTAGAAGCGCCAGCAGTTACGCCAATATGTTGTTTCCCTAAAAGCCAATCTCTTTGTATCTCAGCGGCGGTTTCTATCAGATGAGTCTCAACCATAGACGAACATACTTCGGCGAGACGCTGTGTGTTAGCACTGTTGTGTCCGCCAACCACTATCATCAGGTCACTTTTTTCAGCCAATTCGAGGGCAGCTTCTTGCCGTTTTCGCGTTTCTTGACAAAGAGTATTTATAATACGTAGCTCCTGGACGTCAGGAAAAACAGCCCTGATAACCTCATCGATGAACTCAACAAATTTGGCATGGCTCTGTGTGGTCTGCGAAATGATGCCCAACCGACGAGGCAATTCAAAACTGGCTACCTCCTCTCCATTCAGCGTGGCAATGGCATTGTTGCCCGCCCAGCCGAGCAGTCCTTTAACTTCAGGATGGTTAGCCTCACCGAAAATAATAACACGCAAGCCAGCCTGAGACAGTTTCCGGGCTGCCTTCTGGGCGCTGCGGACTATGGGGCAGGTGGTATCAATTACCTTAAGCTTCCGGGATTGAATTTGTGACAGCAATTGCGGTGGGGCACCATGTGAAGTAATGGCGATGACCCTGTCTTGAACCTGGTCCAATTCATTTACGACCTCGACTCCACTGTCAGCCAGCTTGGCTACCACCAACCTGTTATGCACTATAGGACCAAGGGTGGCTATTTCTTGATGCTCTTTGGCCGCCTTGTCGATTATTTTAATAGCTCGCCTGACACCGAAGCATAAGCCGAATTCGCGGGCTTTTTTGACTTCTACCTTTGCCATATATTTGAGTTCCAGCAGGCAGCTCAACAGGGCTTATATATGCCCCGATATTCTGGAGGCAGGATAGCAGCAACTTTACCCATTATGTACTCGGTAAGCTCTTTTAGCTGTCTTCCAGTCGGCTCACCCTTGACAGGCGGAAGTGTAAAAGGCTTACCGAAGGTGATGGTTACTGTTGGGCGACTGAGCCAGCCTCTTCCCCTCAGCTTCTCTGTTCCGCGTATGGAAACAGGTATAAGAGGAACGCCGGTACTTAAGGCTATGAGTGCACAACCATGATATGCTTCTTTCAGGCAGGCGGTCTTGCTCCGTGTGCCTTCTGGATATATGCCAAACAGAAGACCTTTTGCCAGCACTTCTTCTGCGTATTTCATTGACATCTGCCTTTCCTCAGGAGTTCCACGGCGACGCACAGGATAAGCTTCGGCAACATCCATTAAGAAGCGAAAAACAGGCATGGGCCAGTAGTAAAACAGCTCCTCCTTGGCCATAATGATGCTATCGCGAGGCAAAATGCCAATTATATGTAGCGGTGGGTCTATCAGGTTGAGGTGATTAAAGACAGCGATTATAGGACCATCTGCCGGCAGGTTTTCCTTGCCTTCTATCTCCAAGTGAACTACAGCTCTGAGCGCCCCCTCAACTATGGGACGGACGATTTTAAAGGATATCTTTGGAGTTGGCCTTCTTAATCTTCGCTTGACTATTCCTCCATTGATTGGGAATTCATAGACGGAGTCATCAGTTCCCTTTCGCCTAGCAGTGCCGGAATATTTACGGCTCCTCAATCGATTCGCAACCATAGCCCCTCCCTTTCCTGATGCGTATTGTTAATATTATAAATTATAAACCCTGTGTCAATCCATCAAGGCTGAGTTGATTGTTAAGAGTAAGGTAGCTATGAGCAGTAGGACGCTATCCCGAATAAAACAGGGTTATTCTTGTCATTACAGAATAAGATTCTGCAGGCTGCCTACTATAAGCGCTGCCGCTAGCATTATCCCACTAGCCTTGAGCATATCTCTGGCACCCAACTCTCGAGCCAGTATCACGAAGGTAGCCACACAGGGGAAAACCATAGCCATAACAGTAGTGCTTACTACCAGTTGCTTGGCAGTCAGCCCCAAGGGAGCCAGCATACCCACGGCTACATCTTTACGCAAAAAGCCGATAGTTAAGGCAACAACTGACTCCTTAGGCAGCCCATATAGCCCGGTCAGGAGCGGAGCAGTAAGGTTAGCTATAAAATCAAAAACTCCCAGCACATAAAGGATGTTCACCACCAGTACAGCTCCCAACACGATGGGCAAGGCTTCTTTTACAAAACCGGATACCCTTAGCCAGAGTTTCTCACCAATAACTCGCCACGGTGGGAAGCGATAAGGCGGAATCTCTATTATAAGCTCCGGACTGAACCCTTTGACAGTATAATTGAGTATGAGCCCTATGATAATCCAGGACACAAACAGGCTGCCGTAGACAATAGCCACATACTGGATACCTTGTTGCCCCACCAGTCCTATTATCATAGCCTGCAATGCTGCACATGGGATACCAATGGAAATCAGAGTAGCTACTATGAACCTCTCCCTCCGGCTCTCCAGTATTCTGGTTGCCATAACCGCCGGTACATTACAGCCAAAGCCAAGTATAGTGGGTATTATGGCATAGCCATGTAATCCTAACCTATGCATTAATGTATCCATCAATACCGCCAGGCGAGGCAGGTAGCCGATATCTTCCAGTATTCCCAGTGCGAAGTAGAAGGCCACGATATAGGGCAATACTGCAGCCAGTGGGATATAAATGCCGGTGCTCAGCAACCCAAACGACTGAAAATAGTCAATATTCCCATTTATAAGCTTACCTACCAAAATGTCATGCCAGAAACCTCCTGAACCTAAAGCGAGGCTTAGCTTCATAAGCAAAGGTGTCCACAGCCAATTGAAGAGAGGGTCGGTAATATAGTTGATAATGCCCTCGCCGATAAAGCGAATAACAAAGAAGGTGACAACGAGAACCAACAAGGCAATGGCAATGCCACCTGCCGGATGGCTGCTGGCATCTTCCAAGACCTCGCGCCATGTGTGATGACGATGGCTCAACGATTGCACCTGGCTCACGATATCGCCGATTTTAGCCCATCTTTCGTCACTGCTTGAATAGATGACTTGTGGTGCCGCTGCCTCTGGAAAGCGACTTACCAACTCTTTAATCCCCTGCCCGGTTACTCCTACCGTGGGGACAACTGGCACACCGAGTAACTCTTCCAGCCTGGCAACGTCTATATTTATTCCCCGATGATGAACATCATCCCACATGTTCAGCGCCACTATTACCGGTACCGGTCTTTCCAGTAATTGCAGGGTGAGATTTAGATTTCTCTCCAAATTGGTGGCATCAATGACATCGATTATCAAATCCCCTTCCTGTAGTATTTCGGCGGCAACTTCTTCTGCCTTGCTGGTAGGCTCGAGAGTGTAGGTACCGGGGACATCAATAATATCAGCCTGCTCCTGACCAAATGTAAGAGCACCTTTAGTGAACTCTACAGTGGTGCCGGGATAATTTGAGGCGATGATGCGTGTGCCGGTAAGTCGGGAAAAGAGAGCACTTTTACCCACATTAGGGTTGCCCATGAGTAAAATCTTCATTGCTACTTGCGGTGAGCTTTAAGCGGATTTATTGATTTCAACCAAGATTTTATTGGCCATGCCGAAGCCAATAGCCACCTGGGTATGGTCCGCCCTGAGGGTAACCGGGCCACGGAAAAGCATGGAGCTTATTTTAGTTACCTTTTTCCCTGGCCTGATACCCAGAGCCTCAAGGCGCTGATTCAAGCCTCGACCACCTAGAATTTGAATTACCGTGCCCACCTGCCCTGCCTCCATCTGGCCTAAGGTCATCTGTATATTCTGAGACATAAACGTTTATTAACTCCTATCTGGCATTGTCCTATTTATCACTGGTACGGCAGCTTGAGCACAAACCTGTCATCCGCACTTCCACATCGTTGATATCGAAATCATATTGCTTACCTATATTATTTCTAAACTCCCGGCTCAAGGGACAGGCAAATTCGACGACCTTGCCGCAACTAATACACAAAAGATGCTGATGTTCAGCACCTGATTTCACCTCATAGTGATGGTGCTCCTCGTCAAAATGATGCTCCTCTATCAGCCCCAGCTTCTTGAAAAGCTGCAAGTTTCGATATACCGTGGACAGACTGATCCGAGAATTTTTCTTTCGCGCCCGCATATATAGCTCTTCTGCATCCAGATGTCCGCCGCTCTGACGGAGCAACTCAAGGAGCAGAGCACGCTGAGCTGTTACCCGCTGACTCGAACTACTCAGTACCTGTCGAGCCCCGGCTTTACGCTCAACAACTTTGGCCATTTCTCAGCACCAGCTTTTTCAGTAATTTTGCAAATTTCCTCTTACGCCATTCGCCATTGTTGCTAATGCAAATCATTTGCATGTAATTTTACATCAAGCCGGATGTTTATGTCAAACAATTATATGATTTACAAGGCAGGATGTTTCAGTAACTCTCCCGCTTTAATTGGCAATTATGGTATCATCTAATATGGAAAGCCGGCTGACAATTACTGATTTGGAGGAAGGCAATGAAACGTTACCTGACATTTATTATTCTGGCTTGTGGCTTTATTGTGCTCTCTGCGCTCTTATATTTCATCCACTATGCCATATTTCACGATGTTCACCATATCTTCATTTACATGGTTGGCGACCTGGCTTTCCTGCCACTTGAAGTCTTCCTGGTGGTTATTGTAATTGAGCGCGTGCTGGCACGCCGAGAGAAGCAAGCCGTGATGCAAAAGCTCAATATGGTAGTGGGAGCTTTTTTCAGCGAGGTAGGAAATGAGCTGCTTCAAAGGCTTCTCGGTTGCTTTGAGAAAGGCAATGATATCAGCCAAAACCTTGACGTCAAGCAGAAGTGGACCCGCGCAGATTTCAAGAAAGCGATGGAGTTCGCTAAAACCATCGGCGTTGAGCCTTACTGTGGCAGTATAGACCTCAATGGGCTAAAAAAATTCTTGGTTCAGAAGCGGCAATTCCTACTGGCGCTGCTGGAAAACCCTAATCTCCTGGAGCATGAGATCTTTACGGATTTGCTCTGGGCGACCTTTCACCTCACCGAGGAGCTGGAGGCGCGGAAATCGCTGACTGACATGCCAAATGCTGATATCAAGCACATCGCTGGCGATATCCAACGGGTATACAGCCAGCTAATAGTCGAGTGGTTATCTTACGTAGAACACCTGAAATCCAAGTATCCGTATCTCTTCTCACTGGTGGCCAGAACGCACCCCTTCCAGGAGCAGCCCTCACCGGTAGTTACATAGCACCGATAAACATTCGGCTCTTTATAAACAACTGACGCTTACTGCTCCGGGGCGATTTTCAGCAGCAAAATGCTCTCCCCGCCTGCCCTTTGAGATGTCGTTTGTCCGCACACGATGAAGCCACTGTCTGTGGTCTGCTGGATTGACCCGCCGGAACTCCACCTTTTAACTCCATACTTACCGTCCCAGAGCTTATCCCCGTTGGCATCTGTCTTTATCAGCCAGATTCTTGAGCCAGATGAGTATTCACATCCGCATACTATGTAGCCGCCGTCTTTAGTCTGTTGGACTGCACCGCTAACAGTGATTCTCCCACCGAACTCCCGATTCCAGATTTTATTTCCATTGGCATCTGTCTTTATCAGCCATATCTTTATGTACACTAGTGGAAAACTAGTATTTCCGCATATTACATAGCCGCCATCTGCAGTTTGTTGTACTGCATTACCAACCCCCTGCTCAAAAATCTTATCCCAGAGCTTGCCCCCGTTGGCATCCGTCTTTATCAGCAAAGCGCTAAAGGATTCACCTGTCACTCCACATACTATATAGCCGCCGTCTTCGGTTTGCTGGACTGAGCGTCCCTCGTCATTTTCTACGCCCCCAAATGTTTTGTCCCAGACCTTGTTACCGTCTCCATCGGTCTTTATTAGCCAGATGTCTTTTTTATCAGATCCATAAGACTCGATATTTCCACATAATATGTAACCACCGTCTGTGGTCTGCTGGACGACATTGGCCACCTCAGTCCGATAGCGTTGTCCAAACGTTTTGTCCCAGGTTTTGTTACCTTCGGCGTCTGTCTTTATCAGCCACATATCTCTGCCACCCGATCCGTAGGAGCTTGTATATCCACATATTATGTAGCCGCCATCAGTGGTCTGCTGAACTACATTCCCACCATCGAAGCCATCGCCACCGAATGTCTTGTCCCAGACCTTGTTACCTTCGGCGTCTGTCTTTATCAGCCAGATATCTTCGTAACTGGCCTCGTGCGTATCTGTAATTCCGCACACTATGTAACCGCCGTCTGTGGTCTGTTGAACTGAATGACCCTCGTCACCATTTTCGCCGAAGGTCTGTGACCACTGTACAGCGGGAACCGGTCCTTGAGGCTCTTGTTCTCCCCGACAAGCCACCAAGGAAATCGCAAGAACAATCCCAACAAAAATAAAGATATAATGCGTGAACCTGTGCCTCATATTCTCCACCTCCAGATTACATCATTTGCGATGAGTCTATGTCACAAATGATACAAACAGCTTAACTAAGCAGGATATCAATGTCAATATATCTCATTTCTGCTGATTATATGAATTGACGCACGCTAGCCGAATTAGGTAGACTTTCTATTGTTCTTAAGGCAGTGAGGTTTGAATGCCTAAAAGCAAGAAACTAGGGCCAAGCTGGTTGTACAGAACTAAAATCCGCATCAAGAAGATGCTGGGTATGAACATCTTACTCTGCGATAGCTGCAAGTGGAACTGGCGGAGTGCTTGCCACCGTCCGGAACGGCCTAATGCCATCTGGTGCCCCGACTACGAGAAACGGGGCTCATAAGTCAACTTCGAACCATCTTGTGCTTAGCCTTGCCACGCTCACGGTATAAAATGAACTTGATGTTCTGCCCTTTTAGTAGATATTCCTCACTCTGCTTACGTAATTTCCTGAAATCGGCTGACTCCAGAAAGTCCCGAAGAAGCTCTACCTTGTCTTCAAAATCGCTATCGCCTTTGCCAGCCTGCAAATAGCTCCTGGCTAGCTTCTCATACTCTTTTCTGGCTACGGTTTCTATGCAGTGACAGAGGTCAGGGATAAGCTCTATTTGAACCATCTCCAGGATTGATAATACTGCTTAAGATATGGAAATGCAAAATAGGCAAAGGCTATCAATTCTTTGACACTATGGAGGCTCGATGCTATGATGATATTGAATTACCTGGTCGAATAATCGACTGGGTTGCTTATGGAAAGCATTAATAGTTTATTTTTAATATTATTTCTTATATCCCTGATAGCGGCAGCATTCTTCTGCAGCGCTGAGACGGCTTTTATCGGCATGCAGAGGCTCCGGCTCAAACATCTGATTCATACCAACCATCACAATGCTAAGGTCGTAGCTAAAATCTTAGAGCGGCCAGAGAAATTCCTGGCTACTGTCCTCCTGGGCATCAATTTCTTTGAGACGGCTATGGCTACTCTGGGAACGGTGATGGCTGTATTGCTATGGGGTGAAAACCTGGGAGCAGCCATAGCCACGATCGTCATTACAATAATAACATTAGTCATTGTCGAATTTATTCCCAAAAGCTTGGCTTCCCGCTATGGAGAGAGGATGGCATTGCTCTATGCCAGGCCAATCGAATTCATCTCGATTATTTTTTATCCCTTCGTATATGTCCTGAATAATATCGGCATAAGGTTTACCAAGGTGACCAAAGATGGGGCTGAGGTAAAGCCGACGATTAGCGAGGAGGAATTCCGCACCGCTATTACTGTCGGTGAGGCAGAGGGGGTTTGGGAAGAAGAGGAAGCCGAGATGCTACATAATGCCTTTGAATTCGCTGACAGGCCAGTTAGTGAGGTAATGCAGCCACGAACAGAGGTTACCTGGCTGAAGCAGGGGACAAGCTTGGCTGCCTTTCTTGATATCTATAGCCAATTGCCTTTCTCTCGTTTCCCCGTCTATAAAGGGACTACCGATAATGTAATCGGCGTTTTGTCGATTAAAGACGTGCTCATGGCACAGGCTAAAAATTCGCTGAAGGCGGATAGCCCTATTGATGAACTGGTACGACCGGTTCACTTCGTGCCTGAGACCAAGCGTCTGGGCGAGCTTCTGGTCGAGATGCGGGACAACAATTACCACATGGTAGCCGTTGTTGACGAATTCGGCGGTGTGGCTGGCATAGCAGCCCTGGAACACTTGACTGCGGAGATAATGGGTGTTATCGGCGACGAACTGGCTGGCAAGGAAGAAGACTTCGTAACCATTGATGCCAATACATTTGAGGTCGATGCTGGCCTCAGAGTAGAGGAAGCCAACGAAGAATTAGATTTAGGGCTGCCTGACGGTGACTACGAGACTGTAGCTGGTTTCATCCTGAGCCACCTGGGGCGCATTCCAAAACAGGGCGAGCACTTAAGATATAAAGACCTGAAAATGACTATACTTGAAATGCGCGTGCGAAAGCTAGAGAGGATTCTGGTAACCAAGGAAAAGGATGCAGCGCCTGCGTCTTAAGTTCAGTCGTGGTGAAGAGCTCAAGTTCCTTTCGCACTTAGATTTAATGCGTCTTTGGGAGAGGGCTCTACGTCGGGCTGGACTCCCCTTAGCTTATTCAGAAGGTTTTACTCCTCACCCCCAGATTGCCCTGGCAGCTCCTTTATCAGTAGGTATCACCAGTCAAGCTGAGTTAATGGATGTGGTCCTGTCTCGATGGCTACCTCCTCAAACCTTTATGGCTCAAATAGGGGAACAGGTGCCTCATGGCATTGAGTTGCTAGAGGTCTGGCCCGTAGGGCCAAAGACCGCGTCACTTCAATCCCAGGTCAGATTTGTCGAGTACAGGGTTGAGATAGAGACAGAAAGGGAGTCGCAGGAAGTCGAACTAGCTTTACAATCTTTACTTTCAGCCAAGGAACTACCCTGGCATCATCTCAGAGATACGGGAGCCCGCTACTACGACTTGCGTGCCCTTATAGACGACCTATGGCTCATCGATTGCCGCGATTCTTTGTGCGTTCTAGGAATGAGATTACGCTGCTATGAAAAAGGCACCGGCAGGCCGGAGCAAGTGGCTAAATCCCT
>CP070642.1:696377-699875 GCA_020354105.1 Chloroflexota bacterium | reverse complement strand
GACAGAGTTGATAAAGAATCCGATGACAGTCTGCACATCATCGATTATAAGACCGGCAAAATGCCGTCTGAAATAAATAAAGTCCAATTGCATATCTACGCCCTCATCCTCTCTAAAAAACAAGACCTACCACTTAAAAAAGCTTCCTATCTTTACCTGGCAGCCGGTGAACTCAGAACCATTGAATTGACCGCTGCAGATTTAACACAAGCAACCTCCTACGTAATTGAACTGGTTGACAGGATATGCACGGAAAAGGAATACCCCCCTACCCCGAACACTTATTGCTGGAACTGTGATTTCCTCGAGATATGCCCCAGTAAAGAAGAGGCAGTCAAGTTCACCGCCAAGGAAGACGAGCTAGATTTCTAAAGCTTAACTAAATTTTTGCTGTGTGCAATAACAATAGGAACAAAGATAATTTTACTCGTAATGCTAATTCCTTGAACCGGTCTTATTAACTTATACAAAAGGAGATAGCAATGGAAATATTAAACAAAGGCAAAGGAGAACTCTTGGGCTGGCATGATCCTGACGAAGCTAGGGATTGGGTGCTTAAGAACAAGTCTCGCGAACTAAAGGATAAAACAATGTCGGCCGAGGAAGCGGTATCAAGATTCATTCATGAAGGAGATTTCATCGCCAGCGGTGGCTTTGGACACATAAGAGTATCTATGGCTATTGTATATGAAATTATCAGACAGAAAAAACGTAACCTGGCTATGGCAGGCAAAACTGCTGTTCATGACCTAGACATTCTGGTAGGCGCCAGCTGCATCAGCAAAGTAGAAGTGGCTTATGCCTTCGGTCACGAGCTAAGAGGGCTATCTCCAGCCTCCAGGAGAATGGTGGAAAGCGGCCAGTGTAAAGTAATTGCCGAAACCAGCAATGCCGGGTATCAATGGCGATTCCTGGCCGGCATGATGGGCATACCCTTTATACCAAGTCGCAACTTGCTGGGCACAGAGACCGGCGATTACAGCTCCTGTAAAGTGGTCAAGGATCCCTTCAGTGGCAAACCAATCAATCTGATTCCGGCAGCTTATCCCGATGTTGCCTTCATTCACGTCCATCGCTGCGACATCTACGGCAACGCTCAAATAGATGCAATCCTCGTGGAAGATTTTGAACTTTCGAGATGTGCCCGAAGGTTGATAATAACCACTGAAGAAATCGTCGACAATGAGGTCATTAGAAAGGAACCGTGGAAAACTGCCATACCATTTCTGGTAGTAGATGCTGTGGTTGAAGTGCCCTACGGTTCGCATCCTTGCGAAATGCCCGGCATGTACTACTATGACGAGGAGCATATAGCTGAATGGCTCAGACTTTCTAAAACTCAGGAAGGCGTGGATGAATATTTAAACAAATATGTGTTCGGCACCGATTCTTTCAACGATTACCTGAAGCTTTGTGGCGGTACAGAAAAGCTGAACTATCTGAAAAATAGAGAGTTTCTCAAAGAGCCAATGGTCGCCCCGTGGCGGAAATAGAACCAGGACCGCCAGATAAAGGAGCTAGGATATGCTAAGAGAAGACAGATATAACACCAGAGAGTTCTTAGCCTTTACCGGCGCAAGTTTATTAGAGGACAAGAAAACTGTCTTTGTGGGTACGGGATTCCCCATAATAGCTTCAATGCTAGCTCAAAAAACACATGCCCCCCAACTAGTTGTAATATTTGAAGCCGGAGGACTAGGGCCTTTGCTGCCTGAATTGCCTGTTTCGGTAGGTGAATCCAGAACCTTTCACAAAGCTATAGCCGCCTCCAGCATGCATGATGCCATGTCCCTTTCACAAGCAGGATATATCGATTTTGGATTTCTTGGAGCAGCCCAGATGGATATGTTTGGGAACATCAACACCACGGTTATAGGTGACCTCGACCTGCCCAAGAGCCGCTTGCCTGGTAGCGGCGGTGCCAATGATGTAGCTTCTTTTGCGCAAAGGCTCATTATCATCATTGCTAAACAATCAAAGCGAACGTTCGTGGAAAAGCTCGATTTTCTGACAACCCCGGGATTTCTTGATGGCCCAAATGCCAGAGAGAAAGCTGGTTTACCAAAGGGCACAGGCCCATATAGAGTAATAACACAGTTAGGTATTTACGGCTTTGACGAGAAAACAAAAAGGCTCAAACTAATCTCACTACATCCCGGAGTCGGTGTAAATGAGGTGATAGAGAACAGCCAATTCGAGATTCTGCTGCCAGACAAGATTGAAGCAAGCCCTGAACCCACTGCTAAGGACTTGAAAATACTGCGTGAAGAAATAGACCCTGCGGGCATAGTTTTAGGTAAGTAATCTGCATTATAATAAAAACTGCCAACGCACTTTTGACACACACAAGCGGTGAGGATTACCATATTGTGTTTGTTCCTCTTGTGAAATAACCAAGCATCAGTTAAGAAAGATCGAAGAAATTACCTATGACCACTAAGCTATACGAGATAAGATGGCATGGGCGAGGTGGGCAGGGAGCCGTAACAGCCGCCAAGATATTGGCTCAGGCAGCCCACTTCAAAGGATATCAAGGCGTCACTGCAGCACCATCTTTTGGCGCAGAGAGAAGGGGCGTCCCAGTTAGCGCACTGACCAGAGTTTCAACAGAAGCGATAGCGATTGTATCACAAGTAGAAAAACCAGAGGCTGTTGTGGTATTGGACCAATCACTGCTTAAATATCAGGATGTAATCAGCGGCTTAGATATGGGGGGGTGGTTGGTGGTTAATTCATGGCTACACCCTAAGGAGCTTAACATCAAAGGCGATTTTAATATCGCCACTGCCGATGCCACTAAGGTTTGTCGAGAGCTGGGGCTAATGGTCGGTGGACTTCCAATGGTTAATACTGCCATGCTGGGCGCAATTGCCCGCGCCACTCAAATAGTGGATATGCCCAACATCGAAAAGGTAATCAGGGAAAGATTTTCCAATAGCGCTGTTGAAGTCAACCTCACCGCTATCGAGAAGACCTATGAGATAACCAAACTTGAGAGGATAAGCTGAAACAAACACATGGGCACCAGAGATTGCAAGCATATCTGCGATGAGTCATCGCCAGCCATCGGCGAAGCTGGCAAGACAGGTGAGTGGCGCAGCCTGATGCCGGTGATACACAATAACAAGTGCATACCGGCTAAACAGAAGAAGCCATCATGCTTTATCTGCTGGCTGTATTGCCCGGATGCCGTCATCAAAAAAACCATACCTGTCCAGATAAATCTGGAATACTGTAAAGGATGCGGTATATGCATGGAGGTATGTCCAGCAAAGGCTATAATTATGGTGTAAGAAAAAGAGGCTTCATTTGGGAAAGAAAGGTAACAAAGTCAATATTCGATTGCTGGATGGTAATCAGGCTGCTGCAGAAGGCGCCAAACTAAGCCGCGTCCAGGTAATCGCTGCCTACCCCATCACACCACAGACACCAGTTACCGAAGCACTTTCCGAATTCGTTGAGAGAGGCGAACTGAAGTCTGAATATATCGCCGTGGAG
>CP070642.1:692407-696277 GCA_020354105.1 Chloroflexota bacterium | reverse complement strand
TCCTGAAGTGACTTGGTATGCCGGAACGTGAGAGAGTCTGCACTCCCAGCCAACAATGTGTCGGTATTGAATTCCGGCGAGACATTCTTCCGGCAGAATCTGTCCAGTAACTCCTTGCATGTCCATCCAAAGGACTGCGATGGTCCTGCGGTCTGCGCTAATAAATCCGCCCACTTATCCCTCATCCACAGCAAAGACGGGATAAGCTCTGTTGATGTCGTGGTTGTCTGAATGGCTTCTGCCATCATACTGGCGCATTCGTCCAAGTCCGCGAAGAATCCTCTCCATCTCAGTCGGTAGGACTCCTCGTTTTTGAGGAACCATGCCTCGGTGGCCTCAAACCCCTTCACGTAATCTGAAAATGTTCGCCACTTTACTGTCGTGGCAAACCGGTACCCATTGATAGTCTTGTCCTCTTTATCAGGGTCTGCATAAAAAACCATATCCTTGGGGTGATAACGCTTCCATACTTCCTGCCCTGAGATATCCTGGAAGAACGGAGGAATGAATTCTGCTTCTGACTGGGGATTACCATTGAAAACGCCCGGTCTAGGGTTTCCGTTGAAAGAAGATGCCCACCATCTTTTACGGGTGTCTTCCTCTGAGAGCACATAAGGGAAGAATTCCGGAAGCCCTGTGAGTGGTCGCGCCTGTATCACAACTAGCCCCTCGTTGTCCAATGCCCACTCGATGTCTAGGCGTATCCCAAAATCTTTGTCTAGAGACCTTGCTACCTCGGCAATACTCGTTATAACTGATTCACTGAGTGCAGGATGGCGTGTGTCATCACCTATGATCTGTGTTTTCTGAGTGGTGCCCCCTGCAGCCTCAAGCCTAATCCTTTTGTTGTCAATCTCATGTTCTAGGACATCACCGGTTTCCGAGTCCAGGACTAGGCGGTCTCCCACTCCGCTGATACTCATCAGGTCAACCGAGAGCCCACTCGTTGCATATAATATGAAACGCCACGGATTCCCCGTTGTTGTATCAGCGGTATAAATGACACCCGAGCATCTCGCGGCGACTACTTTTTGGATCATCACAGCCATGCTGTCAATCCCGTGAACCAACGGGGCTATTCCCATTTTCTTCATATAGCGGATTGCTTTGGGTGCCCACAGTGAGCACCAAACCTGTCGTACCTGCGTCATCGTTTCCTCAGCTATTGAACATCCGAGGTAGCTTTCGAACACGCCGGCAAAACTAGCTCTCCTTGTATCCTCCATGACCGCCGAAGACCGAACAGCTAAGCCACCAGGTGCGTCGCGGAGAAGTCGGTCTGCCGCCAGAATAATCTCATGCTGTAACGGTTCGGATACGGTAGCGTTATGGACTTTTGCGCAAATCTGTTTGTACTGGTTCGTGAGAACTGTATTTGTCTCGGTGTCGAATGCGCGTACATAATCCCGAATGGTTTCTTCCAGATCGCTTTCTTTCACGAATGCGGCAAGTGTTTCACGTGAAACTACAATCGTTTCTGGCACACGCTGCCCCACAGCCTTCACTCTGACCAGGTTTGTTGCCTTGCCTCCTGCGTGTTCCTGTGAATTTACCTCTTCTAACGGGATTAAAAACCTGTGTGGAATCATGTTCTCCGGCTGTTTCTCGTTTCTTGCCATTATCTTTCTCGCTCCTTTCTATCGTCCGGTGCCACAAAAAAAGCCAGACACACAACGACACAACACTGGGACATACCTTATCCCACGGCTTGTGCCGGCCTGTGCCTGGCTTCGAAGAAACCAGATTCAAACCGGGATCTATTTGAAATTAATATACATCGTGTTACCTGACGTTGTCAACCATGAACTTTAACCGCTTGTTTTAGTCATTGACATATTGTAACAAGGCTAGCCTATCGGAAAATTTCGATTGCAATCACGTTATTTTCAGGTCTGCTCAACAATACTGACTTTTATGCAATCTCGTCTATTAAACAATTACTCATCTTGTGTCATCTATTTCAAGTACGAGTACGATCTTGTTACAGCTAAGTCCATGCAAACATCCCGATGTGTGTCTAGTTCTTACAATAAATGCGACAAACCGGTATTAGTAGTAATGCAAGGTCAGAATACATGAGGTTGACAACCTACAATCCAAGGGTTAGACTGGTTAGTATCAGGATAATATTTCTACATCACATGAGCTACGATGAAAAGGAGGATGAAGTATGGGTATCAAGACTATCGTAACAGGAAAGGGGGCAGTGAGGGTGCTGGTTGTCCTGCTCATGTCTGCGCTTCTCTTCACCACTGTGGCTGCTCCGGTATATGCAGGAGTTGAGCCTAGCCCGTTTAAGGCGCTGGTGAACAAGCTTAATTCGGTGGTTAATGTCCTGGAAGAAATCAGGATGCACGTAGATGCAGTCTTGGTTCTCCCGCCGGAACCTTGCTTGGTTGTCCCGCCGGAACCTTGTCACAAAGGGACTGTTAACATGCTTAATGCCAAGGCGCACCAGCTTAACATCCTGTATGACCGGATTGCTACCCTTGGCCCCCCACCAGATGACAGTAAGGTGCGGGAAGCTCTTATGAATGTCCGTGATGCGGCTCAGGCGATTGTCGATGACATCCGCTTAGGTTATCCGCCGGATCCATGTCGGGAAGCCATGGGAGATGTCAGTGACGCTGCACAGGCTATCGTCGACCTAGCAAACCGCTTACTTAGGTAAGCATGAGTATAGCTAATAGCAATATAGTTATCGCTTCTATATTTGGGCGCTAGTACTGCCGGCTTGATTTGAGCCAGTGTTCCAAAGGTACTAGCTCAGTTTAGACTGAATAAAGAAAGGTACGGAATGATCTTACGCATGTTGGGATAGACATGCCGATGACTACGACATAATGTAGAACCATTGAGAAATTGGCAAAGTTAATTTGTAATATAGTAGATGAGGACGACGATTACTTCCATTGCCAAAGCAAGGGGCAGAATATACCGATACACCTTGACCAGAGCAGCTTTAAAGTATTCAGCAGAAAGAACAAAGCAAAGGTGCATGGGGGAAAGGAGCTGCCCCATCATACCACTGACATAGGCCAATATTAAGGCACCGCTATTGATGCCAGAGTCCACAACAATATACGGAATCAGAAGGGGCAAGGCAAGTCCCACAAAAGCCGGACCGAACCCGGTAGCCAATCCCATTAACAATGGCAGCCCCACTAGCATCAGCGAAGGGGGCAGCCCGATAGCCTGCATATCGGAAACAAGTATTTCGGCCACGCCGGAGCTTTCTATCGTCGCTTTATACAGCATTATGCCATACAAAAGGAGCAGGACTCGAGGATTTAAGCCGTATATAAATGCCTTCTTGAGCTCCGGAATTTTAGCTCTCTGTTGCACAATTAAAAGAACCAGTGTCAGCGGAAAGGCAAGCATCGCGTCCACTTTGGAGAAAATTAACACGATGAGCAAGAAAATGGGCCAAGAAGCTCTGAACAGGTTATAAGCGATACTTCTGGCTGACTCCCTGGCTACCGCCTTTATTCGGGGGGTTTTCTTCAGCAACTGATAGCTGACAAGGACGCCCAAGCCAATGACCAGGGCGGTCATTGGCGCCAGCGTTCTTACCACCACGGAAATGGGGATAGCCAGGACGGCGCTGGCGACGATGATTGTCGGATAGACCGGTATTGAGAACTCCCAGATATGCCGAAACCAGTAATTGATAAAAGTGCTCTGCTCGGGAGTCAGTTTCAATCTCTGTGTCAAACCTTTTACGGCAGTGGCTGAAACAAGGGCTCCGGCCGGCATAGGCACCAGTCCAATGACCGCCGGAATCAGATGCATGGCCAGCCGGGGGCCGATACCCTCTATAGTTGCAGCGAGTCTGGCAAGCAAGCCCTTTGCTTCCATTAAGCTACTCAT
>CP070642.1:688623-692307 GCA_020354105.1 Chloroflexota bacterium | reverse complement strand
GCTGAAGGGCGCATAAGGCATGATCGTACTGCTCGTATTAATCAGCAGGAGTTTATGGAAGTCTTAGACACGTTTATGCTTCTTGTTAAGCCCAGCAAACTGACCGACAAGAGGATACCATAATTCGTATCGCGTAAGTTAAAAGTTAAAACCGGCTCAAGGTAGCCGCGAGTCAATAAATACCCCTAATGCAGCCATGGAAAAACGGCGCATTTCGTAAGATAGCTCGCGTGTGAGCGAAATAAGGGAACAAGTAGCTTATTCTATTTCCAACAGCTTTTTCCTATCGTCTAACTGAATCCATGTCAAGACCTGCATTCCTAAATTTATAGAGGATTTTGCCAGCTGCTTGTCTAAAACCTTTCGACGTCTTCGTCCGGTGTCCCGACCAACCGATATTTTCACATAGCCATAACTTCGACTACGCTGAATCAGAAGTCAGAAGTCAGAAATCATAAATCAGAGTCTGTCCTTTGTTATCTGTCCTATGGTTTTCAGAAACTCTCGACGAGTATAACAAAATGTGCTCATACTTGTTTAATGCTGTTATCAGGGCAATATCCCAGCAATCCAATACTTCTCAAATAATCTTGCTTTTCGACGCAATCGAACTCTTTGATCGTCGTAATACTCGAATCTGCCTTCCAACATCAAGCTACTTCCCAAATATTGATTCCCTGGAATCAGCCTTGCCGTATACACTTTTGCACTTGACAGTACCTTCTGAGACGCTATTGTTCGTGCTTGAGGTGGCTCGCATTTCGAGGAATTACTATATATATGGAAAACGAGCTGAGCATAAGAAGCCGACAAATAAGAGCAGCATTTGTTGCGTTTGTCTTTGCCTTGTTTGCTGTCACTACCTTCGCTACAGGATACCAGATGTTTGATGGGATTTATTAGCTTTGCGGAAGTTACTTGCTATACACATATTCTGAGAGAGAATAGACTCATGCTTGCAGCAAGTTTGACTATGCATCCGGTCGACTTAACTATCATAGTCGTATACCTGGTTGGTATTGTTGCTATAGGCTGTTTGGCTGGTTTTCGCCAGCGCCAAACATCGGAAGGACATGGGTATTTTCTTGCTGGCAGAACATTGACCTGGCCTGTTATCGGCCTGGCACTTTTTTCCACCAATATCTCCACCGTACATCTTGTCAGTCTGGCACAGGAGGGCTATAAGAACGGCCTGGCCTACGGTAACTTCGAGTGGATGGCGGCATTTACACTGATTATTCTGGCATTCTTCTTCGCACCTTTTTACCTGCGTGCCAGGGTGGCAACACTACCTGATTTTCTTGAGAAGCGTTACAGCCGAGCTTGTCGGGACTGGCTGGCTTTTCTATCAATCATCTCGGCTGTTGTTGTCCACATCGGATTTTCCCTTTATGCTGGCGCTGTGGTACTGAGGGGTATGTTCGGCATCAACATTATGACAAGCATTATCCTTGTTGCGGTGCTGACAGGCCTTTACACTATTATCGGGGGCCTGCTGGCTGTGGTTCTAACCGAGTCGATCCAGACTATTGTGCTTATATTTGGGGCAATCTGTGTAACGGTGATTGGCCTGTATCATGCAGACGGCTGGTCAGGCCTGGTTTCGAGTGTCGAGCCGATCAAATTTACGATTCTGCGGCCGCATGGCGACGCTTCGGGTCTTCCCTGGTATTCGGTTTTCTTAGGCTATCCGATCATCGGTATCTGGTATTGGTGCGCCGACCAGACAATCGTTCAACGTGTACTTGGCGCTAAAGATGCCAATCATGCTCGCGTGGGGCCTTTGTTTGCCGGGTTTATCAAAATCCTGCCGGTATTCATCTTCGTACTTCCTGGCCTGACTTGCCTGGGACTAATCAACCAAGGCAAACTGCCTGACGAGTTGACTGATTCGGCAGATACTTATGCCTTTATGATCAGTCATCTATTGCCCATCGGACTGAAAGGAGTGGTTGCTGCGGCACTTCTGGCAGCATTAATGAGCACTGTTTCCGGAGCACTGAATTCTATCGCCACATTGTTTAGCTATGATATTTATAAACGATGGCGTCCCCAGACCACTGATAGGACTCTTGTAATTGTGGGCCGTATAGTTACTTTTATAGCGATGATTGCTGCTATTGTATGGTCACCTTTTGTGAGCCATTACGAAAGCATCTTCCAGGGCATCAATGCAATAATTTGCTACATTGCACCACCGATCACAGCAGTCTTTGTCTTCGGTGTATTTTGGCGGCGGGCCAGTGCTAAAGCAGCATTTACGACGCTCTGTATAGGCTCAGCGGCCGGGCTGGTAGTTTTTCTTCTCGATTGGTTCAAAGATAAGGATTGGCTTAAGCAATATATCGAATGGAAAGTTCCGTTTATGATGGCAAGCTTTTATCTGTTTTTGTTATGTTCTGCAACCCTGATTGTTGTATCGCTGGCCAAACCACATAAACATACTGCTGAAAGTGAAATGTTAGTGTGGAACAATCCCAGTGAAGCCCTACGCGGTGAGTCTTGGAAGGGCATTGGAAACTATAAGTTCCTTGCGGCGTTACTGTTTGCTACAATGGTTGTGCTATATGTGATATTTAGGTAAAGGGGCCTGCTTTCGCAGGGGCAAGCTTGCACCCACGAAGGCGGGTGTGGCAGAAGCAGAAAGCAAATATCAGCACTCAAGACTAAAGACTCAAGACGCCAGACTTTGCTCTTGGGTCTTTAGTAAGTCGTTGTTAGCGTTGAAAGGAGAATATCGCAATGAGAAATTTCGCCAAGTTCACTGTAGTTGTAGTCACGGTAACATTGTTGACCTTTTGCATTTTACTTACCGGCTGTGCGCAGCAAAAGGTGAAACGCTACGGCGACGTCCTCGGGATAAAACCGGAGAAGATTGAAGAATACAAACGGCTGCACGCGGACGTCTGGCCAGATGTACTGAAAATGATAAAAGAGTGTAATATCCGCAACTATTCGATTTATCTCGGCGAACTGGAAAAAGGCAAATACTACTTGTTCAGCTACTTTGAATATACCGGCGATGATTTCGAGGCGGACATGGCCAAGATGGCTGCCGACCCCACAACGCAGAGGTGGTGGGACTTGTGTAAACCTTGCCAGAGCCCGATACCAACCCGAAGAGAAGGCGAATGGTGGGCCAATATGGAAGAGGTATTTCACTTCGAATAACTCACAAAGAGGTGGTAGTACTACTTAGGAGACAAGCACTGATGAAAAAAGTTGTACTGTTTTGTGTTGTACTGTCTGTTTTTTGTGTTGCTTCGGACCAATACACTCCGACATCGGGCTATACCGTCCGAAAAATCCAAGGCTGGAAGGTGCTCGTTAATAAGCAGCTGTCGTCAGAGCACTCCAGACTCTCTAAGGACGTATTGAAGCTGCTGAAGCATCAGCTTTATCAGATCACTCGTGTGGTGCCGGACGAGGCCCTGAAAGAGCTACGCCGTGTGCCGATCTGGGTCGAGTACAAGGCCCCACGGCATCCGTGTATGTGCTATCATCCGAGCAAGGAGTGGCTGAGCAGCCACGGCTTCAATCCCGAAAAGGCTCGTAGCGTCGAGATAGCCAATGCTGAGACTTTTCTCAAGTGGACCATTGACCAACCCTGGATGGTTATGCACGAACTGGCCCATTCTTATCACCATTGTGTCCTGGGTTACGACAATATTGAAATCAACGAGG
>CP070642.1:685746-688523 GCA_020354105.1 Chloroflexota bacterium | reverse complement strand
TTATGGTAAGGGCCAGTTTCGCTCGGCGGTTGAAGGGATTCGGCTTGAAGGCAAGGTCAATCCACAAGGATTTTTTTGTTGCTTTTGTGAATCTTCTTACTGTTTGGCCGCTTATGATGGCGGCTATTACCATAACGATGCTGATTGGTAAACTCATCTTCGGGCCGGAATACGAAATATCGCAACATGAGCAGCTCGAAATGTTATCGGCTTATTCGCAGTGGCAGATTCGAGTTTTGGTTTTTATTATTGCCGTGGTGATAGCCCCTGTACTTGAAGAGATGATATTTCGGGGCCTTTTTCAGACGGTTATACGCTCTTTGTTGGAAACTCGATCTTCAGGATTAGAAGGTCGAAATTATGCCTGGATAGCTATCTTCATGAGCTCCGGTTTGTTCTCAATAGTGCATGGCAATGTACCCCATTGGCCGGCTTTATTTCTGTTGGGCATATGCTTGGGCTATGCGTATGAAAAGAGCGGCTCTTTGTTTCGACCTATCTTTATCCACGCCTTTTTTAATGCAGTTACCATACTATTCGTGCTGCTTAAGGTGTAAACTGATTCTTTTGGCCGTTATTGCAGTATGAGTGTCCGATATATTGCAGGTTTGAACTATACTTGATAGTGAGGGCAAAAGGTGTATAATACAATGGAATTCTGTTGGTTTGAGAGGAACGAAATGGGGAGAAACTTTCGAGTTTGTTGTTCGAGTCTGTGAATTTCAGGTTGTTTCCGGACTTTTCAGGAAAGATATGAAAATTTCATTAAAAGCAAAGTTGGTCATAAGTTTTCTGGCGGTGATATTGATATGCGGCCTGGTTGCTACCTTGGTAGCTATCAGGTTAATCGGTGCGGGCATAGTCAATCAAGCTCAGGACAACGTCAGAATCGACCTGAATTCTGCCAGGCATATATATCAGGATGAAATCAAGTGTGTTGAAATCCTCCTGCGCCTTACTGCTCAAAGATCGTTTATAACGGATGCTCTTATTAATAAGAATATAGAGCTGCTCAAGGTTATGCTGGAACAGACCAGAGAAAAAGAATCCTTGGATATATTGACCCTTACAGATGAGAATGGCCGGGTTATATTCAGGGCGCGAAATCCATCTGTTAAAGGTGACAGTCAGGTCCAGGACGAACTTGTGGCGGGGGCATTGGCCAGTGGAGAGGTATTTGCCGGTTCTGTTATAGTGCCAAGGGAGGAACTCTTAAAGGAAGGTTCCGACTTGGCTGAACAGGCTTATATAGAAATTATCCCCACTCCCAAAGCCAAGGAAAGCCCGGAAACTGAGCAGACTTCCGGATTGATGATAAAAGCCGCAGCTCCTGTTGTTGGTGACGATGGCAGTGTACTTGGTATTTTATACGGGGGAAATCTGCTGAACCAAAATTACAAGATCGTTGATGAGGTAAAAGATACGGTATATCAGGGAGTAAAATATAAGGGCAAAGATATCGGCACCGCCACTATTTTTCAAGGTGACCTGCGTATCTCTACAAATGTTATGAAAGAAGGCGGAAGCCGTGCGATTGGTACCCGCGTATCTGAAGAAGTATATGACCAGGTGCTTCTCAAAGGACAGCCCTGGATAGACAGAGCATTCGTTGTGAATAACTGGTATATTTCAGCCTATGAACCAATAAAAAATATCAAGGGAAATATTATCGGTATTCTCTACGTTGGAATTCTTGAACAAAAATTTACGGATATGAGAAACAGAGCTATTCTGGATTTTCTTGCCATCACAGTGGCTGGAATGGTTGTTGCTCTCGTTATATCTTATTTTCTGGTAAGGAGTGTACTGAATCCGATTGGGGAGTTGGTATACGCCTCCCATCAATGGGCCAAGGGCCACCTCGATTACAGAATTAGTACTACCAGGAAGGATGAAATGGCCGAACTCGCGGAAACGTTCAACATCATGGCTTCATCCCTGGAAGATAGAGATGAACAGCTAAAAGAATATACTCATCAACAGATAATGAAGTCGGAAAGGCTGGCTACCCTGGGACAACTGGCTGCGGGTGTGGCACACGAAATAAATAATCCGCTTGGTGCTATCTTACTTTATTCCCACCTGTCCCTCGAGGAGATGGAAACAATAGACCCACAGCGCAGGAACTTGGAAAAAGTTGTGAGCGAGACAACGCGTTGTAAGGATATTGTAAAAGGTTTGCTGGACTTCGCCCGCCAAACCGCGCCTAAAGTAGAGGAGTCAGATGTCAATGAAATCTTGGACCGTACATTATCTTTGGTGGAAAATCAGGTATTGTTCCAGAATATTAAGATAAACAGGCAGCTTTCGCATTCTCTGCCAAAGGTAATGATGGATGGCAGTCAGATACAGCAGGTTTTTACGAATATCATTTTGAATGCCTCTGAGGCAATAGAAGGCGAGGGCGAATTGACCGTTGTTACAAGGATAGAGCATGACGGCGATTTCCTGGAAATTATTTTCAAAGACACGGGCTGCGGCATACCCGATGGTGTTATAGAAAAGATATTTGATCCGTTCTTTACCACAAAGGAAGTGGGGCGTGGAACAGGGCTCGGTTTGGCTGTCAGCTACGGTATCGTTGGAAGACATAAAGGCACTATACATGTAAAAAGCAAGCCCGGCAAAGGAACTACCTTTATTGTTAGATTACCTCTGAGGCCTCGGAAATAAATGCCTACTTACGCAAATATCCTGGTAATTGATGATGAGGAAAGCATCAGGGATGCGTGCGAGCAGGCCCTCTCCTCGAATGATATCAAAGTAGAAGCGGCTGA
>CP070642.1:669101-685646 GCA_020354105.1 Chloroflexota bacterium | reverse complement strand
TGAGATACTTTTTGTCCCTGACCAGTACCTGGGGCACTATATTTCCACCAGGACGGGCAAGAAGATGATTCTCTGGCCTGGCTTTTGTCCCACACATGCTCGCATCCTTCCTGAGCACATCACTCAACTCAGGCAGGAATATCCCGAGGCTAAAGTGGTAGTTCACCCGGAGTGCAAGCCCGGGGTGATAGCCCTGGCTGACGAGGTATTGAGCACCAGCGGCATGATAAAGTTTGCCCAGAGGGAAGACGTCCAGCAGGTGATTGTGGGCTCAGAGATGGGCATTATTTACCGGCTGAAAAAAGAGAACCCGGGCAAGACCTTTATCCCTGTCTCGGAGCAGGCTGTATGTCCCAACATGAAGCTTATAACTCTGGAGAAAGTGCTGTGGTCTCTGGAGGAGATGGCGCCGGAGGTCAAGGTTCCGGAGAAGGTCCGCCTCAAGGCAAAGAAGGCTGTGGACAGGATGCTGGCAGTGGGCAGGAGCGCATGAAAGACACTGGCAAGGTCGTCATTTTTATTACGACAACCTCTGAGGGAGAAGCCCGCAAAATAGCTGAACATCTGCTCACCAGAAGAAAAGCTGCCTGTGTAAATATCGTGCCCAGGGTAGAATCCTCTTTCTGGTGGCAGGGCAAGCTCGATTCAGCGCAGGAAAGCCTTCTAGTCATCAAGACAAGAGCCTCGTTGCTTCAGGAAGTCATCGACCTGGTCAAAGAAGTTCACAGCTACTCAGTCCCCGAGATAATCGCCCTGCCCATAATCGGTGGCAACCAGGACTACCTCAAGTGGATAGACACCGAGACCAAATGACATCGAATAATCCATCATTTTGTTCAGGATCCGTGTTACTTGTAGATAAGCTATCAGAGTTACTTAACGGATAGACATCGTGAGTAATGATGCTTGAATAAAAAACTAGCATCAATTTCATTCAGTGACACGCCGCCTAAAATATCTATCCGAATCTATCTCAGCGTAGTGCGCAATCATTGACATTCTGTGTTATCATATCTAGCACATATCTGACGTGGGAGTGTGACAATGCGGGGCACATTTCAAACGGTCATAGCGCTTTCTCTGTCTTTGCTGGTGCTAACTAGCGGCTGTGTAATCCCGGCAATGATACACCTTAAGCAAGGAGACAGTTATGCCGAACAAGGACAGATAGAAGAAGCTGTCGGCGAATACAGCCAAGCCATAGAGCTCAGTCCAAAGTTATCCGCAGCTTATATAGGTAGAGGCCTCGCTTATTTTGACCAAGGTCAATGGACACTAACAATCAGGGACTTAAACAGAGCAATTGAGTTAGCTCCCCAATTCACCACCGAGCTTAGCCCTAAACTGGCTTTGGCTTATAGCAACCGTGGACATGATTACATCACCCAAAGACATGATTACATCACCCAAAGACAATGTTACCTTGCTATTGTTGATTTGACGAAAGCTATAGAGCTTGATCCCGACTCGTCCACTGCGAGAATCTATGCAGACCGGGGCAAGGCTCATC
This sequence comes from Chloroflexota bacterium, assembly GCA_020354105.1. Classification (GTDB taxonomy): domain Bacteria; phylum Chloroflexota; class Dehalococcoidia; order GIF9; family UBA5629; genus 9FT-COMBO-48-23. The sequence continues at coordinate 684,136 of CP070642.1, read as the reverse complement.
TTGAGACGCGCCAGAGTGCTTATGCCAGAAATGATTACAACAGAGCCATAGAGCTTGACCCGCAGCTATTAACTGGACAAGAGCTAGCAGACATTATGCGGCTCAGCTCTTCCAGAGTATCGACTGTAAGGATGGATATTGACACCGTCATAACGGGGTTGATAGGAGACACTGTCAGTGACAGCTGTATAGTGTTGATAGGAGACACTTTCAGTGACAGCTGTATAGTTTTAACAACAGCTGTTGGTATATATGATTACAGGAACAAGAAAATGAATTATGGAATCGACTCAAATTCTTACGTTTGCAGTAAAGTGGGACAAGACTTATCAAATTCCTACGGTGTTAGTGGAGAGGGACAAAACTTAATCTTACAGGAACTATTTGTGGAGTACTACGTTATTAGCGAATCGGAATATGTGCATATGTATACCAAAGATTCAAAAATCGATTTTTGGTATAAATTTGAACCTAGTGTACAGCTATGGGTGGAACATGATCAGTTTTGTCGACAAAGGGATCTAATGAAAACAGCACTAGATATCATGTTTATTGGGATCGAAATGGTCGACGGAGTTGATTGCTTCACAATCTTAGTCAAGCCTAATATAACTGAACTAAACAACTTATTATTGTCACTGCGCCCCCACGGATTAGATTTCAGAGGCATCGATTTGAGCGAACTTTTAAAAACGGTCGAGATCAAAGAATGGATAACCATGGATGAATACTTACCAGTTAAGATGGAGATGGATATTCTTGGAATTGCACCTCAGGTTTTCCCCATTTCAAGCGAAGGTATAGACAAGGTAAACATGAAAATTCAAATGAAGTTTAGATGCTTTAACAGGCCCGTAGTTATCGAGTTGCCCCCCGAAGCGCTTGAGGCTAGATAGATCCTCGGGACTTCATCACAGGTTATTGAAGGATTCGAAGCTGCGGAAGCCGCTCGGTTAGGCTTGTCTTTGATGAAGCTCGAAAATATATTAATATGCTGCTTCATCCTGCTGGCAACCTATTTGCCTTTATACAATACATAGTTTGTGCAGGAGATAGAGGCTGCTGGACTGACAATTTCTGTCTCACATTCTCTGTTGCTCTTACCTCGATAGTCAATTACACTATATCAGCTATTTCATAAAGGGAGTTTTGCCGGAAAGGAGCCAGCCAGATGGAGCTAAGTGAAGCCATAAGCAAGCGTAAGAGCATAAGGGGATATAAGCCTGAGTCGGTGCCTATGGAAGTCCTGAAGAAGGTACTGGAGACGGCTACGCGTTCGCCATCGGCAATGAACACGCAGCCGTGGGAGGTCACTGTCCTTACCGGCGAAACGCTTGATAAGGTGAGAAAGGCTAATATCGAGATGCTAATGTCTGGAGCGGAACCCTGGCGCAGTATTTCTTATCAGGGTGTTCATAGACAACGCCAGGTGGACCTGGCGGTTCAACTCTTTAAGCTCATGGGTATAGCCAGAGAGGACAAAGAGAAAAGAGCGCAATGGCTGGAAAGAGGCTTCCGTTTCTTTGATGCTCCAGCAGCTATAATTTTGTCGATAGATAGCTCGGCACCGGAATGGCTGGCGTTGCTTGATATAGGGGCATTTTGCCAGAGCATATGCCTGGCTGCATTGGAGTATGGCCTCGGCACCTGCATCGAAGACCAGGGGACAATGTTTCCTGATGTGCTTAGAAGATTCACAGCTATACCTGAGTCAAAGAACATAGTAATAAGCATCGCCATCGGCTATCCAGACCGGGATTTTCCGGCGAATAAACTGGAAAGCGACCGTGAGCCTGTCGATAGCTTCACAACCTGGTGCGGCTTCGAGCATAGTGGCTAATCCTGTTACAGTTTATCGGCTCACAGTTTGTGGAATTCAAGCAACTCAAGCGTGAAAGGATTTCTGACGTCCCAGCAGACCAGCCTTTTAGCCTGCTGGCTGATTTTGGCCGCTATCTCATCATATGACCGGCAATTAGTACGTCGTAATAAATAATTATCGAAAAAGAAGAGACTACCATGCGGGGCAGTGAAGGCGCAGACCGTATGGCTTTTCTGAACCGGCTGTAGGACAGCGGTGAGCAAGACCGGGTTATAATCCGGGTTCAGACGATGGAGCAGTTCGGCAGCTAGGCTGGCAAAGCCGTCGCAGTCGTCCTGCTTCTTGGTCCATGTTGTCTGTGGGTAGCTGATACAATCATATAGATGCAACGGCCCGTCCATAGTCCACGTGACCTGTCTTAGCGCATCTTCGATGTCTGTCAGCGAGTTCACTGTCGGAAGCGCGATAGACAGATAGCGGCGCTCACATAGCCAGCGACGTAATCGCGACCAACCGCAGCGTCCTGTGCGAAGCCACCATTTCAGAAAGAAATCCATAATTGAGCTCGTACTTAAAAAATCTCACACTAGTTTCAGTTACTGCCGTTGAATCTCAACTTCATTTATCTTATGTTCTAAATCTTCCGGATTTATATCCAAAGGTTGATAATTTCATCTTAGGCTGCCTGTTAATTATTGCCGCCAAGCAGAAGTCATGCCTTGTGACTAGTCCTGCTCAACGACCGTGACCGCAATCGGGAAATGGTCGCTGAAGCCGTCATTATTAACTTGTTTTCCCATTCCGCCGAATGGGATTGGCTTCGGATATTCTCCCGTGTCAATCATTTCTGGGAAGCGTATGATTTGAACCGAATCTGGCAATACCCGGATGGGCGCGTTGCCTTTCATCAGGTTCTTGTTGGCGAGAAATTGATCGAGAACGTTTGGGAAGTTGTTATAATAGTATGTTCCCAATTCCTGTCCCATGATAGGCCACATGAGGTTGAAGAAACGTGAGACCTTGGCGTTGACCATCTTTGTTCGGCTTCGTGTGCTGAGCGCGTAGTCCACCAGTGATGAGTCAAACGGCTCGTCATTGAAATCGCCCATTGCCAGGACTGGTGTCTCCGCTCCAAGCACTTCTAGGATTCGTTGGTGAAAGTAGGCGAGTGTTTCAGCGGCAATGGCACGGTAGCCTGCGGATGCTATTGGGGCTCCACCGCTCCGCGACGGCCAGTGATTGCCGACCACCACAAAGATACGGTTGGTGGTGGTTAGGAAGTTTACTTGCAGGATATCCCGGGTTGCGGTGCGACGCATGACGAAATGGCTGAACTTTTTGTCAGCGTTGAAGAGATTGGCGTCATAGATGAACCCAACATCAATCCCGCGCTGGTCAGGCGTATCATGGTGCGCGACGGCATAGCTACGTCCTAGCGGTGCGAGGTTTTGAACCAGTAAATTCATTACATACTCATTCTCGACCTCACATACACCAAGGATGTCCGGCCCATGTCCGTCATTCATCTGACGTATGATTGATGCCAGCTGGCTTACTTTTCTGTCCAATAGCGCCTGAGTCCATCCTTCCAGGTCATCCCCTATTGCTCGCTGGAGCTTGTCGTTGCGGCGTGGCGAGTCCTCGATGTCAAAAAGGTTTTCCAGGTTCCAAAAAGCAATTTGATATCGGTACGGCATGTTTCACCTCATCTTATTTAAAGCCAAGATTTGCAACATGGCTACTATCATTTCAGCACTCTCATGGTTCTCGTTTGTAAACAAAAACCGACCATCCACCGGTGGTCGGTTTCACTACTGGCTCCACGGCGCCCAAGTGACCTCGTTGCGGACGCTGCTTCTTTGCCCCCACTGGCTACTATATTCTATTAAGCTTATCGTTAACGTATTTAGTGAAATTATACACCTTTTGTCAAGCGCTACCTAATAATACTGCTCTTATATCTCCCTCTTTTGTGCTACAATTGTGCTGTCAAATAATGGCTGGAGGCATCTGTTTTTTAAGGAGGTGAATATGCCTAAGGAGCAGGTACTGTATGAAGAGAAAGACGGCGTCGGGATTATTACCCTGAATCGACCGGAAAGGCTAAATGCCATAACACACGATATGCTGAGAAGACTGGGAGAGCTTATAGAGGAGGTTAGAAAAGACGATAAAGTAAGAGTTATGGTTCTGACAGGCATGGGTAGGGCGTTCTCGGCTGGTACAGATATCTCAGGCGATGTCCCATTAGTGTCAGAGCTAGAGATTCAGCATATGAAGCAAAAGAATTCCACTGAATATCGCCAGTCGTTGTGGTATTTCAACAGCATACCTAAACCAACTATATGTGCCATTAATGGTGCCGCAGTGGGTATTGCCTCCGAGTTTGCTCTTCATTGCGATATCAGAATTGCTGCTGAGAGCGCCAGGTTCGGGCAGGTGTTTGTGTTAAGAGGCATGACCCCGGATACAGGTGCCGGTACTTATCTACTGCCGAGAATAGTAGGTCTGTCAAAGGCTTGTGAACTTGTATTTTCCGGGGAGATCATAGATGCACAGGAGATGTTGAGAATAGGACTGGTTAGCCAGGTTGTTCCCGATGACCAGCTCATGCCGGCAGCCATGGAAATGGCAAAGAAGATGCAGCGAGGCGCTCCTCTGGCAGTGCAAATGGCAAAGCAGCTCATGTACATGGGGCTGGAGCGTAGTATGGAAGCCCATTGGGAGGCAACACGCTATAACTTCCAGCTTAGCTGCAAGACAGAGGACTTCCAGGAAGGCATAAAGTCGTTCTTTGAGAAAAGAGCGCCCCAATGGAAAGGCAAATAAAAGAGTTAAATTCCTCATAGCAGTCATCTTGCCTCACATGTGATTTCCTGTTCGTAATCGGAATGCCTTTGCCGAGTCTATCTGCTATAATGTAGCTTCTTAAAGGAGGGAGACCTTTCTTGTATAAAGCGCCTCGGGGTACTGCGGATATTTTACCTGAAGAGCAGGGATATTGGAGATACGTTGAAGACAGGGCAATTGCCCTGTGTCTGCTTTATGGATACCAGCGCCTTGATACCCCGGCTTTTGAGGATGTGCAGCTTTTCACCAGGAGTATAGGCGAAGGCACCGATATAGTTACCAAGGAGATGTATACCTTCGAAGACAGGAGCGGCAATTTACTGGCTCTCAGGCCTGAAGGGACAGCACCGGTATGCCGGGCTTACCTTGAGCATGGAATGGATAATTTGCCTCAGCCGGTGAAGCTTTATTACCTGGCTGCTATTTTCAGGTATGAGCGGCCACAGGCCGGGCGCTACCGACAGCACTACCAGTTTGGCTTTGAGGCTATCGGCGATGCTGACCCGGCTCTGGATGCTGAGATTGTGGAGATGGCATGGCGATTTTTCGAGTTATTGGGGCTGGGTAGGCTTTATCTTTATTTAAATAGCATCGGTTGCAAGTCATGCCGTCCTGAGTACCTGGAGAGCCTGAAGCGCTATTATTCTGCCCATCTGTCCGGCTTGTGCTCAGATTGCAAGGCTAGGTTTGAAAAGAATCCGTTGCGCTTGCTCGATTGTAAGAAAACTGCTTGCTACGATGTGGCAGAGGCGGCACCGAAAAGTACCGACTATCTGTGCCGTGATTGTAAGTCGCATTTCGAGACCGTTGTTGAATATCTGAAGGCTTTAAAGCTCCCCTTCGATATAAATCACAGGCTGGTGCGTGGTCTGGATTACTATACCAAGACCGTTTTTGAAATTCAGCCTCTGGGTGATGGAGCTCAGAGTGCCCTTGGTGGCGGTGGGCGATATGATGACCTTATCGAAGAACTAGGGGGCAAGCCTGTTCCTGCCATCGGCTTCGCTGCTGGCATGGAACGGGTTGTGCTTAACCTGAAAGAGCAGAAAATAGCCGTGCCAGCTTTGCCGGCTCCGCCGGTTTTTGTTGCCCATCTTGGGAATGAAGCCAAGTTGGAAGCGGTGAAGCTTACCTCAATTCTACGCAAAGACGACATTGCGGCCATAACCGCTACGGGAGATAGAAGTTTAAAAGGCCAGTTAAGGCAGGCTAACAGCCTTGGCAGTAACTATGTGGCGATTATCGGCGATGATGAGGTGAAAAGCGGCGCGGTAACTTTACGAAATATGATGACTGGAGAGCAAAAGACTGTGTCACGAGTGGAGCTTATTAAGTTGCTCACAAGGGTTACGCAGGAGTGATTTTTCGCTGTTGTCATTCTGAGGGAGTGTAGCAGACGAAGAATCTCAGGGACCCTTCGCTTCGCTCAGGGTGACAGGATTGTAACCGGGTGATTAGGAGCTAAACAATGGATGAAGTAATTATATCTAAGGCAATAACTGAGAGTTACCTGAAAGATTTGCTCGATTCGATGGATGTGGATGTGGCTATAGCCGGAGCCGGACCGTCAGGCATGGTTGCTGGCTACTATCTGGCGAAGAATAAGGTAAAAGTAGCTATTTTCGAAAGGAAACTAAGTGTTGGTGGTGGCATGTGGGGTGGCGGCATAATGTTTAATCGAATTGTGGTTCAGAATGAGGCTAAAGAGATTCTGGATGAGTTAGACATTTCAGCCAACCAGTATGAAAAAGGATACTATGTTGCTGATGCCGTTGAGGCAGTGTCGACGCTTTGCTCACGTTGCTTAAAGGCTGGGTCGAAGATATTCAATTTACTCAGTGTTGAGGATGTGATGATTCGCGAAGATGACAGAATAACTGGCCTGGTGCTGAACTGGAGTGCTGTGTCTCTGGCAAACCTGCATATTGACCCGCTGGCTATAAGGGCTAAGCTGGTAATAGATGCCACAGGTCATGATGCTGAGATTTGCCGTATAGTGGCCAGGAAAACGGGAGCCGCGATGGAGGTTCGAGGTGAGAAGTCAATGTGGGCTGAAGTTGGCGAAAAGGAAATAGTGGCAAACACCCGACAGGTTTGTCCTGGTCTTCTGGTTACCGGTATGGCGGCCAATGCCGTGTTCGGCAGTCCACGGATGGGGGCTGTCTTCGGTGGCATGCTGCTATCAGGCGAAAAGGTCGCCAAACTGGCTATGGATTTGCTGAAGAAAGCCAGGTAATGCATCTTTATTTCTAGGAGGTGAGGTGATATGGCAAAGACGATTGCTGAAATTAATGAAAAAATTAAAAAAGGTCAGGCAGTAGTGGTTACTGCTGAGGAGATAATCGATATCGCCAAGAAAAAGGGCATCAGCCAGGCGGCTAAAGAAGTTGACGTGGTGACTACTGGCACCTTCGGGCCGATGTGCTCATCGGGCGCTTACTTTAACGTCGGGCATACCAAGCCGAGAATTAAACTTGGCGGAGGCAAGGTCTATCTAAATGATGTTCCTGCCTATACAGGAATAGCCGCTGTGGACATCTTTCTGGGGGCAACAGCTTTACCTGATGATGACCCCAAAAATAGAATCTATCCCGGCGAGTTCAGATATGGCGGTGGACATGTAATAGAGGAGCTTGTGGCCGGCAAGGATGTCAGGCTGGAAGCTACTGCTTATGGCACCGATTGCTATCCCAGGAAGAAACTGGAAACCTTGATTAATATCAAGGATATGAATGAGGCGGTGTTGTTTAATGTGAGGAACGCCTATCAGAATTACAATGTGGCGGTAAATCTGTCCGACCGGATTATTTATACTTATATGGGGGTGCTCAAACCGAAGTTAGGTAATGCTAATTATTCAACTTCCGGTCAACTTTCCCCGCTGTTCAATGACCCGTATTATAAGACCATTGGCATCGGTACTAAGATATTACTCGGTGGTGGCATCGGCTATGTTGCCTGGCAGGGAACACAGCATAACCCTAATGCTCTGAGAGGCGATAATGGCGTGCCGAAAAGGGGAGCTGGGACACTTGCCGTTATCGGAGATTTGAAGCAAATGAAACCCAAATGGCTGGTGGGCACTAGCTTTCTCGGTTATGGCTGTACCTTGACTGTTGGTATTGGTGTGCCTATACCTGTTCTGTCGGAAGAGATGCTCCGCTACACATTAGTTACAGATGCTGAGATTTTTGCTCCTGTGATCGACTATTCCGAAGCTTATCCACAGAGAAAGCCAGACATTCTGACTGAGGTTAGCTATGCTGAGCTCAAGGATGGGACAATAAAAGTTCAGGGTCAGGAAGTTCCCACTGCTTCTCTTTCCAGCTATCCGGGGGCAGTGGAGATTGCCGGCGTTTTGAAGGAGTGGATAAAGAAGGGTGAGTTCTTGCTGACTGAGCCGGTGGCACCCTTGCCAGGTGTGGAATCGGGAATTGTCTTTAAGCCGCTTGAGGAACGTCCGATTCCGTAACGAAGGAGGGAGAAGATGACTACTGTTTCGAAAAGATTGGTTTTGCACTTTCCGAAGCGCTTAACAAATGAGCCTATAGTCTACAGGTTGGTGAAAGACTTTAACCTGGAGTTTAATATTCTCAAGGCTTCAGTCACCCCTGGGGAGGAGGGTCTCTTGGTGATGGAATTAACAGGTGAGCAGAGGAGTTATGACAAAGGGGTGAAGTATCTGACTGAAACCGGGGTAAAAATTCAGTCACTTAGCCAGGATGTGGTTTGGAATGAGTCGAGGTGTACCCATTGCGGAGCCTGCATTACTTTGTGTCCTACCGGTGCCTTTTCTGTTGACCCGAAGACTCGTAAGGTGATTTTCGACAATGACAAGTGTGTTGTCTGCGAGCTGTGCGTCAAAGCCTGTCCGCCTCGAGCCATGGAGCTGTATTTTTGAATGTATCAGCCGAGGGTCTATCGCCACTGGATCAAAGACGATGATCTGGTTTCCTTCGATGTCGTCGTCAAGGAGACTGACCTCTCTATTCGCGCGGTAAGCAAACTGGAAGCCGAAGCCGTAGAAGCAATCGTCAAACACCGCACGCCGCTTGAGGAGTATATCAAAAGCCACCCGCCTTTTCTCCATAGTTTAGAGCCTTGTTCTGTCGATGATGATGCCCCGGCTATTGTTAGAGATATGGCACAAGCTGCTCGAGTAGCTGGCGTTGGCCCAATGGCGGCCGTAGCTGGAGCTATTGCTGAAGCTGTGGGTAAAGACCTGCTTGCCTACTCGCCAGAGGTAATTGTCGAAAATGGCGGGGACATTTTTATGAAGATTTCGAAGCCCCGACTGATTGGCGTTTATGCCGGTGAATCTCCGCTTACTGGCAAAATTGCCCTGGAGATAAATCATGAGGAAACGCCTTTGGGTGTATGCACTTCTTCGGGAACTGTGGGGCATTCGCTCAGCCTTGGTGCTGCTGATGCTGTGATTGCCCTTTCACGTTCTACGGCGTTGGCTGACGCGGCGGCTACGGCAATTGGTAATAGAGTGGGAACTGCTGACGATATCGATGTGGCGGTTGAGCAGGCTCAGGCTATCGATGGACTAGCTGGTGTAATAATAATAAAAGACGATAAAATGGGCATGTGGGGCAATGTGAAGCTCGTACCTTTATAAATTGATGCAACAGCTTGTGACATTGCTTTAATATCCACCGCCGCAGCAAGCTACTTTAAATACGATAGATGCCTCAGCTTTGCCGCCTCTACCATCGGTTACCACGACGGTGATAGTACAATCACCGGTGACACCGGGGGCAGTCCAGAGAACCGTGCTTCCCTCTCCATTAACTTTACCGCGTGTAGCTCTCCATAGATAACTTAGCGCGTCACCATCCGGGTCCTCAGCGTTGCAGTGAATGGTTATTGTTCTCCATTCCCTGACTCGATTCTCTTCGTCCGGTGGGCTTCCGTCTTTTGTTAACCCCGTGATGACTGGAGGTTGGTTGGGCTTGTCTACAACAATTATAGTCGCCGATTTGCTGGTCTTTAAACCTTCGCCATCGGACACGGTGACTTTGATAGTGTAAGTGCCGGTGGCATCGGGTGCGACCCAGGTGATAGCGCTGCCTTCTCCTTTAATGTTTCCGCTATTAGCTGACCACTGATATGTCAAGTTATCGCTATCGGGGTCGTTGGCTTCACAGACTATGTTAGATTCCGATAAAGCCATGACCTCATTCTGTGCTGTCAGGGAACTAATAACTGGGGGTTGGTTTGTTGGTGGAGGAGGTGGAGGAGGTGGAGTGGGTGCTAGGCAGGCACTGGTCAAGAGCAGCGCAGGCAGAAGCAGTGAAATGATTGAAATGGGCAGATATTTTATTGGTGATATGTTCCGTCTAATGTATCTCATAGTTTATTTCCGTTTATCTTTCCCTTTGGTACTTTTCCCGAGTTTGGCCAGCCATGGCGGCGAGGATAAAAAGCCGCCAGGATGCACGAATATTACGGTCAGAGCCAGGGCAAGAAGTACAATGTCAATCCAGAGCGCTTGTAGATGTGTGGGTGTACCGAATATTTTTGCCCATATTCCAATGCACGGACAGGGATCCAATTCCTCCCCTTGGCTTATGTACCAGGCGTTGTTGATTAAGAAAGATACGATTAGTGGTAGCGAGAGGGCTGCGAAGAGGCGTGGCCAGATACGCAGGAGGAGCAGTATGCCCAGACATAGCTCTGTCCATGGGATGATATACGGGAAGAAGATATCGCCTAAAAAGAGGGCAACCCCCGGCGTTAGCCAGGCATCCGGCAGAATGGCACCTATGAACTGCATGGTTTGTCCGGGCATCTCGCCGAAAGCGAATATCTTACCTGTGCCGGCTATCAGGAAGATAACACCAAGTACAGTACAGGCTACCAAACTCGCTATCGACCTCACTCGCTGGCGGCTTGCTTCAGTCTTTTTTGGCATAATGTGGGTCTCCCGGCTTATCTTTCCCTTTAGTTCCCTGTCCTAATTTAGCCAGCCATGGTGGCGAGGACAGGAAACCGGCAGGATGTACGAATATTACGGTGAGTGCCAGAGCGAGAAGCACAATGTCAAACGAGAGTGATTGCAGATGTGTCATTGTGCCGAACATCTCTTCCCATATACCAAAGCATTCACAGGAAGTGAAATTCATCTTACCCTGGCTGATGTACCAGGCATTGTTTACTATGAAGGCTGAGATCAATGGTAGCGAGAGAGCTGCAATGAGGCGTGGCCAGATATGCAAGAGGAGCAGTATGCCCATACATAGCTCTGTCCATGGGATAATATACGGGAAGAAGATACCGCCTAAGAAAAGGGCAACTCCTGGCGTTAGCCAGGCATCCGGCAGAATGGCACCGATGAACTGCATGGTCTGTCCCGGCATCTCGCCGAAAGCGAATAACTTGCCGCTACCGGATAGCAGGAAAATAAACCCGAGTATAGTACCGGCTACCAGGCTTACTATTGACCTCACCCGCTGGCGACTTGCTTCGGTAGTGTTTGACATAAGATTAGTCTCCATATAGTTATGCCGACTTGACTAGTCAATTATTATAAACTACACTAGTTATTGTATGCAAAAACCTGGCTGGTGCCGTTTCCTAGCTCGGCTTCCTCTTATTGTGGGGAGACCAGCGTGCCGGGGAATTCTTTGCGGCGATGTATGTAGAGGTCTTGAGCCGTTAGAGACTGCAACAGAAACAGGGCATAACTTTCATAAGGAGGCATAGATGGCTCTAGCGGACAAGACGTTGACTTGTAAAGACTGCGGTATTAGCTTCACTTTTACCGTAGGCGAGCAAGAGTTTTACAAGTCACGAGGGCTACAAAATGAGCCTGGTCGGTGCCCAGAGTGCCGAGCAGCTAAACGACAGAGTCGCTACCGAGGCTATGGTCAGCCTAGGACTATGCATCAAGCAACATGTGCCAAATGTGGCAGTGATTGTGAGGTGCCTTTTGAACCCAAAGATGACCGGCCTATTTATTGTAGCGCCTGCTACGCGGAAATGAAACAGAGTAGCTAAAATAGCCCGATACCCCTCTCAACAGTCTCCCCACTGAGAGGGGTCTTTTTTTCGATAGACTGGTTTACCTGTAAGTTGTTCTGAAAAGATGAATGCTGGTATTTGTAGGATAAAATTTCACCTTTCGCAGAGTCAGTCGCTCAAAGATAAAAGGCGAATAGTCAAATCTATCATCGCTCGGCTTCGGAGTCATTATAATATCTCTATAGCCGAGGTAGATGACCAGGATTTGTGGCAACTAGTGACCCTGGGTATAGCTTGTGTCAGTAACCACAACCAGCATGTTGATGAGACTTTATCTAAAGTAATGAATTTCATAGTAAATAACTATCCAGAGCTGGAAATTATAGACCATCAGACAGAGATTTTTTCTGGTCCGTAGCATTCCTACTCAACCTCTCCTGAAGGGGGAGAGGATAAGTTTAGGGTAAGAAGTAAACAATCTACTGCTAAGTCAATTTCAATGTATGTTGATGCTTTCCTTCATCACCTTCTGACTTCACCTGATTATAAGCAGCAGATTGCTCATATTCAGCGTATTCCACCGCATGAAGCCGCTTTTGGCAACTTAGATAAGCCTCTCCACCCTGCTCTGCAAGCACGCCTTGAATCTTTGGGTATATCGTCATTGTATGCTCATCAGGCTGGGGCAATTAACGCATCTCAGCGTGGTAAGAATGTAATGGTGGCTACAGCCAGTGCCAGTGGTAAGACACTGTGCTATAACCTGGCTGTTTTAGAGGCGGTATTGAAAGATCCAAACAGCCGAGCTTTGTATCTTTTCCCGACTAAGGCTTTGGCTCAAGACCAGCTACGAAGCTTGAACGAGCTAGCTTGCCCTGAGCTTATTTCCTCCGTGAGCTGTGCCACATTTGATGGTGATACACCGCAGTCAGACAGGGCTGAGGTAAAAAGGAAAGCCAAGATCGTGCTCACCAATCCTGACATGCTTCACGTGGGCATCTTGCCTAATCACAAATCTTGGTCGAGGTTGTTTCGTAGCTTGAAATATGTGGTGATAGATGAAGCTCATGTCTATAGTGGAGTTTTCGGTTCTCATGTAGCCAATGTTTTGCGCCGCCTGAGCCGCCTCTGTGTCCTTTACGGCTCTAATCCACAGTTTATTTGTTGCTCGGCGACTATTGCCAATCCTAAAGAGCATGCTGAAAAGCTCGTTGGGTTTCCTTTCGAGGTAATAACTGAGGATGGCTCGCCTCATGGTGGCAAATCTTTTGTCTTCTGGAATCCGCCGCTTATTGATGAGAGTGGTAAAGGCAGGCACAGCTCTAATAGCGAAGCCACCTTTCTTTTTACTGAACTGGTTCGAAATGGTATTCGTAGCCTGGTTTTTACCCGAACTCGGAAACTGGCCGAACTGATTTATATCTATACTCGGGAAAAACTCGGAACTTCTCTGGGGCAGCTAATTAAGCCTTATCGGGCAGGCTATCTTCCCGAAGACAGACGACAGATTGAGCGGGAACTGTTCGGTGGTCATCTCCTGGGTGTTGTGGCTACCACTGCCTTGGAACTGGGGATTGATATTGGTGACCTGGAAGCCACCGTGATTGTCGGCTACCCTGGAAGCATTGCCAGCACCTGGCAGCAGGCAGGTCGCAGTGGCAGAGGTGTTGGTGAAGCCTTGAGTTTTCTTATCGCTCAGGATAACCCACTCGACCAGTATTTTATGCATCACCCTGACTACTTCTTCGGCAAAAACTTTGAGAACGCACTGATGAATTCGGAGAATCTTAATATTATGAAACCTCATCTTCTTTGCGCCGCCTGGGAGCAACCCCTGACCGATAATGATGGCGCGCTTTTTGGTGCTATATTCAGTAGAGCGCTCAGTGAGCTGGAAGCGGATGGCAAACTTATTAGAAGAAGCAGTGGACGATGGTATCTTTCTCCCAGAGTTTCACATCCGGCCCAGGAGATTAATATCAGGTCTACCTCCGGTAAGAATTACGCTGTTATAGATGCCTCTCGAGGCTACGAATTAATGGAGACAGTAGAGGCCAGTGTTGCCTTTTTCCAGATACATCCCGGAGCTATTTATCTTCACCAAGGTGATTCTTATTTGGTGAAGGAGTTAGACATCGAGAATCGGGTGGCTATAGTGATACCCACCGATATCACCTATTACACGCAGACCAAGGAATTAACGGACATCAAAATTTTAAAAACTGAACAGGAGAGGCAATGTTCAGGCGTAAAAGTCTGTTTTGGTGAAGTTGATGTTACCAATACAGTGGTCGGTTTCAAAAAGAAAATGCAGTTTACGGAAGAGGTCATTGGTGAGGAGCCTCTTGATTTGCCGCCTCTGCGCTTTATCACTAGGGCCCTGTGGTTTGAATTGCCTGAGGCAGCCATTGAGCGGGTATCTGAGGCTGGGCTTGATTTCGCCGGCGGCTTGCATGCTGCTGAACATGCTGCTATCGCTATGTTGCCTCTGTTTGCCTTGTGTGACCGTAATGATATTGGTGGTGTTTCTACTCCTTTTCATGCTGACACAGGTAAGGCGCAAGTGTTTATTTATGATGCTTATCCTGGGGGAATCGGTATTACGGCAAAGGGCTTTGAGATGATAGAGAAACTATGGTCAGCCACTTTGCAGGCGGTAGAGGAATGCCCATGCCAGGACGGTTGCCCTAGCTGCATCCAGTCGCCCAAGTGTGGCAATAACAACGAACCCTTGGATAAACAAGCAGCCCTGGTTTTGCTCCAGGGGCTGCTGAGTGGCAGGTAATATCTTAATGCCCCCCTAATGAGAGAGCATTTCGCCTTTTTCTGCCATTCTGAGCTTAGCAAGAATCTCTCTGAATGCTGAATGTAGTTGCTCGATATTCCTTGCACTGGTATGACGTATCCATAATGCAATATTATTGCATTTGTAATAGTGACATTATAAAATTGAGTCTATGTCTCAGATTCATGGTGCACTACGGGTGTTACGTGGCAACGGCTATAGGGTAACTGAGCCGCGAAAGCGAGTATTAAAAGTTTTGACTGAGGTGCATAGTCCTGTTTCGCCTTACGATATCCAAGAGATCTTGCAGCGAAAAGGTGAACATCTTAACCACGTCACTATCTACCGTGTACTTGAACTTCTTTGCTCCCTTAACCTGGCCCACAAGGTATTGCTGGTGGGGGGATTCGTAAAATGTACGCTCGGAGAATGTGAGGGGTGCCATCGTTTTGTAATTTGTCGTCAGTGTGGCACTCTTCGTGAGTATTCGGATAAAGCTCTGTGTGAAGAGGAGAATGCAATTACTCGAGAGTTTGGATTCCAGGCTGAGCATCACTTCTCTGAGTTTTCTGGCGTTTGCTCTGAATGTATAGCTTTGGCGGGGTCTTA
>CP070642.1:665936-669001 GCA_020354105.1 Chloroflexota bacterium | reverse complement strand
TTTGTATCCAGTCTGGAGCTTCTGGCTGGACTAATTTGCAAAATTTCACCGCAATCGTTAACACTTTAAAAAGTGTTTTCGCTATAGTCTGTCCGTATCAAGCATATGTTCCCTCCTTCGTTGACTTATGGGGGTTCACCACTGCATCACAAACTGTCAACCCTGCGGGGCTTTTGCCTAGAGAGGTGGACCGTAGGATTGCAGCTCGAATGGTAAGAAAGCCAAGATCGTATGATGGTCTTACTCACCAATCTTCATTCACACTGCCCAAGCACATCCGTCATCAGTTGGCCATTACGAAAAGAATTATCACTGACGAGAACCCTGTTTTTATCCATTGAGGTTATGGTAGGCTGTGGTTTCAGTTCTATTCGTCTTTCAGTTTAGTTGAGCGTTGAACCTCCATGAGAATGAAGGTGTAATCTCCGTAAGTGACTTGGCCGCAGGGGACGAAACCGCATTTTTGAAAACATTTCTGTGCCCGGATATTCCAATTTAAGGTCTTTAGGTGGACCCTTTTTAGAGGAGTTTGCGAAAAAAAATGATTAAGTGTGGCGAGTATGGCATCAGTCCCGTAACCACGGTTCCAGTAATCACGTTCACCAATCATGATGCCCATCTCAACATCATTTTTTGTCTGATCTATATTAAAATAGCTGCAATTACCGATGTGTTTGCCGTCTGGAGTTTCAATGGCGAAGCGATAGCTTTTGCCTGGACGATGTAATTCTTCGGTGTAGTTTTCTAAGAATTCTTCAAAAGAGCATGATATGGGAATGGCAGCGTCGAGTTGGCATAGCTCAGCATTTTGTCGCCACCTATAGTCATTGGCGGCGTCCTGCAGACGCTTCGGACGTAGATTGACTTTATTGCCTGTTAGTATCGGTGGTTTGGTTAAGTCTGCAAAGATAGAGGGTCTTCGCAAAAATACACCTCCTTCAGGGCTGATTTTGCCGCCTCACGGATTCTGGGTTGGCGCTTTTTCATTAGCTTGATTAGAGCTTGCTTGGCTTGCTCACCGCCTATCTCACCTAACGCTTTTATAGCAGCTTCTTGAACCTGATTGTCTTCATCTTCAGTTAACTTGATGAGGTGGGGTACAGCTTCTTCGGAGCTGAGTTCGCCACAGGCGTTAGCAGCCTCATACCGGATCTCAGCTTCGCCGCTGTTTAATTCAGCCAGCAGAGTGTTCAACCATACTGGATCGCAATTGCGTCCCATGGCGTATATGGCGCTAGCCTTAAGCTTAGTGTCGTTGCTATTATACGCTTGCTCTATAAGTTCTCTAACCCGTGGTAAATTGAATGGAGAAATAGCCTCCAAAGCTCGACGCTTCACCACAACATCTTCTAACTTTTTGTCCCAGACATCTAGTAAGGCAGTGTATATCTTGTCTGTGAAGTGAGAGGGTAGCTTTCCCAATTCGCATAGAAGTGCGAATTTGCAAAGGGCTACGGCTGTTTCTGCTCGTACTTCAGCGGAAGTGTCTTCCTTCAGAGCTTGCAATAGTGGGGTGATAAGGTTGTAGTTATCTTCTCCATTTAAACCGGCGACGGCTTGGGTTCTGATTGTTGCGTCAGTATCGTGGAGACATAGGACGAAGACGCCGTTGAAATCAAGCTTAACGTCAATCTCGCTGAGGTGTACAAGCTGAGATATAATCTGATGTCGTCGTGGTACATCTGTAATCGCCCAGAGTTCTTCCAGGAATTTCAGTTCCTCGCTATTGAGGTCAGACAGATAGACCAGTTTAGAGCTGACTATTGACTTACCCGAGTCGAAAATTTCCGCTATTTGCTGCATTCTGGGCGATAATTCTGCTGTCATTTATTCGTTTTCCTCTTCGTCTCCGTTTTCATTATCCTCCTCCTCTTCTTCTATCTCCTCCTCTTCGGGTGGCCATACAGGTTTGGTGTAACGGTCGATGAACTCCTCCATAGCTTCAGCCGCCAGTTTTTTCATTTCCTCGTCAGATTCTTTAGCCAATTTGGCAAGCTCAGAAAGGTTGATATCAATGTCTAATACCTTGGCTAGGACTTCAACTACTGCCAGAGAGGCTTTTGGATTAGGTATTCGAGTGGTGTACATAGGCACCTCGCCTAGTAGGCAGATACCTTCAAGCCCCCTTTCTTTGGCTACTCCCAGAAATAAGCCGTTAAGTCCAGCAATTTGTATGTCACCGCGAAGAATGACGTCATGTTTTCTTAGTACTTCGAGAAGTTTTTGGTTTGTGGCAGCTCCCCAGACCTTTGGCTTTTCAGTGTGATGAATTCGGGCAATAGCTGCGGCACAGGTATACACCCTTTTGACCTTGAGCTTCTGGCTAATGTCTAGGACACAGCTAGCTAGATCATAACCCTTGAAGCTGGGCTGCTCGTCGCTGATAAACAAGACGAGGTCTCTGTCGGAGTTGGGATTGTGCCAGTAATAAAATTTGCTTTCTGGGAATTGGGGGGCTTCTATTATGTTGTTTTTAACCATGATGCCAATTGGGTCGAAGAAATCGAAAGGCTCGATCCCCCCAATCTCCTCGGCTTTTAGCTTGTCTTTGATATACCTGGCAACTATAAGAGCCACATTCCCGATTCCGGGCCAAGCTGCAAATAAATCACACGCCTTGCGCCGTGGTTCTTTATAGAGCTTAATTGCGTTTTTCATATTTCTCATTCCATCTTGGTGGCTACTGATAAGCCAGTGCAGTAGAGGCAGGGGGTCAAGAGAAAACCTTCGATCCACCGTGCCTCATGTCCTATTGCTTCAATCTGTCTTAA
Source organism: Chloroflexota bacterium (assembly GCA_020354105.1). Classification (GTDB taxonomy): domain Bacteria; phylum Chloroflexota; class Dehalococcoidia; order GIF9; family UBA5629; genus 9FT-COMBO-48-23. Next base: position 666,230 of record CP070642.1, on the reverse strand, counting down.
GACATGATACACATTTCCAGAAACCATCGTGTCTTTTACTCTACCAGTGATTTCCCCCCCTTCAACTTTATAGCCTAGCAGAACATTACCGCTAAAGTCACCGTTGAGAGTGTTTCCCTGTTCAGCACCTATTAGAAATTCTACTACAAGGCCCTCATTAGTATCTCTTACCATATTCCAGAAAGGAGTATCTCCCTTACCTATAATCAGGGAACTTGGAGAAGGTGTTGGCAAGCCGCCGTGGCGGCTGCCATTTCCGGTGCTTTGTGTATTGGCTAAGGCTGCTGTCTGAAG
>CP070642.1:651258-665836 GCA_020354105.1 Chloroflexota bacterium | reverse complement strand
TTGCATAGTTCTAGGCCCTGTAGTTATTATGCTGAGACCGGAAGCAGAGCAAACCACTACGATGCTCATAAGATGCATTGCGGTTGGTGGGGTGTGTTTAATCGGTGGCTTGCCTCTAATGTTCAAAGGCTAAAATAGATTTAGCGCAACGGAGTCTCACTAAAGCCAAATTTTCAGGCTGTTTTGTGGGCTTGTGCTATAATCCTGAGTATGAAAATCATGGGCATTGAGACCTCCTGTGATGAAACTGCGGCGGCGGTTGTCGAAGACGGGGCTGACATACTGTCGAACGTAGTCTCTTCTCAAGTAGACATACACAAGCGCTATGGTGGTATTGTTCCCGAGGTGGCTTCGAGGCAACATTTAATAACTGCTTTGCCAGTAGTGGAGAGTGCTATGGCTGAGGCGAAAACCACCTGGCGGGACCTTGAGGCTATTGCCGTGACCATAGGTCCAGGTCTGGCAGGCTCACTGCTGGTGGGAGTGAATTTGGCTAAAGCCATAGCCGTAGCCTACAGCTTGCCCCTGATTGGAATCAATCATATGGAAGGCCATATCTATGCCAACTGGATAAGTGGAGACAAGCCTGTTTTTCCCTGCCTTTGCCTCATCGTTTCCGGGGGGCACAGCGATATGGTGCTGATGAGTGGTCACGGGCAGTTTGAGAAGCTGGGGCGTACTAGGGATGATGCTGCTGGCGAAGCCTTCGATAAGGCAGCCAGGATTCTGGACCTGGGTTATCCCGGCGGCCCGGCCATTGAGAAAGCTGCAAGGGACAAGGAAGCCTCGTTTCTTTTGCCTCGTGCCTGGTTGAAGGGTAGTGATGATTTTAGCTTCAGCGGTTTGAAGACAGCTCTGCTTCATCTGGTCAGGGACAATGATTTTTCAGATTCTTCTAAGGTAGCTGAGGCAGCAGCCAGCTTTCAGCAGGCTGTGGTCGATGTATTGGCCACCAAAACGATACGGGCTGCGGAAAGGTTGGGGGTGGAGCAGATATTGTTATCCGGTGGGGTGGCGGCCAATAAAGCTCTTCGTGATTGTTTCATATCCAATTCAACTGTGCCGGTGCTAATACCTCCCCCAGGTTTGTGTACCGATAACGCGGCGATGGTTGCTGCTTGCGGTTATTATCGTCACCAGTCGGGCGCAGTCGACGGCTATGATATGGATGTGATACCCAGCCTTAGCCTAGGTTAAGGGCTACCGGGCATTCAGTGCAGCTTCGGTGACGGCAACAGGTCTTAAATATGTGAATCAGTCCCTGTTGCTGGCAGGCAGACAGGCGAACTTCTTGGTTCAGCCGCAGTTGCTGCTTCATATACAGGGTCAGCTCGTTATCTCCTGCTTTGGGATAGCGGCGATAAATCTCAACAGCCTTTTCCTTTAACTTCAGGTCAGAGTGTAGCTCGCCCCAGGCGCAGGCGAATGGTAAGACAGTATTTATAGCTATTGCCGAGGCTTTCTCTCTGCCCAGGAGAGACGAACTCTTTTTCTGGGCGATACCGAAATCGAGATGGTTTCTCCAGTAGCCCCGGCCGACGACAGTCAAACCATTTTCCAGCCGGTAATGCCCAGCTCCCCGAGGTGCCTTTTTGACTAGTTTAAGAATTTCCTGATGTAGCTCTGTTTTACTATGGCGGGGTATGAGGTAGCTCAAGGCGATGAGGCGGCGGGTGGGGAAATTGTCTGGCCGCACTCGAAAAAAGCACCAGTCAACCTCCTTCATAGTTTCAGTTATACCTAGGGATTGCCATATCATTTCCAGCTTATTTGTCTCTCTGTCTTCAACCGAGCTGTGCCTCTGTGAGGGCAATAGTCCGGCGACTCCCAGAAGTAGAGCCTGTCTGGTGCTATCAGGCTCAGATTTGATTCCCTCCAGTATGATGAATGGTAATTTGTTTGCCAGCTCTTCACAGGGTTTGGCATTTTGGGCATATCCCAGTGCCCTGGCTATGCCTCGGTAGAGCACCTGTCTGGCATCCTCTTCCTTTAGGGCTTTGCGGAACACTCTCGTTTTAGCGGTGAATCTTTCCTCTCCAGCGGCGGTGAGCATTTTGCTTAGACTCTCCGCGTTTGAATGCCTGCCAACTAAGGGACAGGAGGGTAGAGAGTTACCGGACAGGTTCATTCGTTTGTTCAGATCATCAAGTGTGCTGTTGAGAAAGGGGCCCAGGCAAATTATGGGCACAGCTTGACCGTTTTGGAGCCGGGTAGGATCTTGACTGTCATGCCACCAGACGACGTGCAGGGCTATATTGTTGTATTTCGGGTTCCGGTGATGACCATGGCTGTGCCACTGGCTGGATTTGATATGCACCTCGATGTTTCCGGTTGTCATCTTGCCGTTGATGGTAAAGACGGCATCTTGAAAATCGCAGCCGTGGGTATTGCTGCTTCTGCCCGGATGAATTATATGAATCTGCTCACCATTTTCGGTAGCCAGTTCAGTTACCAGCTTGTTTTGCCAGATACGCGAAATGAGCTTTTCAGTAATTTTTATTTCCATGTTTTTTACACTTTTGCGTGTATGTGAAGTTAAAAAATTAACTTTGTTTCGATGGCTCATATTTAAAACCGGAGCGCTCGGCGACCAGGGTGAGCAATGTTGCCGAGGTTCCCCGTGGCTTGTACATTCCCGTTTCCCATTCGCTGATCGTCTGCTGGCGAGTACCTAATTCTTCAGCTAGTTTAGCCTGGGTTAACTTCATGTGTTGCCGCAGTGCCCGAACACGTTTCTTATCCCAGTCTACCCCCTTTAGTTTCCGAGTCATGGGTTCATTGTACACGGTATAGTGTGAGAAATCAAGTAACAATAAACTGCGGCGGTAAAAACTCCTTGACAACCTAACAATTGCCAATTATAATAATTAGCAGTCTTAAGCCTAGAGTGCTAAAATCTAAAAAGGAGGTAAAGATGGCAACTAAGCTTGCACCTTTAGGAGACAGGATAGTGGTAAAGCCGAGCCCGAAGGAAGATGTTACCAAGAGCGGCATTGTGATACCCGACACCGCTAAGGAGAAACCACAGGAGGGCAAGGTCATCGCTGTCGGTCCCGGCAGGATGACTGAAGATGGCAAACGTATAGCTATGGAAGTGAAGGTCGGTGATATAGTTATTTATGCCAAGTACGGCGGCACCGAGATAAAGGAAGGCGACGATGAGCTTATTATCCTGAGGGAAAGTGATATTTTAGCCAAGAAAAGTTCTAAATAGAAAGAGTTATAAATAAGAAACAGGAGGTTTTGACAGATGGCGAAACAAATTCTTTATGGTGAGGAGGCAAGGAGATCATTAAAGGCTGGCATTGATGCCCTGGTTAATGCGGTTAAGGTTACTCTGGGGCCAAAAGGTCGTCCCGTAGCCCTTGACAGGAAGTTCGGTGCACCTAACGTTATTAATGACGGCGTTACCATTGCCAAAGATATCGAGCTTCCCGACCCCTTTGAGAATATGGGGGCGCAGCTGGTTAAGGAAGCAGCGATTAAGACAAATGATAAGTGTGGTGATGGCACCACCACGGCCACTGTGCTGGCTCAGGCGATTGTAACCGATGGTTTCAAGAATATAGCTGCCGGTGCAGATGCCATGGCTCTCAAGCGTGGAGTTGAGAAGGGTGTGGAGGCTGTGGTTGGTGAGTTAAAGAAGATGTCGACACCTGTGACCACAAAAGAGCAGGTAGCACAGGTGGCGACGATATCAGCCGCCGACCCAGAGGTGGGCAACCTGATTGCTGAGGTAATGGAGAAGGTAGGTAAGGATGGGGTAATCACGGTAGAGGAATCGAAAGGCTTGCTTTTTGAAACGGAATATGTCGAGGGTATGGAATTCGACCGTGGCTATATCAGTCCTTATTTCATCACTAATCCTGAGCTGATGAAAACGGAACTTGAGGATCCCTATATCCTGATTACAGATAAGAAGATCTCAGCTATATCTGAACTCCTGCCGGTTCTGGAGAAGGTGCTTCAGGTTTCCAAGAACTTTGTGGTCCTCGCTGAGGACTTAGAGGGTGAAGCCTTGGCTACTCTGGTGGTCAACAAGCTGAGAGGCACGCTCAACTGTCTGGCGGTCAAGGCACCGGGCTTCGGAGATAGGCGGAAGGCGATGCTTGAGGACATAGCTATTTTGACTGGTGGCAAGGTCATCTCTGAGGAGGTGGGCCGGAAACTGGATTCAACAACAGTGGCTGACCTCGGTAGGGCTCGAAAGGTGGTTGCGGACAAGGACAACACCACCATAGTCGAAGGCAAGGGCTCTGAAGAGGCTATTCAGGCGCGCATCAAGCAGATAAAGGCGCAAATCGATGAGACAACTTCGGACTATGATAGGGAGAAACTGCAGGAAAGATTGGCCAAGTTAGCTGGTGGCGTGGCAGTGATTAAAGTAGGAGCTGCCACTGAGGTCGAACTTAAGGAGAAGAAGCACAGGGTAGAGGATGCCCTTTCGGCAACCAGGGCTGCTGTTGAGGAAGGCATTCTGCCTGGTGGTGGTGTTGCTCTGATAAATGCCAGTCCGGTTCTGGACAAGGTAAAGGCTGAGGGTGACGAGACCACCGGTATTGCTATACTCAAGCGAGCTTTTGAAGAACCATTGCGCTGGATTGCTGAAAATGCAGGACAGGATGGATCGGTGGTTGTGGATAAGGTCAAGCACAGCAAGAAAGGCGTTGGCTATGATGCCTTGAGAAACGAGTTTGGTGATATGGTAGCCAAAGGTATCATCGACCCGCTTAAGGTCACCAGGACCGGTCTGGAGAACGCCTCCAGTATCGCTAACATGATATTGACCACTGAATCTCTGGTGACTGACATCCCGGAAAAAGAAAAGACCCCCCCGATGCCACCCATGCCCGAATACTAAGATGGGATAAAAGGCTGTAAAAGGAGCCGTCTCGGTTGGGGCGGCTCTTTTTTATAAGTGTGGTTAAAGTTTGAGCAATTTAGCCATGTGCTCCTCGTCTTTGACAGGCCCGACAATATCTAGGTTCAGTTTTTCGCTTGTAAGGAGCTGCTGTGCCACGCGTTTCAGGTCTTCGGTAGTGACAGCTTCGACCATTGATATCACCTCATCCGTGGTAAGTATGTGATTAAGGAGTAGTTCTTGAACTCCCAGCCAGGCGGCAACGTTTCGACTGCTCTCCAGGCTTAGTAGCAATCGACCTTTGGCTATTTCCTTGGCCTTTTTGAGTTCATCCTGGGAGATTTTCTCCTTGAGCTTGGCAGTTTGGTCGATAATTGCCTTAATTGCGTCTTCCGCTCGTCCAGGGTCGACTCCGGCGTGGATGATGACAGCCCCTGAGTCGGCGAAATGATCGGCATAGCTGTGAATGTCGTAGGCAAGTCCTTGTTGCTCCCTGATTTCGAGGAACAGGCGGCTACTCATACCTTCGCCCAGTATTATGCTGAGCAGGTCTACGGCATAGCGATCAGGATGGAAAAAGGATAGTCCGGGAACGCCTAAGCAAAGATGAGCCTGTTCGGTTTCTCGAAATTCAATGTTAAGTCTGGCTGACTCTTGATTAACTTTATTTGGGAAGCCTGGCGACACCTGGCTGGATTTCCACTCGCCTAATGCTCGGCTAATGGTGTTGTGCACCTGCTTATGTTCGATATCACCGGCCACAGCTACCACAGTGGTGTTAGGCAGATAACGTTTGGAGAAAAAGTCGAGCATATTTTGCCGGGTTATAGATGCCACTGTTTCCTTGTTTCCAGCGATGTCGCGTCCCAGTACTTGCCCTGGCCACATAAGCTCGTCTATAAGCATGGATACTCGCTGTCTCGGTGAATCGAGGCTCATATTTATTTCCTCGATGATTATCTGGCGCTCGCGGTCGATGTCTGCTGCGTCAAAGCGGGAATGTCTTAGCAGGTCTGTAAGTACGTCAAGGGCTATAAGAAAATGCTCGCTGGTTACACGGCACCAGAAGGTGGTCAGCTCTTTATCGGTGCCACCGTTTATTATGCCGCCGACGCCTTCGATGGCTTCGCTGATTTCCTTGGAGCTGCGGCGCTTTTCGGTACCCTTGAAGCAGAGATGCTCAATGAAATGAGAAATACCGGCTTCAGGCTCTATCTCATATCGTGGTCCGGAGGCTATGAAAAAGACTATGGAGACAGAACGAGTGTGAGGCATTTTGCTGGTGAGAAGACGCAATCCATTATCAAAGGTGACTTTCTTGTGCATGATGTCGGAATTTTACCTGTCATTAATATCTGGCGTCAATGCAGTTACCGGTGGAGATTTGGCACATGTTGACCTTATTCTGATTCATTGCTATACTTTACCTTCGGTCAGCTGATAGTAAGGAGGCATGCGTAGTATGAAAACATCAACCGCTCGGCTTGCATTTATGGATGTTGCTATTTCCAGGACGGGGCTCCTGTGGGGTATGGTCTTGGTGGCTGGTTTTGCTTGCCTAACTGCTGCCTTTGCCCAGATAAGTTTCTGGATTGGCCCGGTACCTGTTACGGGGCAGACATTTGCTGTCCTTTTAGCCGGTACTCTTTTAGGTAGCCGTCGGGGAGCATTGAGTCAGCTCACTTATCTGGCTGTGGGAGCTACTGGCATTCCATACTGGTTTGCTTTGGGTGGTCCTCCGGGCGTTGCTCGCCTAGTCGGGCCCACAGGTGGTTATCTGATAGGTTTTGTGGCTGCTGCCTTCTTTGTTGGTTGGTTGGCTGAAAGAGGCTGGGACAGGCGAGTGTGGACGGCAATCCCGGCCATGCTCGGCGGTAGTATTGTTATATATATCTTTGGGCTTTCCTGGCTGGCGCACTTTGTTCCTGGGGATGCGGTGCTTCAGGCTGGTCTTTATCCCTTCGTCGTCGGGGATTTGATAAAGGTGGTTGCAGCCGCCTTAATTTTGCCTTCGGGATGGCTACTGCTCCGAAGATTTAAGAGTTGAAAGATTTGTCTTTTCTTAACTTATTCTTGTTGAGGTCATTACTTTGGATATTACCTGGCTAGGACATTCCTGTTTTCGCATCAAGGGCAAGGAGATTACTGTTGTCACTGATCCTTGCCACCCAAGTTTGGGTTATTCTTTAGGCAAGCTCCAAGCTGATATAGTTACCTTGAGCCATTTTCATCCCGGACATTGCTATACAGAAGCTGTTACCAGCGAGTTCAAAGAGGTCATAGGTCCTGGTGAGTATGAACTGAAAGGTATGTTTATTACCGGTATTGCTACCTGGCATGATGATGTTAAGGGTCAGAAGCTGGGTAAAAACACTGTTTATCTGATGGAAATGGATGGGATGGTGTTGTGCCATTTGGGTGACCTTGGACATTTGCCGTCATCGGAATTTATAGAAGATGTTGGCGATATCGATGTATTGTTCTTGCCCGTGGGTGGTGTATCTACAATAGGTGGCACAATGGCTGCTGAGATAGTGAGGCGGCTAACGCCCAAAATCGCTATCCCTATGCACTACAAGACATCAGCATTGACCAGGGAGTTAGAGTCGATAGATAAGTTTCTTAAAGAAGCAGGAGTCAAAGAAAAAATCTCTCAAACTAAGCTCTCGGTTAGCCGGTCAAACATACCGGCCAGCACACAGGTGGTGATTCTCGACTATACTCGCTAGCAAACCTTTACTATTATTTGTCTTTACTGGTCATGTGTCCAGAGAAATCCGTAGATTATCACATCTTGCTTGCAGTGACCGTAAGGCTTTATCCAGTAATCCGGTAAACCCCTCTCTCCTTTGACAGGCTTTGTGCTTCTAACGTAGAATTAGCTCGGCTATGACTTCAGTCAAGATACTCTATGATTTACAGCAAATCGACCTTAACATTCAGAAGGAACAAAAAGCTCTAGATGAGATCAATAGCCAGTTGGGCGAGAGTGAACCTTTGCTTAAGGCCAGGGCCGAGCTTATTGCTGAACAGAAGCATCTGGCCGAGATGGAAAAGCAGCAGAAAGATGAAGAATGGGAGATAGAAGACCTGCGTGGCAGCATTGCACAGCTAAACGATAAGCTCTACGGTGGTAAGACTAAAAACCCTAAAGAGCTGGTCAGTCTTGAAAAAGAAAAGGATATTTTCAAGACTAAATTAAGGCAGAAGGAGGATAACCTGCTGGACTTAATGGCTGAGATAGAAACGACGCAGGGGAAGTTAAAAACGAGTAGCGAAAACCTTAAAAAGTTAGAGCGGGAGTGGCAGCGGGAGCAAAAAGATTTGGCGCAGAGACAAGCCAAAGTGAAGAGCCGGCTCTCAGACCTCAGCCAGAAACGGCAGGCACTAATCTCGGAAATCGCCCCGAAAACACTTGAGCTTTATGATAGTGTAAAGATGAGAAAGGGGCAGGCGGTGGTAAGGGTGGCACAGGGAAGATGCCACGGATGTCACCTTAACCTGTCGGTGAACGAGTGGCAGCGGGCTAGAGCCGGGGCTTTAATCCAGTGCAGTAGCTGCGGCAGGATACTATATTTGGGCTAGAGACTCTGAAGATTAGAGGATGCATCTGAATATTTACGTTGATGGGGCTTCTTGGGGCAATCCGGGACCGGCAGCTATAGGAGCCGTTATCAGAGATGAAAAACAAAGGGAATTGGTTAAACTCTCTCAATATATTGGCGAGTGCACCAATAATCAGGCGGAGTATCAGGCGGCAATCGCTGGCTTGAAAGAAGCGATTGGCTTTAGGCCATCCACGGCTACACTTTATCTTGATTCAGAATTAGTAGCTAAGCAATTAGCGGGTAGCTACAAGGTAAGAAATATTTTTCTCTTTCCCCTTTACAAAGAAGCTGTTGAGCTGTGTAAGAAATTTACCAATCTAGCCATTGTCCATGTCGGACATGATGGGAATACCGAAGCCCATAACCTGGCTAAGGCGGCACTTAAAAACTTCAGGAAGAGACAAGCCTAGATTTGACGCCTTTCTTACTAGGGTGTAAAGTGGGTATTGGGCTAAGTAAACCGGGTGATCGCCCTGATCTGTAAAGGTCAGGGAGGAAAGTCCGAGCTCTACCGGGCAGGGTGCTGGGTAACGCCCAGGGGGGGTGACCCTACGGAAAGTACCACAGAAACATACCGCTCTTTGTATTAAGGGTAAGGGTGAAATGGTGAGGTAAGAGCTCACCAGCAGCTGGGTGACTAGCTGGCTGGGTAAACCCCACCCGGAGCAAGACCAAATAGGGGGCTAAAGGGACGTCCGGCTCTAACCCCGGGTTGGTCGCTTGACCTTGGTGGTAACATCAAGGCTAGATGGATGGTCACCGCTCCGAGGGTTGCTTCGGAGTACAGAACTCGGCTTATAGGTTTACTTAGTCCTTTCCTTATTAAATGTGCTGGACTTTGTATTCCCACCATCTTACACCTGGTAGTCAAAAGATTTTTAATTCTCTATTTACCACAAGCGTTGGGCTGATAAACTTTTTGTGGCCCTAAATCGTTCTATTTTTGCCAGCCATGAATTCTCTAGACCCTAAGCTTCGTGATTTCATTTTGTTCTGTGTGGATAGACGTGGTGCTGAGTGGCCGGTTCTTTATGATGAAATGGCGTGGGTTGCCGGACAGCGCCTGTTTCAGGGACTGGGTCGTGCCGAGCTTGAGCAACTGGGTCTGTCTTTAGCCTTAGATAGCCTGGACGAGACCCTCGAGATGGTGAATGAAGCCGTTGCTCAGATTCAGCAAGCTTAAATTTCTTATTTCCACTACAAACTGCTACAATATCTTCCGTATTTCTATATTATGATTTCCCTGGATGGACGGAGGCCTATTATGCGCATAAGAATACCTGTTCCTATATCTGTGACATTGGCTGTTGTGTTGTTTATATTGCCGATATCGGGTGCTGGCTGTGACTTTGTTTCCCAGAAAGCTATAGATACTGTTACACCTGCTGAAATAAATGAGCCCTTTTTCTTTAGTGCTGACACTACTGCTACTACTGATAGTACTGATAATGCTGGTGATGAGCTGCCTCCTGAGTTTAGTCTCCTAAATGAAGCCTATAAGTTGCTAACTCAAGACTATGTGGACAAGGCTAATTTGGATCCCAAGAAACTGAGCCAGGGCGCAGTCAGAGGTATGATGGAGGCATTGGACGACCCTCCCAGTTTCTATGTTGACCCGAAGACGAATGAACTGGATGTGAGCAACATCGAAGGGAAGTTTGAGGGAATTGGAGCGGTCATCAGTATAAAAGACAAACAGCTAACAGTTGTGGCGCCGGTTGCTGATTCTCCTGCCGAGAAGGCGGGTATTAAAGCCGGAGATAAGATTTTAGAGATTGATGGTCAGTCTACTTCTAAAATGAATCTTATTGATGCCACTCTTAAAATCCGGGGACCAAAAGGTACTTCAATAGAGCTACTGGTACTTCACGAGGGGGAAAGTGACCCTGTAATGATTCGCATAATCCGGGATGAGATAAAGGTAGAGAGTGTTTCCTTAGAGATGCGTGATGACATTGCCTATATCAGACTCACGCAGTTTTTAAAATCTACCGTCGATGAGTTACAAAGTGCTCTAAAAGGCGCTATGGATGAGGGTGCTGAGGGCATTGTCCTTGATCTTCGCAATAATCCTGGTGGCTTGCTTAATGTGTCTGTTGATGTAGCCAGTCAGTTTCTGGCTATGGGAGTGGTGACTAATATTGTGGATAGTGAGGGCAGTGAAATCCCTGTGCAAGTTAAGAGAGGTGGAATAGCCACTCACATACCGCTTATCCTACTTGTAAACGAAGGCAGCGCCAGTGCTAGTGAGATAGTGGCTGGTGCTCTACAGGACTATGGACGGGCTAAATTGGCTGGCAGCCAGACTTATGGCAAGGGCAGTGTTCAGATTGTCCGTGACCTCAGCGATGGCTCAGCTTTGCACATAACCTCTTATCGTTTCCTGACTCCGTTAGGCAAGCCAATAGACAGTGTTGGACTGACGCCAGACTTTGTACTTGAACTCGAGGATGAGGAGCTTGTTGATTGGGCCATCCAGTATCTGCACGACCAGATAAAAACCGAATTACTTTCGCTTTTTGCTAGTTAATCCTAACCCTCGATGGTGTCTTTGGTGCTGGGTATCTTGCCAGTGATTCTTTCATCCAGGCGAGTTGCTGCATCGAGAGCCCGTGCCAGGGCTTTGAACAGGGCTTCGGCTTTGTGATGGTCATCGATGCCGCTGAGGACTTTGGCATGTACATTGAGCTTCGCCTCAGAGGCGAATGAAACAAAGAAATGGCGAATCAGTTCAGCGGGCATTTTCTCGATATTGGTGTCGCTGAAGGAAGCTTCAAAAACTGTATAGCCTCTGCCCCCAATGTCTAGGGCTACCATAGCCAGTGTATCATCCATAGGCACCACAGCATGGGCCATCCTGATTATTCCGCTTTTGTCTCCAAGAGCTTGATTGAGGGCTTTGCCTAATGAGATGGCTACGTCTTCAACAACATGGTGCTGGTCAGTCCCTGTGGCAGATAGTTTTATATCAAATACCCCATGTTGAGCAAGTTGACTGAGCATGTGGTCGAAAAACCTGATTCCGGTGGTGATTTCGAACTGCCCTTTCCCATCAATTTTCAACTCCACTTTTACGGAGGTTACTTTAGTCTCCCTGGTCACTACAGCTTTTCTTTCAGCCATTTTTCCAACCTCGCTTTATTCTCTTGATAAATGACACATTAGCATATCTCTTTTAGTGCGACAATCAAGGCATCAGTATGCTCTGGCTTGCCCACACTGATGCGCAAGCAGTCTTTTAACTGCGGCGTATCGAAATAGCGAACGAAGATACCCCTATTTTGTAACTCTTCATGTATCGCCTTTGCTTTACCATTCAGCACCGAGCAAAGTATGAAATTAGCCTGAGATGGATAAACTTTTAGCCAGTCAAGCTGACCCAGCTTGCTTAGTAGCCGCTGCCGTTCATCTATAATAGCTTTAATCGTGTCACGTAGATAGCTCATGTCCCTAAGTGATTCTAATGCTGCCACTTGCGCCGCAGTGTTTACATTGTATGGTTGTTTTATTTTCATGAGATATTTAGCTATATTAATTGGGAAGATACCGTAGCCTACCCTTAGTCCGGCCAGCCCCGCCCATTTGCTGAAGGTGCGAAGGACTATTAAGTTTGAGTACTTTGAAACCAGAGGCATCACCGTTACGCCACTGAACTCAAAATAGGCTTCATCGATTACTACCACCATATAACTATCCAGAAGCTCCAGAATCGTATCTTTAGGTGTTATATTACCCGATGGATTATTTGGCGAAGCGATAAAAATAACCTTTGTTTGCTTATCCAGAGCTTCTTTTACTGCAGTAACATCGATGGAGAAATCTGGTTTTCTTGGTATGCTGACAAGTCTTCCGCCGCAGACGCCGGTGCTGAAAGGGTACATGCCGAAGGTCGGCGGACAGTCGATTACCTTGTCCCCCGGCTCGATGAATAGACGCAGAACTAGGTCGATGAGCTCGTCGCTGCCGCTACCAGCAAGTATGTATTCAGGGCTTATTCCTGTGTATTCTACCAGAGCCTTTCTTAGCTCTCTCTGTTCGGGGTCAGGATATAAGTGATAATGAGCGTGCTTGGCCAGTGCCTGTTTCACCTTGGCTGAGCAACCGTGCGGGTTTTCGTTGCCATCGAGTTTGATTACCTTTTCCTGGGGAAGTTTGATACGCTGGCTCAATATGTCGGTTGGCTCGATTGGCGTATAGGCATTCATGGCTTTGAGTTCAGGTCTTATCAGCTTTTCGATATCTTCAGGCGGAATCATTTCGGCTCTTTCCTGTTATTAAGTCTTATTCTAATTGCTTGAGCATGACCTTTAAGTTCTTCAGCTTCAGCTATGGTTATGGCTGCTTGCCCTACTTCTTTTCCGGCGGCTTTATCTAAGGCGATAACATTGGTGACTTTGAGGAAATCTTCTACGCCGAGCGGAGAGCTGAAACGGGCACTGCCTCCCGTGGGTAAGACATGGCTTGGTCCGGCGATGTAATCACCAAGGGCTACCGGGGAGCTGCTGCCGATGAGAATACAGCCGGCGTTATGGATTTTTGGGATATAGTTGGCAGCATTGCGCAGCATCAGCGATACGTGTTCCGGCGCGTACAGGTTGACCAGCTCAACAGCTTCATCAGGATTATTGACTATGGCTATCATCCCCCGGGAATTTATAGCTTCTGTGGCTATGTTTTGCCGTTCCAACTTTGCCAATTGTCTCTTTATCTCGCTATTAACATCTTTGGCTAATTTGGGTGATGTGGTGATTAATATTGCTGATGCTTGCGTGTCATGTTCTGCCTGGGCTATAAGGTCGGCGGCACAAAAGGAGGCGTCGGCAGTGTCATCGGCTACAATTATTACCTCGCTGGGTCCTGGAAGGCTCTCTATAGCTACTGTTCCATAAACCATTCTCTTAGCTGTAATCACAAAAATGTTGCCCGGACCACAAATTTTATCAACCTTAGGGACCGATTCGGTGCCAAAAGCTAGAGCAGCGATAGCCTGAGCCCCACCTATTTTGAAAATACGATCCACCTTGGCGATATCAGCTGCTACCAAGGTCGCTGGCGGAACTGTGCCATCTTTCTTTGGTGGTGTAACCAGGATTATCTCTCGTACTCCAGCTATACGGGCAGGGATAGTGGTCATGAGCACTGTGGATGGATAAGCGGCAGTGCCACCAGGCACATAAATGCCCACCCTGTTTAATGGGCTGACTTGTCGCCCCAGACCCTGGCTGAGAAAGCTTGATTCAAGTCTGTGTTTACACATGGAGTGAAACTGTTTTATTCTGTTTGCTGCTAGCCTCAACGCCGACACCAGCTTCTTATCTACCTTTTCGTAGGCACCCGAGATCTCGTTTTTGCCCACCTCCAATGAGCTAATTTCAGCCCCATCCAGTTTCTTGGTATAACTGAAAAGCGCTCTATCGCCCTTGCTCCTCACCTCAGCAAGGATGCGTTCGACTGTCTCCTCTGGTGACGGCTCTTTTCTCTTTACTCTTGTCTTAGGCTTTGGGGGCAGGGGAAGCCCATACGAGAGGGCTTCTCTGGTCAATAGAGATTTTGCCTTTTGAAAACTTTTTACTGTTCTCATTTTAGTTGCTCTTGACTGCACGGCTAAAGATTCCGACCATAGAGGTTAATTTCTCTTTCTTAGAGGAGGATTCCAGACTATTTTTGTTGCCGATAAGGCAAGCTGCCGATTGAAAAATTGTATCTATAATTTTGAGGTTGTGCTTGGCTAAGGTCTTCCCAGTCTGAGTGTTTTCTATAAGCAGGTCGGCATCTTCAGGCAAGAAGGCTTCGCTGGCTCCCCAGGTAGGAATTAATTGATACTGGCTGACATGGTTGTCACGAAGATATTTATCAGCAATGTTTATATATTCTGAGGCTACTCTAAGTGGGGATAACTTGCCAGCCTGTATTAACTGCTTCAAGTTATCAACATTAGCCACGGGCAGATCATAACTGACTACCGCCACTACTTTCACCTGGCCGAAGCCGAGGTCTACCAGCTCTGTAACCGGACTTGAAGGGAAGCGGCAAAGATGTTCCAGAAGCCAGTCTTTACCTGTTATGGCCAGGTCAAAGTTACCATTGGCTACTTGAAGTGGCATATCCT
>CP070642.1:647704-651158 GCA_020354105.1 Chloroflexota bacterium | reverse complement strand
TTAGTATTACCATACATTCGTTCGTAGAACATTCTTACTATCTTAAACGACCGCAAACATCTGTGCTTCTACTCACATTTCTGCGTGATATTGTAATAAGTATTTCAATGGACTAAAATTAGCTACACAGGGATCTGGTTTATCTCGTCCTGACACAGAATTGCTTTTCCAAGGGAGGTTAGAGGTGAAAAAAAGCCGCTCCAAGAAAATTATCCAGATTGTCGTACCCATTGTTGTAGTTGTTCTGATACTCCCAATCGCACTCGGCTATGTTTGGTTCTACAACACGACCAGAGCACCACTACCGCAACACAATGGAGAGCTACGGGTAGCCGGACTGAAAGATAGCGTGGAAATATTCCGTGACGAATTGGGCGTCCCGCACATCTATGCCAGCAACACGCATGATTTATTCTTCGCTCAGGGATACACACAGGCTCAAGACCGCTGGTGGCAGATGGAATTCTGGAGGCATGTCGGTAGCGGCAAAATCGAAGAGCTGGTAGGCAAAAACGATGCTCTTCTTAGTACAGATATCTTCATACGCACGCTCGGTTGGCGGCGGATAG
Organism: Chloroflexota bacterium; assembly: GCA_020354105.1. Lineage (GTDB taxonomy): Bacteria > Chloroflexota > Dehalococcoidia > GIF9 > UBA5629 > 9FT-COMBO-48-23. The sequence continues at coordinate 650,589 of CP070642.1, read as the reverse complement.
CTGAGAAAGATGTAAAAGAATGCGATGATGAGTCTCTTGCCCGACTGCAAGCCTTCACTGATGGTGTCAATGCCTATATTACGAGCCGTGACCCAGACAAGCTGGCTTTAGAATACAGCATATTAAAGTTGACAGGCATTGACACAAAAATCGAGCCCTGGACTCCTGTTGACACATTTGTATTCAGCAAGATGATGGCGTGGGATTTAGGTCCAAGTAACAACGACGAGGAAAACCGTGCCACACTTTACGAGCTTATAGGGCAGGAAATGACCGACCAATTGTTAACTCCACCCTGGCCGTTCGACAAGAGGCCTACCATAGTCCAACCAGAGGACTTACCTATCGCCTGCTCAACCGATGATGGTAAAGCTAATCATATGGCTGAGTCCACCGATATGGACATACTGCTTGCTGAGAGTCCACTACCGTCGATGAACCTGGTATTTGAAAAAGGCAGAGGTATCGGAAGCAATAATTGGGTGGTCAGCGGCAATATGACCAAAAGTGGCATGCCCCTGCTGGCTAATGATCCGCACCTAGGCATTCAGATGCCATCTATCTGGTATGAGATCGGCTTACATTACCGCCCCACCAGTGGAGAATCTCCTTCAGATATAGTGGGCTATACATTTGCGGTTACTCCGGGCATCATCATCGGTCACAACAATTTCATTGCCTGGGGAGTGACAAACGTCAATCCTGATGTATTTGACTTATATTACATTCGTGTCAATCCAAATAATCAGCTCCAATACGAATGGAACGGTGAATGGCGAGACATGACAGTCCATAAGGAGACCATCAACTTCGGTGATGGTGCAGACCCAATCACCATACAGGTTCGAGAAACACACCTAGGACCGATAATCAACGATACCAAAATAGACAAGGAAACCGGTGAAGTCTCTGGCTTCAACAATGAGAGCCCGCTGGCACTACGCTGGACGGCTCTGGACCCAAGCACTCTAATCCAATCAGTTACCCAACTCAATAACGCAACGAATTGGACAGAGTTCCGCAATGCCCTGAGCCATTGGGACGTTCCTTCGCAGAACTTTGTTTACGCAGATATCGAAGGCAATATCGGCTATCAGACACCAGGGCATATCCCCATACGCGCCAAGAATCATAGCGGGCTAGTACCTGCTCCTGGCTGGACAGATGAGTTTGAATGGAAAGGATTCATCCCTTTCGATGCCTTACCTCGCATTTTTAATCCTGAACGTGGTTACATCGCCACAGCAAACCAGGCAGTGGTCCCAATGGAATACTATGACTGGCTGGCAAATGAATTAGGTGACGGGCTGAACTATATAATCAGCAAGGAATGGAACTACGGCTATCGCGGTCAGCGGATTGTAGAACTACTGAAAGAGATGGCACCACATACTATTTCCAGCTTCCAAGCTATTCAAGGTGATAACAAGCTGATCTGCGCTGAAGAGATTATGCCATACCTGGCAGATTTGAAGTTTGATGATGCTAAATTGGCTGAAGCCCGTGATTGGCTGCTTGAATGGGATTATCAGTGTAATATGAACAGCCCGCAGGCTGCGCTTTATGCTGAATTTTGGCTAAGCTTGATAAATAACCTCTTCTGTGACCAGTTGAATGCAAACATAGAAGTTCGCGGTGGAGATAGGGACATGTGGGCAGTTTTCTTGCTTATGGACACGCCCGACAATGCCTGGTGGGATGACGTCCGGTCCAATAGCGTTATAGAAACGCGTGATGATATACTGACTCGCTCTTTCAGGGATGCTTACTCAAAAACTATATCTGCACTAGGTAAGAACCACAACAAATGGAGATGGGGTGACCTGCATACAGCAACTTTCGTCAGTAACCCGTTAGGGCAGAGCGGTATCGGATTGATTGAAAATTTGGTCAACCGTGGTCCATTCCCAACGAGCGGCAGCACAGACACTGTCAACAATACCGTCTGGTACACCAGCTCCCGAGACTTCTCTGTAAAATGGGTGCCATCCATGCGCATGATTGTTGACCTGGATGACTTCAGCAACAGCATCACTATCCACACCACCGGCCAGAGTGGTCATCCTTATAGCAAGCATTACGATGATATGATTGACCTCTGGCGCGAGATAAAATATCAACCAATGCTCTGGACACGTGAGCAGGTGGAAAACGCTGCCGTTGACCATCTCATCTTAAATCCAGGCAAGTAGCCAGATGGTAACAGGAAAAGTTGCAGCTAACAGGCACGCACAAACAAAAGGAGCTTACAGTAGCGAACCGCAGGCAGGTATTGATTATAAGCAAACCATGTGATAGACTTCTACACCCGCGGGGGTTACTGTATATTTGACGCTTACAGCTAGAAAACATCGGCAAATTAGCGGTGTCAAAGGGATAGAATGAGGAAAGATGAGAATAAAACTCAAGAGCAAACAGCTGGAAACACTGGCAAAGAGGCTCCGTTTTGAGGTCGTGCTGGAACAACCTCGAGACGTGCGGGGAATGTTGGACGTACTGGGAAAAGAAATACCCTGGAACGAGACCGGACTTAATAAATTCGATGACTCGCCCAGACGGCCGATGAGATTGACCTTTTCCGTAGAAGAGACCAAGGATGGTTATATCTGCGACATACACCCGGCACTAGCCCAGTACATCCACACTCTTCTGGACTCTGAATAGGCAGACAACCACTCTGGTGAATAGAACCACAGAGCCATCACGGCAGCATTCATCTGGTTGAATATTCAATATTAACGACCGTATAATAATAGCGCTCATATGGGCCGTTAGCTCAGTTGGCAGAGCACCTGACTTTTAATCAGGTTGTCACAGGTTCGAATCCTGTACGGCCTACCAACTGCTCAGATAAGTTTAACAAAAGTTAGCTGATCATTTCTTTC
>CP070642.1:642538-647604 GCA_020354105.1 Chloroflexota bacterium | reverse complement strand
GAGATACCTACCAACATCGGCAAAGGAATAGAGAAAAGAATCGACGATGCCGAAGTAGTGATTATAGACTGCCTCACCCTGCTCATCTCCAACCTGCTCCGCGACGAGCCCGATTACCCCGAAGCGGAGAAAAAGGTGCTTTCCGAAATAAACCAGCTTATCACCGTAATAGACAAGCTCGATGTCTGTTTTATCATTGTTTCCAATGAGGTCGGCATGGGTCTGGTGCCTGAGACTAAAGTTGGCCGCATTTACCGCGATCTGCTGGGTAAAGCTAACCAATCAATCGCTCAACATGCCACCGAGGTCTATCTCATGGTAGCCTGCCTACCAGTCCAGGCAAAATGTCGAATTTAGTTCCCACAGCCAAAAGTAACAAAACGTCAAATTGTATGAAGATGGAACACCCTCTTATATTTCACATAGTATTGGACCGGCGGAAGCTCATAACCAGCACCACGGCCGTGACCAGAACCAGAACGGCCACGGCGGCAACGGTGATGACTGTGGGTGGAGCCAGCGCGATCTTGGACACAAAGACATCGTAACTCCCGGCATTTGTCTCCTGGTATGGGTTCCGGGTGGGAAAGTTGAGGGAAGATGTTAGCCCGGTTACGTAGGCGCAGCTGGAGGCATCTATGGCTATGCCACATCCATCGTCAAAGCCGCTACCGCCGAGGTAGGTGGAGTAAATCAGGCTGTTTCCCGCCGGTGAAAGCTTGGTTACAAAAGCATCACTAAGCCCGGCACGTGTCCCCTGGTATGGGTTCTCGATGGGAAAGTTGTTAGAATACGTTTCTCCGATGACGTAAGCGCTGCCGGTTGAATCCACGGCTATGCCATTTCCTTGGTCACCATCGTTGCCGCCGAGGTAGGTGGAGTAGACCAGGCTGTTTCCCGCCGCCGACAGCCTGGCCACGAAGACATCAAGAGACAGGTCATTTTTCCCCTGGTATGGGTCCCGGGTGGGAAAGTTGAGGGAAGATGTTAGCCCGGTTACGTAGGCACCGCCGGAGGCATCCACGGCTATGCCATTTCCTTGGTCAAAGCCGCTGCCGCCGAGGTAGGTGGAGTAAATCAGGCTGTTTCCCGCCGCTGACAGCTTGGTCACAAAGGCATCATAATCTCCACCTTTTATCCCTTGATAGGGATTCTGAGTAGGAAAGTTGGTGGAAAATGTCCACCCTGTGATGTAGGCGCTGCTGGTTGAATCCACGGCTATGCCCTCTACCCGGTCATATTCGCTGCCGCCGAGGTAGGTGGAGTAGACTAAAGCGTTTCCGTCCGCCGACAGCCTGGCCACGAAGGCATCATCACGCCCGGCATATGTCCCTTGGTAGGGGTCCCGGGTGGGAAAGTCAGTGGAAGTTGTAAATCCGACAACGTAGGCGTCGCCGGCTGAGTCCACGGCTATACCACGACAGTAGTCATTTTGGCTGCCGCCGAGGTAAGTGGAGTAAATCAGGCTGTTTCCCACTGCCGAAAGCTTAGCCACGAAGACATCATAATCTCCACCTTTTGTCACCTGGTATGGGTTCCGGGTGGGAAAGTTACCGGAAGTCGTCCGCCCTGCGACATAAGCACCCCCGGAAGAGTCCACGGCTATGCCTTGTCCGTGGTCAAAGCCGCTGCCGCCGAGAAATGTGGAGTACGCCAGCGTGGGGTCTATGACGAGAGGGTAACAGTTGTCGTAGTCCGCCACATAGAAACCGTAGGTATCGCTGCCGCCCAGTCTGAAACCACCATCAACCTGGACTTTCTCACCACCTATCTGTTGATATATGTAAGGCATATACTGCTCTATATCACCGAAGGCGGTAGCCGCCACAAGCTCACCGTTCTCGATTCTCAGACTGTCTATTCCGTTATAGGCCAAGGCTATATCATCAGGGCTTGCCCCTGGCCTAACCACAAAGTCATATTCCAGCACATTACCCTTGCCGAAGAGCCGCAGGTCTACGGACGGGTAGATGTCATGGTATACCACCTCTTTATATGTAGGAATATCAGTGTGCCATTTCTCGGGGTCATTGCCGATAAAGTAGTTGACCACGGCACCGTCTTTGTCGGTGCCCTCTATGGACGGATTGCTACTAGCCCCTAGAAAATCAAGGCTGAATACCAGCCTGTCCGCCTGACTGTCTGCCGTAGCGCTTGCCGCGGCTTGGTTATTGGGGGTGAGGTCGAAAACGATGCTTTCTTTGGTGAAGTAGAGCGTCTGTGACGGCGACTTGACGTAGTATTCAACCGATTCGTCCAGCTGCCCCTGGTTCTGTATGAAGAGCAAGGGCAGCTTGCCGTAAGCTTCCTGGATATTCTCCTTTGTCGCTAAAGCTGCGGTGGCTATACTGCGGTTCCGGGGCATTAAATCGGATAAGGGGTAAACCACCATCAGTATTAATATCAGGAGTACCACTGAACTCAAGATCGTCTTCCGCAGCATGCTTCCTCGTTTACTCCCGATATCTGTATGGTCTTGTCATCAACCTGTTTTAGTGCATATGCGAAATATCAGTGCAATCTATATGAAACGTTAAACCATTCCCATAATATAGCTGCCGTCGATACGTGTCAATAGGTTTGGGGCAATTTCTTCTACAAACAGACCGTTTGACAGTTATAAGTAGTCTTGACCATCAGTAGCGAACCAAGAGCGGTTACTGAACATAAAGCCATAATGTGTAGCATGCGAGAGAGCACCGCCCTTCACATTCCAGGCCCAATACACTCAGAGATAAATACATTCAGGCCATTTTCATAGTGTTTGCCTGATGTGATGAATCCTTCATTATGCGTGCCAGAGATTTCGAGAAATCTCTTTGGCTCCTTAGCCATTTCAAATAGTCGCTGCCCTTGACTAAGAGGCATTATTTCATCGTCACGGCTGTGAACGATCAGAACGGGACAATCTACTCTACGTAGGTATTCTGCCGTATTGTATTCAAAACGTAACAACAGCCTAACCGGAAGATAGGGATACAATTTGGTAGCAATATCGGGAAGAGACACGAATGTTGACTCAAGGACAAGCGCCTTCGGTGTGTGGCTCTGAGCCAGCCAAGAAGCAACCGCACCTCCGAGCGACCGGCCAAAAACAATAACCTCATTTGGGCTAACCTGACATTCCTCAATCAAATACTGCCACGCAGCTTCTGCATCTTTATACGTGCCGTGCTCGTTAGGCTTTCCTTCGCTTTGTCCATAACCTCGGTAGTCGAAGATGAAGACCTCCAGTCCAAGCCGATGAAATATTTCAATAGACTCCAACCGGTGCGATATGTTGCCAGCATTCCCATGGCAAAATAGGATGACACCTCTGGCGCTCTCGTTGGGAATAAACCAGCCGGAGAGTTTGACCCCATCAGTAGTTTCAAAATAGACAGTATCGAACTGGAGCCCAACTCTGCTAGGATCTCGTGAAAGAGTGCGTTCTGGATAGTAAACGTAGTGGGGCTGAAAAATGTAGAGTAGGACGATAAACATGACATAGGCACCGGCAACAATAATAAGAATCCGTATGCCCACCATAAGAAGACTTCTCAATTTTGCCATGCTCTCCCCGGGGTATCTTATTTGCGTGCCCCCCCCCATAGCCTATATGCCTATGTTAAAGGAACCAACAGCTAATGAGCAATAACCGAGCCTCTTTTACTATGCGGCACAGGTTACTATGACCTCATTATATAAGCCAGGCAATCTGACACACAAACACAGAGGTCATATAGTAACCTTTTCCTTTCTCGGATGACCCATTTCCCAGCTCAAATAGGCCATCTCTTATATCCCATTGATGAGAGCTCATTTGCTAAGACCGAGAATGTTTTCTTTCAAATCCATTTTGAACTCAACAATCCATCGGATTACGCAGTTGCACTTTTGGATTGAATCAACTGCTAGCCTAAATCTCAGAGTCCATTTCAAAACGAAACCGAATTTCCTTGTATACGTCCTCCATAGACGATGGTATAATGTCAATCATCAAAGGCTATTAACGGGTCTAGAGGGGGAATGTTATGGATGATAGAGTAGCAATCTTCATAGACGGGAGCAATCTATATCACGGTCTACGTAGTAACTTTGGGCGTCACAACCTCAATTTTGCTGAGTTTTCCAGTAAGCTATGTGGCTCCAGGCGCTTGTTCCGAACATATTACTACAATGTCTTGCAGGACCCGGCTCAAAGGCCCGACAGCTATCGAGACCAACAGGAATTCCTCGATAACCTGCGTAAGACGCCATATCTGGAGATCCGGCTAGGTGGTACCAAAGTGACACAGGGTGTGCCTGTTGAGAAGGGCATAGATATCATGCTGGCTACAGACCTGCTATATTTTGCCTGGAATGACTTCTACGATGTGGCAGTGCTTGTCAGCGGCGACTCTGATTTTGCCTATGCTCTTCAAGCTGTAAAGAATATGGGTAAGCATGTCGAGGTGGCCTACTTCGAAGGCGGGGCATCCAAGGATCTATTAAATGTAGCCGATAACCGATATCTCCTGAACCGGAGTTATCTCAGCGGCACGTGGACACAGAAACGTTATACCTATCGCAAGAGAGCGATTGCAGAGGTTCAACAAAAGCAAGGCACACCTGGCAGCGAATAGACTTATTAGTCATCAGAAACGGAATGACTTACTGGTTTGCTCCACTGCGCGATTTTTTTTCTCACCCGCAACACAAGACCTGATATTTAATATCGACAAAAGGTTGTCTGGCGACTATAATAAATATAACATATGAAGTCCGTTCGCTGGAATAAACGCCCCTCTCTGAAACAGTCCTTTGGTCACGGGCTTTGCTTGTTGCTTATTTGCCTGCTCACTGTTTCCGGCGTTTTTCTCCTCTTTCCCAGTTCAGTGCAAGCAGCGCCCACCATTCTCCCGAGTTCCCTACCTAATGGACAGGTCGGTGCACCCTATACAACAACGCTGGTTGCGGCACCACTCACTTGTCCCTGCAACTGGACAGTAACAAGCGGCTCCCCACCACCAGGTCTGAATCTCAATCCAAGCACAGGTGTCATCGCAGGCACTCCAAGCACTGCAGGAATATACTCCTTCTTCGTC
>CP070642.1:638355-642438 GCA_020354105.1 Chloroflexota bacterium | reverse complement strand
CCGAACTCCATCTGAAAACTCTCATTTTAATACACCCCCTTTAATAAGATTATACTGCACATAGTTTAATATTTCTATCTGTTTATAACGATGAGGAATCAAGAAAGGTTTAGCTATCGGGTTCGTATTAGCAAAATAAGCGGACTGAGGCCTGGTAAATCTGCCTGGGAAACTGAGATATAATATGTCAGGTTCGTTGCTCTGTGGAAATCGCTTTGTTATAATCGCTGATAACGCAGAAGATTCTAAGATTGCCTGTTGATTGGTTTTGGCGATATTAAAGCCGGGGCGTCATTTTAAGCCGAATGCAAGAAGAAAAGAGGTAATTTCATGGCTAAAGTTAACACTGTGCTTGGTGAGATTTCTGATAATGAACTTGGTGTGACCCTGATGCACGAGCATCTGGTTTTCGCTTATCTGGGGTGGGAATGTGATGCGCTGGCTCCGCCCTACGATCGTGAAGCAGCATTCACAGCTTGCGTGGAAGCCTTGAAGGAGGCAAAGAACTATGGCTTGAAGACACTGGTTGATGCCACTGCCACCGATATGGGCAGGGATATAGAGCTACAGAAAATGGTTTCCGATAAGCTGGGCATAAATATAATCTGCGCTACGGGCTTTTATACGGAAAAATTCGGTAAAGCCGGCTATTTCAAGTTTCGCAGCCAGTCCTATGACATAACCGCTGAATTGTGTGAGACGCTTGTTAAGGAAATTACGCAGGGCATAGGCGATACTGGCGTAAAGGCAGGTGTAATCAAAGTAGCTACGGGGCATGCCAGGATAAGTTCTTATGAAGAGAAAATGCTTAAGGCGGCAGCCAGAGCACAGAAGGAGACCGGTGTGCCTATAATAACACACACCGAAGCTGGGACCATGGGACCGGAGCAGGCTGACCTGCTTGTCTCCGAAGGGGTAGACCCCAAGCGTGTAGCTATCGGGCACATGTGCGGTAATTCCGACCTGAACTATCATCTCTCAGTTCTGGAAAAGGGAGTGAATATAGCTTTTGACCGGCTGGGCATAGGCGTTATTTTCCCTGACAGACTGAGGATAGCCTGCCTGATTGCCCTGCTTGGCATCGGCTACACCGATAGGATTCTGCTTTCCCAGGATTGCTTTGCATACCGCATGGGTCGTCCCTACGAGTTTTCAGATGAAGTCAAGTCACTTCTGGCTAACTGGACCTACGTACATGTGTTCAAAAATATCATCCCGGCTCTTAAGGAGGCGGGCGTCAGCGAGGACAAGATTAATACCCTCATGGTGGGAAACCCGCGGAGGCTGTTCGGTGGCGAGTAGCCTGAATCGAGAGCTGTTTGAGGCAAACCCGGCAACATTCCTGGAAAAGGCTATTAAAGACTATGTGGCTACAAGTCCGGGCAATCGCTTTGAGTCATTTGCTGACGGCTGCATTTTCGATGAGCCGCTGGTTGGTTACGCCGATGGTGATGACGCCATTTTTCAAGATTATAAGGCGATAATAGGCGATTTCCATCTAACTCCCCGGGAGGCTCTGGAAAAACATCTTGATTCCAAAGGAAACAGCCAGGAACGCCCGGCACAGGTGAGCGTAATATCCTTTGTCCTGCCTGTCACATATGAGACGCGGTTGAGCCTGCGCAAGGAAACCGTGGTTCCTTCTCTCAGATGGAACCACACCCGCTGGCGTGGCCAAGACTTCATCAATGAACTCTCACGCCACGTGACATCTCTATTGGAGGGTTTGGGCTATCAGGCTGTGGCTCCGGAGCTGGCAGATTTCTATAAATTACAGAACCTGTCCAGTGGCCTTGTATATAACTGGTCACAGAGGCATATCGCCTACGCCGCTGGTCTGGGGACTTTCAGTCTGAACGATGGCTTCATCACAAAGAGAGGAATGGCTATGCGCTGCGGCAGTGTGGTGACCGATGCCAGAATAAAACCTAGCCCGAGGATATATAAGAACCATTTAGCCAATTGCCTTTTTTATCGTGATGGGTCGTGTAAGCGCTATGCTGAGCGATGTCCTGCCGGCGCTATCAGTGAACAGGGGCATGATAAGAACATGTGCTGGGAGTTCCTGAGAACCAAGCAGAAGGAGATACTAAGGGAGTTGGGAAGGGAAGAAGGCTATATCGGTCGCTATCTGGGCTGTGGTCTTTGTCAGACAAAGGTACCCTGCGAAGCCAGGATACCGCCAAAGCCCAGAGATAAGAGCCGGTAGCGAGTTAATTAAAGTAGTTTCTGGAGGGATTTTCATATGAGTGATGTCGAAAAAGCCGTTTCCTGCTTCAAAGAGGGGTTCATGTGTTCTCAGGCGGTGCTTACAGCATACGCCCAACAGTTTGGCCTGGATCGCGATGCCGCACTGAAGGTCAGTGCTGCCTTCGGAGGTGGAATGGGTCGTATGGGCGAAACGTGTGGAGCCGTGACCGGAGCTTTTATGGTTATAGGTCTTAAATATGGCCGAACAGCTGTTAAGGATACACAGGCACACGAGAAGACTAACAAACTTGTCAAGAAATTTGTAGACCAGTTTAAATCTATTAATGGCTCAATTATGTGCCGGGAATTGCTCAGCTGTGATTTAAGCACTCCAGAGGGCTTGAAAATTTTTGCCGATAATAAGCTCCGTGATAGCCTTTGTACCAAGTTTGTCCGAGATGCGGCGGAGATTGTAGAGCAGTTGCTGAAATAGACAGGGCAGTGAAGAGACCTATTGACAGAAGAGGGGGGATGGGTTATGCTTTACTTTGTAATACGAGGTATAATCCACGTATTTAGTTAGGGGGCGTCTGTAGAGTGGAGATAGTTTATTTCGCATCGCTCGTGGTGCTGGCTTTCTGGCTTGGCGCTTGCCCCTTTTCCTTGTGGGTCGGGAAATGGCTGCTAGGTAAGGATATAAGAAACTATGGCGATGCTAATCCCGGGGCAACCAATATCTTGCGAGCTGGAGGCCGCAAGGCTTTTGTCCTGGCTATGTTTCTGGACATAGGCAAGGGCATACCTTTCGTAGCCCTGGCGCATTATTATTTTGAACTGCCTATGGCTATGGTGATGGCGGTGGGGTTAAGCGCCATATTGGGTCATGCCTTCACTCCTGTACTGCGATTTAGTGGCGGCAAGGCTCTGGCAGTTACAGGGGGAGTTTTGATAGGTCTACCTCAGCACGACATATTCTTTTCCCTTGTCATTTTCATGTTATTGGGTTTTCTGCTGATAGATGTCGATGCCTGGCGGGTGATGTTCGGCACCACAGGCACCTTGATTTACTTAGTGGTCACAAAAGGGTTATCATTAGAGCCGCTGTTTATGCTGTGCGTGATATCAATACTGGTGGTAAAACACTTTGATGATTTGAAAACTAGGCCGAGATTAAAGGGAAGACTTATTACCTGGCTTCAGGGGAGGAAAGCGGCCAGCTTAGGCCGGTCATAGCAGTAGTGAGATAATGTTATATCAGATAATAGTGGCTGCTTTACTGGTTATAATAGCCATTAATCTCATTCTTAATGTGAGGTCGCTCAGGAGACCGGATATTAATAGCAGGATACCTAAACCGGTACCTCTGATTTCTGTTCTTATTCCTGCCCGCAACGAAGAAGAAAATATAGAAAATTGCTTGAGGTCACTACGCATACAGGACTACCCGAACTTTGAGATACTAGTTTTAGACGATAACTCTGAAGACCATACTGCTGAACTTGTTGAAGCTATAGCAGCTAAGGATAGCCGTATCAGACTGATAAAAGGTGCCCCGCTTCCTGAAGGCTGGGCGGGCAAGCCATTTGCCTGCTACCAGCTTGCCGAAAAAGCCAAGGGTTCCTGGCTGATGTTTGTTGATGCTGATACCACACATGCCCCGTATATGCTACGCAGCACGCTGGCTTTGGCTCTTGAACTTAAAATTACCATGCTTTCGGGATTTCCTCGTCAGATGGCTGAATCTCTTCCTGAAAAGATAGCCATGCCTGTATTGTATTTCGTAATCATGAGCTGGCTGCCGCTTTGGTGGGTACATCGCTTTAAGGGATCGAAGCCATCTCTGACTGTCGGTCAATTCATTCTGTTCTCAAGAGAAGATTACTGGCGTATGGG
>CP070642.1:624376-638255 GCA_020354105.1 Chloroflexota bacterium | reverse complement strand
GCAACTTCAGTATCTTGTCTGGCGTTGTCGGCCAATTACGTATCTCCGAAATATTTAGAGAATGATACCACCCAGTCAAAGTAAGGTCAAAAGCGCGTTCGCTTGCTAAAGTTGCCGTGCCTGTATATACTTTGGCTATCTTATTTGGCGGAGGGTATATCAGTGAATTCTAATATCTGTAAAGTCGGGGTGGGTATAGCTGTGGTGGTGATGATGTTGTTCAGTGCTTGTTTAGTAGCGCCTAATCCGGAAGGTGACAAGTCGCCGGTAATCTCGAGTCTTGAGGCTCAGTATATGAATGTTTATCCCCGGGGTGCCTCTGAGATCAGATGTATTGCTTCGGACCCTGAAGGCGGTGAGGTGCAGCTCAAATGGTCATCCACCGGCGGCACTTTAATAGGCGATGGCGATATCGTAACCTGGGAGGCGCCGAATGATTATGGTGACTATCACATTATGGTGGTAGCCAGGGATAGCAAGGGGGGAAGCGCTGAGGCTACCCTAACCATCAGTGTGGTAGCCAGGCCATCTGAGCGTTGCTGCGGTCGGTGATGGAGGGAATTCGTGCTTGCCCTCTTAAGTGCGCTCGTGAGCGATGAGTTCTAAAACATATTTTTGCAGGAGGAGGTATATTAAAGATGAAGATTTCTGGGAATGCTTTTGGTGTAGCTTTGGTTTTACTGGCTGTTGTGGCGATGTTGGGCGTTGCTTGCGGGCAGCAGCCACCGCCGGTAACTTCGCCAACCCCGAGTGGCAATCAACTGCCGGAAATTTCCAGCCTGACTGCTAATCCGCCTGGGGTCTCATATGGAGGCAGTACAACGATCAAGTGTATTGCCAGTGACCCTAATGGCGATGCGGTCACCTATAGCTGGTCGGCTAGTGGGGGCAATATCTCAGGGAGTGGCGATACGGTCACCTGGATAGCACCGAATCAGAGTGGAAACTATGATATCATGGTAGCTGTCAGTGATGACAAGGGTGGTGAAACCACAGGCAGTGTGATGGTTGTCGTGTCAGCGGCTGGAGGGACAATAACTTTCACGCCGGTGACTGAGGAGACTGGTACGGTAGGCTCTGATGGTGATAGAGATACTTCCAGGACTATAGCTGGAGATGATGACCAGGACATTGGCTACCATGCCTTCTGGAGTTTCGATATTTCGAGCTTGGCAGGGAAAAAAATACAAAACGCCACACTCAGGTTAACTACAAAGAATATAGTTGGCGATCCATTCTCGAGCGTTACGGGTCTTGGCGGGCTTAGATTCTGGAGGGTCACGTACAGTGACAAGCTGCCGCAGTTTGCCTATATCGGAACTAATCTGATAACCGTCCCTCTTTATAGCAAGCCGCCGACAACGATAGAAGTAACTCAAGATGTAATCAATGCCACTGTTGCAGCCTCCCCTCGATTTCAGGTGGAAGCCCTGTTCCAACATAAAGTAACCGACGGCGACCTTACCGCCGAATTTATCGAGTGGTCGGAAGTTGTCCTTGAGGTCACCTATTCAGAGAAATAGCGCCAGGTTCCTTGATGATTGATCCTGCAAGGCGGCCGCAAGGCCGCCTTGCTTGTTTACTTTGGTGTTTTTTGACATATTGGTTTTATAGTGGTAAATTATAGTAGTTAGCAGTCTTAGTCGGAGAGTGCTAAAAATGTTGAAAGGTCTGACTCAGAGAAGAGAAACAGTTCTTAAGATAATAGTTAGCGAGTATATTGCTACGGCGGTGCCTGTGGCTTCGGAGACTATTTTCCGCAACTATCCGCTAGGTGTGAGCCCGGCGACTATTCGCAATGATATGGCCTATCTTGAAAAGGAAGGCTATATTGCTCGACCGCATACATCATCCGGGAGCGTGCCTTTAGATAAAGGCTATCGGTATTATGTGGAGTCGCTGACTAAGGAAGCCGAGCTTCCTCTAGAGGAGCAATATCGAATTCGTAAACTTTTCCGTGAAATGGAGGAGGAATTTGAGAGGCGGCTTAAGCTGGCAGCAACTATTGCGGCGCGCCTGGTTAGAAATGCGGCTCTGGTCACTTTTCCTAAATCAACGCAATGTAGGTTCAGGCACTTGGAGTTGGTGGCATTACAAGAGTTTGCGGCTCTAATGGTCTTGGTGCTCAGCGAGGCTATAATAAAGCGACAGCTTTTATCTTTCGAAGAACCAGTCACCCAGGAACGGCTAACAGGTATGGCCAATAAGCTAAGTGCTGCTTACCTGGGATTGACAAGCTCCGAGATTTTGGCTAAGGAACTAGAACTTACCCTGGAAGAGGAACAAGTGTCTAAGGCTGTGATTGATGTAATGGCTGCTGAGGACGATTTGGAATACGAGGAACCCTATCTTGACGGATTGCGCTTGATGCTTGGGCAACCTGAGTTTGCTCACAAAGACCGGATGTTGAGCATTATGGAGTTAATGGAGACGAACGAATGGCTTGCATCTGCTTTTGTCCACCAGTCGAGGGATATTGGAGTACAAGTCGTGATTGGTGGGGAGAACCGAGATGAGACACTGCGTGATTTGAGCTTGGTTTTTAGTCGCTACGGTATTCCTGGTCGGGTTGGTGGCACTATTGGGGTAATAGGCCCAACACGGATGGATTACCATAGGGCTATTTCTACTGTTGACTATATGTCCGCGATATTGAGTGATCTGGTAGCTGGGGTTTGCAATGACGATTAGAGATGCTATAAGGAGGCCTTATATTGATTGAAGAAGATGAAGTGGTATCTGAGAATGAAGTGTCTGAACCAGCCAAAGAGGATGTTGAGTCTTTAAAAGAAGCTCTTGCTCAGGAGAAGGAAAAGGCTGAACGGTATTTAGCCAACTGGCAAATGGCTGAGGCAGATTTTAGAAATTATAAAACACGTGAGGAGCAAGAGAAACAAGAGCTGGTAAACTGGGCTAATTCTACACTGATTTGTGACATATTGCCGGTACTGGATGCTTTCGACCGTGCTTTTGAAGGGGTTACTCCTGCGGGCGATGATTTCAATTGGATTACCGGCTTCAGGCAAATTCAGAAAATGTTGTTAGATGTATTGAGTAAACACGGGCTGGATGAAATGAAGTGTGTAGGTGAGACATTCGACCCGAGCCTTCATGAGGCAGTAGCCCAACAGAAGGGTGCGGAAGGTGTAGTGCTGAAAGAGGTCCTAAAGGGGTATAAACTGAGGGAAAAGTTACTTCGGGCTTCAAAGGTGGTAGTGGGTGGTGGTGACGAATCATCGGCTGGCGAAGAAGCCAAGCAGGTTGAGGAAGATTTAACAGAGGAAACAGAGTAGTAAGACAATAATGGTCATAAAAACTAGCGTAAGAAGGAGGAAAAGATGGGTAAAGTAGTTGGTATTGATTTAGGCACCACGTTCAGTCTGGTAGCTGTTATTGAGGGTGGTGAGCCTAAGATAATCCCCAATTCTGAGGGGGAGAGACTCACACCATCGGTAGTAGCTGTTGATAAAAAAGGCGAGCGGCTGGTGGGATTATTGGCAAAAAGGCAGGCGATTACCAATCCTGAGAACACCATTTTCAGCGTGAAAAGACTCATGGGGCGCAAATTCAAAGATGAAGAAGTGCAGTATGACATAAAGCGGTTGCCCTACAAGATAGTCGAAGCAAAAAATGGTGATGCCTGGGTAGCGATGGGTGGTAAGGAGTACAGTCCCGCGGAAATCTCAGCCATGATTCTTCAGAAGCTGAAAATCGATGCTGAAGCTTATCTTGGCGACAAAGTTACCGATGCAGTGATTACAGTGCCAGCGTATTTTAACGACAGTCAGCGCCAGGCAACCAAGGATGCCGGAACCATAGCGGGGCTAAATGTGATACGTATAGTAAATGAGCCAACCGCTTCGGCTTTGGCTTATGGGCTTGATAAGAAGGAAGAGGAAACTATCGCTGTTTATGACCTCGGAGGTGGCACGTTTGATATTTCCATACTTGAGCTTGGTGAAGGCCAATTTCAAGTTAAGTCGACGAATGGTGACACTCATCTCGGCGGCGATGATATTGACCAAAGAATTATGGACTGGCTGTGTGATGAGTTTAAAAAAGAATCAGGCGTGGATTTGAGACAGGACAGGATGGCGTTGCAGCGGCTGAAGGATGCTGGCGAGAAAGCCAAGCGTGAGTTATCCACGGAGGGGCAGACGGATATAAACCTGCCATTTATCACAGCCGATGCTTCTGGTCCCAAACATCTGAATATAAATCTGACGCGAGCCAAGCTGGAGCAGTTGTCTATGGACCTGTTGGAAAGGAGTATAGAGCCCTGCCGCAAAGCGCTGGCCGATGCCAAAATTACCGCTGCCCAGGTAACCGATGTGATCCTGGTTGGTGGTCAAACAAGGATGCCAAAGGTTCAGGAAATGGTGCGTCAGTTTTTTGGTAAGGAGCCCGTTAAAGGTGTTAATCCTGACGAGGTGGTGGCATTGGGTGCTGCTATCCAGGCAGGTGTACTTAAAGGAGATGTCAGAGATGTTCTCCTGCTTGATGTCACACCGTTAACTTTGAGTATTGAGACGCTTGGTGGTGTATCCACATCGCTTATACCGCGGAACACTACTATTCCTACCAAAAAGAGCCAGATTTTCAGCACGGCGTCCGACAATCAGCCCAGTGTGGAGATCCATGTGCTGCAGGGTGAACGTCCCATGGCGGCTGATAATCGTACTCTTGGGCGCTTTATACTTGACGGCATTTTGCCAGCGCCGAGAGGCATTCCCCAGATTGAAGTTACATTTGATATAAATGCTAATGGTATTTTGGAGGTCCGGGCGCAGGACAAGGGTACTGGCAAGGAGCAGAAGATTACCATTACTGCCTCTAGCGGTCTGAGCAAGGAGGAAGTGGAGAAGATGGCTAAGGAAGCTGAGTCTCATGCTGCTGAAGATACCAGAAAAAAAGAAGAGGTGGAAACTCGAAATACGGCTGATACCTTGGCCTATACTGCTGAGCGAACGCTACGCGAACAAGGAGACAAGGTTCCTGCCGACTTAAAGCAAGAACTGGAGGGCAAGATAGCTGCGGTGCGTTCGGCTCTTCAAGGCAGTGATATAAATTATATTCGCAGTACCACTGACGAGCTGTCTCAATTGATGCAAAAGGTTGGTGCTGCTGTATATGGTCAGGCTGGAGCACCACCTCCACCCGGCGAAGCCGCCGGTGGTGAGGCGCCTGGTGGGGAAGCTCCTGGTGAACCCCCCAGTGGTGAGGAGGGCACAGTAGAAGGCGAGTTCAGGGAAGTATAGAACTACTTCCGTTCTTGGGACTGGCTATTGTGGCGGCGGCTTGGTTGCATTGAATGCTCCATCCGCCGCTAAAATTTTCAATAGATGTTTAATGTCATTCAAAAAACGTCGCATGTGGAGATTTGGGCATTGGGTATTGACAGTATGATTTGGAATCAATAATATATAGACCAAATTTGAACTGAAGGAGGTATTCTCACATGGCTAAAAAAAGTATAACTATAAGTGGTACAGCTATGGCGATATTAGCCATAATCGCCGGCGTTCTGGTTTTATTCTGGTTTAGCTTAGCTCAGTGGATTATTGGTATCTTCCTAATAGTGTGGGGCATATTGGCACTCGTAAATAGGTAATAAGGATTTCTGTTATTTTAATAATATTGCATTCTGCCTGAGGGCATCGGTTATTATATTAAGGAGGTAATGTTCGAATGTTGCATGTAAGTGGTTTGCTGATGGGTATATTGACCCTGATTTTTGGCATCATAGTGATGATTTTTCCCAGGATACTCAACTATCTTATAGGGATTTACCTAATTATCGTCGGTATATGGGCTATAATCCAGTCTATTTAGCGTCGTAAATCAAAGGTTTAATCGTTTTCTCTTTTCTTGGAAGGGCGTTAGCTTTGTTCCGGCTTGCGGCTGTGCTAGACTAAGGCGTGCTTTACTTTGGCACATCTGGTTTTAGCTATAGTGATTGGGTAGGTGGCTTTTATCCTCGCGGCATGCCGCGTAAGGAATGGCTCAATTACTATGCCCGAGAATTCAATGCTCTTGAATTGAACTCTACCTATTATGCTTTGCCCAAACCTTCTGTTTTGGAGGCTATGGTTGCCAAGACTAAAGAAGGTTTCTTGTTTTCAATTAAGGCGAATCAGGAGATGACGCATCAGCGTCAGCAAGATAGTAGGATTTTTGTGGCTTTCGTTCATATGCTCCAACCTTTCATCGATGCCGGTAAGCTGGGCTGCGTGTTGGCTCAGTTCCCGTATAGCTTCAGTTGTAACCGTCAGAATCGTGATTATCTGGCACTTTTTCGCGAATGGCTAAAGGATTTACCGTTGGTGGTAGAATTTCGCCACGCTCAATGGCTGAAGGCAGAGGTCTTTGATTGGCTGCGAAGTCGTAATATTGGTTTTTGCTGTGTTGATGAGCCCCAGTTGACAAATCTCTTGCCGCCTTTGGCCGAAGTCACTGGCGACACTGGTTATGTGCGTTTTCACGGGCGTAATGCAGCTAAATGGTGGCAGCATGAGCATGCTTATGAAAGGTATGATTATGCGTATTCCACCGAGGAACTGAGGGAATGGTTGCCCCGTATAAGAAAACTCGATAGTCTGGCCGAGAAGACTTTTATCTTTGCCAATAATCACTGGCGTGGTCAGGCTATAGATACTATACGTCAGCTACGCCTCGTTTTTGACTAGCTTGCTTTCATAGCTAGCATAGGCTAGAATGATTTTTGCAGCACGTTTGGGTAGGTTTGTGGTATGGCCAATTTTACTGAGCTTATTGAACGGTTGAAGCAGGAGCAGATAGAATTAAATTCTGAGCTTCAGCGGTTGCAGGCTGAGGAGAAATCTGCTGGCGGGCAGCGTGAAGGCAGTCCCTTTGGAAAGAGAGAGGAAGGGGCTACTGAGACCTTTGAGATGGAAAAAAGGCTGGCTCTGGAGCGGCGATTAACAGATACTCTAGCCGAGGTAGAGCATGCCCTTAAAAAACATGAAGATGGTACCTACGGGGTATGTGACATTTGTGGTCGGTCCATAGAGCCAGCCAGACTTGAGGCATTGCCGCAAGCGAGTTTGTGTCTTGAATGTAAATCAAACAAGGCTAAGAATGCCAGAAGCAGAACGGCAAGGTAGTGGGTGGCGGGGAGGATTATTCCTCATAATTGCTGCCTTTGTGGTGGCGTTGGACCAAATAAGCAAGCTTTGGGTCAGTTCTCATTTAGGTCTCTATGAAACAATTCCCCTGGTTGGCTGTCTAAGTTTGACCCATGTACGCAATACTGGTTCAGCATTTGGCCTTTTCGCAAATCAAGCTTTCCTATTAACTCTAGTTGCTATAGTTGGATTAGTGGTTATCCTGTTGTTATATCGTTATCTCTCCAAGTTTAGCATACTGGGCGTCCTGGCTTTGGGCTTGGTTTTTGGTGGCGCTTTGGGCAATTTGATAGACCGCCTGCGTTTTGGTTATGTAACTGATTTTATCGATGTTCGCCTTTGGGGCGACTTTCACTGGCCAACATTCAATATCGCTGACTCGGCAATAACGGTTGGTAGTATAGTGCTGGCTGTTTTTATTTTTTTAACATTTAGAAAGGAAGGCGGTAGGGCACCTGGAGCCGGAAGTTAAACTACTGCAGGTTACAGAATCAGCGATTCGTCTGGATAAGTATCTAGCTGCGGAATATCCTGAGTTGTCACGCTCTCGCCTCCAGAAGCTGATTGAACAGGGCTATATTCTGGTTAACGATTGCGGAGCCAAGGCAAGCCAGAAGTTGAATTTCGGAGATAAGATTTGCGTTGTGTTGCCGCCTCCCGAACAACTTTCCCTTGTTGCCGAACCTATGCCGGTGGATGTGGTATATGAGGATGACGACCTTCTGGTGATAAACAAACCGGCTGGGTTAGTTGTACATCCATCCCCGGGGCATACTGCTCATACTCTGGTCAATGCGCTTTTAGCTCGTTGCCCCGGTTTGCTTAATTTTGGTGATACTATGCGGCCAGGTATAGTCCACCGTTTGGACAGAGATACCTCGGGGTTGATGATTATTGCCAAGAGTACCTCAGCCCAGCAAAATTTGATTAATCAATTCAAAGCTCGGTCAGTGTCCAAAGGTTACCTTATATTGGTTAAAGGGAAACTGACTCCTAATCAGGGCATAATCGATGCTCCTCTCGGTCGTGACCCATCCAATCGCAAACGGATGGCGGTAGTAGCTGGAGGCAGGCAGGCCAGGACTAAATATAGAGTGAATAAATATCTGGGTGCATATACTTTACTTGATGTTACCATCGAGACTGGACGAACCCACCAGATACGGGTGCATTTATCGGCTATAGGCTACCCGGTAGTGGGTGACACTGTGTATGGTGTAAGATCAGGCTTCATTAATCGACAGTTTGTCCATGCCTCCCGATTAGGCTTCCGTTTACCTGCCAGCGGTGAATATAAGGAATTCAGCTGTGAATTACCTCCAGACTTGAAGCAAGCCTTGAGACTTATAGCCGGGTAAAGGTTTGAACTTTTTTTGTCTTTTTCTATTGCTTAATGCATATATAATGTGTTAAATTGTATCTGCAGAGAGGAATTGAAGATGCAGGGTGCTGATAAGTCTTTTGAACAGATTAAAAAAGGTCAAGTGGGACGCGAGAATGAATTGTTTTCGCAATTACTTGGCAAGAGTGAATTTGGCAATTTGGAGGCCTTCGAAGCTAGTTCTGCTGTTCGGCGTAACGAATTGCTATTTAAAATCCAAACTGATATGGAGGATACCAAGAATGCCTTGAAGCAGGCTGAACAGCTAACTGAGCGGCTCAGACGAAGATTGAGCGATCTTCAAGGCATGTACCGTATCCTGACCAAAAAGTAAGGATTCGGTAGCGATCTATCGTTTTCTGTATCTTTCCGGGGTGTTTCCCAATTACTTTAGCCTTATGGGATGAGTCGTTGTCTCAGGTAAGGAACGTACGGTAAAAGCGGTCGTTCTTCAAGAGGGATAAAGGTTGGAGAAGAAGCCAAAAGAGTTTGCTTTGGAATATGCTGGCTTCTGGATTAGGCTAGGGGCGGGCGTTATTGATCTCTTAATTTTAGGTTTTATGGACGGGTTTATAGCCTATTTCTTTCCTCCTCCGATAATCTGGTTGACTAGTGGGGTAGGAATATCAATTGCTTATTTATTGGGTTTTTGGATATGGAGGGGGCAGACGCCAGGGAAAATGGCTGTGGGAGTAAAGATTATTCGAACTGATAGTTCTCCAGTTAAATGGCAATGTGCGCTGTGCCGTCTTTTAGGATACATTGTCTCGGTGATAACTCTGTTCATAGGTTTTGTCTGGGCTGCCTTTGATAGCCGCAAGCAAGGGCTACATGATAAGATTGCTGATACCTACGTTGTGAAATTGCCGGTAAGGCAGGTAGCTTTCACAGGGTCTTATGCTCGAGGTGGAATCGGCTGTGCCTGAGGCGGTGGTACGAGTTCGTTTTGCTCCTAGTCCAACTGGCTATCCTCATCTAGGTAATATCAGGACGGCACTGTTTAATTGGGCTTTTGCCCGGCATAACAACGGCGTTTTTATTCTGCGTATTGAAGATACCGATGTCGCTCGCCTGGTGGAGGGAGCAGCAGATGTTATTTTGGATAGTCTGCGCTGGTTGGGACTGGATTGGGACGAAGGCCCTTATTTTCAGTCACAGCGGTTGGAGCTTTACCATAAAGCAGTAGATCAGTTACTGAAGCAAGAGCTTGCTTACCGTTGTTACTGTTCTCCTCAGCGGCTGGAGTCGATGCGTCAGGAACAGATGAAGCGAAAACAGCCACCGGGCTATGACCGCCATTGCCGCAACCTTACACGAGAACAAAAGGCCGAGATGGAGGCGAGTGGGATTATACCTGTGGTGCGCTTCATGTCACCCCTAGAGGGCCAGACATTTTTCAATGATTTGCTTCGCGGTCAGATAATTTTTGAAAACAGCACACTTGACGATTTTGTTATCCTCAAGTCTGATGGTTATCCTACTTATCATCTGGCAAACATAGTTGATGACCATGAGATGGCGATTTCGCATGTTCTCAGGGCTGATGAGTGGCTATCAAGTGCACCGCGTCATGTATTGCTGTATCAGGCGATGGGTTGGCAGCCTCCGCTGTTTGCTCATCTACCTATGATTCTGGGGACAGACAGGTCGAAGCTGGGCAAACGTCATGGTGCTACGGCCATCAATGAATATCAGGAGCAGGGCTATTTACCCGAGGCAATGTTTAACTTTTTGGTTCTGCTCGGCTGGGCACTGGATGACAAGACGGAGATTTTGACCCGAGATGAGATAGTAAAACATTTCTCCCTGGAGCGAATAAGCAAAACTGCGGCTGTGTTTAATAAAGACAAGCTTGATTGGATGAATGGGGTTTATCTACGCGGTTTGGGCCTGGAAGAATTTGTCCAGCGAGCCATGCCTTTTTTGGGAAGAGACTTGCCTGTGGAAATCAGTCGTCCACTGGATACTGGATATATTAGCCAGTTCATGCCTCTTGTCCAGGAGAGAGCTAGAACTCTGGCTGAAGTGCCACAACTCAGCGATTTTTTCTTTGTGGAGGAACTGGAATATGATGCCGACCTACTTTTGGGCAAAATTGATAAGGCTGAAGCGGTTAAAGGTCTTCAGGCTTCAATCGCCAGAGTGGATGGTTTGCAGGATTGGACCGCGACTTCGCTAGAGACTGTTTTTCGACCATTGGCTGAAGAGCTTGGATTGAAGACCGGCGTGTTTTTTGGGTTGCTGCGTGTTGCAGTTACTGGGAGGACGGCAGCTCCACCTTTGTTTCAGACGATGGAAGTATTAGGCAGGGAGCGGTGCATAAAACGCTTGAAGAGCGCTATAGACAAGCTTGAAAGGTGAGGGTCTTCAGAGAAGACCCTCATCTCTATCTGGTCCGGGTTGGCAAGAGATTTCGCTCTACTTCAGTGGTCTAGTAATTGGTGTGGCCACTATATACCATGTCTTGGTGGCTTTGGCTGACAAGTTGTCCACGGTAGCCACGATGGTATCGGTGCCGATGTTTTTACCGGTGTAATAATAGCTACATTTACCATTACCGTCAGTTGTGAGCTCTAATGGGGGGGAGCTATTAGCACCGGTTTGGCTGATCTTTACCTTAACGTTTGCCATTGGTTTGCCGTTGTTATCGTAAACGACCACCGTGATGGTATGCTGTGAACCCACCGGGTTTCTGGCCTCGGTAGGGTCAATTAGGATCCTTGCCGGCGTAGGTTTAACATCTGTGGTGGCTGCCCGTTGGTAGCAATATCTATTGGTGCCGCATTGCATCTGCTGGTTCAGGCAATAAACGTAGCCGTACTTTTTTGCTTCGTCCGGGGTAACACATACACATCCCTGTGGACACTGGGCTTGTGTCGGTGGCTTGTAGCAGTACATTGGATTGTTAGACTGGTCATATCCACAGGACTGGTCGGTGCATCGGTCGGTATAGCCGCGCTGCTTGGCGTCTGACTGACTCAGGCAGTAGCATCCCTGTGGACATTGAACCTGTTCTGCCCGTTTCCAACAGTACTTCGGGATTTGGGCGGCAGTTGTCGCACCTGTAGTAGCGCTTGTAGCATACCCGCACGGCTGGTCTTGGCACTTAGTCGCATTGTTACCCAATTGGCTATAGGCCTCGTTTTGAGTTAGACAATAGCATCCTTGTGGACATACAGCCTCCTCGACTGGCTTCCAGCAGTAAAGTGGGTTCTGCTGGGCATCATATCCACAAGGCTGTTCCTGACACATGTTAGCGTTTTGTCCGTATCTTTTGTATGCATCATCCTTGCTCAAGCATACACAGCCCTGGGGGCACGCTTGCTGAGTTGACATCTTGAAGCAGTACATTAGATTTTGGTACTGGTCACGTCCACAAGGTTCAGACTGACATCTATCAGTATAGCCACGCTCCTTTGCGGCTGCCTCTGTCATACAGACGCATCCGGTGGGACATTGGACTTCCTCGCCACGTTTCCAGCAATGCCTGAGGACTCCGCTGGCATCCTTATCACAGGGCTGGTCCTGGCACATGGTGGCGTTGGGTCCTAATTTACCCAGAGCCTCGTCCTTGGTCATGCAATAGCATCCCTGAGGACAGGTCGGCTGTTCTGGAACGTATACGGGAGTTCCCATGGTGCTGCGTGGGATATGTTCAATGTCAAGACTGAAGCCCACTGGCGTGCTGGCGGTATAGACACCGACTACATCCAGGGGTGCGGTGGAGTAAATGACGACAAAGCCCTTGATAAACTTAACTGCAGAACTTATTGGCGCAACATTGGCGGTCGTAAGCAAGGTTTGAGTTTGTTGGGAAGGGGCGGTTACACCGGTTTCTTGTTGGGCTCCGAAGAATCTGACTATGTCAATGCAGTCGATCTCTATGGCTTCGTCCGGGTTGAGCATGACTCTTCGGAAGGCAGAGATTCTGCCTCTGGCTTCATCCTCTCGCTGGGCAATAACCGCTTTCTTGAACAAATAGACGGTGTCGTTATTAGGGTTGTGTACGTTGATAGCTGTAGAATAGGAGCCGGGCTGAACACCTTCCCCACCCAGGGCAGGTCCGCAGAGGAATTTGGCTGAGTAGACAATCAGTTTTTCCATCTCTGGCGGGCTCTGGATTTCAGGCGGTTCGTATGGCCTTATGGTTATGGTTGGTACTTCTCGCTCTTCCAGCTCTATGAGTTTATCTATTTTGGCTCGTATTCTGACCAGTTCATCGTACAATGGATTTGGTGTTGCTGTAGCCGCAACGGCGCTGGTGGTACCGGGTGTAACCGTCGGTAACTGGTTTATCAGCCATTCCAGCCGCTTGGCTATTGTATACTTGATTTCAAGAGCCGCTTCTGTCTCACCACGGTCTGCTAGAGTCTTAACCTTCTTTACCCATTCTTTGATGACACCTATCTGGTCCTGAATATCTCTGTCGTTGGTTAATTTTCTAGCTTGGTCAAGCTCTCTGAGGATGTCATCTATCAATGCTTTCTCATCTGCTGTTAGGGCAGCTGGTGAAGATGAGGGTGATTGTGGTGTGCTGATTGTCTTGGCGCTTAAGGTGTCTGCGGGGAAGGAAAACATTGATAGTGCAAGTAGTAAACCGAGGAAAATAAAAATACCTTTTCTCAAAATTTACCTCCTTAATTTCGATTGATAGGATGGCTAATATTTATGCTTTAATGTACTCATATCTCCCACCTCCTTTGTCCTCGATGGTCGCTAATGTTAATTATAACATGCTTGTCTAGGGCTTTTGGCAGTTGGGGCAGAAGTAGCTACCACGGTTTCTGATGGCCAGGCGCTGGATTGGTGCACTGCAAACAGGACATGGCTTGCCGCCGCGGTGAGCCACGCAGAAGTTGGAATGAGCGGTGCCCAGTTCACCTTTAGGGCGTTTGTAGGTGTCAACGCTGGCGCCTCTGCTATTGATTGCTGACTGCAGAACATCAATGATGGCTTTGTGGAGGCTTTCGATTTCTTGTGGTGACAGGCTATTTGTCTTTCTGAGGGGGTGGATTCTGGCAGCGAACAGAGCTTCATCTGCATACATGTTTCCAATGCCGGCAATAAGAGCTTGGTCGAGAAGCACAGCTTTTATCGGTGCCTTGTGTTTTTGCAATCGCTTAACCAGAATGTCGCTTTTGAATTCTGGATTTAAAGGTTCAGGACCGAGTTTTCCAATTATGGGCTGTTCGTTTTCCACCAGCCACAGAGCTCCTAGTCGTCTGCGGTCAGTGAAGACAATCTGGTTGCTGTTATCAAGGTAAAAGATAACTCTGGCGTGACGGTCAGCTTGTTCTGGATTCAGCAGCAGAGCCCCGGACA
Organism: Chloroflexota bacterium; assembly: GCA_020354105.1. GTDB lineage: Bacteria > Chloroflexota > Dehalococcoidia > GIF9 > UBA5629 > 9FT-COMBO-48-23. Next base: position 624,407 of record CP070642.1, on the reverse strand, counting down.
TTTTGAGGTGGACAATCAGCACTTTGCCGCT
>CP070642.1:619499-624276 GCA_020354105.1 Chloroflexota bacterium | reverse complement strand
GCTGTCGGAGTACATAGCCACCTTGACGTAGCCCGGGCCGCTGCATTTGATTCTGAGCTGTGAGACGGTGCTGGAGGCAGAGGCGGCAAACCTGCCCAGTACGAGATAACCTGAACCGGCAGCGGCGGTGATAGTGGCATCTTCAGCGCCGATGATTTTTTGTGCAGTGGCAGTGCCGACGTAGAAAGCTGACATGGTCCTGTGATATATATGGTTGCCGTGACTATCTTCGGCTTCAGCGGCCAGGCTGACGAAGCAATCCTGTAGTAGTCCTAGGTCAAAGGTGTACCAGCCACCGCTAATCCCTGTAAGAGTGGCTGGTTGCCAGGTATTGCCGTCATCAGACGAGGAGAAAAGGGCTAGACTGGATACAGAGCTTGAGTCAGTAGCCTGGACCTTTACCGTAATATTTCCGCCATGGACAGCACCATACGGGTCGATTCCCGGCACCCTGAAAAGAAGTTGAGGTGGAAGGTAGTCGCTGTGTGTAGTAACAGCGTCAAAATCGAGCCTGGTATAGCTGCTGCCTGATAGCTCCTGCTTTGTTTGCCCTTTGGGATCAACGGTGATTTGTCCTGTCACCTCCACGGTGAAGTGCGGCTGGCCAGAGAAATAAAATCCTCGCGAGAAAAAATCCCATCTATCCTCGTCCACCACCGGATTTCCGTCCTGAGTTATGGTGATATGTCCGGGTGGCTGCCCGGCGCAGTTGTTATAGAAGTCTTGGTCATAAGAATCTCTGAATATGTTTCCGCCGATGCCAAGGTAATTATCCGGCTCATTCCAACTGATATATGCGTAGTCTATACCCGAGGAGAATGGGTGGCAGCCTATGGCCCAACTGTATTCTCCAGCCGCAGTATAGCGAGTGCTGATCCCAGCGAACCGCCAGCAGTTGCCGGTGACGCTCATGTATCTATTATAATACAGGTAGTAGGAAACGTTTGGTGACAGCCATTCCCAGCGCTGCTGCGGGGCATCCATGAAATAGCTATATGTTCCGAAATAGAACATATTATCGTAACAGTACTGATACCACCTTGCTCTTTCCTCGTGCAGTGGCAGGCAGTAGCTGGTTTCGCGGTGCACCAGATTAGCATGGTCGGCAAAGAAGGTGACATCACCGGTTATTCCGGTGGCCGGATAGCTCAGGTTGTACCAGTCGCTGCTGTTAACCAGCTCCGGGCTGTAGGGCTTGAAGTCTGCCAGCGGGTAGCATGTATAGTTGAAGCCGATGTTACAATTGGAGCAAGGACTAACGCGGGTGATGAATGTGGCGGGATAATACCAGGAATCGGAGAAGCTCCAGGCATATTGGTCAAAGTTTAACACTACATTAGACGACTTGCCCGCGGGTTTCTGCTCAAGCTCATCATTGGGGTCGAAATCGACCACGCCAGTATTTCGCTCGTCAAGTTCAATCAGAGGATCTTCAATAACGTTTATATCTTCCGCAATGGTCCAGATGGTGGCATCGTTAACTGCATCGGTGCTGCGACTGAGCACGTGATAGGTGCTATCGAAGGCATCAAATGTGAAATTACCTGAATCGTCGGTATATCCGGTAATGGGCTTCGACTCCATACCTTCCGGGAAAATGTACAGATAGTGGTTCTGGGCCGGGTTGCCGCTGATATCTATCTTATGAACTGTAACGGTGACAGATTTGCGGAAACCGAATATGGCGTGAATCTCTCCGGATGTGCCTCCGTCAACTGTGGCTGTCAATCTGCCATCGTAGCGCGATAGCGGCAGAGTGGTGAGGTCAATAGTCAGGTTGACATCTACCTGGCCCCCTGAGGGTATAGTAAATGTATCCTGGTTAAGTGTGATGTTGTCAGAATAATCATTGCCGGTGGTATCGACGAGTTCGACACTCAACGAGACATCGTGAGAGCTGACATTGTCCGTGGTGAAAAAGGTGAAGATGGCACTGCAGGTCGGTTCTTGGGTATAAGGGCCGAGGCTCAGGGTGGCGGGTGTGATCCAGACTGCCGGCAGAGGATCCCAGCTCAGGTTGAGCCTGCCGCTACCCTGCTCATATACTGTATGACCAACGTCTAAGGCGGTTGACATCAGGGCGTCCTTGACGAACTGAGGTGTAGCGGTAGTACCGAAGTGCTGCTTTACCAGCGCCGCTGCCCCGGCGACATGTGGGGTGGCCATGGACGTGCCTTGTAGCGATCTATATCCACTGGGGTCGCATAGCGGGCATGAACCGGTGGGCACGGATGAGACTATATCCACGCCGGGGGCAGCTATGTCCGGTTTTAGCTTGCCGGCGAGTGTTGGTCCTCGACTGCTGAAATAGGCCATGTCGTCCCATTTGTCAGTGGCGGCTATGGTGAAGGCTTTGTCAGCGGTGCCGGGTGTGGTGATGGTGTAGGGAGATGAACCATAGTTGCCAGCGGCTACTACTACCACCACTCCCCTTTCCACTGCCAGGTTCACGGCCTGGGACGCCGGATCGGTACCGTCGGTTACGCCATCACCCAGGCTCATACTTATGATATCGGCCTCGTCTCCGGTTTGAGGCGTACCATCAGGACCCAGGGAAGCGAATTCTATGCCGTCTATAACCCAGTCCTCATAACCTGAACCATACCGGTTTAGCACTTTCACATTCCACAGGTATGCTTTGGGAGCCATGCCCTCGTAGACAGTGCCGGCGGCTGTGCCGGCAGCGATGCCGGCGCAGTGGGTGCCGTGCCCGTACAGGTCATCATAGCCGGTATCATCGGTGAAATTCTGGTTCACTATTACTTTAGGATCGGTGGTAACCGGGTCATCATCCAGGTCATCTAGGGCTGGGTGTGTGGAATCTATGCCTGTATCCAGTATGGCTATCTCCATGCCCTCGCCCTGGTTGCCCATGTTGCTCCACCACCATGGCGCGCCAACTAATGGGACACTGTCATCGAGCTTTACATGTACTTTTTTATTGAGCCAGATCTTTTTTACTTCCGGCTGCTTGATCAGGTTACTATATGATGCCGCGATATCCGTGTAGTTGAAACGCGTGGATAGGGTGTGCACACTCTCATGCAGCTTTGTTCCCTTCCCCAATGCAGTTACCTTGCCTTGCAGCGATTGAGCTTGAGATTTAGTAAGTTTGGGGGTATAGCTGACTAGTAGCGGCAGGCTGGGCTCCTCATCATATTCCTCATCTATTAGATAATCGATGTTAAAAAGCTCCATATCCAGTTTTTTTAGGTCAATTCCATCAGGTATGATGTAGGTATCCTTGCCCTGATTTATGGTGAGAAAGTGTTGGCCTAGCTGATTTGGATTGGCTGGTGTAACGGCAAAACTACGTTGCCCATCATCGTTTGCTGTCACTGTGACTACATCGCCGGTGATGAGTGTCACTTGGGAGATTCTTTTAACGGGTATTTCTTCAACCTGAGCACCTTCGACTCCAGGTGGCGAATTTGTAGGGCTGCCTGATAGCACCGGAGCCGGTGGGATCAGCAAGATTAAGGCTGCCAGTATGCTTAGAGCCCATTTACCTAGCTTTAGTTTCATCTTAAACCTCCTTATCAGACTCCTACACTTTCTTGGCTATGGGTGCTTATGTTAATTCTATTATCTTCTCTGTCAGCATGTCGCATTTGCTATCAAGCACAGCACGGATAACTTGACCCTGGTCAATAGTAATCTGCGCCTCATGGCTGGTAATGACCTGGGCCAATATCATACCGGTCCTATCTCCATAGCCAGGATGTCGACATTGGAACTCGTAGTTGAATTGCCACCGGTATAATTTATCATCGCCCTCGCTCGTAACAAGTTTAAGTGTGCCTTCTATGCCGTCAAATCTGAAAGTGGAGCTGTTTCGTAAAAATGTCTCGGCTATTATCTGGCTGTCTTTTTCAGAACTTGCTTCTGGGGTTTGGCTCTGAGCATCAGGCGCAATACATCCCGTAGCCATCAGCAAGGGCATACCGCCGAGTGCCAGCATTACCATTACAGTTCTCACACTGTAGATGTGGCTTACTGTGTTATGCGGTGTCATTGTCACAGCCCGTTTCAGTCTGGTCTATTTCAATTAATAAGAAGGCAAAGAGCTGCCTGGCTACGATGTAAGCCAGCGACTCTTTGCCTAAGTCTCACATCACCCCTCATTACGTCACCACTTCATCTGCTTCTTTACTGCCAGATTATGTATTATTCCGGATTGAATTTAAAGTATCTACATTAATATACGACTTTGATATAAATGTATTACGCACCTTGAAGATATCCATATGCGATTAATTAGTACTACTATATACCCATCTATATAGAAAGTCAATATATCCATGAATAACTGATTAGAGGGTTTGATGTGATGCATTGGTAGTTTGCAAAGGTGAGACCACTTGGTCTTACATTACTGGTTTGTGTGACTGGTTTGCGTGCCACATCGCTATGTAGTTTCTTAGTGTTTATATTAAGATGCCCAGCCAGCAATGGTGAGTTGCATGTCATCTTTGGTGGAGCTGCGGTATCAATAGGTAGAACTTTCAGCCTACACTTCAGGCTTGCTGACTAGATAAATTGAGCAAAAAGGCTTTTATTGAATTAAGATAGTCGCTGCAACTGACAGGCACACCAAGAATACAGTGCGAATATTTAGACTTGTCGCTTTCTCTCATATTGATCTATACAAAAAGCTAGCTCTAAAAGTTGGCAGATGGCGTTCTCAAGGATACCTCTGTGAAGGTTATTGGTCTATCAGCAAGGCACTATTTGACTATTACTCTTCTGGTATACCCCAGCCGGCTATAGAAACCAG
>CP070642.1:615232-619399 GCA_020354105.1 Chloroflexota bacterium | reverse complement strand
GCACCGAGCCGGTCAGTGATGGCATGGTAATTCACCTGAACACACCGAAGGTCAAAAGACTCAGAAATACCGCATTCGAACTTCTTCTCAGTCACCATCACCTTGATTGCACCAATTGTGCCAAGAACCGAAACTGCGAGCTTCAAAATACAGCATCCCGCCTTAAGTTAAAGCTGAAGCCTAAGCGACTCAGACGAATACCACGAACTTTACCTGTAGATTCAAGCCACGCCCTGTTTACCTATGACCCGAATAAATGCGTTTTATGCGGTAAATGCGTTTGGGTATGTCACCAGCAAGGCTCAGGCATACTCGACTTCGCCTTCAGGGGCATCGATACTGTAGTCAGCACCTTCTCAGGTACACCCTTAGCCGAGGCAGGTTGTACCTCATGCTTGGCCTGTGTTCACGTTTGCCCCGTAGGCTCCCTCGTCGCCAAACCCGGCGTGGGCCCTGTCTTCATACCAAGGGCAGGCATATGAAATCTTTTACTGATATAGAGCAGCAAGCATTTAGTCTCTCGAAATTCGACCCCAAAGCCCCCCCCGTACTCCTAACTCTCTTCCCAAGCACCCAGACCAATAAGCGGTACAAAACGACAGCCACCCAAACTCTTAACCAGATGTTTCCTTTTCCTTTTTGTGACTTTAAGCAAATCTTGCTCCCACCTCGAACCTACAGGGATGACCAATCGCCCACCTAATACCAATTGCTCCAGCAATACATCAGGGACACTGGGGGCACCGGCAGTAACTATTATGCCATCATACGGTGCTCCGGCTGGCCAGCCTAAAGCCTCACTAGAAGTATGAATCGCAAAGTTTTTATAACCAAGTTCTTTCAAAACCCGCATGGCTGACTCAGCTAATTGGGGAATGCGTTCGATGCTAACTATCCATTTCGCCAGCTCAGCCAATATCGCTGTCTGATAGCCACTTCCGGTACCTAACTCCAGTACCTTCTCCCCACCCTTAAGCCCCAAAGCCTGAGTCATCAAAGCCACGATAAAAGGCTGAGAAATAGTCTGTCCGAAACCGATGCTCAGGGGCATGTCTTCATAGGCTGCATAGTAATGGTCAGGAGATACAAAGCGCTCTCTGGGCACGCGCGCCATAGCTGACAGCACACGTTTATCACGAATCTCGTGCCGCAGGCAATCGAACAGTCTGGCTCGAGCTGCCTCTAAACCCACACACTTGCTACCTTAGGTTTCAACTAAGAACTAAAGCTAATATAATAAGTATTATAAATAGAGCGCCAGAGATGATACCTATAAGCCTCAACTCAGGTAATATGTACTGGTAACGGCTTGTTTGGACCGGCGAGATAGCTGATCCGAGAGAAGGTGCTGCTGCCGCTAGCGAAGGCGCTGCCGCTTTAGATTCAACCATCGGTTTAGTCGGATGAATACGTCCGACTGGTGCTCTTGGTGCTAGTTTACCCGCCGCTCGAAGTTTAGCTTTACGTCGCGATTTTTTCCCCATAGTCTTGCTCCAAAAAAATCTGGTATTTTATTTCTAGCGTGCGCATCAAGGACGAAGTTCTGCCTGCGTATAAGCTCTAGTAGTTGAAATATGTGCATGCCCAAGAAGTTCCTGAACAGACTCCAGGTCAGCACCATTCTTCAGTTTATGGGCAGCAAAGCTGTGTCGTAAACTGCGAGGAGTCACCTTACCGCTAAGGCCAACTTTATCAGCATAGCCCTGAATAATCTGCCAGAAGCCCTGCCGCGTAAGACGTTCACCACGGCGATTCAGGAACAAAGCTACTTCCTTTTCATTACTCAATAAATCAGGACGAACAACATCGATATACTCTTTAATTAGACGTGATACAGGCGGGTCTATAGGAATAACTCGAGACTTTGAACCCGTTCCCAGACACCGCACTGTGTTTTTCCGCAAATCTATATCCCGCGTGTTCAGCGCCATAAGTTCACTGGCTCTCAAGCCAGTGGCATACAGCACCTCCAGCATTGTTTTATCTCTCTTTGCGTCTATCGTGGAAAGTTTTGCTGGCTCCGACAATAGGCGACGGACTTCAGAAACGGAGAGAGGCTTGGGCAAAGGCTTGCTTACTTGAGGTGAAGCCAGATTCGGGGCCAAATCACCTCGCAGCTTGCCTCTATTCACCATAAACTTGAGGAAAGATTTAGCTGCAGCTACCTTCCGAGCCACCGTAGACGGCTTGTACTTTCTCCCCCTCAGACTATGCAAATACCCCGACAGGAGCTCTGCGTTCAGTCTGGGCTCCGAAGTGCCGTGTCCATTTCTTAATCCCTCCGATTTTGCATATTCAGCCAGCTGATTCAAATCATTATTGTTAGCTGCTAAAGTGTTCTTGGAATACTTCTTTTCGCTGGCTAAGTAATCAAGGAAGGACTTTATGTCTTCTTCCATTTTACAACGCCCTGCATATTCTAACACAACATAATAAGCAAAGCTACGCAAACAGGTAAAATTTTTAGAATTTTTGTCTACTTTTCCCACCCGATGGTAAAATAAATCGTAGCAAAACAACCATGCCTATCGAGGAACAGCTAAAAACACTGCCAGCAAAGCCCGGAGTATATCTTTTCAAAGATAACCAGGGTAAAGTCATTTATGTCGGTAAAGCATCCAGACTGCGTAACCGGCTGAGAACTTACTTCAGCCCCAGTACTAAGCTGCCATTCAAGATCAAAAAGCTGGTAGCCAATATAAGCGACTTCGAGACCATAGTTACTGACTCGGAACAGGAAGCCCTCATTCTGGAATGCAACCTGATTAAGAAATACCGCCCCAGCTACAATGTGCGCCTGAAGGACGATAAAACCTTTCCTTACCTTAAAATAGACCTAAAGAATGATTGGCCAGGTATCCATATTACTCGTCGTTTCAATAAAAACGGGGATAGGTATTTCGGCCCATTCGCTGGTGCCAGCTCCTTGCGACAAACATTAAGGTTACTAAAAAAAATCTTCCCCTTTCGCTCCTGTAACAAGACAATAACAGGCAAAGATGCCAAGCCCTGCCTAGAATATCACATCAACCGTTGTCTGGGGCCTTGCATCGGTGCTATAAGCAAGGAAGATTATCAGGAGATGATAAATCAGGTCGTCCTGTTTCTTGAAGGCAAGCAGGAGTTAGTTGTTAGAGATCTCAAAAAGAAAATGGAAAAAGCCTCGCAGCAACTCCAGTTCGAAAAAGCAGCCTTAATCCGCGACCAGATTCAAGCCATAGAAGAGGTTATCGAAGGACAAAGGATTGCTATCACCATAAAAGGTGACCTGGATGCCATCGCCCTGGCACAAACCAAAGACCTTGCCTACGCAGAGATTTTCTTCATCCGCAGCGATAAACTTATCGGCCGCGACTATATCCTGCTAGACGGAATCCGAGATGAGGAACCAAGCCAGATAATAACCAGCTTTATCAAGCAATACTATGCCTCAGCCTCATCTATACCACCTCTAATCCTACTTCAGTATCCCACTGAGGAATCTGATATTATAACCAGATGGCTGAGTAACCAGAGAGGCACACCAGTCAAATTGCGTGTGCCACACAGGGGAGGCAAGAGACAGCTAATGGACACTGTTGAGGAAAACGCCCGGCAAGGGCTGGCCTTATACCAGGCAAAACAATCAACTCTAATAGAATCCGCTCTAGTATTAGAGGAGTTGAAGGATAGACTCAACTTGCCCAGAACCCCACTGAGAATAGAGGGCTATGACGTCTCGAATATCCGGGGCAATCTTGCGGTCGGCAGTATGGTTGTTTTTGATAAAGGCATGCCCAAGCCGACATATTACCGACGCTTCAGAATCAAATCGATAGCCGGCATAGACGACTACGCCATGATACAGGAAATATTAAGACGACGTTTCAGGCAATCCTTGGTTACTAATGAGAAATGGTCAGTAATACCTGACCTTCTTCTCATCGACGGTGGCAAAGGTCATCTAAATGCTGCGCTGGAAGTGATGAAGGAATTAGAATTGGACTCTGTTCCTGCAGCCGGCCTGGCTAAAGAAAAGGAAGAGGTATTCACACCGGGCAAAGCTGAACCACTTGATATCCCGCAGACCTCCGCAGCACTTTATCTGCTGCAAAGGATCAGAGATGAAGCCCATCGCTTCGCTTTAGGCTATCATCAAAGGCTACGGTACAAGGAGAGCATATCTTC
>CP070642.1:608785-615132 GCA_020354105.1 Chloroflexota bacterium | reverse complement strand
CACCTTCATAAATACACCCATCCTACAAATGTCCCAAAAAGCACTTCCATGACCAGGGCTTAATATGCTATATTATGCCTTTAACCTTAAAAAGCTGCGCTGAGCATCATGAATTACTAAATATTAAAGGGGGTAAAAATATGCGTGCGGCTATCTTAGCTGAGGGTAAATTAGTTATAAAAGATGTACCCAAACCTTCTCCCGGGCACGAAGAGGCATTGGTCAAAATCATCACCGCAGGCGTTTGTCATTCAGATGTACATTTGATCAAGGGAGATTGGTTTGCTCCATCATTTCCAATTCCAATGGGGCATGAAGGCATAGGCACAGTCGAGGAATTAGGTCCTGAGGCAGAAAAATCTATCCAGAAAGGCGATAGGGTTATATTGGGTCTTGGTGGAACAGGAGGAGGATACTGGTGCGGTGCTTGTGAATATTGCCTTAGTGGAAGACCCAGACTCTGCAAACAGTCTAAGGGCATTGTGGGCACCTATGCCGAATACATTTCGCTTTGGGCAAAATCATTAGTAAAGCTACCTGATGAAGTAAGCAACAGCGAAGTATCACTGGCATGTGGAGGCTTAACAGCCTATAGTGCCATAAAAAAGCTTATAAAACTCGATGTCTTACCAGGCAAGCCGATAGCCATTATTGGCGCAGCCGGTGGACTCGGTCACTATGCAATACAGGTAGCCAAAACATTCGGGTATAAAGTTGTCGGAGTTGATGTGGGAAAAGAAAAAATAGAATTCGTGAAGAGCATGGGTGCTGACTACGCCGTTGATGCAAGCAAAGCAGCTGAGTTCATCAAAGAGAAACTTGATGGGGTGTACGCAAGCATCGTATTTTCACCGAAAATAGCTGGCTTTGAGCTTGGGTTAAAGTTAATGAAGCGTGGCGGAGTCTTTGTCGGCGTAGGAATACCTGCCACAAGCGAAGGAACAATATCAATAACCCCATTAGAGATGTTAAGAAGGGATGCGCTCATAATGATGTCGGCAGTGGGCACAGTAGAGGAAATGAGAGAATTAGTTCAGCTGGCTGCGGATGGTAAGGTCAAAACTCACGTAAGCAGAGTTGCCAGTTTATCGGAAATCAGCCAAGTACTTGAGGATTTAGACAAAGAAAAGTACACCGGCAGGGCCATTATTGATATGGCGAAATAAAAGATAAATTGCCTCGAACAATATCCGCTTGAATCAAGAGCAAATAGAGACTAATGATTGCATTTTTTACTTACATATGACTTATATACTATTGACATTTCACTCGTGATGGTTTATTGTGTATTGCTAAGGAGGTAGGAGATGCAAGCATACTGTATGAAGTGCCGCACCAAGAGAGAGATGAGCAATCCGCAGTCTATCAAAATGAAGAATGGCAAGCCAGCTACAAGAGGTACTTGCCCAAAGTGCGGTACCAAGATGTTCAGAATAGGTAAGAGCTAAAGCCATAAACATTTGAACTTTGCAAAGGGCTGGGTATCCATGCCGAAGAGGTACCCAGCCTTTTAATTTCAAATCCTGTTACCAATAGACTGATTACGAATAGGTGTTATTTGGTTATGGGACGACCTTTATGGCTCGTAGGACTAATTAAGAAGAGCTTTCCTGGCCGCTTTCTCTTCGCCAAACTAACAAAGGTGCCATTTATTGGCAAAGCCATTGACCATTGGCTCTTTGAAGGCGACGATTTACTATACCTGCCCAGAGACAGGGTGATTCACCTGGATATCCCGGTTGACATGCCTGACCAGATGGTATTGCCATCCCAGGTTGTGGAGCATTTTATTGAGAAGGCTAATTACCACTGGGTCATGAACACCTGTATCTGCCGAGATGCCACAAAATGCAAAGATTACCCAATTGATCTTGGCTGTCTTTTTCTTGGTGAAGCGGTATTAGGCATCAATCTAAAGCTGGGTCGCCAGGCGACAAAAGAGGAGGCACATAAACATATGCAGCGCTGCCGTGAAGCCGGACTGGTTCATCTAATCGGTCGCAACAAGATAGATACCGTCTGGCTCGGTGTTGGCCCTGGTAACAAGCTCCTCACTATCTGCAACTGCTGCCCGTGCTGCTGTCTCTGGCGGATACTACCGCATATTTCTCCACAGATCGGTAAAAAAACAACAAAAATGCCCGGTGTTGAGGTAAAGGTCAACGGACAATGTACAGGCTGCGGAACTTGTACTCAAGGCATTTGCTTTGTTGATGCCATCAGCCTGGTTAACAATCGTGCTGTTAGAAGTGATGCCTGTAGGGGCTGTGGACGTTGCGTTGATGTCTGCCCTCAAGGAGCTATTGAAATCTCAATTGACGACGAACAATTCTTAGGGAAGACGATTGACCGACTATCTTCGTTAGTTGACGTCTCGTGATTTAGAACCAGTATACTGGAACTCTTAAGGCACTACGATTGCGGCAGACCGCCGCAATCTAGATTGCTCAGCCACCGCCAAAACCGACCTTGACTTCCTCTCCAATAACCAGAGTTGGCACTATACCCTTTCCATTTGAAAGATGCATTAGCTCTTCGATAGCCTTTGGGTTACCTTCAACACTTATCTCTTTATAAGGCACCGCTCGTTCCTCGAGGTCACGCTTGGCTTCCGCACAGTAGGGACAGCCAGGCTTGGTGTAAATGACAACCTGTTCCGGCATAGCCGCAGTTGCTCTCTTTGCATCCAGTTCATAGAGCTTTTCGATAACAAATTGAACATAGTTGTCACATTTCTCCTGCCAAACACCGGATTCCCGGAACTGCTGATACCCCCCAGGCTGGGAGAAATCTATCCCAACCAATTCAAAGCAGCTAATAGAACCGAATTTATCAATGAAGTTCTTGACGAGATCACTGGCGTCCTGGCGCGCATCTAAACGTGCCTGTTTAGCCTTCTGTTTATCAGAACTTCGATAGCGCAATCCCAAGCAAATGGCCGAGGAAGATACGGCACCGCATGGCGCTTGCTGTTGCCCACCTATTCCACCAGTGAAGGCGACACCTGACCAAAGCAGATCTTCATTGCCGAGTCCATAAGCTTCCCACATAACTTGCAGGACGCCAGGACCTCAATGATAGCCTCGATGCATCAGTTCCAAAGCACGTTCCTTAGCCTCTTGAAGCGACATCTTAAGTGTCATGAGTTAATCCCTCCGTTCTTTATTGCCCGGTGTCCAGTATGGTGGGGAAGAGGGGACTCGAACCCCTACGCCTTGCGGCACATGATCCTAAGTCATGCTCGTCTGCCAATTCCGACACTCCCCCAAATAGGAAATTTTTTACTATTCTAGCATTTTGCCCAAAGTTTATTCTATTTTTGGCTTGGTCGGATCTATAATATGCTCAGTTCAAATAGGGCACAGAACAAGAAGCAATTACTAAACAAATTGAGGTTATTTGCGTTATAATACGGCTGCAATAAAGAGGCTTAATGAAATCAAGGAGGTAAATAATATAGTGAAGCTAAGAACGATTTCAATATTCACCTTGCTCAGCATATCGTTGTTGCTGGTGGCTTGTGCCCCATCCACTGGAACATCCACAGAGATTTCCTGTGACGACTTCAGACAACAGCCACACATGAGCAAACAAATAAATGTCCCTGCTGGCGATACTTTTACGGTTACACTGTGCTCCAACGCTACAACTGGCTTTGAGTGGTCCGAGTCGGCACAAATCAGTGACCCGACAATAGTACAGAAAACAGACCACGAGTTCGTGGCTCCGGACACAGGCCTTGTAGGTGCTCCAGGCAAAGAGGTATGGACCTTCAAGGCACTCAAAAAAGGCACCAGCACTATAGTCTTTGAATATAGCCGACCATGGGAAGGCGGCGAAAAGGGTGAGTGGACATTCAACCTGACCGTCACAGTCAAATGAAGTTCAGCCTCAATAAGCTAGCTTATAGCCTGCTATGATGATTATTCATAACAGTACCGGTCCTAGAAAAGGCAGACTCTGAATCTAAAGCGAGGTGAACAAATCACAAAACATGATTTTTCCTTAAAGGGCAAGGTGGCTCTGGTGACCGGAGGCAGTCGAGGCATAGGTAAAGCCACCGCTCTTGGCTTTGCCAGCGCTGGTGCAGATATTGCAATCGACAGCCGGAAGCTACCCGACTTGGAACAAGTAGCCGATGAAATAAAAGGACTGGGAAGGAAAGCCCTGCCGGTATCAGCACATATAGGCAGATTGGACGAAATAAAGAGCCTGGTTCAAACAGTTTGCCAGGAGTTCGGCAAAATCGACATACTGGTGAACAATGCCGGTACAAGCCCAGCCATGAGTCCCATGCTGGAATTAGAAGAACGGCTCTGGGATTCAATCATGAACTTAAATCTGAAAGGTGTTATTTTCCTCAGCCAGGCGGTGGCCAGGGTGATGAAGGAACACGGCGGTGGCAAGATTATCAACGTTGCCTCAGTAGCCGCCTTCAGGCACGAAACACATGTCGGTGTATACTCAATCAGCAAGGCCGCTCTGGTAATGGCAACCAGGATTATGGCTCAGGAATGGGCAGAATATAACATAAGGGTAAATGCCATAGCTCCCGGACACATTCACACACGCCTTGGCGACTCCATCTTTGAGGCAGTGCCAGAGTATGAAGAAGAGTTTTTAAAGCGAGTCCCGATGGGGCGTATAGGTGACCCCGATGAAATAGTCGGAGCCATGATTTATCTGGCATCCGACGCATCCAGCTACGTAACCGGTGAAACTATATTGGTCGACGGCGGGACATTGACGACCTAAGCAAGATACTAGCTGCAGTGCCTCACTGGACACTGCAGCTACACTTTATGTCTACTGCTGTGGTGGAGGAGGTGTTGGGGCTGGAGGCATCCAGGCTTGCGATGGACCACCGGCATGTTGTTCTGTATCCCCGCTGGTTACAAGCGGCTCACAATGCTGCCAGCAGGTGCTGCAGCCTGCCCACCAGCCACTTTGCCAGCCATTAGACCAGCCATTGTACCACCCCTGATTATAGCCCTTGGTATAGCCTTCTTGCTCACCAGCCTGCTCACCTGACTCATACGATTGATGGGCGTCCTGCTGGCCCTTGTTGTAACCTTCGTCATAGCCAGCCTTATGACCGGCTTCTTGTCCATCAGTATAGCCCTTTGACTGTCCCTCATTATAGCCTGTCTTTTCACCATCCTCAGTGCCCTTAGCATAACCTGTTTGATAGCCCGCAGCATTACCCTGCTGATAGGCAACAAATCCACCCACACCAGCCAGTACAACCAGCACCACTATTATCGCAATCGCAACGCCAGACTTCATATGTCACCTCCTGCTATTTTTTCGTCTGCAATACAATTCCTGCAGGACAATGGTCTGAGCCCATCACTTCGGACATTATGAAAGCACTTGAAACTGCCGGCAACAGGCTTTCCGTTACAAATAAATAATCAATCCTCCAGCCTACATTCCTATCCCGAGCTCGCGTCTTCATATCCCACCACGTATATTGGTTCGGCTCGCTATTGAAGTGGCGAAATGTATCAACATAACCATGAGACACAAACTTGTCCATCCAATCTCTCTCCTCAGGCAAGAATCCTGAGACATGCTCATTCTCCTTCGGTCTAGCCAAATCTATCGCCTTATGAGCAGTGTTAAAATCGCCACAGATAATCAGCTTAGCACACTTTGTCTTCAGAGAATCTGCAAAGCTAAGAAAAGCCTCGTAGAAATTCATTTTGTACTTTAATCGCTCCTTACCCATCTTGCCATTCGGGAAATACACATTCATTAGAATATAATCACCATAATCAGTTATTATAACCCTACCTTCCAAATCGAAACCCGCACCGTCAAAGGCATATTTCACAGCGACAGGCTCAGTTTTGGTAAAAGTGGCAACTCCAGCATAGCCCTTCCTCTCGGGATAATTCCAGTAAGTGTTATATCCGTATGGTTCACTCAAATCTTTATCAAGCTGCTCGAGATGCGCTTTCGTTTCTTGAAGACAGAGAATATCCGGAGACTCTTTCCGCAGCCATTCCAGAAAGCCTCTGCCACTTATTGCCCTGATTCCATTGACATTCCAGCATAATATTTTCACTTCAGCCATAACAATGATTCTCCAGGCAATTCATCTAACGTTATCACCACATAAAGCCGATACCACCGCATTCAGGACATGGCCTCCAGCCTCCACTACCGGCTCGCACATGTCCACTGCCCTGACAGCAACCACAGAGAACGGCATCAGCCGGTACCAGATTGTAGCCCCTATTATTGCACACCGGGCACGGCCCAGCTGGAGCAGAAATCTCTCCAGAACCGGATGCTGCACCTTGACCATGACAATAAGGACAACGCTTTCGCAACATCATAAT
>CP070642.1:605235-608685 GCA_020354105.1 Chloroflexota bacterium | reverse complement strand
ACACATAACACAAAACAAATTACAATCTGGTGTCATACCGAGGTAGACTTTAGTTGGAATCTCCAATGTGGTTTGCGCGTCTGCTTTGCCTACCTGCTGTTGCAGCATGCTATCTGTGAATAGCCTCATAGATAATTTCCTTTTGTCAGTACATGGATAAGAATAGCGTTATACCGTATCCGCCATTTACTCCCGCCCGTCGTTTAACATTTCGCAATAATCTATCTTGTATCAAAGAAGTCACAACTCGCCGTGCTGAGTGAGCAAGAGGTATACGCCAAAAGTATCTTTGGGATGTAGCCATATCTCTCTCATACCCCGACCGTGTCCCAAACCGCCCCCGAGGTCAGCCTCCGTTATATCGCCAACTACCCGGACTCCCATCTCTTCTGCCCTGGCTCTGGCTTTGCCGGCATCGGGAGTATTGAAACCAACAGCATAAATACCCTCGCCCCTCTTGTCGATAAATTTTGCTACATCGCTGTCGGGTCGGGTCGGTGCCAGTATCTCCAGCCTGTTGTCGCCTATTACGCTGATAAAACCAACTTCCTTACTCTCACCGATTTTTCTGAATTTGGCTCCCGTGAATTCCGAAAAGAACTTCTGAGCCTTTTCTATATCTTTAACGGCTATTACCACATGGCTGAGGTCGCCTATGAGTCGCTCTTCCATCTCTAAACCCCCTCTTGAGATTGTCGTCTATTATATAGTCATTGTGCCGGGGTTCTCAATTACTTCGCTATGTACAGCTTTTTGCTCTTTCCAAGAGTGAATGTTAAAATGCCGAAACTCGGTAGCGCTCTAAGGCACTTATTTTCGAGGCACAGATGGACCGAAATACTAAAATCGAAATGCTGAGGCGGATGCTCATTATCAGGCATCTCGAGAATAAGTGGGGCGAGGTTTACGAGAATCACGAAATCGACGGCATACCGCCTTCCCTCGGCACCGGGCAGGAAGCAGTCTCAGTGGGTGCCTGTATGGCACTGAAGCCAAGCGACTACGTATTCACCACACACCGTGGTGTTGGGCCACAAGTTGCCATGGGCATGGACCCGGACCGGATAATGGCTGACGTTTGCTACAAGGCTACCGGCTATAACAAAGGCAAATCCTACCATGTAACCAGCATTGAACATGGCGTGGTTGGCATGGGTGGCATAGTAGGTGGGCAAATCCCGGTGGCCGCAGGGCTGGCTTTAGCCTTTAAATTGAGAGGGCTCAAGCAGGTGACACTGCCCTTCTTCGGCGAAGGAGCCTGTAATGAGGGAGCCTTCCACGAGGCGGCAAATTTAGCCGCGATTTGGAAACTGCCGGTTATCTTTCTGTGCGAAAACAATATGTACGCCATCTCGCTCAGGTTTGAAGAGTTCATTCCTGTAAAGAGTGTAGCCATAAGAGCTAAAGCCTACGGTATGCCAGGTGTCACCGTCGATGGTAACGACGTCATCTCTGTATATGAGGCAGTAGGCAAGGCAGCAACAAGAGCCAGGCGCGGGCTCGGACCTAGCCTGGTTGAGGCTAAGACCTACAGACTCGCTGGGCACCTGCTCGATGACCCTGAGTATTATCGTCCCAGGGAGGAAGTGGGAGACCAATGGTCCAAATGCCCCATACTGAGGTTTAAGTCTCAGTTGGAATCCGAGGGTATACTAAGGAAGGACGATATAGCCAGACTGGAGCGTGAGGCGAAGGAAGTAGCGGAAAAGGCGGCGGACTTCGCCAGAAAAAGCCCGTATCCGGACAAAGAAGAGGCTTTTAACGATATTTTCGCTTAGGCAGTAAAGAAATGTTTCCCAGAAGACTTTTCGAACACGGTGCCAAGAGTCCTGCGGAGCAGAAGAAGCTGCCCGGTTACAGGGGCGCCATCAATGAGGCGCTCAGGGAGGAAATGGAGAGAGACAGTTCCATCATAGTCATGGGACAGGATGTAGGCAAAGCGCCGCCCTTCGGCGTCACTATCGGTCTGCTGGACAAATTCGGATCGGAAAGAGTCCTGGATACGCCCATATCCGAGATAGCCATGGTGGGAGCAGCGGTAGGCGCTGCCATCGGTGAGATGAGAGCTGTGGTGGAAATGCAGTTCGGAGATTTTCTGTCCTGTGCCGTTGACCAGGTGGTACACGAGGCTGCTATGCTTAGATACCTGACGGGGGGTCAAGTTAAAATACCTATGGTCATCAGATTGCCCTGTGGTGCGGGGCAGGGTACGGGGTCTCACCATGCTCAGAGCATGTACTCCTGGTTTGTTCACAGCCCCGGTCTGAGGGTTGTCCTCCCTTCCACAGCAGCGGATGCCAAGGGATTGATGAAGACCGCTTTGAGGCAAGATAACCCGGTGCTCTTCTTTGAGGAGAAGATTCTATACCGAACCCGATGGGAGGTACCTACCGAATATTACAATGCCGACTTCACCATACCTTTCGGCAAAGCCGAGGTAAAGAAACAAGGACGAGATGTTACGGTGGTGGCTACGCTAGTCATGGTGCATTATGCCATTGAGGCGGCAAAACGTTTGGAGAAGGAAGGCATGGCTGTAGAGGTCATCGACCCTCGCACCCTGGCTCCTCTGGACGAGGAAACCATCCTGGATTCGGTCAGAAAGACTGGCCGTCTGGTAGTGGTGGACGAAGCTTATCTGAGCTGCGGCATCCAGGGTGAGATAGTCGCCAGAGTCACAGAAAAAGCCTTTCATCACTTGAAAGCACCTCCCGTTCGTCTGGGAAATCCAGGTGTGCCTGTACCTTTCGCACCGACGCTGGAGGAAGTCGTGATTCCAAACATAGATAAGATAGAACAGGCAATCAGGGAAACCCTAGCAGGCTGAATCTAATCTCTTTCTGCCCTGGTCATTATTCCCGGCTTTGCCTTGTAAAATAACCCTGATATTGCTTTAGTATTTGAAAAGTTATATATTTAAAACCATGCAGTATCAAGATATACATCAGAAATTACGAGAACACCTATTGTCAGGCGAGAAAATTTTATGGTCGGGTCAGCCCGATTCAAATGTGATTTTTACTGCTGCGGATATCTTCCTTGTACCATTTAGCCTACTCTGGGGAGGATTGCCATTTATTGGGAATTATCAGTGCTATTCATGATACCCAATGACACTCCCGGATGGATAGGCATTATTTTCCCGCTATTCGGCCTTATTTTTGTGGTTGCTGGGCTATATTTTATCTTTGGCCGCTTCATTTATAAAAGATGGAAAAAGCAAAAAACCTATTATGCTGTTACAAACCGACGGGTATTTTCTGTGTCGGAAGCATTTGGACAGCAATTTCAAGAGTCAGACATCAAGTTGGTTTCAGGAATAGGTAAACGAGTCCGTTCCTATGGCATCGGAACATTAACTTTTGGCGGAACTCAATCATCATTCTTTTCTGGATATAGTTTTTACGTAAATACCGGACTTGATATCCTCTCATTCTGCGCAACTCCGTT
>CP070642.1:600615-605135 GCA_020354105.1 Chloroflexota bacterium | reverse complement strand
TTTCTAGTTGCATTTCACCTAGAACTATGGATTCTCAAGTTCGCGCTATTTTACTCTTTTCTTCAACTCTTTCGCAGCAGCATACGGCTTGGCTTCTGCTTTACCAGCCTCTCTTTTACGTGCTGCCAGCCTACTTAAAAATTCCTTAACAGTTAGCCCCACACCTACAGCAAGTATAATGACACCTATTATCTCCCACTCCATAATGTATGCTTCCTCTTGCTCGAACATAAGTTTACTATGTCGCTGCGAGGCTAGCTTCCGCTGTAATGCCTGCTTTTCAACCTACTAGAATAGAAGTTTATACTCGCAGTAGCACCATTGAAATTAGGTATTTCTACCTAATTACAATGCCCGGGTTCTCACTTAGCTTTACCTCAATTTGATGTTGATACCCTGGCTAAGAGGGTGTATGATAAAGGCAACTCCTAACGGAGGTGGTGACTTGGACAAAATCAAGATTCTGATCGCTGATGACCATGCTGTAGTACGTGATGGTACGCGCCAGCTCTTGGAGCAGGAACCAGACTTGACAGTAGTTGCTGAGGCTTGTGATGGTGAAGAAGCCGTGAAACTAGCCGGAAGCGCCAAACCAGATGTAGCTATAATCGATATTGCCATGCCCAATGTCGATGGCATTGAAGCTACCAAACAGATTAAAACACTTTATCCTGGCATAGCCGTACTGATTCTCAGTGCGTATGATGATGATCAATTTGTTTTCAGCCTTCTGGAAGCAGGGGCTGCTGGTTACCTGCTCAAGAGTGTGCGTGGGCATGAACTCATCGAAGCTGTACGGCATGTGTATTCTGGAGAGTCAGTTCTTCATCCTGCGGTTGCTCGTAAGGTTTTAAACCGGTTTGTTCCCCCCACAGGCGAGGCCGAAAGACAAGGACCATCGCAGCTTCTGAGCCGCCGAGAGATGGATGTCTTGAAATTGGCAGCCAGAGGCCTGAGCAATCAGGATATCGCCGACCAGCTCTGTCTTAGTCTGCGTACTGTCCAAGCTCACTTAGGCCATGTGTTTAATAAACTGCAGGTTAGCTCGAGGACCGAAGCTGTAATACGCGCCTTAAAAGAAGGTTGGGTTACTCTCCACGATATACCCTGAAAACAGGAGCTTCATGGCGCTTGAGATTTGAATGTGGCGCAATATTCGCTGAAAAGCTGGCTTAAAAGAATCGTCGGTAGACCAGGCTTCTGGTTCATCTTTGGCCTGCTTCTCCTTATCACGCTTATACATTATAGGGAAGCCCAAGAATATCCCGGGGTGCTAGCTCGCATGATATCAGACCTCGGTCTGAGTCGGCACTCATTTGAACGAATCTTCTATTTAGCGATTGTAGTTTGGGCTGGTTTTCTGTATGGTTGGATAGGAGCTTTCATCACTTCATTAATCGCCCTTGCCTGCATGTTCCCTCGTGCCGTTTTTATCTCGCCCACTCCACTAGACGCGACTTTTGAAATGAGTGCCGTTTTTATCATCGGCAATGTTCTAGCTATTAGTTTTGCCTCTCTCCGCAAAGAAAGAGATTATCGTATGCGTCTAGAAGCGACTCACCAAGAGCTGCAGATATCTGAACAGAGATATCGACAGCTATTTGAGAATGCCCACGATGCCATATGGCTTCATGACCTTGATGGTAATATAACTGTAGTTAATAAAGCAGCCGAAAAGCTCACTGGGTACAGCACTGAAGAGCTTACAAAAATGAACGTTAGGAGTTTCCTATATGACGAAAACCTTAAATTAGCCGGACAGATTCGGCACAAGTTGCTGGCAAACGAACCTATTGAACAACCCTATGAGCAACGCCTGAAAAGAAAGGACGGGAGCGAAGCGTTCGTCCAGTTAGCAACTAGCCTAGTTTTTAGCAATGGCACACCAGCAGCCTTTCAACATATTGCCAGGGACATCACCGAACAAAAAAGGATGCAGGAGAACCTACGCCACTACTTAACGCAGGTTACTAAAGGCCAAGAAGAGGAGAGAAGGCGTATTTCACACGAATTGCATGACGAAACCATTCAGGCTCTGGTTGTGCTCTCTCGTAGTTTGGATACTCTAGCCAGTAAGGAGAAATTATCAAAGAAACACCGTAGCCGATTGGAGGAACTGTGGCAACAGACCAATGGCATTATCCAGGGTGTACGCCGTTTAAGCCAGGATTTACGTCCGGCGGCATTAGACCGCCTTGGTCTGCTGCCAGCGCTAGAATGGCTAGCCTCAGACGTAGCATCATATTCAGGGATAGAGATAAAAGTTAATTTGCTCGGCAAAGAGCGCCGCTTGTCTACAGATGTAGAGCTGGTACTTTTTCGCATTGCTCAAGAATCGCTGAGAAACGCATGGAAGCATTCCGGGGCAACAAAGGCTGAGATTACTATTGATTTCGGTAACAGTACAACGAGAATAACTGTCTGTGATAACGGCAAGGGATTCAAAATTCCCGAGAAAATTGGAAATTTGGCCAGGGATGGCAAGCTCGGACTGGCCGGCATGCAAGAGAGATCTCAGCTTATTGGTGGCAAGCTAACAGTGCAATCTGAACCAGGCAAAGGGTCGAGGATAACCATCGAATTGCCAGCATAGCTATCCATATGGAATGCTATTACCTCATTCCCGCAGTACGATTCCTTTGATATGCCATAAATCCCAAACATCCACAACGCTAGACTCAACCTCAGACACAGACTGGGTTATCCACGACTGAATTTTAGCACACGACTACCCACCCCAAAATAGGCTCTACAAAGACTGTTGCCAGAGTAACCTCCATAAAGCTATAATGCAATACACATCAGTATTAAGGAGGCATAATGGCATACCTAAGGGTGCTTGTCCCCCTAGATGGCTCTGAGTTGGCAGAACGAGCCATCCCATACGCTAAGACCATTGCTAAAACCAAGGGTAGTGAATTAATACTGTTTACAGTTAGCATTGCTTCTGTAGAACGGTTGGACCGCCCCATGAAAGCTTACCTGGAACTCAACGCAAAGGAACTACAGTCACAGGGCATAAAAGCATCTACGGCTATTGCCTATGGCAACGTAGCAGATGAGATTGTTAGCTTTGCCGACAAGAGCAATATTAACCTTATAATAATCTCCACACACGGATACTCTGGAATTAAGCGCTGGGTGCTGGGAAGTGTGGCTCGCAATGTGCTCTACAGCACCTGCGCTCAAGTGTTACTGATAAAGTCAAAAGCACCGAAAGTATCTCATGCAGAACTGAAAAAGTTCCTGATTCCTCTAGATGGCTCGCCTTTCGCCGAAGCCCCCAATCCTTCCATAGAGGAACTGACAAAGGGAACTAAGACAGAGATTGTACTAACTACAGTCAGCGAGCCTCCACTGGTACCTTCTTATGGAGACCGCCCCATCAACCCAACTTGGAAAAAACACCGAGATGCGCTTTGGGCAGAGACTCAAAAGCAGGCCTCAGAATATCTTAACAAGATAAAAACCAAGCTGGGGAAAAAGGGGCTGATAGTAAAATCACAAGTCATACCAGGCGAACTCGGTAGGATAGCAGATAGCATCATGCAAGCAGCCCAAAAGGAGAAGGTTGACCTGATAGTCATGACTACCCACGGACGCAGCGGAGTAAGCCGCTGGGTTTATGGAGGTGTAGCCAATAGAATTGTGGAACAGTCAGCGCAACCCGTCTTGCTCATCCGCCCATCCACACCTAAAGAGCCGAGAACCTAGAGAAAACACAACTCCGACTGGAATCTATGCCTACTGCATAGATAATGCGAAAGGCTACAACTCCAACTTCAAGATAAGATCATAATCTGACACCATGTGCCTTGGCTTTTTAATGTTGGTGAGAATTAAGGTTGCCGACGGTACTCTTTACACCCATGAGAAAATGTCCCCCCTGCTGCATCAATCAGCACTTGCAACTATATTAGTTTTCTGCCGCCGGGCTAACTTGGATAATAAGGCACCGAATTCATACAACAAAATGATGGGCACAGCTACCAGGCTCTGATTAAGAGGGTCAAAGGTTGGGGTAATAATAGCACCCAATACAAAAGCCAAAATATAGGAAAGACGACGATATTTTGACAGCCACTCCGGCTTAAGGACGCCAATTTTGGTTAGAAAAAACATGACCAAGGGTATTTCAAAGCACAAACCAATCCAGAAGATAAGCTTGGTCAATACTGAGACATAGTTTTCTACCCTTATCATTGGCGTCGCAATATCACTTCCGAAAGTGAACAGGAATTTCAGCGCTGGCGGAAGCAGGACAAAATAGGCGAATACTGCACCTGCAGCGAAGAGCAGAAATACTGATGGTAACATTATATATAGATAATTCCTTTCCTTCCTCGTCAGGGCTGGGCGAACAAACATCACCGCCTGATAAACAATAAACGGTAAAGTCAGAACTAATGCGGAATAAAGAGACACCTTTATATAAGTGCCCAGCATCTCAGTTACTTCAGTATAGACAAGCTCCAACCCGGGAACTGGCTGCATCAATATGTAGAAGGCTTTATTGGCTA
>CP070642.1:597738-600515 GCA_020354105.1 Chloroflexota bacterium | reverse complement strand
GTAGAGTTGCCCATCCACCAAGAATGAAGGCGAAGGCAGAAAGACAGCTAATCGCTATCTGAAGACGATGATAATCTCGAAACCAGCAGCAACATCTCCAGCCATATGGCATTGCCTATCCATTCTATATGTGCCCTCACAAAATCACAGGCAGTCTGCAGATGCGGCCCCAGCACCTTCTTACGCTTTTCTAAACGCAGACTGGTAACCATAGAGGGAATGTCTATAGCTAGAGGACAGTTCTGCTGGCACTTCTTACAGCTCAGGCACAGGTCGAGAGGTTCATCAGCCTCAGTAGATGCCTCTCCGTTTAGGGAAGAATAGACTAATCCCCTTCCACCCAGATGGCTATCGACACTAAATCTATTACCATAGACTCCATAAGACGGACAGACTAATAGGCACTTGCCACAGCCTATACAATATAGCAACTCCTTATACTCACTTTTGGCTATATCGCCTCTGTGATTATCAACCAGAATCAGACAGAGTTCCTTGGGGCCATGTACACCTGGTATTAACTGCTTTTCAATATCAGCAGTCTGACTCGTGCTGCTGATTATATTTATGAACGATGTCATCAAAGAGCCCGTGGCATAAAATGTCTGGAGTCTCAGCATATGCAGGGCTTCTTCAATATTAGGATATATCTTATCTATCCCGGCAAAAACTATATGTTTCTCAGGACGCATGGCTACCTTTAAGATATTGCCTTCGTTATGCACCAAGAGTATGGCTCCCTCTTCGGCAGCAATAGCATTAGCGCCCGTGATACCTATTGTGGCTTTACCTACATACTCAGATATCTCATCCCTAATCAGTCCAACTATCACCCGGGCAGTCGGCTGTACCTTTTTACCAAAATGAGCGGAGAGGATTTTGGCGATGTCATGCCTGGTAAGATGACTGGCCGGTCCTGTAGGATGCGATGGCGCATCACCGCAAAGCTGTATTATCCTGTCCCCGATATCGGTTTCTATAATCTCGATGCCAACCAGTTCCAGAGCTTCGGTCAAACCAATTTCCTTAGTCAAGTTCGATTTCGACTTGACTATCAGTTTGCTATCGCTAATCTCCCGGATGACCAGCTCTATTGCCTCCTCCTTACTATCTGCTCTGTACACTTTTATGCCGTTTTGGCTCAAGTGCTCCATTGCCTGGGTTAGAAGTGCCTCATTCCCAACAGAATTCTCACGAGTCTGCCGTAGCCTTTTCTTCCGGTTCTCAAGGTCTGGTATACTGCGGATATTTGCCCTTTGCCTTTTCCTAACCACATTAAAAGCCTTTCTCATAGCTTGTATGCGGCGCGCCCTTTGCAACCGGCTTGACCCGCTTAACCGCGGATTGTGGGAAGAGGAGGAGGCTTCACCCATATCTACCGATACCCAAATCTAAATCAGAACGTGGCAAAATTATAGCAAATTTACACAGAGAGAAGATGTTGCAAATCATACAGAATGATTTCATTACTCTCCACCAATCTGGTATCATGTTAGCTGTATCATCAGGCAACAGACAAGATACAAATTGGGGAGCGTTTGGGTCCCGGTGGGCTTCGCGGACTTCAAATCCGTCGAGAGGCATCAAAAATGTCTCTGGTGGGTTCGACTCCCATACGCTCCCGCCACGGCTTCAACACATATCAACTACAAGCGTACTCACAGAAGGAAGTGATTCCACAGAAAATACCAGGCTGAATTACAGGAGTTACAGAAGAATTTGAAGCAAGCCCTTGTCCTAGGGCACAGCAGCCAACGAAATCAATATCACATTAATTGCCAGACAAAAGCCCAAAAGATCAGGGCTATGACCAGTAAGCCACCAATAACACTTGCAAGCTCTTTGACCATGTTATTCTTAACTTATCCTAACTAATTGTATTCTACAGTTATGGTAAATACCACACACAGGCTGTGACCACAATAGCCACCAGAACGGCAAGGTCAATAACTATACCCCCAAACATTCCCAACAGCTTCTTGTCATCCCTCAGGATAGCCAAAAACTTTCTACTCCTTCTCATTTCTCCCTCCTGACCTTAAATTGTGGCTCCTGGTCGTCGCGCCGATTACATTTTTATTTTCGCACAGGATAATCAGCGGAACATGATGAATTTGTACTGTTTCATAGGAACACTTAGGTACCAAGAAGCGAAAAGACATAAGTACTATACGATGCCTGCTTGCGAAATAAAGAGAATTATGCGGAGACTAAACTTCGGGTTACCCGCTCCAAAACGTCTTAATTCAATTGGTTACATAATTAGATTAGCCGCCATAGCAAAATTTTGACAATACGCTAATATACGATAATATATATTATGGAAGGGAATAGGGAGTATAAATTGCAACAAGCTTTCCCATGTCCAAAATGTGGCACTCAAATACCCGTAGGGCAACTGTTCTGCAATAGCTGTGGACAATACTTCGAATACAGATGTCGCCACTGTGGTAATGCTATTAAAACATCCACCGGGCTTTGCACACACTGCGGCAAAAAATTAAACGTTCAAATACAACCACCAGCAGAGCCCCCAGCCAAGAAAGTCACGGCAACCCGTCAATATAAAAAAACCAGACAGCCAATGATAACACCCCAGCCCACGAATCAGGTTGGTCGTTATCTTCTACTGATAACTATCATAATTTTCATAGGTGCAATCCTCTACGCTATTGGCACAGGCCCGCAAGGAGAAACATCTCACTGGTTTGGTGGCAGCTTTATCTTCGGTGGACAATCTCCACCTTCAACTCCACCGAACACATACATCCAGCAAG
>CP070642.1:593128-597638 GCA_020354105.1 Chloroflexota bacterium | reverse complement strand
GATGTGGCCGGAGTCGTTCTCTTCCTGGCTTCCGACCTGGCTCAATATGTAACCGGCGAGACCGTCATCGTCGACGGAGGTCAGATGCTTGGACCTCCCGCCTTCCGCGGTGGTAAAGCAAGCGGTGTTATCGAGTAAGACCCAGGTCAAACCGGGGATTTATTTCCAGATGGCAGAATAGCGCCTGACAGGTATAACTGGGACCTCTCAATGAAAGAGTATAAAGAGATCGTTTTGGGTGCTGCGGCCCTGAAATACATTCGAGGACATTTGACACACGGGCTTACACTCTCCAAATACATTTTGGAGTATCTTGATCTGGAGACAGGTCAATGTGCCACCGCATTACCTGAAGAGGCGAACTTAGAAAAGATAAATGATTTCGAATCAGGTTGGATAATACCTCCGCCTCCCGAGTCTAAGTGGCATAGATTGACCCCAGAAGATGGTGTACCATCAATCCTAATACCTGTAAATACACTTCACTCATATTTATTCGATACTATACGTTCGTTCCTGGAAGCGAGCCCTGAACATATTTGTATATCAGAGAATGCAGCAGCTCATCCTAGTGCCCCATGGCTACAACGTCGAAAGTCGCATATCGTAACATTCCAAAAAGAGGTTTACACTTTTCTTCTCGGCGGTCAACGTTCAAACGATGAGATCAAGGTGGCTATTTATGGCGCTGAAACGGCATGGCACTTAATCGGTGCTATGACTTCTCTGCCTGACGATAAGTATATCCTCTCTGATGGGCAAAAAATCAACTCAGATATTCTTAAAACCCTGGCTGCCAGAACAGAGAAGATTTTCGTTAGCGCCTATGACGGAGAGGCCTATATTATCTGGCACAATAAATCGATTTAAGTGGTTTAAGCAAAACGAACAATAGTCCGTGTTGTTTCAAGTGTTAGAACAACCAAGAGGCAGGTCACTTTCATGCCTATGCATGATTGATAACATAGTAATCTAAATATTTTAAAAGGAGGACTGAACATGGAGTTTGGCTTCACTGAGGAACAGGAAAAACTGAGAAAGGAGCTCCACGATTTCTATGCCAATGAGCTGCCGGAAGATGTCTCTGAAGTTCCGGCGGTAAGCAAGGAACTGCAGGATTTCTGGATGGGCTTGCAGAGAAAGGCGGGGAAGAAAGGCTATCTGACCCCGGGGTGGTCCAAAGAGACCGGCGGCTTGGGTCTCGGTCACCTGGAGGTCGGGGTTGCCAACGAGGTAGAGGGATACTGGGGAATATCGTGGCCCAATGGTATAGGCTTACACATCTGCGGACCTGGCTTACACCTCTTTGGCACTGAAGAGCAGAAGAAGAAGTTCTTGCCTGAGATATCCAGCGGCGAGAAAGTGTGGTATGAATGCTTCACTGAACCAGAGGCTGGTACAGACGAAGCCAATCAGCAGACGCGCGCCATAAAGAACGGTGATAAGTGGGTCATAAACGGGCAGAAAATCTATATCACCGGCGGCTACAAGCCGGATTTCCTT
This sequence comes from Chloroflexota bacterium, assembly GCA_020354105.1. GTDB lineage: Bacteria > Chloroflexota > Dehalococcoidia > GIF9 > UBA5629 > 9FT-COMBO-48-23. The sequence continues at coordinate 596,135 of CP070642.1, read as the reverse complement.
TACGTTGAAGCCAGAACTGCGGACACTATACCGAAGCACAGGGGGCTCACGCTTTTCTGTTTCCCCGCTGACACCCCCGGGGTCACCGTTGCCGCACTGCCGTGCATGGGTGGCTACAGAGCCAACATATTCTACTTAGATAATGTCACAGTAGGAGACGATGCCATCATCGGTCAGATAAACCAGGGCTTCTATCACGTCATGGCCACCTTTGAGTTTGAAAGGTCTAACACTACCGGGGCAGCCAACGCCAAGCGGGACTTAGAGGAGCTTGTACAGTTTTGCAAGGAGACCAAGCGAAACGGAAAGCCGCTAATCAAGGACCCGGAGGTGCGGAAAGCAATAGCTAAGATGGCTATTGATATCGAAGTGCTGAGGCTGGCAGCCTGGCGTACCGCCTGGAGATTCGGCGAGAGAAAAAGGTTAGGTCCATTGGACTTCGACCTGACCGGACTTTTCTCCAGGATAAATGGTCTCACTCATCCGGTGATAAGAATGAATATACTTGGTATGTATGGCCAGCTCAAAATAGGCTCAAAATATGCTAAACTCCGCGGCTCCATTGAGCGCAGGTGGCAGGTTACCCGAAGCTATCACTACGCCGGAACTATGGAAGCCATTAAGATTGTGCTGGCGGCGAGGGTGCTTGGCTTGCCCAGGATACCCGCCAAGCTGAACCCGGTGATAATGAAAGCACTACAGGAAAAAGAAAAAGCCTAGAGCTGTATATTGGCGTTAGTTATTATCTCTTAAAAGGAGCGAAATATCATGAACTTTGAGCTTAGCGAAGAACAGAAGATGCTTAAGAAATCAGCCCGAGATTTTCTAGATAACGAGTGTCCCGAGCGTTTGGTAAGAGAGACGGAGGCTAGTGATTCCAGCTATTCTCCTGAACTATGGAAAAAGGCGGCTGAGCTGGGCTGGCTGGGTCTTGTCTATCCGGAGAAGTACGGCGGCAGCGAAATGAGCATATTGGACATGGCTATACTCTACGAGGAGATGGGCAGGGCTCTTTTCCCCAGTCCCCACCTTTCCACGGTGGTTCTCTGCGGACTGACCATTCTGCATGCAGGCAGCGAGGAACAAAAAGCTAATATGCTGCCGAAGATAGTCAACGGCGAGCTAATCCTTGCTCTTGCCCTGACTGAACCCGAAGCCAGCTGGGACGGCAAAGGCTGGGTTGCCGAGGGGATAACCATGCCGGCTACCAGCGAGGGCGATGACTACTGTCTCAGCGGCACCAAACTTTTTGTACATGATGCTCACATCGCCGACCAAATACTGGTTGCTGCCAGGACTAAGAAGGATAAACGAGCCGAGGAGGGTATCACCCTTTTCCTGGTTGATGCTAAAAGCCCGGGGATAAGTTATAACCCACTTAGAACCACCGCCGGCGACAATAAACAGAGCGAGGTGGCCTTTAATAAGGTAATGGTTCCCAAGAAAAATATCGTGGGCAAGCTCCATGATGGCTGGGCACCGCTGGATAAGGCTCTGAAAATAGGAGCCGTGCTGCTCAGCGCTCAGATGGTAGGTTCCGGCGAGAAGGCTATGGAACTGGCCATAGACCACGCCAAGACAAGGGTACAGTTTGAGATGCCAATCGGTATTCACAACTGGGTTCAGGAGTACTGCATCATGGCCTTTGCCGATGTGCAGGGCACCAGAAACCTTGTTTATCAGGCAGCCTGGATGCTTAGCCAGGACATGCCCTGCGACCTCGAAGTGGCTATGACCAAAGCACGGGCTAATGAGGCTATTGTAGATGCTCACTGGCAGGCTCATCAGGTCCTGGCTGGTGTAGGCTTCACTTCACAGGATGGCGTACTGCCCCTGCATACCAAGAGGGGCAAGGTCTGCCAGCTCTATCTGGGAGATACCGACCACCACATGGAAATGATTGCCCAACAGGCAGAGAAATGGCCTGAGCCGGAAAAGCCCGAAGGCAAGCCACTGGGCATTTTTGACACGGCCGAGGACTTGCAGGTGCCAAATTGGGATGTCTGGAGAAATCAGATCAAAACCAAAGGTAAACTGTGGTAGGCAAGCAGCCGGTAAAGCTGCAAAGGAGGTGGCATAATTGGATGGTGATACCAGTCGATTCAAAATGAAGGCAATCGGCCAGATTAGTTATGCGGTGAAGGACATCGATAAGACTGTTGACGCCTGGTCAAGACTGTATGGCATAGAGCCATGGACCTATCGGGAGAACGGTGGGGTTGACGCCAAAGGCCGACCCTGGAAAGTCAGAATGGCTTTCGCGTATGTCGGCCCGGTGGAGATTGAGCTTGTCCAGTGTATCGAGGGGCGGATATTTCAATCCCGCTTCCTGGATACATGGGGAGAGGGATTACATCACATCGGCTGCTATGTTGATGATGTGGACACGGAGGTCAAGAATCTGGTCTCCCAGGGAGTCAAGCTCTTCATTCATGACCCAGGCCGTTTTGCCTACCTTGACGCCGGTGGAGCCGGCGGCGCCATTTTTGAATTGATACAGAAACCGCAATAGCAGGTCTCTAATCAATCGGCTTTCAGCTACATGGAGAGACCGTGTGGTATGGCAGTTATTCGGATAAACTGGGGGAGTAGCTTAAAGTGAAGGTGTTCATTCATTCAATATTCATCGTGTCAATAGCTGTGTTATCGTATGCAGTCTATGGAGCCTGGTTCAAAGACTGGGGCAGGAAGCATTACGAGGCAGCCAAGCGTTCTTTACCCATTTATTTCCTTTTTTGGCCAAAAACTTTATCAGGCTATGTCAAATATTACAAGGCTGCAGTTCTTTCTTCATTATTCTTTATTACCGCATTATATATTTTGATAATTTGTGGCCTAATAACCGGAAAATTGGTCATCGTAGGATAACCTTAAAATCACTGCGCCATCTCGGAAAATAAATAATCGTTATCGGGAGGTGATTACATGATCAGAACGGTGGAACAGTATCTTGAAAGCCTTGACGACGGAAGGGTGGTATATTGCCTGGGCGAAAGGGTTAAAGATG
>CP070642.1:589658-593028 GCA_020354105.1 Chloroflexota bacterium | reverse complement strand
GATACGGCTTCCTGTCTCAGTCTTTTTTCCCCCGTTTACTGTCCCACCAGGCCTTAAGCCTGGAACGCACTTCCTTCTCATAGCCCTGGTCACTGGGCGAGTAGTAGCGCTTCCCCTTAAGCTGGTTCGGCAGGTTCTGTTGTTCAACGAAGTGGCCCGGGTAATCGTGGGCATATTTGTAACCCTTTCCATGCCCGAGCTGGCGCATTAACTTGGCCACCGGATTACGCAGGTGAAGCGGCACCGGCTCATTACGACTTTGCTCAACATCCTGCTGTACCTTAGAGTAGGCTTCATACAGGGAATTACTTTTTGGCGCCGTAGCCAGATAGGTTACCGCCTCAGCCAGAGCCAGGTTGCCTTCTGGCATGCCTATGAAGTGGGCTGCCTGTTGCGCCGCCACAGCTACCATCAATGCCTGAGGGTCAGCCATGCCCACGTCCTCAGAAGCGAAGCGCACCAGTCGCCGGGCAATATAAAGAGGGTCTTCACCCGCCTCGAGCATTCGTCCCAGCCAGTATAAAGCCGCATCCGGGTCAGAGCCGCGTAGCGACTTATGGAGCGCCGATATCAGGTCATAATGCTGGTCGCCGCCCTTGTCATAAAGCAAAGCCCGATGCTGCAACGCTTCCTCAATGGTCTTAAGGTTGAGCCGCCGATACCCATCAGCATCTGGCTCAGTGGCTTGCGCTGCCATCTCCAAAGCATTGAGCGCCACTCGAGCATCGCCGTTAGACATAACGACAAGATGATCCAGAGCATCTTCAGGAAGCTCCACCTTCAACTTTCCCAGCCCTCTATCCTCGTCGCTTATAGCTCGTTCCACAATGAGACGTACCTGTTCATCAGTCAGTGAATTAAGGGTAAATACCCGGCATCTGGAAAGCAGCGCTGATATAACCTCAAAGGAAGGGTTTTCCGTGGTGGCACCGATGAGAATCACCACGCCGTTTTCCACATATGGTAATACGGCATCCTGCTGAGTCTTATTAAATCGGTGAATTTCATCGATAAACATGACGGTTCGCTGTCCTGACAGCTTACGTCTGCGCCTTGCCTCTTCCACAATACGCCTTAAATCAGCTACACCCGCGCTGACAGCACTCAATGGGCTGAAATGTGATTTGGTAACGCTGGCAATAACATACGCCAAGGTAGTCTTGCCGCTGCCCGGTGGTCCCCAAAAAAGCATCGAAGGTAACTGGTCTGAATCGAAGCATTTCCTCAGCGTCCGCCCCTCACCCACCAGATGCTCCTGCCCCACGAACTCAGCAAAATTACGCGGTCTCATTCTGGCTGCCAGGGGCATATCCTGAAAGTGCTCATCATCCGCCACAGGAACTTCTTTCCTCTTCGCTTCCAGCCCATCCAGGTCGAAAAGGGTCAGGCTAAATCCGTCTTTTCCTCGCCCGTCGCCACCCTGGTCATTCTGGCTGCCCTGTCGTAATAGTTCCTGATCCTGTCCACGTAAATCAACTCTGATACTATTACAGTGACTTTAGTGAAATTTTTGTCCCCGTAGAAACTACCATCCCTTATTTCAGAATGCGGCGCCAACTCCCGCAAGCGATTACCTAAGTCCTTAATCATGTCGATGCTAGCTTTACCAGCCGGTGCCGAAAGAAGATACAGGGCTCTGCCGGCATCCTCCAATTTGCAGTCAACCGACAATCGCATCAAAGCCAGATTCATGGCTTCGAGGGCTTTTAACGATTCCGAGCTCTTCTCCTCGAAGCCCGGTATTTTTTTCCACGGTAGTTTTGATGATGACATCTTTACCTTGCCTATACCTATCGCCGTCCAACCAATAAGGGTTTGCGCTATATCGCCGGCATCGAGCACCTTGCCAACAATTGACTTTGAACCAGTCATCTCGCCCGAGCACAGTAGGTCATAGAACGGTGCCACTAACTCTTTATTCAAGGCACCCATCTTCTGAGGTGGTGCTATATTCCCCAGCATCCCCAAACCCCCGTTATCCGCCAAAATCACGGCATCTGCCACCTTCTCGATGGACTTCAGGCATAGAGCAGTGTTGCGAACACGCTGTGGGTCATCTAACTCAGCGTCAAAAGGCAAAACCAGAAGCGCATAGACCGGCTTGTCTATATGACGCTCCTTGAGCAGCTGTATCATTACAGGGACTCCCCCGGAACCGAGGCTGCCAGCAGTACTGGCTACAAACAGAAAGGCATCCGTATTGACAAAGGCACCAAGCCTCATAGCCAACATCACCCGCTCGCTCTCATGACGCATTAGCTTGGCACCAGCTTCGGTTGATTCACCAGCCAGAACCCCGTGAACTGTCACGGGTCTCAGCCAGTCCCCTCCGGACCTGGTCACCTCAGTCAAAAGTTTTTGGTCATTATTTACCGCATAGGCGCAGGTGATTATGTTGCTGTGCCCCTCACTCTTTGCCGTCTTATTCAACTCGGCAAACTCACGAGCCAGCCTGCAGCCGCAATCGCCAACACCAATAACCATCAATCTCATACTACTTCTTCTCCTCGTCCAAAAACTAGCAGATATTTGCCATTATGTCAATTGTATCTTTTTACCTGAAAGCGATACACCCTTATCGGCTCTCCGACTGATATGCCAGCCTTAGCCTGACAAATTCCTATTTGCTCCTCGACGGTATTCACACCCTCAAGGTCAGGCAGCAACAGCCCGCGCCTGAAACCGCATTCCACGATTACACCATACTTCTTCGGGTCAAGCTGGTCGACTTTTCGCACCGGCTCCGGTTCAGTAAGAATGTCCACGCTGTATTCGAGGTCATCCAGCTCAGAAACCTCTACCGGCATGAACCGGGGGTCCTGCGTAGCTGAGCTTATGGCATTGGCTACGATTTCCCCTGCCACATTGGTTCGTGTTGGCGCAAAAGTGCCAATACAACCCCTTAATTCACCGTGTTTCTTGATGGACACAAAAACGCCAGCCTTCGACTTCATCTCGGCGGTAAGCTTTCTTGGCCTGAAAACCTTGCCATCGCGGACATATTTTTCCACCGCCTTTCGTGCCAGTTCCGTCATCGGGCTGTTCTTTTTTGCCATATCGCCAAAACCCGTCCCTATTTTACTAGTATCCCAGCATAGCCCACAACACTGCTATAATCCCCAGAAGTGTCGCCGCTCGTCTGGTACTTGACCAGTTCCGCCTTTTCAGCCCCCAATTCCTTAGCCGCAGAGATAAGGCTGACCACCGGCGCATAGCCGCACATGGATATGTCGAACTCGTCAACTCGTCTCAATAGCTCGTCTTCATTCAAATCCAGTATGGCATCAATAGCCTGTCTATCTTTCTTCTGGGCGGTCTCATGAGGCTCGTAATGAGTCATATCGCTGCTAGCCAGTATCACCACCCCCTT
>CP070642.1:571554-589558 GCA_020354105.1 Chloroflexota bacterium | reverse complement strand
TCCACATACTTACCCACTTGTGGGTCTTTCCAATCCATCTCCGACGGTGCGGTCGCCAACATGCCTCCAGTGATATCCTGAGCCAGCCTAGCGATCTCATAAATGTGGCGTGTTACATTCAATTTAGTGACATTCGCCAGCAGAGGGTCAGCCATGTATGAGCCAGCTGGCAAAGCATAACCCTGACAGGAACAGGCTATGGAGCAGCAGTAAAGCGTCTCTGTGAGATGTACCATCTCAACCAGTTTATCTCTGACGTGTGAAGCCCTGTCAGTGCCCTGGACTTGCGACAGAGCATATGTGGCACCGATTAGCGCGTCTGCCAGGCCAGTCTTACAACCGCCGTAGTTCTGGCGGTGGGCAGTAGCAAACCTCTCCACTAACTCATAGGCAAACTCATATTCCCCACACATAAAGACATGCTCCCAGGGAACAAACGCCTTATCAAAGACTATCAGAGCCTCACCACCCACAATGCCGTAGTCCACATTACCTTGGTCAAGAAAGCAATTGCATTTTCGCGTATCGTTGGTCTGCCGACCAAAGATATGAATTACCCCCGGGGCATCCACAGGTACATAGAAACAGACGGCATAGTCAGCATCTTCCGTTTTCATGGCAGCCGTGGGCATAACCAAATGTCCGTGGGAATTGACTGCACCCGTAATATGGGCTTTGGCACCGCTGACCACAATGCCATCCTTTTTCTTTTCCACCATGTGCACATAAAGGTCAGGGTCTTTCTGCTGGCTCGGTGACAGGCGGCGGTCTCCCTTGACATCGGTCATAGCTCCTGAAATCATCAGGTCTTTAGATTGCACTTCTTTGAGCAAGCTGACCAAACGCTTATGGTAGTCTGTCCCAATCTTCTGATCTATGTCATATGTAATCGAATATACAGAATTCAGCCCATCATGACCAACGCACCTCTGGAAGCAGCTACCCGTCTGTTGCCCTAGAGCACGCAGCATCTTTACCTTTTTCACCAAGTCATCATGACTATGATGAATGTGAGCATAGCGATTGATTTTCTCTCCTGTGAGATGTGACTTGGCTGATAATAACTCTTCGAACTCCGGCGCTAATGCCATATCATAGGTCAGTGCTGCCGCATTCACGTGCGGCACAAAGGCTGGGTGGTCAGCCACACTTTCAATTTTCTCGCCCAAGTAATATATCTCCGGCTTAAGCCTCCTAAGGCTCTCCCGATATTCTTTCCCTGTCATCATGCTCATGTTATCACCTCCAAAAGTTACTGCAACGAAATGAAATAGACAATTGCCTTATATAGCATCTAGGTTTTGAAAAGTCAACCGAATTTGATAATGCTATATCTACCAATACGGATTTAGCCAGGTGGAACAGCCATTCTTAACCCCTGTTCAATATGATATTTCAGGACATCATTTGCTGCGGGACGACAACTCCTGCCACACCAGATAACCTAACCTTTCGGTGCCATCTCTTTTTATGAGGCCAATGGAATCACTATCGTCAAGAGCATGCAGCCACGGCCAACCAAAGAGGTGCAGTTGAATTCCCTGTTCTATAGTAAGACGTGTTGATGCCTGAATAATAAAATCAGCCTGCCCCTGCTCACCACCGAAAGCCTCCAAGGCTGCCCAACCCAGTTCGCTGAAGCCAAAGGGTTTCCCGGGTATATAATTCAACGCTATGGCATAGTAGTCATTTGGTATATCAGAGGGATGATTTATTCCCTTGACGGCATAAGGATAGCTGGTGAAAACTAGTACGTCCATTTTCTCGGCATCAAACATACGGAGAACCTCAAGATTTGCTTCCCGATTTTCAGAGACGATTTCACGACTAAAGGTGCAGAATACTTTCACTTCAGGAGATAATTGCTTTACAGCATCGTATATCTCTTCATAGAGGCTTACATAGTGCTGAAATCCGTTAGGATCATCAGGATTATCTCCATACCGTTCATACCAACGGTTAACCTCGTTGCCTATAGACAGGTAAAGCGGCCTGGTAGTCTTTACCACATCAATAGCCGCCTGCTTATAACTCTCCCGCCACTGCCGGCTCTCCAAAGTGGCTCCTGACATACCCGGCGGGGCCTTGAGAGCCATACCCTCACCAATAAACGACAAATGGACAATGGGGAACATACCATTAACTCGAATATACTGTTCGACAAACGTCTCACCCCAATCTCCTGCCAATTCCTGAGCTAAACCGTAAAAAGGTGTCGGCTTGCCCCACACTGGGGCAAATTCGGCATAACGAGATGCCTGATAGGAAGCATCGGCAAAAGACTGTCCCTCCCCCGGCACCGGAAGAATACCCATAAAAAACCCACGAGCCGGAAGCTGTGGATGGTCAGACGGGACCAAGACTGTTTCTTCAATCTGCTTCGGTTTTATTGGTTCACTATTCTGCTGGAGATCTGTCGGCTGTGGACTCGAGCAACCTGCCAAACAGATTGATGTTATCAATATCCCAATCGCCGCTATAATGAATGCCAAAGCTCTTGTGCTCTTCAATTGACTCATACCATTTTCCTTGCCGATTCAATTTTCGCTATATCATACTACATCCGTATGTCTACAAGCCAAAAGCATCATTTCAGTTCACCTTGTAACATCAAGCTGAATATCGATACAATGTGATATCAAGAAATGCAAGGATAGAACAATGGAAATATATAAAGATGTCTCCCAGTCAATAGATGCCAGAACCAAAGACCTCTTTTCCAAGATGACACTCGACGAGAAGATAGCACAGATTGGTGGTGTCTGGAGCTTCGAGGTATTAGAGGCCGGCAAATTCTCTTCAAGAATGGCAGAATCACTATTCAAAAACGGAATCGGGCAGATATGCAGGCCCGGAGTATCCACCGGACTGCCACCTAAAGACATGGCAGAGCTAATAAATGGCATTCAGAAATTCTTGGTAGAAAATACCAGGCTTGGTATACCTGCCCTAATCCACGAGGAATGCCTGAATGGCTTTATGGCCAAAAATGCCACAATCTTTCCGCAGATAATAGGTATGGCTAGCACATGGGAGCCAGAACTGGTGGATAAAATGACACAAGTAGCAAAGGCGCAGATGATAGCTGTGGGCGTGCGCCAGGGACTTTCGCCTGTTTTAGACGTGGCCAGAGACCCAAGATGGGGAAGAGTCGAAGAGACCTTCGGAGAAGACCCCTATCTTATAGCGAAGATGGGAACAACTTACGTAAAAGGGCTGCAGGGCGATAAGTTGCAAAATGGTGTCGTAGCAACTTTGAAACATTTCGTCGGCTACGGCTTGCCAGAAGGTGGGCTGAACTGGGCACCAGCCCACATACCACCTAGATTGCTCAAGGAAGTCTATTTGTATCCATTCAAAGAAGCTATTAAAGAAGGCGGAGCTTTATCTGTAATGAATGCCTATCATGAAATAGATGGAATACCCTGTGGTGCTTCCACGGAACTGTTTACGGACATCTTGCGTACGGAATGGGGATTCGAAGGGATTGTTGTTTCCGATTACTATGCTGTCGACAATTTACAGAGCTATCACCTGATTGCTCCTGATAAGGCAAATGCCGCCAGGCTTGCTCTTACAGCTGGCATTGATACCGAGCTTCCCAAGCACGACTGCTATGGCCAGCCCTTGAAAGAGCAAATCGAAAAGGGCATAGTATCAGAGAAATTGCTTGACCGAGCTGTTTCCAGAATACTAAGACTTAAGTTCATGCTGGGTCTATTTGAAAATCCTTATGTCAAGTCAGAAGAGGCGGCAAAGGCCTTTGACTTGCCTGAACATCGCCAACTAGCCCTCGAGACTGCCCAGAAATCAATTGTTCTGTTAAAAAACAAGGACAGCATACTGCCAATTAATAAAAACATTGATACCATCGCCATAATAGGTCCGAACGCAGACGTCCAAAGGAACCTACTTGGTGACTATACTTACCCTGCCCATATTGAGATAACGGTACTGGCGGCAGAGGCAACAGGCGCTCAATTACCAACTCCGGATGAGCGAGCGGATCACGTTACCGTCCCTGTCGTCACCATACTTGATGGGATTAAAGCCAAGGTTGGTAAGAACACAAGGATACTGTATGCGGCTGGTTGTGAATACAATAGCACTTCTAAAGATGGTTTTCCTGAAGCAGTTAAAGCCGCACAGTCAGCTACCATGGCTATCGTGGTAGTTGGGGGGAAATCAGGTTTAAGCCCCGATTGCACTTGTGGGGAAATGAGAGACAGTGCCGAACTTCACCTTCCAGGTGTTCAGGACGATCTAGTGAGAGCTATTTATGAAACGGGAACTCCTGTCGTGCTAATTCTCGTAGACGGTAGACCACTGGCGCTAGGATGGATTATAGAAAAGATACCGGCTATCATCGAAGCCTGGCTACCCGGGGAGGAAGGCGGTAACGCCGTTGCCGATGTTCTTTTTGGCAACTACAACCCTGGAGGCAAACTCCCCATATCATTCCCTGCAAATAGTGGGCAGATACCGGTTTATTATGGGCATAAGCCCTCAGGCAGCAGGTCCCAGTTCTGGGGGGATTATGTCGATGCCAGCACCAGTCCAGCCTTTGAATTCGGCTATGGACTCAGCTATACCACATTCGACTTCAGCAACCTCAGGATAGAGCCAAAACGGGTCACCCTAACGGGAAAAACCTCTATAAAGGTTGACATCAAGAATACCGGGGACAGAGCCGGTGAAGAAGTGGTCCAGCTCTATATCAACGATGTAGTTGCCAGCATTACCCGGCCTGTTAAAGAATTAAAAGGCTTCAAGCGGGTTGCGCTGGAGCCCAGTGAAACTAAGACAGTGGAATTCGAACTACCCATAGAAACACTCGGCTTCTATGACAAAGATATGAAGTTCACTGTAGAGCCGGGCATTTTCAAAGTGATGGTGGGACGTTCTTCAAAGGATATCAGCCTAGAAGACGAGCTTGAAGTGATAGCCTGAACAACCATCTTTTTTGCCAAGAGAGCCAGCAAACCAAATTGGCCACTCAATCAACTAAAAGCGACAAGAGCTACTAATGCACGCTTTATATCACGAACTTGATATTATCTACCGGGAAAACCGACCGACCAAAATGCTCTCACTGCAGCTATAACCGCAGCCGGCGCCATTAGCGTAGCCACCAACTTAAGGATATTGTCAACCATGGCACCTATTCCAAGCACTGAAATTGGCTCAAAAACGCCGCCAACAACTATTAAAGCTATTGTAGCCAGCAACAAAGGCATTATCTCTCTACCCGTGATGTTCAGGGCACCTATGATGATACCCAAAATCACCATGATTAAAATCACCCAGTAATTTTCTGGCGCTACGATTCCAAAGATAATAGCCAATATTAGACCAAGGATAAAAGCAGCAAAACCAATGATACCAAGAGCTTTGTTCACAGGTGCGTCACCTCCTTTGATTTATTTCCTGCTCTATTGGAGGGTGGCTCAAATCATAACACGAGATTTTGTTATGTCAAAACCTTTTACTGTTTACTCCCACGCCGGCGACAAATTACCGTCCGGGCTCTGCCAGTGAGGCATCCATACCAGCGTGGCCAGGCGCACATCAATATCCTTCTTTGCCGGCCTTACGCTAATTTGCTCAAGCTCTTCAGTCATCGGGTCAATCTTGGCTGCCAGCGCATCCATATCAGATTTAAATGAATCTTCAAGTTCCTGCAGTCTCTGTTGATGACTCGCAACTGTCTCTTGGGCACGTTTTATATCTTGTGACTCTTTCATTACACGACTGGCGCCACGAGCCGCAGTTGTGGCACGCCCCAGCGATGAATAGCTAACCGCTTTCCTGCCTACAAAAGCACTGAGCAGCGTCGTACCTACTGATATGGCCGTTTGCATTTTTTGCTGTTTTGCTTGTTCTGCCTCTCGCTCAACTGCTTGCTGGGCTCGGCGAACCCGGTCTTCGAGTGTGGCCATTTTCGATGCATATTTCTTTCGAAGCTCCTCCGTCGCCTCATCTCGCTGCTCACGAGCGCCCTGCTGTAACCGGATTCGAAAATCACGTTCGGATTCACCCAGCTTGGAGACCTCTTTGAGAGTCGGGCTTCTGAACAACTCCAGCTTCTGATTTCTGTAAAGCCAGTCGGCAAAATCCTTACTCCAGACACCGTAACTCTTGGCATTGCCTGCTACTGCAGGTAACGGAGAATAGCGGGCTGACTCACTGGGCGATTTATCCAAATCTGATATGTTAAAACTGGCCTCTGTTGAATTATCCCAGTCAACTGCAATAGGGTCATCTGTTATCTGAGTAATAAAAGTGGACTCCCGGGTCGTAGCCACCTTGGCCTTTTTATCAGAAAAATGAACCTGAGCCATACCAAGCAACATAGGATTATAGGTCAAGGTTTGCCCCACCTGCTTGCTGCCACGGACAGGGACAAAATATTGGGGAACATCCGGGGGAAGCAGCGGGCGGTCGGCTTTCTTAACAGCACCACCCACTGCTGAAGGCACAGCATGGTAAGAAGGAGCAGAAGACGGGGCAACCGGAGCTGCGGCAGCTGGTGCAGCCTTTGCGCTTACTCCAGCCGGTTTCCGCTGGTCCATTAAAGATTTTATCTGGATGCGTGTCATCGGACCCCTGAGGTACGACATGACCCAGCGGGTTTCGAAAATCTCCGGGGCATCCTCATGTACGTTGTTCAGTAAGAAAATACGGCTACCCAAGCCAGCGAGCGTCTCCTCCATCCCTTGTCTGTCAAATTTGACACCAGCGCTGGCAGCTACACCCTCCAGACCCTCCAAGACTCTCATCTTGTCGCGTTCTGTCTGCAATCGGCCAATGAACCAGGTGCCCGTATTAGCCAGACCCTTATAATCCAAATCCACAGGGTTCTGTGTAGCCAATAAAATGCCTACCCCAAAAGCACGTGCCTGTTTAAGCAAGGTGAGCAGAGGTGCTTTTGAGGGAGGATTAGCCACCGGTGGAAAGTAGCCAAAAATCTCATCCATATAGACGATGGCACGCAGGCTGGTTGTACCGGATTGTGTGCGTGTCCAAGCCAGTATCTGATTAAGCAGCAGCGAGACAAAAAACATGCGCTCAGCATCACTGAGATGAGCTATAGAGAATATAGAGACCCTCGGCTTCCCGTCCGGCGTATACAATATTGCATTGATGTCCAGCGGCTCCCCTTCCAGCCATGCGCTGAAGCCCGGCGCTGCCAGCAGATTGTTCAGCGAAAGGGCCAGGTCAAACCGGTCCTTGGAAGGATAGAAGGATTCAATGTCCATAACCCCTATCTTGGCTACAGGAGGAGTCTGTATATGCTGAATGAGCGAAGCCAAGTCCAGGTCTCTACCTTGTTTCCAAGCTGAATCCAGAATTGTGGAGATTAAAATATGCTCTCTGCTTCTAATTGGGTCAGCCTCCTTACCCATAAGACCAAGCAGGCTGGTAGCTGTGGAGCTAATTCTGTCACCTAGAAGCTCGGTATCATCTAGAATAGCGGCGGGAGGTGCCGCAAACGACTTTAATATAGAAACAGGTATGCCGGCACTACTGCCCGGAGTATATATGACAAAATCCGCAGACTGGCGCAGGCGGCTTATTCGTTCACCTGTCTGACCCCAGCCTGCCAGCCCATTCTTCCACATATCGGCCTGTTTCCTGGCATATTCCTCTGCGGAAAGTCCTTTTTTACGCGCGTCACCCTCATTTATCCAGGGGGCAAAATCCTCTGCCCTCAGCTCGGGAAATGTCAGCAGAAGATTGGGCATATCTCCTTTGGGGTCAATAACTATCGCTGGCACACCATCCAGAGCAGCTTCTTCCAGGACTCCAATACACAGCCCAGTCTTGCCACTACCGGTCATGCCAACACAGACCCCATGTGTCACCAGGTCTTTAGAATCGTAAAGAATGAGCCCATCTTTCGGACTTTTGCTCCCCAGGTCATAAGATCGACCCAGATAAAAAACACCCAATTTCTCATAATCTTCCATAACTAAAGCCTCCTTAAACTATTTCACCGAATTCATTCCTCAGATTGCCAGAGGAATGTACTTAATTTAAACTTAATCCTTAGACATTGTCAATAATGTCCAACTTGATTTAGAATGCTGGTTGTCGTAGACTACTGCAGTTATAGATTTACATTTAAGTTGAGGTTTGTTTAATGAAAGGCAAAACTGCCGGAGACGTTGTAAAGGATATGGAAAATAGAAAATTCAGTATATTCGATGCAATCGGTAATACTCCATTGGTAGAACTAAAGAATCTAAACGGAAATCCGAGGGTAAAAATACTGGGAAAACTCGAGGGAAACAACCCTGGAGGTTCAGTTAAAGACCGACCTGCCTACTACATGATAACCAGGGCCGAAGAATCCGGCAAACTTACCAAGGACAAGACAATTGTTGAGCCGACCTCAGGAAACATGGGAATTGCCCTGGCTATGATAGGAGCTGCCAAAGGATATCGCGTCAAACTCTTTATGCCAGAGTGTGTCAGCATAGAGAGGCAGCGTACTCTTGCCGCATTCGGTGCCGAAGTTATGCTAACGCCAGAGGCAGAAGGCACGGATGGCGCTATCACGCAGGCAAGACAACTTGCCGTTGAAGAGCCAGATACATGCTTCATGCCCAATCAATTCGATAACGACAGCAACGTATTAGCTCATTACGAAACAACCGGACCCGAGATCGTATCTCAGACAGCAGGGGAAGTCGACGTGTTCATTGCTGGTATGGGGACAACAGGAACGTTGATGGGCACAGGTAAATATCTAAAAGAGAAAAAACCGGGCGTGAAAATAGTCGCTGTAGAGCCAACAGAAGGGCACACCATACAGGGACTGAAAAACATGAACGAATCAATAGTACCCAAAATCTATCGCCCAGAGACATTCGATGAAAAGGTAGTTATCGAAGACGAAGAGGCCTTTGAAACAACGAGGCTGTTGGCTGTTAAAGAAGGTCTCTTTGTCGGCATGTCAAGCGGAGCGGCAGTGGCCGGGGCCCTACACATAGCCAAGGAACTAGATTCTGGCACAATTGTGGTTATATTGCCCGACAGGGGAGACCGCTACCTGAGCACGACGTTGTTCCGGTCGTTTTGCGCCAAATGCCCACCGTAAGCCCATTGCTTAAGACAGTCCCTCCAAGAATGCTTTTACGTTCCTGCCTAAATCCACCCCAGTATGCCCATGAAAACCACTAAGCAGATAACGTCAAAGCCGAGTATAGCTCCTACTGTTATCGCCTTATTCTTGACGCTCTCCATGTCAAATACCCAGAAAGAAACCAAGAAAAAGTAAAGATAACCGACCAAGAAAATAAGCCACGGTACACTGGCATTCCACCAAGTATACTCCCAGGAAAGCGCACCAACTGCATTCAGCAGGCACTCGACGAAGACACAAAAAGCAGCGCCGACTATAGCGAATAGCAGCCGGTTGGGAATGCCCAGCATCTTCATCTTTTTATCCTTCGGCAGCATCTTACTAAAGGCGACGCCTGCGATAGCAAACATAAAGCAAATCTCAATATTAAGCCCGATTAAAATGAGGTAAGCTGTACCCCCAGGTGCACCCCAGACCGGAGCATATTGAGTGAAGTGGAAGACTAGCCCATTCCAAATCTCATTGAACCAGTCCATTCCCCAGAACGCCAGACCGGCAAATACCAGACTCCAGTTTCTTTTCTCGACCTCGTTTGCATACACATAAACCACGAGAGCAAACAAGGGAATGACATACCATTGAAACAAACTTCCATCACGTAGAATAGTCAAAGCTTGCTGGGCAGATTCTGCCATGCCGAATCTCCTTCCGTATGCTCGCGCGGCAGCAAGTTACTTAAGCTGATCTCTGGAAAAGTCGAGGATTCGGCGTGCCACCACCAGCATGTTTATCTGACCGGTGCCCTCGAAGATATCGTTTATCTTGCCATCACGCATCCACTTCTCCAACAGCAATTTTCTGGAATAACCCAGCGGTCCCATGATCTCAACCGCCTTCTGAGTTATCTTGGTAACAGCCAGCCCGGCTTTCGCCTTGGCCATGGATGCTTCGAGGCTGTTTGGCAGCATCTGGCTCATTAGAGAAAAGGAACGCAATGTAAGCAGTTTGGCTGCCTTGTAGTTGGATTCCATTTCCATGAAATCCCGTTCCAGGGCGGTGAGCTTGTTGCGCGGTAAGCCGTAGCGTATTTTTACACCCTCCTTCTCCAGTGCTTCTCTGACGAAATCCAGTGCGGCACGACCCACACCAAGTGCCTGCGCGGCAATAAAAGGTCGAGTAGCATCGAAGGTAGCCATGGCTTTCTTAAAGCCAGCAGTCCCGGTCTTATCTATCTTCCTGACTTCAGGACTGCCCAGTATGTTTTCAAAGGGTATGCGGCAATTATCGAAAACAATGGTTACGGTATCGCTGGCTCTGATTCCCAGCTTTTTCTCCTTCTTCTCCACTTTTGCGCCTGGAGTACCAGCTGGCACCACAAAAGACTTCATGCCGGCACGTCCCGCTGACTTGTCCACAGTTGCCCAGACCACCACCAAACCTGGAGAATCCTCCATAGCTCTTTTACCGGAGGTTATAAATATCTTCTCCCCGTTGATTACCCATTCATTGCCATCGAGCACTGCGGTGGCTTGAATGGCAGCGGTGTCCGAGCCACAGCTGGTCTCCGTCATCGCCATAGCGCCCCACTTCGGACCACCCTCGTTGTAGTTGCCTAAAAACCGCTGCAACTGCTCCGGCGTCCCTGTGGCAAAGATAGCCGCACCCCCCAGCCCAGGACTCGGTAAGGCCAGAGTAAGCCCAGCGTCACCCCAAAACATCTCCTCGGTCCTTAAAGCCGCAGCCATGTCCAGCCCAGCCATTAAGCCTCCTTCCCGTCTCCCCTCCCACATCTTATCTATAAGCTCTTTCGGACTCTCATCCTCATGCTCGTCATAGTAACGGCTTATAGGACGCAACATCTCTTCGGCAATTTTATGAGCTGCCGCTATTGCTTCTTTCTGTTCGGGTGTAAGTTCAAAATCTATCATTATCTCATACCTCCTTTATACAGTAGCCATGCCATCAAAAGTGACAAAGCCACGACCATTCCTGAGCCACAATTCCACGGGGTGCTCACGAATATAACCGTGTCCACCCAAAATCTGCACGGCACGGTCGGTTACCATCAGTACCATGTCATCACAGTAGGTCTTGGCCAGAGAAGCTTCTTTTGTCGCCGTTTCCTTTTTATCCAGCTTCCAGGCAGCTTCCCAGTTAACAAGTCTGGAAGCATCTACTTCAATAGCCATTTCCGCCAGCATAAAAGCGATTGCCTGTCTGGAAGCAATCGGCTCGCCGAAGGCAACACGCTCCTTGGCATAATCTCTTGAGTACTCATAGGCAGCTCTAGCCACGCCAACAGCCATCGCTGAGAGAGCCACCCGTGAGCAATCCATAATGCGCTCAAAATCGCATCCCTTATCGCCACCAAGCCGATTCTCCTTGGGGATGTTACAACCCTTCAGACTGACTTCATAGGTAGCCAGCGCTTTTATTCCCATGTTTTTCTCTCGCTCGCCTATCTCAAGTCCTTTTATGCCCTTTTCGACAATGAAACCCTGACTCTTGCCCTTTTCAGCCGCGTAGACCAGCAACACATCAGCATCAGCGGCCAGGGGAACATAGCACTTCTCTCCTTTAAGCACATAGCTACCATCTTTCAGAGTTGCAGTTGTCGAAAGGGAATAAGGGTCGAAGCCGAAGCGGGGCTCGATTAGAGCCGCAGTAGCCGTCTTGAATTTATCCCCGCAGAAAGCAGGAAGATATTTTTTCTTCTGCTCCTCAGTTCCCATCTCTAGAACAGGATAAACCACCAGAGCGGGGCACAGTATATGCATTGTCATAGACAGGTCACCCCAAGCCAATTCCTCAGCAATCAGCGCACCTGTTATAGCCGAATGCTCTCCACCAAGGCCACCATGCTCTTCAGGTATGCTGGTAGAAACCAAACCCAGTCCCCATGCGGTATCGATAATACGGCTTGGAATCTCCCCGCTCTCATCGCATTCCCTGTAGATTTTACGCATCTCGTCGTTGGCGAATTGCTTCACCATGGTCACAATCATTTGCTGTTCTTCGGTAGGACTAAACGAAATCATATCTCAACTCCTTTCATAATTAACTGCCATAAATATAACTCCCAAACGATACACTTTATCATCATGAGAAGCTTTCGTCAAGGACAAAAAGTCCTAATATTATATGAAAAAATGTGGGTATTAAGTCCTATACTTACAGAGGCATCCTGTAAGAACTAGTGCTGTCGAGGAATTGTTGGGAGAACTATCGATCCATAAGCTTAATTGCTGCATCCACAATACGTCCGGTGCTGGGTAAAATCTGGTGCTCAAACTCCCGGCAATAGGGTATTGTCTCTTCAGTACAGACCCGACCATACCGCATCGGTATTCCTGCCTCCAACACCACTGCTGCAAGCTCTCCCGAAAGTCCGAAGTCCCTGTAGTCTTCATCCACAACTAACAAACGTCCGCTTCTGGATACAGCCTGACACAGCGCCTCTTTGTCCAATGGCGAAACAGTTCTCAAGTCGAGCACACCAGCAGATATACGTTTTTTCTTGAGTATCGCCGATGCCTCCAAACAGCGGTGAACACCCACAGCTACACTCACCAGCGTAATATCCTTGCCTTCATGCAGTATAGCTGCCTTCCCCAGCGGTATAGGCATCCATCCGTCAGGAACTGAACCACACGTGCCTTCCGCCGGCACGTCATACTGTACAGTCTTGCGACCACCAGACCCTAAAAAGTCCAGCATATTGCTAGCAAGAAGCTTGTGTTCCAGATAGACCACCGGTCCTTCATGCTCAATGGCCGAGAGCATCAATCCACCGGCATCTGCGGGATTTGACGGCACCACTACAGTCAAGCCGGGGATATGTGCCAGCCACCCCCACAGGCTCTGCTCATGCTGTCCACCATCACCATAGCCACCACCACATGGAGCCCTGACGACCATGGGAACCTTCCATTTGCCACCGGAGAATGCTTCAACCTTGGCTGCATGATTAAGCAATGCATCAACAGCCACCCCAATGAAGTCAACCATCATCACCTCTACCACCGGTCGCAGACCTGCCATTGCAGCTCCCACAGCAGCACCGACGAACGCAGCCTCACTGATGGGAGCAGGACGCACTCTCTTCTCCCCGAAGCGCACAAAGAGACCAGTTCTCAACCCATGAACATCCTCTCCAAAGACCACTACTCTGGAATCATCCACCATGGCTTGGGCTAAGGCATCATCTATGGCATCGGCAAAGCCCATCGTTTTCATTTTCTCTTTCCCTCATCAGAACTATGACAATGCACGCTCCACCGCCTGCTGGATTTCTTTTTCCACTTCTTTCTCAATTTCATTGAGGCGAGCCTTCTCCCCTCTTAATCTTTGCCTAACGTGGTGGATAGGGTCACGGCGCTTACTGTACTTCTCCGTCAACGTTCGACCAATCAGAGACGTTATTGAACCAAGACTGGCAATACGCTCACCCGGCGATGCCCCTTTCCTTGCTGGTAATGAGTGCATTATCGGCCCGACCATTCCTATCATCGATTCTAGAGACCGCCGTAACGGTAGATAGCCCAAGAAATGCCCTTCAGGCCTGATACAGCGAGCCAGCAAAAAGGTAGGACCATTATTTTTACGTGCCCTGTCAACCCCTTGTTTTGCAGCATTCCATACTGCCTCAACATCTGCTCCGTCTATTTCAAGCGCCGGCATCCCAAAGCTTCTGGCACGTTCAAGCAAGTTCCCACCTGTAACATGCTGAGAACGAGTAACAATTGCCCATTCATTGTCCTTGCAGACAAAGAGCACGGGCAGTTTCCAGGCTACGGCAAGGTTAAAAGACTCCAAAAGCATGCCCTGATTCATGGCTCCGTCTCCAAAAAAAGCCACAGCTATGTTTCCTGGACGGAGATGCTGGGCAGCTAAAGCAAAACCAGCAGCTATCGGGCCGGCTGAACCCACAATACCTGAAGATGCCGTAAGATGTTCACGTGAAAAGAGATGCATATGTCCACCCATTCCACAACAGATACCATCAGCACAGCCCAGAAATTCTCTAAGAATAAGACTTAAGTCTACACCACGCATCACCAGTGGCGGTGTACCGCGGTGGTCGAGAGCCATGGCATCCCCGTCCTGAAGATGTGCCACTATACCAGCTGCGATGGCCTCTTCTCCAATACCAAGATGCATCTCTCCGGAGATTCTCCCTTTCTGCCACAAATCTGTGACAGCCTCCTCAAAACGTCGGCTCCGGAGCATCTGTCGGTAAAGCAACCACAAATCTGGCCCCATGTCCCCCTCCTATGGGCAATAGCATATAGATATTATGCCATCAATAGCTCTTGATAGCAGGCCTACTTAAACATGACAAGGAGTATGGCCACATATATCACAAAGGCTATGATAGCAATCAAACTCATAACACCCATTATAATAGCCAGACGTGCCCGACCGATTCTACTACCCAGCAAATCACCTATGACTATAACTACAGCAACGCCTACCACTATCCCGAGAATGGTCATGGCAGTTCTCAAATCAAGCATGGATCCCTCCTCGTAATCTAATTATAGCAATAATCTCAGACAAGACAATACTTTGCCTAACCCATCTGCTTTTGTTATCATCTAAAAACATGCAGATTAAGCTGACCTTTCTGGGCGCAGCCCAAACTGTCACCGGCTCATGTTATCTCGTTGAGACCAGCAACTCCAGGTTCCTGGTAGACTGCGGGCTTTATCAGGAGAGAGAGTTCAAAACACGCAACTGGGAGCCTTTCCCCATTCCACCTAATACTCTGGATTTCGTCCTTATAACCCACGCCCACCTCGATCACTGCGGACTTCTGCCCAAACTAGTCAGTGAAGGTTTCCGTGGTCCCATTTACTGTTTGGCTGCCACCACTGAAATCACGGAAATCATGCTTCTCGATTCAGCAAAAATCCAGCAGGAAGATGCAAAGTTTAAGAAAAAGAGGCACCGAAGAGAACGGCGAAAAGGTCCCTATCCGGAGATTCCACTGTACACGATAGATGACGCCAAAGCTTCTTTCCCGCTTTTCTCGCCTGTCAAATACGGCGAAACCGTCACTATAGGCAAAGGTATTGAAGCCACCTTTCATGACGCAGGTCATGTGCTGGGCTCATCCATGATAAAGGTCAAGATACGGCAAAACGGGGAGGACAGGACGATTCTCTTCTCCGGAGATATTGGCCGTCGGAATAAGCCGATACTCCGTGATCCCACACTATTCGAAGAGGCGGATTATGTCATCTCCGAGTCTACGTACGGCGACAGGTTGCTTGAGCCTTTAGAAGACGCAGCCAATGAGGTGGCTGATGTCATAAACGCAACCGTGAAATCCAGAGGAAACATAGTAATACCCAGCTTCGCTCTGGAGCGGTCTCAGGAACTATTGTACTGTCTCAATAAATTTCTTATCGAAAACCGTATCCCACACCTGATGGTTTTCGTCGATAGCCCTATGGCAGTAAGAATCACCGATGTATTTAAACATCATCCTGATCTATTCGATAAAGAAATGGTCAAGATTATGCGCCAAAAAAAGTCGCCCTTTGATTTCCGCGGCTTACATCTAGTAAGGACAGTAGCGGAGTCAAAGGCGATAAACCGAATAAAGGGCACTGTTATTATAATCGCTGGCTCCGGTATGTGTACTGGCGGCAGGATAAAACACCATCTGATAACCAACATCTCAAGGAAGGGGAGCACCATACTCTTTGTCGGCTACCAGGCATCAGGAACCTTAGGAAGAGAAATAGTTAATGGTGCCGAAAAAGTCAGGATATTGGGAAAACACTATCCCGTTAAAGCCAGAGTGGTACAGATAAACGGCTTCTCGGCACATGCTGACAGGGCTGGACTCCTTAACTGGCTATCAAGCCTCCGTAAGCCTCCCAGACACCTCTTTGTAACTCACGGCGAATTAAGCGTATCACAGCATTTTGCCAGGTTAGTTAGAGAAAAAACAGGATGGGAAAAGATATCTGTCCCAGAATACCGGGAGGAGTTCCTACTCGATTAGAGGCTTATCATTGGTGCGGAGGAGCTACGGCTCTTCTGCCACCGATTTGATGTTTTATGTACCACTGCTGAACCGTGTCAACCACCTCATCAGGTGTATCACAAACTCTGAGCAGATCGAAATCCTCATCGGAGACAAATCCTCTGGCTAAGGTTTGATTGTGCAGCCAGTCCAGAAACCCCTTCCAGTATTTACTATCGAAAAGCAACACGGGGAATGGTTTTATCTTTTGAGTCTGCATCAATGTCAGCACCTCGGTTAATTCGTCAAGCGTTCCCAACCCACCAGGCATCATCACAAAGGCGGTAGCATATTTCACCAGCATAACCTTGCGAACAAAAAAATGATGAAAGGTTATCGTCTTGGTGGTATAAGGATTGGAAATCTGCTCCTCAGGAAGGTCAATATTCAATCCGATTGAGGCAACTCCAGCTTCCAGTGCGCCTTTGTTGGCCGCTTCCATAACACCAGGCCCACCACCACTTACAATTGAAAAGCCCAGCTCGCCCAGCCGACGGGCTATCTCTTCCGCCTTGGCAAAAAACTCGTTATCTGGCTTCAGCCGAGCCGAACCATATATGGTCACCGCCGGCTCTACACCCGCAAGCTCATCAAACCCTTCCACCAGCTCTCCGATTATCCGAAACATCCGCCAAGATTCTTCTTTAGCCAATTTGTTTATTTCATATTCTGGTGTCATATCTACCCCCTCTTCAAGAAAAATATTACCACACTGGATATAGGAACTGCCAACAAGTTAATTAGAGCCACACCCCTTGACACAGTCTCACAAGCAATCTACACTATGGACAACTCGCGAGGTGAGAAGTCAATGATTTGCCCTGTTTGTAAAAACGACATGATAGTTGTGGAGTACAACAACATCGAGCTTGACCATTGTAATGACTGTCACGGCGTGTGGTTCGATTCTACAGAGCTCGAGCTTCTATTGAAGTGCATGAATCTTCAGAGCCAGGATATGCTGTTAGAAGATATATTGAAATCACCGGAAGCCGAGTCGACCGAGAAAAAAAGAAAATGTCCCATCTGCAGAAAGAAAATGAAAAAAACAAACATCGCCGAACATCCCGGAGTACTTGTCGACGTTTGCCCGCAAGGACATGGTTTGTGGTTCGATGGTGGCGAGCTGTCTCAGTTGCTCAAACATCTGGCTGGCAAACAGCCAGCAGGACAGGATTCTCAGCAACAAATACTGAGTTTCCTGGGAGAGGCATTTAAGGCTGAGACTTAGCCACAACAAAGAAAGAACATGACAGATGGATTAGCAACTTTTAAGGAGGGTTATTCATGCTAGCAATTTGGATTCCCGTCGGCATCATAGTCATTTTTATTATTATGTTCATCGCCATCTACAATGGGCTGGTCAGGTCACGCAATCAGGTAAAGAATGCCTGGGCACAGATCGACGTTCAGCTAAAGAGACGGCATGACCTGATTCCAAACCTGGTGGAAACGGTAAAAGGCTACATGAAGCATGAGCGTGAGACGCTTGAAGCCGTAACCAATGCCCGCGTTCTTGCCCAGCAGGTAGCATCTGCCGGCCCTGGTGAGCGAGGCAAGGTCGAGGGTGAGCTAAGCTCAGCTCTGAACCGGCTGCTGGCTGTGGCTGAAAGATACCCCGACCTCAAAGCCAGCCAGAACTTCCTGGCTCTACAGGAAGAGCTTGCCTCAACCGAGAACAAGATAAGTTTCTCTCGCCAGTTCTACAACGATGCAGTGCTAACCTATAACAACCAGACGCAGATGTTTCCGTCCAATATGGTAGCCGCCATGACCGGATTTAAAGAAAGCGAGTTCTTCGAGATCCCCGTAGCTGCAGAGAGAGAAACACCAAAAGTCAGCTTTACTTAATAAACGCAGGAGAGGTCCCAAATTAAAAC
>CP070642.1:568265-571454 GCA_020354105.1 Chloroflexota bacterium | reverse complement strand
TAAAGGTAAACGAGCGCACTAAAGAGTTACAGATGTTAAACAAGCGTTTGCGCTCCATGGCAAGACAGATGTCCCTAGCTCAAGCACGTGAGCGGCGGCGTATCGCCATATTGTTACATGATAGCATCAACCAAAACCTGTCTTCTTGTTCTATGAAACTGGAGTTGCTGATACGACAGACACCTTCTACTGAATTTAATGGATCTCTAAACAGAATCTACCAAATTATTCAAGAAACAATCGAGGAAACGAGGTCGCTGACCTATAAGCTAAGCCCACCGATACTGTATGAAATGGGCCTTGATGCAGCGCTGGAGGAGCTAACCAGAATGTTTCAGCGAGACTATGGCCTCAAATGCATTTTCCATACCGATGGGGAACAAAAGCCTCTGGATAAAGACATCAGCATCCTGTTATACCAGGCAGCAAGGGAATTGTTGTGGAACGTTATCAAGCATGCCAATGCGAACCAAGTTGTTGTAGAAGCGTTTAGGTTTGGTGAGGAAATGCAACTCATCGTCTCAGATGACGGGGCCGGACTGGATCTGGATATCATCACGGGTAAGAAAAGAAGCGAAGGGTTTGGATTTTTCAGCATTCGTCAGCTAATGATAGATCTTGGTGGACGTATAGAGGCTGGGCCTACCACAATTGGAAGCCGCATTGTTCTTGCTGTGCCGATAGGACAAGAGCCGGCAACGGAAGGTTAAAAGAGCTTGAAAAGGAGAACGCCCGGCTGAAGAAGCTGGTAGCCGACCTTCCCCTTTTACCTGCCCCCATAAAGGATACCACCCTTTTAGTTAGAGTTACCGACATAATGACCTCTGGGGCAGGTCAATGTCACGATAATCCATAACAACAGCTGGGACGAATCTAATCCCAGCACACATTTATTTTCGCTATCTATTTGATCTCCCTCCCCGCTTGCTCATGCTCGTAGTTTACGGCCCTGATTGGGAATGGTATGACTATACCTTCAGCCTTATAACGTTCATGTAGTCTCTTTATAAACTCATGTTTAACTAAGTATCCATCTACGAATTCCTTTGCCCTCAGAACCACCGTGAAATTTATACTAAAATCACCGAAAGTATGATATCTGATGAATGGCTCGAAACCAGGCACACCGCCTGAAACCTCTGCCATGACTTCTTTAGCTACCTCAATAGTAACTTGCTCCACTTTTCTTAAATCACTGCCATAGTGCACACCTAAATTAAGTAAAACTGCCAGTTCTTTTTGGGGAAGATAATAATTAGTAAAAATCACCTTGGACAATTTTTCATTGGGCACCAGTATCATATTATTAGGCAACATCCTGATTGTGGTTGCCCGCCAGCTAATATCGGTAACATAACCCTCTTCGCCAGAATCAAGTTTTATATAGTCGCCAATTCTTATTTGTCTTGTGGCTGAGATATAAAATCCAGCAAATAGGTCAGAAAGAGTACCCTGTAGGGCGAGGGCAACTGCCAAACCTCCTACACCTAGAGTGGCTAATATTGGCGTTATTTGTATATTGAGGCTATAGAGGATTATTAAGATACCGAGAACAAATATGACAATTCTTGTCATATTCTGCATAAGTGAGGTTACCGGTGTTATTGTTTTTGCTCTCTTGGCCTGAAAATGTATTAATGCTACGGACGTACCCGATAAGACCAACATTATCGAGATGATGCCAAGCACCAGTAGAACCTTACCTGTGATATCAACTAGACTCTGGGGGGGTTCAGAGAATTTGAGCGCAAGATATATGGCTAACATCAAGAACCAGATGAAAAGCGGGCCTTTAGCTGAGTTAATGATAATCTCAGTGAAACGTCTCTTAGTCTGTTTGCTCCAAAGGATAAGGCGGTTGAATAATAACTTCCTTAAGAAATACCATGCCAATAGAGTAGCTGAGAATATGACAAACGGTATTACGATATTAAATAACACCTGATGGATAGAATAGTTATTCACTAATTATCTCCGTTTAAGACAAATATTTTCTACTTATCATTGTCTGATTCATTTTATTAAGTCCGACAAAATGTTAACTCAATAGTTGCTATCTTCAAAAAGTCTTTCTTTGTATATCCAATTCTAGCATAACTGAGAATCCAGAAATAGCATTTCCCCTTTTTGGCCACTGTAGTTTGCGGGGAGGGAAACCTCTAAGCCTGTCCAAGAAACGCAAGGTCACCAGAATGCAACATTACGGGCTTTTATGAAGGCGTCATCTTCTGGGTCTACACTCCTACCCAAAGAATATTTTGGCTATCTTATAAACACTCATGTCAACAGTCTTTACCCCACCTGCTACCTTCTGCAAAGGGACGCTAGTAATTCTGTTTCCCCTCAAAGCGGTCATCTCTCCAAATCTGTTCTCTAAGATAAGCTCGAAAGCCTTAACCCCGAAAGCAGTAGCCAAGCTCCGGTCATAGGCTACAGGTGTGCCACCTCTTTGGATATAGTCCAATGAAGAAACCCTAACATGCAGCCCTGTCTTCTTCTCAATAAGTGCAGCCAAGACCTGTCCTACTCCCCCTAACCTGTCGGGGTCTTCATGTTTGTCCATTGGAAGACTTGGCTTGAATATTACTTCGCCTCCCAGTTGTACTCCCTCCGCTACGACTACAATGCTAAAATTTATCCCTCTTTGATTTCTGGATTTCAGCATGTCACAGAGTTCATCCGTATTCTTTTCATCCATTAGAATCTCGGGTATCAGGATAGCATCCGCTCCGTTAGCCATACCGGCATATGTAGCGATCCAGCCTGTACGGCGGCCCATCACTTCAAGGATCATTACCCGATGATGGCTTGCAGCAGTGGAACGAAGCCTATCTAAAGCATCCGTGGCGATTTGAACAGCCGTTTGAAAGCCGATGGTAAAATCTGTCTCCTTGACATCATTGTCAATGGTCTTCGGTATTCCGACCAGAGGAAGACCCATTTCATATAATTGGCTGGCTACACTAAGAGTTCCTTCACCTCCCAGGACTACAAGTGCCCGCAATCCGAATTCGTGAAATGTATCAAGTAGTTTTTGGGATCCATCTTTTATTCGGAGCGGGCTTGTTCTTGAAGCTCCAAGAATTGTACCACCTCTATCAATAATACCTGAGGTTCTTATTCTATCTAGTACCTCACTTCTATTGAAAAGCAAACCTTCCCAACCGTCATGAAAGCCTATAACCTCAT
>CP070642.1:564299-568165 GCA_020354105.1 Chloroflexota bacterium | reverse complement strand
GCTCAACAGCCTCGGGATGCTTATCGATGAACTCCTGATTCCACAACCATGGGACAGTTGCCCTGGCTCGCTCCTCCACTGATAATTTTGCCATCTCCGGGCTAAAAAGGAATGCCAGCGCCTCCTGCGTTGGCGGTACCATATTGGCGCCACCGGAATGGGTACAGCCCAGAATGAGACTGATTACTTTGCCCGGATAATCGAGCGCAAAGGTCTGAGTAATCATGCCGCCCATGGAAACGCCGAAAACATGCGCCTGGTCAATGCCCAGGGCATCGAGCACCCCCTTGGCATCGGCAGCCATCATCTTCATGGTATAAGTCATCCTGGGCTTGTCGCTCTGCCCGGTGCCCCGGTTGTCAAAAGCAATCGTACGATACTCATGGGAAAGGCTAGGAATCAGGCGCGCCCACTGCCCGGAGTACTGGCCATAGCCATTGATTAACAGCAGTGGTTCACCATCGCCATGGCTCTCATAGTAGATATTGATATCGCCAACCTTTGTCACAGGCATGTCAAGTCCTCCTTTTGGTAAATGTCACGCCGACCATTCTACACCAACCACGCCCTCGGGGTCGATAGCAAATGTGAGCGCACCATGACACAAGATATTTAAAAACTGTTATAATGCCACACCAGATATTCGAGCAGGGTGATTTACGGCTGACCAGGCACGAAATGTCTCGAAAGGCTCTGACCGCCACAGTCAAACTATTCAGGAACAGGAACTTCATCCTCGTCCTGGCAATAGTGCTTGGTCTCATAGCCGGCAAAGGGGTAGCGATAAAGATGGAGCCCCTGGTGGTTCCCCTGCTGGCTGTGGTCATGAGCCTGTCCGCCATGGATATAACCACCCGCGAGCTTGTATCCATGAGAACCATGCACCGTCCCATAGTTTATTCACTGCTGCTCAACTACGTAGTGCTATCAGGCACCATACTGCTCATGGCATGGTGGCTGATACCTGATGAAGAGCTTCTAACAGGCTTCATCGTATTTGCCGCGGGACCTCCCGCCCCAGCCGTGCTACCATTTACCTATTCACTCGGTGGAAATACCCGCTTTTCCCTAATAGGCATGACAGCTGCCTACCTGGCTGCGCTGGTCATCTTGCCCCTGGCAATCGTGCTCTTCCTGGGATTCGAGCTATCGAATCCGTGGAAGCTACTTCTCCTGATATCAGAATTGATAATTATACCCATAATCGTGTCAAGGATATTGATTTTTACCGGCTCCGTCAGGCACATAATCCCTTATAGGGGCACCATAGTGAACTGGAGCTTCTTCGTTATCGTTTTCACCCTCATCGGTTTGAACCGCCAGGCTTTCTTCGGAGAGTTCGATATATTGCTCAGGATAGTTATCATCGCCATCGTCATCTCGTTCCTGCTGGGCTACGGCATAGAGTTAATTTCTAAGGCCCTCCGCCTCAATCACGAGACCACAGTCAGCGTCATATTGATGGGCACGCTGAAAAACTACGGCTTATCCGGCGGCATACTGCTCACCTTATTCACCGAGCGGTCGGCTATACCCGTGTCCGTCTGCCTGGTATTCGGAATACTGCTGTTTGTCTGGCTGGGATTCCACTTGAAGAAACAGAGGTTTACTACTTAATGCTGCAGATTGCCATTTATGTACCCATGATGGCATAATTTTGAGGCTGTGTCTGAATTAGATTTCCTCTCTATTCTACTCATAGCTTTGGGGTTATCTGCCGATTGTTTTGCTGTAGCCCTCAGCGGCAGCATCTCCATGAAAACGGTTTCCCCTGCCCAGATACTTCGTACCGCTCTGGTCTTTGGAGCCTTTCAGACCATCATGGCATTGTTGGGATGGCTGGGAGGTAGAAGTATTGTGGATTTCATAGCAGAATACGACCACTGGATTGCTTTTGCCTTGCTGGCGCTCGTCGGTGGCAGGATGATTTGGGAAACATTTCGCTCTGAAGAGGATAAGAAGAGAATAGATATAAGCAGAGGTGTGATACTTTTGACCCTGGCGCTGGCAACCAGCATAGATGCACTGGCTGTGGGACTGAGCTTTGCCTTCCTAAGAGTAAACATCGTGCTCGCCTGCTCCACTATCGGCGTTATCGCCTTTGTCATTACGGTAGTCGGCTTCCTGTTGGGCAAAAAAGCCGGACCGCTGCTGGGTAGGTACGCCGAAGCTATCGGCGGCATCATACTTATCGGCATTGGCATCAGAATACTGCTGAGCCACCTGCTGTAGCATTGCGGGATATTTTGAGCTAATATGTATAGCTAAGAACTCATTCACGAGGTTGTTAAATGGAATACATAGTCTATGAGGACACCCCAAAATATAGTCACTGGCTAAAAATACTTAGCCTGCTTTTTTTAGCCGTCTTGGCAGCCGGTACAATATATCGAGTTCTTATTATTGGCGTAAAAAGTATAGAAGACGTCGCGGACATACTGATGCTGCCTGCCTTCTTCACGTTACTGGCCATACTTTTCTGGGCAACATCATTGCACCGCAAGTATGTCGTATTCGCTGACAGGTTAAAAATAGTCATGGGAGGGCCGTTCTCCACCACCATTCCCTTCAATAGGATAGAAGAAGCCCGTGAAGCCACAGGCGAAGACTTACGATCTAGCAGATATTATTCAAGCGCAAATGCTGTGCTAATTATGTGGACAAAGGACACTAATCTCAGGATACTGGAAAACACCACAATCATATATCCCAGCAACCGTGAAGAGTTCCTTAAGCATCTCGATAAAGCGCTGGGCGAGTGGAAAAGCAAAAACAAAAGCCGACGATGAAACCAATCGAATGTAACAGGAGCTGTTAAATGGACTCTGTAGTTTACGAAGAAAGCCCCCGCTATGACAGTTTATTCAAAGGCATTCTGGCGCTGCCTGTGTTCTTCATCCTTTTCGGCATATATTATCTGTACATCGGTGAAGTTGAGGGGGCTATTGGCATGTTCGCCACGACACTGCTCATGTTTGCCGTCTTCTGGGCAATATTCCCTCGAAGATACCAGATATTCGACAGCAAGTTTAGAATAGCCCTCGGTGGACCGTTCTCCTTCACCGTTCCCTTCAGTAACCTGGAAGCTGCCAGGATGCCGGAGGGAGCGACCTTCGGCATCAACTTCCCCACCTGCTTCTCAAACGAGCGCACCGTGCAAATCATCCGTAAAAAAGGCTGGTACGTAAACATAACCCCCACCGACCGCGATTTATTCCTGGAAAACCTCAACAAAGCCCTGGCTGACTGGAGGCGAAGTAGTAAACAGTAGTTCTCTCTCCCCTGGCGGGAGAGAGCTAGAGTGAGGGGAAATAATTTTTAACTTAAAAGGAACTTCTCATGGAATATCTAATTTATGAGGACGTACCTTGTCCCCAGCAGAGGCGATACATTCTAGTGGGGTTTACTATAGTGATGATAGTTATGATGCTTGTTTTCTTCTTCACTATCAGAACAGACCCGTGGTTATATATATGGCTGTTTTCCTTTATTCTCATTTATGTCCATGCCCGCATATGGCCGCGACGGCCCCGAAAGTACCAGATATTTGATAGCAGAATTAGAATCGTCTTCTTTAGAATCCTCAACAGGCAATCTGATTTTGATATTCCCTTCAATAACTTAAAACACGCTTCGTCGGGAGATTCTACGGATACACGGCCAACGACAAGCTTGAATTTCATCACCTCCTACAACAAGAATATTATAACCTTAGTCAGGAAAAAGGGAGGGGTTGTAAATATTACCCCGAATAATTCTGATCTGTTCCTTGAAAAACTGAAAAAAGCCCTGGACGATTGGAGGCGAAGCAACCCAGGCTAATATTCAATGTCATTCTGAGGGAGCAAAGCGACCGAAGAATCTCG
>CP070642.1:552612-564199 GCA_020354105.1 Chloroflexota bacterium | reverse complement strand
CGACGTTCACATATAGTTTGCCATCGAATCCTATTGATCCTGCTTGTATTTGATGAGCTTTTGTGGTGGAGGGAATGTTGTCAATGACTGTTTCCATAGAACTTATCTGCAGTCCGTTGCTGCTCGATGTTCTTATCACTTTACCTTTTATCTTGCCCTTATCCGTATATAGCATCGAGACGAAGAGGTCACCGGTTATAGGTTCTACACAGATACCGGTAGCACCACTCTCTCCGCTGCCGGGAAACTGGTGGTCAGGCTGATAGTTCAATAGATTATTCGCATAAGTTTGTACTGTCCAGTCATTGGTTATCACTTTGATCTGGCCATAGAGCTCTGTTACGTACAGGAGTGGTGCCTTGGGGTCTTGGCTGGGGTTTGGTACGAAGGCCAGATTGACCGGTAAGTCTAACCCTGTTGCTACTACCTCGATTTCAAAGCCCGGAAATACCCACCAACTTTCTCGATTGCCCATATTAATCAACCTCCCTTGCTGCTATGTCTCCAACTGCTTTCCTCCAGCTGTCTTGCTCTGTAGCGCCAATATCTTAGCCTTGTCTGATATCACATTGATACTTTTTTCGAATATAATACATTCCTGCTTAGAATCTGACCTGTGGTTTTTTCTGAGCCTTAGCACCTTGAGATGATGTGCAGTGGTCAGGGAGTAGCCTCGATGGTAATAAATGTTCCCTTGCCTGGCTGGGATGAAACCTTGAAGCTGCCATCGAGCAGGCTGGCTTGCTGTTCCATTCTCTGCAAGCCCAGCTTGCCCTCGGCGGCAAAATCACCCATATCATCGGCTAAGAGAAATCCTTGTCCGTTGTCCTCAACCGTCATCTTGAAGTTGCTGGCGACGAAGTCCAGTGTTACAGTAGCCGCGGTGGCAGCGGAGTGCCGGACGACGTTGTTCAGGGCATCCTGGGCTATGCGGAAAAATATAACCTCGAATTCGGGTGGTAGACTGTGTGCTTTGCCTTTGATTTGCATATTAATCTTTATGCCGCTTTCGTGGCTCAGGTTTTCCGTTAGCCATCTTAAAGTCGGCAGTAGACCTACGTTATCCAATGTGCTTGGTCTCAGTTCACGGCTCAATCTTCTGACATCGTCGATGGCGTGAAGAAGCATAATCATAATTTCCTCTGCCTGTTTTCTGGCTTTCGGTGACAGGCGACCGTAATCGCCGGACTCCAGGGCACGAGCACGATTGGCAATGACAAGCAGTGACTGTATGGTGTTGTCGTGCAGCTTGCGGGCTACACGGCGTCGCTCATATTCCTGGACTTTGAGCATTCGAGCCAGGGGTGCCCATCGAGCAAACCTGGTCCGCTTCGAAGCCCCGTTATCTTTCAAGCTTGGATTGTAGTCCAGTGCCACGAATAATCCGAGTAGCAGGGCTACCGTTGCTACGAGCGCGGTGCGTAATAAGGACTCGAAGCTGGGTGAGTCCTGTATGGCACGAGGTAATATGGCTGCCAGGAATACAAACCAGGTTGCCATGGTGCCTTGTAAGCGGAAGACAACGCTGGCATGTACCAGTGGTATGAAGAACAGAAAGCTTAATACGAAAATGTATACGCCCTGAGCGGATACGATGTCTTTTGCCCAGGGAAACCAGCCGGTAATGCCGAGATAGCTGGCATTGTACAACAAAGCCAGAACGGTCATAACGCAGGTTATTATCCAAAAATGACGGTTACGGAGTATGTCTCGCGTCTTTCGAGAGGCGATATTGGAAGTTGTGTCTGTACGTATCTGTCTCATTGAATATCGTCCATGGATAGAAAACCAGTTCGCAAGCCAGCTATGACCGCCTCGGTTCGTGAGGCTACTCTCAGCTTGGAGAAGATGTCAGCTAGATGCCCTTTTACTGTGCGCAACTTGATTCCAAGGGCTTGAGCAGTATCCTTGTTGCTCATGCCGCGCGCTGTCAGCTTAAGTATCTCCAATTCGCGAGCCGACAGCTTCTCGCCGGCTTCCAGCAGTACAGGCTTGGTGGGATAACGAGCAGCTTGCTTCAGCAGGCGCTGGCCTATTGCAGGAGATAGTACCATCTCACCGGTAACCACTGAGCGTACAGCCTGTACAACTTCATCACCGAAGGCGCTCTTAATAATATACCCGGCAGCACCAGCCTGCAGAATCTCGAGTATGCACTCGTCGTCGGTATGAACGGTGAGCACCAGCACCGCCACGTTCGGGCAGGTGGTTTTTATTTGCTGTGTTGCCTCGAGTCCGTCCATATTGGGCATGCTTATATCCATGATTACCATATCCGGCAGCATTTCTGTGGCAAGTCTGACTGCTTCTTTGCCGTCGCCAGCCTCGCCTACGATTTCGATATCGGCTTCCTTTGCCAGGATGTCCTTGAGTGCTTTTCGCAGCAGTGGATGGTCATCAGCCAGCACGATTCTGGTTTTGGCTGATTGCCTCTGCTTGGCTACTACGGGTGAAGATCCCTTATTCATGTTGTGCAAGTATTGTAGCACTGGGGTAAAGCAGGACACAAGCGCATCGCCTTTTAGGCGTAGAATGGCCGTTAGTACCTGTCCAAAAGAACCTTGTGTCTGGTAGAGGATGGTCGTAAACTGTTAGGTCAAGGTGACCAAGGTCAACCACAGAAGGCAGGAGTAATGGAAATCCCTCATTAACGGCTTTCTTAACATTTTAATAGGAGGATAATTGTGAACGTATTCGAAGAAGTAAAAAAGGCTCTATGCAAAGCGAGCGCAGGACTTGATGAGAGTAAGGTGGTCTCAGGCGCCTTATTGAAGGACGATTTGGATATAGATTCCCTGGATCTGGTGGAGGTGGCAATGACGCTTGAGGATACCTTTAACTTAACGCTGCCGGAAGACGAAATGGAAAACATTAGGACAGTCGGGGACATAGTCTCTGTAATCGAAGCGAGGCTAAAGGTCCAAAGTGCTTAACCGTGTTGTAGTCACCGGTTATGGAGCTGTTACGCCGCTTGGCCTTAATGTTGATGATACCTGGCGCAATTTAGTAGCCGGTGTATCGGGCGTTGGTTACATCAGCTTATTCGATGCCACCGATTTTAAGGTCAAGATAGCCGCTGAAGTCAAAGATTTTGATCCTGCTGCTCATCTAGACCCCACTGCTGCTCGACGCAACGATAGATTTGCACAATTTGCCCTCGTGGCTGGCATACAGGCTATCGATGCTGCTGGGCTTAAGGTGGATGATGCTAATAGATATGACATCGGTGTCCTGATAGGCAGCGGTGTTGGTGGATTGGATTCGCTGACGCAGCAGCTTGATGTCTTGAAAACCAGAGGGCCAACTAGGGTTAGCCCTTTTCTTGTCCCCATGATGATAGCTGATAGCGCCTCTTCCCAGGTATCGATAAAAATGGGAATCATGGGGGCGAATTTTGGTCTGATTTCAGCTTGTGCTACGGGGACAGATGCCCTGGGGATTGCCTATAAGATGATTAAATGGGGCGAGATTAAAGCCATGGTTGCGGGTGGGGCTGATGCTGCCGTAACCCCGGTCGGTTTTGCCGGTTTCACGCAAGCTGGTGCGCTATCCAGAAATAACGAACCACAGAAGGCATCTAGGCCTTTCGACATGGAACGTGATGGCTTTGTGGTTGGCGAAGGGGCGGCGGTACTGGTATTGGAGAACCTCGATTATGCTAGGTCTAGAGGTGCCAGCATTATAGCCGAGATTGTCGGTTACGGGGCGACATCCGATGCCTTTCATATTACGCAGCCGCTGGAAAATGGCGAGGCAGCAGCGAAGGCAATTGAGCTTGCTTTAGCCGGTGTGGATTGTAAGAAGGTTGGTTATATCAATGCCCATGGGACATCCACGCCGCTAAACGATGCCAGCGAAACCAAA
Organism: Chloroflexota bacterium; assembly: GCA_020354105.1. GTDB lineage: Bacteria > Chloroflexota > Dehalococcoidia > GIF9 > UBA5629 > 9FT-COMBO-48-23. The sequence continues at coordinate 560,335 of CP070642.1, read as the reverse complement.
GCCATTAAGAAGGCTTTTGGTGATAGGGCATATAAAATACCGATCAGCTCGGCAAAATCGATGCTCGGTCATATGATGGGTGCCGCCGGTGCGATTGAGGCAGTCGTGTGCTGCAAGGTGATAAATGAGGGTATCATTCCACCGACGGTCAATCTGGAGCATCCTGATCCTGAATGTGATCTGGATTACGTGCCGAATGTTGCCAGAGATGGTGACGTTCGTATAGCCATCTCCAATTCTTTTGGTTTTGGTGGGCACAACTCAGTTATTGCTATTGGCAGGTATGATGGGCAGTAAAGTGGAAACATCTATGCTGTCGTTAAATGCGGCTATCGGCGTTGATATTGTCGAGATAAGGCGCATCGAACGTACTATATCGGAATGGCAGGATACTTTTCTTGAGCGCGTTTACACTCGGGCGGAGCTGGAAAGCCATCATAATGTCTCCAGCTTGGCTGCCCGCTTTGCCGCCAAGGAAGCTGTGATGAAGGCTCTCGGAACCGGTGCCAGAGGCGTGGGTTGGAAGGATATCGAGATTCTGGCGAACAGGGATGGTGCTCCTCTGATCAGGCTTCATGGGCGTGCACTCGAGAGAAGTAGGGAAATAGGCATTGAACAATTTTCCATAAGTATGTCACATAGTAGAGAATACGCTGTTGCCTTTGTGATCGGTCATGCTTTGTAATTTCGCCGTTTGTGATTTACTCAACATTGACTATCCCATTATTCAGGGTGGGATGGCATGGCTTGGAACAGTCGAGCTGGTATCAGCGGTATCGAACGCCGGAGGCTTGGGAGTAATCGGCAGTGGCGATGCCCCTACAGAATGGTTAAAGGACCAAATCAGGCAGACCAGGGAGCGGACAGACAAGCCATTTGCGGTCAATATCATGATGATGTCTCAGTTTCTCAAGGAAAATCTGGAGCTTATTCTGGCTGAGAAGGTGAGCATTGTCACTTTTGGTGGCGGCAACCCCGGCAGCTATCTGCCAGGATTGAAGGAAGCCGGTTTGAAGGTTATGCCCGTTGTTTCCAGTGTAGCTCTGGCTCGGCGCTTGGAGAGGCTTGGTGCGGATGCCATTATTGCCGAAGGCATGGAATCTGGTGGACATGTCGGTGAGACTACCACCATGGCTCTGGTGCCACAGATAGCCAGTAGTCTTAAAGTGCCCGTTATAGCCGCCGGTGGGATTGCCGACGGTAGAGGATTGGTAGCTGCTCTGGCTCTTGGCGCTGAGGGGATACAGATGGGCACACGTTTTATCTGCTCGGAAGAGTGCATCGCGCATCTCAGGTTTAAGGAGAGAATTATCGAAGCCCAAGACCGAGCCACGGTGGTGACCGGAGAGTCAATCGGGCATACTGTGCGCTGCTTGGAGAATAAATTGACGCATCAATTCGCGGTCATGGAAAAATCTGGAGCATCTAAGGAGGAATTGGAGGAGTTGGGCAGAGGGAGATTGTCCTCAGGGGTCATTCAGGGGAACATTGAAGAAGGTTCACTTATGGCTGGACAGATAGCCGGGCTGATAAATGAAGTAAAACCGGTCAAAGAAATCATTCAGGATATCATGACTGAGGCGCAACAAGTACTCGATGTTCTGGGCCAGCTCCAAGCGAAGGGATAAAAGCTTGGTAAAAAAGACAAAACTAGCTTACGTTTTTCCGGGGCAGGGTTCTCAAACGGTAGGTATGGGGTCGGACCTCTATCAGAGATATTCATCAGCTAGGGACGTTTTCGACGAGGTGGATAGTACGTTAGGTTTTTCTCTATCTCGTTTGTGCTTCGATGGACCGGAAGACGAACTTACGCAAACCATAAATGTTCAGCCGGCAGTTTTGACTGTCAGCATTGCTTGTTTGAAGGTGGCCGAAGAGGTCAGCGGTAACGCCCTACCATTTCCCGACGTCGTCGCAGGTCACAGCCTGGGTGAATATACAGCCCTGGTAGTTGCTGGGGTGCTAAGTTTGTCTGAGGCAGTGCGTTTAGTGCGTGAGAGAGGTCGCCTGATGCATGAAGCTGGTCATGTGAAACCCGGCGGTATGCTTGCCGTGCTCGGACTAGATGAGGAAGCTGTTAGGGAAGTTTGCCTTTCTACGGGCACTGAGATTTCTAATATCAACTGTCCCGGGCAGATTGTGGTTAGCGGTGCTGAAGCAAGACTGATTGAATTTAAAAAGCAGGCAGAAACAAATGGCGCTCGTAGGATAGTCCCGCTGAAGGTAAGCGGGGCTTTTCACTCTCAGCTGATGCAGTCGGCATCGGACGGCTTAAAAGAAACCATATCTGAATTTGCATTTCACGAGCCTTTGGTCCCGGTGATGGCTAATGTCACTGCACAGATGCTGCTCGATGCGAAAGCCATAAAAGAGGAGCTGGTCGACCAGATCATAAGTTGTGTCCGGTGGCAGCAATCCGTTGAAAATATGATAGCCGGCAGCGTGACCACATTTTTTGAGATAGGGCATGGACAGGTGCTCGCCGGTTTAATTAAGCGTATCAATCCCGCAGCGCGGGTTATCAACGTCGGTGATGCAGATGTTGATAATCAAGTTGAAAAGTTATGGGCAGAGTATAGGAGGGAGCGGGTAAAGGGTCTCGTCGAAAAGGCGACATAATCCGAGAAATCGTCTCAAAAAGAGTAGGCTGCTTATGGCTATTGATTATACAGAGGAAGGCAAGATTGCCATTTTTACCTTGAATCGTCCTGAGGCTCTGAATGCAATCGACCAGGAAAGCGCCGAGGAATTGAGCCGGGCGCTTGTAGATTTCAGGGATGATGATGGCTTGTTGGTGGGCATCATTACCGGCACAGGTGTCAGGGCTTTTTCAGTTGGTGCTGATATAGAGAAGATGTTGCCAGAGCTGAAAAAATTTAAGGGGCAGCCGGATGTTGGGCCGTTGAATTTCATGCGCGGACTTAATCTGTGGAAACCGATGATTGCAGCCGTAAACGGCGCTGCTCTCGGTGGAGGGCTGGAAATAGCCCTGTTCTGTGACCTGAGGATAGCTTCAGAAAAAGCCATCTTCGGAACTCCAGAAGTCACACTTGGGCTTATTCCGGGTTGGGGAGGCACGCAACGTTTGCCTCGGGCTATACCTTCCGCCAAAGCTGCTGAACTTCTTCTTATGGGAAAATCTATTAGTGCCCAGGAAGCCTATCGAGTAGGGCTGGTTAACAAAGTTGTGCCTTTTGCTGAGCTTATGCCAACTGCTAAACAGATGGCCAAGACGCTTTGTCTACGGGCGCCGTTAGCGGTAAGGGCAGCTAAGCAAGCTATGATTCAAGGGATGGGTGTTTACTTAGAAGATGGGCTGGATTTAGAGAGAAAGTTGAATGATTTGCTGGTAACCACCGATGATTTCGACGAAGGCTGTAAAGCCTTTATAGAGAAGCGACCGCCCGTTTTTAGAATGAAATAAGACCTGAAATACAGATGATAATTGCTGTAGATGCTGCTGGTGGAGACTATGCTCCGAAGGAAGTAGTCAAAGGAGCCGCAGCCGCAGTGGAGGAATACGGGGTTGATGTTGCCCTTGTGGGAAGAAGAGCCCCTCTTGAGATGCTGACTAGGCGCTACGAAGTGGAGCAAGGTTTCACTATCGTTGAGGCGACCGAGGTTATCGGTTGCAACGAACCTCCAGTTCAGGCAGTCCGCAATAAACCAGATTCATCCATAGTGGTAGGGACCAAGTTGGTGCGAGACGGGCTTGCCTCCGCTTTTATTTCTGCAGGCAATACAGGAGCGGTGGTAGGAGCGGCATTTCTCAACTTGGCGCGAATAGAAGGAGTCCAGCGTCCTGCACTTTGCGGCGTTTTCCCCATTGACGCTTCCAATACGGCACTGCTTATCGATGTCGGGGCCAATGTGGACTGTCGCCCGGAGTTCCTGGTTCAGTTTGCCCAGCTCGGGGACTTTTTCGCCAAAAGTGTTCTTGGTATTGAGGCACCGCGAGTTGGTTTGCTCAACGGTAGCGACGAGAGGATTGAAGCTAATCTGTTGGCTAAGGAGAGCTACGAACTTTTGGAAAAGACCGACCTGAATTTCATAGGCAGTGTAGGGGGACAGGATATTTTGATGGGAAAAGCCGACGTGATTGTTACTGATGGCTTCACCGGAAATGTAGTGCTCAAAACGATAGAGGGGTTGGGTGATATCTTTCAGAATCTCATGAGTCCAGAGCAGGCCATCAAAATTAGCACCGACCTTCGGGGTACTGCTCTGGTTCACTACTCGCAACTAGCCTGTATGGTAGAGCGGATGGATTATAAAGAGTATGGTGGGGCATGCCTGCTGGGAATAGATGGTAATATCATCGTTGCTCATGGCCGTAGTCAGGCTAAGGCCATCAAGAACGCTATTCGTTTAGCTCATAGAGCTGCACAGACAGGTGTGGTTAAGGTTATTAAAGAGGGAATGCAGTGAAACGGCGAGTTGTAGTAACCGGTGCAGGAATGATTACCCCGTTGGGTGTGGGGGTGGAAAAAAACTGGGGGGCTCTGTGCCAGGGTAAATCGGGTATCGGTCCAATTACCCGATTTGATGCCACACAACTTAAATGTCAGGTGGCTGGTGAGTTAAAAGACTTTCAGCCACAGGACTTTCTGGATAGCAAATTTATAAGGCGATTCGACCCTTTTATCCAGTACGCAATGGCGGCGGCGAGAATGGCTGTGGAGGATTCTGGACTTAAGGTGAATGTAGATAATGAGGACAGGGTTGGTGTAATAATGGGCACGGCCGTTGGTGGCTGGACCAGCTTCGAATCGGCGATTAGCTTCGTAGTCAAAGGCGAACTAGGGAAGGTGCCGCCCTTTTTAATACTGAATGCCACGGCGAACTCGGCAGCCGGGGTAATAGCTATTCAATATGGGGCTAAGGGTCCTCATCATCTTGTCATGGAAGCTTGTGCTTCCGGCACTAACGCCATAGGGTTGGCTTTCAGGTGTATTCAGCATGGCGAAGCTGACATAATGATAACAGGTGGCACTGAAGCTTCGATTACGGCATCGATGCTTGCCTCTTTGGACCTTCTTGGTGCCTTAACCTCAAAGAGAAACGGCGAACCTGAAAAAGCAAGCCGTCCTTTCGATGGCGACAGAGATGGATTGATTACCAGCGAAGGTAGTGGAGTAGTGGTCTTGGAGGCTTTGGAAGTGGCCATGAGAAGAGGTGCGAAGATTTATGGAGAAGTCATAGGTTTTGGAAATAATTGCGATGCTTTCCATTATACGTCTCCGTCAAAGGACGGCGAAGGGCCGGCTAGATGTATTAAGCTCGCCCTAAGAGATGCTGGAATAGAACCTGAAGAAGTCGATTACATAAATGCTCATGGTACCTCCACTGTTGTTAGCGACCTGTCTGAGACCAGAGCTATCAAAAGCGTATTCGGTGAGCATGCCAGGAAGCTGGCTGTCAGTTCCAACAAATCGTCGATTGGGCATATGTGGGGTGCTGCTGGTGCTGTTGAAGCCATATTTTCTCTACGTACTATAGCTACTGGATTGATTCCACCGACCATAAATCATGAGTTTCCTGACATTGAGTGTGACCTGGATTATGTGCCTAACAAAGCTCGGACGGCGATGGTGGAAGTGGCACTTTCCAACTCCTTTGGCTTCGGTGGCGTTAACGGCGCACTGATTTTCAGGAAGTTAGCAGTTTAGATCCAGACTTATAAAACAGGCTTCACAATCCCCAAAATGCGTTGACAAATCCATCCAATAATAATACTCTTATTTGTTGTATTTTTGCGGCGCAGGCATGGTGTGTTTATCTGTCGGTGTAGCGCTGTAACGAAGCAACATTGAAATGAAGCGAAATAGTATATTGATAATTCTGCCTGCCCTTAATGAAGAGGAGTCTGTTGGCAAAGTCATAGATGAGATACCAAAGCAAGCTTTGGAAAAAAGAGGCTTTGATGTCAAAATAGTAGTCGCTGATAACAATAGTGTCGATAGGACAAGGCAGATTGCTCAAGATAAAGGTGTTGATGTTGTGGTAGAACCCAGGAGGGGCAAAGGTAGGGTGATGAGGAAAGCCTTCAGTCAGTTCAAGGCTGACTTTGTTTTCATGATCGATGCTGATTATACTTATCCTGCCAGCTATATCACCAGAATGCTTGATATTCTCGAGGAGGGCTCTCCTATAGTCATTGGGTCTCGGCTGAGAGGCAAGATTGAGGAAGGTGGAATGAGCTACCTGAACAGGCTGGGTAATTACCTGCTGACCTGGATAGCAAGAGCTCTCTATAGGAGGGGGATAAGCGATCTATGTACTGGGTATTGGGGCTTCAGAGGTGAAATTATCCCAAAGCTGGAATTGCTTGCCGATGGATTCACCTTGGAGGCGGAGTTGTTTGCGGATATTACTAAGAGGGGCTATAAGATAGCAGAGATACCTATTCACTACAGGCGTCGTCGAACCCCACCCAAGCTTAATTCTCTAAGAGATGGAATTAAGATTGGTTGGGCACTGCTGAAGAGACGGTTCCGCGGTTCGGCTGGTAGATAGTATGAACCCGACACACTCGAAACAGGATGGTCAACAACGAACATTTAAAGGCAGGAAGCTATCCTCCGTTTCAGTAGTAATCTGCACTTACAACCCTGCTAATTATCTTAACCTTAAGGATGTCATCTACAGCCTGATTCAACAGAGCCATAAGGTCGACGAGATTATAGTGGTTGTTGATGGCGAGCAAACGCTTGGGGACAAGATTACCCTTGAGTATGATTGTCGGAAAGAGATGAAAGTTATTGTCACCCAGCAAGGTGTGGGTGTAACTCGGGCTCGAAACATCGGCATTAGAGCTGCAACTGGAGACGTTATTGCCTTTACTGACGATGACGCTTTGGCTGATAAGCGCTGGATAGCACGCTTGTTAGCTACATATCAAAGTACCAATGCCCCAGCAGTTGGAGGCAAGATATTACCTATTTGGCTTTCTGCAGAGCCAGAACATCTGCCAGAGGAACTTTATTGGTTGGTGGGCGTTACCCATGCTGGTTTTGCTGAGGAAAAGATTACAGAGGTCCGAGACGCTTTTGGTCCAAACATGAGCTTTAAAAGGCAGGTATTTGAGGCAGTGGGTTACTTTAATGAAAAATTAGGCTTTAATTCACATAGAACCTCATATATTCAGGGAGAAGAACCAGAATTTGGCTTAAGGGTTAAGAACAAGCTAGGCAGGGGGGTCATCTATGACCCGGAAGCTATAGTCTATCACAAGGTATCGCCATCCAAGCTGAAGATGGGAACGCTGATTAAGAGGTCCTTTTATCAAGGATATACTAAGGCTTTGATTCAGAAACTATTTCCCTCAACCGAATCTCTGGAAACTGAAAAATCTTATTTGAGAGGTTTGGCTTTGAGGGCTATACCTAGGCGAGTGAAGACTATTTTCTCGGGCCCCAACCGTTTTAGTGGAGCAAAACAAGTCTCGGTTTTGCTTCTCTGTGTTGGTGCTGTCGGCATTGGGTTTATATATGGAAATTGTAAACTGGGCGTGTCAGCGCGAGGTAATGCCAATGTTATTTAACATGGCTGTAAATACATGGATCATGGGTACTACGCCAACCTAGAGTAGAGAAACATTCATGTATAATTACATTATCAGGCGTATACTGGCTCCGACTCTGGACCTTTTTAGAGGTACGAGGACCGCGAAATGCCTGCAGGAGCTGGAGAGAAGCCAGTGGTGGTCACGGAGTGAAATACT
>CP070642.1:548564-552512 GCA_020354105.1 Chloroflexota bacterium | reverse complement strand
ATTGACATTGTCTGAGTGTCGGAAATAATTCAGGAGGGGGAACATGAAGAGAAGCACGTGGTATTGGATTCCGTTATCAGGATTATCCATCTTGCTGGTTAGCTCGGTTATGGCTTGCACGCCTCCATCTAGCTCAGCACCAACTACACAGCCACCTTCAACTGAGCAACCTGAACAGAAGCCTGCACAATTTGAGGTTAGCGAAGTCAGTGTTGAGTCGGGCACAACGATGGTCGGTCATCCAGCGACCGTGATTGCCACTGTCACCAATAGTGGAGGTTCCGCCGGTGCTTATACGGCGTGTCTAATGGTTGATGGACAGGAGATTGAGAGAAAGGACGTTAGCGTTGCCCCAGGCGCTTCCGCAGAGGTCAGCTTTCATGTTACCAAAACATCTGCGGGAAACTATAAGCTGAGCGTAGGCGAGTCAAGCACGTTGCTCGATGTCTATGATTGGGTTCCTCAAACCATCCAATATGATGTGGGTACGTACAACATACAGATTATAGGTACCTACATATATGGTGGTGGTGGACACATAGTCCACTTTACTCCTTTGGCTCTCCCTTTCAAGATTCAAAAAATCAGTATATCGGCATCTACAAACGTTAAAAACGTTGCAGATTTGAGCGAGAGAATGTTTACTGTCAGAATTTGGAACGAGCACAAGACGCAGCAGCTATGGTCGGATGAGTTTCCTTGGAGCTTATTTCCAGGTGAAGGAGGCTGGCAAGATATAGATGTCCCAGATGTAATTGTTGACGGCGACTTTCATGTCGAAATAGTTACAAACAGCGATGAACCTCCCTCTAAAGAGTATATGGCTATACGCTTTGAGGAAAGTAAGGATGAATCGCGCTCGGGTATATCCTGGATGGGGCAAGTCGGACGTGGAAGCTATGCTGTTGAGGGCAAGCGATGGTTAATCAGGGTTAAGGGTGAAGGTCCGCCGACGACATTAGTCCAGGAGGAAGATCAGACCGAAGTGACAACCGAACTTATAATCCCATCACCCAAACTGGTGTATGAGGACAACTTTAGCGATCCCGATAGCGGCTGGGAACAAACGTCTGGTGAGGAAGCAGATTACTATTACAGGGATGGGGAATTTCATGTCTTGGTCAAGGTTGAGGATCGGTGGGTCTGGCGGTATAACCAAAATGCTGGACGATTCAGGGACTTTATTATTGAGGGAGATGCCAGGCTGGTTAGTGGGTCGAAGTACACTGTCTATGGTTTAATCTTCCGCTGTAAAGACAATAACAACTTCTACACTTTCTTAATCTCGGCAGATGGACGTTACCAAGTAGGCAAGTTACTGATCGGTATGTCGAGTTGGTTGCATGGCGTGACAGGGTCAGCCTTCATCGAAACAGGTAATCGTACAAATCGTCTTAAGGTAGTTTGCAAGAACTCCCAAATAGAGGTGTTCGCTAACGGACATCATCTTACTACGGTGGTAGATGATTCTTTTGTCGACGGGTATGTGGGCATGGTGATTTACGCGTATGAACCCGATACCCACGTCGCCTTCGATAATTTTAAAGTGTATAGCCCATCTCCAGAGACACCATGAACTCCTACGGCAGCACTGGAAGCTGACCCCAAACAACGAGTTCGCTTGAGCCATTGTATAAGGATAGCTTCGGTGACCCGTCTGAGGAACTGATGTCTCTGTTGTCAATATGAGGGCGATTTGTTTTCGGCTGCAGGCAGGTACATTCGCTCGGTGTATTCTTTAACCATGCGCCGGGTGCTGAACAGAGGCGTGTTAGAGCGGATGGCTTCTTTGACTATCTGTATCCAGCCATGTGGTATGCCATTTATATCACGGTCATAGTAGAGGGGAACTATTTTCTCCTCTAACATGCGGTATAGCTCTTGGGCATCTGAATTGTCGTGTTCCGCCGGATTGGACGTTTCTGCATCGCTTTGAATTGCCCAGCCATTCTTCCCGTTGTAGCCTTCGCACCACCAGCCGTCAAGCATACTGAGATGCAGCACCCCATTGAGGGCTGCTTTTTGCCCGCTGGTTCCGCTGGCTTCGTGAAATAGCTGAGGGGTGTTGAGCCAGACATCTGCGCCGTGTACCAGGTAACGTGCTATGTGCATATCGTAATCCTCAACGAAGGCAATTTGTCCACCGAACTCGTGGTCTTTAGCCGAGTTGTATATTTTCTGGATTAGCTGTTTCCCATGTTCATCATTGGGATGTGCCTTGCCAGCAAAGATTATCTGGAGAGGTTGTAGTTCGTTCTGAAGTATGCGCTTCAGACGGTCAAAATCGTGGAAAATAAGTGTAGCTCGCTTGTAGCCGGTAAAGCGGCGACAGAAGGCTATGGTAAGTGCTTCCGGGTCGAGCAGACCTCCCATGACTAATGCCTGTTCTGGATTTACATGATCCTCAATCCAGCGTCTTCGCGCCCGTTCGTTAACTGCACTGATGAGCTTGTTCTTTAACCACCGGCGCATTGCCCATATCCACTCGTCTGGTATATCGACAACCTTATCCCACATAGCCGAGTCATCATGTTTCTTAAGCCAGTCCTTGTCTATATATGTCTCATATAATCTGGCTGCCTGGGGTGCTATCCATGTGGGAACATGGACGCCGTTGGTCACCGAGCCGATAGGTACATCCTTCTCCTCTTTGTCTGGCCACAGGTGATTCCACGTTCGCCGACAGGTGCCGCCATGTAGCTGGCTGACACCGTTGCGGTAGTTGGACATTCTAAGAGCTAGTACGGTCGTGCTGAAGGTTGAATTATCTGATCCCTGTGCACCCAATTTCAGTAATTCCTCCGTGTCTAGATTGACTGATTCCCAGGAGCCATGGAGATATTTCGCAATCAGCTCGCGTGGAAAAGTATCGCTGACACCAGGGACCAGCGTGTGTATGGTGGTTACAGTTGTGGCTCGTACTGCATTGATGGCCTCGGTAAATTTGATGCCCTTTGCCACTAATTCACGAACGCGCTCCAGTGTCATAAATGCGGTGTACCCTTCGTTGGCATGCCAGATAGTTGGTTCGATGCCGAGCGCTCGTAGGACGCGCACACCGCCTATACCTATGATGATTTGTTTTTGCAGGCGTGTCTCCTGGTCGCCAGCATAAAGGCGTGCTGAAAGCTCGCGGTCAGTTTGTGAGTTCCCTTCAACGTTAGTATCCAGCAGATAGAGCTTTGCCCGTCCGACATTCACCTGCCAAACGGTAACCTTAACCGACTTTGTATCCAGGGGAACTTCGACTATTATCGGTTTTCCCTCAGCGGTAAGCACCGGGCTGATAGGTGCTTCATTGAAGTTCAATTGCTCATATACCTCTTCTTGCCAGCCGTCGGCAGAGATATGCTGATGGAAATAGCCTTGGGGATACATGAAGCCCACGCCTACCAGAGGTAAACCGAGGTCACTCGACTCTTTGCAGTAGTCGCCTGTCAGGACACCAAGCCCACCGGCGTAAAGAGGCAATGAATTATGGATAGCGAATTCCAGCGAAAAATAGGCTATGGTGTGTTGTTTCAGGTGTGGATACTGTGTATTGAACCATGTATCGGCTCCTGACATCGCGTCCTTGAAGTCGTTTATAACGGAGTCATATTTTTTAAGGAACATAGGGTCTTGGGCCGCCGCTACCAATCGATGAGACTCGATTTGTTGTAACATCTTGACTGGATTGTGCCCAGTGGTTCTCCACAGAGCGTTATCCAGGGCCTTGAATAGCTGCCGTGCCTCTATATGCCAGCTCCACCACAAATTGTAGGCTAGCTCGTTCAGCCCCTCGATACGCCTCGGCAGCTTCGAAACTGACAGGTTATTCATCATTGAGATAAGTGGTTATTATACCTGTGCCTGGCTGTCAAGTAAATTAGCGTTGCTCCTAGCCGACTATGATGTCACCCAGTGCTCGCTTGGGCACGTGATGTACGTCTTGTTTATCCCGCCAGT
>CP070642.1:544815-548464 GCA_020354105.1 Chloroflexota bacterium | reverse complement strand
TTCAGAACCTGTGCCGCTGGTAGTGGGAATAGCCATAAGTCTGGCTTTAGCCCTAAAGTTATAAGTATCCGAGGCAATAATAGAATCCGGCACCAGGTCTGGTCGCAACAAAAGGATAATGATAGCCTTGGCCGCATCCATGCATGAACCACCACCTATGCCGATGACCCAGTCTGGCTGGTATTTCCCTACCGCTACACCACCATTTTTGACGGTGTTAAGCGAAGGCTCAGGCTCCACTTCATCAAAAATCTGCCACTCAATATTTACCGCCTCCAACTGGTCGGTAACCAACTTTACTAACCCGAGTCTTACAATGTTCTTATCTGTGACAATAAAAGCTTTTTTGCCCTGAATCTGTGCTATGTACTCAAGAGAATTATCACCATAGGCGATAAACGGGCATGAAAAAGTCCACATGATAACCTCCTCTACTTCTTAATATGGATGTTTTAACCCAGCTTTAGTCCAGCCATTCAGTCGGCACATGTGTTGTGCTCGTGGCCAACTCGTTAGCCGCCTTGACATAGCGCATGACTTTTGCCATGTTGCCTGTGAGCTTGGCTTGCCTGGTAATCATAGATTTTATAGGGTCTAGCTCCTTAGTGGCTATTCGCTTCCACACAGGATATGGAGCTGACATAGTGAATTCAGTTTTATATTTATTGGGGTCGGTGACAATTTCTATATTTCGGCACTTGCCATGGTAAAGGTCTATGTATATATAAGCTGTCTCTTTTACCGGGCCGCCCGCCTCCATAATAAAATAAAAATCGCCCTCCCAGGTCTTTGCCGCCTCTTCGTATACTTTATTGCTATTGATTGCTTCCTTGTATAAATCGCACCATTCTTGAGTAAAAAACTTCGCCATTACAACCCCCTTCTTGTTAAGGATATTATATGCTTATCCAGTATTTTTGCAACGCTCCAACCGGTTCAGTCCAGCCACTCAGTGGGTATTCGTGCAGTGATGTTGGTAAGCTCGTTAGCCGCCTTGGTGTAGCGCATGATCTTTGCCATGGTGCCCCTGCTGCCCGTCATAAGCTTGGATTGCTTTGTGATAAGCGCCTGTGTGGAATCCAGTTGCTTCAAACATATTCTCTTCCAGATATGATAAGGTGCCTGAATTATGAATTCAGGGTTGTATTTCTTGGTGTCAGTAACAACTTCTGCCGCCCGGCATTTGCCATGATAAAGATCTACATACCCTATAACTGTCTCTTTTACCGGCCCGCCCTTCTCTGTGATAAAGTAAAAATCCCCCTCCCACGTTCTTGCTGCTTCCTCGTATGCCTTACTTTTGTTAATCTCCTCCTTATAAACATCAAACCATTCCTGCGTCCCATACTTATACATGGCTAGCGACCTCCTTTTACTTTTAGCACTGTGCCTGTGCCAGTGGAACTAGATGAATATCAGTACTTCGATTGAACGTTCGGGAATTACTAAGAAATCTAGCATTTGCCTGCATTACTTGTCAAGGTTTATTATCCCTTGCACACAAGAAACTTTCAACCATGCTCACAACAAATCAACAAAGCCAGCTAAATAGCAAGTGGCGACTTCTAAGAGCCGCCACTTGCTGCAACCTAAAAGAACAGTTATTTCATTCACCCAGCTTGTCGAGAGAGTTAGTACTTTCACGCTTTCTTAAATATCGAGAACGCCTGACACGCATAGTTATGGCATTCCACATCTTGGAGATGGGATTTTGTGGCTTTTCAACTACAGGCTCAATCTCAGTTAACTTACCAGCTCTTGGCCTAACATAGCCAGGTTTCACCATGGCAAAGGCAATAATTGAGGCAATTAGAATACCCCATACGCCAATCACCCACCAGACCCAGAAAGGTATAGGTGCCGGCTCTCCCGCCGTCGTTTCTGCAGGCTTCTCTTCAGCTAATACCGTAAAGCTGCCTATGGCGCTTGGGTCGCTTACTACAGGTTCAATTACCCTCACCTGCCAAAAATAGCTAGTATTATAATCAAGCTCGCCGTCATAATTGTAGGATGTTAATGGTACAGTGGTTTTAACTACCACCTGCTGTAAGGCAGCATCTTTAGCCAGCACGAATTCATATGTGGTGGTTTTTGGCATCGGAGACCAGGAGAAGCTCGGAGAACGAGAGACACCTCTAGCGCCATAAGTAGGACTGAACAAAGTGACAGTCGGATATGGCGCCATCACTGGGAAACCAGCGTCAACTGTAAAATACATCGTTGCCGACCACGGGCTGCGTACAGTTTCACCGGTAACGGTAGCTCTAGCCCTGACTCTCCAATAATAAGTATGACCGGCTTCAAGATTTCCCCAACCGGCAATGCCAGAAGGAGACGAAGGTGTCGGCACCAATCCGCCAGCCGGAAAATAACACGTCGGCGCTAGCTGGTCAACCGGGACAATATGTTCGTTGCGTAACAATACTATACTGAAATCTTTGTCTTTGGCTAACTGCAATTCATACTCCGAAGCATATTGGATCTGACGCCATCTGAAATTTACCTCCGTAGCCCTGCCTGAGACGGGGTCAACAGGAATAGAATCACCGCTTGCCGGCGTAGTTGCCCACGGACCAACTATAGACAAAGTATCAGCATATGACCAGAGACAACCTATCTTGTTAGTCCAATCGTAGTCACGGTTATCAATCGTCCACAGGTTGTTTTCCCCATTACTTGATATCTTCAATGAAATCGGTTCACGGGTAAAAACTGCCGGGAAATTAGCATCCCCTGGCACAGGCAGTCCCGCAGTCATATCATCCCACTCCGGGGGCGGCGGTACATTTGCTCTTGGATACAGTGTACGGTCAGCACCAGGCGGATTGCCAGTGGCAGGATTGTCCCACAGTCCATACAGTACACCATTCCGCTGAGCTAACCCATAAAAAGCGTTGTTTGGCGGCTCCAGTTCACTCCACTGGCTACCCCCAATAATCCATCTGTATATTTTGCCGCTCTGACCGATAAAATCATGCACAGCGTTATATATTATTTTATTACTTTCAAATTCGTCATCAGCAATAACATGTGCATTTCCCATTACAGGCGGTGCCAATCTTGTGGATACAAGCGGGTCGAAATCAACTAAATCCTTAGAGAAATCAGCGTAAGCGACCCTGCCATAGCCATCAGGCGGGCCAGCCTCACCCACTATAACCCAGTCCTTGGATGTCTCACCCTCTCCTGCAGGATTTTTCTGCGGCACTGCTATGGTATGCCCAGAGTCGAGCTGGGTATCTTCCTTGTCTGGTTGTACCCAGCCAGTACCTTCCCTTTCATACCGGTATACAAGCGTATCGTTCAGAATGTAGATAGTATCCTCGTTGGCCATAGCCAAATCAGTTACCGTAGTAAAAGTACGAATATCCCATACCTGTCCCTCATCTCGAGAATAACCTACTACATCAGTATTAACATCGGCAAAAACAATGACTGCGCTTCTAACCTCCTCTTCGTAAGACGTCTGTTCAAAGCGAAGAATCGTGCCATTGTCACTGGTGGCAATACACAATACTCTCTCCCAAGTTCTGCCCAATGGGTCACTGGTGCTACGCCACAGACTATCAAAGCTTATGGGGACAGTCACATTATCACTTATGGAAAACAAATAGAGCACATTATAATCTTGTGGAGCTTCAGCCCCACC
>CP070642.1:534150-544715 GCA_020354105.1 Chloroflexota bacterium | reverse complement strand
CCACCATTGGTCGTGGGTCTCATTATAGCAGAGTTCGAAGAGCTTCTCACCCTCAGTGGCCACCCTGAAAAATCTTTTGCCCGGCTCCAGCCACTCATTTTCTATCTGGGATATCTTATGCTCTTTGTCCTGCCACAAGAAAGATTCTGGTTTCTGAGGGTAGGTGTGACCCGAATAACACTTCACTTGAATTTTGTTCAACCCTATCCCCTTTGTCCTCTCCCCTTTAAATAAAAAGGAAGGATAGGAAAAGTTGCCTGGAACGCCTTTTTATATGGGGGGTTTTCTTTGGTGCCAGTCAGTAGCTTGTTCGTAGGCAAAGGCGATGCGAAGTATAGTTTCTTCATCGAAGGGCTTACCTATAATCTGCATACCTATGGGTAAACAATCGGTGAAGCCAGCCGGGACGGAGATTGCGGGTAGTCCGGCGATGTTTATAGGCAGGGTGCAAACATCGCTAAGGTACATTTGAATAGGATCATCCGCCTTTTCACCGAGTTTGAATGGAACCGTGGGCGATGTAGGGGTGACCAGTGCGTCGTATTTGTCGAACGCCTGGGCGAATTCCCTTCTTATCAGGGTGCGGACTTTCTGGGCTTTGAGGTAGTAGGCATCGTAATAGCCGGCGGATAGGGCGTAGGTGCCCAGCATGATTCGCCTCTTGACCTCAGCTCCGAAGCCGAACTGCTTTGTTTTCTCCATGGCCTCCCACATGTTATTGGTATCTTGATAGGAGAAGCCGTATTTTACGCCGTCGTATCGGGCAAGGTTTGCCGAAGCCTCGGAGGGGGCAATGATGTAATATACGGCAAGGGCATATTTGGTGAGGGGCAACGAGGCATCCCAATCTACCTTGGCGCCCAGCTCCTCCAGCTTATTTATGGCTGTCTCCATGCTGACTCTTACTTCCTTCTGCATACCCTCGACAAAGTATTCTTTGGGTATGCCCAGGCGCAGGTTTTTGAGGTCTGGAGTCAGTGACTTGGTGAAGTCAGGGACGGGGTGAGGGGCTGATGTGGAATCTCTATTATCATGGCCGGCGATGACATTAAGTACCAGGGCAGAGTCGGCAACGTTTTTGGTTACGGGACCGATCTGGTCGAGCGAGCTGGCGAAGGCGACCAGTCCGAAGCGACTTACCCTGCCGTAAGTTGGCTTTAGCCCGACCACGCTGCAGAATCCGGCGGGTTGGCGGATGCTACCGCCGGTATCGGAGCCAAGGGCATAGATAGCCTCGTCGGTAGCCACGGCGACGGTTGAGCCGCCGCTGCTGCCGCCAGGTACGCGGCCTAAGTCCCAGGGATTTCGTGTTGGGAAGAAGGCGGAATTCTCTGTCGATGAGCCCATGGCGAATTCATCCATGTTGGTCTTGCCTAAGATTACCGCTTTTTCGGCTTTCAGTTTCTCTATGACCGTGGCATCGTAAGGCGGAATGAAGTTTTCCAGGATTTTTGAGGAGCAGGTGGTCCTGATACTCTTAGTGCACATAACGTCCTTAATCAAAGCGGGGATGCCGGTTAATGGTTTGATTTTGCCACTGCTTATGGCTTTGTCTGCTTCCCTGGCTTGCTTTAGGGCAGTATCTTCGCTGATGGTTACGCAGGCACGGACTTTGTCTTCCACTTTAGCCAGATGTGCCAGGCTGGCTTTGGTCAGCTCGACCGAAGATATCCTTTTCTCTTTTAGAAGCTGGTGTGCCTGGCCAATGGTTAGCTGGTGGAGGTCATTCATAGTTTATTCCAGAACCGCTCTTGTTTTGAAGCAATCACCTTCTCGCTGAGGAGCATTATCTAGAATTTCTTTTACCGGGTAGGACGGCTTCGGCTCGTCCGGTCTCAAGACGTTTTGCAGGTCAATGGACTGGGCTGTGGGTGGCAGGTCGTTGGTGTCAATTTGCTTGAGTATCTCGAAGTTTTCCAGGATGTTAGACAGTTGGATTCTGAACTTCTCGATCTCGTCTTCGCTCAGCCCCAACCTGGCCAGCAGAGCGATATGTTTTACTTCTTCACGGCTTAGTTTCATTTCGTTTGCGTCTCGATATTATAGCACAAAGCTTTGGTTGTGAAGTCTCGTTTTGTTGTAGCAATATGGTTGCCTTGACGCTGAGAGCCAGACATTGCTACAATGCCACTGCCCAAAAAGGGGAAAATTACAACTAGGAATGAGGTGCTATAAGTGCATCATTTTGAACCAGATAAAATTCGGAACGTTGTCTTTTTATCACATTCTGGAGCTGGCAAGACGTCGCTGGGTGAAGCGATGCTTTTTAGCTCAGGAGCTATCAGCCGCCTGGGCAATGTAGCTGACGGGACAACCACATCAGACTATGACCCTGCTGAGATAAAGCGCCAGATAAGCATCAACTTGTCTTTGCTGCCATGCCAGTGGAAGGATTGTAAAATCAATGTAATTGATACCCCAGGCTATCCTGATTTTGTGGCTGAGGTTAAAGCAGGACTGGCTGTTGGCGAGGGTGCAGTCATTGTGGTTTGCGCAGTCTCTGGTGTGGAAGTGGGCACTGAGCAAGTTTGGGGATATGCCAGCGAGGCAAAACTGCCGTGCCTTATTTTTGTGAATAAGATGGACAGAGAAAATGCAAACTTCTTTAATGTCTTAAAGGATATTCAAAGCAAACTGGGCAAGAGATGCTTGCCGATTCAATTGCCCATAGGTTCTCAAAAAGATTTTCAGGGGATAGTAGACTTGGTGACGAAGAAGGCATATAGTGGCACCCCGCTTAAGGAGACTGAATTGCCAGGGTCCATTGCGGGCGATGTAGATTCTTATCGCGATAAGCTAATCGAGGCAGTGGTAGAGGTTGACGATGAACTTATTGCCAAGTATCTGGATGGTGAAGATATAAGCGAAGAGCAGATTTACCACTGCATAAAAGAAGCTACTAAGCTGGGCAAAGTTGTGCCCGTGTTGCTTGGTTCTGCCCTGAAGAATACCGCAATCACCCCTCTGCTGGATGCTATTCATGATTATATACCTTCACCTAAGGAGCGGGAGGCGGTGAAAGCCAGGAATGCATCGACGAAGGCTGAAGAGGTGGTTGAGCCGATTCCAGGAGCACCTTTGTCGGCCTTTGTTTTCAAGACTACTAATGATCCTCGTGTAGGCAAGGCTAGCTATTTTAGAGTTTATTCAGGGACTATTTCCAGCAACTCGCAGGCATGGAATGTTAATAAGGGATCTGCTGAACGGATAGGGCAGCTCTTTGTGCTGCGGGGTAAGACACAAGAGGCGGTACCTGAACTCAGTGCTGGCGATATCGGTGCTGTAGCTAAGTTAGCTTCGACAACTACAGGAGATGCGCTTGGTTCACGTGAGCATCCGCTAAAATTTGCTCCTATTGAGTTCCCTGAGCCGCTTTTGAATATGGCAGTCCATCCTAAGGCTAGAGGCGATTTGGACAAAATGAGCACGGTACTGCCTAAAATCGGCGAAGAAGACCTTACCCTGAAAGTGCACCGAGAAGCTGATATCGGTGAGATACTACTTGGTGGAATGGGTGAAACACATCTTGACGTCGCTGCTGAGAGGCTGGCAAGCAAGTTTGGCGTGGCAGTTAGTCTCCAGCGACCTAGGGTTCCGTATAAGGAGACTATAAGTGTTGCAACTGAGGCGGAATACAAGCACAAGAAGCAAACAGGTGGGCATGGACAGTATGGTCATGTCCTTTTGGAACTAGAACCTTTGCCGAGAGGTAGTGGATTTGAGTTTACAGAAAGAGTGGTTGGTGGGGCAGTGCCTAGAAACTATATACCAGCGGTGGAAAAGGGAGTCAACGAAGGCAGGCTTGAGGGAGTCTTAGCCGGGTGTCCTGTAGTTGATGTCAGGGTAACGATTTTCGATGGGAGCTCTCATCCCGTAGACTCATCGGATATGGCTTTTAAGATAGCCGCTGCACAGGCTTTGAAAAAAGGACTGACTGAGGGACAACCTGTCTTGCTTGAGCCGATAGTGAACATGACAATCACCGTACCGGATAACTTTACCGGTGACATCATAGGTGACCTTAATACCAAGCGGGGCCGTGTATTAGGTATGAATCCAGGAAATGGAATCAATATTATTCAAGCACAAGCACCGTTGGCAGAGGTCCAGCGTTATGCTGTTGACCTCAGGTCAATGACTCAAGGTCGTGGCATCTTCACCGCCGAATTCAGCCACTATGAAGAGGTGCCAGGACAAGTCGCTCAAAAAATAATAGCCCAGAAAGCTAATCCATAAAAAGATTTCGGTCCACTAACCGGCCAGAAGCTCCTTGACTTTCTCAGTAAAAGCAGGCAGGATCTGCTTCCAGTCACCTACCACGCCGAAGCGGGCTTCCTTATATATATTAGCCTCAGGGTCTTTGTTGATGGCTATTATGTTTTTGGCGCCAGAACATCCAGCTAAATGCTGGCTGGCTCCAGAAAGACCTACTGCGATATAGAGCTCTGGTGTGACGATTTTGCCAGTAAGCCCGATCTGCATTGTGTCCGGTACCCACTTGTTATCACAGGGTGGTCTGGAAGCGCCTACTGCACCCTTCAGTACCTTAGCCAGATCCTCTAATTGCTTGAAGCCATCAGGTCCACCAATTCCTCTTCCCCCGGCTACGATTGCCTGAGCGTCTTCCAGTTTTACTCCAACGACCTCTTCTTTTACCGTTTCGAGTACTTTTGTCCGTATCTTTGCCGGGTCTAGCTCAACTTTGATTGGAGTAATCTCTCCTTTTCTTGATTCATCAGGTGCCAGTGGAGACATTGCTTTTTGCCTGACTGTGGCCATCTGGGGGAAAATTTCCGAAGTGAATGTGGCCCGCGCGTTGCCACCGTAAACAGACCTAGTTTGATGAAGCAGCTTTGTCCCTGGGTCGATACTGAGTTCCATGCAGTCCATGGATAAGCTGGCGCCCAGTCTAAATGCCAGTCTGGGAGCCAAATCACGCCCCACGGATGTTTGCCCGAAAAGTATAATTTTTGGCGAAAGGTCCTTTGCTGCCTTTTCCATTACAGCGACGTACGAATCTGTTTGATATTCTTTAAGCAACGGGTCCTCGGCGGTATATACTTTGTCGGCCCCGTAAGCTACAGTTTGTTTAGGGGCATCACCTAACTTGTCACCGACCAATATGCATGACAAGTCTTCTTTCAATTCATCGGCGAGTTTTCGACCGCAACCCAGGAGCTCGGTTGTAATCGAGCTTATTTTGCCATCCACGATCTCGCCATAGACCATAATTCCTTTATTTTCAGCCATTATAACCTCCTGTTGATTACCTCTTAATTCTAGATTACCTTTGCTTCTCTAAGTTTAGCAGCCAGTTTGGTGCCGGCTTCTGCTGGGGTATCAGCCTCTATGATTTCACACTTACCTTCTTTAACTGGTTGGAAGAGCTTGAGAAGCTTGGCACGTCGCCCGGCAGTCCCTATCTGTGAGGGCTCAAGCCCGATATCGGCCGGTTTCCAGACTGTGGGCTGCTTTTTGGCTGCTGCCATAATGCCTTTGAGTGTGGCATAACGGGCTTCACCGAGCTCGTTGCTGACTGTAATCAGGGCAGGGAGTGTTACCTCAATTACCTGATAGCCATCAGAGATTACTCGTTCCACCTTGGCCTTACCATCAGTAGCCTCTACTTTCTTAGCCACAGTAACGCTGGGAATTCCGAGTATTTCTGCAATACCCGTGCCAACCTGTCCGGCATCCCAGTCGGCTGCCTGACGGCCGCAGAAGATGAGGTCGTATTCTCCTATCTTTTTGATTGCTGTGGCAAGCGCATTAGCGATGGACCAGCTGTCGCCGCCTTCGAAAGCTTCATCTTCGAGGAGGATTAGCTCATCAGCGCCCATGGAAAGAGGTTTCTTAACCACATCGCGGAGCAGGTTATTACCGAGGCTTAAAACTGTGATTTTGCCGCCTTGCTGGTCTTTTATTCGGAGCGCTGCTTCCACGGCTTGTTCATCAAAGGGACTAACAACGGGTGGTACTCCTGGTGGGGGAATCACCTTGTTAGTAGATGGGTCGATCTTGAAACTGGCAGGGGGTGCCTCCGGATCTAGTACTTGTTTGCAGCAAACTATCATGTTTAGGGGCATCGTTTTTCCTCCTTAAGAGAATTTTTGGCTGTTGGGTTGAACCAAACAGATACTTTAGGACAAATCCTGCTTTTTGTCAAATCGGGTGCTATTCAAAGTCGATTTTAACTACTCTCTTAATTCCATTAAAGTCTGAGATGAATTCAGGATTTATCTTGCCGAGACAACTATTGATTAAATGAGTTATCTCTTTTTCCTGGTTTTGTCCTATTTCCAAAAGAAGACAACCATTATTATTGATTCTCCCTCTGGCTTGCTGTAAAAGCTGATAAATATAGTCCAAGCCAGTTTTGCCACCGTCTATTGCCATTCTTGGCTCGAATTTAGTTATCTCTGGGCTTAAAGTTGCCAGTTCCGAACTTTTGATGTAAGGCAAGTTGGCAACTAGCAGGTCAATGGGCTCAGGCATTGGCTCCAATAAGTTGCCTTGAAGCAGGGTAATCTGACTTGTGACCTTGTGACGTTTGCAGTTTAGCTTGGCAACTTCCAGGGCTAAGAGAGATATATCCGTGGCATAAATTTTGTTGTGGGGTAGATTTACGGCGAGGCTAACGGCAATAGCTCCACAGCCAGTTCCAATGTCAGCGATTAATATGGGTTTTGCAGTATAAGTGCTACTGCTCTTGGCGAATTCGAGAGCCATGTCTACAAGAAGTTCTGTTTCCGGACGGGGAATTAGTACACGTGAATCAACATAAAAGTCGATGCCATAAAATTCCCTGTGCTTTACAATATAGGCTGTGGGTTCGTGGCAAAGACGACGCTCGATGAGATCTTGCAAATTGTCCTCTTGTTCCTGGCTTAAGATTCGTTCGGGCTGCGTGTATATTTGGGCTGGTGACAGATTTGTTATATTGCCTAGGAATATTCTGGCTTCAATATGGCTATCATCTATGCCATTCGAGTTTAAGGTGTGGGCAGATTGTTGAAGTGCCTGCGCCAAGGTCATAGACGGCTTCCTTCTAATAGCTTTACTTGTTCATCGGCGGCTAGAGCTTCGATGAGCTCGTCAAGTTCGCCATTGAGGATACGTGGCAAATTGTGGAGAGTGATACTTATACGATGGTCGGTGAGGCGGTCTTGAGGAAAGTTATAGGTGCGAATTTTTTCAGAACGCTCACCGCTGCCTATTTGAGAACGGCGTTCCTCAGTCAATTCTTCGAATTTTTTGCTTTGTTCCTTGTCTAATAAACGGGCTCGGAGCACTGCCATGGCCTTCGTCCTATTTCTTAACTGGGAACGTTCGTCCTGGCAAACTGCCACTATACCTGTAGGCAAGTGGGTGATGCGAACTGCAGTAGTCAACTTATTAACATTTTGTCCGCCAGCCCCACCGCTGCGGAAAAGGTCGATCCTGATGTCATCTGGTTTAATGGCTACCTCTACCTCTTCAGCTTCGGGGAGGACTGCCACAGTGGCTGTGGAGGTATGAATTCGGCCTGAGGACTCTGTGGTCGGCACTCGTTGTACTCTATGGACGCCACGCTCATATTTCAACCGACTGAAAGCGCCCTTGCCTTTAATCTCAAAGATTATTTCTTTAAAGCCACTGAGTTCAGTCTGGTTGCTATCAATGATGTCCACTTGCCAGCCTTTGCTTTGGGCATAGCGACTATACATGCGGAAGAGGTCAGCGGCGAAAAGGGAAGCTTCTTCACCGCCGGTACCAGCTCTTATTTCCACAATAACATCCTTATTTTGGTTAGCGTCTTTGGGTAATAGGGATAGCTTCAATTCGTGAAGAATGTCGTCCTGTCGTTTTTTTAAATTAGATATTTCCTCTTTCACCATGGGTATCATATCAGGCTCGAGTCCATCATCAAGCATGGCTTGGGTTTCCTGCATGGCTTTGAAAACTGCTTTATATTTGCGATATTTGGTTACGGTATCTTCTAGGTTAGCCTGTTCTTGAGCTAATGTTTGCAAGCGTGATGGATTGGAAGATAGCTCTGGTTGAGCTATCAGTTGAGTTAGTTCCTCATAGCGTTTTTCGATTGATTCGAGTCTACTGAACATAGCTTGTTTCCAATGGAAATTATATCATAGCTTTGGGGGAGATGCTCAGATTCAAAAACGAGTTGAGTAGTGGTTTAGACCTTTGGTAGTTTCGATATCGCTTTCACGTATGCCTTGACGATATCATATCGTCTTAGCACACCGACGAGCCGAGAAGGGTCTTTTCTGTCAACCACTGGTATTCGCCCTACTTCTTTGGCTCCTAAATTTTGAACCACATCGTGTAGGGACTCATCAGGGTAGGCTTTAATCAGGATTGTAGTGGCTATATCGGCCACCGTCAATTCGCGACTTTTGCTGCCCATTTTGGATTCCACGTCAGCTAACGTGATCATTCCCTTGAGGCGATTGTTTTTGTCAACTACCGGGAAGCCATGGTGCTTGCTTTTGGCGAACTTGTCTGCTATTTCGGCAAAGGTCATTTCTGCGGGAACTGTAGGGAAGTCTTTCGTCATTACTTCCCGGACGGTTACCTTCTCTAGTAAATCCACTTCTTCTCGCGAGCGGACGGAGACACCCCGGCGGCTTAACTTGATGGTGTATATATTTTCGGGACTAAGCCTATAAGCTATCAGAGTACTGACGACAACCGCTAGCATTAGAGGTAATATAATGGCATAATCTCTGGTCATCTCGAAGAGGATGATGATGGCTGTGATTGGTGCTCGGGCTGCAGCGGAAAAGACCGCTGCCATACCTACCAGGGCGTAAGCTCCTGATGGGGCGGCAATGTTTGGTAGAAGTCGATTGGCAATGTCACCAAAAGCGCCTCCGAACATAGCGCCCATGAATAAACTGGGTGCGAAGATGCCGCCGCTGCCGCCGCTACCTAATGTGAGAGATGTAGCTAATATTTTTAGCAGTAGTAGTGCTATGAGGGTGATCAGTCCTATTTGTCCCAGGAGGGCTTGCTCTACGCCATCGTAGCCTACACCAAACAGGAAGGGGTTATAAAACCCGATAAGGCCGATACCGATGCCGCCTAGTGCCGGCTTTACATACATGGGTATTTTGAAAGCATCGAAAATATCCTCGGTCTTATATAATGCACGTATGAATAGCACACCTATTAGAGCGCATGAGGCGCCGAGCACGAAGTAGAGCGGTATTTCCCAGTAACTATTGAGAGTGTAAGCAGGTATGCTGAATGATTGAAGATTGCCCAGAAAAGCATGTGCGATAACGCTGGCAATAACTGAAGTGATGACCACGAAACCGAAATGGCGGGTTAGAATTCTGCCTAATATAACTTCGTGGGCAAAAAACACCCCAGCTATAGGTGCATTGAAAGTAGCGGAGATACCGCCAGCCGCACCGCAGGCGACGAGGGTTTTTATCCATTCCTGGGAGAGGTTTAGGCGCTGTCCTAGAATTGACCCGATGGTCGAGCCGATTTGGACGATTGGGCCCTCTCTGCCTACTGAGCCACCGCTGCCAATACAGATTGATGAAGCTAACGTCTTGATTGCAGCTACCCGGGCTCGAATACGCCCACCTTTGGCAGCCACTGCCTCCATGACTTCGGGGACACCGTGCCCTCTGGTTTCCGAGGCACGGGTAAAATAAATTAGCGGGCCTATAATTAGTCCGCCGGCGACTGGCAACAAGATGACGTAATATTGTCCTAGGAAGCTCAAGACATCAGCGCCGCCCTCGAAGAAAAAAGTGTGGAAAAACTCGATCAGCCATCTGAAGGCCACTGCACCAAGCCCGGCGGCAATTCCAACTACAGTAGCTAGTGTGGTACCGAAGGCAAATTCAGAGCTACGGAATCTACGGTAAAGGGAGTCCAATCGAGAAGCCTTGAATATATTCATCAGTACCTGGTGGTGAAAGTTTTTGAATATGCCGAGGATAAAATCTTTTAGGTTTGTCTTACATTTTAGCATGTGATACTGTTGGGAACAAATGGCGTGTAATTCGAGTTTACTATTATGAGTGCCGGTGCTTTGTGGTTGCGTATGGGTGCGTATTGACAGGAATAGCAGGTTGTGTTAGTATTATTAATTGCTTTCCCTAGTGTGCACTTTAACAACTGGATAGTGGAAGGAAATCTTTTTCAGAGAGTTTGATCCTGGCTCAGAATGAACGTTAGCGGCGTGCCTGATGCATGCAAGTCGAACGCCCTGATAAACCGCAAGGATTGTCAGGGAGTGGCGAACGGCTGAGTAACGCGTAAGTGACCTACCTTCGAGTGGGGAATAACTTGCCGAAAGGCAAGCTAATACCGCATGTGCTAGTAAGTTATATCATATTTATTAGTAAAGCCTTCGGGCGCTTGAAGATGGGCTTGCGTCTGATTAGCTAGTTGGTGGGGTAATGGCTTACCAAGGCGATGATCAGTAGCTGGTCTGAGAGGACAACCAGCCAGACGGGGACTGAGATACGGCCCTGACTCCTACGGGAGGCAGCAGCAAGGAATTTTGCGCAATGGGCGAAAGCCTGACGCAGCGACGCCGCGTG
>CP070642.1:530968-534050 GCA_020354105.1 Chloroflexota bacterium | reverse complement strand
TAGCTTTCTAGCACAATTCACTAGCCACCAAGCGTCTCTGATCCGTTATCACACTATGCTCAAGGGATTTATGCATTGGCTCGGCGAGGATATGGATATGAAACTCCGCCGTCCACGACAGTTACCGCAGTACGTTAATCCTGACCAGGTAGAAAAACTTATCAGTGCAGTCCGGAGCAAGCGCACACATAAGAACACGTTGGATCGCGACGTTATTCTTATCGATGTGGCCCGCTATACTGGCCTTCGAAGAGGAGAACTGGCAAATCTCAAAGTTGGTGATGTACTACTAAATGAGCAACTTTTATTGGTTTGCCAAGGCAAGAGCCAGAAGGATGCGGCAATTCCACTACCAAAAAGCCTGATACCTCGATTCCAGGCGTTCCTCAGCACCAAGGCGGAGAGCAATGCGAGCTGTATCCAGCGCCTGCTATTCCAGCAATATCTGGTGGTCCTTCTACACAATCCACGAGAGTAACACCTAGCTTTCTCTGAAGTATCTTGAGTATTTCGCGAGATTTTCCTTCGACTGCACTCATGAGTATATAAGCTCTTACGCTCATTGCTTCCTCACAACTCTGCCTGAAACGATCCTTACCTCGTGACCGATCTGGGTGAACTGCTGTGGCAGATTGGCTATAAACAGTCGGTCACCTTAATCTCATTGTGTTCTTCGTTTGCTCAGTTTGAACCAAGGGTGAAAACTGATAATGCAATCAGTGTGTAGTTCTCGGTTTACCATTCCGCTGACAAGCATGTCTATCGCCAGAAGGTAGTCAGCAATCCGGTCAGGGAGAAGGAAGTGTCCTTTTACGTAACGCTTACCTTTTTTCCCAATTTCCCTAGCCGCCTCATGATTCTTCAGTAAATGGAGTACTTTTTGTGCCGTTAAATTTGGCGTCTCATAAAAGTAACCCGTATCATCCTCTCTGATTTGAAGAGGAATCGCTCCAGCATCGGCAGCGATCACTGGCTTCTCTTTCCATAACGCTTCAGTAATCGTCAGCCCAAAGCCTTCTTTAGTTGAAGGCTGCATGATTACACTTGCGGCTCGCTGGAGTGCATTTACTTCTTTCCAGTTCTTCAAGCGGTCTTCCATCTGAAGATTGAGGACATAGATGTCATCATCATGCTTTGTCTCTTCGTAAATTGTCGCTAAAATCTGCTCTCCCTCTGGATCATCGACCGCCAGGCCACCAGCCAGCACCAACTGGCATTTTCTCTCGTTACGTACCAAGCGAAAGGTAGAAACAGTCCTGTCTATCCCTTTCCAGGGATCGAATCGGCCAATTTGGGTGATGATGGGAACTTCGGGGTCTATCTGGTACTTTTCTAGGACCTCGTTTATCTCGGTTCGGCTTAGCTCCCGGTTCTTTTCCGAGAGAGGGTCAATAAATGGCGGAATGATGAACTTCGGCAGCGGCCAGCGCGAGACAATGTAGTGGGCAGCGGAAAATATAGCGGCATCGTATGGCTCAGTTCGACCGGTCATGAATTCCCAAAGGCCGGGATTAGCTGCCAGTGATTCCTCTTCAACATCTATGTGGCACCTCCAGAGCCAGACCTCTTCGGGCTGTTTGAGATAGGAAGCTAGGCCCATTGGTTGTGGGTCATGGACGATAACAGCATCCAGTTTGTTGTCTATGAATTTAGATCCAGCTAAGTCCCGCAGGTTTTCAAGGTAGCACTGCTTCATTTCTGAAGTAAAGGTGCCTTTTTTACCCTGGAGCAGATTGTGCATAGCCTTGGTGCATTCATAGTACTCCTCATTGCCACGGATCACTTTCCACTCCGCTTCAATGCCCAAGGAATTGAGGAAAGGAATGGAGCTGTAAAGCATCTCGGCAACTCCGCCGCCTTGGGCGCTGGAATTTAGTTCCAATAGTTTTAATCCTTTCAGCCGATTTGATATTCTCTGTAATCTTTTTATCTTTTCCTCGCCCAAAATGGAGGCGTAGGCCTCTAAAGGAGGGACAATAAAAGGGGCAAAGTGCTTTCGCTGGCTGTAGACTGTCCCGTCCGGCAGCAACGGGGGAGTTACGGTTGATTTTTTCACTTTCATACCTCAGTTAGATATGCGATAGATGTAGCTGATGAAGGTTTACCAACTAGCCCAGAACTCGCATGTATTGGTTTAGGACTTCTTGGGTAATGTTTTCCCAACCATATTTTCTGGCGGTAAGTTTTCCCTTTTCTCCCATCTGCTCGCGCGTCGCTTTGTTATCACTCAGATAAATCAGGGCCATGGCCAGTTCTCTGGAGTTCTTGGGCGGTACCAGTAATCCCTCGGCACCATGGGTCAGTACGCTCTTGTATCCAGTAATATCTGAGGCAATGATCGGTTTACCCATCGCCATGGCTTCAATCAGCACAATGCCGAAACTCTCCCAACCAGTGGCGGGGCAACAGACAATATCGGCAGTTTTGTAGTATCGGGGCAAATCCTGGTAAGAGGCGTAGCCAATGAAAAAGACGTCTTTCAGGTTGTTTTTTCTCACCCGTTTTTCATACTTCCGGCGCAACCTGGTACCTGGTCCGACTATGATAAGGCGTGAGTCAGGAATTTCCGGTTTAATCTGCGCATAGGCTTCCAGCAGATAATCCAGCCCCTTGCGTTTCTCCAAACGGCCAATAAAGAGTATGTTAAGCTTGCCATCATTGAATTCTTCAATTGGCGCCGTATCTGGAGAAAAATGCTTGAGATCCACGCCATTGGGGATAATGGTGTACTCCCCAGGGAAATATTTGCTAACGTATTCGTAAGCCGGTTGCGATACGGTGATTTTAACATCCAGCTTGCGTAACCACTTCTTCAATAGCAGCTTGCCAATCGGAGTACCGAAGTCATACCAAGGCTTGCCGCCAGAAGCATGGAAGGTGCCTATCTTCGGCGTCTTGGAGAGGCGAAGCATGGTGGTACACAGCATCGGCATCAGTGGCTCATGGAGATGGGTGATATCAAATTTTTCCCGTTCTAGCAATCGTTTGATCCGGGAGGATAGCCAGGGTGAGAGGGTAATGCGGGCAATTGAGCCACTGACTGGAAGAGGACGTGGTCTTCCGATGGGAATAAACCTATCGC
>CP070642.1:524749-530868 GCA_020354105.1 Chloroflexota bacterium | reverse complement strand
TGAAGGACGCGGCTTGCACAGCAGCGGCAACTTGCAGGAATTGCTGGACCGGGTTGCGGAGAGAATCGTCGGAAAGCCAATCGTTAATCTTGTGGAGCCAGCAGAGGCCAATGAGTATGTTTATGTCTGGCTTTTTCACAGGCCCAGTAGTTTCGTAGACGGTCTGAGCCCCGAGGAAAAAGAGAAAACGGTGCGGTTGGTACTTGATAATCTGTCTAAGCACACCTCTTTGACTTTTTCGCAAGAACGGTATCCTGTGAACGTGTGGTATATAACAGATACCGATCCAAAATCGAGTGAATAGTGCTGTCGCCAGTATGGCCCCCAGGAGAACCTGATCGAGGGCTTAAGCTGACTTGTTCCAGGCGTGCGGTCATACTTGGCGTTGTGGGCCGCTGGATATTGCACCCGGAGGATCCTTGGGAACTGGTTGGCTACGTCCATAACGTCGTCTTTACGTGGGGAGCTGTTCCCGAAGACGATGGGACATTGAAACTCTACTGGGGCGTAGCCGACAAGGTAACGTGCGCCGGCACCGCCATAATCGACGAGCTTGTTGACCTCTGGCTCACCGATTCTCGGCCACCTATCTGACTTTGAGTCGGTCGTTTCCGGCCTAAGTCGCTTCACAAAAAGGGATTGCGCTGCACAAAAGAAATTTCTCAAAAATCCCAAAAATCCTACAAGTTTTTCTTGATTGTCCGTGCCTGATTTGATAGAAAGCACACATCTTACCAAGGGGAGGATGATGAATCTTCCACAATTCGTGGCGGTTTTTGCGTGTTGTCGATTGCGATTGGAGAATAGAACGAAGGAGGATTCATTATGAAGTCGCGTATATGTGCTTCCAAGATTATCGTTCAGGTTGCCGCTCTCGTCATTTTCACGATCGCCGACCAGCCTGTGACAAAGGCTCGAGAGCCGAACCCGGCAGCAGCAATTCTTCACCGTCTATCCAACTCGCACCAGCCAAAAAGACCCCGTGGAAACGAAGCACAGAACGAAGTATATGTGAAGACTCAGACCGCGGCCACTCACGACCACTACATTCAGGCCGACTCCTACTCCGAGAATATAGTTGAAGTCCGGTTCGCATTCTTAAGCTCTCCGAGTAGAGTTTACTTTTCGAGGTCACCCGGTTGCGGAAGTCTGGACCCGAGCAGTGACTATGCGCAGCGTGACTCTAGTACGGGTTGGTGGTGGGTAAGCACGAGATACAATCCCTGCGAAGACGAGTGCAGCTATGTGACAATTACGGCTGACCCTACTCTCGGGTCAATGCAGACGAGGACGGTCCATCTGGATGATCGCTACCATACAGGCTGTGGCGCGCAGGAGGAACTGGTGGTATCGACGTTTAAAGAGGATCCAGACGACCCGAATAGGGAAATACCAACTCAAGCCTGGGTGGAAGTCACTGTGATTCCTCCTGAGGCCGGTTCTGCCATTCCATCTCAGGGTAACTCTCAGTATGATCCAGATAGCGGTCTCTGGTTGTTTCCGTTTACTTACTACCCGACTTGCAATTATTCTGGACGAGTGAGGGTAAGAACCGAGCATGATATGATGTCATTTGACCAGAACACCGAGACGCTGCTCCCTTCTACCGGTTGGCTGACAGTCTGCGACAGCTTCTGTACCGAAGGAAAAAACTGGAATTACTACCAAGTATACAAGATGTATCTGTATGCTGATCGAAAGTATAATTTCAGCCTCTACGATGGCGACGGAGTAGGGGCACGGTGCGACGCTGACGATGGCGACCTCAAGATGTTTGATTACTCAGGAAACCTCCTGTTTATCCTCGACGCGTTGTGGCAGGATGACTCCACCATCGGAACAGCCCAGGAGGATTGGTCACCCCCCTCAGATGGGTACTACTATCTCCACGTCTTAGGTTTTGATTTTTGGGGTTATCCGACACCGATGAGCTACTGCCTGGCATACCGGGAAGAGAGCGTATGCCCGTGCTCTATTACGGTCACATCTCCTTCGGGAAGCGACTCGTGGAAAAAGGGCAAATACTATTACATAGAATGGGACACCCAGTGCAATCCTGGAAATGATGTCGAGATCGAACTTTACAAGGGACTATTTAGGGTTCGGACTATCGCTTCCCCTGCATACGATGATGGCTCTTACTACTGGCAGGTTCCTACGGATCTGATACCCAGCGACGATTACAGCATCAGAATAAGCTCGACACTAGATACATCTTGTGATGACTACAGCGACTGGTTCAGTATCTCCAGCATTTTGCCACCGAATGATGACTGTAGTGACGCTATAATCGTCATGGAAGGGCAGCCATACAATGGTACAACGACCGGTGCAACAGGGACTTATGAGAGTAGCTGTGGCTCATACGACACGGCGGATGTGTGGCATTCATATACTCCTGCAAGCACTGGTTTGGTTACCATAAGTCTCGCCGGCAGCACATTTGATACCACGTTGGCTGTTTTCAATGAGTGCGATGGGACCGAGTTAGCGTGTGATGATGACCTGTGTGACAATGCCCAATCGGAGATCACAATGCTTATGACCGGTGGAGCCACGTACCTTATCCGGGTTGCTGGGTACGATGGAGCGACGGGAGATTATATTCTCACCGTGACCAGTAGTCCTTGTACCTTACCGCCGGAACCGGACAGTCCCAGCCCTGCGGATGACGCCAACGACGTGCCGTGTGATACACTCCTTTCCTGGAACGCCAGCAAGGCATACCAGGTTAGTAGCAACAAGGCCGCTATGTATGCTTCAAAAGGCACTGTAATGCCAAAGGTCATTTACGGAGAAGACGACCGTCTCGAGGAGTATGAGGTACAAGACCCGGACATTTTGACAGTGGGCGACTCGACAGCCGCGCTGGTATGCCCGGCTGACCTAACCTACAATAGTGACGGGACAGTCTCCTTGCCGGATGAGACCTTCGCGCAATGGTACACGAACCAAGACCCGATAGACAGTGGTAATCCGCTCTGTGATGATGAGCCGTTTCTCGACCAGCCAAACCCGGCTTTCTGCTCAGGGTTCCTCGTAGCCCCGGACATCATAGCTACTGCGGGCCACTGCCTGGACTACAATTGCAGCCCAGATACATGCTTGGACGCCAACTGTTGTGCAGCAGGCATGGCTGCCGTGTTTAGCTTTGTCATGCTCGATGCCGATACACCAGTGGTGACAATTCCTGAGTCCGAAATCTATTACTGCACGGAAGTCATCGCCCACCAGGAGGGAAACGCGGATATGGCGCTTATACGACTGGACAGGGCGGTGACCGGGCACACCCCACTGCAGGTAAGGCACAGCGGTATTGTCCCGGATGGTGAGCCGCTTCTGGTGATTGGCCATCCAGTAGGACTTCCCCGGAAATACGCTGGTGGTGGAGCCGTCCGTGACAATAGCGACCTAAGCTACTTCCAGGCCAACTTGGACACTTATGGGGCCAATTCTGGTTCGCCGGTTTTCAGCACCAATACGCTTGAGGTAGAAGGAGTTTTGGTGAGCGGCCAGGAGGACTTTGTGGAATCATTTGACGTGAGCGGCCTTTGTGACCGTTCGAATGTTTGCCCTAACGATGTAGGTTGTCCAGACTGGGAACAGATCACCCGTGCTACTGAGTTCAGCGCTGTGATTCCATCTTTTGATGTGTATTTAGGCACTGATCGCGACCAGTTACATTTGATGTACGAAAATGCGGTAGTACCGTGGTGTGAACCAGAGCCACAGCAACTGCAACGCGGGACGACGTATTACTGGAGAGTCGTCGCCAAGAATCATTGTGGGCAGACTGAAGGGCCGACTTGGTCATTCAGAACAGAGGACATAATAACCGTAGATCTAACTTTGGATTACCGGTGGATGTATCAGAACCTTCAAGAAAATGCCGATTCAACGCTCAGCGCCGGTGCAACGATTATTGATGATCCATTGAACAACAGCAGCTATACACACGAGTGGGAATTGATATTTCCCTCCGATGTCAGTGTAGGACCGATGCCAATCGATGGATGTGGGGCCACTGATGCATATTGTACCTTCGCGGCCTGCGGCTGCGACGAGCCAAACGGCATCTCTGACTCGGGACAGCCTATTGGAATCAAAGTGAAGGTTACCGGCAATGAGCACGGTAACACAGGCACAGCGGAAATAGACTTTGGCATAGCGCTTCTCGGAGATGTCAACAATGATACAGTGGTGAACGCCGCAGACAGAGCGATCATAAATACTTTCTGGCGCGACGGAACTGCAGGGTCTTTCACCCTCAGAGACTGTGATCTTAATTGTGATGGTGTTGTTAACGCGGCTGATAGGGCAATTGCCAACCTTGTATGGCGAGGATACATGGGGCAGAACTCGGTAACCAATCCGTGCCTGTTCCATCATCCCTTGCCGCGACGTTGACTTTAAGACCTTAAGGACTACCCCAAGAACTCACTGGTAGAGACTTCTCCGAGACTGGCCAGGTCAGTCTGATCGAGAAAGGAAATGAGCCGAGGAAGACACGAAAAGCCAAAGATTCTCTTGACATTTCCGAGTGTTACCCTATGAAGTATCTGTTGGACTCAGACATTGTAAAGGAGTATTTGGCACGTGAGGCGCATAGTGCGAGTTTGTAGATTCCGAAATTACTCTTGATTTGGCAGGGAGGACTATTATGAGGATGAGCAAGGTATTGGCTGTTGTATTCGTGGTGAGTTTCGTGCTTTGTGCCGTGCCGGCACAAGCTGTTTTGGTAGGTCCATCTAATGTAGTCTTGCCCGCTTCGCCAGGTGGACTCTTGAGTTTTGACCTTGTAGTTTTGGACCCTATGGGAGTCAGTGCGGCAGCATTTCAAGCTACCATCACAGTCTCTGGTCCCGGCGGGTTAGCATTTGACGAGGCGGGCAGCTTGGTGGTAGATGCTGACCCCGGCTATTGGATATTTGGGAATTCTGTTGGTGCAGCCGCGATAGCCCGAGGTAGCAACAGCTATGAGTTTGGCGACAGTCCCAATGATCCAGCTACTGAAGCTCTAAGTGTCGGAGACATTATGGCTAGATACGCCTTCACATGGGATGGTACGCCTGTCCAAGAGTATTTGTTTTGTCTCGATCTTAACACGACAAGAAGCTTCATACTAAACGCCCTCTCCTTTGAGACACAAGCCTTACAATTTTCACCAGGAGAGTTCGAAGGGACAGACAGCTCTTTCAAAATACCTATACCTGAACCGACTACTCTGCTTCTAATTGGCTTGGGGACTCTATTCTTGCGGAGAAAACGCAGGTAGTGGAAATTACCTCCGCCGGAATGTGGGGCTGCAAACCTGCAATCAAGGTTCTTGTAGCGCTTCAACTCTTGGATGCCCAATGCCCAGGAGTCGCTAGCGGCGAAATTGCCTGTCCATTAGAAGGATTGTACGGCCGTATGCCTCCGGCGGCAACGCCTCCTTCAGTATCTTGCGAATCTCGCGCATGGGGGTACGCTGCGTTGTGTGAGCGATAATGATATGCTCATTTTGCAGTTTTTCGATTAGCTGTGCAAATTCGTTAATGTGCATATGCTTGCCGGCCTCAGCCCTGCCGGTGTGGTCGACTTCGTAAAATGTGCACTCAGCAATCAAAATTTTGCTATCCACGATGTAATCCAATTGTGAAAAATCAACATACTGAGTGTCGCCAATATAAGTAACAATTGGAATATCGAGCGGATAGTCAATCACGACTCCCTTCCTTTTGAGCTCGACGATCTGTGGTCCTGTGAGTCCGGCATACTCGCTCTTCAGCTTCTTTCGCTTTTCGATTACGCTATATCCAACGGAGCCATTGCTGTGCTTTGTGGGAAAGACTCGCACGAACAGATTCGGCTTCACCTGGTACTCATCGCCCGGCTTTACGCCGACCAGCTTAGCGGGCACATTATTGCCGTCCAGCTTACTCCAGGCATCGATTATCTTTCTCATCGGCCCTAAGAGATTTTGGGGTGCCAATATCGTCCCGGCAGGTAAGTCGCAAAAATTCCGCTGTGACAGATAGTATGCGAATCCCGCTGCGTGGTCCATGTGCCCGTGTGAGAGCAGAACGTTATTTATCGAAATAATCTGGTCCGGGGCCTTGCCGATATCGAAACAGACG
>CP070642.1:519191-524649 GCA_020354105.1 Chloroflexota bacterium | reverse complement strand
GCATCGAGAATGGTAAGATTAAGGTCAATTTCCCGGAGGAACAAATTAAGTGGCACCGCTTCTCGGAGGAGAATGCGTATCGCCACTTTACCTATGAAATAAAGCCATCCAAGGACTACTTTATGAAGACGTGGCCACTGCTGAAAGAGAAGCGCAGGAAGTATAAAGATTATCTGCACATTGACCGGGCGCCTGCAATATCTGAGGGGAGGGAGTAGTATCATGACGGAGATCATGGCTAAAATAAGATATCATCCTCTTGGCCCAAGCGCTGGCCCGTTTGTGCCTATCAGGGAGAATGTCCTGGAGAGCATAGCTAAAAAGCATGGAATAAAGATTTCTATGGAGGAAATTGTGGGCAAGAATCGTCAGGGAACCGGTGATGCCATAAGGGAAGAGACTATGGACAGTACCATTGAGGAGATCTCACAGACTGTGATTACGGTATCCTCTGAGGATGAAAAGGCATTTAGAGGCGCAGTGCGGGCACTGATTGATAAATATGGTGCTCCTCGAACTACTTACAGCACCTGGGGCAGCACCGAGAGAGGCAAGTGGATTGTGGCTGAGTTGTGCGATGAGGCGGATGGCTGGTCATAGAGGGAAAGTCTAGCCTCTTTCGCGAAGGTATTTGAAGACGGATAGGGCGGCGGTGGCGCCGTCGCCGACAGCGCTGGATACCTGGCGGGGTGAGTTTTTGCGTATATCTCCGGCAGCGAATATACCCGGTGCTGAAGTAGCCATTGACTCGTTGGTCTTGATAAGCCCGGTTTCATCCAGCTCCACCATGTCAGCAAAGCATTTGCTATTGGGTACATTCCCTATGGCAACGAAAACACCAGCCACCTGTAGGTTGGTAGTTTCGGATGTTTTCACGTTGCGTAGCTTGAGGCCACTCACTTTATTGTCTCCAGTAATCTCATCGACCACCGAATTCCAGACAGGCTTCACTTTAGGCTGAGCTAAGGCTTGTTGTTGAAGGAATTGTCCGGCTCGTAGCTGGTCTCGCCGATGAATGATATAGACCTTGCTGGCATGCTGACTTAGCTCCAGGGCGTCGGTGATGGCCGTATCGCCGCCTCCAATAACAGCTACATCCATATTCTGGAAGAGGAAGCCATCACAAGTGGCACAGTAAGAAACACCGCGGCCCACTAGTTTCTCCTCACCGGGGACTCCTAGCTTGCGATATTCTGAGCCGGCAGCGATAATCACCGCTTGGGCTTCGAAATTACCCTCTGAGGTTACGATATCGTAGGCATTTCCTGATTTTACGGCGGTAACGTCGGCATTGGTGGTCTCAAGCCCGTATTTAGTGGCTTGTTGGTGCATTAGTGAAGCCAGATCGAAGCCGGAGATGCCTTCGGGAAAGCCGGGATAGTTGTCCACCTGGCTGGCATTCACTATCTGGCCCCCAAATATACCTCGCTCTATGAGCAGGGTCTTGAGTCCAGCTCGAGATGCGTACAAGCCCGCAGTAAGTCCCGCGGGACCTCCACCAATGATAATTACCTCGTGTTTGCTCATTTCCCTATGTTTGTGGGCATTAATTATAGCAGGTGATTGAACTATTTGCCTCAGGTTTGATGTGGTCGTGGTAGGGCACTTGACATAATGTTATGATGCTACTCTTTGTTTCTGCTGTGATATGTCTGGTGAACTTCTTTCAGATGCCTGTTGGTGACGTGAGTATATACCTGGGTTGTGCGGATGCTCTCGTGGCCAAGCATTTCCTGGACAGAACGAAGGTCGGCGCCGGCAATTAGCAGGTCTGTGGCGAAGGAGTGTCTCAGGGTGTGTGGGGTGACTTCGAGGGGTAAACCGCATCTTTTAGCATATTTGTTAACGATTTCCTGTACTGACCTCGCGGTTAACCGCATTTTCTCGCCATCCCTCGTGGCATCGATTCTGCCGCTGTAGCGTCTAAATAGGGGCTTAAAACTGTCTTTGCGTGCTTGGAGGTAACGCCCAAGCCAGTGTGCCGCTGTGTCCGACAGGAAAACAACCCTTAATTTGTCTCCTTTGCCTCTGACGCCGAACTCTTTGCGGTCCAGGTTTATCTGGTCTCGGTTCAGCCGTACCAGCTCTGAAACCCTGAGTCCAGTGCTGAATAAGGTTTCCATGATGGCTTTATCTCTAAGTCCTACCTCGTCTGATATCTTCGGGCTGTTTAGCAGTCTTTCTAGCTGTTCCGGATTCAGGAAGGTTACCAACCGCTGGCTTTGCTTGGGCAGCTCAATTTTGTCTGGTGATAGGGTGGAAATATCGCGCTGAACCAGTAGATAGCGCAGAAAAGCCCTCAGAGCTATGATATGGTAGGTTTGAGTTATACGTTTCAGCGGTTTGTCGTTTTGGTCACGCAAATGAGCCAAATATAGCCGATATCTTCTAATAAGCTCTGGTTTTATATCCTCAGGCGCTGTTGCCTTGGAGTTTGTCTTAGCCCAGTCGAGAAAGCGCTGCAAATAATGCCGGTATTCGCGAATAGTGAGAGGCGAGCGACCTTTCTCAATCTCAAGATACTCCAGGAAATCCTCGGTCAGCGGTTCTAAGCTCATGGCTCAAAGTCTCCTTTTTGCATATCTCTGGTTCGCAAAAGTGACGTTGTCCGAACCATATTTAAATTAACATTTATCTTTACCCTTGTCAAGTGTTGCGGTTTAAGCGGTTTCTCTATGAGTCAACTTTACGCTACCCGTATGGCTTTTGCGGGGCAAGCTTGTGCACATTTGGCGCAGCCGCGACAGAATCGTGATGGATGAGAAAAAGGAAATTCATAGGCTGCTTCCTGTCTAAGGACTTTATTTGGACACTCGGCTGCAGCAGCGCATATGCCGTCATCACATTTTTCAGGTTGGCATTTTTGATAATCGATGATGGCTACTGGATTAGGCATTGTTTGCAGGCGGGCCTATTCGAATGTAGCGATTTTGGCTAGATAAATGGCGATTTTAGCCAGAACCTTGTCCAGTCCCCAGCCTTTTATTGCCGAGACAACTACTGTGGCATCGTCCGGTGGTTTAGCAAGCGCAGTTTGAGCCAAATCGTTCATTTCTTCTTGCCCCCCTGCTAAATCTATCTTGTTTAAAACCGTAATTTGTGGCTTATTGGCTAGATTGAGGTCAGCAAGAATCTCCTCTACCGTCTGGAACTGTTCAGCAGCGTTGCTATGCGTTATGTCAACTATATGCAAGAGTAAATCGGCTTCGGCTAGCTCTTCGAGTGCGGCTCTGAAGGCGGCAACTATGGATGGTGGCAATTTGTGAATGAAACCGACTGTATCAGTCAACAGGAATTGTTGACCGTCAGGCAGGGCTAAACGACGTGTCACCGGGTCCAGGGTGGAAAAGAGCTTGTCTTCTGCCAGTACATCAGCCTGACTGAGGACATTGAGCAAGGTGCTTTTGCCAGCGTTAGTATAGCCGACCAGTGCAACTACGGGAATATGGCTTCTCTTTCGCTTCTGGCGATACAGTGCTCGATGCCTCCTTACCGCCTCGATTTGACTCTGAAGGCGGTGGATTCGCCTGCGGATGAGACGGCGGTCAGTCTCCAGCTGTGATTCTCCAGGCCCTCTGGTGCCAATACCGCCCCCCAGACGTTCGAGATGACTCCATTGTCCGGCAAGACGCGGTAGTAGATATTGATGTTGAGCCAGTTCTACCTGGAGCTGACCCTCACGGGTATGGGCTCGCCTGGAGAATATATCCAATATCAGTGCTGTACGGTCGATGACCTTGACTTTTAGGGCATCTTCCAGATTTCGCTGCTGTCGTGGTGCTAATTCGTTATTGAATATGACCACGCTGTATGTAAATTGCTCCCTGAGCCTAATCAGTTCTTCTAGCTTTCCCCTGCCTAAATAATGAGTCGGAGAAGGCCTTTCCATTTTCTGGGCTAGTCTGCCAATCACTTTGGCACCGGCTGTGCTCGCCAGATAGGATAACTCCTCTAAAGAGCTTTCGATTGACCAGTTATCGGAGACTTTGCTATCGACGCCAACCAGAAAGGCAGTCTCTGTTTCGGCTTGAGTCTTTAGTAATGTCTGTCGCATGTTGACTTATTTTGCCTTATTTTGCCTTGTCCCTGTGCCACTTCAACAATCGGCTTATGCCTTCATCTAGGCGGTCATTTGGC
Source organism: Chloroflexota bacterium (assembly GCA_020354105.1). Classification (GTDB taxonomy): domain Bacteria; phylum Chloroflexota; class Dehalococcoidia; order GIF9; family UBA5629; genus 9FT-COMBO-48-23. Next base: position 520,512 of record CP070642.1, on the reverse strand, counting down.
AGGGCTAGTGATATACGTATGTAGCCTTCACCAGCGCTCCCGTAGCCAGTCCCTGGAGTGACTGCTACATTAGCCTTGTCCAGTAATGCTGCTGTAAACCCTACTGATGTATAGCCATCAGGTATTCTAGCCCAGACATAGAAGCTGGCTTTAGGTGTTCTAGCTTTCAAGCCTATATCATTGAGTGCCTTAACCAGTTTGTCTCGACGTTGCTGATAAAGAGCATTATGTTTGGCAATTGAGTCCTGAGGGCCATTTAATGCTTTTATAGCTGCCTGCTGAATTGCTTGCGGAATCCCTGAGTCTAGGTTGGACTTGAACCGAAACAGTGCATCTATCATTTTGGCATTGCCTACGGCCATACCTATTCTCCAGCCCGTCATGTTGTATGTCTTGGACAAAGAGTGGAATTCTACACCGACTTCTCTAGCCTCGGGCACTTGCAAGAGACTTGATGGTTGATAGCCGTCGAAGGCAACCTCGGTATAAGGGGCATCGTGGCATATAGCCAGGTTATACTTCTTGGCGAAATCAACCGCCTTCTTGAAAAAAGCAATGTCAGCTACTGCTCCAGTGGGATTGTTGGGGTAATTCAGCCATAGGAGCTTAGCTTTCTCAGCTATTTCCTTAGGAATGCTTTCCAGATCAGGCAAGAAGTCATTCTTCTCAGTAAGGAGTATGAAATAAGGCTCGCCGCCAGCCAGCAAGGTGCTCATGGAGTAAACCGGATATCCAGGGTCAGGTACCAGCGCTATATCACCAGGGTCGATTAAACAGAAAGATATGTGGCCGATGCCTTCTTTGGAGCCGATGAGAGGCAATACTTCTTTCTTGGGGTCGAGTTTCACTCCAAAACGCTTTTGATACCACCGGGCTATAGCCTGACACAGTTCAGGCAACCCTGCGGTTTCTGGATAGCGATGATTAATCGGGTCACGAGCTGCCTGACAGAGCTGGTCTATTATGTGCTGTGGTGTTGGCGTGTCAGGGTCGCCGATGGCGAAGCTGATTATATCCTCTCCCCTGGCTTGCTTCTCAGCGATTTTGCGATTGATTTCCACAAATAGATACGGCGGAAGCTTGTCAAGGCGATTTGAAAGCTTCATTTTAGCCACTCTCCAGTAAAAACTTCTTCAACAGGTCCGCTTAGATATAACTCCCCTACCCCATCCATGGTTATGGTTAAGTTGCCGCCTGGTAACATTATGTCAACTTCATTGCCTGTGTAACCTTTCAGTTTGGAGATTGCGGCTATGGCACAGGCGCCACTGCCGCAGGATAGAGTTTCGCCAGCCCCCCGTTCCCAGGCTCTGGCTTCTAT
>CP070642.1:515722-519091 GCA_020354105.1 Chloroflexota bacterium | reverse complement strand
GCGCACAGATGAAACAAGACTACGGCTGGTTTGACACAGACCGCTTTACACTGTATAAATGCTGAGCCGGTGAATATCCCAAAGGCATGAAGCGAAGGGAGGAAAAAGATGTGTGATACTATTGTGGCTCTGGGCTCGGTTACCAAAACAGGCATCACTCTCTTTGGTAAGAATAGTGACCGAGAACCAGATGAAGTTCAGAACATAAAAATTTATCCTCGACAGAAGCATAAGCGAGGCGAAAAGGTAAAATGCACTTACCTAACAATACCACAAGTAACTGAAACCGCCAGGATAATGCTCTGCCAGCCATTCTGGATGTTCGGTGCTGAGATGGGGGCCAACGAGCACGGTGTGGCCATAGGCAATGAAGCCCTGTTCACCAGGGAGAAGCCGGACACGACTGGACTCACCGGTATGGACTTATTACGCTTAGCTCTGGAACGAAGCCGCACTGCTAAAGAGGCGCTGGAGGTCATAATCGAACTCCTGGAGAAATACGGACAGGGTGGCAATTGTGGTTATAGGCAGAAGTTGCTCTATATGAACAGCTTTTTAATTGCCGACTCAGGAGAGGCTTACGTGCTGGAAACAGTAAAATCATGGTGGGCATGGAAGCAAATCAAGGATTTCTGGAGCATATCGAATATAATTTCTCTGGAGAATGACTTCGATGTCTGCTCGCCCGGGTTAATCGAGAACGCTGTTAAGAAAGGCTATTGCAAAAGCGAAGCAGATTTTAGTTTCCGCAAGTGCTATTCCGATAAGATAATGACGTGGGGTGCCAGGGGTGCACCGCGCCAGACACGTTCCCGTGAAATGCTTTCACAGAAGAATGGTGCCTTGACCACGGTAGATTTTATGGCTATTCTGCGTGACCACGGCGGTAATGCTGATTGGACCCCCGATAAGTCAGGCGGCACTATCTGCATGCATGCTGCCGATAAATTGATTCGTCGCAGTCAGTCGGTATGTTCCATGGTGGCGAATATAGGAAAGAAGGCGCAATTCTACTATACTACCGGCGCAGCCAATCCATGTATGAGTCCATATTATCCAATTCTCTTTCCTGATACAGTGAACCCCGCAGGTTATGTGGAAGGTGACACAGATTATGATACGAAATCTTTCTGGTGGGAATGCGAGAGGTTTCACCGCCAGGCATTATGGCACTTTAGGGATGCCCTGAAGGCAATACAGCCCCAGATAAAGAAATACGAGAACGGGATGATTTCTTCGGTGGAGAACGCTGGGGTACCGCTTAACCAGAAAACTATAGATAAATATTTCACTGAAGCCAGGACAATCATCAGAAAATGGGGAAAGAGGCTGGATAGTCTGCCTGTTAAGAAGCCGAAGTGGCTGTTCCGACGTTACTGGCAGAGTTACAATAAGCTCAATAGGTTATAAATGGAAGAGATTAAAGAAATAAAAAACGAGCACGGGCTTAGAAACAGCATGGCGGTGATACGGGACTCTTTCAAAACTGTTGCCGTGGAATTTCAACTGACGCAGGATAATTGTCCCACCCATCCCTCGTTCATGACTCTGGATAGATTGCTGGAACTTGAGAAGAAAGCGAGGTTTTTCGGACTGTTTTTAAATAACATGCAGATAGGTTTTGTGGCTATAGAAAAAGCGGATGACTCACTTTACTACATGGAGCAGCTGGCCGTACTTCCGGAATATAGACACACAGGCTACGGGGAAAAGTTGGTGGAATTTGTGCTTGATTATGTTAAAAGCAATAAGGGCGAAAAGGTCTCCCTGGGTATGATAGATGAAAGCGCAGTTTTAAAAAACTGGTACCAACAGCTGGGCTTCAAAGAGACGGGGACAAGGAATTTCGAGCATTTACCCTTCACTGTGTGCTTTATGGAAAAGAGTTTACTGCCAACGAGCCAATGATGCCAGATAGCAAAAAGAGGTATCTTCAAACCTACATCGCGCGTGTAAACCGCGTTATCGACTATATTGAGGAAAACATAGATAAAGACCTATCTCTGGAAAGATTGGCTGAAGTGGCACAATTTTCCCCCTTTTACTTTCACCGGATATTCAGCGCCATGGTGGGTGAGACCTTGTATGGATTTATACAAAGGGTCCGTGTTGAGAAGGCAGCCGCAAAACTTATTCTCAACCCTACAAAGTCAGTTACGGATATTGCGTTTGAATGCGGATTCTCCAGTGCCCCTGTCTTTGCCAGAGCATTCAGGGAAACCTTTAATATGAGTGCCAGCGATTGGCGTTCTGGTGGTCATCTTGGGTATGGCAAGAATAGCGAACCGAAAAGCAAAGAAAGTCAATCGGTTGGCAATATTCGGCAAGACTTCGAAGTCAAAGCCCATTATAATCAAGGTACAGTACAACAAATGTGGAGGATAGAGATGAAAAACAAGGAAATCCAAACAAACGTCGAGGTCAAGGATATGTCAGAGATGCATGTTGCTTACATCCGACATATTGGGCCATATAGAGGAGACCATGGGCTGTTTGACAGATTGTTTAACAAATTGATGGCCTGGGCAGGCCCCAGGGGGCTACTGCGCTTCCCCGAGACGAAGGTGTTGACGGTATACTACGACAACCCGGACATCACCGATGAGAGCAAACTAAGAACAGATGCCTGCATCACAGTGCCTGAGGATACCCAGGCGGAAGGAGAAATAGGAAAATCGACAATCCCAGCGGGCAAATATGCAATAGCCCATTTTGAGATTACGCCTGATCAATATCAGGATGCCTGGAATGCGGTCTATGGTGGATGGTTACCCGAAAGTGGATACCAGCCCGAAGATGGTCCATGCTATGAGCTATACCTCAATAATCCCAAAGAACATCCCCAGGGAAAACATGTAGTTGATATCTGCGTGCCGGTTAAACCCCTGTGACTTGTAGCCTGCAAGTAGATCACTTCATCTGCAGATTACACTAAGATATACAGCATAACGTCGCCGACATTGGTGCCTGTGTTGCCAGTTATGATTAGCGACCCACCGATTTTCTTGAATAAAGTGTTGCTATCGAATTTGTCGATATATTCCTTAACATCTACACCGCGTGATGTAGCTCTGAGCAAGGTGTCGTTATCCACCACAGCTCCAGCCACATCAGGCAGGTAATCGGAGCCGTCTGTGCCCACACTGGCAGCTACCCAATTACCAGAATATGACTTCATCGCCAGCATGGATACCGCAGCGTAGTGCTGATTTCTACCCCCCTTACCAGAATTCTGCGGCAATCTCGGCGTGGTCTCACCACCCATCAGAATGGCGCTATAGCCTTGGTATTTGCCCTCGATTATTTCCCTGGCTCGCAAATAAGCCGCTTCAGCAGTGTCGCCTTCTTGCCCCGCTGTGATAATAAAGG
>CP070642.1:511339-515622 GCA_020354105.1 Chloroflexota bacterium | reverse complement strand
GTCAGCGGTATCCATTCCATATACCGAGTAGTCAACATACCCAAATTGCCCAAGAACCTGCTTAACGAGGCGGCTATGCGAGAAGCGGAAAGGGTAATGCCGGTGCCCCTGGAGGAACTTTATACATCGTGGCAAGCAATCAATATCTCAGACATAGAGACAGTTTTCTGCCTCGTCGGTATTCCCCGCAGTACGGTCGATGCCATAATAGCCACGTTGAAGCAGGCAGGGCTCGAACCAGACGCTATGGACATAAGACCCCTGGCACTGGCAAGAGTTGCCGACGAGAGAAACGCCATAGTAATAAACGCTCAACAAACTGGATTTGATATCGTTGTCATGATCGGTGGAATACCTGAATTGCTCCGCAGCCTACCCTTTCCGGCAGATACAACCTCCCCAGGTGACAAGGTAGCCGAGGTGAAAGAAGAACTGGAAAGGACCATTGCCTTTTATAACTCAAGCCACCAGGGAAGTGAAATCACCGCCAGCATGGCGGCTTTTGTTAGCGGTGAGCTGGGTGATATGCTGGCACAGACACTTGAACATCGGGTTAAACCATTGCCCCACTTGTTATCATATACCGATAGCCTAAATACCAGTGAATATGCAGCTAATATCGGCTTAGCCTTAAGGCAGGGAGGTGCTGGCTTCAGTCCGGCACAGGTCAGCTTAAACGTCACGCCTGAGGTTTATCTGCCCAAGCCATTTCCTCTTATGCAGCTCGTTTCCTGGGCATTTATCCTCTTAGCCGCCGCTGTGCTAATCCTTTTCGGTATATCAACACTGCAAAATTATCAGGAAACCAAAAGATTGCAGAATCAGCTCAATAACATCCAAACACAGATTACAAATAGGCAAGGAACACAGGCAGAAATCAAGCAGTTGCAAACACAAATTGACGAGGCTACAAAGTCTGGAGACACCTTCAAAAAGCCAGTGGATACCGCCATGGCACAACGTGAAAGAATAAACACAGAGTACAGCAGGATAACCAGCCTGATGCCCGGTATCCTCGATATTAATTCAATCGAGTACGGTAAGCAAATATGGACTGTAAAGGGTATAGCCCCTGATCAGACGATTATCGTGGACTATGTCCGCGAATTGAGGAACTCAGGGCAATTCCAATCCGTGCTGATATCAAACATGAACGAGATAGCATACAACGAGTGGCAATTCACCCTGACGCTGAGTGCATTCAAACTAATAATAAAAGAGGGCAGTTAATCGGCTCTGCCCCCTTTGTGTTATTCAAGTTATGTTATCTGAATTACTTTTTGTTGCTATGAACAGTCTACGCCAAAATCAATGCAGTCCACATTGATCACACCTTCGCAATCCCACGACCAATTATACTTGGGAGAATCCAGCAAATAGACATCTATATCCCCACTGTCGGCCGGAGAGGTGGGCACAACTCCTTGGTTCTGTGCCATGTAGGCTACCACTGCGGTTTGTACGTTGTGTCGGTCAGTTATACAAGCCTGGCATTCGCCTTCGCCGATAAACTGACTGACCGCCAGGGTTACCACGCCAGCTAGAGCTGCCAAGATGCCGATTACCACCAACAGCTCAATTAGAGTGAAACCCTTCTGGCTTCTGATGAATTTCAACATTATGACGGTTTCCTCCTTCCTTAAATATTCCATAATGGAATATTACATGTTAATGTTATATGATTGATGTTTGAGTGTCAATTGAAAATGGTAGCCATTTGGTACATTATGGGCATAGGACATTAGTACTGGTGCTATTCCCTATACATAGGAAAATAGTACTACTCCAATACTATTGTATAACCTCGCCCCATTAACCAACCTGTCTATTTTGTAAGGGTGTGAGAAAGGATTTCTGCTTACAAGACGAGCAGAACCCCCACGAGTCCCCCATGCACTGCTGACATCAGCCACGAGAAAGTCTATAATTACCGCATTGTGGGGCCATCGACTATCAGGACTGGTATATACAAGCGCGCCCTTGAGATAACCTGGCTCTCGGTCATCTTCCTGCTCCCTATCTTCTTTAATCCTCTAGGTCACAGTGTCTTCATTTTGAGCAAGGCATCGCTACTCCAGTTCTTGGTTATAGCCATGCTGGCTTTCTGGGTAGCTGATTGGATTTTGAGCCGAGGCGGACACAAGAGGTTAAAATGGCAAAACATCTTTGCCTCTCCACTACACCTGCCTATATTAATCTTTGGATTAGTGGCAATACTGGCTACTGCAGCTTCCATAGCCCCAGCCATAAGCTTCTGGGGAGGCTACTCCAAAAAAGCGGGGTTGCTCAACCTGATATGTTGGATACTATTTTTCCTGATACTGGCACAACAGATACGCAATAGAGACCAGTTGCTCAGAGCTGTTTACACATTGCTACTTTCGTCTGGCATCGTTTCTATCCTGGGCATAATACAATATTTCTTCCCGGATGTGATACTCAAGGTATTCCAAAACGCGCGCACCTATGGCCACAGAGTATTCTCCACCATCGGTAATCCTCTTTTCCTCAGCAGTTTCCTAGCTATGGTCATTCCGTTTAGTCTAGCTCTCATAGCCCATTTCTGGAGCAAGAGGGCAGAGGGCAATAATACCAGAACACTAATCGTCCTGGTCATCCTACTTGCCCTCCAATTCTGGTGCTTATGGCTGGCACAATACTCAATTACTATCCTCTTGTTTATCATAGCCCCCATTGTGTTCATAATACTACTGGGATGGATTAAACGGAAAAAGCTTCTATTAAGCATAGGGGTTACATGTCTGCTTGCTTTGGGAATAATAGCCGCCGTGCTCATAGGTCAGTTGCTGCTTTCATCTCCTGTCAGCAAGACGACAGAATCTGAAGGATTACAATCTGAACCAATCTCTGACGAGCTTGAACTTCAAAATCTGGGCGGCAGGATACGATATTGGCAAAGCACCATAGACCTGCTGCTCGAGTCTCCAGAGGTTCCGTTCTCCAATGACAATATAAACTTTGCCCGAAAAATTATCGGTTACGGTCCAGAGACATTCACTAGTACATTCCAGCTTTTCTTCCCCGAAGAACTTAAGAGAGGGCTCACTGAAAGTGCCGTATTCGTAGGACGCCCTCATAACGACTATCTATACCTGGCTGCCACAATGGGATTGCTAGGGCTGATGAGCTTTCTAGCCATTCTAGCAGTCTTCTTTTTCCTCTGCTTTGGTTACCTGCACAGGGTGACAACAGGCATTGACAGGCTACTCTTAATAGCCATGATAGCTGGCATGCTTCAATATATGGCTGACATCTTTTTCAACCTGTCAACGATATCACCTGAGCTTGTATTCTGGCTAATGCTGGCCATGGCATCTGTGATGGGCAAATTCATTCCAGAAAAAAAGACAGGGGGAGATGAGTATGAAAAAATAGTCCAGCCTGTGAGCAGTTCAGCATCTCATGTCACCAGGACAAGATTCATCATGTCTGTAATCTGCGCTGTAGCCCTGATAATTATCGGCGCTGGCATCGCCGCAAGGCCATTGCTGGGCGATATATACCTGCAGAAAGGGTTGAACCTGCTTGAATTAGGACGTAGCCAACAAGTTGATGCCGAGCGCAGTCGACAGATTCTGCTTGCTTTTGACAGGTCAGTAAAAATAATGCCCGGCGAAGCTATTTACTGGTATTACCTGAGTCAACATAGTTACTATGTAGCACGCCACATAAAGGAAGAGGCTCCCAAGACAGAATTTTTAACCATAGCAACGAATGCCGGTGAGAAGGCAAGAACGCTGGACCCCTATTACGCCCATCAATATCATGTTCTGGCCGATGTCTTTACCTACTGGGCTGAAACAGGAGATACCAATAAATGGCCCACAGCTCTATCTCTTTATGACGCGGCATCGCAACTGTTTCCAGGCAATTCTGTCATAATAAACAAATGGGCACTGGCACTGATTATCAAGGGTGACTTTAACGAAGCCCGAACAAAGCTTGACTATTCAGCATCCATCGACCCCGACTGGGCAAAGACATCTTTCCTTTACAGTCTCTTGTTAGCCCAGGAGGAGAAAAATGATGAAGCTGTAATTATGCTTATCGCACCAATACATGACAATCCGGCGAGGCTCAATTCCTTCATTGACCTGTGCGGTAGTCTTATGGTGTACGATATGATAAAACCACTAATGAACTCTCTGGAGATATACATACAAAAAGTGCCCGACGACTGGGTTGCCCATGCCCTGCTCGGCATTACTAGCCTGTTTGACAATAAGCTCAATAGAGGCATCACTGAATTAAACACTTCTATG
>CP070642.1:507309-511239 GCA_020354105.1 Chloroflexota bacterium | reverse complement strand
GCGACTTAACCCCGTAGACCGGGTCGCCAACGACCGGGTAGCCGATAGCCGTCAGGTGCACCCGTATCTGGTGGGTGCGTCCCGTCTCCGGCACGATTCCCAGAAGCGTATAATCATTTATATATCTGACGACCTGATACTGCGTACGCGCCGGCCGGCCTTTACTGGCCACCGCCATGCGCTTGCGGTCTCCTGCGTCACGCCCGATGGCGGCATCTATAATGCCCTTTTCCGGCGTAAGACGTCCTTTCACCAGCACCAGATATGCCTTGACCACGGAACGTGCCTTGAACTGCTCTATCAGATCCATCTGTGCCAGCTTATTTTTGGCCACAATCATCAGGCCCGAAGTGTCTTTGTCCAGCCGGTGCACGATGCCCGGCCTCAGGGAATCACCCATCTGGCTCAGGTGGGGGACACGGGCGAGAAGTGCATTGACCAGAGTATGGTCAGGGTGCCCGGGTGCCGGGTGTACTGTCAGTCCGGAAGGTTTGTCCACAACTACAAGGTCTTCGTCTTCAAAGACGATGTGCACAGGAATTGGCTCCGCCACCAAGGGACTGGGTGGTGCGGGGGGAATAGCAATGTCCACCCGGTCGCCAGAATCAAGCCTTGAACCCGGCTTTGCTTCATGACTGTTGACCATAATGAAGCCATCGGCGATTAATTTGTGAGCGTGGGTTCGGGACAGCTCCGGGCACTGCTCGGCAACAAACCTGTCCAGCCTGACACCGGCGACACTGACCACCAGATGGTAAATTTTGTCCAAGTTACTGTTATTCTGTTTGAGCATGGCGCAGTAAAAGCAGAGCAAAAGCAATGACCCCCATTGTGACAGCAGAGTCGGCAACGTTAAAAGCCGGCCAGTAGCTGAGGTCGATGAAATCAGTTACATAGCCGAAGCGGAATCGGTCCATCAGATTGCCCACCGTGCCGCCCAATATCAACCCAAAAGTCAGCATCACGGCGGTATTCCCCAGCCATGTAAAGTAACGGTGGCCATAAAAGACGAAAAACAGTACCGCAGAACCGGCAATTATGGCAAAAATGGTCAATGCCAGAGACTGGTCAGGTAAGAGGCCAAAGGCAGCGCCGGTATTATTGACATGCGTGATGCGAAAAAAGCCGAGTTTGAATAGAGTGTATCCTTCGGGTAGGCTTGACCTTATCCAAGCCTTGCTGACCTGGTCAGCACCTACGATGAATAGCGCGACAAGAAAAAAAACCAGGTAACGCCACCTAGCCAGTGGGCGTTTTTCCTTTCGCATTCTTTGCCTGCTGAGCCTTACACTTTATGCACAAGCTCGCCTCGGGGATTGCCTCCAATCTCGCCGGGTCTATGGGCTGCCCACAGCTATCGCAGAAACCGTAGGTACCTTCTTCGAATTTATGTAAAGCGTGTTCCACGCCGACTATTTGCTCTTTTATCCTTCTCTCCAAGACCAGACGTTTCTCCAGCTCAAGCGCCTCTGTTGCCTCTTCTTCACGCTTGCCAAAGGGGCTGCCTTCCCGCCGCTCATCAGTGGGAGTAGCACTGGCCTGCAACTGCTCCAGTTCTTCATTTAAACGCTTCCGCTCCGCCTCCAACCGGGACTTGAGTATGCTGTTGTTGGTTGTCATTTTCCCCTCCCCTGTCTTACGCCTGAGATGGGCTGTCGATTATGTTTCAGTTCAATCCGCGATACGTGTCATTGACCGTATCTATCCAGCAATTAAGAAATCAATGGCGGGCTGAAAAATCTAACGAGCGTTATTCACCGCTGGCACGCCGTGCCAGCTCACTATCTCCACCTGCACCTGTGAGCGATAATGAAATATTATCGGCATCGGCCACATTGCTGCCAAGATTTATCATGCCATAAGTGTAACCCATTTTTCTCATCTGGTCAATGCTTGAAATACTTAAATTTTAAACCGGGCGAAGAAATGAATCGCCCACGAATGAACTGCTGCTCAGCAGGTTTCCTTGACACTTAATTCTAACAAGAATTATACTGGGTATGTCAAGTGGCGCGGGGTGGAGCAGTGGTAGCTCGTCGGGCTCATAACCCGAAGGTCGTTGGTTCGAATCCAACCCCCGCTACCAAGAATTGATAAAGGGGAAGTGCTCGTTCTTTCCCCTTTTAATTCAGCGCGTATCGCTTACCGGATTTTCATATATAAAACTTGAATTTATGGCTTTTTTCTTCAACAATCGGATTGGCGACCAATATTTCTCCGACTGCATCTGAGAATCCTATTGTGACTGGATTAGCCTCGCCTAAGCGAAAAGCATTGTAATTCAACTTAGTTAAGGCAAAAATATCAGTTACCACCTTGTTTAATTCCGCCTCCCCCTGCTGAATATCAATCCTGAGCGGTATTGGCGTCTCCCAACCATCGTATGTCCCAAGCCTAGGCTTAAACCCAGATGTCCCTAGGAACTCGCAATACTAATTCAATACGGTTACGATTGCCTATGAAGTTATGCTATCTTCTTTCAAGGTTACAACGAACCTTTTCGGAGAGTCGATACTTGACTCACGTGGTAACCCTAATTTCTGAGCCAATCTAAAAAACCAACTATCTCGCTTTGGTTCCTCCTCCGGCGCCAATGTTTTGACCAAATTACCAACCATCTCCAGGCAATCGCTGATTGTGCTTGAATCTGTTAGAATGCGAATGACAATCCCTCGAAATTCGGAGCCAAACGTTTGTGCTACTCTCGCAAAATCATGATTAGTATGAAATTTCTCCTCCAACCTACTAATGAAGCTCAACACCTTGGTACTGTTGTAGGACGGAGGTATGCATATCTCTACTACCTCATTTCCCTCATATAAAAAAGCGGAGCTAATCTCTTTCGATTTCATTTCTCTATCAACCTAACTGATGATCTGTAAATATACAAGTATATTTTATCCACTAATTCAACCAAATGTAATCACCAATTAGTAATATCTATACTAGTACTAAAGTAATATTAAACGTTAGTAATTTACTGGATAACAGGGGGGCGCAATGATTTATAGTAACCGGTCGTACAAACATTTTGCGATAAATCATCTTAAACTATCTCGGCTCAGTTTTAGTCTTTATAACAGTCGAGGAAAATTATGTCCAACTATTGAAAGTGCCATGATATTATGCCAACGCCCCCTGGTATGAGCCCAAAGTTTACATCGATTGTAGCATCCCCCGCGTCCGACTCGGAGTCGTAGCTGGGAACTTGTACTGCACCTGTGTTCCAAGTATAGTTGGTCACGTATTCCTCTCTTGTGACACCTATCTGCGAAAATATAGTTGGTGATGGTTTGTCGGGGATTACAAATGCTTCACTGTAGTAGGTTCCTGATATGTCTTTGCTAGTCCTGGCCGTAAGATTCAGTGTCAACGTTTCCGCAGAAGCGATGCTTATCGTACCGCCGGGGAGTTCATCATACGTCCACTCCAACAGATACCGTTCTTGGTCATTCACCGTCACCAGTGTCTCTATAGGATTAAACGTCGTAATACCGCTTGTAGTATTTTCCGTGTAGGTAAACCCCGGCGGCAGCCAGTCCTGTATTTTTTCGATTGAAAGGGTTTCACCGTCCACGTTGGTTATATGGATAGTATACTCGATGTCCGTCTCCACACCCGGCTGGATGACTTCTGGGTTTGAGGTTATGTAGGCTTCAATCAGCCCGCCATCCATGATACCCGGAGGGTTTGGGACACCTACAGAGATGGGGGCCGATGGACCGCTGAGGGTGTCCCACGGCTTCAGGACAACCCAGTTGGCGTGCATTTCATTCTTTGGCAACATGCCGTATATGTCGAATTTTAGCTCTTTCACCTGCCTGACCTGGAAATCCCGAAACGGTGAGGTGAATCCGCCCGTTTCAGTCGGATAATCATAAGTAGCAGGCCATAGTAAACGTATCTGGCCTCCCTCCTGGGCTATTGCGG
>CP070642.1:504485-507209 GCA_020354105.1 Chloroflexota bacterium | reverse complement strand
GGTCGTCTCCGGCATCAGCAGTTGGCGGTTGATTCAGCGAAACAATAGAGACAATACCGTTGGTTCTGGTCTCTTCGGGAACACTGGGGAAGTAAATAGTGGCATAGTTGATTATTTCTGTGCCATGATTAGCATCACTTACCACGTTTACATCAAACACCGCATAGCCGCCTTCACCCGGGCCAACCTCGCCGGCGAACCAGGATATAGTTCGGGTCACAGGATTATAAGTACCGGGTCCGCTGATAAGCGATCCGTCATTTACATCTATTACCGGCCCAATTTCCAGGGTCGAATCATCCAACGCCTCGTCCAATGTGTCTGTGAAGTAAACCCCAAAGGCGATTCCTTGTCCTTCATTTTCATATTCAACAATGTAATCCAACTTCTCGCCCGGCGACACAAGACCTTCAGGGCCATATTTGATGCTGGGATCACGGGCTACCTGTACTTCGTTTTCATGGGAATCTGTGTCATGGGAATTCAGATCTAACCAAAAGTTATCTGCACCATCATAAAGCCCCTTTAGTAGGGATATAATGTCAGGGTTGCTTTCCCACCCATCAGGAAGCGGATCGCCCACTTCATGTCGGTAAATAGATTCGCCAACCAATATCTCAAACATGGGTTGAGCTTGAGCGTGGTATTTTTCGAGGATGGCTTGATAAGGCGGGAAATACTCTTCTACAAAAGGCGCAATAGCTCTGACCGCCGTTTTCGGCACCCAAACGCAGTATTTGTTCACTTGAACGAGCTTAAGATAATCGGTCTGGCTAATCCTATCTTGACCACGTGCAAAAGCCAGCAAATTCTGATTTTCTAGCGATGCCTTATAATAGTCTGCCAGATCTGGACAGGCTTTGATTAGTTCACAAGTTCTCTTAACAGGGGATGGAATAATTAAGTCGATTGCCACTTCCTGCCAGCTTCCTGCTACAGTTAAAACTATCCTAGATTCAATCCCCTCTTCCGTTTCAATGTATTCGAATATAGGTGCTCTCCATTCAGCAACTTCTTGTCGGCTTATTTCTGCATAAACAAAGCCATTCGGTTCCCCTATATTTGATACTATGACCTCTGATTTCAGCTGAATTTCATTGGCATCGATAATTTCATAATCCACAGCAATGTTAGGGTCAACTGGGACTTCTATTCTCGCTTTTGGCGTACTTACAACGTTTTCAAGAACAGTACCAAAAGGTAATCCCCATAAAACACGTACCGTAGCACTCAAGTTTCCAGTGCTTTTTGGAAGGATATCCCCTAAATACCAGACTACGTCATGGGATGCCTCCTTATAAGTTCCTCCACTCGTGGCAGATGTAAATTCTACTTCGTAAGGAAGCTTCATCACGACGTCGATGTCCTCAGCGGCTTTTAATCCGTCATTTCTGTACTCAATGATATAATCTATAGTTTGACCTGGGCTTACTCTTGTCGGCCCCCAGGTTCTGACCTTCAAATCAGGTGATGGCGGCAGGCCAAGGTCCACTCTTTGTAGCGTTAGAAGCAGGTTTCTTGACAGTTCGGTTTCGTCCAAAGTGCCGGAAACGAGACCAAATAAAGGACTGTCGAATAGACCTTTGAAATCAACTAGGCCGGGAGAGACAAGTTTATCGCAGGTCCAACCCTGCCCTGAGCCGGTCTCAGAGATATAAGAAATTATTGAGAACCCTTCGCCATCATAGGGATTGTTCCCATCCGTGATTCTGGCGTGAGTTATAATTGTACTCAAGGGACCCGCATAATCACCTGTGATAGTACCCTCAATATTAGTTTGCAAGATGTAAAGCTCTGTATCGGGAAACTCAGAACTGCTGGCGTAGGAAAGATTCCCATTAAGGTTAATGGTTGCTGACTTAGTGACACCACCAAGCTGGCCAATCTTCCAAGTGGCCTGGTATTGGTCGTAAATGCCACTTTCCGAGACAGATTCAGTTAGATATCCTTCAACGGTGGCTGCGATTTCTCCAGATATTGCCCCTTTTAAGTAAATTTTTCTCTCTCGGGGTTTAAAGAACAACGCCCCGTTCCAATCCCCTTGATAGGAAATGCTGTCAAGCGTGGTTTGCCATTTGCCTTCTGAAAATCCTTTATCGGCAAAAGGTCCTGTAGTGATCGTAACAATTTCAAAGCTGGTAAAGTCAAGTGTGCTATTGAAATCTCCTGTAACCGTGACGTCTTCCAAAACTGCTTCTTCACCAATGACCGTCTCGATCAGGCTGGACTCTGTAGAGACCGTTTCACTTAAAGGAGGACCAGCTGGAGTGCCTGACACTGTGATCCACACGTGTCCAACAATGGTCTGATCAAGGCATAGAATATATAGCGAGGCCGTTCCATCAAGCAAATCCTGATAATATGGAGGATCAACATAGGGCGTAAGGGAACCAGATATCATAAAACCACCTTCAGGCACGCTCAATAAAGTTGATGCTGAAGCAGTGCTCACGTAAATATGCCCCTCCTCCATAATTGGACTCAAGCACCAACCCCCTACCTTAATACTTATGTTGCTTATGTTCAAAAAATCTATATCGAAAGAGTACGGAACTCTAAACGAATAGTCCTGGCCTGCGTAATTAAACCAGCGATCCACAAGTATACACACTTCAAAATCTTCAGCAAGCACCGGTGCCCCCAGCATAAGAAAGAGGAACAATAATCCAATTACGAATAATATAGATGGTCTGGCAATCAGCTTTGTTTCCATTTCTTCATCTC
>CP070642.1:501804-504385 GCA_020354105.1 Chloroflexota bacterium | reverse complement strand
GAATCACCAGCTGGTCCCCAGAAGTTGTCGTCTTCGCCAAGCCGCACAATTCTGTTTTCAGGAAAGCCAACTGCTCGCCAATAATCAAATGCTTCATCGTCGTCCAAATATATGGTTACCCATAGCAGCTCAGGATTGAGCTTAAGTCGCTCGGTAACAAACTCCCAAGCCCATGTTATAGCCTCTTTCTTAAAATAGTCCCCCACACTGAAATTCCCCAGCATCTCAAAGAAAGTCAAGTGTTTAGCATCGCCTACTGAGCCGATATCGGTGGTGCGGAAGCATTTCTGGCAAGAGGCTAAACGCAGGCTTGGTGGTACAGCCAATCCCATGAAATAAGGCTTTATTTGTACCATTCCTGCAGTTGTCAGCAATAAGGTGGGGTCACCATGAGGAATTAAAGGCGAACTTGGAATAATTTGGTGTTGTTTTTCCTCAAAGAAGCGCAGGAAGGCGTCTCTTATCTGTTCACTCTTCACTGATTATCACCTGACTGGATTTTAATGAAGTGACGCTCAGGTGTCAATCCATCTGATTAGAATAATGCTGATCTGTTTCTATGTTTTTCGAAGTTGTGTTAAAATTCAAGTACATAAAGGATTTGAAGCAATGCCGCTTTATGAATACTGGTGTAGCCAATGCAAACGCAAGGTGATGTTATATTCGCCGACCTTTTCTCAGACCTCACCATCGTGTCCGAAATGTGGTAATGAAACTTTGCGTCGCCTATTCTCCACTTTCTCAGTGCGTAGCAAAACATACAAGGATGTTTATGAGGATATACTCTCCGATGCGCAATTGACGAGGGGCATGCTAGCCGATGACCCCAAGGCTTTGGCTGAATGGAACAAGCGAATGAGCCAGGGTGAAGAAGTAGCCCCGGAATATGAAGAGACGATTGAAAGGATGGAAAAAGGAGAAATGCCCGCTGAAATAGCTGGTACTGGCACTAGCGGGCCATCCGAAGAAACTGACCTGGTCTGATGCTATGCCTGTTTATGAGTTTTTTTGTCCCGAATGCCGTAAGAAAAGCAGTTTTTTAGTCAGAAGTGCCTCTTCCTTCGAGCCCAAGTGCTCGAAATGCGGCAGTCCTAATGTTTCACGCGTTATCTCTACTTTCGCCTACCATAAGTCAATCACTACTATACATGAGGAAAGTGGCGAACCAAGTAGGCACCCAAGCGCTGACTATTACAAGGATCCGCGTAATATCGGTAGATGGGCGGAAAAGAAATTCAAGGATATGGGTATGGAAATGCCCGGCGAAATTCAACAAAAAATTCAGGCTGCCAGAGAAGGTGAATTACCTGAATCTGTAAAGGATTTGCAAAGTGCCTCGCCAGACGCTTCGTATTCTTGACGCCAACTGTAATCGGATCGGCGAAGGATTACGCTTTCTCGAAGACGTTGCTCGATTTCTACTTAATGATGCTGCCTTAAGCCATAAATTGAAAACAATGCGGCATAACCTTATTAAAAGTCTGAGTAAGTTTGGCGCAGCCATGCTTTCGGAGAGAGATTCGGAGGCAGATGTAGGCTTTGGAACTCGACTTAGCCAACAACAGGATTTGCCTTCACTTGTCGTAGCTAATGCCAAAAGAGTAGAAGAGGCCTTGCGCGTTGTAGAGGAATTAGCTAAACTCCGGGACTTGAATGAAATATTACACTCAGAAGATTTTGAACAAGCGCGGTTTAGTCTCTATACACTGGAGAAAGAGTTATTGTCTGGCTTGATGCGCCGGCAAAAGACACAAATACTGACTGGGTTATATGTTATTGTCGACACGCAGACATTAGGGCAAAGAGATGTGATTGATGCCGCAAGCAAAGCTATAAATGGTGGAGCTAAAGTCATTCAGCTGCGTGACAAACAGCATGGCAAAAGCGAACTGTTAGTTCTAGCTAAAAAACTGAAAGACCTATGCTGCAAATCCGGTGCTTTGTTTATAGTTAATGACTATCTTGATATAGCCCTGGCATCTGAGGCAGATGGCATACACATTGGATATGATGACCTTCCTTTATCTGCAGTTAGGAAGGAATTACCAATTGACAAGATCATCGGTTTGTCGACACATACTTTGATTGAAGCACAGGAAGCAGAAACCGATGGAGCAGATTATATTGCCGTAGGCTCCATATTTGCCTCACCAACCAAAGTAAGTGCTGAGGTGGTCGGTTTGGAGCACCTACGCCAGGTCAGGGAGGTGGTGTCTATTCCCATAGTTGCTATTGGAGGCATTAACAAGGAAAATATTGGAGAGGTTATAGCTGCTGGAGCTGATTCAGCAGCGGTTATCAGTGCTGTCCTAACTCAAAAGGATATAGAATCAGCAACGCACCAGTTGGTGAAAGAAATTGAGAAAAAAACAAAAAGCTACAAAAAATCTGGAAGCCATCGCTGAGAAAATCCGCCTATATTTCGCTGCCAAGGATACAGCCCGGGAGAAGGTGTTGCGTCTAAGCCGTGATGTGATTCGCTACAGCGCCAATGCGATTCGTGCTGTTCATCGCCAGGAAGAAACAAAGGCAGAACAACTTTTGGGCTCTGCTCGTGCTTTATTGGAGGAGTTAGCCAATG
>CP070642.1:498742-501704 GCA_020354105.1 Chloroflexota bacterium | reverse complement strand
GCACGGGCCAGGCTCTGGCCAGCGAATATCAACGCCCGATCATTTTTCCCATTCTGAATAGCACCGTGAGCCAGTATTAGACCGGAATGTCTGCCCCGGTCATCCGGACGATACAAATCAGCTACCACTTCGCGGCTACCGCAGTCATAGGTAACTTCGGAGATAAGAATTTTTCTGGGTATAGCTCTAGCATTCCGCTTATAGCTGGCACCCAAGTCTAAAATGAAAGCGGTGACCCTGAACCATACTCTAACCGGCTTGGCTAGCAGAACCACCGCCAGTACAGCAAGAACTATTACGCTTGGCAATATCCACTGCCAGTTAACGGTAAAAAACTCAAACATCTGTTACACCGGGCAATCTACGCTCTGACTAGCCCTAAAAAAATTTAGAAATTCCTTTTATACTTTAATGCTTCGACTATGCTATCGCGCACAAAAATGATTGCTTTGCCATTGAGATGCACTTCATCGGCAGCGTATTCCTCCTTCATAAACCCGTTCTCGTCTGCAGAAATGGACTGTACATCTATGTAAGGGACGCTGCTCCGTCGACAAAATGCTCCCAACTGCTTGTTAAATTCTGTGGATATTTCGCTACGCTGCTCCGGGGTTCCGAGGAAGGGTAAATCAGCTATAAAGCTTTTTGGCGCCGCCGGTGGTATTCCATGAACACATACTACAAACCCATCGTCCTTCAACTTACTGATAGTCTCACCATATCTCTCCACAGTAGACTCTATGATTTTCACGATACTTATCCGCCCGTCGTTCTTTTTATACTGCATATAAATGTGCACTCGGGCATCTATCTCACCAAAGACCAGAAGCACAACGTCCCTTTCTTTGTTTATATCTGGCAAGAATGAATTCAAATATCTCTTCGATTGAGAGAAGCTATTGTCCTTGTTTAGATTGTAGGCAGTTGCCTGTGATATGTGATGTAACAAGAAAGGGCTTCTAAATACGAATGGCCTTAAGTGGCTATCACCTATAACGTGAATTATGGCACGATTAAACAGCTTCGCTTTTAACAGAAGGACTTTGTTATATAAACAGAGCCAGGGATACTTAAAAACAACGTCAATATAGTTGAAATAAATGGAGCCTCTTTTAGATAATGCCTTTCTTAACGTCGTATTTGTAATTTCGAAAAAAGTGACTTTCATTGCCAGCGCCTTCATGGTAGGCTAAATTTCCTTTACTTTAACATTGACAAGCGGTGACTTTCAATAAGAGATAACAGGTCTGGATAGACTTAACACATGCTGGTAATTTGGTTGCGGCCTTTAGGGGCCGTTCAGGGGAGATAGGAATGGCTTTGAGAAAATAAAAAAGCCCCGAGTAACCTCACTCGTCTCTGGCCTTTACTTCGCTTCCCCTCTCGGCTTCGGCTTGCCTCGTGCCCGGTCGGCTACCAAACACCTCTTAGCCTAACCGACCTCCACCCTGCCAGATATTAGCTTGACCACTCGGGACTTTATATATAATAGCACATTTCGGCTTAATTTGTCAAATATCATAGCTGGCAAGCAGCAAAACATGTAACATCATTCTTAAAGAGCAGAAGGCAGGCTGTATTCTTACAATAAGGTACTAACCTTACAGACTAATCGAAGGCAAACCCTTTTTTTGTAAAGAGGCTTATGCAAGCATCCACCACCTCCGGGCAGTACAGAACACCTCTTTGCTGTAAGATTTCCAAAAGGGCCTCTTCTATGCTGAGAGCTGGACGATAAGGCCGGTGAGAAGCCATAGCCTCAACGACATCAGCCACACTCATTATCTTCGCCTCAATCATAATGTCATCACCAGAAATCCCGGAAGGATATCCAGAACCATTCACCCTCTCGTGATGCTGGAGAACTATACTGGCAATAGGCCAGGGAAACTCTATAGTATTAAGCAAGTCATGGCCCACCTGGGCATGGTCCTTGACCAGATTAATTTCGTTTTGTCTTAAACGGCCTGGTCTGCTGAGAATTTCCGCTGGCACGTATATCTTGCCTATATCATGTAGAGTCCCTGCAACGCGTATCCCTTCAATCTGTTTTTCGGCAAGGCCAAGCTCCCTGGCGATAACACAAGCTAACTTGGCCACACGTTGTTGATGTCCGGAAGTGTAAGGGTCTCTAACCTCGGTCGTTAAGGCAACAGCATTGATAGCACCCTCAATAGTCCTTTGTAACCTCTCTGATGTATGTCTCAGCTCTTCGGCCGTCCGTTTGCGCTCGGTAATGTCACGGACTATACTCACCATCAATTTGCGACCGCCTGACTCAATAATGCGGCTGTCCACTTCAACTGGTGTCAAAGGCTTATTATTACAGACATGAGTAGACTCGAAGATCAACTCGCCCTTTTCCACCAATTCGTCAACTTTTGCCTCAACGGTCTTGACATACTCGGGAGCATTTAACTCATAGAGATTTATACGCAGTAACTCTTCTTCGTCGTAACCATAGAAACGGCAGGCATGTTCATTAGCATAAACACATTTGCCATTCAAATCGTAAACCGTAATTGAATCGTTAGTTGCATTGAAAAGCTGCGCATCGAACTCCACCTTTTCCTTGAGTACCCTTTGTCTGCCACTAATGCGTAACAAGAACCATGCAATCACAGCCGCCGGGATAAGCAATATCGTTAATGCTAGCAGAAAAAATCTGGTAAATATTGTGCCACTGGTAACCTGCAAATAGCCGGAAGAAAAGAAAGGTGTAACCTGATAGTAAAATAAGGTTAAAACCACAATCCCAAGCGTTGCAACAGATAAAAAGATAGTGATAACGTATTCCAATGTTCGGCCGTAGTGCCGCAGGCCCTTGGGTGATGCTGGTTGAGGCTTGTGGTTCACGGATATCCTTTTTTAAGTCGTCGGTAATAATAGCACTAACTTTAATGTTTGGCAATAATCGCATAGAGACTACCAGGCTTGACTCTATTTGGGATTTCTTTAAATT
>CP070642.1:495979-498642 GCA_020354105.1 Chloroflexota bacterium | reverse complement strand
GCCAGTATCTGAGTATCTCCCGATACCACAATCCATAGATTTTTCTGAGCTCACTCATCTGGGAGGTCTCCTCATCAGCATGTGTTTTTTGAGCATGGACTCGGCCTCCTCTGCTCTTATCTCTCGACCGGTGTAGTGGAGGAAGACATCATTTAACGTCGGATGGTGAATAGATACTGAACTGATTTCTACCTCAATATCAGAGGCAATCTTGATTAATCGGGGTATGAGTTTTTCTGCATTTGCGACGGCCAGTCGTATGGTATCTCTTGATGAGTCTGTCTGAGGTGTGAGTCTTAGCCCGGTGAGCTTGGCGGCGAGTTTTTCCGAATGTGGTGTGATAATGGTTATGACATCGCCTTTTAGGGCTGCCTTCAGATTGGCAGGCGTGTCAACGACTTTGATTTTGCCGTAGTCAATGATGGCTACTCTATTGCAAAGCTGGTCGGCCTCTTCCATGTAATGGGTGGTAACAATAATAGTGATTTCAGTTGTTTTAGCCAGGTTTTCTATGTATGTCCAGATGTGCTCTCGGGTTTGAGGGTCAAGGCCTAGAGTGGGCTCGTCAAGAAAGAGAACCTTGGGGTGGTGAAGCAAACCCCTGGCTAGCTCTAATCGTCTTCTCATGCCCCCCGAGTAGGTTTTCATGACGGAATTAGCCCTGTCTTCTAATCCTACCAAGTTCAGGACCTCCGAAATGCGCTTTTTAGTTAGCTCTGCGGGCATGTCGTAAAGGCAGGCGTGAAGCTGCAGATTTTCTTTACCGGTGAGGCGGTCGTCGATGCTTGGATCCTGGAAAACGATGCCTATGCTGCGCCTGACATCGGCTGGCTTTTTCAGTATATCGAAACCATTCACGGTGGCGCTGCCTGAAGACGGGTTGATTATGGTGCACAGCATTGAGATTATCGTTGTCTTGCCGGCACCGTTCGGGCCAAGCAGTCCAAATACTTCACCGTAGTCTATTTTAATGTTTAGCTTATCGACTGCAATGAGGTCGCCGTATTTCTTGACTAAGTCTCTGGTTTCGATGGCAAGTTTTGGTTCCATGAGTTTCCGCTGTGAATCTTTCAATTTATGGGGCTAATGTAGTGAAAGGTTAGTCTATTCCTGGGGTGGGGAAACCGTGGCACATAGAGGCCACCTGTTTGGCTATCTCATTTTGTATCTTTTTGTCTTCGGGGTTAGAGAGCACTTTCATAATGAAAGAGACAATCTGTTTCATTTCCTTGGGGCCGAAGCCTCTTGTAGTAATAGCCGGAGTGCCGATTCGGATGCCGCTGGTGATTTGAGGTGGTCGGGGGTCACCTGGAATGGCGTTTCTGTTTACCAGAATTCCTGAAGCTTCAAGGGCTTCCTGAGCGGCCAGACCGGTTATTCCGGTCTGGGTGAGGTCAATCAGGATAAGATGATTATCAGTACCATCAGACACCAATCGTAAGCCATGTTGTTTTAACTCAGTGGCAAGGATTTGAGCATTTTCCAGTACTGCCTTCTGGTATGTAACGAATTCAGGCTGCATGGCTTCAAAGAAGGCTACGGCTTTAGCAGCGATAGCGTGCATCAGAGGTCCCCCCTGCATCATGGGGAAAACACCGGCATCTATTTTTGAGGCCAGCTCTTTTTTACATAAGATAAAGCCACTCCGGGGACCGCGCAGAGTTTTATGTGTGGATGAGGTAACTATTTGGGAATGAGGTACCGGAGAAGGATGTAAGTTGGTAGCCACTAATCCGGCAATGTGAGCCATATCTGCCATAAGCAGCGCTCCGGAGGCATCTGCTATGCTGCGGAATCGGCTGAAGTCAATGATTCGGGGGTAGGCGCTGGCTCCGGCTATGATCAGCTTTGGCTTGTGTTTCAGGGCTAGTTTTTCTATCTCGTCGTAATCAAGCCTTTCGGTTTTTAGGTCAATCCCATAGGTGATAAAGTTGTACCACTTGCCGGAGAAATTGACCGGGGCGCCGTGAGTTAGATGTCCGCCATGGCTCAGGTTCATTCCCATAACGGTATCGCCGGGCTCGAGAATGGAGAAATATGCCCCCATGTTTGCCTGGCTGCCGCTATGTGGCTGGACGTTGACATGCTCGGCATTGAACAGCTTCCTGGCACGGTCTATGGCTAAACTTTCGATGGTGTCTATGTTGGGACAACCGGCGTAATAACGGCGTTCCGGATAGCCCTCAGCGTACTTGTTGGTTAGAAGGGAACCCTGAGCCTCGAGCACTGCTCGGCTGGTATAGTTTTCGGCGGCGATAAGATTTACGGTTTCCTTTTGCCGCCTGGTTTCAAGTTCCAAAAATCGGGCAACTTCAGTATCTTGTCTGGCGTTGTCGGCCAATTACGTATCTCCGAAATATTTAGAGAATGATACCACCCAGTCAGAGTAAGGTCAAAAGCGCGTTCGCTTGCTAAAGTTGCCGTGCCTGTATATACTTTGGCTACCTTATTTGGCGGAGGGTATATCAGTGAATTCTAATATCTGTAAAGTCGGGGTGGGTATAGCTGTGGTGGTGATGATGCTGTTCAGTGCTTGTTTAGTAACGCCTAATCCGGAAGGCGACAAGTCGCCGGTAATCTCGAGTCTTGAGGCTCAGTATATGAATGTTTATCCCCGGGGTGCCTCTGAGATCAGATGTATTGCTTCGGACCCTGAAGGCGGT
>CP070642.1:487932-495879 GCA_020354105.1 Chloroflexota bacterium | reverse complement strand
GCGGGTTCATCAATACAATTAACATGACCATTGAGGCCTTCAAGCAATCGACTGCCGGCTCCGGCAAGCTCGATGATATAATATTCAGCTTGGGCTTCTCTTCCATCGTGATCAAGCCAATAGCCGATGGAGCGTGCTTTATTGTGGTGAATTCCCCAAAGAGCGTGCCACTGGGCATGATACGCCTGGCATGTAATAATTACGCCCCCAGACTGGAGCAGTCTCTGCCCGGCCAGGGGCAGGTACCACCCCCCGAGCAAGAGCAAGTACCCCGTAGAGACGGCATGGGTACAGTAGTACCGTAAAACCGAAGTATTCAAAAATGAAGCTAAAGCTATACAATCCTATACATTGGGTTGTATAGCTGTGTTTTTTAAGATAGAATTAAAAGCGAGGCAGAATTAAAGATGGCGAAGGCAGATGCTGAGCAAACGCGTGAAGGCCAGTTTGCACAACGGCTGAAGCAGTATGGCTATGAAGTAACCAGAGATGCCAAAGTCAAAGGCAGCTCGGAAAATGAGCATAGCTTTACCATGCTGGCTCACAAAGACGATGGCTTGTTTAGCTATGATGTTGCCATCGGCTTGGCTACTAGCCAGCATGAAGAAGTAGGTTTGGGTGCTATATTCAGTTTTGATGAAAAAGCCACTGATGCCAGCATCCCTGACAAGGTGCTTATTGCTATACCTAAACTTGGCGCCATGGCTAACAATTTCGCCCGACAACAGCACGTGAAAGTTTTTGATGAGGCATCATTGACCGATTTTTTAAATTCCGCATCACCGCCTGCAGCCAAACACAACAAGCCAATCGAGTTCAACAGCAAAGCACAACTCCTAAAATCCTTAGCCGAGCACGGTTACAAGTTCGAGGAACAGGCCAAGTTGAAAGGCATGTCCGGAGTTGAGCACACTTTCGATATATTAGCCTACATTGACAGCGACATTATCACACATCCTGCGAGCATAGATTTCATTTCCGCAGACGATGAGGTGGGCATTGAGCCATTGTCTTTGCTCGATACCAAGATTCGTGATACAGGTATCGTCCGCAGTGTGGTCGTGGCATCACCTAAATTAAACGATGAAGCCAAACAATTCGCCCAAGGACAGCAGATAAAAGTCTTCGAACTCGGCAAAGCACCCACCGAGAAGGCAACCGCCGAACCAACCGCACAAAAAAAGGCAGCTGCACAACCAGTCAAGGAAACTCCAGCAGCAACAAAGGCAACCCAGCCAGCACCTGCTCAGCCAGCACCTACCCAACCAGTATCAGCCGAACCAGTTGCCACAGGAACATCAGCCGGCGGCCCTCGACTCAGCACACTGGCTCAATCACCAACGTCAGCAGCATTGAATTTAATCCCTGAAAAACTAGCCAGAAAGTATAATGTTTTACCCATCTCGATTGACGGCAACACCTTGCATGTGGCTATGTCCAACCCTGACGATATCATAGCCATACAAGCTCTGGCCGCTAAGACCAAGATGAGAATTGAGCCGACGCTGGCCAAACCTACGGACTTGCAGCAGGCCATTGATTTCAACTACAAGGCTTTCGGCGATATAGCCAAGCAATTCGGAGCAACGTCATCCATTGATACACCAGCTATAGAGAGAACCCCAACCGAGATCATAGCCGATGATTCTCCCGTAGCCAAGGCTCTAAATCTTTTGGTCGAAGAGGCCGTGAAATCCCGTGCTTCTGACATTCATATCGAACCTGAGCCAGATAAACTCCGTGTCCGCTATCGCATCGACGGCATACTTCACGAGGTAACATCTTTGCCAACTACCGCTCATGGTCCACTCATCTCCCGCATCAAGATCCTTTCTAATATGAATATAGCTGATCCACGCCGTCCACAGGATGGACAATTCTCATTTATCTCACCGGGAAGAGATATCGATATCAGGGTAGCCACCATAAGCACTGTACATGGTGAAACGGCAGTACTCCGACTTCTGGACAAAGCGATTGCAGTTCTTTCTCTGCCTCAGCTCGGCTTCCTACCTGAAAGCCAGGAAAAGTTCGAGCGTATGCTCATGGCGCCTTATGGCATGATTTTATTAAGCGGCCCTACTGGTGCCGGCAAAACCACCACGCTTTATGCCGCAGTCAACTCTCTAGACAAGGTGGGCCGCAATATCATCACTATCGAGGACCCTGTAGAATACCGTTTCCAGGGCATAAACCAAATACAAACAAATCCCAAAGCCGGTGTAACCTTTGCCAGCGGTCTGCGGGCTATCGTCCGCCTCGACCCTGACGTTATCCTGGTAGGTGAGATCCGGGACAGCGAGACGGCTGATATAGCTACTCAGTCAGCTCTGACCGGGCATCTGGTGCTATCATCGGTTCATGCCAACGATACAGTGGGTGTCGTGTTTAGACTCATCGACCTTGGTGTTGAACCTTTCCTCATATGCTCGGCGCTTATCTGCATCGTAGCCCAAAGAATGGTTCGTCGCGTTTGCCCCCACTGCTCAAGCAAGGCTACAGCACCTTTAGTGGAACAGGCAGCTTATCAACGCGAAACAGGTGAGGAACGCACTGAGTTCGATTATGGCACTGGCTGTAAAAACTGCGCCCACACCGGCTATCTTGGTAGAACAGGTCTTTTCGAAATACTACAAATGACTGATAAGGTCAAGCACGCCATCGTTACCGGGGCTTCCGCCACTGAAATTCGTGCCCTGGCACTAGAGGAAGGAATGGAGACCCTGGCTATGGACGGCATGCTTAAAGCTAAAGCCGGCATCACCACGCCTCATGAAGTGCTGCGAAACGCCTATACCATGGGAGATTAAATTCTAAAATTACTAAAGCAGCCCAGGCAATGGCACCACTCGCCTGAAATCATTAATTTAGATATAATCAATATTAGAATACACTTTTTATAACGGTGGTGAGATTGTCTATCAACATATAGTACTAATGTACTATTCGTAAAACAGACAAATTACCTACACCTTACGATAGACATAATCGTTATTAATAATATATGATTAGATATAACCACTAAATCAGTGGCAGAGGTGAGTTTTGCCCAGAAACGTGGAGTAGAATGTAATGGACTACAGCTATCTCGGATACACTGGGGACAGGCAAATAGTGAAAGGGAAAGTCTCGGCGGCGGATGAACGTGCAGCCGTAGATATACTATCTAACATCGGTTACCACATAGTCAGTCTTAAACCGGTAACCACGGCGGCCAACATGTTCCCCAGTCTGAGTGGGTTATTCAAGGCAAAGGTTAAGCCAGCCGAAATGGTTACCTTCTCCCGGCAGATGGCACTTCTTCTGGAATCAGGCGTCGGTATCATTCAGGCCCTGGAGCTACTCGAAGCTCAAACCACGGACAAAGCCCTGAAGACCGTCCTCGTCCAAATACTCCATGACCTCCGAGGTGGCAAACCATTATCCACAGCCATGTCCCAGCATCCCAATGTGTTTTCTAATCTCTACTGCAGGATGATAAACGTTGGGGAGCAAACCGGTGCTCTTGAAACCGTGCTCAGAAACTTGGCCAGCTATACAGAGCGCCAGACGGCATCCGCGGCTAAAATCAAGCAGGCGTTGACATATCCCGCCGTTGTAATGGTTGTAGGCATAGCCGTGGCTTCTTTCATGATATTCTTTCTACTACCACCATTGGTCGATATGTTTAGCAAATTAGGCGGCACGCTACCACTGCCCACCAGGATGCTTCTGGGCAGTATGAATTTCCTAACTAGCTACGGCGTGTATGTAATTCTGGGTATAATCGCTTCGGTTACAGTTGGTTATATGTATATCCGAACACCAAACGGACGTTACAAGTTTGACAGACTCATACTGAAACTACCTCTAATCGGACGCCTGTTGCAGATAAATGAGCTGGCACGGGCCTGCCGTAGCCTATCCGTGCTATTCCGTGCTGGCTTGCCACTTCCCGAGGTCATGTCCTTAACTACCAAAGCCACCAGCAATCGAGTGGTAGCCGGAGCTTTGGGCGAAGTGGAACAGGGCATGCTCAGAGGTCAGGGACTGGCTAGACCTATGAGCCAAAACCCTGTCTTTTTGCCCCTGATGGTGGAAATGACCAAGGTCGGTGAGGAAACCGGTAATCTGGATGATTCATTAACCATAGTGGCTGAAAACTACGAGCTAGAAGCCGAAAGGCGGACACAGACACTGCTTGGCCTGATTGAGCCGGTAATGACGATAGTTATGGGACTGGGTGTTGGCTTTCTTGCCCTGTCCACATTCTTGCCTATCTATAGCTCACTCAGCCTGGTAGGGTAGGTGTTTTTTTTAATGAATAAAGGGCGGCAACGGAGAGTATTTCCCGGCTTTCGCTCAATTCATAGCCGAGAGCGAGGCTTGACTCTGATTGAAGTCCTGGTAGCCCTCGGTATAGTGGGGGCTGTTGCCGTCACCTTCCTCCTAGGCATGTCGACCTCCTCTAAAGCAGTAATGGTCAGCCAGGAAAGAGTAACAGTGGATAATTTAGCCAAGTCTCAGATGGAAAACATCAAGAAATGGGAATACGATGAGGATGACCCACCGGATTATACAGACGCAAAATTGGACAATATTCCCACCGGCTATGATATCACCATAACCGCTGAGCGCATGGACCCAAAAGGCGATGGGTATGACGAGGACGATGGCATGCAGAGGATAACGATTACTGTCACCCATGGAGAAGAAACAGCACTCACTATGGTTGGCTACAAGGTAAGAACATGAAGTTGAAAAAAGGCGAAAAGGGCTATACACTCATCGAGATTCTGGTGGGCTTATCCATAGCCGCTCTTGTTGTCGGCGCGGCAGCGGCAACAACCCAAACTATGCTGAGACTCAGCCCTCAGAATAGCGAGTGGGCTATTGCCCTGCGCCAGGTCCAGGACGCCGGCTACTGGATTTCCCGCGATGTCATGATGTCGCAAACCATTGAAGTCGGCGATAAGAATCCCACATTCCTGACCCTTACCCAACCACAGATAAATTCCACCGACAGGACTGTAGACTACCAGTTCCAGAATATGTCCGGCGGCCTGAAAAGGCTTATGCGAGTTGCTACTGCCGATAACACCACAACTATGCTGGTAGCCGAATATATCTCTTCCGATAACACAACCGCCATATATTCCGAGAACTGCACCGATAACTGCACGCTGACCTTTACCATTACCGCTATTTCCGGCAATACAGCAGTCACCAGGGAGTATGAGACTGCACAAAGGATACCGGCTCCTCCTGAGTAGTTGGGCAGAAAGAGGTGAAGCATGATTAATTCGTTGAAAAAATTGCTGAAAAAAGAAACCGGGCAGGTGCTGCCCATGGCATTGATTTTACTGGTGCTTGGAGGTTTGCTAGTCGTACCCATGCTCAGCCTCATGACCACCAATCTAACCGCCAACCGTGTGATTGAAGAGGAAAACTCAGGCATTTACGCCGCCGATGCCGGTATACAGGACGCAATGTGGAAATTGGGAAGTGGCATCGCCCCATTTAGTGAAAACACAACTTCGTATGTGCTGTCTGAGACCGTTAATGGCATGACGGTGATCGTGGAACAAGAGGCGTTGGACCCGGGCGAAAGCGGTTACCTGTACACCATCAGGTCCACCGCCATTCTCAATGGCGACAACGTGACCCCTATAGTAGCCCAGGCAATTGCCGGCGCCAATTTTCACTGGCTGTTCAATAACGCCATTACCTCCAATGGAGACATAAACCTTAGCCCCGGAGATATAATTTATGGCGACGTTGTCTGCTCAGGAGATTTCAATGGCGACGAGGACCAGGTGGCTGAAGGCGATATTGTTGAGGGTGCCGAAATAATTATGCCTACAGAGGAGATGCTTACCGCCTACTACCTGGGCACGTTTGATGACGAGGTGCGTGCTGACTCATCAAACTATTGGCCTGCACCAGATGTAAAACCATATCCCTACGGCACTTACGATGTCCCCACCGGGTACACGTATTCCAATCCCTACATGATTCCCTGGCTCTATTGCCCCGGTGACCTGAGCATCACAGCCGCTAGCGATACCTACGCCAAGTTGAACGGAAACATATTTATTGAAGGCAAGTTCGACCTATCAGACAAGGACGTTACCTTGGACCTCAACGGATACTCCATATATGCCAGATTCTCCGACTACCCGGACTGCAACGCGGATGCGGTCTATTTTGGCCCTGATTCTTATCTAAACGGGCCGGGCTGCGTTATCGGAGTGGGAAATGTGAACTTCCAGCCCTCGGTTGGCCAGGGCTGGCGCTTAATCGGCGCGGAGGAAGTTGCCACAGGCTCAACCACCGAGCTCGGGGATAGATTTGCTCTCTCCAGGTTCCAGGCTGATAAGAAGCTCGAAGCTGCCATGACCAGCTTCCAGGTAAAATGCTACAGGGCTGACCCCGATGCACCACCAAACTACCTCAAGGTGGCACTGTACAATGATAACGGCACCTACCCCTACAAACCCACAACCCTAGTCCACCTCGATGCCTGGGCCGAATCCGATAATATCACCATATCGAGCTGGAAGCCGGTCCCCTTCCCGGAGACAGAGCTTACTGACGGCGGGTGGTACTGGATGGCAGCCATAGCCGACGGTGACATTATCTCCACCAGGGCAGTAACAGCGGAAAGCAAATATCAGCTTTCATACTTTGACGGTTTCTCATTCCTCTATGATGTTACTGAAGTTGATTTTTTAGACGTGCCCACAAAAGAGTACCAGTTCCGGGGTTTTACCGGCAGCCAGGAGTTCCTCTTCCTCATGTCCGTAGAATGTAGCACCAATCTACAGCCAAGTGCCAATTTTTACGGCTCCATAGCCGGCAATGCCGACGTCAACCTGCAGCCAGGCTGTTTCATAAACCTGGTAGGCACACCTGAAGAGGGGCTTCAATTCCCGGGCAGCGGTACTACTGGCGTCAGCGAAACGGGCAATGCTCCACCAATAATCAACTACAACATCGAGTAACCAGGCAACACATATATAAAAAATATCATATGGGCGGCGGGTCATCAGCCCCGCCGCGTTTTTATAAGACATATCACCTCCGACCTTTTAAGATCTGAGTGACACTAGTGAATAATACGGGCGATCTTTAAGACATATCTTGGTTTTTTTAAGGCGAAAGTGCTAAACTAGATTCAGCAATGATTCAACCGGAAAAGCAAGCGGAAGAGCAAAAGAAGCAAGGGGTACTTGACAGGCTGCCCAAGATGGGCAGGGTAAGCCAGCTCATTTTGCTCATCGGCGTCTTCCTGCTTATATTCATTCCCCTATGGATGATAAATAAGGACCAGCCAGAGGAGCAAGCCAAATTAAACACCACCCTTGCCAACCTGCAGAAAATATTAAGCGTACAGCAAACGCCTAAAGAAAAGTATGAAGATGAGCTGGCGGCATTAACCGCAGGGACAGCAGCAAATAAGGCTGCCTTTCCCAAGAGCAGTCAGTCACCTGAGATACTAGACGATCTTATGGAACTGGCTGAAGTCAACGATGTATATGTTATACAGACTAAAGTATCTACTACGACATCGGATCAGTCTGATTCGTCATGGCCTATAGAAGGGAATTGGCCGATATTGACTATGCAGTTCGGCTTTGTAGGCCCATGTCCTAACATCCAGAACATACTCCTGGCGCTGGGAGACCAGCTCCCGACCTCACAAATCACAGAGATAAAATGGGAAGCTCCTGGCTGACCAGGAACCACCGGTTCCGTTGGAACCGCTACAATTAAATTCGATATATTATGTTATGACAAGCAGTAGGCAGACATGAT
The DNA here is from genome assembly GCA_020354105.1 of Chloroflexota bacterium. Classification (GTDB taxonomy): domain Bacteria; phylum Chloroflexota; class Dehalococcoidia; order GIF9; family UBA5629; genus 9FT-COMBO-48-23. Next base: position 488,082 of record CP070642.1, on the reverse strand, counting down.
TACTCTGGACATTGAAGACACCTCCATAAAAGTAATGGTGGTCAAGGGAAGGCGTATGGAAATGGCAGCCAGCCTACCATTGGAGCCAGGGCTGGTCCACGATGGCGTTGTCGTCAATCCAGGCACTGTCGGCAGACGTATTAACGAGCT
>CP070642.1:483481-487832 GCA_020354105.1 Chloroflexota bacterium | reverse complement strand
TTCCTCCATGCCGATAGCCGGTTGGAAGCTGACCCTTTTCTTCTCCCTGATATGCATCAAGCGATAAGCAGAACTTATCAGGCTCTGCTTACCGGCGAGGAAATCGCCATCTACGGCGATTTTGACGCTGATGGTATAACTTCCACGGCATTGCTGGTTCAAGGGCTTTCAGCACTTGGCGGCAAAGTAATTCCTTACATACCCCACCGCTACCGTGAAGGTTATGGCTTGCAGGTAGCCGCTCTGGAAAAGCTACGTAAACGGGACATAAGCCTCATCATCACCGTCGACACAGGCATCACCGCCATTGCCGAAATTCAAAAAGCGCAGCAGATGGGATTGGACATAATTGTCACGGACCATCATCTGCCACTAGCCTCCTTACCGCCAGCTCTGGCAGTGGTTAACCCTAAACGAAGCGATTCAGCCTGCCAATCCACTGAACTTGCCGGAGTAGGTGTCGCTTTCAAATTTCTCCAGGCGCTGCTCAAGGGCAGTGGCCGGGAAGAATTACTTAACGGGTTGCTAGACCTAGTAGCTCTAGGCACCGTAACCGATATGGTTCCGCTGATTGGCGACAATCGCTCCTGGGTAAAGCGTGGGCTTGAACTTCTTAACAACACCGAGCGCGTCGGGCTTCAAGAAATAATACGCAGTGCCAATTTAAAACCAGGTAACCTGGATACTGAAAGCATATCCTGGGTATTGGGACCCCGCCTCAATGCCGCCGGTAGACTTGATGATGCTGCCACAAGCTATCAATTGCTCCTCACACAAGATCCAAAAGAGGCCGCCTCATTAGCTTCAAATCTCGAGGAAAAGAACGCCAAACGGCAACGGCTAACCAGAGAACTGTTGGAACGAGCCAGAGAAAGAATAATTGCCACTGGAGTCGACCTTCCGCTGCTAATGACAGGTGAGGAAGACTACCCAACTGGTGTTATGGGACTTGTCGCTGGTAGACTCTCAGAAGAATTTTACCGCCCGGTAATCATTTTCAAATTCGGTGCCGATACATGCCGTGGCAGCGGGCGGAGCATACCTGAGTTTGACCTCATGGCCGCACTCAAAGACTGCCGTGACCTTTTGTCTAACTTCGGTGGCCACACTAAGGCGGCTGGCTTCACGGTACCCACCACCAACCTCCCTCAGCTCCAGAAACACCTACTCAACATAGCCCAAACCCAGCTGGCTGGACTAGACCTCCGCCCTCACATAGACATAGATACAGAAGTATCTTTAGTCACCTTTTCCGGGGAAACTTTCAAAGAAATACAACGGCTGGCTCCCTTCGGCTCCGGCAATCCACTACCCGCATTCGTCAGCCGGCATGTTGAAATCATTGATCAACGTCCAATTGGCAGTCAGGGTGAGCATCTTGGGCTGAAATTAAAACAGGATGGCTTAGTCTGGGACGCCATCGGCTTCAGGTTTGGTAACCGCGCTAAAGAAACAACCAATTATCTGGATATCGCCTATAACCTGGATATAGACCGCTGGAATGGTGAGGAAAGGCTTCGACTTAAGCTCCTCGATTTTGACCCGGCTCACTGACCTCACCGACATTTGCTTGGGCTGATTGCTTAGCTCGATAGCGCCACATCCTGATGATAAGCCAGGGTACTGTCACCAACAATATGGTTATGCCTATCAATTGAGCCTGTTGCATATCGAAAAACATGCCAGAACGGAAGGGTTCTCCAGCACGCACAAACCTTATGGCCAGGTCGCCAGCAGCATAAAGGGCGAGATAGAACAGAAATAGCGAGCCCTGTGGCTTTAGCCGACGGCGTAATGACCAGAGTATACCAAATCCTATCAGATTCCAAATCAGATGATAAATCTGTGTAGGCTGAAATTGCTCATCAAGCGGGCAATAACTACCTGGATTGGTATAAATCACGCCCCAGGGCAAAGAAGTAGGTAATCCATAGCAGCAGCCATTCAGAAAGCAGCCGATTCTGCCTATAGCCTGACCCAGAATAGCTCCTGGAGCCACGACATCTCCTACTTGCCAGAAAGAGAGCTTCTGAACCCAGCAATAAATAATAATAGCTAATAAGGCACCCAGAACCGCCCCATAAACGGTAACGCCTTCAAAACCAATAATTCGTGCAGGATTAGCCATATATAAATCCCACTTGTCAATGACATGGAACAGTCGAGACACTATAGCACCACCAATGACAGCGAATACGCTTATAATATAGATATGGTCCTCAGCCAGACCAACGCGTCTGGCCTCGAGCAAAGCGATGGCAATTACTGCCACAACAGCCAGAGCCACCATAATCCCATACCATCTAACTTCAATAATGCCAATACTAAAAGCAACCGGGTCTATATCTATATGAATCATCTTTTCTCCTATCTACGAAAAAATCGCCCCTACAAAGGTGCTTGCATCAAATGAAGCTATGTCTTCAAGCTGCTCGCCGGTTCCAATATAGGTAATTGGAATCTTCAGCTCATCATAGATTGCCAACACTATCCCGCCCTTGGCAGTGCCATCAAGCTTAGCTAAAAAAATTCCATTCACGCCTACCGCCTCAGTGAAATGCCTGGCCTGAGCCAGACCATTTTGCCCGGTAGTGGCATCAATTACCAGCAACACCTCCTGGGTCATCTCGTACTTACCAGCTACACGCTTTATCTTTTTGAGCTCGTCCATAAGATTAAATTTGGTATGGAGACGGCCAGCAGTATCAATTATAACCACCTGAGCCTGTCTATTTTGTGCTGCCTGAATAGCGTCATAAACCACTGCACCAGGGTCACCGCCAGGTTTATGAGCCACAACCTCCACTCCTATCCTTTCACCCCACCTCTTAAGCTGGTCAATAGCCGCAGCCCTGAATGTATCAGCGGCAGCTAGAATTACCTTTTTACCATCATTCTTCAAATCATAGGCGAGCTTAGCAATACTCGTCGTCTTGCCCGAACCGTTTACCCCCACTACCAGAATGATTTGCGAGCCAGTCAGACTAGAAACACCTGCTGTTCCACCATCAACCTTCAACAGATTCACCATCTCCTCTTTTAAGGCTGTACGCAGCTGCACCCCTTCGCTCAATTTCTCCGCTCTAGCTCGTTGCTTCACCCTTTCGATTAGCTTCTGTGTGGTAGCTACGCCAACATCAGCAGCAATGAGCAATTCCTCTAACTCATCCCAGACCTCGTCTTCGATGCGAGGGCGGTCGAAAAGACCGGCAATCTTACCAAACCAGCTCTCTCGGCTACGCTTCACTCCTTGCTGAGTTTTATCTAACGAACCTCTCATACTAGCACAGCAACCTCACAAATTTCAGTCATATTAACACACAGACTGAGAAAGTGACAAAACAATCACAGAGTGCCATAAGCAAGTCCTGACTGTCACTTCAATAGAAGCGTGGCAATCCAAAGCTAATGACCGATTTCATCGTGATGATGCACCTCACCCCTGAGAAAGAGATGGGGATAAACTATGTCACTGATACAACAAGGAATCCAAACTGCTATGAACAGGAACAAGAAGACAAAAGGAAGCAAAGGCAGCCACTGTGCAGCACCAAACGCAGTGAAATAGAACAACGATGCCCAAGTACTTAAGAACACGTGTGCTGCGTGCGGTAGTTTAGTTGCTGGTCGCAAATAACCTATAGCAATGCCTAAAAATGCCACCGGATTTATGAGCCACCACTCATCAATAAAAGGCAAATGAAACTCCATTCTCACTTTAATCGACTCGCCTCCGAGATAAGGAACAATAGCATCGCTTAACGTGGCTATGCTAATAGAGCCGGTATAACCGACCAAAATGGCCGCCCAAAGCTTACCCTTGCTGTACTGCTTATATATCGCTGTGGTCACAATGGCACTGAATAAAACATGTGTTGGATGTAAAATATAAAAAATGGTCTCAGAGATATTAGAAGGTATCTTGGTAAAAATTACGATAACCATTATGACAATGCCGGAAACCGCTCCAACAGCGGTAAACGGTGCATGTCTAGCCAGTTCAGTTCCTATTCTTCTAAGCATAAGAGCCACCTAACAAAGCTGGAACTAAGACCCCGCCAAAGCTATACATTCAGAGCAAACGCCAGAAAACTCAGAGAAGTGATGCTCAGCCTGGAATCCAAACTCTCGAGCAATTGCATTCTCCTCTTCACACAGAGCTTTATCCGAATACTCACGCAGAGTGCCACACTGACGACAGATTACAAAACGATGGCACCCATCACATTCTCCAAGCGTACATTTTACGAATCCCCCCGCTAGTAATACCTTGTGGGCCAGATTAAGAGAGCAAAGAAGTTCAAGTACACGGTAGATAGTTACGTGGTTAAGATATTCACCTTTTCGCTGC
>CP070642.1:480772-483381 GCA_020354105.1 Chloroflexota bacterium | reverse complement strand
CGATGGCCGCAGCCAGGTGTGTCTTACCACAATTACTGGGGCCAGCAAAGATTAACCATCCTCTGGGTTCGCTGGCAAAGGCTTTGGCTGCCTGGTAAGCGTGAGCAAATTGCCCCTGGTTTACGGGATTGCCGCTTCTCCCTTTGGGGAGCAGGTTGGCAAAGGTGAAGCGGGTCAGTGAGCCCAGGTTGCTGTATCGCAGTAAATGGGTTTGGCGCTGTTTATCTGTTGCTTCTCGAGTGCAGCGGCAGGGGATAACCCGGCTGAAATTGGGCTTCCCCGAGGGGAGGCGAGGGTGAACAAATCCAGCCCCTTGGCAAACAGGGCAATTTGAATCTGGCGAGGCTTCTTCGGTTTCTTCAGCGTTGGACCATGTGTCCATATTTGCCCTTGATGTATTTGTCCGGGTCTGTTTTCTTAAAATCTCGCCGATGTGTTCCATCACTCTTTCCTTCTGATGACCAGCGCTCCAGTATTGCTGAGATATAGCTCCATTTGTGTTTACCCTGGTTGACTGCTTCTTTGATGGCATCCCTGATCCAGCTCTCGGGATATAGCTTTTCGGCCTCACGCAGCTCTTCAGCAATCATCGGAGTTAGCATGCCAATGTTCTCTTCATAAAGGGTGAAAATATCAGGCTGTTCCTCGGTCTCAATGTAGGCTTGTTTCTTGACTCCCCGCCCTTTCAGTACCAGTTCACCATTTTGAATCTTAGCCACAGCCTGTCTGCTGTCCTCGGTGTTGAGGAAATAAATGTCCTCTGCTGTCCCGTCTCTATCCAGTGCTAGATGGAGGATGGTTCCCCGTTTGACAGCCATTTCCAGTGCCTGGTGCAATGCCTCGTCAGGTGACTTGGCTGTTTCCTTGAGGCTGCGCATCAGGACGGAATTAGTTGAGAGTTCTCTATAATTGACAAAGCGGGGATAGCCCTGCTTGCGGTAAAGAGTGGTAAAGATATGGAGGGTTGTCTTTAGCTCGGCCATATCGCTGATTTGTGGCAGGAGTGTGCTGAAGAAAAGGTTGGGCAGAGGGGTGAACTGCATCTTGGCTGGGAAACCGGTAAACTGCTTCATAATAAGCTTGGCTCTTCGTTAGCAATATTTTCAAACTTGGCTATTCTCGGGACAAAGCGAAGGTTTATCTGTCCGATAGGACCGTTACGGTGCTTGGCAATTATAACCTCAGCCGCAGGGGGGTAGGCTTCACCGGGGTGGACGTCTTCCCACTCCTTCTGGCTGGGATAATAGAGTTCGTCCCGGTAGATAAAAAGAACCACATCGGCATCCTGTTCAATGCTGCCGCTTTCACGCAGGTCGGAAAGTTGTGGTTTATGTGAAGCCCGCCACTCTACCGCCCGGCTGAGCTGGGATACGGCTATTACCGGCACATCAAGCTCACGAGCTATTGCCTTGAGGGAGCGTGAAATATAGCTAATCTCCTGCACCCTATTCTCCCCTCTCCCGTCTCCCTGCATCAGTTGCAGGTAGTCAACGATGATGAGGTTGATACCGTGCTCGTAGTGGAGGCGTCTGGCTCTGCTTCGCATCTCTACTACCCGAAGTTGAGGAGAATCATCAATATAGATCGGTGCTTCAGAAAGTATGCCGGTGGCATCCATAATCCTTTTTTCATCCGTTTCCGCGTGAAGTCCAAGGCGGACCTGTCTTAAATTGATGCCAGATTCGCTGGATAGTAATCGTAGTACCAGCGATTCTCGTGCCATCTCTAGGCTGAAAAGAGCCACGCAAGCCCCATGCTCTACCGCAGCGTTTCGGGCGATGTTAAGGGCCAGGCTGGATTTGCCCATACTGGGCCTGCCGGCAGTTATAATCAGGTCGGAGTGCTGAAATCCGCCGAGAAATTCATCCAGTCCCGTAAAACCTGATAGTATATAGGGGAGTGGCTCAGCTTGGCCTTCTTCAGTAGCCGTGCTGGGAGTAGTGGCTTCAAAGTACTTGTCTAGCACCTGGCGGATAGGAACTAGGTCCCGGCTACCTTCCCCCTGGCGCAGCCTGAATAGAATATCCTCAGCCCGACTGAGGCTGGCATCAATATTAGGGTCGGCCTCATAGCCAATGCGAGAAATTTTATCGGCAGCGAAAATTAGCTGGCGCATCACTGATAGGCGGTAAACAATTTGAGCATAGTGTTCAATATCAAGCGTGGTAGGGACTATGGATATCAGGTGACTTAAATAGGCAGCACCGCCGCATGCCTCTAGCTTCTCCTGTCGGGCAAGCTCTTGAGCTACTGTGATTTGGTTTATCGCCTCATTACGGTGATAAAGCGAAAGGCATGCCCCGTATATCCATTGATTTTGTTCGCTATAGAAGTCTGATTGCTGCAGGAAGGTAGCAATTTTATAGATTACTGTGCCATCTATCAGCAGTGAACCATTTACTGATTCCTCGGCATCAATATCATGGGGCGGCAGTTTTTCCCCGTACACTCTAGTCTGTCTCCTTTTCGGTCTTCTTTGTTGCCTTCTTTTCGGTCTTCTTTGTCTCCTTTTCCGTCTTCTTTGTCGCCTTCTTTTCGGTCTTCTTTGTCTCCTTTTCCGTCTTCTTTGTTGCCTTCTTTTCGGTCTTCCTTGTCTCCTTTTCCGTCTT
>CP070642.1:469663-480672 GCA_020354105.1 Chloroflexota bacterium | reverse complement strand
TTTGATGAAGTAGAACCTGAGCCTTCACTTAACACCATCAAAAAAGGAGGATTGGCGGTAGGAAAATACCAGCCCGACTGGGTCATCGGAGTAGGCGGTGGTTCATGCATGGATGCAGCCAAGGCTATTATTATCCTGCTGGTGAAACCGGACCTCGAACCAGATTGTATCATTGCCTCGGATACTTACAACTTCAGAGACAAAGCAAGGCTTATGGCTATACCTACCACAAGTGGTACTGGTGCCGAAGCTACCTGGGCAATAGTGCTCACTGACACAAATGAGAACCGCAAACTCGGCCTGGGCACTACTGAATGTATGCCGGATGTAGCCATACTCGACCCCGTTATGGTTACCGGTATGCCTACGCAGATTACAGCCGATACTGGTATGGATGTTATCACTCATGCCATTGAGGGATACGTGTCAACATGGGGTACCAGCATAACCGAGGGACCAGGATTGATTGCCACAAGGAAAACGTTCGAATATCTGCCCAAGGCTCATAAAAACGGTGATGACCTTGAGGCACGTAAAGAGATGCAGAACGCGGCTATACTAGGTGGTATGTCTTTCGGCAATTCCATGGCTGGGTTGGGCCATAGCACCGGACATGCCCTTGGAGCACTGTTTCACGTTCCTCACGGGCGTGCCGTGGGACTCTTTCTGCCCTATACCATAGAATATATTATCAATGGCTCTGAGGAGACAACAGCCAAGTACGCAGAGATGGCCCGCTTTTGTCACATCGCCTCTGGATCAGACAAGGAATGTGCTAAAGCATTGGTAGCAAAAGTCCGGGCAATGGCAAATGAAATTGGCCAACCGCTGTCCGTCAAAGACTGTGGCATTGACAAGGCGAAATACGAGGAAGCAGTTCCTGGGCTGATAGACAGAGCCCTGAATGAGGTTATGACTATGACTGTCACTCGAGTTCCTGGCGAGGAAGACCTGGGGAAGATATTCAGATATGCGTATGAAGGCAAGAGCGTCGATTTCTAAAGAATATGTATGGAGGAGACCATGAATGGATATCATGGCAAAATTCTGGTAGCCGACCTAAGCAAGGGCACGCTCACCGACGAGCCTCTGAATGAAAGATATGCCCGCGATTTTCTGGGCAGCACCGGTTTGGCAGCGCGTTACCTGTATGACATGGTTGATGAAAAGACTGATCCCTTAGGACCAGACAACCCGCTTATCCTCATGTCTGGTCTTCTTAATGGTACCAGTGGGCCCAGCGTCAGCCGCTGGGGAGGCGCCACTAAATCTCCGTACACGGGACATTACGGTGATGCTAACGCCGGTGCCTGGTTCGGTACGGAGCTAAAGAATGCCGGATATGACGGCATCATTCTCAAAGGTAAATCAGTCAAGCCGGTTTACATCTATATAAAGGACGGCGTTGCTGAACTGAAGGATGCCAGTAACCTGTGGGGCAAGGATACCTACAGGACTCAGGAGGAAATCAAAAAGGCATGCGGAGATAATCTCACGCAGATTGCCTGCATTGGCCCAGCCTCAGAAAACTTGGTGCTCTACGGAAATATTATGTCCGAATATGGTCATTCTCTTGGCCGGGCGGGATTGGGATGTGTTATGGGCTCTAAGAAGCTCAAGGCTATAGCAGTTCGGGGCAAGATGAAGCTGCCCATGCATGCTCCTGATAAGTTCCGCGAGGTAGCAAGGGAGGCCATGCAGGAAGTCAAAGATAGTTTCTTAACCGTGAATTGGTGGCATTTAGTCGGCACAGCCGGATGGATTGATTCTGCTATTGCCTATGGCGATGGCCCAACCAACTACTATACTGCTCCTACGTTGCCGGAAGCAACGAATATAAGTGGAGTTTCTATGTTGGAGCAATATGAGATTGACCACACTGCTTGTTTTGGCTGCCCTATACGCTGCCGTAAGGTACTCCGGATCAAAGAGGGAAAGTATTTGTACGATAAGGTCGAAGGCCCTGAATACGAAACATTGATTGCTCTGGGGGCGATGATGGGTCTGGACCTTGACATGTCCACAGCTGTGTATTTGAATGAACTCTGTAACGCTTATGGTTTTGATACCATTAGTGGCGGTGCCAGCGCCGGCTACGCTTTTTATTTGTATGAGTTAGGTGTAATCTCTGATAAGGACACCGGCGGTCTTAAGCTTACCTGGGGGAACATCGACGCTGCCATCGAACTCATCCAGCAGATCGGCAACAACCAGGGCTTTGGTGCTGTGGTGGCAGGCGGGACGAAGCGCATGGCGCAGAGATATGGTCGTCCGGCTGGTGAGGCTGTCCAGACAAAGGGACTTGAGATTCCGATGCACGATCCAAGGGCATTCCATAGCATGGGGCTTGTTTACGCAACCGCACCGCGCGGTGCCGACCATAATAAAAGTGAAGGATATCAGGTAGATAGTGGCTCTGGCTATCCCTACCTTGAACTTGATGTTGGTGACCGCTGGGGAGATGATAGGGCTGAAATGGTTGTGAAATACCAGAACTTTAGGGCACTGACCGATTCATTGGGTATTTGCCATTTTGCTTTTATGCCGTTTGAATTATTTACAGGTATGATTAATGCTTCCACAGGTTGGGATACAGACAAGGAACAACTTATGAGAGCGGGAGAACGTATTTTCCAACTTCAGAGGGCTCTGTCCTGCAAGCTTGGCATTTCTGCAAAGGATGACGTGCTTCCCGAGCTTGTTATGAGACCGATTCCCGAAGGTGGAACGGAGGGCCATGTGCCTAACATGAAAAAAATGTTGCCTGAGTACTATGCACTCAGAGACTGGGACAGCTCTACGGGTAAGCCATCTAAGAAACGATTGGAGAGTCTGGGCATGCCGGAAATAGCGGCATCAATCGGTTCTAAGTAGATTTATAAGTATGCTTAATTTGCAAGCTGGCTGTCCCAAGACAGCCAGCTTCTTCTCATCCACCCGCAACTCTGGGCAGTAAGTCAAGGTTATCCCCATCTTTAAGCTCTGGTTTATCCAATTGCCTTATGTTCCTGCCGTTAAGCAATATATTGCTGTTATCCCAGACCGATTGTTTCCTCTTGATACCTTTGGATTGGAGCTTTTTCTGGAATACGGGCCCGAAGTTGGTCTCGATATATTCCCTGGCTTCATCGAGACTTTTTACTTCCACCGTTACAGTCCGCATGCCCAGGAAAAGCCTCCACGGCCCGATGAAGTTGATATCAACTCTAGCCAAGATTTCACACCGTAATGTTAGTTTCGGTAGCAAACATTATAATCTGTTTCAATATCATATCAAAACCTCTTGGCTTAAAAAATCAGCGATGATAAACTATGTTTCAGTAGCTTTCGAGTAGATAGGCGGTCGATTTTTAGTATCCGTATCATCCATTAGATTCTCTCTTGTTTCAAAGGGTCAAGGGGTCTGGTTTTATGGAAGATTCTATGTTATTCTTCAAGGAAACATGTTTTAATGTTGTGAATGTATCGCACTTGCAGATACAGCACGATCACCAATCTGGGAAAGGAGGGTGTATGCGTTAGTAGAGAACTTAAAGACGGAAAACAACAAAAAAGGAAGGAGGACTAGAAGTCGATGAGAAAGTGGTACAAAGTTGCAGCAGTTTTGACAGCCGCAGTTATTTTGCTTGGCGTATTTGCCATCGCTTGCGCGCAGGAACCAGCCGAACCTCAACCCACCGGGCCTATCATCATAAAGCTGGGATCATCAACAGCTTTGAGTGGGCCAGCAGCGCCCTGGGCACAAGCTGGTGACCCGCCCTGGGATGCCTTTGTTGAACTGTTTAATGAGGAGGGCTTTGAAGTAGGTGGTAAGACTTACAACTTCGAGTCGGTTGAGGTAGATGACCAGAACACACCTGAAGGAGGCTCTCGCGCAGCTAAGGAGCTCATACACGGCGAAGGCTGCAAGTTCATAATCGGACACTGGACATGGAACTTTCCAGCCATAGCAGCCGTGACCAACCCTGCTAAGGTCATCTTTATCACCAGGACAGGCAATGAGGCTGTACCTGCCAGTTGGGGTGGTTTATATGACCCGGAAACGATGCCTTATGTTGTTTTTGGCAATCCATCTCATGAACAATTTACATCTGATTGTCTGGCTATTGTCGATGCATATCCCGATTACAAAAAGCTGGGCATAATGGACTCTACTCTGGGTGCAGGCCCGGGCTGGGACCAGGTATTTAGGGACCTTGATAAAGCGGGAGTTAGATATCATATGGAGCGATTCCCGCCGGGCACAACGGACTTTACTCCAATCATCACCAGGTATAAAGAAGCGGACTGTGATATTGTCTATGTCGCCGGTTGGATTACTGAAACGTGGGCTATAGCCAAGCAGCGCTGGGAGATGGGCTACAAAGACATGAAAGTTGGTCATTCTGGCCCATTCGTCGATATTGGCATGTATAAAGCGATAGTTGGTGCTGATGCTGCTGAGGGTCTCATAGGTCAATATTGGGCTAACTGGGACTTTAAGAAGACACAGGTGAACCCTAAATATGTTGCCATGTGCCAGCAAGTACAGCAAAATGTGTTTCAGGAAAGTGGTAAATTCCCTTACACCGGCTGGATGGGCTGGGGCCCGTCCCACTTATTGATACTTGTTCAAGCGATGGAGAAGGCGGGCACTGTGGATGATACAGATGCCATCATGGAGGCAATACGCGGTGGCACCTTTGACACCACTACTGGTAAATGGACAATGTCAGGGGCACAAACATACGGTTCGCCAATACTTTTTGGAACTCCCAGTGCCTTGTGTACTATCCAGGGTGACAAGGAAGTATATCTCTCTGAACATCCCATGGAACCCGTCCCTTAATAAAATAGAAGCAGTGTAAGGATAATAGGTATGCCCCCTGCCGAGATATGGATTGACGGATTGGTTCAAAGCTGTATCTACATGACGATGGCGTTCGGCATGGTGCTGGTATTCAGTATACTCGGTATTCTCAACTGGACACACGGCCAATTTTACATGCTGGGCGCCTTCGTATTTTATTACGCCATAACTACGGCAGCGCGCTTACGTTTTCATTTACCTATCTATGTGTCTTTCCCTGTAAGTTTGCTGGTATCCGGGATTGTTGTAGGGGGATTGGGGGTTCTGGTGGAGAAGTTAGTCATCGAGCGCCTCACCTCGCCGGGCTACGGTATGTTATATGTTACGGCAGCAACTCTGGCGCTCATCTTTTTCTTTGAAGGCGCAGCCGGTATGTCCTTTGGTCTTCTGGATAAAGGGCTGGCTACAGTACTGCCCGGCGTACTCGAACTGGATTCATTCAGCATAAGCTATCAGAAGATTGCCGTAATCATTTTTACCCTGGTCATCATGATTTCCATGTACATCGTGTTGAACCGCACTAAAGTAGGACTGGCTATCAGGGCTGCGGCTCAGGAACCGACTGCGGCTAGCTTATATGGCATAAGTGTAGGCCGCGTCTCATTAATTGTCATGGGTATCGGCTGCGCGCTGGCCGCAATGGCCGGTGGCGTCATGGCACCAGTCTATCCGATTAACCCTTTTATGGGACGTCTTCCTATGATATTCTCACTGCTGGCTATTATCATCGGAGGTCTGGGTAGCCTCACCGGGGCAATTGTGGGCGGCATTATATTGGGCTTGCTTAACAGTGTTATAGCCTATTATGTATCTTATCTCTCCGAGTTTGTGCTCTTTTTGCTTGTTATTGTAATTTTGCTGGTCAGGCCGCAAGGGTTATTTGGAGCCCCTATAAAATGATGACGTATATAGACTATAAAACCTTGTTGCCAAGAACCGTTATCGGTGTGCTGATTGGATTATTCGTTATTATTCCTGTTTTCACAACTAGTGTTATAACGCTGTCTATATTGATATCAAGTGGTATCTGGGCAATTGCAGTCATGGGCTTTGTGCTGATATTGAGGACCGGGCAGTTCAGCATGGGGCAGGCGGCATTCATGGCGTTGGGTGGTTATGCCTCGGCAATACTGACCGTCAATCTTCGTATGCCGTTCTGGCCCAGCTTTTTACTAGCGGGCGTTATATCAGGAATTATTGCTCTGATAATAGGCTTGGTGGTACTCAGGGTGGGTGGTATCTATTTCTCCATTATTACCCTGGCTTTCGGTGAGATTGTCAGGATTCTCGCTCAGTATATGGAAGGGATAACCCGTGGTGTCAGGGGCATAATACCGCCTCCACCACCTACCATCTCACTGGCGGGTCTTGAGATAAACTTTGCTGCTGGAAATCCGGTGCCATATTACTACTTTATGGTGCTTCTTGTAGCCATAGCGTCACTGGTTTTCTGGCAGATAGGCCGCAGTCGTCTCGGTGGCACATTCGCCAGTTTAGCCCTTAATCAAGTACTTGCCGAACACCAGGGCATCCATCTAATGAAGTACAGGGTGATTGCGTTTACCGTAGCGGGAGTGTTCACAGGATTTGCCGGTGCCTATTACACCAATTTCCTGTCAATAATAACGCCTCTCATGTTTGGGTTGTGGCAGTCCATACAGATAATGATGATGAGCATAGTAGGCGGCGTCAGCTCGATAGTGGGTGGTGCTTTAATCGGGGCTACTGTGCTATATACTTTGGGTAGATATCTCTCTCTTCTGCCAATATACAACATTCAGTATTTATTGTTTGGCGCTATTGTTGTGCTGGTGCTACTTTTTCTACCCAAGGGAACAGGATTGGTTGACCTCTGGGGGAAGTTCTGGCGCAAGGTATTCAGAGAACCGGAAGAATATGAAATGCCAGAAGAAACTGAAATGGCTGTGGAATAGATTGGGGAATTAAACTGAAATGTCTTTACTTGAGTTGAATGGTATAACAAAGTTTTTTGGCAAGCTGGCAGCACTTGAGGAGATAGACCTTAAGGTTGACGAAGGTGAGGTGCTGGGCATTGTCGGTCCTAATGGTTCGGGCAAGACTACATTGATTAATATTATTTCAGGATATTATCGGCCTACACGGGGAACGATTTTTTTCAATGGCAAGAAAATTTCAGGACTGAGGCCTGACCAGATAGCTGACAGAGGTATAGTCAGGACTTTTCAGTCGAATGTACTTTTCGAAGGGGCTACAGTACTGGAAAGTATGCTAGTAGGTTCATTCCTGCAGTATAAAACGAAGGACTGGCAATCTTTTTTCGAAACCAAAGCTTATAAAGATGACCATGAGAGAGTTGTAGGCAGAGTTATCGAGTTACTGAAGACGTTCGATATATTTAATGACATATTTTTACCAGCAACGGGGCTTTCACATGGCTATCAAAGGATGCTGGGTATAACCATGGCATTGATAGCAAATCCAAAAGTGTTGCTTCTAGACGAACCCACCACCGGTATGAACCATGAAGAAGCCATGTTCGTTGTCGAGAATATCAAGAAGATCAGTGAGCAGGGCATCACGGTTTTAGTGATTGAGCACAATATGAAGGTAATTTTGAATATAGCCACCAGGGTCGTCGTGCTCAACTTCGCCAACAAAATCGCCGATGGTAAACCTGAGGAAGTGATGAATAAGCAGGAGGTCATCGAGGCTTACCTGGGGACGGAGACGATATAGAGGATGCTGGAACTTAAAAACATCGGGGTTTATTACAAAAAACATATCGCCGTCAGGAATCTATCTTTATCTGTAAACAAAGGTGATTTTGTCACCATACTAGGGTCGAATGGGGCTGGCAAAACATCAACACTTAACGCCATTAGTGGCATCATAAAAGTCAAAAAGAAGAAGACAGACGAGGGATTAAAGGGAGAGATTTACTTTAAGGGAAAGAAAATAAGCGGATTGACAGCCGCAAAGATAGCATCTTTGGGTATTATCCAGATTCCTGAAGGTAGGAAGATTTTCCCGCTTCTTACAGTCAGGGAAAACCTGCAGGTAGGAGCTTATCTACGAAAGGATGGGCAAGGTGTGCAGGATTCGCTGGAAAAAGCACTTGCGCTTTTTCCTGACCTGAAGGATAAACTTGATGCCAAGGGGCGGGAACTAAGTGGTGGGCAGCAGCAGATGCTGGCTATTGCACGTGGACTGATGGCGCAGCCAGAATTGCTCCTGTTTGACGAACCCTCTTTGGGGCTTAGTCCCTTATTACGACAACAACTGGCTGAAAAGATAAAGGAGATTAACCGTGAAGGAACGACAGTAGTACTGGTGGAACAAAACGCACGTCTAGGGCTAATGCTGGCATCATACGGCTATGTGCTGGAAAACGGCGAATTGATATTACAGGGCAAGACGTCAGATTTGCTTAACAATGAAGAGGTGAGAAAAGCGTACCTCGGGGTTTGAAAGAAAATAGTAGCTGATGACTGATGTTAGCACCTGAGGCGGAAGTTGCTAATACATGAAGGAGGCACCATATGCAGGACTATCCCTGGTTTAAGAACTATGATCCTGGTGTGCCGCATACGTTGCAGCCCTATCCGGATATCACAGTGCTTAATGTTCTTGCTGATTCTCTGGAACAGAGACCGGAGCATCCACTAGCTATATTTAAGGGCAGAGAGGTATCCCTCCGTGAGGTGGAGGAGCATAGCAATGCCTTGGCTACGGCGCTTATTGCCAGCGGTGTGAAAAAGGGCGATAGGGTTATATGCCTTTTCCTCAACTGTCCGCAGAGTTTTATCGCCTTCTTTGCTATCTGGAAGGCTGGTGGCATCGTAGTACCTTTAAACCCGTTTTATACACCGTTCGAATTGGAGCGCTCAATAAACGATGTCGAAGCTGAAGTGGCAATAGCAGGCTCAACGTATTATAAGGCAGTCAAGTCCTTCCAGTCTCATACCAAGCTGCGCTTGATTATCGCTTCAGACCTGGATGCATACGCGAAGTCGCCAATCGAGAAGGAAAGTGATTCAGTCAAGGTGGGAAAAGAAGACCTCTGGTGGAGTGACCTGATAAAAAAGTATAAGGGAGCACCACGTCCGGATGTCAAGGTGGATAAATCGGATACTGCACTTATACTGTTTAGTGGTGGTACTACTGGCACACCCAAGGGGGTAATGGGTAGTCACCATTCGATCATAATTACTGCCATGTTTCATCAGGCATGGTATGAATCGATGAGAGAGGAGTGGAAGGACAAGGCGTTGGTGCCCTTGCCCCTGTTCCATTCCTTCGGTGTCTACATTTGCTTTGGCGTGCATCTGATGAGTCATATGCCCCAGGTACTTATACAAAACCCTCGGGATATTCAAAATGTTGTTAATGCCATCAGGGATTATAAGATAGCCAGTGTTTCTGTTACTCCAACCACGCTAATTGCCATAATGAATTATCCTGACCTAAAACCCGATGATTTGCGGTCGCTAAAAGGGGTAGGTTCAGGCGCAGCTCCACTGATGGCTGAGACCAAGCACCAGTTTGAAAAGTTCACCAGCGGGCCTATTATAGAAGGATATGGTTTAACCGAATCTGGAATCGTCGGTGCTAACTTTCCGGTCAAGGGAAGATGGAAGCAGGGCTCTGTTGGTGTGCCGCCGATAGACGTAGTAGTGCGCATAATGGATATCGATACAGGCACGAATGAACTAAAGACGGGAGAAGAAGGCGAGATTATCATAAAAGCACAGCAGCTGATGCAGGGATACTGGAAGCGACCGGATGAGACGGCTGAAACCATACGAAATGGGTGGTTATATACAGGTGACATTGGCTATCTGGATGAAGATGGGTACCTGTTCATCACATCGCGAAAAAAAGATCTCATAAAGTGTGGAGGCTTTCAGGTGTGGCCACGTGAGGTGGAAGAGATACTCATGATGCATCCTGCAATAGCGGAGGTGTGCGTTGCAGGAATTCCTGACCCGCGGCAGGTGGAGGCGGTGAAGGCATGGATAGTGCTCAAGGCGGGACATCAAACAACGCCGGGGGAGCTGCACGATTTTTGCAGGGAAAAGCTCACTGGCTATAAAGTTCCCCGGTTCTATGAATTCCGTGAGGAACTGCCTAAGACACTGGTGGGCAAGGTTTTGCGCAGAGTGTTACAGGATGAGGAGAAAGCCAAGTAGAACGATAATCAACTTGACGGGTGAGTGTACCCGCGAATCGTTGCCATTTAGGTAAGATGGTAGCGCATACGGGATTCGAACCCGTGATCTCCGCCTTGAGAGGGCGGTGTCCTAAACCCCTAGACGAATGCGCCGTAGTACTATGATTTGTCAATTTGGCTGGGGATCCAGGATTCGAACCTGGCCTTACGGATCCAGAGTCCGCTGTCCTACCGCTAGACGAATCCCCAACCTGCAGGGATTATAACAGAGGTATATATCTATGGCAACCATCTTTGTTGTGTTGCTTGGATGATGTGCTATATCTGCATTGTGTCTTATTTTGGCACTGTTTTAGGACTTTCCCTATCTGCTACTAAGTTACTAACATTTTCCAGTACTAATTAGCCATTACAAACGTGGTTGATTTGCAGTACAATAGTAGTATAATGGTAGTATGAAGCATCGTAAACTTTCAGTACAGGATAAACGTTATAACAAATGCGAGCTAATTTCATATAGGAGGTGTATATGAACAAACACAAATGGTATTCGTTTTTAGGTGCAGGGCTCATTCTCATATTGTTGCCCATTTCAGCAGTGGCTTGTGGCCAAGCCCAAATTCCCGGAATGGACGGGGATTCATCACCTCAGACAGACGTTCCGATTCCTAAGGAGTACGCAGATTTTGAAGTTGGGCCTCTTACCGTCACGCGAAGCGGCGTATCTGTTGGCGAGTTGGCAACTGTAGCCGCAACCGTGACAAACACAGGAGGTGTGGGGGGTATTTATGATGCTGTTCTGCTCATTGATGGAAAGGAAGCCGACAGAAAAAACGTCTCAGTTGGACCCAACAGCGCCGCAACGGTTACATTCCAGGTAACAATGGGTGCGGCAGGCATCTACAAGTTGGAAATTGAGAAATCTGCCGCGGTACTGACCGTTTACGGATGGCCTTATACAATCCAGTATGATGACGGAACTGCCCATGGGGAGCTTTTAAGTGTATC
>CP070642.1:463667-469563 GCA_020354105.1 Chloroflexota bacterium | reverse complement strand
GATTATGTCTAACGTTGCCATTATCGGTGCTACTACCTGGGGCAATACGCTGGGCAGATTGCTGGCAGATAAAGGGGCAATGGTCAGCGTTTGGGCTCGAACCGAAGCCAAGGCCGATGAGCTAAGACAGGAGTATCAGACGGGACTATCGAGAGATGTTTCCACCAGTGGCCTTTCCTTTACCGGTAATATTGACGCGGCATTATGTACGGCTGAGTTTGTTATCTGTGCCGTGCCGGCTCAGCGCATGAGACAAAACATGAGGCTGAGCAATCCTCACTTAAACGCTTCTATGATTCTGATAAGCGTGGCTAAAGGACTGGAAGCGAAAACCGGCAAAAGGATGTCAGAAGTGATAGCTGATGAGGCTGGCTGTGTTTCGCGGGATATGATATGTGCTCTATCCGGACCAAATCTTTCTGGGGAAATTAATCAGGGTTTACCTGCTACCTCAATAGTAGCCGGACGGGACATGGAGGTTAATAAAAAGGTGCAGGAATTGCTGGATTCACCAAATTTCTCATTTTTCGTCAGTGATGACATTGTTGGTGTTGAACTATGTGGCGCCTTAAAGAATGTGATTGCGTTAGGGGCTGGGATCATGGATGGCTTGGGTATGGGCAACAATGCCAAGGCTGCGTTTATCACGCTGGGCTGGAGCGAGATTGTTTCGCTGGGAGTGGCCTTGGGGGCTAATCCGGGCACTTTTTATGGACTGGCTGGCTTGGGTGATCTTATAGCTACCGGTAACAGCTTATTGAGTCGTAATCACTATGTAGGTTGCGAATTGGGTAAGGGGCGGCTTCTAGATGACATAATAAATTCCATGTCACATGTTGCTGAGGGTGTTGATACGGCTATAGCTGCTCATAGTTTGGCGAATAGGCTGAAACTTGAAACACCAATTATGAACCTTGTATACAGCGTGCTGTTCGAATCCCTGCCGCCGGCTGAGATATCGAGGCGGTTCAAGAACGGGCTGAAGCCTGAATCAATTTTTTGAACCTTGGTTGGCAGGCCTCTTGTCTATTAGATAATTTAGCCGTCTTCGACTTCAGGCGTTTTTGCTGCGGGCAGGGTTTTGGCTAATTCCTCAAAAAGTCGCCGCTGGTTGGCATCCATAGATTGTGGGGTTATGACGTTGATTATTACAATCTGGTCTCCCTTACCTCTGCCGTGAAGTCGTGGTATGCCTTTACCTTTGAGGTGAAATACCTTTCCGTTTTGAGTCCCCGGTGGTATCTTCAAGGTCGCCTTCCCCTCAAGGGTCGGTACTTCTAAGTCGTCTCCCAGGGCAGCTTGTGCGAAATTAATGGGCAACTCGTAGAAGATGTCGGAGTCTTTGCGGACGAAGAACTTATGCGGTTTCACTGAGAAATTGATGTAAATGTCGCCCGGAGAGCCACCGTATATTCCGGCGTCACCTTCGTTGCCGAGGCGCATTTGATGGCCTTCGTCTATACCCGGGGGAATAGTAACCGTGAGTTTGCGCTTTATTCTTTCTTTACCGCTACCTTTGCACTTACGACATGGGTTGTTAATCACCGTGCCTTCGCCTTTACAGTGTGGACAGGTGGCGGTGTGAACAAAACGTCCGAAAAGGCTTTGTTGAGTTCGGCGTATCTCGCCATTGCCGTTACAGTTAGGACATTTTTGCGGGTTTGTTCCTGGTTGGCTGCCGAGCCCCTGGCACGCAGAACAGTTTTCGATACGCGAAACCTCGAATTGCTTGTCCGTGCCAAAGACAGCCTCTTCAAAAGAAAGTGTCAGGTTAGCTCGCAGGTCTGTTCCTTTTTTTGGAGAACGACGTTGAGCTCTGGCAGTGGTGCCACCGAAGAAAGCATCGAAGATGTCCCCCAGACCACCGAATCCGACATCTTCAAAACCAAACCAGTCCGCGGTAGCCACATTGCCATAGCGGTCATAGGAGGCACGCTTTCTGGCGTCGGAGAGAACCTCGTAAGCCTCGTTTAACTCTTTGAATTTCTCTTCAGCTCCTGACTCATTGTTGTGGTCAGGATGATATTTGAATGCTAGCTTGCGGAAGGCTCTCTTGATTTCCTCGTCACTGGCGTTTCTTGGAACCCCAAGTATTTCGTAATAGTCCCGATTGTTAGGCATAACGAAATAACCTCAACATTTCAGTATAGCTGACGAATCGACATTTTAGCAAGTTTCAGAATAGGCTGTCTCATCAAAGCTGCAGAATTTGTTTTGCATGTGGTCGTGATGTATGATTGATTGTTACATGAAAGAGAATCTCAGGCAGGCGTTGGCTTCGCGGCAGAAGATGAGTTTGAGCAGCAGAGGATTGACTGAAGCCGCAGTACTCGTCCCGATTTTCTGCGAGCACGGAGATTATCATATCCTTTTTACACAGCGTAGCGACCGGGTGTCGCATCATAAAGGGCAGATATCATTTCCTGGTGGAGCTCGACACAAAGGTGATACCAGCCTTATGGATACAGCTCTCAGAGAGAGTTGGGAAGAGATTGGATTGAAGACCAGGGATGTGGAGGTTCTGGGAGAGCTAGATGATACTCCTACAACAACATCGAGTTTCAATATCTCGCCTTTCGTAGCTTTTATTCCTTATCCTTACCAGTTCGTTTTAGATCATTATGAGATAGATGAAATTTTCAGCGTACCAGTTTCAGCTTTGTTGCATAAAGCTAAGAGGAGAGAGGAACGTTACATTTTCGACGACGAGGTTTTTGTTGGTTATTCCTATGAGTACAAGGGGAAAGTGATATGGGGAGCTACAGCGCAGATTGTTCAGCAATTTCTTGAAGTTTGGCAATCGGTGAGTGGAGCCCAGTAATATGCATTTTTAGCTTTTGGCTTCTGCCTTTTTGCCCTCAGCGATTTGCCTTGCCTTTACCTTGATTTGCTTTGGTTTAATATCTTCTGCCTTGGGCAGGGTTAATGTGAGTACACCCTCTTCGAATACCGCCTCCGCCTTGTCGCTCTTGACCTTAACCGGGATAGACAACGAGCGACTGAAGGTACCGTAGCGCCGCTCCTTGTAGAAGTACTCTTCCTCTTTGGCCTCATGTTCTTCCTTGTGCTCACCCTTGATAGTGAGGGTACCATCGGTGATAGAGATATCTACCTCCTCGGGTTTAAAACCAGGTAGAGAAGCCTTTACTACCAGGTCATTGTCAGTTTGATGCATGTCTACAGGCAAATCCCATGCCCCTGCCGTCGGCCATAAACGCGGAGCCCGGACGAAACTGTCCTCAAACAGCCTGTCCATAGCGTCTCTTAAACTTGTTATTTCTCTGAATGGTTCCCATCGTACAATATTCATACCTTTCCTCCTTTATGTGTTCTGAGCTCCACTCATAATAAATTATAAGATAGTTAATATTCTTTGTCAAATATATTGATATAGTTTATTAATATATATAGAATAGATATTTGACAAAGTTTAATAAGTTGTTTAAAATAATGCAGCTAAAGGAATTAAGGTGAAATACTATGCCAGGTAAAGATTATTATTCGGTTTTGGGTGTAGGTCGTAGCGCTCCTGACAAGGAGATAAAGCAGGCCTATCGGCGACTTGCCCGTAAATATCATCCTGATGTCAATCCTGGGGACAAAGCGGCTGAAGCCAAGTTTAAAGAGGTAAACGAGGCGTATGAGGTGCTTTCCGACCCGGAAAAGCGAAAGAAATATGACCAATTTGGGGACCAGTGGCAATATGCCGAACAATTTGCCAAAGCCGGTCGGGGAACTCAATGGGATTTCGGCAAAGGCGGCGGTACCTATACTACCTTTGACTTTGGTGACCTAGGCGATTTAGGTGACCTTTTCGGTGGTGTTTTTCGAGGCTTTGGTGGTAGGACGGGCACTGCTCGCGCTCCTACCAGACCCAGCAGCATAGAACATCCTGTTGAGGTGACTTTAGAAGAGGCTTATCAGGGGACGAAACGTGTTCTTCAGATTCAAGCTGAGGAACCTTGTTCGGCTTGTGGTGGTAGTGGCAGAGTTGGCAGAGGTCGATGCTCTAACTGTGGAGGGGCAGGTAGATTGTTGAGACCCAAGAGGATTGAAGTCAAAATTCCACCAGGTGTCAGAGATGGTTCAAAGGTGCGGATTGCCGGTCAGGGAAGTCAGGGCTACGATGGAGCTAAAGGTGACCTCTATCTGTTAGTGAAATTATTGCCTCACCAGACATGTGTACGCAAAGGTGATGACCTTCACGTCGAAGTGCCTGTTCCTTTGGTAACTGCTATGCTCGGTGGTGAGGTAGGAGTCCCAACACTTAAAGGAAATGTGGCTTTAAAAGTGCCGCCGGAGACCCAGAACGGCAAGGTGTTTCGTTTGACAGGGCAGGGAATGCCGCATTTGAATGACTCTTTACGAGGTGACATTTTTGCTAAAGTAAAGGTGGTGCTGCCGACGCAGTTGACGTCGGAGGAACGACAGCTTTTTGAGCAGTTGCGAAGCTACCGTCGCGGTTAAGCATTGCCATTGTATTATTGAGGTGATAAGATAGATGAATTCGGCGGGTTCAGAACCGAGATATGTCATAAGCGTTGCGGCTCGAATAGTGGGCATTGAGACGCACACCTTGCGTTATTACGAAAGAATTGGCCTGGTGCAGCCGTATCGTTCCGAGGGTAATGTCCGTTACTATTCTGAGGTTGACATCGAACGCCTTCGTCAGATTAAAACCTTGATGAGCGATTTGGGAATTAATCTGGCTGGAGTGGAAGTGGTAATACGAATGGTGGAGAAGATGACAGAAATGCAAAACCGGATTCAGGAAATGGAATTTGAGATTCAGAAGCTCAGAGAGTCTGAAATTGCAATAGAAGATGGATTAGATAGAGAGGTTAATGATGCCTAAAGCCAGGACAGAATTACAACCTGCCAAATGGCAGATTACAGCGACTACTGTTCACTGTGATTTGGTTGATGATTTTGTGACTATAATTGTGAACAAGGATTGGACAGCTAAATGCATATGGTATAAGCGGTATAAGCAGAAGGCTCTTGAGGACAGGAAGCAGAAATTCGATAGAAATATGAGACTAAAGATGGATAAATGCCAGGGGCCTGAATGCTCCTATATTACGGATTACCGCGATAAGCTAATTAAGGAAGAGTTTGGAGGAAAATAAGGGATAATTATGAGACCGGAAAGATTTACTGAGCAAGCCAGAGAGGTGATGGCCGCTTCGCAAAGCATTGCCAGTCGTTATCACCATGTCCAGTGGGATGTGGAACATATTTTACTGGCATTGCTGGAGCAAGAGGGTGGTTTGACTTCACAGATATTGGAAAAGTTGGATGCGAATGTGGGGGTGGTAAGGAAGAAAGTTGAAGATAGCCTCGACCGGGCTCCTAAAGCGACCTATGAATCAGCCCAGATTTATGCCACTCCTCGAATCGCTCGACTCATGGATAATGCGGCTCGTGAGGCTGACAGACTCAAGGATGATTTCATCAGCGTTGAGCATCTGCTGATTGCTATTGTGGTGGAGGACAAAGGTGAGGCAGCCACAATTCTGAAGGAGTTCGGGATAGACCAGGAGAAAATGTATAAGGCGCTTCAGGATATTCGGGGTGGTCATCGGGTTGACAGTCCGACTGCTGAGAGCAGGTATCGTTCGCTGGAGAAATATGGGCGTGACCTCACTGAATTAGCTCGCCTGGGTAAACTCGACCCGGTTATTGGGCGCGATGATGAGATAAAGCGGGTGATGCAGATATTGACGCGGCGTACTAAGAATAACCCTGTTATTATCGGCGAGGCTGGTGTTGGCAAAACAGCTATTGCGGAAGGGTTAGCCCAGAAAATCGCGGCTGGCGATGTTCCTGATTCTCTTAAGAATAGGAAGGTGGTTGCCCTGGATATGGGGGCACTGGTTGCCGGCAGTAAGTTCCG
>CP070642.1:458339-463567 GCA_020354105.1 Chloroflexota bacterium | reverse complement strand
TTGCATTCTCTCTTACGACTCGGAAGTCTCCCCGGCTGATGCGATTCAGTACCTCCCGCTGGGGGGACAGCACACGGTGCAGATGTATAGCCGAACGCTTTAGTTTCAGAATTGCCTCCAGTGTCGGCTGCTGCGGATTTTGGACTACCTGTTCCTCAATATCCTCGGCAATTTCAGTCATCTTGTCGATAGTAGGCATAATGTTATCGATTAACGCATCTATTAAGGTATGGGCCAAAAAGTCTGCCCCCTGCCTCATTCCACGAGCGTTTTTTTCAACCGAGCGTTTTGTGGCCTCAACACAGTAAAGAGGGGAAATATGGTTACTAACTACGAAATTGGTGCCTAGAAAGATTGCCAGTTCTGCGGTCTCCACGACTTCAGATTCGACCGCATAGTTAACGCCGTGAACTATGATGAAAAGATACTCCTCAAAGTCATCAATTTTCGGGGGGTGAATCTTTGTGCTCAGGCAATCCTCTACAGTAAGAGGATGGAAGCCAAATGTCTGCTCCAGGAACTTGCCATCCTCTTCAGTAGTAGCGCTGATATCTACCCAGAGTAAACCCTTCTTGGACCCAAAGGCGGCACCAATCTCCTCTTTACTGAGCTTACTTCGTAGTTCACCCTCTGGGCTAAGATGATAAGCCAAGAATGGCATAACGTACCCTCCTTTTGAAACGACTATTAATTCTACTTATCTCCTTCTAGTGTGTTACCAAAGTACACCTTTGTATGCGGCCACGGAATCTCTATTCCCTCGGTATCGAAGCGATCCTTAAGCCGTCTGCGTAGCTCGCCCATTAGTGCCCACTGCCTTATTGGTTTTGTGTCAGCTAATATCTTTATCTCTACGCCATTATCCCCCAAATTATTGACGCGCAATACCTCGGGAGTCGTCAGCAAGTCTTGTCCCCAAGCCGGGTCTTTTTTCATTTCCTGGCCAACCTCATTTATGACACTAATCACATCGTTCAGATTTTCTTTATAGGCTACACTTACATCGAGATTTACGCGTGACCAGTCACGGGTCATGTTGCTGGCCTGCTCTACTCTGCTATTGGGAAAGATATGTATTGTGCCGTTCAAGTCTCGAAGTAGAGTGCGCCGCAGAGTGATATTTTCTACAATGCCAGCTGTACCTGAAATTATGGCTACCTCGCCTACTCGATACCAGTCCTCCATTATGATAAAGAAACCGTAGAAATAATCTCGAATAATATTCTGAGCTGCGAAACCGATTGCCAAAGATGCTACACCGAGGGAGGCTAGCAAGGGTGTTACATCCACCCCCAAGCCACTCAAAATCATAATAATTCCGATAGCCCATATGAGGACACTCACAACCTGAACGATAACCCGAGAAATAGTGTTACTGCGCTCTGCCAGCTGTTCTGGGTGCTCCTTGCGAAGCTTCGGAATATGGGCGGTTATTAGCCTGGGAATTAGGCGCCTGGCAACAATAACTATAACAATTAACAATACCAGTATGATCGCCACCCTAATTCCGCCAGCGACAGCAGGGGGCAGGTCCGCAAGAAAGCCAAACGTAACCATAAGCTCCTCGTTTATCCTTTATTTAACATTTTATCTCAGCCTGATAGTAACTAGTACTATTTTTTCCACTATTTTGGGTACCCCTGGTCCAAGAAGAATGAAACTGCGTCTTCAGCGTCACTAGTTAATTTTAAACTAGCTATTACTCTTTATCCATTCCCACGCATCCCAGAGACTGCTGGCATAGAAATCTGGCTTTGGCTCTTGATTAATGCTTCTACCTTGCCTGTCCAGTAGGATCGCCTGCATACCTGCCCCTTTAGCCCCGCCTATGTCTGTTTCAAGATCATTACCAATGTAAACGGCCTCTATTGGAAGTATCCCTAACAAAGTACAGGCAACCATGAATATCCTAGGGTCAGGTTTTCTAAATCCGAGATGGGTGGACATTATAACACGACTAAAAAACGGATTTATCCCTAACATTCTTCCTTCGTCCAAACAAAAGACTTTCTGAGCATCAGAAACAATGCCTAACTGATAACCCTTTTGCCTCATCTCTTCTAGCACCGGAAGACTGTCTGGAAAAAGCTGAAATTGTTCGCGACTGAGCACCCTGAAAAGCTTACAACAAGACTCGATCAAGAATGGATTGTCTAATCCTTCTTTCTGTAAGATATTTCTGAATACAATCTCGAGGTCTATTTCTGGATAGCGCTCGTCTTTTGGATATGGATATCGCTCTCTTTCTAATTTAAGAGCAGACTTTAGACTTTCAGCATTCATTTTCGCCCCGTAATACTGCAGGTAGAGGGAGAGGTTATGGAAAACCTCTCCCTTTTCTTCATTCGTCTTAATATCTATAAGAGTGCTGTAACAATCAAAGATTACAGCCCGTATTTTAGGCATTTATTTGCCTCCATAACCAAACGCTTTCTATGTGTTTCACCAACGTAGAAATTTCTGGCAATCCTTAATAGACCCAGCGCCATATATAGCGGCAGCTTGTAGGTAATAGTGCGAAATAAATTGGTATCACCGTAATTTACGGCGTATTCCCACAAGAAATGGCCGATAAATGGCTCTGCAGTCCATTTATTGCCCGTCCGCCACATAAAATGATGCTTTAATTCGGCAGCGATAAAACCCAGGTCCCAGCACCGGTCAGCCCAATTCATACTTTCCAGGTCGATGGCGGTTACGTTTCCATTATCAAAAAGAAAATTGGTAGGTGTAGCATCCCCATGGACTATTGTTTCTCTGTCTGAGGCAAAAACGCGTTCTTCATGCCACCATCGGAGTGCATATTTTTCGATTTCATCTCGTTCAGGATAGTCTATAAGCTTATCTTCCAAAGAATTTAATATCGCATTGAGATAGAATCTGGGTAACTCGGGAGAAAGAGGCCTTTCAGTTTTAGACGCTTCATGTAGCTTGGCAAAAAACCTAGCTAGATAGCCCAATGTTTGAAACAGCTCATCATGCTGTTGATCAAAGATAGCTTTGCCAATATAGTAATCAAGTGTTTGACCAAGTGCTCTCTCCGTCACCAGCAGGGCAGAAAGCTTCCTGCTTTCACCCAGTGGGGCAACCACATGGTCAGCATCTCCATCCATTCCTAATTGTTCTCGAAGCAGTTTAAGATTTGAATACTCCTTATCTGCCTCCAGCCAAGCGTCTTCAAGAGGAACAACTCCCCGTTTGAAAAGCTTACCTACCACCATTATGTTTTTGCTCTTCTCAAAGAATAGGCAAACGGGTTTTCGTGTACCTAGACTCGTTATTTCTATCTCCGCATAAGGAGGCGGAGCCAGTTGAGGGAATATCTCTTCTCTTAAATAATCACAAATAGCTGCTTCAACATACATCGGCCCACTCCCCTCAATGTGACAATTACCCCTGTTGTCTCAACCGTGCTCCACCCGAGAGGGTAAATCAATACCCTGGGCTTTCGCCTGATACTCAAGCTTACACAGAAGCCTTCGTACCACTTCCTGCCAGGTCCATTGCTCCGCTGTCAGTCTTGCCGCATTCCCTATTGATTTGCTCGTATCTGGATTTGAGTAAAGGTAATCTATATAGAAGTTAATTTCATCTGCAGTGTAAGTATCTAAAACTACCGCGTTGTACATATGTGTGGCATAATCCTCTCCACTGCATCCGCAGAACACTACTGCTCCTGCTGCCATTGCTTCCAGACCTACCAGCCCGAACGGTTCATGAATGCTGTTAGCCAGCACTACGTTACTGGCCTTATAAATCACCTGGAGAAGAGGGTATGGTATAGGGAACAACAGATTGAGAACGTCAGCAGAGCCATGCTTATTTATAGCTTCGAAATAGGGTGCAAAATCATTCTCCAACATGGCATTGTAGTAACATCTTTGGGAATCTTTATGCAGTTGAATATCCTCAACGATTATGTTAGGCGATCTGGGCAGTCCTGCGATTTTCATTCCGTATGCCTCCCCACCCCCGCGGGCCACAAGGATAGCTTTTACCCCCGATCTCTTCAAATTCTCTACCGCAAGAATTGCCGACTTCCATCCCTTATCTGGATGTAATCTTGCGACCTTGCTCAATATGAGGTTACTACCCAATATTTCCCTAAGCGTTGAAACATCCTTTTCTCTCACCTCACTCAAAATAGCCTTTGGTATTCCATTTGGAATTACCAGTGGGTTTATCCCCATTTCTAGCATAATTTGCTTCATGTACTTGCTAACTGTGGTAATTGTCGTAGTGTAGGAAAGTCGCTGCCAGTCTATTCGCTCAAATCCATAGGTATTGTTTGCATTCCAGAACATCAATGCCTTTTCACGCAAACCAGAGTAATATAAGAGGTCACTTATGCAGTACATGGCTTCAGCAGTGTGCCACTCTTCACCCAGTATTACGACCGACTTCCCATCAGAAATAGCGGGGGCGGCAATTTCCTTGACTACAAATGAAGGCACAGATTCCGTAAAATCAGAAAGTTTTCCTTCCTCTCCGTCGTACACACCTCCGGGATAATGTTCACTTATCCACTGACACCACCTGTGCAAAATAAGTCTTCCACCTTGGTGAGCTTCCTCCCCTTCCATTTGAGGATCCCCTATGAAAATGTGATGGACTTGGAAGCCCATTTCGGCTAGAGCGTTGGTCAAATGAGTAGTCCTCGAACTAAGTCCACCAGCCATCGAATAGACATCCGGACCTTCAAAACAAAGAACGACAAACACAGTATTTTCGGGGACAATGCGCATAAGCTCATCCTTCCATTGTTTCAAGTTAATTAATCTAAGCCTGTCTTACTTTTTTATTGAGATAGATACTCCTTGCTTCGTTTTGGTAAATACCAGTTTATCTTCTCTAGCTAACCACCCAATCCCCATATAAACTACAGATTGAGGTTGCTTCACATTGCGTACCAGTGCAGAAACACTCAAGCCATCTTTAGCACTGAGAATTCTCCAAATTTCACCCGCTGCCTCTCCTATACTATAAAACATGTTAAGCCTCCTTCAGCTAGATGCTATATCTTTGTTGTCATTTTTGTGTGAAGCCACTACTTGTTACTACCCCGCAGCCAACGCCAAGCCTAGACCAAGCATAACTGCTCCTCCAACTATGGCCAGAATGATAACCACTTCTTCCCACTGGGTAAGCATTCTGCTGGCAATATACTTCACTTTTTCCATAGCCTCACTGGCTATCCTGAGTGCCTCATCCGCTTTAGCTGCAAAGCG
>CP070642.1:455673-458239 GCA_020354105.1 Chloroflexota bacterium | reverse complement strand
GTCATATTCATCGCCGAGAGTCTTTTCTATTTCACCGGCCCCCGCCTGATACATAGGCGTCTGACTGGCATACGGACTTTGCATATAATCTTCCAGAGAACCCAAGCTCATCTCTTCAAATCTGCTCAAGGGCGCGGTTAGCTGTCCGGGATAAGGCGTGCCTGCCCCCTCTACTCTGGATAGAGCGCCCGGCATGGCCGTTTCGGCCAATTCTTTCATATGTTGGGAAGCACCAACATAAGGGTCTATTTTTTTTATTTTAGTTTTAGGTGAACTGAAAAATCCCATATTTTTCTCCCCTTAAAATACTGTTATCGTTATAGCCGCATTAGCGGCATTGCATTTCAGATAAATAGCACTGGTTGTCCAGGCCGTGCCGGAGTCATATACGCAGGCGGCCTTGTCGGTATTTATCAATATGAATCCTGCCGGAACCCTGCCCAGATAGTGAGCGACCGTAAATTCGGTATCGGCATTGCCGGTATCGGCCACATCAAGGTTCTCCGACTGATTGAACGGAATCGAGGCGACTCTTCTGAACGTCTCATCCAGAAAAACCGTTAATTTCTCCGCCCAGGTTTTAGTAGCAGGTTCTTTAATCCCAGAACAGGCCGGAAACAACTGTGTCCTTAATAATTTAGCCATCTTAGAATCTCACTCCCGAAGGTTCCCAGTACATATTCATTCGGCTAAACTCAAAATGCTCGCCTGCCGTATTGTTCCTTATCCTGAACCGTATCTGCTTTACATCCAGCCGACAAAATATCCGGTTGTTCGTAGTCATATCATTGCATTCAGATAGGCTGTCGATGTTTGTCCAGGTCACGCCCTTGTCCGTCGAGTAATCTATATCCAGGCTGTTGCCGGTAAAATATACGTCAAGCCCGACGATTCTGAACCTTTGCATTAAATTCGTTGGGTTAAAGTCCTTGGTGCTAAACCAGCCGTCTATAGCTGTTCCATCTTCGTTATTGGTATCACGGCTATACTCATATACATAGCCCGACTGGTCTCCCAAAAGAGTCGTAGGCGCTGATTGAAGGATTGTCCTATCGTCGAACTTCCAGGTCTGCTGGTCGAAGGTTCCCGATAACTCATCAAAAGTGACTGTTGACTCAAGCTCGTAATATCCGTATCTGGTAATAAAATCATTAAATTCATGGCGCGTCCACTTGTTCAGGTCGTAATTAAAGCACCAGGCAATGTCGGGGTAGGTAGAAACCCCGCTGCCGGAAATGTGGGACTTGTCCGTTGACGGTACGAACAGCCAATATTCTTTTTGCTCCTCGACCACCACGCCGAAGCAGCGATTCATTTCTTCGGGGTTTAGATTGGCAAATATTTGTCTTTGTATCGAAGTGCCGATGGGCTCATAATCTATGCCATTAAAGACATAAACATCATCCCATCCTAAAAATACCAATTCATCACCCAGAGATTCGATAGTCATTCCCGAAGCGCAGCCCGCCCCCGTTACTTTCTGGTCGAACTGATATATGTCCGAATCGCCGGTGGCATAGCCCACCCAGATACTTCTTTCCTTGAATACCACCAGATAATCACCCTTGAACTTGGCTACCCCCACTATCCAGTCGGCCCCGGTCAAATCCTGATAACTGGCGTTGCCGTTGAGAAAATCCTCTGGGTCGGCGGTATCGCTCCATCTTATTCGCTGAGGATACCTGTTGCCGTCTTCCGTTACATCGAGCAGAACTAAATGGTCTTTGAATTCTATAATGTACTTGCAAAGCAAGGAGGTAACTCCAGCGGGGTAGCAGCTGATAAGATTTTCCAGATAGTACGTTCCGCCCTGCCAGTATTTAATGGGGTCAACGCCGTTGGTGCAAACCCACCAGGGGTCGGTCTCGCTGCTCTTGCGAACATAATCATAATCAAAGAAATCCTCATCGCTGCCGGTGAAGGGAGTAAAAGCTCGCACATCATCTATATTTATAACCAGTCCTGATGCCAAAGTGGCGTTGGCATACAAAGCCACCGAAACCACAGCATTGTAATCGGTAAGAGTTTTAGCTACCCTGACGAAAGTCCAAGTATCTGCGGTTAAGGCCGTAGATAAACATTCGCAATATGTTCCGGCCTTGGCCCCATCGGCTGATTCACTTACCACCACTTCCAAATCCTCGGCGGACAGATTCGCACTTGACATCAGCCAGAATCCGATGCTGTTATAGGCGGTGATATTGGAGGCGTCTATGTTCACATAAGCCAGCTTGTCGCCATCAGACCTCTGGGCTGCCAGGGTAATCTTAACCGACTTTGCCCCTTCGATATAATCAGTGCTATCGGCGGCTATGGTATCGCCGCTGCCCGCTGTCCAGGCGGTTTCGCATTTGTCCAGGGACATTGAGGTAGTTATGGGAACCCACATACTCGGTGTGGTATTCAAGCGGTAAATATCATCCTCAGTGCAGACCAGAAGCCAGTTATTGCCATCGAACATATAGAACTGGTCGCTGCCCAGAATATCACCAGACAACGGAAGGTTGCCGCCAAGCTGGCTATAGCCGTACCGTTTCTTTATCAAGCCATCTTCAAAAAAGACGTT
>CP070642.1:451647-455573 GCA_020354105.1 Chloroflexota bacterium | reverse complement strand
GTTTTCACCTATTCCTACGCTTGCGCTTGGCTGCATAGCCAGAAGGCAGAACATTCTTCACCATCCGTCTATACAAATCAGGGTCTTCTGTAAAACTCTTCTTGGTAATTTCCGCCATATTCATTTCGGGGTTCAAGTAACCGACCAACTCGCATTTTACGGTCTCAAGCATACTGGCCAGGGCACGCTGGTCATTGTATGATAGCGGCGACAGGATTTTGTGGATAAACTCCCAACCCGCCGGAATTGCTGGTTCAACGGCTTTCTCCCCCTTACTGGTCATGGACACAACTACTGCTCTACGATCCTTCCTGCCCCTTGTCCTTCTGACCAGACCAGCTTTGACCATACGGTCGATCAGCATACTCATGCTGTTTGGGCCTCGTTCTAGAATCGAGGCTAGGTCAATTGGCCTCAAAGGCCCCCGCGATTTAATAGTCGCGAGAACTCCGAACTGCTCCGTAGTAAGTCCGTATTTGCCAAATACCGAATCCTGGCAAAGACTAAGTGCATCGCCTACTCGTCTCAGCAGAAGCCACAATCGCAAAACCGTGTTTTCCTGTTCAGAATTTACTGCCATGTATAGGTCCTCCTTATTATTTCGCGCGTGCTTTGCCCGCACGTGTTATTTCCATTATAACAACAGCGATTTGTGTACAACAAATTAGGCTTAGATTAGTCGCAAACTAGTGCTATTTAGTGATAAAAGCCTATGTCCCTACTCGTTGTGAGACCTATTTTAGCTTCGAGAGATGGCGTCCCTGGAGGGATTCGAACCCACGACCCGCTGCTTAGAAGGCAGCCGCTCTATCCATCTGAGCTACAGGGACAGGTGAATCGCAGCTGAATTCTACGACAAAGGAAATGACAAAACAAGTCGTAAACTAGCTATTTGTGCAATCTACGTAGCCTTGTATCACAAGAGTAGCAGCAACAGGTTAAATACCAACCGAGGTGTCGAACATTCTGACTTCTTTGGACTGGTATTCTGTGTACGCAAGCGGAAATAGGCAGGGGACCTAATGCCTGTGGTGTTGGTAATCATATGAACGAGTACAATCCCTTGACAGGGGGGAGGCAAATAATGTAAACTACAAGACGCAATCCTGGCAGAGCTAACTCCCACTGATTCATAATGATCTGTGCCCGTATCATGACTGGTGCTTATGAAGATCAGGTGCTAGAAGAAAGAACATAGAAGGAGGGAAACATGAAGCGCTTATTATGGTTACTACTGGTGGGGATGGTTGCGGTTGGGCTGCTTTTGGTCGGCTGTGTACCTAGTGACGGTACAGGTAAGATTCGTGTGGCAACAGACGCTACCTGGGCGCCTTTTGAGTATGTCGATGATGAAACGGGTGAGATTGTCGGCTTTGACATCGACCTGTTCGATGCCATTGCCGAGCGCGCCGACCTCGACGTGGAGTATGTAAATGTCGATTGGGATGCGTTGCTGGCCGGCATGGCCCAAGGTACCTATGATGCTGCCATTTCATCCATCACCATCAAGCCGGACCGCCTGGAAAAAATGAATTTTTCGCACCCATACTTCACAGCCGGGCAGATAATTGTTATTCTGAAGTCGACCACTGATATCACCGGTCCCGAAACGCTTGCCGGTAAATCTGTCGGTGTTCAAGCCGGTACTACAGGTGATGATCTAGCTACGAGTATAAATGGAACCGATGTAAAGCGCTACGATGACATTCCCCTCGCATTTGCTGCTCTGATGGCCGACCAGATCGATGCCGTTATCTGCGACACGCCTGTAGCTTACGGTTATGTTGATAAATACGCTGTTCTCCTGGTTTTGGGTGAGGTATTGACTACTGAAGAGTACGGCATTGCTGTACCGAAGGGCGAAGAAGAGCTGCTTGAAAAGATTAACACCGCCCTAGACGAGCTTCTAGATGAGGGCATCATTGAGGAGTTGACCACAGAGTGGCTGAGACCCTAAACCAGAAGTCATGAAGAAGGGTGCTTGATAGCACCCTTCTTGACTTTGTAATGGATGAGCAGAAAAAGAATGCTCCGAGGCGGGGACTCAGCTTTGTAGTCGGCGGTGAAGTAAGCTTACGTCAGGACGCGTGGTGGTGGTTGGTAGTAGCGATAGCCGCCATCATAGGGCTGCTCGTAATACTCTGGCCCGTCCCATTCCGAGATATCGTTCTCTTTGCACGTGATGGCATTCTGGTTACCATTCTGGTAACCGTAGCATCCTATGTCCTAATAATCATCGTAGGGCTTTTGGGTGGGCTGGGGCGCATTTCCAAAAACAAGTTGATCTTCGGCATCTCTTCACTTTATGTTGAGGTAGTACGCGGAATACCGCTCTTGGTACAGCTTATCGCCTGGTATTTTGTATCCCCCGTCATTATTCAGAAGCTGGGCTTGTGGCTAAACTCACAGGCGCTTATTGAATACCGGGTAAACCCCGTTGTTACGGCCATTGTGGCTATCACCGTCTGCTATGGCGCCTACATGAGCGAAATTGTCCGCTCGGGTATTCAGAGCGTACCCAAAGGCCAAATGGAAGCCGCCCGTTCTCTGGGTATGACCCACTTCCAGGCCATGCGACACGTAGTATTACCGCAAGCTTTCCGGGTCATCCTGCCGCCGATGGGCAACGAATTCATCGCCTTGCTCAAGGATTCCTCGCTGGTCAGCGTGGTGGCGGTTGCCGATTTGACCCGGCGGGGGCGTGAATTCATGGCAGCCCATTTCAATCCCATAGAAACTTGGTTGATGGTAGCACTGCTGTATCTTATTATGACAATCGTTGCTGCCCGCGTAGTTTCCTATATTGAGAAACGTTCGAAGTACGAAAGGTACTAATGGCCGAACCAATTATTCAGATAAAGGACGTCAAAAAGCGTTTCGGCAGGGTTGAAGCCTTGCGTGGTGTGAGCCTGGATGTTGGTGAGGGTGAAGTGATTGTTGTCGTAGGGCCTTCCGGTTCCGGCAAAACAACTTTGCTCAGATGTATAAACCGTTTGGAAGAGTACGAAGAAGGCACGATCATCGTAGATGGCATGACATTGGATAATACAAGTAACATCAATGCCATACGCTGTGAGGTGGGCATGGTTTTTCAATCCTTTAACCTGTTTGCGCATTTAACGGCCCTGCAGAACCTGATGCTAGCTCAGCGGACAGTACGAAAACGGAGCCGTGAGGAAGCGGAAAGAATAGCCAGGGCGCTGCTGGCAAAAGTAGGCATTCCGGAAAAATCCGAAGCCCATCCTGCCCAATTATCGGGCGGTCAGCAGCAGCGAGTAGCCATAGCGCGCGCCATGGCGATGAACCCTAAAATTATGCTTTTCGATGAACCTACTTCCGCCTTGGACCCGGAGATGATAAAAGAAGTTCTGGATGTTATGACCTCGCTGGCCAAGGAGGGCATGACCATGGTAGTGGTGTCCCACGAGATGGGGTTTGCCCGGGCCGCTGCCGACCGGGTTATATTCATGGATGAGGGTCTGATTGTTGAACAGGCTACACCCCACGATTTTTTTGAGAACCCCAAAGAGGAACGAACCCATCTGTTCTTAAGCAAGATATTGCATCTCTAACAGACCCGCGAAAGCTCAAGCACCCAATCGGTCGTTGGTAGTTGGCGAATGAAAGAGGCTGACGCAGTATCCCGGAGACATAATGCCTGATATGTAGCGGGCCTAATAGGTAGTAGTTTCCTCGAATTCTGGAATCGGTAATTCGGAGGCAGCCGCTCTATCCAGCTGAGCTACAGGGATGGCCAAATCAAGTATGGCATGGCGAGACTCCGATGATAAGAATATAAGGAAGGCCTAGTCTCTGTGAGCCTGTGCTACATGCTTCTTCCAGCATCTCTCGTGCACATAAACGGCACATTTGGCACAGCGGTAGATGCGAACCCTGGCTTCTCTGCCACAGACAGGACATTTCAT
>CP070642.1:448344-451547 GCA_020354105.1 Chloroflexota bacterium | reverse complement strand
TATCGCTGAACCACAGCTATACAGGGCCGGTTCCTATGGTCCCGTTGTCGGAAGTGACAGCCATGAAGATGGGGTTATCCGGAGCCATCACTACCTGGAACAGGTTGCGGGCTCCAAGGCCTCCGAACTGTGGCTCGCGAGCCAGGGCAGTCATTCGGCTTAATGACCAGAATACGCCTCTGGTGTTTGAGTACAGTATCACATTTCTATAGGCGTTGGGTGGGGGGTAGTTTCCAAACCTGATTATGACAGCGAACGTTGAGGCGTCGCTACCAATGGCCAGGCTAATGGGGTCTGAAGCCGCGCCGTTATATGAGCCTACGACATATGTGCCGTACAATGCACCAGGCTCGCTCAAGTTATCCCATTTGCAGATGCCGGGGTCAGCCTGAACTTCTGATGTAACGAAGGAGTTCATCGGCACCACGAAGCTGGCTACCAGCATTATTGCAGTCAGGATACCAAACACGCTTGGATATTTGGTTTTCATTATACCTCCTAAGTTTCATAAACTCCGTGGGTTTCCTCTCGGAGACCTTCGGCGGAAGTTCGACCTACCCGCCTGCGGTTTTAGTAACCCTTAACGGGGAAATTATTCACTTGTGCATTAGGTATTTGTTATAGCCCGCCTTTTCGGACTGCCACACACGTACCCAACTAAGTTTTTAGTTCGGGTGGTTTTCTGTCCCGGAGCCAGGACGGTTCTGGATTGCCTCGGCTGCTGTTGCCAGCTCTGGCTCTCTCCCATTCGCATCACCTCCTTTTCACACATATAACCCAACGGGCAAGGGGGCTCCCTTGCCTTAGTACTATTGTACCATGCCAGTCAAGACCTCAAAGGGTAAATTCTAATTACTTTACCTCTAAACCCACCTTCTTATCACGTGTATTGCTGTGGCTTTAAAGCTGGCATAGATTTTCCTGCCAATATCGAAATTCAGCTCCTCTGCTGAAGTCTTTGTTATCACGCCCAGCAAATTGAAGCCACAGTCGACCTCGATTCTCACCAGTGGTCCCACCTGATGCATCCTGGTTACCTTCCCACTGAACATGTTTCTGGCGCTGGTCAAGTCTTTTTTATGTGTAAAAGTTATGTCTTCGGGCCTGATGAAAGCGTAAATTGCCTCGCCTGTTTCAAAATCTGAGACAGCCTGGATGGTGCTGCCATTTACCTGTATGGTCACCAGATTGTCATCTTTCTCCGATATCACACCCTTTAAGATGTTTTCTACGCCGACGAGCTCAGCCACCTCTGTATTTTTAGGTGTACAGAATATTTCATTTGGACTGCCTATCTGCAGCATCTCGCCACCTATGAGCACACCAATTCTGTCGGCGAGGCGCTGTCCCTGGGACATGTCATGGGTGGCCATCACTATAGTCGCCTTTCGCTCCTTTATTACGTGGGCTAGAACCTCCTCGACTTTGGAAGTAGAAACAGGGTCGAGGTTTGCGGTAGGCTCGTCTAGGAAGAGTACTTCCGGCTCTGTAACTAAGGCTCGGGCAATGGCTACACGCTGGGTTTCGCCTCCGGATAGTGTTTTGGCATTCCTGTTACTGTATTCGGCTAGATTGACCAGATGCAGCGCATTGTCCACTTTTTTGCGTACAGATTCACCTCCCTCTCGCCTCCACCTGAGCCCGCAGGCGACGTTGTCGTAGACGCTCATGGTGAAGACGAGGGGCTTTTGCTGCACGAATGACATCCTGCGGCGTATCTCCAGCCTGTGCTTACCTGAACGGGGCACATGCACGCCCTCGAAACGAATTTTACCGGAGGCCGGCAGCTCAAGCAGGTCTAGCAGCCTGAGCAGTGTCGTTTTGCCGGCGCCTGTGGGACCGATCAAGGCGAAGACCTCACCCCTGTTGACATTCAGGTTTATATCTTTCAGTACCTGGTGCCCATCGTATTTTTGTTCTAAGTTCACGGTTTCCAGTAAAGCCATCTATCTCCACCTCTGCTGGAGTCTACTGAGAGAGAAATTAATGATTAGCGCCAGGCTGATGAGTATGATACCGAGCGCGATAGACAGCACGATATCTCCCTTCGATGTTTCTAAGGAGATAGCCGTTGTCATTACCCTGGTATATCCACGTATGTTACCACCTACCATCAAAGCCAGACCGACTTCCGATATAGCTCTGCCGAACCCCATTATCAGGGCGGAATATATGGCAAATCTGGCTTCTCTTATGACCATGGTTATAGCCTGAAATTGACTGGCACCAATGGCTACTGCAGTCTCATGTGCAGCCTTGTCTACTCCGCTTAGAGCGGCTATCACCAGCCCCAGCATTATCGGTGATATGAGTATTATTTGACCTACAACCATGACTTGCGGTGTGAACAGGAGCTCCATGAAGCCTAGCGGCCCTGAGCGCGAGAAAATCAAGAATACTATCAAACCGACTGCCACCGTGGGTACACTGTAAAAAGTCTGTATCAGGTTTATCAGGGTTCTCTTGCCGTGGAAGTTGTTGAAATGAATCAGGCTGCCAAGGGGTAAGCAAATCAAACCGGCGATAATGGTTGAAGCAATGGAGATGACCAGCGTTCTGCCGGTTATCTCCAGAACTTCAGGGTCAAGCGTAACAATAAGTTCAAGTGCTTTTAGAAACCCTTCCCATATTGCAGTCAATTTACCTTACCACCTTAGATGATTATGCCATTAATTTTGCTAGGTCACACCACGGCCGTTAGAGCTCCGTGAATTTATTATGGAACCGGCGTTGAGTATTCTTCAGGTGACGGGCACCCTTCCATCTTGCAGCTGCCATCAGCAAGCGGGAAGAAAAGCGACCTGCCGTATTCAGCTTTACCATAAATGCCGATTATTTCCTGAATTTCGGACGATATCAGCCAGTTGAGGAACTTGTTGGCGATATCGAGATTTTTAACATTTGTGGTGTCAGGATTGACGGCAATAGCCGCGTATACATTGAGGAACACAGGGTCCTGCTCTACTATGGGTTCGATGGTTAAGTTGGTTCTCTTAGTGTAGGCGAGAAATGTAGATATGTCTGCAAGTACGTATGCCTGCTCTTCGTTAGCCATCAGCAGGGTGGGTCCCATCCCTTTGCCAGCTTCTATATACCATTTTCCGGACTTCTGAACGTCTTCATATTCAAAGCCGGCTTTACTCCAGATGAGTTTTTCCTTGGAGTGAGTACCGGAGTTATCGCCCCTGGAAATAAATTTGATG
>CP070642.1:443408-448244 GCA_020354105.1 Chloroflexota bacterium | reverse complement strand
AGGCCATGCTTTAACCTCGCTGGAGAACATTGCCTTATGGCACGAACGTGACATCAGTCACTCCTCCACAGAGCGAATTATCTTGCCTGACTCCTGTCTAGCGTTGGATTATATGCTATATATATTTACCTCGATAATGAAAGGACTCAAGGTTTATCCGGAAAACATGCGTCGTAATATCGAGCTCACACAAGGGGTCATCTTTTCTCAGAGAGTGCTCCTCGCCTTAATAGCGAAAGGTCTAACGCGAGAACAGGCTTATAAAATGGTGCAAGACAACGCCATGAAGGCCTGGGAGAAAAGGGAAAGCTTTCTGAGCTTGCTTCAAGCAGACAAGCGGATAACTGCTCATTTGAGCAAAGAAGAGCTGAATTCTCTCTTTGATTACGGTTACTATCTGAAGCATGTGGATGACGTCTTTACACGATTGCAGTTAACTAGAACCAGGCGGGAAAAGAAAGCTGTCAAAGCTGGGTCAGCTAAGCTGGCTCCCAGGGCAGTGTAATGATGTGGCATTGCTTTCGAAGTTTTTACCTTGGCATCTAGCGGAGGGAAATAAAGGGATGAAGACTGCGCAGGAATACCTTGATAGCATGAAGAAAATGCATTTTGAGCTCTACATGTTTGGAGAGCGGGTTACCAATCATGCAGATAATCCCATTATCAAACCAACAAGGAATTGTATTGCTGCTACCTATGAACTTGCCGAGGAATCTAAATTTCCACAATATCAGAACGTTATGACAACCACCTCTCATCTAACAGGAAAAAGGATAAATCGTTTCTGTCACATTCATCAGAGCACCGAAGATCTGGTCAATAAATCAAAAATGGGTAGAGGATTGGGTGCTTATACGGGCTCTTGTTTTCAGCGTTGCGTTGGGATGGACGCCTTGAACACTTTGTCGATGGTAACCTACGATATTGACCAGAACTATGGGACCGAATACAGCAAGCGTTTCCTGAAATACTTGAGGTATGTACAGGATGAAGACCTGGTTTGTTGTGGTGCCATGACAGATGCCAAGGGCGATAGAAGTCTTCGTCCAACCGAACAAGCCGATATCGACCAATATCTTCACGTAGTGGAAGAAAAATCGGATGGCATTGTAGTGCGTGGAGCCAAATTGCATCAGACAGGAGCTGTAAATTCGCATGAAATCATCTGCATGCCGACTAGGGCTATGCGGGAGGAAGATAAAGATTATGCTATTTCTTTTGCCTTGCCCAGCGATACTGAAGGGATTATATACATATATGGGAGGCAACCATGCGACACAAGGAAAATAGACAGCCCGAAAATGGATGTCGGTAATGTTCTTTATGGAGGACAGGAATGCATGGTTGTTTTTGACGACGTGTTTGTTCCCTGGGAACGAGTCTTTATGTATAAGGAGTATGACTTTGCCGGTGACCTGGTAGAGAAGTTTGCAGCCTATCACCGCCAGAGTTATGCTTGCAAGTCAGGTATGGGCGATGTCTTGATTGGCGCTAGTCAATTGATTGCTGAGTATCAAGGCACTGCCAAAGCCTCTCACATTAAGGACAAAATCATCGACATGATTCAGCTCAATGAAACTTTGATGTCTTGCAGTCTTGCCTGTGCTTATGAAGGTCACAGAGAGGCTTCTGGGACCTACTTTGTGGACACTCTAAGAGCCAATGTATCTAAACTAAACGTGACAAAGTTTCCTTATGACATAGCCAGACTGGCTCAGGACATCGCTGGTGGCTTAATAGTCACCATGCCCTCTGAAAAAGACCTTAAGCATCCCAAGATAGGCGAATATGTTGCTAAGTATCTGAAGGGTGTTGATGGTATTGCGGTAGAAAATCGTGTTCGCCTGCTAAGATTAATTGAGAATCTCACCGTGGGTTTGGGAGCGGCATGTTATTTGGCGGAATCGATGCATGGTGCCGGCTCACCTATGGCTCAAAGAATTATGATTGGTAGACAAGCCAATATGGACAGAATGAAAAGCAGTGCAAGGAGGTTATGTGGCATTGAACCTTGATTCTTGGTTTAAAGAGAAGCGATTTGTCAGACGGTTGCCGGGAAGCCTGTAGTCCAAGCTATGGAAACTATGAATAGCCGCCCCACAGCCTTGATTAATACAAACCTGCCGTTGCCTTTATTTCGGCGTGGCAAGGTAAGGGATGTTTATGATTTAGGTGATAAACTACTCATCGTATCCACCGACCGCATCTCTGCCTTCGATGTTGTCTTGCCTTGCGGTATCCCTGATAAAGGAAAGGTGCTCAACCGGCTTTCTGCCTTCTGGTTTGAGAAAACAGCCCATATCCTGCCTAATCATCTTATCAAGGTGATTGATAGCATAGATATACTTAGGGATGCCTATTCTCAGCTGATAGCTGACAGCTATCAGCTGAATGCTTTGGAGTCTCTTATCGGCCGCTCTATGCTCGTGGCTAAAGCCGAACGCATACCTGTAGAATGTGTTGTTCGAGGCTATCTATCTGGCTCAGCATGGGCGGAATATAAGGAAACTGGAAGAGTTGGCCATATCCGTTTGCCCTCGGGAATGAAGGAAAGCCAGGATTTGTCCCAACCTATCTTTACTCCCACTACTAAGAGTGATACAGAGCATGACCGCCCTTTAACCAATCAGGACATAAAAGACCTGGGCATTGAAAAGCTTTTTAAGGAATTAGAACAAAAAAGTATCCTTATCTATCGTTATGCTCGGGATTACGCCAGACGCCGGGGCATAATAATTGCCGATACTAAATTCGAGTTTGGTTTCATCGATGGTAAATTAGCCCTTATTGATGAGCTACTAACACCGGATTCAAGTCGCTTCTGGGATGCCAGTCAATATGAGGTTGGTCATTCGCAACCTAGCTTTGATAAACAACCGGTTCGTGACTGGCTCTCAGCGTCAGGATGGAATAGGGAACCGCCAGCGCCTATGCTACCACCGGAGGTAATCAAGAGAACATCGAAAAAGTATCGTGAGGTGCACAGCAAATTAACCGGGGTCGTTCTTAAAGGCAAATAAGACGGAGATTGTCAAGGTAAATAAAGCCAAAGCGAAGACTATCAGAGCTCGACTACAGAGAGGGTGATGCAAAACTCGTGTTTCGTTGATATGACAGGCATTCGTGATGGCAAATACACGGAGGTCAAAATTTAAGTAAGGTGAACTGGAGCACCATAGTCAGCGTCGTTATGGGTATTTTGGTGCTTATTGCACTGCCTTTAGCCCTCCGCAGGAGAAAGAAAGCCGGTCCCCTCAAGAGGGAGGAATATTGCCGACACCTCCAGGGAATGGGAATAGAGGCAGCTTTGAGGGAAAGAGGCAGCGACGAAGAAAAGATAGGGCTGAGCCGCTCCTCGGGGCAAAGATCAGAGGGAATTATCGAGCTAAAAGACAGAAATATAGATCTGGTAAATGTCATCAGCATTGCTAGTCAGTATGGAGTGCAATACTTCTTGGATTACCTGGTGAAGGGCTCAAACATAATGGAGGAACGGGTACTAAAGAAAACGTGGATGACCAAAAAGAAGAGTCCACCACTATGGGGTAAAGCAGTGGCCATTGAATGGAAAGGAGATGACTCTCTGGCACAGAGTCTTAATCTCGATTATAGTCTGGAAGATAAATTGCTAGGGACTGATGAGAACGTTTTCAAGGGGAATATCTGGATTTTCCCTGAGCCCAAGCATGGATGTGCCCGGATACGGACTGATTGTGTACTACCCTCTGCTGCGACATTTGAGGCAATAAGTAGCATAGCCAGACACATTAAGTCATGGTAAGGTTCTTCAATCCAGGAGTTCCAATAAGCCCCTTATTTTGCCTGTGGAGTGATTTATCACGTTCCTATCCAGCCAATACTTTGATCAATTGTAACAAGTTGTTATCCAACTCCTTCCTCTTCTCCCAGGTTTCTCTTAGAGGAGTAAAGGCTATCTTCCCATTAAGCTCTCCCACCATGTAACCTCCCATACCCCTCATCAGAGCATCCACAGCCGCCGCTCCTAACTTGCTGGCGAGGACCCTATCCCTAGCTGTAGGTGAGCCGCCTCTCTGGACATGT
Source organism: Chloroflexota bacterium (assembly GCA_020354105.1). Taxonomy (GTDB): domain Bacteria; phylum Chloroflexota; class Dehalococcoidia; order GIF9; family UBA5629; genus 9FT-COMBO-48-23. Next base: position 444,182 of record CP070642.1, on the reverse strand, counting down.
CCCAGCACACAAATTCGGTACTCCAGCTTTAATCTCTCCCATACTTGTTGAGCAATTGAAAGCGCACCGCCTGCCTCATCCCCTTCAGCAACTATCACGATAGAGGACTTCTTACCTCTCTTAAAGCTGCTTCTTATATCAAGGCAAAGTTGTTCTACTTTTGTCTCTAATTCTGGAATCAAGATGTCTTCAGCTCCACCAGCAATTCCTACCTCCAAGGCAATAAATCCTCTACTCTTTCCCATGACCTCGATGAAAAAAGGGCGTTGTAGCGACTCTGCAGTATCTCTAATCTTATCTATGGCATCCAAAGCTGTATTTATGGCAGTATCGAAGCCAATAGCATTGTCAGTGCCATAGACGTCGTTATCTATGGTGCCGGGAACACCAATCACCTTTACATTTCCGGCTTCAGCCAGGGCTACTGCACCACGAAAGGTGCCATCCCCGCCTATAGTTATCAATCCCTCGATGCCTTCCCGTTGGAGAATTTCATTTGCCTTCCTTATGCCTTCCTCGGTCTTCATTTCCTCACAGCGAGCTGTTTCTAAGAAAGTGCCTCCGCGGTGGATAACATTAGCTACCGATCTACTACCCAACTTTGTAAATTCCTCCTCCAATATACCGCAATACCCTCGGCGAATCCCTACAACCTCCAGCCCGTGGCTAGCTCCACAGCGGACGACAGCCCTGATGCAAGCATTCATTCCTGGAGCGTCACCGCCGCTGGTTAAGACGCCAATCTTTTTCATAATACTCTCTGGTTTAGTTTCT
>CP070642.1:438004-443308 GCA_020354105.1 Chloroflexota bacterium | reverse complement strand
GGCGTCTGCCGCTGGCATCTGGCTCTCCCAGTTTCATCTGCAGGCATTCAAGCTCGAGATGCCCGTTTTTAGCTTTTATTCGATTGGGTGCTGCTAGGAAGGTGATTTTTACTCCTTCATGCAGCGCTTCTTCGACCTCTTCAGGGGCGGCTGGCATCTCATCACGAGTCCGGCGATAAATTATGCTTACTTCTTTGGCGCCGAGGCGCAATGCTGTTCTCGAGCAGTCTATAGCAGCATTGCCGCCACCGATTATGGCTATCTTTTTGCCTATTTTCACTTTTTCGCCTAAGCTCACCTGGCGGAGGAATGTCACACCATCTATTACGCCGGGACTGTCTTCGCCATCGACACCCATCTTGGTTCCTTTATGGGCACCAAGCCCCAGAAACACGGCATTGTATCCCTGTTCGAAGAGGCTATCTACAGACTCGATTCTGGTATTAGTTTTTATCTTAACGCCAACATTTTCGATCTCCTTAATCTCGGCATCAAGGATCTCTCGGGGCAGTCGGTAGGCAGGGATGCCAACCCGCAGCATACCACCGGTTTGGGGTAAGGCTTCGAAAACTGTTACCGTATGTCCCCGTTTAGCCAGGTAAAAGGCTGCGGTCAGACCTGACGGGCCTGAGCCTACCACGGCTACTTTCTTGCCCGTTGGGCGTGCTACCTTGGAATTTTTCTTCCATAGTCCGGTATCGTTATCCGCAGCAAAGCGCTTGAGAAATTTGATGCAGATAGGCGCATTTAAGTCCTCACGACGACAGGCCTGTTCACACGGGTGTATGCAGACACGCCCCAGCGCTCCAGGGAACGGCACTTTTTCTCGAATTACAGCCAGGGCCTCGCTGTATTTTCCTCGGGCGATGAGATTAACGTAGCGGGGTATGTCTATATGAGCCGGGCAGGCCTGACGGCAGGGGACAACATAGCCTTCCCATTCGGCTATGGTGTGATATTTTGCCTCCCTGTCTACCAGTGCGCCGGTAGGGCATACCTCGACGCAGGTAAAGCAGAACTTACACCCCGAGTCTTTGTGGGTGCCCTTGGTAGGCCCAGCCACTCGATAGCCATTTAGTTGAATAAAGTCGAGAGCCTTTACCTCTCTTAAATCTCCGCAAGCTCTGACACATCGCCCGCAGGCTATGCATAGATTGTAGTCCAGGTCGAAGAAGGGGTTATCCCGGTTCACCGGCAGTTCTCGATATGTATACGGAATGGTTGCCTCGCCGAGGCCTAGGAAGTCAACTACTTTCTGAAGTTCACAGCGGCCGTTTTCAGCGCAGGTAACGCAGCGTTCAGTAATTTTTACACTCCTGAGACATACGTCGAATGGCTTGCACCGCTCCTTGCGCCAGCAGGTAAGGCAGGCATTAGGATGCTCAGACAAAATCTTCTCCATGGCCTGGCGTTGTTTCTGCCGAAGTTCTGGCGTATCAGTGTTAACTACCATATTACGAGCAGCCTTTGTAGTGCAAGCGATGGCGTATTCAGGCTGGCCTTCGATTTCTACTAAACATAGCCCGCACTCTCCCGAGGATGGCAGGTCAGGATGAGCACAAAGGTTGGGAATATAGATGCCGGCACTAGCAGCGGCTTCGAAGACGGTCATCCCAGTATCGGTCGCTATTTGTTGTCCGTCAATAGTTAGATTTAGCTTGCTCATTTTTGTTTAACCCCCTCTATTTTTACAGCACATACTTTCAGTTCCGGTATTTTGGCTACGGGGTCTAATACCGGGTTTGTGAGTAGATTAACTGCGCTCTCAGCGAAATGGAAGGTCATGAAAACAACGTTTTTTGGCATCTTTTCAGTCACTTTAGCCTTGGCTGTTACTTCACCACGGCGTGAGATTACCTTTACAGTATTACCATTCTTGATTTTCAAGGCAGAAGCATCCCATGGATTTATCTCCACTAAGCCTTCTGGGTCAAGGGCATTTAGTCCTGCAACTTTACGTGTCATAGTACCGGTGTGATAGTGATACAGGCTACGCCCGGTGGTTAGTATGAGCGGGTATTCTTTATCAGGTATTTCAGCAGGTGGTTTATATTGTAGTGGTGTGAACTTGCCTAGACCGCAGACGAATCTGCCCACATGCAATATGGGTGTACCCGGGTGGTCTTTTGTCGGACAAGGCCATTGCAAACCACATTCCTCCAGACGTTCGTAGTCGACTCCTCCGTAGCTGGGAGTTAATTTGGCGATTTCCTCCATAACCTCAGATGGGTTTTCGAAATCGAAATTCTGCGCCCCCATTTTCTTGGCTAGCTGGCATATTATCCACCAGTCAGGCTTGGAGTTGCCTATAGGATCGATTGCTTTCCTGACTCGCTGTATGCGCCGTTCGGTGTTGGTAAATGTGCCGTCTTTTTCGGCAAAGCTGACCGCCGGCAAAACTACATCAGCCATTTGGGCGGTCTCGTTTAGGAAAAAATCTTGGACTATTAAGAATTCGAGGTTTTTCAATGCCTTCTCTGTGTGATTGGCATCGGCATCGCTCAATATTGGGTTTTCGCCCATTATGTACATTGCTTTAATCTTCCCATCGCAAGCGGCATCTAGCATCTCTGTTAAGGTTAATCCCGGAGTTGGACTTAGGTCTTCTCTCCAGGCAACTTCAAACTTCTTTTGAAGATCTGGATTGTCAACTCTCTGGTAACCAGTGTAAACGTTAGGTAAAGCGCCCATATCACAGGCACCTTGAACATTATTCTGTCCACGCAGTGGATTTACACCGGTTGATGGCTTGCCCATATTACCGGTCAGCATGGCTAAGTTGGCGGTAGCCAGAACATTATCTGTGCCATGGCTGTGCTGGGTAATCCCCATGGCATAGATGGTGGTTGCCGGTTTGCATGTGGCATATAATCGAGCTGCCTCAATGATAGTGTCGCGAGGCACGCCGGTAACTTTTTCTACAAAGTCGAGGTCAAAATTGTCTAGCGATTTCTTGAAGGCGTCGAAATTATCACAGCATTCGCTTACAAAGTTTAGGTCGGCCAATTCTTCGTCTGCTATAATCTTCATCATGCCCATGAGTAGAGCAACATCGCTGCCCGGAAGGTGTCTTAGCCATATATCAGCGTAACGGCAAAGCTCAATCTCTCTAGGATTGGCAACAATGAGTTTGCCACCATTGCGTACCGCCTTCTTTATCTCTAAGGCAATAACTGGATGACCTGATGTAGTATCGCTGCCGATGACTAAGATGCAGGCGGCATCCTTGATTTCGTTGATGGAATTAGTCATAGCACCGCTGCCGAAACTGGCGGCCAGACCGGCCACCGTGGGAGAATGTCAGAGACGAGCACAGTGGTCTATATTATTTGTCTGCATGACCGTACGAGTGAATTTCTGTGCCAGATAATTCTCTTCGTTGGTGCACTTGGCTGAAGCGATGAAAGCGAATTGGTCACCCTGATAATTCCATAGTGCTTCTGCTACTAGAGCCAGTGTCTCATCCCAGCTTGCATCAATTAATTTACCGCCCTTTCGTATCAAGGGATTAGTCAAGCGCTCGGGGTGATGGACAAATTCGGCGATGCCAAAACGACCTTTGACGCAAGCCTGTCCCTGGTTTACTGAATTCTCCAGAACAGGTACTGAGCGGACAATTTTGCCGTCGTTTACTTCAAGGCTTAGCTGGCAGCCAACTCCACAATAGGGGCAGGTGGTAATCACTGAGTGCCTTGGTAATCCCAGCCACTTACCAGGGCGCTCCATTAAAGCTCCGGTAGGGCAAACGTCAATGCAAGCTCCACAGAACTTGCAACCTGAGTTCTTGTGGTTATCTTTGACTGGACCAGCTACACGAAAGCCGTTCAGTTTAATAAAATCGATGGTTTCCATGCCTCTTAAATAGTGACAGGCTCTGATACACTGTCCACAGGCAATGCACAGGTTGTAGTCGAGGTCGAAGAAGGGGTTATCCTGGTTCACCGGCAGGTTTCTGTATGTATAGGGAATGGTTAGCTCGCCGATATCTAGAAAATCGGCAACTTTCTGCAGGTCACAACGCCCGTTTTTGGGACAGGTAACACAGCGCTCGGTAACTTTTACATTCCTCAGGCAAACGTCGAACGGTTTGCACCGCTCCTTACGCCAGCAGGTAAGGCAGGCATTGGGGTGCTCAGATAAAATCTTCTCCAGGGCAGAACGCTGTTTCTGTCTAAGTTCTGGCGTGTCAGTGTGAACCACCATGTCTCTGGCGGTCTTTGTAGTGCACGAGATGGCGTATTCAGACTGGCCTTCGATTTTCACTAGACATAGTCCACATTCACCGGAAGGTGGCAAATTGGGATGAGCGCAAAGGTTGGGAATGTAGATGCCGGCTGTCGCCGCAGCCTCGAATACCGTCATTTCTTCTGTGGCTGACGCTTTCTGCCCATTGATGGTTAGAGTAAACTCGGTCACGTTTCCTGAACTCTCTAAATCATTACGGAATGTGTTTTGGGGTCTGCGATTCTGGATGCAATAGCTGGTGCCGGGTTAGTCGGAATATTGGTGGCACTACTGCCGATGCGTAATGGCATGGATAGTGTACTGAGTTGTGATTCTTCAACCATTTTCGCCTTAATTATTGTTCTTTTACAGTGTGAAGCCATCCTGGTGTGCCTTTGAAGTATGGTAAATACAGCACTTGAAATGAAACTGGGTACAAAAAGAAGCAACTCCAAACACTTCGTTTTTTAAGATACGAGAGAATTTAGCAATCTCTGAAATGATATCTTCAGGGAGATAGCCGAAATTTTCCTGAACCTTCTGTAGGACTGGAATTAATGTGCCCTTTTCTCCCTCGAATTCAGCCATTATTTGAGCTAGTTTATTAGGCAATCGGCTCTCCCCGGCCTTGAATAACCAAAACGGTAGTTTAGCAAAAAAAGCACTCGTGGTCAATCTCTGTGGCGTACAAAATTTACCTCTCCCTTGATGGTGGAATGATGGAGGATTAAGGTGAGGGTGAATTTTTAAATAGATTAATACTAATTGACTGTTTGGCAAAGTGATATACTAAGCGGGCATAATTTCATGGAAAACCACTCGCAAATAGCGGAACGAAAGCGTATCTTTGGCTTGAATCCCAACGTATTTTTTCTGGGCTTAGTGAGCTTTCTCACTGATGTCAGCAGTGAGATGATTTTTACTCTCCTTCCATTATTTCTAGCTAATGTCCTGGTGGCGGCTACTGTTGTCATCGGTTTCATTGAAGGTGTAGCTGAAAGCACAGCCTCTTTGCTTAAGATTTTCAGCGGTTGGCTCAGCGACAAGTTGGGTAAACGTAAGTCCTTGACTTTTATCGGC
>CP070642.1:434288-437904 GCA_020354105.1 Chloroflexota bacterium | reverse complement strand
GGCATGAATAGAGTGTATCTGCAGGTATCCTGTTCCTGCAATCCTTAATAAGGCTACGGTTGGTGGATAACCTTGCACCGAATATACAGCCGTGCTAGAATTTCATCCGGTAAAAAATATAACCAAAAGGAGGTTTACATGAAACTGGAGGATATCAAAACTGTTGGTGGTTTAGGTGCGGGAGTAATGGGGGGTGGTATCTCCCAAGTAGCAGCGCTCGCCGGTTACAAGGTTATCACCCGCGATTTAACCGACGAGATTCTTGCCAAATCAAAAGACACTATGATCAACGGGCGGTTTGGACTCAAGGGTGCAGTTGAACGAGGGAAAGTAACCCAGGAGCAAATGGACAAGGCACTTGCCAACTTGACGCTGACTACAAAAGTGGAAGACCTTAAGGACGTGGATATACTTATTGAGGCAATTGGTGGGGGAAGCGCGGCGGAACTCGAGAATAAGGACCTTAAGCTCAAGATCTTCAAGGAGCTAGACAGTGTTGTCAAGAAAGAGGCAATTTTATCCAGCAATACCTCATTTTTTACTATCAGTGATTTAGCAGCAGTAACCAACCGCAAGGATAAATTCTGCGGCACGCACTTTTTTAGCCCGGTAGTTGCTATGAAGGTAGTAGAAGTCGTGTGGACCCCTGAGACTTCGAAAGATACGATCGATGCTGCCGTAGGATTCTGTCAGAAAGTCGGCAAAATTCCGGTACGTGTAAAAGACGTACCCGGCGATACCGGCTTCATAGGAAATCGTATCTATTTTGCTGCGGTTAGAGAAGCACAGAAGGTAATGAAGGAAGGAATTGTGGAAAAGCCGGAGGATATCGATGCAGTCATGACCATGGGTTTTAACTGGCCCATAGGACCCATGATGATGGGAGGTGGAGCCCGGTCCGGCTGGAAGTAAGCTTAAGCTGCCGGCTCTGTTACATAAGCAGGTATATTGGGCAAGTCTGCTTTATAATTCAAAATGAAAAGTTGGGCATGTTGAAAAATGCCCAACTTTCTATTTTCGGTTCTTTAATTGTAATTGTTCGGGTATTTAGCTCTTGCCGATCCGGAACATCTTAGTACCGCACTTCGGGCAAGTACCCTGTGTGGCTGGCTTGCCATTCTTCATTTTAATAGCCTTGGGATTGCTCATCTCCCTCTTAGTGCGGCATTTCATACAGTACGCTTGCATTTGTGTACCTCCTTTTATTCTTATGAACGATAGAATATACCTAAAAGTTTATATTGTCAATAGTATTTTTGTGAATTTAAAAGGAATGTTAGCAAATTCGAGGTAGAAGCTCCCCGCTGAGCATGTCTACGATGCGGGAAGCACCAAGCCGGGTCCTCATTATCACCTTGCCTTTATGCTCGTCGGTTACTTCGCCGATAATTGAGGCAGCAGCACCGTAGCGATTGCGTTTCATCTTGGCCAGGATTTTCTCGGCATCCTCTGGAGCCACTATAGCTATCAATTTGCCTTCGTTGGCAACGTAGAGCGGGTCGAAGCCCAGAAGCTCACATGCAGCACGCACTCCATCGTGGATTGGTATTTTGTCCTCTTCTATCCTGATGCCTATTTTAGATTGCCTGGCAAGTTCGTTGAGTGTGGTGGCTAAGCCGCCTCTAGTCGGGTCACGCATACAGTGGATTTGCGGTGAGGCTTCCAGCATCTGCGATACCAGCTTATTCAATGGAGCGCAATCACTTTGAATTGGGACCGAGAATTTCAGCCCTTCGCGCTGGCTCATCACCGCGATGCCGTGGTCGCCGATGGAACCGCTGAGTATAACCTTGTCGCCAGGTTTGGCGTTGGTACCGGATATGTCTATACCTTCAGAAATGATGCCTATGCCGGAGGTGTTGATAAACAGCTTATCGGCACTGCCCCGGTTAACTACCTTGGTATCGCCGGTTACTATCTTCACCCCAGACTCTTCGGCAGAAGTCTTCACCGAGCTGACCACCTTCTTTAATTCGCCCAGAGTTAAACCCTCTTCTATTATGAATGAAAGACTCAGATATGAAGGCGTGGCGCCACTCATGGCTAAATCGTTAATGGTGCCGCAGACAGCCAGCTTACCGATATCGCCGCCTGGGAAGAAGATAGGGCTGACCACATAGCTATCGGTGGTGAAGGCGAGTCGACCGCTGAGTTCGAAAACTGCCGAATCATCAAGTTTAGCCAGTAGCGGATTAGACAGGGACGGCAGGAAATTTTTCTCAATCAGCTCGTGGCTGAGCCGGCTACCGCTGCCGTGAGCCAGCAAAATGGTCTCATCATTCATAGTCGGTTCCGTACTGATAGTAGGCGGAGCAAGAACCCTCTGAAGATACCATGCATGGCCCTACCGGGTGTTCGGGAGAGCATACCTTGCGGAATAACTTGCAGTCGAGAGGTGTTTTCATGCCGCGTAGTATATCGCCGCAGATACAGCCCTTTGCCTCTCGAACCGGTTCCAGGGTTATTGAGAAAGCTTGCTCGGCATCGAAACGCTCGAATTTTTTCCTCAACTTTAAACCGCTGGCTGGAACCACTCCTATGCCCCGCCAATCGGCACTACCAACCTCGAAAACGCTGTCCATCAACTCCAATGCTGTTTTGTTGCCTTCAGGATTCACTCCGCGGCGATAGGCTATTTCGACTGTAGGCTTATCGCTTTCGATTTGCTCCACAAGCATGGCTATTGACTGCATAATATCCAGCGATTCGAAGCCTGAGACGACACAGGCAACGCCGTAGTCGCGAGGTATGAACTCGTAGGGATGGGAGCCGATTATGGCGCTGACATGTCCGGGGCAGACGATGCCGTCCAGTTTAAGTTCGCCTAAATCAAGTATAGCTTTCATTATCGGTGGGCATAGCTTGGACAGGCAGAGTATATAGAAGTTTTTGATTCCCTCCCTTTCTGCCAGAAGGATAGAAGCGGCGATGGTTGGGGCAGTGGTCTCGAATCCGATGCCAATAAATATCACTGACTGTGCCGGATTGTCTCTGGCTATTTGGAGGGCATCCTGCGTGGAATAGACGATGCGTATATCGGCTTTACCGGCTCTGGCAAGTTGCAGGCTGGAGTAGCTGCCTGGCACCTTCATCATATCGCCGAAGGTGGTGATGATGACATCAGGCAGATGAGCTAAAGCAATAGCCTTATCTATATCGGCATTGGCCGTGACACATACCGGGCAGCCAGGGCCCGATAGCATCTCCACGGTTGGAGGCAGGATTTGACGTATACCGTTCCTCATGATAGAGACAGTATGTCCACCACAGAACTCCATCAGCCTGGTCGGTCTGGTAGACAGCTGTTTTATCCTGGATACCAGCTTTTTAGCTAGCTCAACATCACGGAACTCATCAATCAATTTCAAGTTCTATGTTTTCCTCCGCTGACGGTTCACTATCAAGCTTCCCGTTGGTTAGCTGCAACAACGCCTGCTCAGCTTCCTCGAGATTATTTACCATATCTTCAAGAAGGCTTAGATATTTGGCAGACTTGTTCTTAAATTTATCCAGGTACTTCTTCTTAAGCGCTGGGTCTGAGTTATCGATGCTGTCCCCAAGGTTAGTGAGTACATACTCGTTAGTATTTTTGTAGTTCATGGCAAGATATGCGGTG
>CP070642.1:422327-434188 GCA_020354105.1 Chloroflexota bacterium | reverse complement strand
GTACTGGGTATTGGGGCTTCAGAGGTGAAATTATCCCAAAGCTGGAATTGCTTGCCGATGGATTCACCTTGGAGGCGGAGTTGTTTGCGGATATTACTAAGAGGGGCTATAAGATAGCAGAGATACCCATTCACTACAGACGGCGTCGGACCCCACCTAAGCTTAATTCACTAAGAGATGGAATCAAGATTGCTTGGACACTGCTGAAGAGGCGGTTCCGCAGTTCGGCTGGTAGATAGCATGAGCCCGATACGCTCGAAACAGGAAAGTAAACAAAAAACAAGTAAAGGCGGGACACTGCCCTCTGTTTCAGTAGTAATCTGCACATACAATCCTGATAACTTTCTTAACCTTAAAGATGTTATCGACAGCCTGATTCAGCAGAGCCACAAGGTCGATGAAATTATAGTGGTTGTTGATGGTGAGCAAATGCTTGGGGACAAGATTTGCTCTAAATATAACCGCCGGAAAGAGGTTAAAGTTATTGTTACTCGAGAAGGTATGGGTGTAACTCGGGCTCGAAACATCGGCATTAGAGCTGCGACTGGAGACATTATTGCCTTTACTGATGACGATGCTTTGACCGATAAACGCTGGATAGCACGCTTATTAGCCACATATCAAATCACCAATGCCCCAGCAGTTGGCGGTAAGATATTACCTATTTGGCTTTCTGCAGAGCCAGAACATCTGCCCGAGGAACTTTATTGGTTGGTGGGCGTTACCCATGCTGGTTTCGCCGAGGAAAAGGTTACAGAGGTCCGAGATGCTTTTGGTCCAAACATGAGCTTTAAAAGGCAGGTATTTGAAGCGGTAGGTTACTTTAATGAAAGATTAGGCTTTGACGCACATAGAACCTCATATATTCAGGGAGAGGAACCAGAATTCGGCTTAAGGGTTAAAAACAAGCTAGGCAAGGGAGTCATCTATGACCCAGAAGCTATAGTATATCACAAGGTGTCACCATCCAAGCTAAAGCTGGGGAATCTCATTAAGCGGTCTTTTTATCAAGGGTATACTAAGGCTTTGATTCAGAAATTATTTCCCTTGGCTGAACCCTTGTACACTGAAAGATTGTATTTGAAATTTTTAATTTTGAATAGTATACCCAGGCGAGCAAAAAATATTTTCTCAGGCCCTAACCGTTTTAATGAAGCAAAACAAGTCTCGGTTTTACTTCTCTGTGTTGGTGCTGTCGGCATTGGGTTTATATATGGAAATTGTAAACTAGGCGTTTCAGCGCGAGGTAATGCCAATGTTATTTAACATGGCTGTAAATACATGAATCATGGGTACTACGCCAACATAGAGTAGAGAAACATTCATGTATAATTACATTATCAGGCGTATACTGGCTCCGGCTTTGGACCTTTTTAGAGGTACTAGGACCGCGAAATGCCTGCAGGAGCTGGAGAGAAGCCAGTGGTGGTCACGGAGTGAAATACTTGAGCTGCAGCACCACAGGCTAAGAAAGCTGCTCAGCCATGCGTACAAGAGCGTGCCTTACTACCGCCGTATATTCGATGAAAGGGGATTGAAGCCGAAGGACATAGAGTACAGCAAGGATCTGGTGAAACTGCCGATATTGACCAAGGAAGTTATAAGAAATAACTTCGATAGGCTCACCGCAGACAGGTTTCCATTGAAAGAAACGATATCAGGTTCTACAGGGGGTTCTACGGGGGAACCTTTGTTGTTCAATAGCACAAGAGATGACAGGCTTAACTGGGGTGTTGCCGGAGCACACAGGGTATTCATGTGGGCAGGAAAAAACATAGCAGATAAGGCGGTTTGGATACAGAATGTATATCCCGAAAGTTTGATAGTAAGGGAATTCTGGCGGTTGTGCAATGCATTCTTTCGTAGGGCGGTGATATTAGATGTAAAGAGAATATCGGAGGACCTGGCAGTTTTTGTCCAAAAGATGGAGGAATTACAGCCGGAATTTATAATAAGCTATCCTAGCGCTGCTTATCTTGTGGCACGTTATATCGAGAAAAAAGGGAAGTCCAGCTTGCGACCCAAAGCCATAATCACCCGCTCTGAGCCACTTTATGACTATCAGCGAGAATTGTTCAGCAGGGTTTTTAAGTGCGAAACTTACAACATTTATGGTACTTGGGAAGTATATAATGTTGCTGCTGAGTGCTCTGCACATAGGGGGTTGCATATAGCCGCCGAAAATGTATTTGTAGAGGTCGTAGATACTAAAGGTGAACCTGTCCCTTCGGGAGTAGAAGGGAAAATATTGCTTACAAACCTACACAACTATGCCATGCCCTTAATAAGATACGATATCGGTGATGTGGGCATAAGTTCTGACGAGGTTTGCTCCTGCGGCCGGGGTCTGCCGTTACTGGCTAAGGTGATTGGCCGCACCAATGATTTCATATTTACAGCGAGTGGAAAACCGATACCCGGCATTGCGCTGTATGATCGTAAGCTTTTTGCCTTGATGAATGTTGAGCAGTTTCAGATAATACAGGAGAGCTACGAACATGTGACAGTCAAGATTGTTCCCGAGTCAGGATATACGCAGGAATATATGGAGCGTTTAGCTGCTGAGATTGTACGTCGATATCAGCCAATACTTGGCGAAAATATGCATATCACTGTGGAGTTTGTTGACGACATAATTGTTACAGCAGCGGGCAAGAGAAAGTTTATTATATCGAAATTACCGCCGGTGGACTTTAGAGGTCTTTGATTATTCATCTGCAGAATATCGAGAGATGATTAATATCATTGGCAGGAACTTTTTGTTTTTAGATAGCTCTAAATTCTGAGAATAATCTGGCAGTGTATTAACGCTCGACAGGAGGGAAAGATTGTGAACCTTATAATCAATTTCGCACCAACGGGCATGATTCCGACAAAAAAGATGACACCACATGTTCCTATAACGGTTCAAGAGATTGTAGAGGATGTGCATGAAGCTGTTGACATTGGTATTACCATGGTTCATATACATGCTCGGGATGAGAAGACGGGTGAACCAACATACAAGGCTGAAGTATATGGTGATATCATTGCTGGAATCCGTAAATTCTGTGATGATCTGGTGATCTGTGTGTCATTGAGCGGCCGTACTTTCAAGGAGTTCGAGAAACGTGCAGCTCCTTTGGAGCTTACGGGAGATGTCAAGCCAGATATGGGAAGTTTGACCCTAAGCTCGGTGAACTTCAATCGTGAAGCTAGTGTAAGCTCTCCGGAAATGATACAGCAACTGGCAGAAGAGATGCAGCTCCGCGGTATCCTGCCCGAACTCGAGGCGTTCGATACCGGTATGATAAATTATGCAAAATATCTAGAGAAAAGGGGTTTGCTCGAGGCCCCTCATTATTTCAACCTGATACTTGGCAATACCGCTTGTGCCCAGGCCGATTTACTACATGCTGGCGTAATGATCCGAGATTTGCCATCAAATTCAGTTTGGAGTCTGGGTGGTGTTGGCGATTGTCAGTTGATGGTGAATTCAATTGCTGTCGCTGCTGATGGTGGAGTACGTGTTGGGATTGAGGATGATGTCTGGTATGATCCGGCTCGCACCAGACTGGCACGGAATGCTGACCTGGTTCGCCGTATGCACAGGCTAGCTGAGGCTAACGAGAGGAAAGTCATGACGCCTGCAGAACTCAGAAAGCTGTTGAATCTCCAGGGTGGAAATGGGGAATACGGACGACAGTAGAAGCCACAGCTAGCAAACTACTTCTTTCCAAAACCTCAATCCCGAGAATTTTACATAATGTGCTTTAGCATACAGTTTGGGGTGAAGTTTCGCCATTGCCCGATGCGATGCGATGTTATCTTCAGCAACGCAATTTATGACTCTGGTCCTTCCAATCTCTCTAAGGTACTGTAGCTTTTCAAAATAGCCATATGCCATCAATCCTCGCTGTCTGAATTTCGGGACTGTCAGGGTGCCCCCGCAGAACGATTCACCGGCCGAAAAGTCTATTTTTACTGGCAGATTTACAATGGCCTTTTGGGCTTCTTCAGTCAGGGCAGCCCAGCCCTTGTGAGCTAGCTCACCTTCTGAGAAAACGCAAAATGCTATGGCACCTTTGTCCAATCTATAGTGGTCCTCTCCATCTTGAGAACGGAATTCATAGCCTTGAGCGGACAGCTCATCGGCCTGTTGGTTATTGTGGGCTATAACGAGAGTAAAATTCTGTAAGCGGGGCAGAAAATCTGCCTCGTTTTTCTCTTCCAAGATATGATCATAAATGTAGTATGTATCCTGCAGGAAAATACTATGCCGTAAAAATGTAACCCCACGTCTTATAAAGGATGCCAATCCCTCAGTTTCTATTATATGTCTGGCTTTTTTTAGCGAGCTTTTTAGTTTATGCATCAGCAGGCATCGCTATCCTTGTGTTTCATCCAGATACTTAGTCTAATAGCTAAAATAGTACCAATTACAACTTGCACTCCTAACCACACGATGCCGACTCCTAATATATCAAAGGCTGGCATAGCAAGGTAGCTGAGCCCAAGTATAGCTACAGCACTAAACCCTTGTATTACTATTAACTCCGCCAACTTATCGCGCACTCTTAGAATACTAGTATAGACAAGTATAATTCCCAGAGGCAAGCTGGAACAGCTAAAAAGCCATAGGAGTACCAGGCCGTTAATCGAATAGCTGGCGCCGAAGGCAAGAAGTAGCCATTTACCTGCTGCAACTATCAAAATCAATGCTGGGATTGTTAAAAGATATACGAGCTTCAATGCCCGTGTTACATTTTGCTTGATGTTTTCCTGTGAGTAAGAACCTTCGGCAAACAGAGAGCGGGAGAATGACTGCGGGATGGCGAATAGTAGATTTCCTATCATCAAGGCTACGTAGAAGTAAGCATTGCTCTCTCTTCCCAGGATATTTAGCACCATAAGCGGGAGAATCATTCTCGGGGTGAGTGCGAGAACGGATGCCAGGTAACTACTACCTGAATACTGCCATGTGTCCCTTATATAGCCCCATTTAAGAGTTGGTACTGGCTTGTACCTATTTTCAACACGAGGCAGCAGCACGAAAAGAGAGACAAACAGGGATATTGCCAGAGCTATACCCCAGGAAGCAATAACGCCAAAGGTATGAAGAAACAGGACGAAGGCAAGTGGCAGAGGAATCTTTATTGCTGAGAAAATGGCACTTTTTAGTAGCTCAAAGCCAGCCCTGCGTTTGGCCACGAATACGGAATATACCAGAACTGACACTGTTGTTATCGCAGTCACACCTACGAAAGCCACAGCGAAGACAGGGTTCGTTTTTATGAACCCCAGAGCAGGGGACCAAAAATCGATTCCGGCAACAAAGATAGCAGCGATAGCAATACTGATAAACCCACCTATAGTGAAGCTGGAGTTAATAAATTCATTTGGTTTTTTGGCTTCTGATAAAAAACGGATGATGGAGAAGTTCAGGCCTACTAAGCTAAGCAGTAGAAGAAAGTTCACGGCTGAGATGATTGCGGAACCGTAGCCTACTTCAGCTTCAGAATAAAATCTGGCAACTACTATCCAGAAGAGAAAACCACCGAGAGAGGTAACGGCAGTATCGGCCATTAGGAAAAAAGCATTACTATAGAGAGGTAGGCTGATTAGCTGCTTCAATCGATAGCGAGATGTGGCTGTACTTATGATTTCACTGAAGGTCTCGAACATGCAAAACCTTATAATTCAGATTTCGATTCGGGGCACTTTGAGCGCATTGGCGATTATACTTGGCTCTAGTAGTATATGCAAGACTTTAACTGCATGCTTAAGAGGGTACTTGTTAGCGACGAGATGGTTTATTATATGCTTACTACATTCAAAATTCAGCGATGTAACCTGCAAAACTTTTATTGATACTTAATGCGTTGTGGTGCTATAGCTCAGAGTATATAATTAGTGAACGCAGTAATGCCAGAAAAGAAATCCGAATCTGAATACTGGGACAAAGCTGTTGAAGAAGTGGCGGGCAGACCAGACTTTGACCCACTTCTTGCCGAGCAACACCGGAGAATTTATTCGGGCCTGATTGCAAAGTGGACCGATGTCACCGGTAGCGAAAGAATACTAAAGACAGACCTTTTTGCCGAGGCCGTACATCCATCCAGATCTTTCCTCTGGGATTTATTGCAAGCGAATCTTCGAGTTGTAGGAATAGATATCTCAACTGAAGTAACTGGCAGGGCTAGAGCCAATACACTGCACTATGTCTCACGTTCTTCGGCACAATACGTAAGTTGTGACGTTCGAAAGTTACCTTTTGCTAATAATACATTCGACCTAATAGTTTCAGATTCCACACTCGACCACTTTCATTATACACACGAGATAGATACTTCTTTATCTGAGCTAAGTCGTGTTCTCAGACCAGGTGGTACATTGATTATTACCATGGACAACAAGAGCAATTTCACAGAACCACTCTTCAGGATATGGCTGTTTTTGAGACTATATCCGGTTTTTGTCGGCAGGACCTATTCCATAGAAGAGCTTAAGAAAGCTCTGGCGAGCACAGGATTTGTAGTTGCAGATACCACAGCTATCATACATAACCCCCGCTTCATTGTCCGAAGAATTATTCCGCTAGTCCGTAAGGCTGCGCCAGTTCGCTTCGATGGGTTCATTAGAAAGTGCCTGGCTTTTTTCGATGGCTTGGAGAATAAAAAGACCAAATATTTAACAGGGCAGTTCATCGCAGCTAAAGCCATGAAGCATACCGAATAGTTGGATTGCCGAGGCAGGAAATTTATTTAAACCTCTCCTCGAAATATCTGGGTGCGATGGGCGTAACTAATTGATATGGGATAATGCCATTGCGGTACAGATCCAAGGCGAAGTTAAAGATCTTGCTACTGATGCTTTTCTTTTCTGCCGCTTTCTTTAAGCGGTGAAACTTTTCCTCTGTAATTTTCTCAGCATATTCTTTAATGGGCATGCTTTCATTTTCCGCTGCTTTGATCATGTCATTAACCTTTTGTACATACTTTTGCTCTATGAAACGTTGAACAAAATCATAGCTTAGCCCGCTCCGTTTCATGCTGGCGGCCATAACACCGCCACAGTTGGCCACAAAGTCTGGTAATGATAGTATTCCTTTCTTAAATAATGTCTGCTCTGCGTTTGGTGTGGTATGGGCATTTGCACCGGGGCTTATTATTTTAGCAGACACAAGTCCAGCATTTCTCTGAGTAATGCTGTGTGATTGGGCACACGGGCAGAATATGTCTACCAATAGCGCAGCCAATTCACTTTTGTCTATTCGCTCTGCTTTTGGAAAATGATTTACCACATCGCTACCCATTTGCCCGCTGAGATTTAGAAGCTCTCCTATATCTAATCCTCTCTTATTATAGATTGCACCTCGACTGGTAGAGACGGCTATTACCTTGCTGCCTGTTCTCCAGAAAGCTTCAGCTGCTGAACCACCTACACTGCCAAAACCTTCTATAGCTACTGAGGTATGGTTTGGGTCTAGGCCGATGTGTTTGGCGGCTGTGGTGGCGGCAGTGAAGACGGTAACCCCTGCGTAAAAACCAGTATTTTGTCCCAGACTCCGTGGCAATTCTCTGATGCCGTTGCTCACTAACATGAATTTTAGGTCATCGTCAGTAACCCCCAAATCACAACCAGGTATGTAGGTTCTGGTTTGAAGTATAGGTCTTAACGCATGGCCGAAGATTCTCAGAAGCTCTCTTTTGTCAGCCAGCGGCATCTCCGGGTCAGCGACAATCCCAGCTTTTGCTCCACCAAAAGGCAGCCCTACGAAAGCATACTTGAGAGTCATTGTTCTCGCAGCCTGGATGAGCGAATCGGTAGATATGTCACTGGATATTCTCAGCCCACCATAGCAGCGCCCATTAACCAGGGAGTCTACAGCCAGATAGCCAGTTACCTTTTTGTCCTCGTGTACTTCTACGCTAAATAGTGTCGCCATACTATCTCCGCTTTACTGCTTTAACGGCAATATATCTGCCCGTTAGATATTTTATTCGCCTTTTCTCCATTCCTTCAAGGCAAGCCAATGTTCTACTGATCGCATTGTCGAATTTACCTCTGCCCAGTTTTCGCAGACTATGTTCCAACCATCGTACCAGCCCATCCGGGTGTGGGTAATGGAGGATGGCAGTGCTTTCCTCTACGTTCAGACCTATTTCTTCAAGGACATGTTTTAATTTGGAGAGTGCGAGGGTACGACCAATAAAGTAGGGTGATAGTTTTAACCACATCCAGAGGCGGATCAAGAAGTAAGGGGGGTAGCTCAGGTTTCTCTTGTTGTCTATAGAGAGAATGAGTACCCCGTCAGTCCGGAGAACACGACCCAGTTCCATCAATGCAGTAATGATATCTGCCTCAGTAGGGAAGTGATCTAAGGTTGAATCAGAAATTATCAGGTCAATGCTATTGTCCTGGAGTGGAATATGCTTTACATCGCAGCAGAGATATTCGCCGCCGTTCACACCATGACGTTCGGCGTTACTCTTTGCAAATGTGACGATTTCACTGGCAACGTCGAATGCTATTATGTTGCTATTTTCCTGAGCTATGTCAAAAAGGAATTGCTCCACGACAAATGCTTCGGCGAAGAGGTCTGTCTTGAGAATCCTCTGCATAGCAGTAATGTCCACCCACCTGGCTAGCAGATTGAGGTAAGTCTTTCTCTTGTGCTCACCCAGGAGCTTATTAGAATAACCCCTCACATGCCAGCCGCCGGATACACGATTCCAATACTCGGCTTCGCTACTTAGCTTACTCATTTCAACGTGCCATCATACTCGGATGAGCGCTATGTCAAATAATAAGATAGTAACTCTAATTTTAATAGCGGAGAAATTCAGCTTAGCGCTTCCTGTTTGTGGCGATAGTAAAAGAGATGTCTCTTGGAACATCTTTCACACTGTGATTCATTAGTGGCTTGCCTGCATGTTCAAGTAATACCTTGGTCCTGCTTGTAGTCAGAGGGTAAAGGCGAGCACCAAAACCTCTGGCCGGAGCAAGGCACTTTATATATCCTTTCATTTCTCGAATTCGAATATTTTCAGCACTGGAACCATGCCGACGCCAGCTTGCATTGACTCGGTCTCAGAGGCATAAGCCGGTCTGTAGTGCTTTAGCTCGTCCAGTGGCACGGGGCTGATAAATGGATTTCTACTGACTATCTTGTGTTCGGCACTTTTTTGTGTAAAAATATATTCCTCTGCTTCTTCGTAAGTCGAAAAAGTACGCGAACTGGTGATTTGCTTGTATTTTGTGTCATCCTGTCCGGTTTTTTCTTCGTAGGAGATTACCATACATTCATCGGGAACTATCTCTTTGCCATCAAAATTGTAAAGCCTGACACACATTGAACGGTAATACTCTGGGTGGTAAAAGGTTGTCCGCATCAACGCTCCACCTTGTTGTGCATAGTACACATCATAAAAGTCGGTCTCGTTGAGCCCCGCCCAGGTTGCTGTGCCGAAAAACCCCGTTGCTATCATCTCGTCAACAAAGACGTATCTTACTCCCAGCTTGTCGAGAATGGCATTAGCAGAAGCTTCATCCTGGGCTGTTAAGAACTGCGCTGCTGTTTGGGCGCCTTGCTGAAATGGGTTGGCGGTGGGTATTCGATGAGCAATTTGAGTTACCCAATGCCCGTATTGCCACCACACCATTACTCCATAAGCAGAATCAGGATAGCTGTAGTCTTCGCCCGGTGCGGGTGGTTCATAGATTTCGTAGTAGAAATCGGGGTTGTCAAAGGGGTCTGGCGTATTATCTCGCATCCAAGAAAGAGATTCGTGCCAGACATAATCAGGTGATAAGGGCAGTTGCTTGGCATATTTTGTTGCCTCAGTTATATTGGGAACAAAAACTAGCAGGAGAACAATTGCCGTTCCCAGAATAATCTTTGGCCAGCCCTTGCTGCTACCAGCAGAGCTTTGTTGAAGCTTCCTCCGGGCTGCTTTCTTTTTGCTAATTTTGCCTGATATCTCTGCTGGCTTGCTATTCGTTTCTTTGGGACTGAAAAATTGGATTATATGCCAGGATAGGTAACCCGTCAGCAGCGCTACATTAACTGCGAAGTAGTAGCCATAGCGACTCTGTCCCATGACTGCAAGGAGCATCATAAAACTCCATACCAGCAGGAGTACCTTTTCAACACGGTCTTGCTTGATGGCAGAGTAGGTGATTATGCCCATAGAAATAAGGCTAAGCAGGAAGCCGGTGGTGTATTGACTCCAAACAAATGACAGAGAGAATTTCCCGAATGGGAAAAGGAGCGGTTGTGCTTCCCAAATGTCCATAGTTGCTTGGCGTGGGAAAATGTAGTTGAATGCATTTAACAATGATTTAAGTAAATCAGGACTGAAAATCCAGAGAGTTGCTAATCCAGCCAATCCTATCCCAACCAAGATCACAGGATAATAGATTCGGGCCAATTTTATTTTAACCAATAGCCTGGAGATGACGTTTAATATCACCGGAGTTAGTATGGCTATGGGTAAAGCAAGCATAAACCAATGACCTGTCCATAATTTTGTGAGAGAGGGCAAGCTGATTGTTCCACCAATGATAAACAAGGGAAGAGCGGCAATCACCAGATAATCAATCGACTTGCCTCTCAAATGGTCAATAATTGATTGAGCTATAAAGTACGTGAAAAGAACTAATATCAGCAAGAGTCCGCCTGACCAAGTTAAGAGATAAGCTCCGAGAAGAAGTCCGGACAAAAGGTAGTACAGCACTGGTTTGCCAATAGATGGTAAGTTTTGCCAACGCAGTTTGTCGAACGTTAGTCCTCTGTCCTTGGCGCTTTTAAGGCCCAGAATGAGAAATAGCATGGTCAGTGTGGAAAATAGTGTTTCAGCAGCATGATGGTCACAGAAGCCGAGCAGTGAGCGTGTTAGAAAGCCGCCCGGATGAATAGCAATCAAAGCAGCTGAGAGAAGGCCAACCCAATGATTTAGAAGTGCTTTGCCAATAAAATAGACTGGTATTACTGTTGCGGCGCCCAATATCGCTGGTAGCCAAGCGCCCACGGTTTCCAATGCATGTTGTGATAGCGCGCCTAAGCTGAATATCCAGGCTATGCCGATAATCAACCAATCGAACAGGGGAGGCCAAGGTGTTTGTGCGCCATGGGGGTAATATGTATAAGGGTCAAAGGTGATGCGCTCTGGGAAATTATGTGACATATTCTCTACCAAGCGCATATGGTAATAGGCATCGGTTCCAGCAAATTTCACGTAATCGTCAACAAAGACTTTGTCTATGACAAAGCCAAACCTGAGACACAAGGCGAGCACAAATAAGATAGCCAGTGAGATGCCTATGATTATCGGCAGATTGTTTCTGTTTTTCTCTATCTGCTGCATATATAAATCACTTATCCAAAACCATCTCATTCACCAGGATGTTATATCTAATTTTGGCCTTTGCCAACTTGAGATAGTAGATTATCAATGAATCATGACCTTGCCTGGGTATTTTATCAGACTTGCTCCTCAAACCCAATGCCTTTATTTGCTAGATCGTGCCAATTTAATCAAGGTCAGATAAATATGAAATCTCCAGACGGAAAGAAATGATCAGCTAACTTTTGTTAAACTTATCTGAGCAGTTGGTAGGCCGTACAGGATTCGAACCTGTGACACCCTGATTAAAAGTCAGCGTGCCTTTTTGTTGATCCTGGTCCTGTAATTTGTAGCTAAATGCGGCAAAACCACCCTGAATTTTTCATCGAATCAGGGTATCAACCCTAGTCAGGGTGTCAGAATAGCTCATTTCACCTCCTTTCCTATCTATTTTCCTACCCACTAACTTTTAATCAGGGTGTCACAGGTTCGAATCCTGTACGGCCTACTAGCTAAAACATCAGAAACTGCCAG
>CP070642.1:419391-422227 GCA_020354105.1 Chloroflexota bacterium | reverse complement strand
GGGCTCGCCACCAGTGAGCCTTATTCTGTTGATACCCAGCTCTGCTACTGCCCGGACAACAGTCCGAATCTCTTCGTAGGAAAGTATCTCGCTATGTGATATCTGCGGGACACCTTCAGGTGGCATGCAGTAGAGGCAGCGTAGGTTGCACCGGTCGGTAACTGCAATTCGGAGATAATCTATGCTCCGTCCGAAAGAATCAAGAATTCCAGTCATTGGTTGATTTCCTTTTCCATAATATGCACCCCGGTAGCTTTAAAAGTAGCATAGACATCCCTGCCCACTTGTAAATTCAATTCTTCTGCTGATATTTTGGTGACCAAAGCTACTAGACGGAAGCCACAGTTTATTTCCACGCGGCTAAGTGGCCCGAGATGGGTTACCTGTGTAACCTTAGCCTGAAACGAATTCCTCGCTGAGCTTTGGGTTTTCGACAAAGCTAAAGTAATATCCTCGGGTCTAATGCAAGCAAACACTTCCTTCCCGACCGGATAACTGGAAACCGCCTGTATGGCATTGCCATTTATATTTGCCGTGGCTATACCTTCTTTGTTGGCAGTTATTACACCTTCTATGATGTTCTCCATACCAACAAAATGAGCCACCTCTTTGTTTTGAGGTGAGTAGAAGACATCGTTGGTGTTGCCTATCTGGATAAGTTTGCCATCAAGGAGCACCCCTATCCTGTCAGCGAGCTGCTGCCCTTGAGACATATCATGCGTTGCCATTATTATAGTAGTGTTATGTTGCCTGGCAATATATGAAATTAACTGTTCAATCTTTGCTGTAGAAACAGGGTCAAGGTTAGCCGTCGGCTCGTCCAATAACAACACCTCGGGTTCGAGCACCAGCGATCTGGCTAGAGCGACTCTTTGCGCCTCCCCACCGGAGAGTGTCCTGGCATTTCTATTCTTATATCCTTCTAGCCCGACCATTTCCAGAATATGATCAACTTTTCCGGTAAGCCTGTTCTTTGCCTCTCTCCTCCATCTTAAGCCACAAGCAACGTTGTCATAGACACTCAAATTAAACACCTGAGGCTTCTGGTGTATAAATGATATACGACGCCGTATCTCCAATCTTTGTTTCCCTGACCGCGGGATGCGTTTGTCGTCGAAATAGATGTCTCCCTCGCTGGGAACTTCTAGCAGGTCTATAATACGCAAGAGCGTTGTTTTGCCCGCTCCAGTTGGGCCAATCAGGGCGAAAACCTCGCCCTTGGCGATACTCAGGTTTAAGTCTTGTAATACCTCTCGTTCATTGTAGCTATGGGTTAAGCCAGCCACCTTTATTAATGACATAGTCACCTCTGCTGTAACCTATTCAGGACAATGTTAATGATAAGTGCCAAGAATAAAAGAATTATGCCCAGTGCTATTGCCAGTTCTAACTCACCTTTGGATGACTCTAGTGCTATCGCTGTGGTAACTACCCTGGTGAATCCCTTGATATTCCCACCGACCATCATAGCACATCCGACTTCCGATATAGCTCTGGCAAAACCCATTATCACAGCCGCCACTACAGCATACCTTGCCTCCCTCAGCACAAGCCAGGCGGTCTGAAAGCCGCTGGCACCAAGCGAGGTAGCGGTATCCACAATCTCCTGACCTACGCCGCTCAAGGCGGAAATGGTCAAACCCAGCATCAGCGGAGTGATCAATATCATCTGACCAACCACCATAACAGGGGGCTCAAAAAGTATGCCAAAGAAACCAAGTGGTCCCGCCCGGGAAAATAGTACCAACACGAGCAAGCCAACAAGAACTGTGGGTACACTGAACAGCGTCTGGATGATATTTATTAAGACCCTTTTCCCACGGAAGTGATGAAAGTGTATTAGACTGCCTAGTGGCAGGCAGATCAGAGAAGCCAGCAGACACGACGTCCCCGAAATCCTTAAGGATCTTCCCGCTATCTCTATCACCTCCGGATCAAGGGAGATTATGAGTTCTACAGCCTTGGTAAGGCCGTCCCATATTTCAGTCAATTGTTTCTACCTCGCTTCTTGCATTTCACTAACACTGCTATAACTGGCATATTACGCTTCCTATCTTTAAGATTATCAATCGCAAATCTCTGGATCATAAGAGTAAAATAGTGGTTCTCCATACTCTGGCACACCAAAGCTAGCAATTATATCCTGGACATCATTTGCTCGAAGGAAATCTACCAGATTTTGAGCCATTTCAGGATTGGTGCCATTCTTGCAGATAATCACTGTATAGACATTGAGCAGAATATCGCCTGTGTCTAACAAGGTTACCAAATCCAGGTCGCCCTGGTAGGCAAGGAAGGTTCCCTTATCTGTTAGGGTGTAGGCCATCATCTCGTTAGCCATGACCAGCGTTGCCCCCATGCCTATCCCAGCTTCGATATACCAGCCAGCGGTCGCTCCAGTCCCCTGAATGTCCTCTGTATAACTATAGCCAGCTGATGCCCAGACGGCTTTTTCTTTGCCGTGGGTTCCCGAGTTATCCCCTCGAGAGACGAATTTAACCGTCTCTGGGTCGAGTGCCCCCTCTTGTTCGATTTTTTGGAATGCTTCTTCCGGAGTTAACTCCCCTCCACCAATAGCCGCAGGGTTAGCTTCAGGGCCTACGATGATGAAATAATTGTAAGCCCAGGGTACTCGCTCCTCATCATATCCTTCTGCTTCAACAGCATAGCCATTGGCTATAAACGCTGCCTCTTGAGCGGGGTCATGGACGGTAACCACATCCACATCGCCATTTTTGCCCAAATCTAAAGCAGTGCCGGTGCCTTTCGCTGTTATCTGTAAGTCGGTGTCATATCTTTCCTCAAATATAGGCTCCAGATAATCCCACAAGCCGGT
>CP070642.1:414941-419291 GCA_020354105.1 Chloroflexota bacterium | reverse complement strand
TCTGCCCATCTTTTCAAATCTTTTGCCAGAATCTTTACGTCAAAAACGCGGTGCCGCTTCAGGTCGCTCAGCAGATCCTGCGAGTAATTCTTGGACTGTAAATACCATTTCTTGCCTTCTCCGTGTTCGTGACAGTATTTGCACATAGCTTCCTACCTTTCTTTTACTTCCATTATGGGTTTGTAGTCTAGCGCCTATCTATGAAGTTGTCAAAGTGTTTTTTTATTTACCATACCAGCCCAGTGTACGAACTCTAAGCTTTCATTTTTAGCAGTTTCAGCCAATTTTTCCATCGTCGCCTCTGTAATCAAATCTACTTCACCCAGTGGCCAATCACGATCCAGTCGGCGATATTTAGCAGCACAAAAATTGTTAAAAGCAAGTAAATCATATCTCTCTGCGGTGGGAAGGTTATGTTTGATAAAATGCGCAATCTCTCTAATGTTCTCTTCCTGATCAGTATATCCAGGTATGATTGGAGTTCGCACCCAAATAGGCTTGCCCAATTTTGTTATCTCATGAGCGTTATTGAGAACCGTCTTAAGCTGGATGCCTGTATATTTGAGATGGTTTTCCGAATTCATTGTTTTAATATCTTAGAGAATAAGATTGGACAGAGCAACTAACGGTTGCAATTTACTCCAGCTTACGCTTCCACAGGTATCCAGGGTAGTGTGTATTTTCTCCCGTGACAGAGCCTTCATTACTGCTATTGAGAATTCAGGTTGCATTGACGGCTCGCCTCCGGACAAAGTGACTCCGCCACCTGACTTTTCGTAAAATACCTTGTCGCGCAGGGCTATTTCTACTACTTCTTTTACCGTTCGACGCTGTCCGATCACCTCTAAGGCTCCTGCTGGGCAAGCTTTAACGCAGATTCCGCAGACATCACAGATTTCTCTATTTATACACATGCCTTCGGGTGTGAGGGTCAGGGCTGCTTTGGGGCAAGCGCTCAGACAATCTCTGGCCCCGATGCAGCGAGTGTCGTACCACATTAGCTCTTGCTGTGATTTCATACCCTCAGGGTTGTGACACCAGGGGCATTGCATATGGCAGCCCTTTAAAAAAATTGTAGTACGAATGCCAGGGCCATCCTCGGTGGAATGACGTTGAATGTTGAAAATTGTGCCGGTAATATTGTCTCCCTCAACCGGCACAATAGCTTCCGCTCTGGCTTTAGCGATCAATCACCTTTTTCCTGAAAGCCAGAACTACACTTCACTGAATTGAGTTCGGGCTATTATATCGTCCTGCAGTGACTTTGAGAGGTCTATGAAACGGAATGAATAGCCTGAAACCTTAACTGTCAGATCAGCATAGTTCTCGGGGTGGATTTGAGCGTCCTTTAAAGTATTTACATCCACGGGGTTTATTTGTATCTGCCTTCCACCTAGTACAAAATAAGCCTCCAGCATGGAAGCAAACTTGTCCAAGCCTTCATTTGTCTTAATGAGACCTGGTGAAAGGTTCATGTTGAAGGATGTACCGCAACTAAAACAGGCTTTGCAGGCTTTGGCAACAGAATGAAGTGCTGCCGTGGCCCCGTTGAGTTCAGTACCGTTTGCCGGAGACATGCCGTTGGCTACTGCTGTTTTTGCCAATCTTCCATCGGGCGAAGCCCCACAAAGAAATCCCTCGGTATCATGTGTTCCGGCTGATATCATTAGAGGGCGATAGTAGCCGCCCATTATTCCGGACTTATGTCTTCTAACCTCTTGAGCGTGAATCTGTGTAACCCACTCTGCAAGCTCATCAGCTCTGGGGTCGTCATTCCCATACTTGGGGGCTTTATTAAGTAGTGTTTGCCTTATATTTTCGGCACCGGTAAAGTTGTTACGCAAATGGTTGACCATCTCTTCCATGGTAAGCAACTTCTCTTCAAAGACTGCCCAGCGAATGGCGCCAAGCGAGTTGACTACAGTGGCGAGTCCTTGTGCTCCTACATGGCTGTGGCTGTAACGTGAACCTCCCTGAGATATATCGCGGCCGCTCTCCAGGCAGCCTTCAATAGTGGATGAAAGCAGGGGAGAAGGAAAATGCTCGGCAATTAACTGGTCTTTGAGCTCTGCTTCTCTGACCACCGTGTCTATGAGATAGGAAAGTTGCCCTACGAAAGCTTCTTTTACGTCTTCGAATGTGGTGAAGGTACGAGAGGCGGGAGTTGAAGCTCCCACTTTCTTGCCATCGCGCAACCTGTGGCCTTCATTCAGAGCCACCTCTAAGACCTGCGTTATAAAGACCCCGTTGCTTCCTGTGTAGCCATTATTATTACCCATACCGGTCGGCTCAGCACATCCGACGATGGAATAATTACGGGCGTCTGCCAGTGAGTAGCCATCTTCCAGGAGGTCTCTTATCACTACGTTGTCGTTGTAAAAGGCAACTCCGGCACCTACTCGATATGTCTCACAAGCCCTCTTTAAGAAATCCCGTGGTGTCTTGGGTGAGATTCTTACAGCAAAGCTCTTGCGCAACCCACCTTTTAGGGCATCATTGGCATCGAGAAATAGATACGAGAACTCGTTAGTGGCATCTTCTCCATCTTGGTCAACGCCGCCGATGGTGATATTGTTGGGACCGAACATAGTAAAGTACGATACCTTGATAAGATATTCTTCCAGAAGTTCCTGCGCTGATTCCCTTGTGAGCGCTCCTGTCTCCATATCATGTTTATAGTACGGATAAAGGAGCTGGTCGAGCCTCCCTGGTCCCTGGATAGCATCGTCACCATAACTGATTATCAAGGCTACCTGGGTCATCCAAACCGACTGTAATGCTTCTATGAAGTTGCGTGGTGGATTGGCAGGCACATATTTGCAGCGCTCAGCTATTTGTAATAGTTCTGTCTTTCTTTGGCCTTCGGCCTTTTGGGCCATTTTTTCGGCTAAGGCCGCGTATCTATTAGATAAGTTGCATACTGCCTCAGCCGCAACCTGGACTGCCTCTAGGAAATCCTTCCGTTGATGGTAATCCTTATCAGTTTCCTTAAGACTCTTGAGGGTTTTTCCCGCCCACTCGGATATACCTTTGAAGCCGATGTCAAGCACCCGCTTAAGCCCGATGATAATATGACCTTGCATCTCTATAGAATGCGCTATTTCGGTCGTGTCCATATCGATTCCTCGTTTTTTCCAAAGCGCAAGTTTCATGCTCCTGAGGTCTTTACCACGCCAATAGGGGAGAATTTCCTCTTTTAACTCACGATAAACTTCCTCCGGCATGTTATATATTTCCCGGTCGAACTCCTTGCTGTGTCCTCCTACGTAGAGTAAAAATGGATCGATGTCATCCATTTTCTTTCCTCGTAGTAGTATTGCCAGCTGAATTGCTACACTCGGTAGGTGTCTTTCAATTCCCAATGAACCCGCAAAATTTTTACCAGTTTTTACCCCAACCAGTAGTTCGTCATCCTCAATCCTGATAGTCATATTCTGAAATGTTTCCTTCAATGCCTGTGCCGCACGCATAGCCGGTGGGGCGTTTTCCATCTTCCTCCAGGTTCTTGTGTAATATCGTGCCCGCTCAATATCCGCTTCCCAGGGACTTGAAAGTAGGCGTTCCTTTAGTCTCATTATCCTGGTAGATGCGGGCATTTTTTTATCTGTCGTCTGAGCAGTTGAGATACTCATATTTTTACCTCCACTATTTGAGGCAGATTATCAGGATTCTGTGTAGCTTGTCAAACTTACAGAGCCTGTTCTTTTTATAGATACTATTGACCTGCTGCAGAGTCGGGCTGAGGTGTTTTCACAAGTAGTATATGGCATCCCCCAAATAGGTGGCCATTTATAAAACAATCTAAATTCCTGCTTGATAGACAATGTCTCGTTTCGGCCCTGCAGCAGTTGCGTTCAGCCTACATTTCGCATTACAGTCAATAGTTACCAATCGTGGAAAACCACGCCATCAAGGTACCTATAACGCATTTCTGCTATAGGCTTGAGCTTGCAAAGTTGAGCAGGTAATTCCTACTCTAACCCACCTACCTGCTGCCTGTCTTCAGTTTGGTGTTTCAACGTTATCTGGTTAGCCGGTCACCAAGCCCTATTTGCCGAGCATTGAATCCTTCAACTCCTGGTCAATCCACACATACTTGGCAAAATTCTGGAGGTTGTAATAGCCCAACGAAAGCTCTCCACTATAATTCTTTAACCATGGCCACCAGAAGCGATACTGTTTCCCGGCTGGCACCTGTATCACATAAGCTTGCTCCAGCAGATAAGGCATTAGCTCCCGATGTATCTGATCCGCCTTTGCTTCATCAGGGAAGGCTGCCATCATATCTTCCCGTGCTTTGTTCAGTACCGGGTCGTCAATATAGCTGGTGTTCCACATGCCTGGACCTAC
>CP070642.1:396552-414841 GCA_020354105.1 Chloroflexota bacterium | reverse complement strand
AGCCCTGGAGGGGATAAAAAACGAGCTGGGTGACAAAGAGATGCTGGCTGTTAATACCAGCGTTTTAGATGGCCAGCAGCTAAATTTAAACCAGCTTAAGGATGCTTGTAGTGTAGTCCCATTTTTATGTTCGCACAGGCTGGTCATTGTTAGGGGCTTGTTAGCACGTTTTGAGTCAAGGCCTGGGTCAGAACAGCGAGCAGCGCGTCCTAAGGCGAAGACCGATTCAGCAATGAAAGAGTGGATGGAGCTGGCCGAATACGTCAGACAGATGCCGTCGACCACTGTACTAGTTTTAATTGATGGCGAGGTTAAGGCTAGCAATCGTTTGTTGAAATCTGTGTCGTCGCTGGCCAAAATAGAAGGTTTTGCTCCATTAAGTGATAGAGACCTGAGCGACTGGATACAAGAGCGGGTGAAACAAGGCGGTGGCACTATCTCCTCAGGAGCGGTTAAGCTGCTGG
Source organism: Chloroflexota bacterium (assembly GCA_020354105.1). Lineage (GTDB taxonomy): Bacteria > Chloroflexota > Dehalococcoidia > GIF9 > UBA5629 > 9FT-COMBO-48-23. Next base: position 414,377 of record CP070642.1, on the reverse strand, counting down.
TTGAGCTTGTCGGTGCTGATTTATGGACTATTAGCAGCGAAGTAGATAAGCTGCTTTCCTATTGCTCAGGTCAGGTTATCACCGAGGAAAGTGTCAAACAGGTAACCAGTTATGCCCGCGAGGCTAATATCTTCGCTCTGGTGGATGCTATTCTTGAAGGGCGAAGAAAAGTGGCTCAGCAATTGCTCCATCGATTGCTTCAGGATGGTGCTTCTCCTGCATATGTCCTGGCTATGATTACGAGGCAGCTTCGTTTAATAGTTATGGCGAAAGACTTGGGCAAAAAAAAATCTCGAGCCGGAGTTCAGGATAAGGCGGAGATGGTTCCAAGCTATAGCCTGGAGAAGGCAGCAAGACAAGCCAAGGCTTATACTTTAGAGCGGATAAAGAGTGCCTATCACAAGCTCCTGGAAGCTGATATTGCTATTAAGACGGGGAAATATGATGGTGACCTAGCCCTTGACCTTCTGGTTGTTGAGCTAGGGCAAGTTTGAACCTACTTTTAGTTCCTAGTCTTGGCTTGGTGGCAATTTACCGCGTCTTTTTTTCTGGTTTGACTGTTTAACTCGCGGTGTGATTGGTGAACTTTTATCTACCAATTTTTTGGCTTCGATTTCAGGAGCATGACCGAAGAAGAGTTTGATGTGGGGCCAGGGTATCTCGATTCCCTCTCTGTCGAAGACTTTTTTCAGCCTGAGTCGTAATTCTCCCATGACATCCCACTGCTCCAATGGTTGTGTTTCACCAAGTATCTTTATGATAATACCAGAATCTCCAAACTCATCTACTCTCAGCACCTCTGGTGCTTTCAGAATTCGAGACTTCCACTCAGGGTCTTTAGCTATTTCTTTACCCACCTTGTTGATGACTTTAATAACATGGTCGAGGTCTTCGCTATAGCCCACCGATATATTCATGTTCACCCGCGACCAGTCTTTAGTGTAGTTGCTGGCAACCATAACCTCGCTGTTGGGAATACTGTTGACTATGCCATCCAGGTCTCTGAGTACTGTTCTTCGCAGACTGATGTCCTTGACTAACCCCTCTATTCCAGCGATTTTGACAACGTCTCCTATGCCGTACTGGTTTTCCAACAGGATGAGGACGCCGTTGAATATATCTTTGACCAGGGTCTGTGCACCGAAGCCGACAGCAATGCCAGCGACGCCAAGCCCAGCTAATGCTGGAGCTATATTTATTCCCAGCTCGGAGATGATCGTGAAAATGGCAATTATGCCGACAAAGATCATCCCGGTCTCGATAAAGACATCGCTCAGAGTATCGGTTCTTTTCTTTATGGCCGTTTTTGACTTTCCTGCCATGGTTCGTGATACGGTTCTCTTTACCATGATGGGCACAAAGTGGCGCAGTAGATAATAGAAAATCCCTGAGATGGCGATAATGAGCAGGATACGTAGACCGTGCTCTGCGAGCCAATTGGTAAATGGTGTCCAATCCATAATTGTCCCCTTCCTCTCTGGATTCTAACAAAATGGGACAGAGTTTTCTACACGGTGTATCTATTGAACTTTTGTATAGTAACGTTCAGTTCGACATTCGAAGCGAATCTGGGTTAAAATGAAAAATGAAGCCAGTGGGGAGGTGATGATATGAACCGAGTACTAGCTATGGTTTTAGCTGGTGGTGCCAGCGAGCGGTTGAGTATTTTATCTGCGGAGAGAGCTAAACCAGCAGTTCCCTTCGGTGGCAAATATCGAATTATCGATTTCACTTTGAGCAATTGTGCCAGTTCCGGAATTTGTAACGTGGCTGTACTTACTCAATTTAATCCTCGCTCTCTGGCTCAGCATATCGGCGTTGGTAGACCATGGGACCTGGACAGGACTACCGGTGGAGTCGTCCTGCTTCAGCCCTTTTTAAGCCGGTCGACTCGGGACTGGTACAAGGGCACGGCTGATGCTGTTTATCAGAACCTGTATTATGTGGAAGACCAAAAAGTTGATGAAGTCCTTATTCTATCTGGTGATCACATTTATACTATGCGCTATGACCATATGATAAATGCCCATCGTAGCAGGCAGGCTGATGTTACTGTGGCAGTGACTGAGGTGCCTCTGCCGGAAGTTTCGAGATTTGGCATCATTACGCTGGATCATAATGAACGTGTGATCAGCTTCCAAGAAAAGCCGAGGAGCGCAAAAAGCAATCTGGCCTCGATGGGTGTATATGTTTTTGACAAAAGTGTTCTTATCAACTGTCTTGAGGAGTATGCTCAGGGAAAAGGCGGACATGATTTCGGACAAGACATTTTGCCGGAAATCATTGGTAAGCACAAGGTCTATGGTTACAGGTTTCGTGGCTATTGGCGCGATGTTGGAACTATACAATCATATTGGCAGGCTAATATGGATTTGATCGCTGATCTGCCTGACCTGAACCTTTATGACACATCGGCTGAAGTTCGGACTGTGCATCGAGATAGACCCCCAGCGAAACTTGGGCCAAATGCTCAGATAACCAAGAGCCTTGTATCCAATGGCGCCATTATTAATGGCCGTGTGGAAAGATCTATTATCTTCCCCGGTGTGTTTGTTGAAGACGGGGCTGTAATAATAGATTCGATCATTTTTGATGATACTACTGTTGGTGAAGGAGCCACCGTCGACAAGTCTATTGTTGATAAACAGGTTTGGATTAGTAATGGCAGTCAAGTTGGTCATGGTGATGACTTGACACCCAACAAAGAAGAAATAGATAACCTTAACTCTGGTATAACCGTGGTTGGCAAAGGAGCCAAAATACCGAGCGGGGTCAAGATAGGCCGCAATTGCAAAATCGGATGCTGGGTAGATAGGGTTGATTTTTCATCTAAGGATATTCCCAGCGGGGAAAGCGTGGCTAGTAAGAGACCAAGGCGTCATCCATTATAGGAGGTAAAATGAAAGTCGGAGGATTTACGTTTGTTTTGCATAGTCATCTCCCTTATTGTCGCAATGCTGGACGTTGGCCTCATGGCGAGGAATGGATACATGAAGCGGCTTCAGAGACCTATATTCCGCTCCTTAATGCCCTTTATGACCTTAAACAAGAAGGCTGCTCTTTTAAGTTGACGTTGGGCATCACGCCAGTTCTGATTGAGCAGCTGGCTGACCCGTTAGTAATCGGCCATTTGGCGGAGTTTATTGAGGACAAAATCCATCGAGCCCAGGGGGACGTAGAGCGATTTGATAAAGCTGGAGAAGGCCATCTGCTTTACTTAGCTCAGTTCTATCTTGACTACTATAAACGTGTGCTGACTACTTTTAATGAGAGATTTGAGCGTGGTATAGTCTCTGCTTTTAAAAAACTACAAGATGAAGACTATTTGGAGATAACCACCAGTGCCGCTACGCATGCTTATTTGCCTTTGCTTGAGCGTGATTCCTCTATATATGGGCAATTGCACACGGGCAGGACAAGCTATAAGCGACATTTTGGTGTAGACCCGTCATCCGTTTGGCTCCCTGAGTGTGGTTATCGTCCCGCATATTATGTTGATAGCTCAGGCAAGAGTTATGTTAAGCCTGGTTTGGAATCTTTTCTGGCTCAATTAGGCTTGACCTGTTTCTTTGCTGAAACTCATACTGTAGAGGGTGGGGAGCCTGTAGGTAAGGCCAGAGAGGAAGTTATTGGTCCCTATGCCGGTATATCGCGCCGCTACGTAGTGCCGCTGTCACAATGTTCTGAGCCGACGCAGAGAACGACCTATTTGCCTTATTGGGTTAGGACACCGGAGGTTGCTGTAATAGGCAGGGATGATCGAACTAGCATGCAGGTGTGGTCTGCTGAATGGGGTTACCCGGGAGACTTTAATTATCGTGAGTTTCATAAGAAAGATGGTATCTCCGGACTTCAATACTGGAAAGTTACCGGATCTAAAGTGGACTTGGCTTATAAGGAATATTATGATCCGTATTGGGCCGCTCAGCGCGTTGCTGAGCATAGCTCTCATTATGCCCATTTAGTCGAGGAATTGATTACCCATTTTTATCAGGAAACCGGCAAATTTGGCATTATCTCTGCAGCTTATGATACTGAGCTTTTTGGTCATTGGTGGTTTGAAGGTGTTGACTGGTTGCAACAGGTTCTGCGTCATGTGAGTAACATAGAAGTGGTGGAACTGACTACGGCCAGCGAGTTCATTAAAAAACATCCACCGGAGGATGTATTAGCCTTACCTGAGAGTTCTTGGGGGTTGGGAGGTGGGCATTTCACTTGGCAGAATGCCGACACTGACTGGATTTGGCCGATTATCAATGAGGCTTCATTGAAGATGGAAGAACTTGTAGCCAGGTATCCTGAAGCCGATGGTGGAATGAAGAAAATACTGAATCAGGCGGCCAGAGAATTGGTATTGATGCAATCGAGCGACTGGCCATTTTTAATAACCACCGGCCAGGCTCGTCATTATGCAGAGAATCGTTTTCTGGAACACGTGAATCGATTTCAAAAATTGACTGATATAGCTGAGTCAGGGCGTGCAGACAAAGCGGCCTTGGCCCTGTGCAATCAAATATGGGAGCTGGACAATATTTTTCCAGACATAGACTATCGTTCTTTTGCTGACAGGGAAGGTAAAGTCAGTTCATGAATGTCCTCTTTGTTGCCGCAGAAGCCACTCCATTGGTGAAGGTAGGTGGCTTGGCAGATGTCATTGGCTCTTTGCCCAAAGCACTTATTGAGACGGGTCATGACGTGCGGGTGATTATGCCTAGATATGGTATTATCGACGCTGGCGAGTTTCCTGTGTCACTGGTAATCGACAATTTGAATATAGAGGTAATGAAGGCAACTGAACCAGTGTCGTTGAAGTTAACCGAGCTTGATAGTGGTGTCAAGGTTTATTTGCTGGATAGCCATGAATTCCACAATTCCACAGAGGTGTATGGCAAAGATGAGTTGAGGCGTTTTTTCTTGTTCGGTCAGGCTGTTATGAATATGTTGCCTGAGTTGGACTGGCAGCCCGATATAGTTCATTGCCATGACTGGCATACTGCGTTGATTCCCTTGTGGCTGAAGAAAAGCGGCTATCATTATGCCTCGATTTTTACAATTCATAATTTAGCCTATCAAGGATTTTTTGACGGCAATTTCTTGGTTGATACCGGACTGGAGAGTGATTGGCGATTGCGCCCAGCCGATGCGCCTGACCCGCCGCTCAATTTTATGAGTCAGGGAATACTTTGGGCTGATGTGGTGACCACAGTCAGTGAAACTTACGCTGGTGAAATATTAACTCCCGAGTATGGTGCTGGGCTCGAGTATCTCTTACGCTATCGGCAGAATAGGCTCTTTGGCATAGTAAACGGATTGGACTACGGTGAATTCAATCCCGCAACTGACGCTTTCATACCAAATAGGTATGATGTTTCCACGATAGATAAAAGGATTGGAAACAAGCTGGCTCTCCAGAAATGGGCCGGTTTTACTGAGGATGCTACAGTACCGCTTGTCGGAATGGTTTCACGTCTTGATGAGCAAAAGGGTCTTGATATCTTGACTGCCAGCTTTGATCCTCTATTCCAGAAGACAGAAGCCCAGATGGTTATTCTGGGCAATGGTAGGGAGGAGTATCATGATTTGCTCAGGCAGACAGCCAGTAGATATCCCCAACGGTTGGCTGTGTTTATTGAGTTTGATGATGCCTTGGCCCGTCTTATTTATGCGGGCTGTGACGTGTTTTTAATGCCGTCTCGGTTCGAACCCTGTGGCCTGGGGCAACTTATCTCCATGAGATATGGGGCTGTGCCTATAGTTCGTCACACCGGTGGCTTGGTCGATACAGTTCAGGAATTGACTCAAGACCTCAGTGAAGGCAGTGGTTTTGTCTTTCAGGACTATGCTTCTGAAGCCATGCTGGCTGCTATTCAGCAGGCGGTGAATAGCTACAAAATAAAGGCTTGGCATAATCTGATGCTACGTATAATGGCACTAGATTTCTCTTGGCAAGCCTCTGCCAGGAAATATGAAGCTCTTTATCGTAAGGCTCTGGAGTTTAGTAAATCGTGATGATAAGTGGTGAATGGCCGGTATTAGCCGTGGATTTGGGTGGCACCAAGATTATGGCCGCTGTAGTTTTACCTGATGGCAAAGTGTTATCACGCAAATATTGCCTGACCATGGCTGATAGAGGTCCAGGAGTTGTAATCGATAGAATATTATCTGCTGTGAATGGGGCTATGGCTCAAGCACAGCTCAAGACCTCTGAATTGATTGGCCTTGGTGTTGCTACTGCCGGAATCCTGGACGCGAAGAAAGGAATCGTGACCACTTCACCTAATTTACCGCGTTGGCACAATGTTCAGCTGCGCGACTTTCTGGCTAAAAAGCTGGGTGTTGCTACTTATATAATAAACGATGCCAATGCTGCTGCTCTGGGTGAGCATCGCTTTGGGGTTGGAAGAGGATTTACCAATATTATTTATCTTACCGTGAGCACTGGTATTGGTGGTGGTATAATCGTAAACGGCGAACTTTACTCCGGTGCTGATGGCTGTGCTGCAGAGCTGGGCCATATAACTATAGAGGTTGATGGACCTCAATGCCATTGCGGTAATTTCGGTTGTCTCGAGGCTCTGGCTTCGGGTTGGGCTGTGGCTAGAAAAGCCGTGGAACGCATAAATCAAGGGGAGAAGAGTTCTATCATAGAACTTGTTGATGGCAGATTAGAGAGCATTACTGCGGAGACCGTGGAAATAGCAGCAAGACTAGGTGACCAATTAGCTGCTAATATAGTGCGTGACGCTGCCAATTATCTTGGAGTGGGTTTTGCTAATTTTGTTAACATCTTTAATCCTGAACTGATTGTTGTTGGCGGTGGCTTGTCTAAAATGGGTGACATGCTATTGAAACCAGCTCGGAAGGTGGTGAGAGAGAGGGCTTTTAAACTACCTACTAGGACGGTGCGCATTGTTCGGGCTCGTCTTGGCAGTAGTGCCGGAGTGATCGGTGCTGCTGCTTATGTTTTTGACCAGCAGTTGGGAAATAGGGAAAAAGCATGATTTACTGGGCTCCACTTTTCCATTTCTATCAACCTCCGACTCAAACCACTAGCATGCTGATGAAAATAAGCAATGAGGCATACCGCCCATTGTTGGAAGTCTTCGGCGAATTTCCGCATGCGCATGCTACCATTAATATCAATGGTGTGCTTACTGAGATGCTAGGGCAGTGCGGTTATTCTGATGTATTGGGTAATTTGCGCAAATTGGCTGAGGAAGGACAAATTGAATTTACCGGTTCAGGTAAATATCATCCGGTATTGCCTCTGATACCAACGAAAGAGGTGGAAAGACAAATCCGGATCAATTATGAGACCAATCGCAATTACTTTGGTGATGTGTATGTTCCTCGAGGCTTCTTTCCTCCGGAGATGTGTTATTCTAAGGATATAGTTGATCCGATCATTGAATCACATCATGTATGGGTTATTCTCAGTGGCATTGCCTGTCCCGTAGCCTGGCCGATGAATGTGATTCACGAGATCAGTGGGAAAAATGATAGAATGGCTGTTTTTTTCCGTGATGATATATTGAGCAATAAGATTAGCTTTCGGAATATTGATGGCCCCGGTTTTATTGAGCATCTAAAACGTCTGTATAACGGCCAGGATGATATATATGTTGTTACTGCTATGGATGCTGAGACCTTCGGGCATCATATTCAGCATTGGGACAAATTGTTCCTGGCACAGATTTTCGAGACCCTTGAGCCAATACAAATTGACGATAAAGCTATGCATGAGCAAAGACCTCTTGCCGAACAGCACCGACGACTGTTCGAGTTTGAGAAAGATAAAGAGGATAGGCAGATAAAAATAGTCACCATTAGTGAGCTGCTCGATATTTTCCCCCGAGGCAAACAAGTTGAGCCGAACCCATCATCCTGGAGCACTTCTGCCGATGATATAAAAATGCAGAATTATTACCCTTTATGGAAGGACGAGAGTAATCCGGTGCATCGGATGCAATGGGAACATCTTTATATTGCGATGGATATGACCCACAAAGCGACAAAACTAGCGGACAATGACACCAGTTCTAAATTTGCCAGTGTTGCCAGGACAACCATGGATGCTGCGCTGCATAGTTGTCAGTTCTGGTGGGCGAGCAAAAAACCGATGTGGGATGTAAATATGGTCTATCGTGGCTTAAATCTCCAGCGCGAAGCTTTGCTGAATGCTTATAAAGTGATATCTGCTAGCAGTAGTAAACCTGAGTTGAAAAAGGAATATTATTATAAGGCTTTAGCAGCAAGGCATATATTTGTCCAGATCACAGATAGCCTGTATATGGATTAGTTGTTAAGGGTAAAAATATTAGACATTTTATAAGGGTAAGACAATGAATAGAGAAGAATTAGAGAATATACTCGAAAAGGAGGGTGTCATTAAGCGTGCGTATTCTCTTTATGGATTAGTTGGAGATGACGATAGGCTGATATTAGATAGGGGACAAGACAAATGGGAAGTTTATTATTTTGAGAGAGGGGAAAAAATAAAACTCAATATCTTTGAAACCGAGGATGAGGCTTGTAACCACTTTCTTAATCGGATCCTAAAATGGCCTGAGTTAAAACGGAGGGCTTCACAATAACCTGTGTATGAAATAGCATGTTGAAATGGGTTCGTGTAAGAAGTCAAGGTTAATTATGTAATCAACAACTATCATGTTTATCAAGTATATAAAAAACCAAATATTAAGTGATAAGGAGGTAGATAGCAGATGAAGGCAAAAGAGTTATTCGGGAAACAAGTTATTGATGCCAATGCTAAAGTAGTGGGCAAGGTTGTGGATGTAGACTTGGATATCGAAGAAGCGACGATTACTGGTATTTTAGTTAAAAAAGGATGGACCAAGAAAGTGACAGTATCTCCGAAGAATGTCGATATAATCGGAGATAAGGTTCTATTGAAAGTCACTAAGGATAAGAAGAATAAGAAAAAGAAAGCATAATCTGGTAAGTGAGCATTTGTTAAAACAAATTTATCTTGGTTTAGCCCTCCATAATCACCAACCGCTGGGTAACTTCCCCTGGGTCTTCGAGCAGGCTTACCAGCAAGCCTATTTGCCTATGGTCGAGGCATTGGAGCGGTATCCTGCTGTGCGGCTTTCTTTGCATTATAGCGGTTGTCTTATTGATTGGTTGGAGCAAAACCACCCTAAATTTCTTGACCGACTGGCTGGACTTGTAAGCCGGAATCAGGTGGAAATAATGGGTGGTGCCTACTATGAGCCTATTCTACCATCCATTCCAGAGGCCGATAAGTTAGGGCAGATTGAGAAGATGGCTGTTTTTATAAAGCGACGATTTGGCATGAGTCCGACTGGGCTGTGGTTAGCGGAGCGGGTTTGGGAGCCGCATTTGCCTAAAAGTCTAGCTAATGCAGGAGTACAGTGGACGCTGGTTGACGATAATGCTTTTAAGTCGCTGGGGCTGGATGAAGGAAGTCTTTTTGGCTACTATCTCACTGAGGAGCAAGGTTTTTCAGTAAAGGTGTTTCCTATCAGCAAGCGTCTGCGCTATTCAATACCATGGCACGATGTTGATGCAGTTCTTAGCTATCTGGAAAGCGAAGCTTCGGACAAAGAGGGTAAGGTTGCGATATTGGGTGATGATGGCGAGAAATTCGGTATCTGGCCAGGAACTTATGATTATTGCTGGCAAAATGGGTGGATAGACAATTTTTTTACTGCGTTAGAAGCCAATCATGACTGGCTCTATACCATTCCTCTTGGCGAATATGTTAATCAGTTTCCACCTCAAGGTAGAATTTATTTGCCCTGTGCTTCTTATGATGAGATGCTGGAGTGGTCTCTGCCAGCCGATAAATCTTGGGAATATACTAATCTTAAACGGCAGCTTGAAGCTGAGGGGAATCAGAATATTACTCAATTCATGTACAGTGGCCTGTGGCGTAATTTTTTAGTCAAATACCCGGAGATAAATAGGATGCACAAGAAGATGCTCCGCGTACATGATAAAGTTTATCAAGCTCGTGCTATCAGTAAAGACGACTGCGGAATGCAAGAACTATGGAAAGCACAGTGCAATTGTCCGTACTGGCATGGTGTTTTTGGCGGGATTTATCTGGCCGATATTCGAGCAACCAACTATAGCTATCTTGTTCAGGCAGAGAATAAGGCTGACAGCATAATCCATCAGCCTCGCTCATGGTTGGGGAAAACCTTCCGTTCAAGCAAGAGTTGGCTGGAATGGCGGAAGCTCGACTTTGATGATGACGGTGTCGAAGAACTGCTGGTCGATAGTGACCGCTTTTCTGTTTACTTGAGCCCGGCGGAAGGTGGCTCTATCTTTGAATGGGACATTCGTTGTCACAACTATAATGTGTTTAGCACGTTAGCCAGAAGGCCGGAAGCTTATCACAAAGTTCTCGTTGAGCCACCTTCTGAGAAGCAGACACGTGAGGGGGGTTCTATTCCCAGCATACATGACCTTATAAGAGTGAAAGAGAAAGACTCTTTGGGGCAGTTAATCTATGACAAATATCTACGCTCCAGTCTTGTTGACCACTTCTTTGGCCCGGGCACTAATCTGGAGGAATTTGCCAATCAGTCTTATGATGAGCTGGGGAACTTTGTTGCTCAACCTTATGAGTTCTCTGTAGTACGGAAGAGTGATGAATTGAAGATTTTATTGAAGCGTGTCGGAGCTTTACAGATTCAATCAAAAAGTTTACCCTTTGAGGTGCAAAAAGAAATAAGATTGGTGGCTGGAGAAGACAGGATGAATGTAAGCTATCAGTTGAAAAACGTAAGCGGCTCATCTATTCAGACTGTTTTTGGCAGTGAATGTAACATAAACTTGCTTGGCGGTGGTCATAATGAGCAGGCTTATTATAGAGTACCCGGCATTGCTCTGGATGACCATCATCTGGATTCCTGTGGCGAATTGACAGATGTTGAGAGGATAACCTTGGGTAATCGGCAGCTGGGCATAGAGATGGAATTGACGGCTAGTCCCAAGGTAAAATTGTGGCTGTTACCTGTGGAAAGCATTTCCAATTCAGAAGGTGGTATAGAGAAGATATATCAGGAGAGTTGTCTGCTTGCTGCACTGTCGCTTGATTTACCACCGGGAAGTATGGTCAAATTTAATCTTGGTTGGCTTGTTAAATCACCAATTGTTTAATGTCTGCGTTAGGCGGAATCAATGTGAATTCCGCTTGATATTTATTTTAGTATGCTTAATGTGCAAAAGGAGTTGATGCGATGGAGCAGGCAAAATACACAGTAGGACAAAAAGTAACTATCATATCAACCAAAGATCCAAATTTCGAAAAATATGAAGGTAAAAGCGGTGTCATTGTTGAAAATTTCATAGTCTCTGCAGATGACTTGGCGGTGAAGAAGAGCCTTGGCCTGTCAGGGTCTGGTTCTTCATACTATGTTGTTAATATCGATGGCGTCGATGTTGCTGGATTACCTGAGGAGTCGCTAAAGCCGTAGGATGATCATAAACACACAGACTACCTCTATGCCTGTCCGTGTTAGGCTCGCTCACTGAGACTTTTACCTAGCAATGTATTGCATTGCTCCCATATCAGTCAATTTATCTGCCAAGCGTTTTCCAGTTTGCTCTGGAGTTAAAGCGCTTCCTTCTTCTGAGGCGCGCAGAATGTGTGTACCATCGGCGCTGGCCACCATACCATCGAGTTTCAATTTACCATCTGAAACTGTTCCGAGGGCAGCTATTGGGGCACGGCAGCCACCACCAAGCGTTTCTAGAAATGCTCGTTCGGCGATTATGCATTGCCGCGTCGGTTTATGGTTTATCTTGCTGGCAATCGATGCGATTTCTTTGTCTCCTGAGCGTATTTCTAACCCTAACGCTCCTTGTCCCACTGCTGGTGTGAAATGATCTGTTGGTAAATACTCTGTTATTCTATCTTCCCAGCCAAGTCGTATCATGGCAGCAGCAGCTATGATGATGCCATCAACTGCTCCGTTCGAAACTTTTTGTAGTCGTGTATCTATGTTTCCTCGTATATTGCACACCTTAATGTCAGGACGAATGGCGTGCAGTTGTACAGCCCGCCTGTGACTTCCTGTACCTATATTTGAACCTGGAACAAGTTCGGCAATCCTTCCAAGTCTGGAAACAAGGACATCTCTAGGGTCAAGTCTGGTGGTTATTGCACCCAGAATAAGGCCATCAGGAATTTCCGTTGGTAAATCCTTGAGACTATGGACGGCTAAGTCGATTTTGCCGTCTATTAGAGCTTTTTCCAGTTCTTTGACAAATATCCCTTGCCCGGCGAATTTATCGAGAGCGGTAGTGCTGTATCGGTCACCTCTGGTTGTTATTTTGATAAGTCTGGTTTTCAGTTCAGGGTATACTTCTTTGAGTTTTGTCAGTAACCACTCGGTTTGAATAACGGCTAATTTGCTGCCGCGGGTGCCGATAATGATTTCCCTCATTCAGGCTTGTCCTTGTCGAGTCGGAAAAGCTCATTAACCAGACTGATATAATCCTCTTTACTGTGGGCATTTTCCTTGAGATGCTGAATAGGGTCGTGAAGCATTTTTTGCACTATGGCTTTGGTCATAGCATCTAGGTTTTCCCGCTCGTCTGCGGAAAGCCGTCCCAGTTTCTTCAGAGTCATATCAAGCTGTTTTCGGCGTATGCGTTCAGCTTTCTTTACCAGACTACTGATTACTGGTTTTGCTTCCATATCTCGCCACGAGGCGATAAATCTTTTAACCTCAGACTCCACAATTTTCATAGCCTTATGAGTCTCAGTTTCTCTCTGTTTGCGGTTTAGTTCAGATAGATGGGTGAAATCGTCGATATCGTAGAGAAATACATTGCTAATATTTCCTACTTCGGGCTCGACATCCCTAGGGACGGCGATATCAATAATTACCAGTGGGTGATTAGAGCGAACCGACATAGCATTTTCTAATGTTTTCATGTCAAGTATAAGATGTGGTGCTCCAGTGCAGCTGATGGCTATGTCACAGTTGGTTAGCTCTTGACCAAGATGACCTATATCAACTGAGCTTCCGTCCAGCGTAGAGGCAAGCTCTGAAGCTTTTTCATACGAACGGCTGGTAGTGGTAATCTGTGCAATGCCCCTTTCTTTTAGCGCCTTGGCTACCAATCTTCCTGCTTCGCCAGTACCAATGACAAGTGCTTTGCATTTACTCAAATCGCCGATGGCTTTAGCTGCTAACTCAACTGCTACAGAGCTCACGGAAAGAGCATTTCGACTGATTCCAGTTTTTTCTCTTACCATTCTACCTACTCTGAGCGCTTGATGGATGAGTTTTAGGAGCTGATGGCCTACCATATGGGCTTTCTTGGCTTCTTCCAAGCTTTGCCTCACCTGCCCCAGAATCTCGAACTCGCCTATAATCATGGAGTCAAGCCCGGAAGCTACACAGAAGAGGTGTTTTACTGCTGCTTCATCCTGGTAGCAGTAAATGTATGGAAGTAAATCGGCATCTGAGATACTGGCCCAGGCTTTGAGGAAGTCTGTGTTTGGTTTGGGAGAACTACTGCCTTCTGTGACGGAATAGACTTCAATGCGGTTACAGGTAGACAGTATGAGTCCCTGGGGCACATATTCGTGCAGTAGGCTGAAGGCATCGGAGATATGGTCATTGCTTACCGCCAGCCTCTCTCTGATTGCAATTGGCGTTGTGCTGTGATTTACACCCACAACGTGAACCTGAATCCTGGACAGCTTGTTCATAGCTACTGTTGTTCCAGTATCTTTAATTTGCTGAGCATGATTTCCTTGGCTTGCTGGGTTTTACCTCGCCTAAGTAGTTCGATGAGCGAGTTCAGGTCCAGAACTTTTTGCCAGGCGTCATTACTTACTGTAACCCCCTGTTTTTTTAGCTCAGAGCGGACCTCATCAGCGACTAGGGCTAATTGAGCATATTCAGCCTGGAAATTTTTTTCCAGCTCGCTCCTGATTTTTCGGGCTAGAGCCGGGCTTTTGCCGGATGTAGATATGGCGACAATAATGTCGCCACGCCTGAAATATGAGGGTGCAATAAAGTCAGAATTATTCGGGTCATCCACTACGTTTACTAATATTCCCAATCGTCTTGCCTCAGCAGCCACCTTTTCATTTGCGTTGACATCATCGGTCGCGGCTATGGCAAGAAAGGCATCCTTTAAATCTTCTGGCTTGTAGTTTCTGTGAATGGCTCGGATAGCTTCCTCTTTTGCTAACTTAGTTAGCTCTGGGCAGAAACTGGGGCTGACAATCTCTACATCAGCGCCGTGCTCCATAAGTGCCTCTACCTTTCGTAGTGCCACATTGCCTCCACCGACCACAAGACACTTCTTGCCTTGAACATTGAGTGAAATCGGATAGTATGGACATATTCCCTTAAGTCTTTTCATACTGTGTATTGTATCCTTGTCTTTTTTACCTCTTTGGTGCTGAAAAGCAATATTAGCATATTTCTATCAAGTCCGGTGTCGGAACATATTCTATCAGCTATGGCTAGGCAAGTCTCTTTTGTGTCACCATGTATCATGGCAAACAGGTTATAAGGCCATATGGAACAAGTCTGCCTTTCGTAGCAGTGACTTACCTCTGGAAACGTGGCTATCTTCTTGCCTGCCGACTCTATGGAGTCGGATGGTACTTTATAGCAAGCCATTGCATTGGCTGTATATCCGAGCTTGTTATGGCTGATGGAGGCGCTGAAGCGTCGCATGATTCTGCGCTGTAAAAGAGCCTGACAGCGGCTTAGAAATTCGTCCGAATTCATCGAAAGCCTTTCCGATATCAGGTCGAATGGTTTTTCACTGAGGGGTAGGTCTTGCTGCAATTCGTTGATAACAGCCTTGTCAGTAGGAGATAGTTCGAGGTCTGTGTCTGAGGTCTGGTTGTTATAGTTGACCGTACCTGGTGCTGATTTGGTATGACCACCAAGGTTGAAGTAAGCCCCTATTTTGAAGGTTTTTACTGCTGGCAGGTTTAGTGTTGCCTCAGCCTTGATGCTGCTGCCTAATCTGTCTATTTCTGTCTCCATGTCAGCGGTTTTAGGCATAGCTAATGTGAACCAGAGTCTGAAATCATGGTCACGTTCGTAGCAATGGCTCACCGTCGGATGTGTACTAATGATTTGACCTGCCTCATTCAATTGCTCCGCTCGTACTTTCATTGCTGCCAGAGTAGTCTGGTAGCCGAGTCTTCTTGGATTGAAGACGGGGCCTATGAGGCGGATAACTCTGTCTGTTTTTAACTGTTCGATTCTCCTGATTACCTCGTCATTGCCTATATTCAGAAGTAACCCCAGAGCAGCGAATGGTTCTCTGGCCAGAGGGAACTCAGCTTGAATGATATTGAGCAGATTTTTATCTATGTTATCTAATTCCATGGCTTATAGCTAACTCTTCTTTCGAAGTGCTGACGGCTGATATATGCAGTACGGCTCAGCCTCGAGGTAATCACCGGTGGATTCGTAGGCTCTGGCTCGACAGCCGCCACAGACCATCTTGCATTCGCAAATACCACATTTCCCTTTTATATTAGACAGATCTCTTAGTTTGTGGAATAGCGTAGCATTGGACCAGATTTGTTCGAAGCTCTTATCTCTTATGCTACCGGCTTCCACATCAAGGTAGCCACATCCCTGCACGCTGCCTCGGTGAGAGATGAAGCAGAAACTGGTGCCAGCTAGACAACCGCGCGTTATGGAGCTCAAGGCTTCATTCCCAGCTTCAATTGTAGTTTTCTCACCGAGTGATGTTACCTGATTATTAACTATTCTGGCTCTCTGTCTCATTATTCGCTGATAATGAGGCGCATCAGTTGGTTTGAAAAACATGCTATCACCCAGTTCAACTTGCTTATCGTAGACCCAATTTAGAGTTTGTTCATATTCCTGTGGTGACATTTCTACTGTCTCCAATCCCTTGCCCCGACCTGTCGGCACCAGCATAAATGGGTGGAAGGCAACTGCCCCTGACTCAAGAGCAAGAGTCAAAAGTTCATTTAGGTACTGGACATTTAACTTGGTGATGGTACTATTGATTTGCACCTCCACACCTGCCTGGCGCAATCTGGCTATACCTGAGAGGGCTGCTTGAAAAGCACCTGATTTGCCTCGGAACTTGTCCTGGAGCTCAGCTGTAGGAAAGTCTATGCTTATTGCTACCCTTGATATGGGAGTCTCCTTAAGTTTAGCGGTAATGTCATCATTGATGAGAGTTCCATTTGTGCCCATAACTACTCTAAGCCCTTTATTCACGGCATATGCTGCTACTTGAAAAAGGTCATGGCGCACAAGCGGTTCACCGCCGCTTAGTATTAGAACAGGCTTGCCCACCTCCAGTATGCCATCTATCAGGTGGAGGCATTCTTCTGTGGAAAGTTCGCCTTCATACGCACCAGCGGTGGAAGATGACCGACAGTGAGCACAAAACAAATTGCAGCTTCGGGTTATTTCCCAGGCTACCATCTGTAATCTGGGAATGATGGTTTCTTTTTTTACTCGGCTCTCTCTAACTGTTTCCTTTGTCATTGAGCTAGTCCAATCTCATCATCTGTCAGATAGCATGCAGGATCTTCAGCCCAGACATCACCGAAGACTGCCTCGGCTCGCACTCGCAGGTTGCCATTGCACAGCTCAAAGTAATGACATTTGGCACAACGTCCCTTGAGTAATCCCTTTCTGCCTTTGAGGCCTTGCATCAACGGGTCTGTTGTGTCCAGCCAGATATCTCCGAATTTCCGCTGGAGCACGTTGCCGAAAGAGTAGTGCTGCCAGAATTGGTCGGCATGTACGTTCCCCACTTCGTCGACTGCTCCTATGCGAATGCCTGCATTATTGCCGCCATTGGCTCTGAGCAAAGCCAGTACCTTCTCAGCGCGTGATGGGTCCTGTCTCTTCAGCTTAAGATAGAGGTAAACGCCGTCGGCGTGGTTATCTACGGTAAGGATTTCTTTTTTTAAGCCACGCTGGTAAAGGTCTAGAGTTCGGTCGCAGATTAAATCTACTACTGTTCTGGTCTGGGAATGGCTCAGGTCGTCTTTGCTTAGGTTGCCTGCTCGGCCTACGTAGGCTAGATGGTAAAAGCACACCTGCTCTACCTTTTCTTTTTCCACTAGATCGAAGATGTCGGGTATCTCCGTATGGTTGTATTGGGTAATAGTTAGCCTCAATGATACCCTTAGCCCTAAGTCAACACAGTTTCGGATGCCCTGCAAAGCAGCTTCATAGGCGCCATTTTTGCCGCGGAACCTATCGTTTTTAGCTCCGATACCATCCAGACTGATACCGACCTCGGCGAAACTAGCCCCCTTTATTTTTTCAGCCATTTTCTCGGAGATAAGGGTGCCGTTCGTGGACAGCGCAGTTCTCAAGCCTTGTTCTCTGGCAAACTGGGCTAGCTCGAAGATATCATCTCTGAGCAGTGGTTCACCGCCGGAAAATAGAATCACGAGCACATTGAATTCTGCCAGATTGGTGATGAAGGATTTCGCCTGCTCTGTGGTTAGAACTTCAGCGGGGTCTTGCTCGCCAGCGCTACTGTAACAATGGACACAGTGAAGGTTGCATTTTCTGGTGCAGTTCCAGACGATGATAGGTGGTTGTTTATCAGTAGCTTCGTGTCCTCTGCCGTAGCGAAGGTTGTCACCTGGGCCTACGGCACCGCATAGCAACCTTGAAATCGAAATCATGCCATGGTTATTATACTTCTAAACCTTGATTTTAAGCTATTTTCTGTACTTCAGGGGCTGTTTTTATCCTATCGTCGCAAGAAATTTTAACCGAGTGGCAATCCAAGGAAAGCGTGAAAGGTATTGCCACGTGAGATTGAATGAAGGTGAATTT
>CP070642.1:391292-396452 GCA_020354105.1 Chloroflexota bacterium | reverse complement strand
CACTACATCTCTAATCCCGTTCCTCGAGCACGATGATGCTAACAGAGCTCTAATGGGGTCAAATATGCAGCGTCAAGCTGTACCTTTGCTTCGTCCGGAAGCTCCTTTGATAGCCACAGGGATGGAAAAGGAAGTAGCTAAGTACAGCGGACAGGTTATCTTTGCCAGGGAGGATGGTAAGGTCGTTTCAGTTGATAATACTCAGGTTACGCTTGTCGACGAAAATGGAAATGAACATGCCTATCAGCTAATGAAATTTGTTCGAACTAATCAAGGAACATGTGTCAATCAGCGTCCTGTAGTGTCTAAGGGTGATAAGGTCAAAAAAGGGCAAGTTATAGTCGATGGTTCAGCGACAGACCATGGTGAGCTTGCCTTAGGACAGAATATTCTTTGCGCCTTCATGAGCTGGCGAGGGTATAATTTTGAAGATGCTGTTATCATCAGTGATAGGCTGGTCAAGAATGACAGGTTTACTTCCATCCATATTGAGAAGTATGAGATAGAAGCCCGCGAGACAAAACTGGGCACAGAAGAGATTACCAGAGATATACCCAATGTAGGTGAGGAGAGTCTGCGTGACCTAGACGAGTCAGGTATCATCCGTATAGGTGCTGAGGTTGGGCCAGGCTCTATTCTGGTAGGCAAGATCAGCCCGAAAGGTGAGACAGAGCTGACTGCTGAGGAAAAATTGCTGCGTGCCATTTTTGGCGAGAAGGCCCGTGAGGTTAAGGATAGTTCGCTTAGAGTGCCACATGGTGAGTGGGGGAAGGTTATAGATGTTAAAGTTTTCTTCCGACATGATAATAGCGATTTGCCAGCAGGTGTTCATTCTTTAGTACGGGTTTGGGTTGCGCAGAAACGAAAAATCTCTGTCGGAGATAAGATGGCTGGTAGACATGGTAATAAAGGTGTTATCTCTTGTATCTTACCCGAGGAAGACATGCCCTTTTTACCTGATGGTAAACCGGTGGATATCATTCTCAATCCTATTGGTGTTCCGTCACGCATGAACATAGGACAAATTCTGGAGACCCATTTAGGATGGGCTGCTGAAACACTTGGACTTAAAGTTTTAAATCCGATTTTTGATGGCGCTGATGATGTTGCTATTGAGGATGGTTTGGCCAGAGCATGGATAGTCCAGCAGGCGGCTGCAGTTAATCAAGCTGGTCGTGGTGATTTTGACACTGTTGAACTTGGTCAAACTAGGACTTGGCTTGCTGACAATGGTTATAATGCCGATAAAGTATTCGATGATCGGTATCCGGGGGAAGCGAAGAGAGTGTGTTTGCGCTTGTGGCTTGAGACGTTGGGTGTTAAGGTTTATGGACTAAGTGATGAAGAAGTGGATGGGATTGCGGAGAAAGTATATGCTGAGCGAAAACAGTCACCACCTGTGTTCGGTAAAGTTACCCTTTTTGATGGGCGAACCGGCGAACAGTTTGACCAACCGGTTACTGTAGGCAGCATTTACATGATGAAACTCATTCACCTTGTTGAGGACAAGGTACATGCCCGGTCTACTGGTCCTTATTCTCTAATTACCCAGCAACCCCTTGGTGGGAAGGCTCAATTTGGTGGGCAACGGTTTGGTGAAATGGAGGTGTGGGCACTGGAAGCCTATGGCGCCAGTCATATGCTTCAGGAACTGCTAACCGTTAAGTCGGACGATGTAGCTGGCCGAGCCAAGGCTTATGAATCTTTGGTTAAGGGTGAAGATATATTTCAACCAGGTGTTCCTGAGTCCTTTAAAGTTTTGTTTATGGAATTGCGTAGCTTAAGTCTAGCTGTTGAGCTACTTAATGAAGAAGAAGAGATGGTAAGTTTCCTCGAAGAGAGGAAGAAAATTGGGAATAAGCTCAAAAATTTGAGCTGAAGGAGATAGATGACCGAGGTTAATGATTTTAATGCTATCCGTATCTCGCTAGCTTCTCCAGAGCAAATCAAAAGTTGGTCGTACGGCGAGGTGACAGAACCTGAAACAATTAATTACAGAACTTTAAAGCCGGAGAAAGACGGACTTTTCTGCGAAAGAATCTTCGGGCCGACTAAGAATTACGAATGTTATTGCGGTAAGTACAAAAAAATACGCTATCGTGGTGTTACATGTGATAGATGTGGAGTTACAGTAGAACATTCCAGAGTCCGCCGGACGCGTATGGGCCATATTGAATTGGCTGCTCCAGTGTCTCACATCTGGTTCGCAAAAGGAGTGCCTAGTAGACTAGCGCTTCTTCTTGATGTTTCCCCCCGAAACTTGGAGAGAGTTCTTTACTTTGTACAATATATTGTTATTTCGGTTGACGCTTCAGCGCGTGAAGAGAGGATTAAAAAACTCAAAGAAAGCTTGTCTCAACATATTACTGAGCAAGAGCAGCTATTGGAGAATCAGATTGCGGAGATAGAATCGGAAACTAAATCATCTCCGGACCAGAAAAATATTGAGAAGGTAAATCAGCTACGGCGTGAGTTCGGTGATAAACGGGTTGAACTTGAAAGCGACCTCCACGATAAAATCTCAGAGTTGGAGAGTCTACGTACTTTAAGCCTTCTTACTGAGAACCAATATCAAGGACTTAAACAGGAATTCGGTGAATTTTTTGAAGTTGGTATGGGAGCAGAAGCCATACTGGATGTTCTTAAGGAAATTGATCTTGAAAAATTACGTCATGAGCTGGTTGAAGAGGTCCGCTCAAGTTCAGGTCAACGCCGCAAAAAGGCCAGCAAGCGACTTAGGGTGGTCGAAGCTTTTTGGCGCAGTGCCAATAAACCTGAGTGGATGATTTTGACTGTGCTGCCAGTATTGCCTCCAGAGCTCCGACCTATAGTCCAGTTGGATGGAGGTCGATTTGCCACCAGCGACCTTAATGATCTTTATCGCCGTGTGATTAATCGCAATAATCGCCTCAGACGACTTATCGATTTAGGGGCTCCAGAGATTATAATTCGTAATGAGAAACGCATGCTTCAAGAGGCTGTCGATGCACTTATAGACAGCGGACGAAAAGGGCGAATGCCGATAGCTAGTGGAGCTCATAGGCTGAAATCGTTGTCTGACATGCTCAGAGGTAAGCAAGGTCGTTTCCGCCAAAACCTTCTCGGCAAACGAGTAGATTACAGTGGCCGTTCAGTCATTGTTGTTGGGCCTGAATTGGAACTCCATCAATGCGGTCTACCCAAACACATGGCTTTGGAATTGTTTAAGCCTTTTGTTATGCGTCGATTAATTGAGCAAGGATATGCTCATAACATCAAGAGTGCTCGAAGACAGGTAGAGAAAGCTAGACCCGAGGTGTGGGACATTTTAGCGGAAGTGGTCAAGGAACGCCCAGTATTGCTTAATCGGGCTCCAACATTACATCGCTTAAGTGTTCAAGCTTTTGAGCCCGTACTTATTGATGGAAGTGCTATCCAGATTCATCCTTTGGTGTGTTCTGCTTTTAATGCTGATTTTGATGGTGACCAAATGGCTGTTCATGTGCCTCTTGCTCAGGCAGCTGTGAGAGAAGCCAGAGAAAGAATGCTTAGCACATATAATATGTTATTGCCTAGCTGTGGCGAGCCGGTAATGACACCAACTTTGGATATGGTTCTGGGTTGTTATTATCTCACCAATACTAGGCCTGGGGCGATGGGTGAAGGGATGGTCTTTGGTGACTTCGAAGAAGCTAGACTTGCTTATGAACTGGGGATTGTTAACTTAGGTGCTGAAATAGAGGTAAGAGATAAAGATGGCAATGGACAGAGATTGAAAACTAGTGTTGGCCGGATTTTGTTCAATGAAGTCTTACCTCCCGAATTTCGATTTTATAATCAGGTGATGGACAAAGCTGCTTTGAAACGCCTGGTGTTGGACTGTTATCGTTCATTAGGTAATGCCCCTACAGTTACTATGCTTGATAATCTCAAAAAACTTGGCTTTGAGTATGCTACTAAATCAGGCACCACCATTGCTGCTAAAGATATTGAGGTGCCTCGAGATAAGGCGAGGCTCCTTGGAGAAGGTGATGAAAAAATAGCCGTTATTGAGAGCCAATTTAACCGAGGGTTAATAACTGAGGATGAACGCTATAGCAGCGCAATTCAGGTCTGGACAGAGACTACGGATAAAATCACAGAAACCATATCACAATCTTTGGATCGCTATGGTGGCGTCTACATGATGGCGAACTCAGGAGCGAAAGGAAATATTTCTCAGATCAGTCAAATGGCTGGTATACGAGGATTGATGACCGACCCGTCAGGAAGGATAATCGATTTCCCTATAAAGTCAAGCTTCCGTGAAGGGCTTTCGGTGATGGAGTATTTTATATCCACTCATGGGGCTCGCATAGGCTTAGCAGACACTGCTTTGAGGACTTCGGATGCTGGTTATCTCACTCGACGTCTTATCGATGTTGCCCAGGATTTGATCATATTCGAGGAAGATTGTGGTACTGAAGAGGGTGTCTGGTTATTTGACAAAGCGGAGAAAGGATTATTAGCACCGCTTAGTGAGCGGTTGATTGGACGCATAGCTGTAGATGATATTGTTGACTCGAATACTGGAGAGATTATTGTCAGTAAAAATGAAGAGATCGACGAGGAAAAAGCAAAGCAGATTACAGATTCTGGAATTACCCAAGCATATGTTAGGTCAACGCTTAGCTGTCATTCTCGCCGTGGTATATGCAAACGCTGTTATGGACGAGATCTTGCAAGAAGAGGGCTGGTGGAAACTGGCACGGCTGTAGGCATAATTGCTGCCCAGAGTATCGGTGAGCCGGGCACTCAGCTTACACTGCGCACCTTCCATACAGGAGGTGTAGTTGGCGCTGATATTACCAGTGGTTTGCCAAGGGTAGAAGAATTGTTTGAGGCTAGGGTACCAAAAGGGCTGGCCGTACTCTCTGAAATCGATGGCATTGTAGATGTGATTGAGACTCAAGATGTGCGGAAGATAAGAGTTACCAGTTCTGAATCATATCTGGATGAATATGCGTTGCCATCAAGAGCAGAGGTGGTTGTAGGCAATGGGGATTGGGTTGAAGCCGGAACAACACTCGCTGCTTTAAAGGACTCTCCTAAGAAGTCTCGAAGCAAGAAACCGGCAGTTGTGGAAGAGCATCCGTTGATAGCTAGAGTTTCTGGTAATGTGGTTATTGAGGAAGGAAATCT
>CP070642.1:371951-391192 GCA_020354105.1 Chloroflexota bacterium | reverse complement strand
CAGAGCAACCTGCATTGTCATATGAAGCTAAAACGTATACCAATAGCGAATATGGCTTTTCGGTTCAATATCCAAAGGACTGGGCAGAACGCACTGAGCTCGTGAACGAAATCGTAGTTGCTGCATTTGGTATAACAGGGGCCATTCCTGGAATGAGCCTTAGCGTAGCTGATGCTGATGCACCTCTGACCGCTGATTGGATAGTGGCTCAAACCAATAATCTTCCAGATACGTCGGGAGGGAAAGTTACCTCGGACATTGAAGAAACGACGCTATCCGATGGCACACCAGCCTTCGAATACACATTGAAATATGACTATCAGATGTATGAAATTAAGGCTTTTGGTGTCTGCACGGACAAGGACGGCAAGCGAATCCGAGCCTGGGTATGGACCATAGATGCCTTCTCGCCTTACGATGAAGCCCTGTTTTCGGAGATAGCACACACTTTATCAATAGAATAAATCTTTTTGAGTCCTGTTTGCTGACACCAGTCTCTAGCGGTCAGGAGTCTCTATGTAGGGACTTGCCATCCGGCTTGTTGTTTGGTATTATGCGCAAGACAAGTTTAAGACAGAAGGTTAGGTAATACGAGATATGATTGAAGGTATTATAGTTAATACACTGGTAAGGGGAGGTGTATATGCACTTCTGGCTCTTGGATTTTCCCTCATATTCGGTGTAGCCCGCGTGCTACAGCTGGCACATACGGCATTTTACATGATTGCAGCCTATGGCATATTTTATTTCGCCGACATGCTCGGTTGGCCCCCGGTTTTGTCCATTTTGGTGTCTATAATTGTTACCACTGGCATTGGGCTGCTGACCTACAAGTTGGTTATCGACCGTGTGCGTGAGCACCATGTGACGGTGATGCTGATAACTCTGGCTGTGGCCATAGTATTTCAGGAGCTAATGCTGATTGCCTTCACCGGCCAATATCGTTCGGCACCCTCCTTTGTTGAAGGAAATTTCACAATACTCGGCGTGAAGGTTGTTTACCAGCATGCGCTAATATTTATCGGAGCACTGGTTGTTCTTGCCATCATATGGTTGCTCTTGTCGAAGACGAGATTGGGTATTGCCATCAGGGCTACGGCTCAGGATACCGAGGTTGCTAATCTGATGGGGATTAATGTCTCCACTATATTATTCACAGTTATGGGTATAGCCACAGCGCTGGCGGCAGTCGCTGGTGTGCTGGTGGCTCCAACATTAGTCCTTGAACCTCATATGCTGTGGCCTCCATTCGTGATGGTCATGGCCATAATTACGCTGGGTGGCCTGGGGAGTGTCAAGGGGAGCATCATCGGGGCTTTTGTTCTGGCATTGGTTGAGGTTCTGGTCGTTTACCTGCTGCCGACGGGGGCCTTTCTTAAGGGTGCGGCTGCCTTGTTGGTCATGGTGATAGTACTTGTTTTTAGACCTGAGGGTCTATTTGGCGTAGTTTTTGAAGAGGAGAGACTGTAAATTGCTAAGTAGATTTTTTAGAGATTTTCAGGGCGATGTAGTAGCTATTCCGGGAAGGCTGATAGCTTTAGTTTTCTTTGTGCTCTTGTTTTTCATTCCTTTGTTTGTCCAGCAGCCTTATATCCTGCGCACTCTGATTTTTGCCAATATGTTCGTTATCTTCGCCGTCAGCTGGGATTTTATATCCGGCTATACTGGCCAGGTTAACTTTGGTCATGCCCTGTTCTTCGGGGTGGCTGCCTATACCTCAGCTATGCTGAATAGGGGAGCTCCTCTGGGGCCGGACTGGCCGATATGGGCTACGATACCAATCGGCGCAATAGCGGCAACGGTAGCTGGTGTACTGATGTGTTTGCCGGCATTGAGATTGAGGGGACCATATCTGGCTCTGGTAACGCTGGCGTTTCCTCTTATTCTTACCGGGATAATTTTTGCAAATACCCAGTTTACTGGGGGCGAGCTGGGAATTCCTAATCTGGACCGTATCTCCGAATCCAGGACGACTGATTACTATATCTCATTGGTGGTTATGCTTTTCTCCGTGTTCATAATGTGGAAATTCACCGATGCTAGAAGTGGTCTTATCAGGACGGGAATTATTCTTCATGCTATACGCGAGGATGAAATTGCGGCTCGTGCCAGCGGTATCAATACAATACGATATAAGCTGTTCGCCTTTATCGTGGGTGGCTTCTTTGCCGGAGTTGCTGGCGGCCTATATGCTCATTTCATGAGAATTGCTGGTCCGTCTACATTGGAGCTCACATTGTCGTTCCAGGCCATAATATGGACGGTGTTTGGTGGCATTGTTAGCATTTATGGTGCGGTGGTGGGAGTTTACTTCCTTTATCCTTTGATGGAGTTTTTGCGTGTTGTCCCAGAGTTCAGAATGTTAATCTTCGCTGGCATAGTGGTAATAATACTTCTTTTCATGCCCGAAGGCATCGCTGTCTGGATACGTGATAAGCTGGAGAGAGAATGCCCTCGTTGCAAGCTAACCAATGTGTGGTGGCGTAGTACCTGTAGAGCCTGCAGCGCTTCTTTGCACTAGGAAAATCTCTCCTATATAAGGAATAAAAAAACTAGACTCTAGTTTCCTAGAGTCTAGTTTTAATTTATGGACAAGTAAGCTTTATAGCCCGAGGTATGTCTTTCTTATAGTTTCGTCTTTGAGCAAATCTTCAGCCGTCCCATGGGCGATTATGTGCCCTCTGGACATGACGTAATTTCTTACTGACAGGTCAAAGGCGAAGCTGACGTCCTGTTCAGCCAGTAATATGGTAACTCCCAGCTCACGGTAAATCTCTTCTACACGTTTAAACAAGTCCTGCTTTAATTTTGGTGCCAGTCCACTTGATGGTTCATCAACCAGCATGAACTTGGGGCGACGCATCAATGATCTTCCGACAGCCAGCATTTGCCTTTCACCACCGGATAACGTTCCTGATATTTGGTTTTCTCGCTCTTTCAATCTGGGAAAGAGCTCAAAGACCTTGTCCAGGCTATTATTGATGTCCTTTTTATCCTTAACAAGATAGGCGCCAGCCAGCAGATTATCTTTGACCGTCATTTCAACAAACGGCCGGCCTCTCTCAGGGCAAAGGAGCAGACCCCTTTTGGCTATCTCAGAGGCTGACAGTTTTTCAATCCTTTCCCCCTCAAATTCTATAGTTCCCTCAAAGGTTATGTCTGCTTCCCTTGTTCCCCTCATAACTTCCTTCTCCCACTTTATCAATCCTGACATAGCCCTGAGTAGGGTGGTCTTTCCAGCGCCGTTGGGGCCTACAAGCCCTACTAACTCGCCTTTTTCAACCTTCAGGCTGGCGTCATCCAGCACCATGGCTGTGTCATAACAAACTGTTACGTTTTTAGCTTCCAGCAATGAGCACCTCCTTGCCTGTATAGGCTTCAATCACCTGCTTATTTTTAGATATTTCCTCAGGTGTACCCTGGGTGATGATTTCGCCAAAGTTAAGTACGATTACTCTATCCACTATCTTCATTAGCTCACTGAGTTTGTGCTCTATGATAAGCATAGCCGGACCTTCGCTATGAAGTCTGCCGAATCTTCCGCCCTTGTGCAATCTCTTCATCGATTTTGCCACAAGTTCTGTCTCTGCGGGATTAAGTCCACCGAAAGGCTCGTCCAGGATTAGCATATCCGGCTCGGTGGCAATTGCTCTGGCAACCTCCAGCCGTTTTAGATCACCGTGTGATAGGATGGAAGCTGGTTCTAGAGCCATGTCGGCAATACCGACGAACTCCAGAGCATCTCGTGCTTTTACCTCGGCTCTTTTAACCCACTCGCCGCGCTTGGTTATCCTTGGGCAAAGACAACCTACCATCACATTGGCGGCGATGGGCAGACGGCGGAAAGGCTTTACCACCTGAAAAGTTCCTACCATGCCTCTCTGGACAATTTCCCAAGGTCGTTTTTTCGTAATATCCTTGCCATTAAATATAACTTTACCTGAGGTAGGTCTTAATATGCCGAGCATACAACGGATGAGAGTGGTCTTGCCGGAACCATTAGGCCCAATCAAGCCGACGATTTCATCCCTTTCTATCTTGAAGCTGACATCATTAACAGCCGCCAGCCCACCGAAGGTTTTGGTTAAATTTTGAACTTCTAAGAATGCCATTTTGCAATTACTCCTCTCTTAGTTCTCGGCGGGATACTTTGCCCACATCTGTCTTGGGTACCTCGCCTCTGAACTCGACGATTGTGGGACATTTGTAGTCAGGCAGTTTTTCCGCGCAATATTTCATGATTTCCAGTTCTGATAGTTTTCCTCTTGCCTCTGACTCGAGGACAACCACTGCTTTGACTCTCTCTCCAACTTCAGGGTCAGGAACTCCGATTACACCCGTTTCCTTGATTTGAGGATGAGCCGCCAGTACCTCTTCTACCTCTCTGGCGAACACAATCTTGCCCTTGTGCTTAATCATATCACGTTTTCTGTCGTAGAAGAAGAAATAACCGTCTTCATCCATTCTGCACAAGTCGCCGGTTCGAAGCCAGATTTCGCCGTCTATATCGGCAAATGTTTCCTTGGTTGCCTCTGGATTCTTCCAGTATCCCTTGGCTATTTGTGGCCCTTTGACTAGGAGCTCGCCTATCTCGCCAACTGGAAGAAATTTAGTACTATTGGGGTCGGCTATTCCTGCTACTGTGTTAGGTAGCGGCACACCGAAAGAACCGACTTTTGTTTTCCCATATGGGTTGACTATTCCCACAGAGGTTGTTTCAGTCATACCCCAGCCTTCATGTATTTTAGCGCCTGTACGTTTCTCCCAGCCTTTAGCGGTGTCCTCGAGGAGAATGTCGGCGCCCGAGACAAGAACTTTGACGCGATTCCAATTGACTCTGTCAGTGCGGTGATAATCTCTGAGGTATTCATATAAAGCCGCAACGCTGTAGAAGATAGTTGCCTTGTAAGTTTCCATGGCGTTCAGCAAGTCGTCAAGGTCAATGGTAGTGAATATCACCAGAGTCCATCCCTGGGTTAAGCCACCCAACATAAGCACTGCTTGGCCGTAGATGTGATAGAAGGGCAAATAGGCTAATACGGTCTCTTTGCCTTCCTGGGTAACGTCTCCCCAGAATTTTGAGGCCACGTCTTCGGACGCAGTAATATTATGATGGGTTATCATAACACCTTTGGGAAGTCCCGTTGTTCCTCCGGTATAAGGAAGGGTTACCAAGTCCTCCATAACGTTGAACTCGATTTTTGGTGGGTTCGGTGGGTAGTTCTTAATCAAGTCTTTGAATTGATAGAATCCCTCTCTCTCGAATAGCTCGGCAGGTTGTGCTGCCATCTTCTGGTATACAGCCCGGAGCACGCTGCTGCCCATGAACCTTTTAAGCCACGGCAGATAATCGGTGATGTTAGCTAGAATGACCCTATCCAACTTGACTTCTGCCCGTTCAACATTTTCGTAAAGAGTATCCTGGCAGATGATAGTTGTAGCACCACTGTCTTCAATTTGATGTTTGATCTCAGGGCTAACATAGACAGGACTGATTGCGGTTAGTACGGCACCGGCTTTTAAGGCTCCGAAATAGGCTATAACAAATTGGGGTGAGTTTAGGAGCAATAAAGCGACTCTGTCACCTTTTTTGACTCCCAGGTCGTGCATGGCTGCGGCAAATCTATCGACGTGATCTCTTAGCTCGCCATAGCTTATCTTCCTGCCATAGAATATCAGGGCAGGCCTGTCCTTCCATTTATCAGTAGCATCATCGAAGGTTTCAACCGCGGACTTTTCTGAGAGTGGGGTATCAGCTGACACCTCCTTAAGGTAGAACTTTAGCCATGGCCTTGATTCATATTGTGCCTTGTTCGTATCGACCGCCATTACGTCACCTCCTCCTTTATTTGAAGGCAAGTATAGCACAGTGTTTGTAATTTGCCAATGTGCCAGGGGTGTTTGAGTGTGTTATCTAACACGCAGAGTAACGTTTTCACGATTGATTCCTGGCCTTTCCTGTAGGCTATACTAGTACTTTCATAATATCACAAAACTCTCAGTTTGAGAAGATTGTTCCCCCTTATTTTGATTGGTCTATGAACTTAATATATTCGGCTAAGCCTTCAACCTTGAAAAGGCAACGCTATATTATAATTCATCCTCTCGAAGTTCCCGGCGAGATACTTTGCCCACGTCTGTCTTCGGCACCTCACCCCTGAACTCTACGATTCTGGGACATTTATAATGAGCCATGTTTTCAGCGCAATATTTCAAAATTTCTTCTTCTGCGATTTTACCTCTTGCCTCTGACTCGAGGACGACTATTGCTTTGACTTTCTCTCCAACCTCCGGGTCGGGAACTCCAATTACGCCTGCCTCTTTAACTTGTGGATGAGCGGCCAGCACCTCTTCTACCTCTCTGGCGAATACAGCTAAACCTTTGTATTTAATCATGTCGCGTTTTCTATCGTAGAAAAAGAAATAGCCCTCCTCATCCATTCTGGCCAAATCGCCGGTTCGAAGCCAGGTTTCACCATCGATTTTGACGAACATTTTTTTCGTCTCCTCCGGCTTACCCCAATATCCTTTTGCTATCTGCGGTCCTTTGACTACGAGTTCACCTATCTCGCCAACGGGAAGGAATTTGGTGCTTTCAGGGTCGACTATTCCAGCTACGGTGTTAGGCATGGGTACACCGAAAGAACCGACCTTTGGTCTGCCGTATGGGCTGCCCATGCCCATGGAACTTGTCTCTGTCATTCCCCAGCCCTCGTGTATTTTAGTACCTGTCCTTTTTTCCCAACCCGTTGTAGTATCCTCAAGAAGAGCATCAGCGCCGGAGACGAGAACTTTCATGCGCTTCCAATTTACTCTGTCGGTGCGGTGATAATCTCTAAGGTATTCATATAAAGACGGAACGCTGAAAAAGATAGTTGCCTTGTAACTTTCGATGGCGTTCAACATGTCATCAAGGTCGGGAGTGGTGAATATTACCAGAGTATAACCCTGAGCCAATCCTCCCAACATAATCACTGCCTGACCGTAGATGTGATAGAAGGGCAAATAGGCTAACATGGTCTCCTTGCCTTCCTGCACGATATTTCCCCAGAACTCTGAGCCCAAGTATCGGGCAGCAGTGAGGTTGTAGTGGGTTATCATGGCACCCTTGGGCAGCCCCGTCGTTCCTCCAGTGTAGGGAAGGGTTACCAAGTCCTCTTTGATGTTGAACTTGATTTTCGGTGGATTAGGTGAATATTTTTTAATCAAGTCCTGGAAGTGATAAAATCCCTCTCTTTGGTAGATTTCTGTAGGTGGCGCTGCCATCTTCTGGTATACAGCACGGAGTACGCTGCTACCCAAGAACTTTTTCATCCCTGGTAGGTATTCCGTAATACTGGTCAAGATTACTTTGTCTAACTTGACTCCTGCCCGTTCGACATTATCGTAAAGAATATCCTGACAGATGATGATTTTGGCTCCGCTGTCTTCAATTTGATGCTTTATTTCGGGACTTACATAAACAGGGCTGATAGCAGTTAAGGTGGCCCCGGCTTTTAGTGCTCCAAAAAAGGCTATGATGAATTGAGGTGAGTTAAGGAGTAATAAGGCGACTCTGTCACCCTTTTTGACTCCCAGATCATGCATGGCTGTGGCGAATCTATCGACGTGGTCTCTTAGCTCGCGGTAGCTTATCTTCCTGCCGTAGAATATTAAGGCGGTTTTGTCTTTCCATTTATCTGTGGCTTCATCGAAGGTGTCGACCGCAGACTTTTCAGATATTTTAATGTCTGGGGGCACCTCTTTGAGATAAAACTTCAGCCATGGTCTCGATTCATATTTGGCTTTATTGGTGTTTGTTTTCAATGCGTTACCTCCTTGTTTGCTAACGGAAAAGTATAGCATAGCTTTTGTGCTTTGCCAATGGGTAAAAGCTTTGTTTTCAGAATAAACTACTGCCTTTTGTGAAATCTGGCGATATTTAGATTTAATTGCCATCTATGCCCCAGAATTGATACAATTCAGCGTTGCAAGGCGCTTGATGGCCACTGATGTATTTTGCTCTCCTTCTCATATGAGAAGGTTTATTTGTAAAAATCATATGATATCAGGAGATAGTTGGCACTGTGGCGGTGTTAAGATATGGATAGATGGCACATTACTTTTTTTCGAAGTATAATCAAGCAAATTTTTCAAACAGTAACACTGAGGAGGTTCGAATGAGGAATAAAAAGAGATACTGGTTTTTACTTATAGGGCTTCTGGGATTGCTGTTTAGCCTTTTTGTAGCTTGTGGCCCCACCGGTTACAAAACGTATACAAATGACCAATTTGGTTATTCCATCAGCCATCCATACAGCTGGACGGTCGAAGTGTCTGCAGATGGGACAAAATGCTTATTAGCATCTCCGACACGCAGGGCCTCAGTGATGATAGATGTAGCAGATGCTATGCTGCCGAGAGTTGCCGCCAATTACTTGATTATGTCGATATCACAGGGTACTCCAGGGAAAGAAATAGCCTTGATAGAAGATAAGCAGATGGAGGGTACTTGGGACTGGTATCTTTCTTATGATTATGAGACGGACTATGGCATGTTCCATGGCGAGGCCTATTTTAAGCTAACGGATACAAACCTGTACAAATTAGATACGGCGGCAAATGTGGCAGAGTATAAAGACTATCCTTTCTCTACAATAATCTCATCATTTAAATTGCAGTGATGCAATAACTTCGTTCTACTATTTCAGGAGATTTGCTAGGGCGGTAGTCCTAACTCTTGGAGATAATTTCATGTCAGAGTTATGCCTGGTTTTTAGCTATTTGATAGTTGAGTGTTGATGTTGGTCGGATAGAAGTCGGGGTGGCCGGATTTGAACCGGCGACCACCTGAACCCCATTCAGGTGCGCTACCAGGCTGCGCTACACCCCGTGGCTTTGATTTAGGCAATATGTTATCATAAGTGGCTAATTGAGACAATGTAGTTTTTGCTTAATTTATATCATGCAAGAAAGGCATTTGTGTTTTGGCTAAAAAGAATATAAAAACCGAATCAAAACCGCCACCCACAAAGCGTCAATTAACTAGACGGCAGCGCCAGCAGCGTATCCAACGCATAATCGTTATTGCTGGGACACTTTTCTTTGTTTTAGTTGTTGGTTTTATAGGCTATGGATTTTACGTCGAGCAAATTAAGCCGCTGCAGCAACCCGTGGTTAAAATAAACGACACCGTCTTCGATATGGATTATTATATTAAATTGCTTGAACTTTATACCCAAGGGCAGGATGATAATGCTACCTGGACCGCGGCGGATAAACTTATCGATATAATTAAGTACAGTGCGGTTTTGAGGAGAATATCGCCAGACTTGGGTTTTGATGTGAGTACAGATGAAGTAAATAATGAGATTGAAAAATCTGGTTTTCCTGATGAAAAAGTGTACAGGGATG
The DNA here is from genome assembly GCA_020354105.1 of Chloroflexota bacterium. Lineage (GTDB taxonomy): Bacteria > Chloroflexota > Dehalococcoidia > GIF9 > UBA5629 > 9FT-COMBO-48-23. The sequence goes on along the minus strand of CP070642.1, from coordinate 381,799 downwards.
TCATTAGTTTTGAGCTGCTGAGATATAGATTACTTCAGAGTTATTTTGACCCGAAAGTACCAACTGAGTGCGAGCAGGTGCAAGTTCAAGCATTGTTTGCGGAAAGTGAAGATGTAGCCAAAATGGTGGCAGATGAACTGAGAAACGATGCCGATTTTGACTATCTGGCAAAACAATATTCTACTGAGGCAGTAACTAAGGGTAGCGGTGGTGACTTGGGTTGGCTGCCTGAAGAACTTACTTATATGTTTCTGGGTAATTTGCAGAATTCTTTACTTAAAGATATTTCTTTTAATCTTGAGCCAGGAGTACTGAGCGAGCCGACTTATGATGGTTCAGTCACTAAAGAAATTGGGTATTGGCTTGTGGAAGTGATTGAGAAGGACGAGAAAGAAGGTAGTCATACTAGAGTCATCCTTTTGGGGAGCCAGCAGGAGGCAGAAGAGATTAGAGCTAGGATAGAGGCTGGTGAAGATTTTGGTGCTTTGGCTAAAGAGCATTCGCAGGATTTGGCGAGTAAGGAGCAGGGAGGTGATCTAGGTTGGATAAAAGAAATAGGAATTGGAAACAGGATTATTATGCAGCTTGCCTTGCAGCTTGAGCCAGGAGTACTGAGTCAGCCAACGGTTGATGCCTCTGTTCAAACCAAAGGGGGTTATTGGCTGGTCAGGCTAACAGACCGAGATGCAAATCGTGCGTTTGATGATGAGACTAGGAGGGGTATCAAGCAACGGCTTTTAGATGACTTGCTTAATGAACATTGGCAGGAAGATTCTGTAGAAACGTATTTGACTGAAAAGCAAAAATCTTGGGCAGTGAATCGGGTTCTCAGCGAGAGAGGGCGATAGTATGGCAGCCAAGAAAAGTATAGGTATTGGTTTGATGGGATTGGGAGTGATTGGCAGCGGTGTGGTGAAGGTCTTGACGGACAAGCCGGATACTTTGGCTAGAGAAGCAGGCGGTAGTCTGGTCTTAAAGAAGGTGTTAGAGGTAGACCTGGCTAAGCATGGTTCATTAGGGATTGAACGTGGTATTTTTACCACTCAATTTGAGGAGTTTATTGGGCATCCGGAGGTAGATATAGTTGTGGAACTCATCGGTGGTGAAGAGCCCGCCTTCGCATATATGAGAGAGGCTTTGACTCGTGGCAAACATGTTGTCACTGCTAACAAAGAGGTTATGTCAAAACACTGGGGAGAGCTTCTGTCTGTGGCTCGAGACCACCACTTGGCTCTTCGCTGTGAGGCGAGTGTTGGCGGTGGTATACCCTTAATTACTCCTTTTCAAGACGATTTGATAGCTAATGACCTTTCAGCTATTTATGCTATCGTTAACGGTACTACCAATTATATTTTGACCCGGATGGCCAAGGAGGGGCTGGATTTCTCTGTGGCTTTAAAGAAAGCACAAGAGTTGGGCTATGCCGAAACTAATCCGGCCAATGATATCGAAGGAGTCGATGCTGCTTATAAGCTAGCCATCTTGGCAACAATAGCTTTTGGCACTGAGGTTAAACCAGAGAATGTGTACCACGAAGGAATTTCACGGCTAGAGGCTCGTGATTTTCGCTATGCTCGGGAATTGGGCTATGCTATAAAGCTTTTAGCTATTGCCAAACTGGTTGAAGATTCTATTGAAGCTCGAGTTCATCCAGTATTTATTCCCGAAGACTCTTTGCTGGCTAAAATAGATGGTGTATACAATGCCATTCGTGTTGAAGGAGATCTGGTGGGTAAGGTAATTTTTTATGGTGAGGGAGCTGGACCCAGAGCCACTTCAAGTGCAGTTGTCTCCGATATTATCAAAATAGCTCAGGATATTAACAGTGGAATGATTAGTGTTCCAAAGTTACCCTTTGCCAGTGGGCGGACTGTTAAGCCTATGGCTGATATAGAGACACGATATTATATGAGGATGAGTGTTGCCGACCAGCCAGGAGTTTTAGCGCAGATCTCGAAGATACTTGGTGACCATGCAATTAGCATTTCCTCGGTAATTCAGAAAGAGACTGACCCCTCTACTCAGATTGCTGAAATTGTTATAATGACTCATCCGGCTAGGGAGCAAGCGGTTCAGCAAGCTCTCAAGGAGACTGAACGTCTGGCTATAGTCAAAGAAATTAGCAACTTTGTTAGAGTAGAAGCTCAGGAGTAGTAATGGGACGTGGTGTTCTATTCAGATACCGTGATTTTCTCCCCGTCACTCCGGCCACGCCTCTGATAACTCTGGGTGAGGGTGATACTCCTCTGGTTAGATCTGTTGTCCTGGAGAAGGAGCTTGGCTGCGGTGGGCTCTATTTTAAACTTGAGGGATGTAATCCTACTGGCTCTTTCAAGGATAGAGGCATGGTTGTAGCTATAGCTAAGGCTGTGGAAGCTGGCAGCCGGAGTGCAATTTGTGCTTCTACCGGAAACACCAGTGCCTCGGCCGCTGCCTATGGAGCTCGTTTTGGTCTCGAGGTTATTGTCATTGTTCCAAAGGGCAATATTGCTGTGGGGAAACTGGCTCAGGCTATTGCTTACGGGGCGAAAATCATAGCTATAAAGGGCAATTTTGATAAGGCACTTAAGATAGTCCGTGATTTGGCTGAAAAACACCCGGTTACGCTGGTTAATTCACTGAATCCGTACCGTATTGAGGGTCAAAAGACGGCGGCCTTTGAGGTTGTCGATGATTTAGGAGATGCTCCTGACTATTTCTTTATACCGGTGGGCAACGCCGGCAATATCACTGCGTACTGGAAAGGTTTTGTCGAGTACAAACAAGCTGGCAAAACAAGCAAGACTCCGAAAATTATGGGATTTCAGGCTGAAGGTGCGGCACCAATAGTCAAGGGCAAAGTTGTCAACAATCCTAAAACTTTGGCAACAGCGATTCGTATTGGAAATCCCGCTAGCTGGCAGGGGGCAGTGTCTGCTCGGGATAAGTCTGGTGGAGTCATTGATTGCGTCAGCGATGATGAGATTCTGGTTGCATATAAGCTTCTAGCAAGGAAAGAAGGTATTTTCGGAGAACCAGCTTCGGCAGCATCTGTGGCTGGGCTCATTAAGATGGTCAAACAAGGATTGAATCTTTCTGGGAAGAATGTAGTTTGCCTCATTACAGGCACCGGATTGAAAGACCCTGACCTTCCGGCGAAATTCGTTGAACCTGTCCCAGAATTACCTGCTGATGTAAAGGTGGTTGAGAAAGATTTAGGTTGGGGTTGATCTCTTAAGTTATTGTGGAGTTGAAGAGTATAGGGGGAGAAAGAATTATGCCAAAGATAAAATCGGAAGAGGTTGGCGCGTTTTTTCAACATTACCCAAAAGTGGCAGCAGTTCTTACTGTCAGCGCCAGGGATAAGAGGAATGCTATGGCAGTAGCGTGGCATAGTACCATTTCTTTTAAGCCCCCGCTTTATGGTGTAGCTGTTGCGCCTAAGAGATTCACTTATCAGCTCCTTTTGGAAAGCAAAGAGTTCGGGATTAATTTCATGCCCTTTGAAGCTGCTGAGCTTGTAGCTTCGGTTGGTGGCAGTGGTGGTAAGGAGATAGAAAAATTCATTAAATTTGGCATTGCTGAAGAAAAGCCTTTAAAAACAAGCGTGCCAATTTTGCAGGATGCTTATGTTGCTTACGAGTGTAAACTTGTGGACAATAAGACTTATGGCGACCATGTCTGGGTAGTGGGTGAAATTGTAGCTGTGCATTGTATTGATGGTGTTCTTACTTCTAAGGGCACGCTCGATTTGAACAGAGTGAGTCCAACGCTTTATCTCGGGGCAGAATTTTACATAACTGTAGATAGGAAGTCTGTGCGATTGCTGGATAGAGATACCTATGGAAGACGTTAGTGAATAGTAGAGAGGAGGCAGCCAGTGGTTGATATACCTAAGATTGAAGCGGCAGTATTGTCCATAATCGAAGCTATTGGTGATGACCCTCGGAGGGAAGGGGTGCAAGGCACACCTAAACGCATCGCAGAGATGTATACTGAGCTTTTTTCAGGCTTGGATATGGATGCCAAGGTGGAATTGGACGTGGGTTTTGAAGTCGGGCATCGTGAAATGGTTATACTCAGGGATATCCCTTTTTACTCTATGTGCGAGCACCATCTCTTGCCATTTTACGGAGTAGCTCATGTGGGTTATATCCCAAATAAAGAGGGGCGAGTTGTTGGGGTGAGCAAATTAGCTCGGGTGGTGGAGATATTTGCCAAACGGATTCAGTTACAGGAGCGAATGACATCACAGATTGCCGATGCTATTGTTGAAGCTTTGCAGCCTGATGGTGTTGCTGTGGTCATTCAAGCGGAGCATTTGTGTATGACCATGCGTGGCATTAAAAAGCCGGGAAGCAATGTTGTTACCTCGGCAACCAGAGGACTTTTCCGCAGTCGAGCGGCAACACGTGGTGAATTTTTGTCTTTGGTCCAGGGTAAATAAGCGCTATTCGTGGCGCAGCGATTCGATTGGGTCGAGTCTCGCCGCCCTGTAGGCTGGATAAATGCCAGAGGCTAGCCCGACTACAACTGCTACCGTGAGGGCAATAATTACTATGTCAATTCCCATTGGGGCTTTTACAGGGTATGGCCCGAGTTCTATGCCAGTAATCGCCCAGGTTCCCAGCGCAGCTATGGTAAGGCCGATTATGCCACCAGAAAGACTAAGCATAGCCGATTCTATCAGGAACTGACGAAGAATATCCCGTCGTTTAGCTCCTACAGCCTTTCGAATACCGATTTCCCTTGTGCGTTCAGTAACTGAGACTAGCATTATGTTCATGATACCGATGCCACCGACGAGTAGAGAAATAGCCCCAACGCTGCCCAGGAATACCTGCATGATGCCAAGCACCTCTCGCATACTGCTAAGTATTTCCTGCATATCGATGATGGTGAAGTCGTTATCCTCTCCTTCTCTGATATTGTGGCGCTGCCGCAGGATAGCAGTCACCTCCTCTGTGGCGGCATCTATTTGGTCAGTGCTCATTGCTTTAACGGCGATGGTCTGAATGGGCCGTCCCCGTGCGCTTGTCTGACCCAGTATTCTAGACTGCATTGTTGTCAGGGGGATGATGATGAAATCATCTGCGGAGCCTATGAAGCCCCCCTTCTCTTCAAGGACGCCGATAACCTCGAACTGGGTGCCGCTTATCCTGATGGTTTCACCTAACGGATTTTCCGTTTTGAAGAGGTCTGTGACCGTCTTACTCCCAAGTACGGCGACCCTGGCTCCTCTTCTGACATCCTGCTCGGTAATGAACTCACCTATTTCTACGGGGTAGCTGATGACTTGTGCAATGTCGGGAGTGGTACCCATGATATCAACAGTACTGTTTTCATCGCCATAGACGACTTTAGCCAATTTTTCAGTCAGTGGGGCGACCAAAGCTACAGATGGAGCCCGGTTAGGATTAGCTAGAGCTTCAGCGTCTTCAAGGGTAATGCTTCCCGTAGCTCCTGTTATCCCCTGTGTCATGCTGCTGGCGCTGGTTATGTATATGGCATTAGCGCCCATGCTTTCAAAGATACCAGTGATGTTAGCTTCATGCCCTCTGCCAAAAGATACCAGGAAGACTACAGCGCTTACGCCGATTACAATGCCGAGTATGGTCAGGCTGGAACGCATCTTGTTAGCGTATAGGACTTGCCATGAACTGATAGTGCTTTCCCAGATATTCATCTCTTTTTCTCACTGACAATCTTACCATCTCTTAGGTATATGGTGCGTTGTGTATAGGCGGCGATGTCCTCCTCGTGAGTTACGAGGATAATTGTTATACCCTGGTTGTTGAGTCGCTGTAAAAGAAGCATAATGCCTTTGCTGGTTTGTGTGTCCAGATTGCCGGTGGGCTCATCGGCTAGAATCAGGGATGGGTTATTGACTAAGGCACGGGCAATGGCTACTCGTTGCTGTTCGCCACCTGATATCTCAGAGGGGCGATGAGTAGCCCGCTGAGCCATCCCCACTAGCTCCAGGGCTTCAGAAGCGCGCTGGCGTTTATTGCCGGTGCCACTGTAAACCAGGGGCAGTTCAACATTAGCCACAGCCGTGGCTTGGGGCAGCAAATTGAAGGACTGAAAGACAAAACCTATTTTCTTGTTTCTTATCGCAGCCAGTTGGTCATCATTGAGGCGGCTGACATCCGTTCCGTCCAGCAGATATGTCCCAGATGTAGGCCTGTCCAGACAGCCGATTAGATTCATCAGGGTAGATTTTCCTGAGCCCGAAGGTCCCATAATCGAGACTATCTCCCCTGTCTTGATATTGCAGTCTACTCCGTTCAGGGCAGCAACCTTGACCTCGCCCAAAGTATAGATTTTTACTATGTTTTTTAGTTCAATCATTGCTGCTACAATTAGTAAAACAGTTCTATGTCATGTGAGATGATAGCTATTCTCAGAAGGATGTGGGCAATCGACCACGAGTTGCCTCGACAATAATTTTTTCCCCTTCATTGAGCCCGGAGATTACTACACTGAACTGCTCGTTCTGTGCACCTAGCTCCACCGGTCTTTTTTCGGTTGTCATCCCTTTCTCATCCAGTACTACTTCCACCCAGTAGTCGCCTGGGGAACCTTTGATAGACCTGTTTGGTATTAATAGTACATTTTCATGTTTTTCAACGATGATGTCTGCTGTAGCGGTCAAGCCTCCTTTAAGCTCTATTTCGGTAGGTTCAAGAGAAATGGTAACCGGGAATTCGACAACTCCGGTCTCGCGTGAGCCGAAAGGTGATACAAAGGTCACTTTACCCTTCAGTTCTACATCGGGTAATGCATCCACTATTATTATGGCTTCCTCTCCCACTTTCACTTTATATATGTCTATCTCGTCTACCACGCCATCCATTTCCACTGTGCGAGTATCTACCAGGTAAACGGCGGTTTTAGATGAGTAATCGAAAGATGAAAGCTGGTCATTTTCTTTGACACCGATGTCAACCACGGTGCCGTCGAAAGGAGCTAGGATTTCTGTCTTCATAAGCTCTTCCTTATATCGCTTAAGCTCTTGCTCGGCGATTTGCAGATTGAGATTGTAGCCTCTCAGGGCTTTCAGGTTAAGGCCGCTCAGGAAAGTCAGCTCGTTGTTCTCCAGTATTGCCTGGCTCATTTCCACATCGTGCTGTGCCATGCGTAGAAGTGTGGACAACTCTAGCGCGTCACAGCCTCCTGTATCTTTGCACGCTTGTATCTTTTGTAGCTCTTCTTCAACCTGCCTCAACCAGGCGAGCGAGGTGGAGGTATCGGGATAGGGCAGTGGCATCAACCCTGTTGATGTGCCTGGTTTTTGTCCTGCCAGTTGTGGGCAGCAGGTTCCTATGCGTTGTGATACTATTACCCTGCCACTCAGGCTTTTGACCAGTAGATGGGTTTCCTTCAACCTGTTTTGCGCGGTCTTTAATTCAATATCGGCATTCTCATAATTGCCGTTCTCGATGAGCGTTTGTATTTCTGCCAGTCTTGAGAGGTCCTGTTCCAGTAGCTTTATTGCCCTGGAGATATCAGGATAATTTTCCACCGGTGTGCCAAGAATATCACTATATCCCTGCAAAGAGGTGGTTATTTGGGGAATGTTGAGCATTTTGTAGCTGGCATTTAGGTCGTGTATGGCCAGGCGCAACTCAGCCGCAGCCTCCTGGAATCTGCCCTGCTCCAGGAATTTTTGCGCCTGTACTAGCTCATCTTGAGCCTGCTCCACGCGGAGAACGGTGCTGGTATCAGGGTACATACCGGGGTAGCCCATTAGTGTTGGGTGTATCTTTTCTACCAGCTCATTCGTGGCTAGTTCCACGTTATACTGGGCGGAGGCTATAGCTAGCTTTTGGGTGGTGTCATCAAGTGAGGCTAATAATGTACCTTCCTTGACTTTCTGTCCTTCTTCTACATATATTGCCTTCACTGTACCTGGAGTACCGAATTTGAGCTGTACATCGCGTGGCATATCCAAGTTACCATCAGCAGGGACGGTAACCAGTAGGTCACCTCTTGTTACCTCAGTTATCTGTCTCTGGCTAGTTTCCTCCTCCTCACCTCGGCAACCGGCGAAGCCTATTGTGGACAGTACTATTAGAAAGATGATTGCTGTGATTAGTTTATTTTTCATGATGGCTTGGCTCCCGTTCTTTAAATGTAAGATCAGTGTATTGCCTTTATATTGTAATCGTGTGGTGCTTTGTAAGATTAGTTTTGAAGATTAATGCTCGTTTAAGCATAACATCAAGTTGATATTATAATACTTTTGGAAAGAGTATGCCATTTAGAACGTTTACCTGTTATTGCGAGAGGCATAAGACTCGAAATAGTCTGGGAGATTGCTACGCTTCGCTCGCAATGACAGAGTGATATGGAGTCATAGGGACAGGCATTCAGCCCTGCCCACTGTAATTGAAACTAGCGCTATGAAGATGTATCCTATTTATTAGGCAAGTGGAAACTGAAGGCGTAATCCCGGAGTTTATCTCGGAAGTCAAGGGCTTCTTGGCTGAGGAGGAAGGCTTGAGGCTATTTGAATTAGCTTTAGAGGCATGTTCGCTTGGTCCTTGTCTTGAGATTGGGAGCTTCTGTGGGAAGTCTACAATATATCTTGGAGTTGCCTGCAAAATAAAGGGGAGAACGCTGTTCACGATCGACCACCATAGAGGCTCAGAAGAGCAGCAGCCTGGACAGCTATATTTCGATGCGGATCTTCTTGACAGCAGGACTGGTCAAATTGATAGCCTTCAATGCTTTCGCGAAACGATACAAAAAGCCGAGTTGGAGGAAGTTGTCGTGCCTATGATTACCAGGTCACACGTCGCAGCTAGAGATTGGACTACTCCTTTGAGCTTAGTTTTCATAGATGGTGGACATAGCTATGAAACAGTTGTGACAGATTATAAGTGCTGGTATCCGCATCTGCTTCCTGGCGGGTTTCTCGTCTTCCATGATATCTTTTTGGACCCAGCCGAAGGTGGACAAGCACCATACGAGGTTTACAAGCTGGCATTGGCCTCAAAGCGATTTGAGGAGATACCGATGACTAAGACGCTGGGCGTGCTACGGTGTTGTGGGCCCATGGTGGTCAAGAAGTAGGCTTGTGGCAGACATAGGCCGGAACATATCAGCTGCCAGAACTACTGCTGCCGATGTCCAGGTTGGCTTTTCCTCAGGCCAAATCTCCCTGGTTGGCAGTGCCATGCCGTAAAAATAGGCGCCGTCATCATCCCGTAACTGGTGAATCCAATTGTAGACTGTTGCCGAGTCTTTATATTCACCGTGTACTGCCAGGGCAATGGCTAGCTCGCTTGTTTCAGCAGCGGTAACCCATCCCTGTTCCAGACTACAGAGGCAGCCAAAGCCGTCAATGACGAATTTATTCCATCCATTGGACAAACTAAGCTTGGCATCATTGCCGTTGACTACGCAGCACATTGCCGGGTAATACCAGTCCATGGCAAATGTGAACCTGTTTTCCTGAGGTGTATTGAGTATGCAGGGCATTTCCTTAATCGCTTTTACCAGAGCGGCATTTGCCATCTTCCAATCGGTTCTCTCCTCGCCTATAGTCGTGGCAATAGAAAGCGCGCTCTTAATGCTTAGATATGTTGAGCTACAACTGCTTATCAGTGCGGTTGGGTATATAGTGCCAACATTGTCTCTAGCCCAGTAAATCTCACCGCTGGGGCCTCTCATATCGAGTACAAAATCGATTGCACTTCGGACTGCAGGCCACATTTTCTTAAGAAAAGATATATTACCGGTGCTCAGGTAGTGGTGCCAAACTCCAGCGGCAATATATGAAATACTATGTGAAACCTTGTGTAGTTCCAGTGGCTGACCATCCTTGTATGAAGCATACCAGCTTCCGTCCTCCAGCTGATTTT
>CP070642.1:366622-371851 GCA_020354105.1 Chloroflexota bacterium | reverse complement strand
TTCTGCTATAGGCTTGAGCTTGCAAAGTTGAGCAGGTAATTCCTACTCTAACCCACCTACCTGCTGCCTGTCTTCAGTTTGGTGTTTCAACGTTATCTGGTTAGACGGTCACCAAGCCCTATTTGCCGAGCATTGAATCCTTCAACTCCTGGTCAATCCACACATACTTGGCAAAATTCTGGAGGTTGTAATAGCCCAGCGATTGCTCTCCACTATAATTCTTTACCCATGGCCACCAGAAGCGATACTGTTTCCCGGCTGGCACCTGTATTATATAACACTGCTCCAGCAAGTAAGGTATTAGCTCTCGATGCAGTTGATCCGCCTTTTCTTCATCAGGGTAGGCTGCCATCATATCTTCCCGTGCTTTGTTCAGTACCGGGTCGTCAATATAGCTGGTGTTCCACATGCCTGGACCTACATAATTAGTCGCCTTGAAGTAGGTGCCGATACCTGAGTACCCGGTGAAAAGCATCTCGTCGTAAGCCCGTCTAATCATTATGCTGGTGATAGGGCCGTATTCTTTGGGCTCGATTTCCAGCTCAACACCCACGTCTGCCCACATAGCCTTAACCATAACCAGCACATCCATGTAGGGACGATAATTCCAGGCGGGTATCGTAGCCTTGAAACCGTTAGGATACCCAGCATCCGCTAAAAGCTGCTTTGCCTTTTCTGGATTATATCCGAAAAGTTCCTGGACCGATTCTGGCAGCTCCTCCAGGGGTACATAGGCACCGGCGTATTCCTTAAATTCCATAACCGGCCATTTCAGTATCGTGCCTTGACCGCCGTAATATTCATCGACTATCTTCTGGTAGTCTATTGCCAGGTAAAGAGCTTGCCGCACCCTCTTATCAGCAAACGGCAAATCTTCCTTATCCATCCTCATCGCTATGACAGCTTGTCCAGCATCATCCAGGTAACTAACGTGCTTCAGTTCTGGCATCTGTAAGAATTCCTGGGCTAGCTCCCAGTCACAGGTCAATATGTCAAGCTTGCCAGTACGGAACGCAGCAATGCGGCTGGATTCGTCCGGCGTGATGAATACCTTCACGCCATCTACATACGGTAGCTGATCACCCTCGCCCGGACCGATCGGATTTGTTCCCCAGTAGTTGGGGTTTCGAGCAAAGTTCATCACATTACCAGAAACATAGTCGGTAAGCATGAACGGTCCAGTGCCAACGCTGTTTTCCCAAGCCTGCATATCTCCGAACTCTTCAACCGTTTCCCGTGGATATATATCCATGAAGTCGACCATTGTGACGACATCGCCGAAGTATTCCGGGTCGCATTTGACCACCACTGTATAGTCGTCTGGTGCTGATATCTCCGTGGTTTCAGCTGCCTTAGGGTAGGTCCTCTTCATATACGCCGGGGCCAAAGTGTATTGGCGGTTAAGAGAGAAAACAACATCGTCAGCAGTAAGCTCTCGCCCATTCACCGGCGGCTTATCGTGCCAGTAAACACCTTTACGGATATGAAAAGTGATAGTATCCTTATCGGTTATTTCCCAGCTTTCAGCAATAGCACCGCTCTTGTGTTCCAGGCGGTTGAGCCCACCACCATTAAACCAATCGCACTCAACGCTGCCATATCCACCAGCCCTCCCCTTAGTCCAATCTCCTTCCCATAGCTCTTCGTTGGTGAACTTCAAACTGTTGGCGGCATAGTGAGGTATAAAAGCGTCGTCGAAACCCTGCGGGTCAGTATTCTGGTGTAGGTTCAACACCCCTCCATATTCCGGTTTCTCTTTTTCGACCGGTAGTACCGTCTCGCCGCCTTTGCCACAGCCAGTAATTATTAAGCTGGCTACAATTAAACAACCCACTACTAATACAAGTCTCTTTTTTATCACAAGTCACCTCCATTCATTTCATTGTCTACCTCTGTGATTTCATTTTTTACTGCTTAACTATCTATCACCCCCTCCGCTTGGTTTCTGCTAGCTTTAGCTATCATTTTTCTCACCCTATCGTACCAATCCAATCCTCCTCTCAATCTTGGGTCAATTAAGTCCCTAAAGGCGTCACCTAGCATGCTGCTCCTGCATACAACAGCCTTTCAAAAATATCGTGGTACGAATGCCCGGACCATCCTCAGTGGAATGTCGCTGGATATTGAAAACTACGCCTGTTTGCTTGTGTACTTTCACATCTTTTATAGAATTGCCCTCTTTTAAATCAGGCAAGACCAAACTCTGTACGTGCAATAATATCATTTTGGACACGTTTTGGAAGATCAATGAAACGGAACGAAAACCCTGAAACCTTGACAATTAAATCAAGATAGTTCTCCGGGTGTTTTTGTGCATCTGATAGCATTTCTTTACTTATGGGATTGAACTGCACTTGTCTGCCACCTAAGGCAAAATACCCTTCTATTAGAGAAGCAAATTTGCTCAGCCCTTCTTCTGTTTTAATTGTAAGTGGGTTAACAGTAGCATTAAGTATGGTGCCATCACTTATTGGTATAGCGCAAACTTGCGCAGCTGAACGAAGAACGGCTGTCAATCCATTACGTTCTGTACCATTTGTGGGAGTTATACCGCTGGAAAGAGGTGTGCCCGCAAGCCTTCCATCGGCAGAGGCACCAATGGTAGCCCCCCAGGCCACGTGTGTTGCCGATGAAAGTATGTACGGTCTATGCACCCCTCCCATCCAAAACTTGTATTTTCTAATCTCTTTATTGTAAACATCCGTAACCCATACTGCCATCTCATCTACAGATGAGTTATCACTACCGTATTTTGGTGCATTAAGCAGACGCTGCCTTATATCGTCTCTTCCTTGGAAATTGCCCCGTAAGTACTCGACAAGTTCCTCCATCGTCAGTAATTTCTGCTCGAAAATTGCCCATTTTACGGCAGCTAGAGAGTCTGATACAGTTGACAGCGAGCAGTTACCGATTGCCACATGATTATAGCGAGCACCACCCCGTGTGACATCTTCTCCGGATTCTACACACCCTTCTATAGTGGACGAAAGCAGTGGTAAAGGAAAATGCTCGGCGATCACTTGATCTTTCAAATATCCTGCCTTTACACATTTCTCAACAGAGCGGGAAAGCTGCTCAACAAAAGCCTTCTTGACATCATCAAAGGTTTTAAAGGATGAGATAGAAGAGACAGGTGATTCTACCTGTTTCCATCCTGCAGTATACCTTCTGCCTTCGTTTAAGACCAATTCCAAGACGGCCGCTAGAAGAACACCATTAGTGGCAGTATAACCATTATTATTTCCTGTTCCAGTAGGTTCTGCACAACCTACAATAGAATAATTCCGGGCATCCTCTAGAGAATAACCATCTTCTAAAAGACCCTTAATCACTACTTCATCGTTGTGAAAGGCGATGCCGGCGCATTCTCTATGCACCTCGCAGGCCTGGGTTAAAAACTCGCGTGATGTTTTCTGAGAAATCCTTACCGCGAGCCCTATACGTCCACAACCTTTAAGCCTCTTATGAGCTTCAAGGAAGAGATAGCTCAACTCATTCACCACATCCTCACCATTTTTATCGATCCCACCAATGGTAACGTTATTGGGACCGAAATAAACGTTTGTGGCAAGCTTTACGATGTACTGCATAATTGCTTCAAGGGCTTGATCACGGGTAATCTCCCCCGCCGCCAAGTCCTGTTTGTAGTAATGATAAAGAAATTGGTCGACCCTGCCGGGGCAAGTGATAGAGTTACCCCCATAACTTATCAGCACCACGACTTGGGTTAGCCAGATAGCCTGGAGAGCCTCCATAAAGCTTCGCGGTGGCTCTGCAGTTACATGTTGGCAGCGCTTCGCGATCTCAAGTAATTCCAGCTTTCTATCACCCTTTGCCTTCTGTGCCATCTCTCCTGCTAATCGGGCGTAGCGCTCAGAAAATTCACATACTGCACCCGCCGTAACCTGCACCGCTTCCAAAAAATCCTTCTTCCGTAAATAAGCCTGTGCTTCCAGTTTGCCTTTTTTGAATTCCTCCTGAAACACAGCCAGCCTCTCAGCAGCCTGGCGGGCAATACCTCTAAATCCCATATCAAGGACTTTCTTAATCCCAACCGTCACATGACCTTGTGGTGGAACATCACTAACAAACCAACCCTCCATTGCCACGTTATCTCCAGCAATGCCATGTTGTTTCCAAATGTCGGACTTACGGACGCGAACGGTCTTGTCTTTCCAATAAGGCACTATCTCCTCTTTTAGCTCTTTATATTCCTCCTCCGAAATTTTGGGGACTTCTCTCCAGAAACTAGCGCCTCTCGCTCCGAGGAGAGCGCTCCGAATCCCCGGGTCTTCTGCAACCCACTCGTCTACTGTTTTTCCAGTCCCATGAAGAGCCAGCGAAAGTGTAATATGAGGTTGAGTTACGGAGGCTTCAATATAGAGAGGATCAGCCCAGTCTTTTGCCGACTTTGAGCCTACAATTAGCTCCTCATCTTCAATTCTTATGGGCATGTTACGCAGCGTTTTTTCCAGACCCTTAGCTGCACGTAGACAGGGAGGCTGCCCCTCAGTTTGTTTATACGCCCTTGTGTAATATTTCGCCCTTTCAATGTCTAGTTTAAAGGGAGTTGAAAGTAAACGGTCGCGCAATTTCCTAATACTTTCTGGAAGGTATTGACTTTTATGGGCGGCTTTGCTTTCCTCCCCTCCCACTAAAACTTCGGTAGTTTCCATGACAACTTCTCCTCAAAAAGATTTGAAATTTCCTGCACCTTCTCAAAACAAAGGATGCCATTTCCTCGACTAAATGTCAACCGCTGGGTAGTGGGACAATTTGAAAATGCTGTGATAATCTCAGTCAGTATTTCCTGAGCCAGATGAATATGGGTTTCAGAAAGTCCACCTATTCTTATCGGAGTTTTTAGAACGATAATACATGATTCTGGAGTTTATTTAAAAAGGTTTCGATTGCCCGATTCACCTCCGCCGGTTTTTCCAGTTGACAATAATGCGTGGCGCCCTCAATAATTACCAGCTCAGCCCCTGTAATCTTATTGGCCAGATATTGGGAATACTTGACTGGCGTCATATTGTCCTCGGTGCCGGAAATAACCAACGTTGGAACCGCGATCTGAGTAACTTTATCCATTATATCGAACTTATCACAACACAGAAAATCATTGAGCTGCACGGCAGGACCTACTTTAGCCATGCCATTCACTATTTTCTCCGTCACATCAGGAGCCACCCGACTATATGGAGGTTCAGCTATTTTTCTGAGCCACTG
>CP070642.1:356197-366522 GCA_020354105.1 Chloroflexota bacterium | reverse complement strand
TCTCCACTATAAAGGGGTGAAAGACCTTCAGCTCACGCCGATACACTTCTTGCTCCACTCTGGTCTTGGCAGAGCAGAACACGATGGGTATTCCCCTTTCTCGGAGATAGTCCACAGTAGGCAACGCCTTATCATATGAGTACGTGGCGCGGTCGAGCAGCGTACCATCCAAATCAGAAAAAATAACGAGCTTCGTTTGATTATCTACCATACTGTTCAAAGAGACCCACCTGCACGGATGTAGCTGCTCTACCTGGATTTGTGGAGCGGGAGACGGGGCTCGAACCCGCGACAGCCTGCTTGGAAGGCAGGAACTCTACCACTGAGTTACTCCCGCTAGAATCATGTCCATTTTAACTTCGAATAGAACCTTTGTCAAAGGGAAGCCACAAGTTTGTGTTAATACAAAATGATAAGCCCTCTACATTTGACATCATACACACTTCTGTTCTATTATTAGCCCGACCTAGAGCAAAGGGATGGCCTCAAAGAACAAGCCGGATTCGGCTCCACCTAATTACAGTTTGGGAGAGGCTGCAACTCAGTTTCTCCTAACCTTGTCTTCAGAGGAAAGGCTAAAGTCACAACAAGAAGTATACAAATTTGTACGTTGGTATGGAGAAAAACGTCCCTTAATGGGGCTCACTATCCCCGAAGTGGCCAATTATACCGAGCAGATCACCTCATCAACCACTGAAGTGGTTGAAAAACTAGGGATACCCAAAACATTCCTTGCTTATGCACACAAGCAGGGATGGACAAAGACAAACCTGTCCGTACATCTCAAGAGCAAGAAGACCCCACCAAAACTAGGCTCCCCCATAAAGCGCAGTTCCCACAAGAAAGTATTGCTGACCACTAAAGGCTACGCGGATTTGAAAGCCGAGCTTGACACCCTCAAAAATAAGCGGCCCCGCATAGCTGAAGAAATCCAAAAAGCAGCATCCGACAAGGATTTTCGCGAAAATGCTCCCCTCGAGGCAGCCAGAGAACAACTGGGCCAGGTGGAGGGACGCATTAAAGAACTGGAGTCGACTTTAAAAACGGCAACTTTATTGGATGAGCAACAGGCTGGCAGTAGAGAAATAAGTTTTGGTGATACAGTGGTGCTCCGGGACCTGGCTTCAGGCGAACAGGTAAGCTACAAACTGGTTGACGCCAGCGAAGCCAACGCCATAAAAGGCAAAATCTCTGTCGTCTCACCTATGGGGCGAGCACTACTAGGACGAATGCAAGGACAGAAAATTGAGGTCAAGGCACCGGCTGGCATAATGCATTACCAGATTGAAGATATCCAGCACCGTTTAACTTAAGCTAATTGAGCAATTATACGCTTCTCAAAATGAGGAAACTGTATTATAATGAATTGGTCTAAAGATAAGACCTTCCGTACGATGTTTTTAACGGATAAATCTGGTAAGCTATACACGTAAATTATCAGAAATCTACAATAACTCGAGATACGGTAACACAAACATAGTTAATTTAGAAACCTAAGCTGGCGTTCGGCTGGCGCTGATGACCTCGCATCAGCCCATGCCAACGGCGCTATCATAGGAATTCAATTTTTACAGGAGGATCAGATGGATTTTGAACTAACGGAAGAACAGAAGGCACGTAGAAAGGAGTATTTCGATTTCTGTAAGGAACTCGAGAAAAAAAGGCCGGCGAGCTTTGTAGGGCTGGAGGCAGTATTCGAGGTTGATGAATGCTGGCAATTTCACCTTGACTGCGCTAAGGAATTCGCCAAAAAGGGATGGCTGGCTTTAGCTTGGCCTCCTGAATATGGCGGCAGTGGAACCATGATGGATAAAGTCCTCTTCGCCGATGCAAGAGGATATCACGGAATTCCCGGTGTCGACATCTTCGGAATCGGGATGCTCGCCCCTACCGTACTGCAAGCCGCAAGCGATGAAGTAAAGAAGGAATTCCTACCGCCAATTGCACGAGGAGAAGTCATGTGGTGTGAGCTATGGAGCGAGCCCAATGCCGGCTCAGACCTTGCCACTCTGTCCACCACCGCAATAAAAAAGGGTGATGAATACATTATAAACGGCCAGAAAACCTGGAACACAGGTGCTCACCGGGCTGATTGGGGCTTTGGAGTATTCAAGACAGACCCGGATGCGAGAAAACACCACAATATGACCTTCATATTACTCGATATGAAAACTCCCGGAGTAACGGTCAGACCTATTCCATATATCGATGGCGATGCACCTTTTGCTGAGGTTTATTTCGACGATGTTCATGTACCAGCTAAAAACATCGTCGGGCAGGAGAATGAAGGCTGGGCAGTAGTCAATCTCCTCGCCGGTTTCGAGAGGTCAGGAATGGGCGAGATCATGAGCATGTTCCGCGAACTGGAAGAGATAGTGAAATATTGTAATGAGACCAAGCGGAACGGCAAACCTTTATCGAAAGACCCAATAGTACGCAACCGGGTAGCACAGCTAGCCTGCGAGTTGGAAGCAGCCCGAACCATCGCCTACCGCATAGCTGACCTGCAAAACAGGAACGAGATGGCACTGATGGACGCATCAGCAGCCAAGATATTCTACAGTGAGCTAGGCCAGCGCTTTGCTTTCGTCGCCACTGACCTCGCAGGTCCATTTGGCCAGGTTAAACATTCCCGATGGGCTGCCGCAGATGGGGCCTGGGAAAAAGCTTTCCAGGAGTGTTTCGTAACCATAATCTCTATGGGTACAAACGAAATACAAAGGAATATCATATCCTGGTATGGACTAGGCTTGCCCAGAATGAAATAAAGGAGTTTCGATATGGATCTTAGATTTAGTGAAGCACAAGAAATATTGAGAAAAATGGTCCGGGACTTCCTGGCCACGGAATGCCCGAAAACTCTGGTAAGAGAGCTTGAGCAGAGTGAGAAGGGATACTCACCCGAGCTATGGAAGAAGATGGCTGAGCTGGGATGGATGGGTTTGGTCATTCCTGAAGAATACGAGGGTATGGGCTATACCTTCCAGGACCTTACAATACTCTTAGAAGAAGCAGGTAGAAATATACTTCCCGGACCGCTACTTACTACAGTAATAAGCACCTTCCCCATACTTGAGGCCGGGACTGAAGAACAAAAGAAAGAGTTTCTGCCCAAAATCGCTCTTGGGGAACTGATTATTACCACTGCGCAGCTAGAAGCCGACGGCACATTCGATGCTTCTGGAATCGCTGTTAAGGCAACGGCTAAAGGTGAAGACTTCATAATAAATGGCACCAAGCTTTTCGTTGAAATGGCGCATGTTGCCGATTACATCATCTGCGTAACCAGGACCAAAGAAGGTGCAACTGAGAAAGGAATAACGCTCTTCATAGTTGACGCCAAGACCCCTGGAGTAAAATGTGAAGTAATACCTACGATAGCTGCTGATAAACTGTGCGAGGTGCGCTTCGACAACGTCGCTGTGCCCAAGAAAAACATGCTGGGCAAACTAGACGAAGGATGGCCGCTCGTGGAAACGATGATGCGTAAAGGGGCTATCGCCAAGTCCGCAGAATCCGTCGGTGCCATGCAAACTTGCGTCGAAATGACTGTTGCCTATTGCAAAGAAAGGGTCCAGTATGAGAGACCCATCGGAGCCTTTCAGGCACTTCAGCACATAATGGCTAACATGTGGACGTCAATGGAAACCAGCCGTTACTTGCTCTATGAGGCAGCCTGGATGGAATCAGAAGGACAACCCTGTGCCAAAGAAGCCTCCTTTGCCAAGGCGTATACCAACGAGGCTTATAGGGATGTATCGCAGTGGGCAATAAGATTACACGGAGGCATTGCCACCAGCTACGACCACGATATACCACTTTACTACCGAAGGTCCAAGGCTGCAGACACCGCTTTCGGAAGCACTGATTTCCACAGGGAATTGGCAGCTCAGCAAATCGGACTAAAGTAAGCACATCTAGCAGCAAAGAACAGCTCACTTAACCCCTCCTAGTCGGAGGGGTTAAGTTTTTGTTAGAACTGGTTGTAATTAGTGTTCATTCTTGCTCAATTGCCCCAGCAACCACCTTATGTTATACTGTTGGGCGACTTTGTGGTTAAATGATGTTATTAATAACCCGCGAAAATTTACTTTTCAAGGGTTCAATATAATTAGGAGGTCAGAATTTGGCGGAGTCTATTTCAGTTAAACAGCTTCTAGAAGCCGGTGCTCATTTCGGGCATCTCACCGGTCACTGGCACCCGCGCATGAAAAGCTATATTTTCACACAGCGCAACGGTATCCACATTATCGACTTAGAGCAAACTGCAGGCATGCTGGATAGAGCCTGCGCTTACATTAAAGAGCTGGTCAGCAACGGGCAAAGTATTCTCTTCGTCGGCACCAAGAAGCAAGCTCAGGAGATAGTTGAAGAAGAAGCCAAAAGATGCGGTATGTATTATGTCAACCAAAGATGGCTGGGTGGCATGTTAACTAATTTCGCCACCATCCAAGCCAGGATAGATTATCTGGTCCGCCTTGAAGACAGAAAGGACAAAGGCGAGCTAGATTATTTATCCAAGAAGGAAAAAATGAAGGTCGAAAAGGAAATAGCACGACTTAACAAGCTTCTCGGTGGCTTTAAGGAAATGACCTCAATTCCTGGAGCCATATTCATTATTGACCCAACCAAAGAAAAGATAGCGCTAGCTGAAGCCAAAAAGGTAGGTATACCAATAGTAGCTATCGTAGACACTAACTGCGACCCCACAGATATCGACCACCTGATTCCGGCTAACGATGATGCTATCAAGGCAATCAAACTCATATGTGGAGAAGTAGCTGACGCAGTTCTCGAAGGCAAGATGATAAAAGAGACTGGCGAGATAATAACCACCGAAATCACTCCAACAGAGGCAGAACCCGCCCAAATATTGGAATCCCATATCTTTACGCCTGATGAAGAAAATAATGAGTAGCGAGGCATCGCTAACCCAACCCGCATAGACAAAAGGAGGAAAAATTTGCAGGTTTCCACTACAGAGATAAAAGAGCTCCGGGAAAAAACTGGTGCCGGAGTTATAGATTGTAAAAAGGCTCTACTTGAAGCAAAGGGAAGCTTTGAAAAGGCGGTTGAGATTCTTAACCAGCGCGGACTGGCTTTGGCTCGCAAAAAAGCTGACCGTGAGGCAGCCAACGGAATAATTGAAGCTTATGTCCACCAAGGGGGCCAAATTGCGGTATTAGTTGAAATGAACTGCGAGACCGATTTTGTCGCCCGAACCGAAGAATTCAAGGAGCTGGCTCATAACCTGGCCCTACAAATAGCAGCCATGTCACCTCAATTCGTTTCTCCGGAAGATATGCCAAAAGATACAGATGCAGATACTAAAACAGCTTGCCTTCTGCTCCAGCCATCCATCAAAGACCCTGAAAAGACGGTCCAGGACTTAATAACTGAAACTATAGCCAAGGTTGGCGAGAATATTAGAGTACGAAGATTCGTCAGATTTGAAATAGGCTATTAAGAGGCGGCAGTGAAGAAGCCCAAACACAAGCGAGTACTGCTTAAGCTGAGTGGCGAAGCACTCATGGGCAAGAAGAGATTCGGCATTGACCGTTCAGTGCTGACACGTGTAGCTCAACAAATAAAAAGAGTAATCGAACAAGGGGTTGAGGTGGCTATAGTTGTCGGTGGAGGTAATTTCTGGCGAGGCACGGGTAGCGAAGCTAAGGGAATGGACCGGGCTACGGCCGACTACGCAGGAATGTTAGCCACAGTAATCAATGCCTTAGCCCTTCAGGATTCATTAGAAAATGAAGGGGTTATAACTAGAACTCAATCGGCAATCAGTATGCAAGCTATAGCCGAGCCGTATATTCGCCGCAGAGCTATCCGGCACTTAGAGAAAAAAAGAGCGGTCATTTTTGCCGGAGGCACGGGAAACCCCTACATGACTACCGATACCGCCGCGGCGCTGCGAGCAATCGAAATCGGAGCCGATGTCCTCCTTATGGCAAAAAATAAAGTCGATGGTATTTATGACTCCGACCCTCTCAAAAACCCAAAGGCTAAGAAGTTTGACTATTTAACCCACAGGGAGGCTCTAAACTTACACCTCGATGTAATGGACATCACTGCCTTCTCTCTATGTCAGGATAATAGACTCCCGATAATAATTTTCGACCTCCGAGGACAGCAAAGCATAGAACGTGCCATCTCTGGAGAACATGTCGGCACCTTTGTCACTACCGAGAAAAAGAAATGATTGAACAAATACTCACCGAAATCAATAATAAAATGCAAAAGTCTGTCGATGCTCTGAAAAGAGACCTGGCAGGAATTAGGACAGGACGCGCATCACCAGCTTTAGTCGAGCATATTAAAGCTGATTATCACGGCGTCCTTACCCCAATCAATCAGATGGCCTCCATCTCAGTCCCTGAAGCCAAAATGATACTTATTCAACCATGGGCCCGCGGTTCAATCAGCAGCATCGAGAAGGCTATTCTTACATCCGATCTTGGACTAAATCCAACGAGCGATAGCAATGTCATACGCCTACCTATTCCACCGCTTACCGAAGAACGACGTAAAGACTTAACCAGAGCAGTTCACAAAAGATTAGAGGAGGCCAGAATTACTCTCCGTAATCTAAGACGAGAAGGTATAGAAAAACTAAGGCAAGCAGAAAAAAATAAAGAAATATCCCAAGACCAGTACACACGCGCCTCAGAGCAGCTACAAAAAGTCATCGATGCCTTTATAGACAAAGTCAATGACACAGGACAAGCCAAGGAAAAAGAGATAATGGAGGTCTAAGAACTCCGAAATCCATAGCCTCATCCATCAAAGAGTGAAACTACAAAAAACATCATGCCAGTGCCAAAAAGTCCTGCAAACATTAAGCATTCCTCACTACAACTAGCGCTATCTAAGACACGCGAAGCCCGCAGATAAACATGCTCAGGCATAGAATTCTCACTGCTGTCATTGGCTTACCACTACTGATTGCCATAATTTGGTTCGGTGAACCTTGGTTCACTATCTTGATAGCTGTTATGGCAGTGCTTGGTAGCTGGGAATTCTACCGCATGACCAGGCAAGCAAAGATACAGCCAATCACCTATTTCGGTATGGCCTGGGTATTACTCTTAGTCATCAGTCCTCATTGCCCATACTCTCCTACAATGCCCTTTATCATCACTTTAGCAATAGTTATCCCATTGGTCTGGCTCTTATTTCGTTCTCCTAAAGAACAGGCATTTACAAACTGGGCATGGACAATAGCTGGTATCCTCTACATAGGCTGGATGCTCAGCTACTGGGTTGAAATCAGAAGTCTGGAAGCTGGTAAAGAATTGGTCTTTTTGGCTATGTTCACCACATTTGTTAACGATACCAGTGCTTTCTTTGTCGGCAGAGCATGGGGCAAACACGCCCTGGCGCCATCAATAAGTGCAGGCAAAACCTGGGAAGGAGCCATAGGTGGACTGTTAGCCAGCGTGGTAGCTTCCCTGATTCTCAGTATAATCTTTCCTCTGCCCTTCAACTACTGGCAAATAGCCCTCTTGGGCTGCATTATCAGCTTGTTTGCTCAGCTTGGAGACCTGGTCGAATCACTGCTTAAGCGAAACACGGGTGTCAAGGATGCGGGCAAGCTATTACCCGGACATGGCGGTATACTAGACCGCCTTGACAGTCTCATATTTACTGGAGTTATAGTATACTATTGTGTGGTACTGGCTACACTATGAGCAACACTATTAAAAAATTAGCTGTCCTTGGCTCAACAGGTTCAATAGGACAACAAGCCCTGGATATAATAAAGGACTTCCCTAGCAAATTCAGGATAGTGGGATTAGCCGGGGGTAACAATACGAGCTTACTTGCCAAACAAGTCAGCCAATTTCAACCCAAATTAGTATATTCACCACTCAAGTTCGACCTGCCCGATACAACAAAATTCTTATCCATGGAAGATATAGTTACTCATCCTGACGTCGATATCGCCATCATAGCCACTTCAAGTAAAATTGGGCTAGCTCCGACACTGGCAGCCATAAGGTCCGGGAAAAAAATAGCTCTGGCTAACAAAGAGGTATTGGTCATGGCAGGTGAAATTATTATGGCAGAAGCTAAACAGCACCAGGCCGAGATCTTACCTATTGACAGCGAACACAGTGCTATATGGCAATGCCTGCATGGAGAGAAAGGCGAAGTAGCCCGACTTATTCTAACAGCTTCAGGAGGACCTTTTTATCATCTTTCACCCACACAGTTAGCCAAAGTCACCCCTGAGGAGGCTCTCCAACATCCCACGTGGAAAATGGGGAGAAAAGTTACCATTGACTCGGCGACTCTAATGAATAAAGGATTGGAGACAATCGAAGCTCACTGGCTTTTTTCCATACCATTTAACAAAATAGAGATCACAATTCATCCACAGAGTATTATTCATTCCTTGGTAGAATTCGCCGATGGTTCGCTGAAGGCTCAACTCAGTGTCCCTGATATGCGTTTCCCTATACAATACGCTTTATCTTATCCCAAGCGATTGGCTAATCCCAGGCTACCGCGTATCGACCTGCCCCAGCTGAATTCATTGACCTTTGAAAAGATAAACTACGATATGTTCCCGTGCTTACAACTGGCACTGGATGCCGGTAAAAAGGGAGGAACTTATCCCACCGTGCTTTGTGCCGCCGACGAGATAGCCGTCGAACTCTTCCTTGAGCACAGTATTGGTTTTTCCGAAATCTCCGAAATAATAGCCAGTACCATCAGCTTGCATCAAGGCACAGCCAAACCTACACTAGATGAGATTTTAGCTGCTGATGACTGGGCAAGGAACACTGCAATTAAACTCACTAGAAAGGCAAACGTATGCTTGAAACAATAGCGCTTACAATCGTCAGTTTTATCGGCATATTAATATTACTCATTTTCGCCCACGAGTTTGGGCATTTCATCACAGCTAAGCTTGCCAAAGTAAAGGTAGAGGAATTTGGCATCGGTTTTCCTCCTAGGATTGCCAGTTTTAAGCGAGGTGAGACAACATATTCGCTAAACGCCATACCACTCGGCGGCTTTACTAAAATGTTGGGGGAGGAAGACCCAACACTACCAGGCAGTCTGGCCAGCAAGAGTATCCCCATCAGATTTCTTGTTCTTAGTGCGGGCTCGTTGATGAACATTCTACTTCCGATATTACTATTCTCAATCAGTTTCATGATCCCCCATGATATGGTCCTGGAGAAGGTACAGGTACAAGAAGTAGCCGCAGGCTCACCAGCACAGATTGCTGGTATTGAGCCAGGAGACACGATCCTGGCAATAAATGACCGCGAAATTAAGAACCGTGGTGATGTCGGCTATATCATACAGCTTAATCTCGGCGCAGAGACAAATTTTTTGCTTCAGAGAGGCGAACTAGGTCAAAAAGAAGTTAGCCTGAAGCCAAGATGGGATCCACCTGAAGGACAAGGAGCCACTGGCATCTCTATTATTGGATCAGATAGCACCATAGTCCGCGAATCCTATCCCATCTGGGAAGCAGTTCCTTCGAGCATAACTCATTGCTGGGAAATCCTTGTCTTATTCAAAAATGAAGTAGTAGGCTGGTTCGTTAGAGGAACAGCACCTCAGCTAACGGGACCAATAGGCATCGCTGAACTGACCGGGGAGATGGCTAAAGCCGGCCTGAGTCCCCTACTCGAATTTGCCGCTCTCATCAGCATAAACCTGGCCTTAATTAATCTGTTCCCCTTCCCTGGCCTTGATGGAGGCAGGCTCATATTTGTAGGTTTAGAATGGGTACGAAGGGGAAAAAGGATTTCACCCAAAAGAGAGGGCCTTGTCCACCTAATTGGTTTTATAGTGCTAATACTTCTAATAGTGGTGATAAGCTATCATGACATTGCAAACATTATCCACGGAGAGAGTACGCTACCTTGATAACCCGAAGGCAATCCAAATCCATAAAAATCGGGACAGCAACAATAGGTGGCAATGCACCTATTATAGTTCAGTCTATGACCAAAACCGATACCAGAGACATAAAAGCTACCGTAACTCAAATCAAGGAACTCATCGACTGTGGCTGCGAGATAGCCAGGGTGGCTGTGCCCGACCTTGAAGCTGCACAGGCCATTTCAAGCATCAAAAAAAACACTTCCATTCCTATCGTCGCCGACATCCATTTCGACTACAGCCTTGCCCTTGAAGCTTTGAAATCCGGCGCCGATGGTCTGCGTCTCAATCCCGGTAACATCCGAGACCCAAAGCAGGTTGCTCAAGTAGTTCAGGCAGCCAAACAACGACAGATACCAATTCGCATCGGCATCAATGCTGGAAGCTTACCGCCAGCTTCGAAACCACATATA
>CP070642.1:351738-356097 GCA_020354105.1 Chloroflexota bacterium | reverse complement strand
CGTCTCAAATGCGAAGTTCGTAAAGACTAATTTATTAAGGGGGGTTGATATGAATGGAACTCTGGCGCCTAAGAGCCTTGGAGACATTCTGAGCGAGACATTCTCCATCTACAAAAAGAATTTCCTTAGATTTGCAGCAATAGTGGCTATTGTGGCAGTACCCTTTGCCGTCTTGGGCGCTGTTGTCAATCTGCTGTTTCCAGCATATGGTGAGGGGGCAACTGACGCCATGTCAATGGCAATGATTAAGATACCTTTTTACTTAGCGTTTGTCGTAGCATTTATACTGATGACAGGTGCCATTATCCATGCTATGGCAGAGCAATATTTTAACCAGCCTGTAAATATTGCCCGCGCCTATAAGTTCGCCTGGCACAGACTGAGGGACATGTTTTGGGCAATGGTTCTGTATTGTCTGGCAATCGGTGGTATTTTCGCGACTGCAATTTTGATGTCTATAATTGTCTACTTAATTATCGCTCCCACCATAGGCGGAATTTCCGACCGGTTGATAGCGTTTACTATCTCAGGTACGATGATTTTCTTAGCCGCCCCCGCAGCCGTTTATCTGGGTATAATCTGGAATTTCGTGGTTCAGACAGCCCTGCTTGAGGGTTGTGGTCCCACGGCTGCACTATCTCGTAGCTGGGCACTGGTCAAAGGAAGCTGGTGGCGGGTCCTGGGAATCGTGCTGCTACTGAGCACTATAATGACTATAATATATATGATACTCGATACACCGACAATTATGGAAACTATAACCCAGTTTACAAGCGGGGCTATAACAGGGCCCCCAACATGGGTAATGATCTGGCGACCTATAGGGGTATTAATAGGTAACATAATAGGCTTCACAATCTACACAATTGGCGAAACTCTGCTCTATTTTGACCTGCGGGTGAGAAAAGAGGGCTACAGCCTAGATGCCCTGGCAGATGAGCTCGGGTTGCCAAGCACCACCACCGATGCTGTCGCTTAGTCCTCCAGTATAGCCACCACGCGAGCCCAGCCAGCACTGCCTCCGGCTGAGCAGACGAATTTGACTGATAATATGCCCTTTTGACAGTCATTGCCTCCACGAACTACAATCATCGAATACCACCATTACATAAGCATAAACGAAGCCAAGGTATCAAGGAGAAGCCACTGTGCATCGGAAGCAGCGTGTAGAAGAAATTATACGCAGGTTAGGAAAGCGGAAGCTTATGTGGATGGGTCTCCGTGGTGCAGATGCGCGTGTTCTACTACAAATACCGCAGTTATCCAGCATTTTCTCTATAACTGCTCCTCTTGAGGACTCGGACAGTGTCTCCGAGGTCTGCCTGGAGACTTTAAAAAAAAGGCGGCCCGACCTGCATACTTACGACCCTGACCTTGATAGTTCACCCGAAGCAACCGAGATGCACAGGCTAATGTCTATCGCCATTGAAGAACCGACTGTCGTACTGCCTTTCAGACCAAATAACTTTTTCACATCTGCCTATTTCCCGCACTCGGACGTGGTGGAATATCTGGGACTTTTCCACTTAAGACAGGCAGCATTTGAACATAAGCCCTGGGTAGAAACCGAGCTAAGCAAGCTGGGAGTCAGAACCATTCCCTGGCGGTACTATGGATTATATAATTTCCCACCACTTGCCGACCTTTTGAGGCAGGGGCCCCTCATCGTACGCTCTTGTCACTCAGAAGGTGGAGCCGGTTTAATGTTAGTCCGTGAACCAGGCAATATAGACATTAAGAGACAGTATAGTCAGGAACACTTCGTGGCCGTTACTCCCTATCTGGAGCCGAACATACCAATTAATGTGAATGCTTGCGTTTTTCAAGACGGCACGGTCTCGCTTCATGCTCCTTCCCTTCAATTAATCGGCATCTCCTCGTGCACCAACTATTCGCTGGGCTTCTGTGGCAATGATTTCGGGCAAATCCGCAGCTTCGATGAGGACGTCTTGGATGAATTTGAAGTAATGTCTGTTGAGGTAGGAAAATGGTTGGCCAGCTTGGGCTACATCGGCGCTTTCGGCATAGATGCAATCTTGTATGATGGCCATGTCTACCTGACAGAGATAAATCCGCGATTTCAGAACTCTTCGGTGATTTCTGCAGAAATCGACAAGGAATTGGAACGCCCTGATATGTACCTGAACCATATGGCTGCGTTTTTCGGCATGGGCACGCCGCCATTTGTACCTTTGAAGGAGCTTGCCAAATGCCAACATGACATCTCACAGATAATATGCTATAACCGCTGTCATCAGCCGGTGCATCATAGTAATGCTACAATACCAGCACACTGTGACCTGCAATGCGCGCTGTTACCGGCTTCGGATGTGGCGGTTCTACCTGAAGGTATGTTGTTTCGGGCAATAGCCAAAGGCAGTGTCACAACAGACGGGCATACTATCAAGCAGGAGTATGAGGCCCAGATCGAGGATTTTACAACGCACTTGTTTTCTTCCCCCGATGGGAGGACATCTTAGAAAGACTACGAGGCCATCCAGCTCTGATGGCGATGGGGGAAGACGACGTAAGGTAGAGATAAAACGGCAGATTTCGAAATGTATAACTGGATTGCTACACATATATTCGCCCGGTTCTTAGACTTTTTCAGAGGTACAAGAACTATGCAGTGCTTAGATGCGCTCGAGCAGAGCCAGTGGTGGCCAAAAGATAAGCTGCTAGAGCTTCCACATGAACGCTTAAGACGATTACTCAGCCACGCATATGACACTGTCCCTTACTACCGGAAACTATTTGATGAGAGGTCGATGAAACCCGATGATATCAAGGACAGTAGAGAGCTGGCGGCGCTGCCTGTGCTTACTAAGCAGCTCATAAGAAACAATTTCGACAATTTAAAGTCGTCAGCTTTCTCCCCTAAGGAAACTGTACTATCCGCCACAAGTGGTTCCACCGGGTCACCACTGAGGTTCTACAGTACCAAGGAAGACCAGCTTGAATGTGGATTTGCCAGGGGACTGAGAGCACACAAGTGGGCAGGATATGAACTGGGAGAAAAGGCGGTTGTTTTGTACCCTCCTCCCCGCTTCCTCTCAAAACCAGGTAGATTAGGTAAGAGGCTTGAATACTTTTTCAAAAGGCATTTGGTCATCGACCCTGTAACTTTATCAAAGCAAACGATGCCGCTATTCGTCAGGAGAATGGAGGTATTTCAACCCAGTTTTATAATTGGCTATCCCAGTGCCATCTATGTACTGGCACGTTTCATAAAAAAGAATGGGAGGCCAGACTTCTCGCCGAAGGCAGTTATGGCCGGCGGCGAACAGTTAGATGACCATCACAGGGAACTTTTTGAAGAGGTATTTGGATGTGAGACTTACGGGAACTATGGCTCATGGGAGGCGCATACCATCGCTGCTGAATGTCCCGAGCATACGGGTTATCATATAGCAGCAGAGGACATAATCGTGGAGATTGTGAATGATGCAGGCGAGCCTGTTCCTTCAGGGACAGAAGGGAAAATACTGCTCACAAACCTGCACAATTACGCCATGCCTTTAATCAGATACGATATCGGAGACACGGGAGCTATTTCATCCCAACCTTGCACCTGCGGCAGAGGTCTTCCCTTGCTGCTCAAGCTGAGCGGCAGGATCGATGACGTGATAGTGACCAGAAGCGGACGCACCATACCGGGCATCGTGCTTCCCAAACGGTTCTTAGCTCATCACGGGGTCGAGCAGCACCAGCTAGTGCAAGATAGTTATGATAGGTTAATAGTTAAACTTGTTCTAGATGAGGAATACACCCCTGAGTATACTGACAAGCTTAACAAACTGGTCGTTGCTCAGTATCAGTCTATACTCGGCGAAGACATAGCTATCACGGTACAGTTCGTCGACCGAATAGTCACTGCCCCAAACTCAAAAGGAAGGGTAGTCATATCAAATCTGCCAACAAATAAAGTTTTCTAGAGATTACCCTGCACTATATAAAGATTGCTCGTTGCTATAGTCGGTCCTCCAGAATAGCCACCACGCGAGCCCAGCCGGCGGAGCCACCGGTTAGCTTCACCGGGAAGCAGGCTACTTTGAAGCCGAACGGCTTGGGCAGCTTGTCCAGATTAGCCAGCTTCTCGATATGACAGTATTCCTTATCTCTGCCCACGAAATGAGCACCCCATATCACGCTTTTATCACTCGTTTTAGCGAACTCCTCCTTTATTGCCCAGAACGGTCTGTCCCATCCCCAGGCATCGATGCCCATAACCCTGATTCCCTGCTCGATTAACCACAGCGTCGACTCCCTGGTCATGCCGCAGCCGGCATCGAAGTATTCCGGCTTACCCCATAATTTGTCAGCGTCGGTCTGTATCATCACGATGTCCCAGGGCTTAAT
>CP070642.1:348798-351638 GCA_020354105.1 Chloroflexota bacterium | reverse complement strand
TCGGTGTCTTCAAGGCTTATATCACACTAGTAGGCGGTGGACCTATGCCTACTGAATAGAAGGATAAAACCGGTGAATTCATCAGGGAGCGGGCTCATGAATATGGTGCCACCACAGGCAGGCCACGGCGTTGTGGCTGGTTTGATGCTGTGGCCGGGCGCTTTAGCACTCAGGTGAACGGTTTTACAAGTATAGCACTAACCCGCCTCGATGTTCTGGACGCACTTGACTCAGTAAAGGTATGCACAGGCTACCAAGTTGACGGGGATGTCTTAAAAGACTTCCCGAGCGATATCGCTATCCTTGACAGATGCCAACCAATTTATGAAGAACTGTCGGGCTGGTGTACAGAAACAAGCACCATCCGCAACATAAAACAATTACCATCCCGAGCCCAACGCTATATATCCCGACTCGAAGAACTTCTCTCCTGTCCCATATCCATCATTTCCGTTGGTGCCAAGCGAGACCAGACGATAATGGTCAAAAAGGTTATGTAGGACCTTCTAAGCTTTGTGACAAATCCTTTTGAAAAGGGGTTAAACTATATGCCTAAGACGCGTAAAACATGGCGGCAGAAGCTAGAAGAAAAGCATCCCGAGCATGGTAAGGTAGTTGACGTTCCACCCAAAATGCAAAGCAGATTCGGCACTGGTAAGATGCTTATACCCAAGCCGCTGGATATTGATGCCTTAATTAAAAAGATCCCTAAAGGACGACTTGTCACTGTGGCTCAGATTAGGGATAAATTGGCCAAAGCTGCGCACGCCCATTGCTCTTGTCCTATGACAACCGGGATTTTTCTTCGCATTGTTGCTGAAGTAGCAGAAGAAGATTTGAGCAATGGGAAAAGAGAAGTAACGCCTTACTGGCGCGTGATTAAGGCGGATGGCAGTTTGAATGAAAAATTTCCCGGCGGTGCACAGATTCAGGCTGCTCGCCTAAAGGAAGAGGGGCATATCATAGAGCCATGCAGAGGCAAGAAGCCACCCAGGGTAAAGAACTTCGAGAAATCATTGTAGGAGCTGTGACTATAAATCCAAATCAGGTTTTAGCAGCTGCTGGCAAATCAATCTTATATTTCTTCAAAGTCTGCTCGATAGCAGTCTTGGACTTCTCATCCGGTTCAGTAAGTGGTAAGCGTGTCTTACCTACCCGAAAACCCACTTGATTCAAGGCATACTTAACCGGTATTGGATTGGCGACCACAAACATGGCATTAACCAAAGGTAGCAAATTCCGATGAGCCGCTGCCGCCTTCTCGATTTTGCCCTGTACATGATCGTCTATCATCTGCTTGAATTGAAGCCCAACCAGATGTGAAATCACACTGATAACTCCATAGCCGCCCAAGCATAGGATGGGAAACGTGTCACCATCGTTGCCGCTGTAAACTAGGAAACCCTTCCTAGCTCCTTGTATAATCTTAGCTATCTGCTCCAGGTTAGCGCTAGCCTCTTTCACCCCAACGATATTATCAATCTGGCTAAGCCTGACGCAGGTTTCAGCGGACAGGCTGGTAACAGTGCGTGATGGCACATTGTACATTATGCACGGCAGACTGGTCGCCCCGGCAATAGCCTTAAAATGCTCGTATAAACCATCCTGGGTAGGACGATTATAGTAAGGTACCACCAAAAGACAGCCATCGACGCCAGTCTTCTCCGCTTCTTTGGTTAACTCTATGCTTTCTGCTGTACTGTAATTGCCAGTGCCAGCTATAATTGCTCCCCGGTTACCAACTGCTGATTTTATTTCAGTAAAAAGCTTAAGCTTTTCCTCATGTGTAAGTGTCGGACATTCTCCGGTAGTGCCAGATACGACAACTCCATCACTACCTGAATCCAGCAAAGCTTGAGCCAGCTCTTTAGCCTGTGCGTAATCAACTTCGCCTTTAGCATCAAAGGGAGTAACCATCGCTGTGAGCAAACGACCGAACTTCTTCATCACCAGCCTCCGTAAATGTAATCTATTTCTTGCTCTTAACCCAGTCCCGGTGTGCTGCTTCCTCGGCAATCTGGACAGCATTGAGGGCAGCACCCTTGCGTAAGTTATCGGATACTACCCACATCACCAAAGCCTTTGGTTGCGAAGCATCAGCTCTAATACGTCCCACATAAACGTCATCCGAGCCTGCAGCCAGCCACGGCATGGGATAAAGGCTAACGCTAGGGTCATCAAGTACCTTGACTCCGGGAGCTTTAGCCAATAGCTGTCTCGCCTCCTCAGGACTCATTGGGTCGGTAAATTCAACGTTTATTGCCTCACTATGTCCTATGAAAACAGGCACTCTGACACAGGTTGCTGAAATGGCTATATCAGGAGCATGCATTATCTTGCGAGTCTCCTCCACCATCTTCCATTCCTCCTTTGTATAGCCATTATCCAGGAAAACATCTATCTCTGGTAGCAAATTAAATCCAATTTGGTGAGGGTAGACATGAGGAACGACATTCTGCCCTTCCAATACCAGCTTGGCCTGCGTAGTCAATTCCTCCATAGCTGCGGCACCAGTACCTGACACCGCCTGATAAGTAGAGACGACGATCCTTTTAATCGGGTTGACCTTATGAAGTGGATATAGAGCCACTACCATCTGAATCGTGGAACAATTCGGATTGGCAATAATCCCCCCGTGCAACTTTATGTCTTCAGGGTTAATCTCAGGGACAACCAGAGGCACCTTCGGTTCCATTCTGAAAGCTGCGCTATTGTCAACGACCAGAGCTCCAGACTTAGCAGCGATCGGCGAAAAATAGCGACTAATCTCAGAGCCAGCCGAGAAAAGGGCTATATCAATATTCTGAAAAGAATCAGGGCTGGTCTCTTTAACTTCAATC
>CP070642.1:344353-348698 GCA_020354105.1 Chloroflexota bacterium | reverse complement strand
TTGCTGCTCCGAGTAGAATCATCTTGACCTGTTCTACATTGACGCCCAACTGCTTTGCTTGCTCTTCATCAAGTTGCATCACGTTCAAAGGGCGAGCATAGAGCCAGATAATTATCGTACCGATGACGATATAAGGTGCCACAATAGCTACCTGCCACCAGCCAGTCAGAGAAAAGGTGCCCAAAAGCCACGAGATTATGCCACGTAACTTGTCCCCTGAAGCAATCATCAAGTACGAGGTGATGGCAGCCAGAAAAGCACCTAGGGCTACACCTGCCAGGATAAGTGTTGTCATGGGTAGAGTTTTACCGACCCTGGCTATGGAGTAGACCACGGCGACAGCTGAAAGGGCACCGATGAATGCCAGCAATGGGATGCTGCCCACTTGCCATGATACGGGCAACATAAAACCAATGACGGCTCCTAGAGCTGCACCTTGGGCAACGCCTATGAGATAAGGGTCGGCCAGTGGGTTGCGGAAAAGGCCCTGGTATGTGGCACCAGCCACGGCTAACGCAGCACCCACCAGACCAGCTAGTAGCAGACGGGGCAGGCGAATGTCAAAAATGATGGTTTCTACATTGCTTGTCCAGGTGGCTTCCATGTGGGTGAAAGGCAACTTGTCAAAAAGTACATAGCATAACGTATCGAAGGGAATATCGGTACTGCCGATGGCTAGGGTCGCTATGGTCACTATTACTAAAAGTAAGACCAGCCCGACGATAGCGTAAATTCGACTACGCCACTGTATGGTATTAATGGTAGCGGTTTCGGATACGGTCGTATTTTTAAGCATCTCTAACGCCATTTTAGTAAAGCCTTTACTTGCTTTTATTTATGTACAGCTTATTTTTTGTTTCATTTAAGGAGTTCGGGATGGATGGATTGTGCCCTCTGTTCCAAAGCATCGGCTATTCTGGGGGCAGAACGGTGTGTCAGAATAGAAAGATACTTTGGGATATGTTGGTTCATTATCTTCTCATTTGAATTAGTGTCTAAAATGAAAATCCCCTGCCCAGAGAAGCAAGGGGGATTAGTTAAAGAAATAAATCCCACCCCCTTACTCCGCGGAGGCAGCTATACCCAGTAGGGTCGATGTTCTGACTATTACAGCAGGCGGGACTGTGCCGGGATTCCACCGGCTTGCATTCCAATTAAGCCCAAGGTCACCCTTGAGCACCCTACCGCAGTTATTTAATTTGATAACAGAATAGCTTGAAATTCGATTAAAGTCAATAGCCATCGTTTTCTTAGTCTTGCATTGCCTGTAAAGTATGCTTATAATCTAGCTCACGATTATCTATGAACACGCGTGTATTTAGTGAAAAGATTATCGCCGGCATACTAGTGGCTCTGTTTTTCGGCATTGCCTTATATATTCGAGTTGTTCTTCCTTATGACCAGGTTTTTGTTGGAGACTGGATTAAATTCACTGGTGTTGATGCTTATTTTTTCATGCGCCAGGTTGATAGCATTGTTCATAATTTTCCTCATCTTATGACATTCGATCCCTATGCATTGTATCCTGATGGCTCGTATGTCGGTATACGTTCCTTTTTCGTTTATATGATTGCTGGTGTTGCTTGGTTCGTTGGTTTAGGCTCGCCGACACAACACGTAGTTGACGTCGTTGGTGTATATTTTCCAGCAGTGCTGGGAGCCTTAATGGTCATCCCCGTCTTTTTCATAGGTAAAGCACTGTTCAATCGGTGGGCTGGTGTGATAGCTGCTGGTTTGGTCGGCATCCTTCCTGGCGAATTTCTGGGCAGGTCAATACTGGGTTTCACCGATTATCATGTTGCCGAGGTGTTATTCACAACGATAACTATGATGTTTCTTATTCTAGCGGTGAAGAACGCAAAGGAAAAGGAACTTACCTTCGAGCAAGTCAAGGATCTGAACTGGGCAGCTATGGCCAAACCCTTCGTCTACAGCTTTCTTGCTGGCATTTTCTTAGGGATTTACCTTCTTACCTGGGCAGGTGCTCTACTGTTTGTTTTCATTATCTTTGTATATCTCATTATTCAGTTTATTATCGACCACTTGAAGAATAGATCTACAGACTATCTCTGTTTTGTCAGCATCGTTGTTTTCATCATAGCTTCACTTATGTTTTTGCCCACATCTCCGAATAGGATGTTTTTGGCCTCTCTGATTATTTCTATTGTAATACCTGTAGTTCTGGCTGTGCTTTCTCGTTTTATGTCCAGTCGTGATATAAAGCCAGTCATCTATCCAGTGGCACTTGTTGGGCTTGGACTTGTGAGCTTGGTGATTTTCCGCATTGCCAGTCCGTCCCTTTTCCAAAGTATGATAAGCAGGCTCTACATATTCACATGGCCTACTGAAACAACGGTCTATGAGATGCGTCCCTTGCTCCTGCCCGCTGGCGGTTTTTCTTGGGATGTTGCTTGGGGTAATTTCACCACTGGCTTCTTTCTCAGTTTTATCGCCTTAGGCATACTTGTCTATTCTGTTATTAAGCAAGGCGACACTGATAAGACGTTGTTTGTGGTTTGGAGTCTGGTGATATTGGCAGCTACGCTATCTATGCGTCGCTTTGCTTATTATTTTGTGGTCAATGTAGCTTTACTGACTGGCTATATATCATGGTTGGTTCTTAAGTTCAGTGGTTTTGGCAGACCAGCTACCGAATATTCAGAGCCGCTCGAAGTGACTAAAAAGAAAAAGAAGTGGCAACGCAAACAACAGAGTGTCTCTGCCCCTGCTGCTAATCGGGTATATATGGTATTGGGTGTAATTTTTATTTTCCTACTCGTTTTTTATCCCAACATTGGTCCTTTGCCTAGAGGAGAAGGTAAGTATACGAAGTATACGATAGATACTGCCAGTGCCGCACCGTTTGCTCCCAGTGATGCCTGGTGTGAATCCCTCTCCTGGCTTAGGGACAATAGTTCAGAACCGTTTGACAACTCTGAGTTTTACTACGAATTTTACCAGCCGCCATCTCGTAGTGAGAGCTATGATTATCCTCAGACAGCTTATGGTGTTACTGCTTGGTGGGACTATGGCTATTGGATAACACGTATCAGTCGGCGCATACCCACCTCTAATCCAGGAACAGGTGATGAAGGTGAAGCACTCCTTTTCACCGCCCAAAATGAAGACTCAGCCAACGAGATACTTGAGGACAAATGGGGTTCAAAGTACATAATTGTTGATTACCTCATGACATATGGAAAGTTCCACGCTGTGGCAACTTTGAGCGGAAGTACCCCGGGAAATTTCTACGATGACTACTATTTGCCTCAAGATGGCAGCTTTAGGAGACTGTTTTATCCGGAGTATTACCGTTCCCTAGTCGTCAGGCTGTATAATTTCGGTGGCAAACAAGTTGTCCCCAATAAATCGATTGTGATTTCATATGAGCAGAAGATTACATTAAAAGGTCAATCTTACAGGGAAATCACTAGCGTGAAAGACGACTTCCCAAGTTATGAGGAGGCCGAGGCTTATATTTCAAGCCAGAAATCGGGCAATTACAAAATAGTTAGCCCTGATCCATTCACTAGCCCCGTACCATTGGAAGCCCTGGAGCATTATAAACTGGTTTATAGCTCTAAAGGCACCGTATTGCATGAAATGATTCCCCAAGTTAAAATTTTTGAATATATTAAATAACCCGAACACGCCGCAAATCATTTGCTCTCAGTTACCACGTAATTACTTTTTGATGTTTTGGAGTATGTCCTAGATGATATCTAATTGGCAGCCTGCTTGACAAAGATTGATGGTTCCTCTATTTTATGATTACTGAGGTACAAACAGATGGGTGGGCGGCGGATAAAATCTCAACTTGCCTTTGGAGATGAAACTCTAGAGTTAAATCTGCAAGGATTAGTAACTAGTCTGGAAGACGAACTTTTTGTTGTAAATAATGAGTATCAGATAAAGTTCGTTAACGCAGCTGCCATGCAGAAGTTAACCGGGCATGTTGACTCTCCAATTGGCAGACTATGCTACGAGGTCTTTGAGGCTAGAGATAGCCCCTGCAGTTCGCCATTGTGGCTGTGCCCACTAACCAAGGTCTTGCAGAGCGGAAAGATTACTGTAATCGTCCACCCCAGACATCCCATGAATTCAGACATAGTCTCCAACGAACACGTTAGAATTGCCATGCATCCGCTAAGAGATAGCCATGGCGATATAAGTGCAGTTGCAGAGTTAAGAAGAGACGTTACTACAGAAAAAGAGATGGAGCATCAGATTCTGCGACGCCATCATCATCTCCAAGCCTTAAGCCGAGTTTCAAGTGCTACAAGCGGATTGCGGAACTTGAATAGCATTTTGAATGTGTGTCTAGACATTGCCTTGGAGTCTGTCA
>CP070642.1:339864-344253 GCA_020354105.1 Chloroflexota bacterium | reverse complement strand
AGTTTAGAAGTATGACAAAGAGATGGGCTTTAACAAAAAGAGCCCAGTATTTGACTGTTTATAAATCAGGTAAAGCTTGTGTAGATAATCTTATTGTCATGAAAGCATTACCCAATGAATTAGAGTTTAGCCGGTGTGGGTTTTCAGTAGCCAAGGATGTCGGTAAGGCAGTGGTGCGAAATCGAGTGCGGCGTTTGCTCAGGGAAGTTGTACGTATGACATCGATAAAAGCTGGGTGGGATATAGTGTTCATTGCTCGGCCAGATGCGGCGCATGCTGACTATCATGATCTCAAGAGGTCAATAGGCAAGCTGCTGTTACGAGCTCGCCTAATAAATGAAAATGAAATGGTTCATGCTAGAGTTAATTAAGCTGTATCAGTCTACAATATCACAAGTTACCCCGTCTGCTTGCCGATTTTCCCCTACTTGTTCGCATTATGCCTACCAAGCGATTGAGAGATACGGACTGATTAAGGGAAGCTGGCTCGCGGCTAAACGTTTAGCGCGTTGCCATCCCTGGTCTAACGGTGGCTATGACCCTGTGCCATAACATTTTACTTTTTTGCTGTTAATGATGAATAAAGTGACCGGTTCGTTTAGGATCAGAATGAGGAAATTAAGTCTAATACTCTTTGTTATTGTCCTAAGTATGCTTGGTCTCAGTTGTACTGGACCGACATGGCAGGGCTGGTCAGGGTTTGCTTCTTATGAGGGAAACCTTTATTTTGGTACGATGGATGGCAGAGTTTTGGCAATAAACATGTCGGCTCGCAGTCAAGGATTGTCTTTCCCAAGCGAAGAGGAATGGCTTCTTACTGTCAAAAGGCCTGCTCCTGCAGGCGGAATGTGTGGTCCTATGGGTTGTGTGCCGGCAGCACAGCCGGCGACTATTTATGCCACGCCCGCAATTACTGACAATATCGTTTATATTGCCACCTATGCTGGTGATAGTGGCAAAGTGATGGCTATAAATAGGTTAACTCCTGGTTATGATGCGGAAGGTATCCCGGCATGGAATGAGGGAGAGTGGTTTTATCCACGCAGTGAAAATAAATATATTGGATCTGTTGTTGGTGGCCCGATAGTGGTTGAAGACACTCTTTATGTTGGAAGCTCTGATGGTAAGCTCTATGCGCTAGACGAGAAGGGGGACGAAAGGTGGGCACCATTTGACACGGGGGGCAAGATATGGACATCTCCAGCAGTTGGAGATGGTGTTGTTTATGTCAGCAATTATGGAGGGAAGCTTTTTGCTGTATCAAGCACAGACGGTAGCCTGATATGGGAAATTGAGTTGCCAGCATCTATTGCTTCCTCACCGGTAATTTCTGGAGACATTATCTACTTTGGCACCTTTGACCGTAATCTTTATGCTATTGCTGTTACGGATGGTAGTGAGAGGTGGAAATTTGAGGGAGGGAATTGGTTCTGGGCAACTCCAATGGTTAAGGATGGTGTGGTTTATGCCGGTTGCTTTGACCATCAGGTTTATGCTCTTAATGCTATAACAGGCGAGAAGCTGTGGCACTTTGTTGCTGATGCCCCTATTGTTGCTCCCCCAATGCTCTCAGGTGATTTCCTGGTAGCAACTTCGGAATCAGGTGAGATGTATATACTTGAACCTGATACTGGGAATTTGGTGCGGTCTATTTCCATCGGTTACCAAGTAATGGCACCGCTCTACGCTGAGGAAAACATGGTTTATGTGCATGCCAGGAATCGTTGCGTTTATGCTGTAGATGTGCAAAGTGGAGATAATGTCTGGGAATTTTGTTATTCTGATATTGAATAGAGTTAATTATGGCTGAATTGTGGAATACTATCATCCTTGAACCTGTACTCAACAGCTTAATTGCTTTGACTAC
Source organism: Chloroflexota bacterium (assembly GCA_020354105.1). Lineage (GTDB taxonomy): Bacteria > Chloroflexota > Dehalococcoidia > GIF9 > UBA5629 > 9FT-COMBO-48-23. Next base: position 342,386 of record CP070642.1, on the reverse strand, counting down.
TATGTTGGGCGGTAGCTTTGGGCTATCAATCATCGTGCTTACGGTTGTTGTTCGCCTGGCGCTGTTTCCCCTTACTGTGCGACAGACTCAGTCTACCAAGGCGATGCAAACACTACAGCCAAGGATTCAGGAGCTTCAGAAGAAATACGGTAAAAACCAGCAGAAACTGCAGCAAGAGATGATGAAGCTGTATAAGGAAGCTGGGATTAACCCTCTGGGCTGTCTGTGGCCTATGCTTATACAGTTGCCTATCTGGATAGCTCTTTACCCATCTATCATGCAAGCCCTGGCGGCTACACCAGAGAACTTGTTGGACTTGTCGCAGCATCTTTATTCATGGGCAGCAGTGGGCAATGCGGTGCCTTTGAATGAACAGTTTCTCTGGCTCCGATTATCTCGACCAGACCCTAATCTCATACTGGCTATATTGGTTGGTGGCACAATGTGGGTGCAGCAAAAAATGATAACACCACCACCTACTGACCCAAGACAACAATCTATGACCAGCATGACTACAATGATGATGCCACTAATGTTTGGATTCTTTACTTTGTCCTTCCCCAGTGGATTAGCTCTGTATTGGGTCATTTCAAATGTAATTGGCATTGTAATCCAGTATTTCGTCAGTGGTGGGTGGGGCTATTTGAGAGCTCCTTCGGCTGCAAAGCCGGCTCCAGCTCAGGCTCCAGGTCAAAAACCTGTTCCAGCCCAAAAAATATCGCCAATTGAAAAACAATCCAAGATTGCGCAGAAAGCGACCGAAGAGTCAAAGACAATAAAAAAGGCATCTGATGAGAAGAGGCGAGGTCTTTTTGGAAGATGAAAGAACTAGAAGTAAGTGGTAAAACGGTTGATGAGGCTGTACAGGTAGCACTGGAGCAATTGGGGGTAACTGAAGACCAGGTGGAAGTAGTGGTATTGAAAAAAGGTAAGTCTGGTGTTTTGGGAATGGGTGCTGAAGAAGCCAAGATAAAGGTAAAGCTTTTACCTGTGGCTGGCGAAAAGTTGGATGTAGTCGAGGTGGCTAAGGATGTGATGGAAACGTTGATTAAATCGATGAAAATAACTGCCGATATTTCTGTTACTCAAGCAAACAACGGCGAGTTACCGGTGACTCTGAATGTTGAGGGTGATGACCTTGGGGTCTTGATAGGTCGCCGCGGTCAGACTTTGGCTTCTCTGCAGTATATTGTCAGACTGATAGTTGCTGAAAAGTTAAAGGCCTGGGTGCCGATAAATGTTGATGTTGCTGGCTATAAAAAGAGACGTTACGAATCCTTACAGAACTTGGCTTTGCGTTTGGCAGAGCAAGTGAAAAGGAGCCGGCGCTTGATAACGCTCGAACCTATGCCTGCAGATGAGCGTCGGATTATTCATTTAACTTTGGCTGATAGTCCGGATGTCACCACCCAGAGCATGGGTGAAGGCGAAATGAGAAAAGTGGCTATTCTTTTGAAGAAGCATTAGGCATGTTCCGACCGGTAGACAGCAAAGTTAATTTCCCTCAGCTAGAAAAAACCATCCTCAGTTTCTGGAAACAGCACCAGATCTTCGAAAAAAGCCTCGAAATCAGACATGGTGCAAGACAATTCACCATGTACGAGGGACCGCCGACAGCCAATGGTAGCCCTGGGATTCATCATGTGCTGTCGCGAGTGTTTAAGGATGTCATCCCACGATATAAGACGATGAAGGGATACTATGTCCCACGCAAGGGTGGTTGGGATACTCATGGACTTCCGGTAGAGCTGGAGGTTGAGAAGATGTTGGGCTTTACTGGCAAGGCTCAAATCGAGGAATATGGGGTGGCTAAATTCAATGCGCTTTGTCGGGAGAGCGTGTTCAAATATCTTAAGGAATGGGACACCATGACTGAGCGCATTGGCTTCTGGCTCGACTTAGAGCATGCTTATCGTACCCTGGAAAATACTTATATTGAATCTTGCTGGTGGGCACTGAAGCAATTTTGGGACAAGAATTTGATATATCAGGGTTACAAAGTTACTCCACATTGCCCGAGATGTGGGACATCTCTCAGTTCCCATGAGGTGGCTCTGGGCTATAAAGACGACGCTGAAGACCCATCAGTTTACATAAAGTTTAAGCTTGCTAGTAGTTCTGTGGATAACCTTAGACCTCTTGTTGCTCTGCCTCCATCAGATAAGCCTGTATTTCTATTGGCCTGGACAACGACTCCGTGGACACTACCTGGCAATACCGCTTTGGCTGTAGCCTCTGAAGCTCAATACAGTGTCATGGAAGGCTCTGAGGATTGCCTAATTTTGGCTACGGCGCTCGTGGAAAGAATCGGTCTTGAAAGCTATAAATCTATGGCTACTATTCATGGAAAAGACCTCGTTGGACTTGAATACCAGCCGTTATACAACCCCCACGATTTCGATGTTGTGAGAGGGCGTTTTGGTGTACATGCTGCTGATGAAAATCTCTCCTTGGAAATGTTGACACTTCTAGCAGCAGATACAGATTTGTCATACCGTGTGATTTCCGGTGATTTCGTGTCT
>CP070642.1:335092-339764 GCA_020354105.1 Chloroflexota bacterium | reverse complement strand
GCCGTATCCGATGGATGAGATGGTGGGTTTGATGATAGGTATTAAGACTCAGGTTCCCGGCTATGTCAGAATCCCTCGTGTAATGCGTGACATTCCCAGCAAATTCATCGTAGCTGGCTGCAAAGATTTAGCTTTGAGGAGCTCAATTAAGAAGCACATGGAAGAGATTGGCGTTCGGTGCAACTGTATCCGCTGCCGGGAACAGGGACATCGCTTAAGAGATGGCTGGAAAGTCGGTACACCGCATCTAAAAAGATTGGATTATGAGGCATCGGGAGGAAAGGAAGTGTTTCTTTCTTTTGAAGATGAGGATGAGACGTTATTTGGTCTGCTTCGGCTGCGGGCAGTTTCCTCGGCGGTTGGTGATGGAGATTTGGCTATGGTCAGAGAGTTGCACGTCTTTGGTTCTGAGGTGCCTCTGGGGGAGAAATTGGCTGGGGCAGCTCAACATAGAGGGCTTGGCGGTGAGTTGCTTAAAGAAGCTGAAAGAATTGCCCATGACGAATTTCAAGCTCGCAGAATAGCCATTATAAGTGGTGTTGGTGCCAGGGAATATTTCCGCTCCGAGTGGGGATATGAATTAGATGGCGCCTACATGGTTAAAGAATTAGGTGTGCCCTCTGTGAAAAAACACGTTGCTAGCCTTTGATTTTTCCATTACCTGTATAGATGGCAGGCGACAAAGTGGTCTTGGGCCATCTCGGTCAACAAAGGTTCTTCTTTGCTGCATATATGTAGTACCCGATGACATCTTGGATGGAAGTGACAGCCGGATGGTGGGTTTAGGGGTGAGGGGACGTCACCGCGCAGTAGTATTCTGCCTTTACCCTTTGACTTAAAGCTGGGGACTGCTGACAATAGAGCTTCAGTATAGGGATGTAAAGGATTTTCGAAGAGTTCCTGCTTATTGGCTAGCTCCACTATTTTCCCTAAATACATTATGGCTACCCTGTGTGCCATGTGCCGTATCACTGATAAATCGTGGGCAATGAGCAAATAAGCCAGGCCAAATTTTTCCTGTATGTCCATCATCAGATTTAGAATCTGAGCCTGTATGGATACATCCAGGGCGCTCACCGGTTCATCGGCAATGATTAGCTTTGGGTTCAGGGCTAGGGCACGAGCGATGCCTATGCGCTGTTTTTGGCCGCCGCTGAACTCGTGTGGATACAGGTCAGCCTGTCTGGCTTCCAACCCTACTTGCTCCATTAGCTCCGCCACCCTGTCCATTCGTTTCTTTTCATTGTCAATGTTATGGATGACCAGGGGTTCGCATATGGAATCACCGACAGTCATTCTCGGGTCGAGGGAGGCATCGGGGTCTTGGAATATTATTTGGATTTCCCCTCTTAATTCCCGGAGCCCCTTTTTGTCCAGCTTGGTGATATCGGTCCCCCTGTATAGTATTTCTCCGCTGGTTGGCTCCTCTAGCCTGGGGATTGTTTTGCCCAGCGTTGATTTGCCGCAGCCTGATTCTCCCACTAAGCCGATGATTTCTCTTTCACTTATGTCGAAGGTCACCCCATCTACAGCTTTTATATCTCCAATGTGCCGGGAGAATAACCCGGCAGTCACCGGATAGTACTTCTTGAGGTTTTTGATTTGTATTAACTTGTGATTTAGCTCGTTTTTCATGTGTATAGATGGCAATTTACCTTGTGCTCCTTTGAAATTGTGGTTTCCGTTGGCTCTTGCTGGCTACAGACTTCCATTGCCTTGGGACATCTGGGATGGAAGGCACAACCCTGGGGCATTTCGAGGGGATTAGGTGTTGCGCCAGGAATCGATGTCAGCCTGCCTGTGGATTTGGCTATATCCGGTAGGCATGCGATTAGTCCGGAAGTGTAGGGGTGTTTCGCGTTGCCAATTATTTCAGAGACTGGTGCTGTCTCTACGTCTTTGCCGCCGTACATGACCACTGCCCGGTCTCCTATTTCAGCCACTACCGCCAGGTCGTGGGTTATGAATATTGTAGACATTTGCCTGCTGGTCTTCAGTTCACGGAATATGTCCAGTATTTGTGCCTTTATGGTCACATCTACGGCAGTGGTCGGTTCGTCAGCGATGAGAATTTTGGGGTCACAGGAGAGCCCCATGGCTATTAACACTCTTTGTTTCATGCCACCTGATAACTGGTGTGGGTTGTAGCTCATCACGCTTTCTGCCGACGGTATACCCACTTCACTGAGCAATGTTATAGCTCTGTCCTTAGCTCTTGCGTAGCCTACAGGTATATGAAGCTTTATTTGTTCGGTTATCTGATCACCTATAGTAAATACCGGGTTCAGGGCGGATTGTGCTTCTTGAAAGACCATAGCGATATCTTTGCCTCTGATTTGCCTTAGTCGTTTTGAGGGACATTTAACCAGGTCTAATCCATCGTAGCTTACTCGGCCATCGACTATCTTTCCCGGCGGGCTATCAAACAGGCGCAAGATGGATAGTGCCGTTACTGTCTTGCCGCAGCCGGATTCGCCGACCAGGCAAAGGCATTCACCACGCCTGAGCTCGAAGTCAACACCATCTACAGCTTTGACTGTACCACGACCGGTGAAAAAGTATGTCTTAAGATTACTGACCTTCAAAACGGCATTGTTCATGGCGTCTATATGTTGCTCTTGGGGTCGAAGGCATCTCTTAAGCCGTCACCTAAGAAGTTAAATGCCAGGACTGTGAGAAAGATCATGATTCCTGGCTCCACCGCTACCCACGGGGACGTCTCGAGGGTATTCTGTCCCGATTCTAGGATTATTCCCCAGCTAGTCTTGGTGGTGTCGCCCAAACCGATAAAACTCAGGGCGGCTTCGGCTAAGATTACGCTTGGGATGGATAATGTGGCTATAACAATGATCAGGCTGATTACATTGGGTATGAGATGGCGGAAGATAACTCTATTATCACTGGCACCTAAGGCTTTAGTGGCAACTATGAACTCGCGTGTCCTGAGAGATAGAGATTCGCTTCTGAGCAACCTAGCGGCACCTGTCCAGCCAGTAAGACCGATTGCAAGCACTATGATAGCGAGGCTACGGCCGAAAATGAAGACAATTAGCACTAGCAATAGAAAGAAAGGGAAAGTCATCATAACGTCGGTGAATCTCATCAGGGCATTGTCCGCCCAGCCACCCAGATAGGCTGATAGGACGCCGATAATCGTTCCCAGTATTATGGCTATGCCGGTGGCAATCAACCCAACCAGCAAGGATATCCTGGCTCCAGAGACTAGCATCGCCAGCATGTCACGTCCTTTGCTATCTGTGCCCAGTGCATGTTTCCATGTTCCACGGATTTCTTTTGTAGTGTATTGACCAGTCTGTATGTCGTAAGTGAATTGCTCGGATGGTAAATACACAGGTGGCATATCTCTTTCTTCGAAATTGACTTCTGTTGGGTCTAAGGTAAATAATGGGCCGATTATGCCCAATGCTACTAAAAAGATTATAAAAGCCAGACCAGCAACGGCTAGCTTGTTCCTTCGTGTCCTTTGCCAATAGTAATTAATCAGCCGTGTGTTGAGGCGCAAATGTTGGCTAATTTTTTTAATTATATCTTGCAGCCGTTTAATCATATCTTATCCTGGGGTCGAGGTAAGTGTAGGTTATATCGCTAATCAGGTTAACTAGTAGTACCATAAATGTCACGATAAGAGTTACAGCCATCACCACAGGGTAATCATTGGCAAAGATAGCATTAAAGGATATTTGCCCTAGTCCGGGGATATTGAAGACGATTTCTGTGATATAGGCTCCACCGAAGACGATGCTGCCCAAATCGAACATAATTATGGTGATAAGTGGCAGCATGGCATTCCTGAAGACATGTTTGCCTATAACGGTTCGTTCCGGCAGACCTTTGGCTCGGGCGGTGGTGACGAATGTTTTCCTTAAGTTATCCAGCATGTTCGACCTGGTATATCTAACATAGCCAGCCAACATTCCAGTGCCCAGAGTCATAACAGGCAGCACCAGTGCTTTCAGATTATCAATAGAGAACAGTGACAAAGTGGTGTCATAGTAGGTCTTGAATATCCCCAATTGTACCGAGAAAACCAGAATGAGCATGACGCCCAACCAGAAGTTTGGTATTGATATGCCGATAAAAGAGAAAAAGGTGAAGGCATAATCTGTCTTGGTGTATTGCTTTACCGCTGAGTAAATGCCGATTAGTATACCAAGAAAAGCGGCGAATAAGCTGCTCAACAATATGAGTTGAAAAGAGTATATCCAGTGCTTTTTGATTAGCTCGGTTACCGGCATCGAGGTACTGAAAGACCATCCTAGATTCCCCTGTAATAAGTTACCCATATAGTCTATATACTGCTCGTAGATGGGCTTGTCCAGACCATACCGTGCCTCGATGGCAGCCTTCACTTGTACTGGGTCTTGTCCTGTGGCGGCGAGATTTGCCAGGTATTCATCGGCGGGTGAGCTTGGATTAACTCTGATTAGAATGAAGGTAATGGTCAGTATGCCCCAGGCGATGATGACTGAATAGATGAGCCTCTTGATGACGTAATTTCTGAGCCAGCTTTTCCCCATGAAGACTATTTACCTCGTCACCATAAAACTGAGTCAAGAAGGCTAGATTCTTTGGTCGCTCTGATCCAAGTCCCTCGTTTTGTTCACAATGACAGTGAATGGAGCCTTATTCAAAATGCCACAGATAGTAGTTG
>CP070642.1:321569-334992 GCA_020354105.1 Chloroflexota bacterium | reverse complement strand
TTTCCGTTAAAGAAGGATATCGACAGTCAGGGTCACCTCCACATAGGTGGCTGCAACTGCGTTGAACTGGTTAAGGAATTCGGCACCCCCCTATATGTTTTCGACGAGTTCACCATCCGCTCCAGGTGCCAGGAGTTCAAGGCTGAGTTCACCAGGCGTTATCCAGAAACAACCATCCTGTATGCCGCCAAGGCTTTCATTAATCAGGCTTTAGCCATTATCATCAAAGAAGAGGGGCTGGGGCTGGATGTTGTTTCCGGAGGAGAACTGAGCCTGGCTCAATCAGTAAAATTCCCCCCGGAAAAGGTGCATTTTACCGCCAATAACAAGACCGCTGATGAGCTCAAGCTAGCCCTGGCTTGGGATATCGCTCGAATTGTAGTTGACAACTTCAATGAGCTGGAGCTACTAAACTCGTTGGCTCTTGAGAGGAAAGTTAGGCAGAAGATTATACTCCGCCTTAATCCTGACGTTGACCCTCATAGCCATCGCCATACCAGCACCGGCATACTGGACAGCAAGTTCGGCTTTCCGCTGGCTAAGGGACAGGCTGAGACAGCAGTGGCTGAAGCTATGGCAGCTTCCAATCTTGAACTGGTGGGACTCAGCTTTCACCTCGGCTCACCGATTCCCGATACCTCACCTTATGAGACAGCCATAAGCCTTGTCTTTAACTTTGCCAAGGAGATGCAAGCCAAGCACGATTTTCATCTCAGCGAATTCAGCTCCGGCGGCGGTTGTGCCGTCAAGTACACGGTAGACTCACAGGCACCAAGCATAGCTGATTATGCCGAAGCTATAACTAGCAAGGTAATAGGTATCGCCGACGAGCTTGGCCTGACACGCCCAAAGTTAATCATCGAACCCGGGAGAGCCATCGTGGCACAGGCAGGTGTAGCTTTATACACTGTAGGCTCAATAAAAGAGATTCCCGGGGTGAGGAAATATATATGCGTGGACGGCGGCATAGGAGATAATATCCGCCCGGCTCTTTACGAAGCCAAATATGAGGCACTGGTGGCAAACAAGGTCAATGCCAATGAGTCAACCAAGGTTACTATTGCCGGCAAATATTGCGAGTCAGGTGACATTTTAGCCAGAGACATAAGCCTGGCTCCTGTATCAGCAGGAGATATTATAGCTATGCCGGTCAGCGGCGCTTACGCCATCCCCATGTCCAGCAACTATAATATGGTGCCCAGACCAGCCATTGTCATAGTCAAAGACGGCAAAGCCCGCCTCATCCGAAAGCGCGAGACTTACAAGGACTTGATGAGATTGGACTCAACTTAGAAAAAGATATGTGGCAAACGATCGGTCAACCCGAAGCATTAGCTCTAATTGAGCATAGTCTCAAAACAGGCAATCTGGCTCACGCCTATCTTTTTGTAGGTGCGCCTCACATAGGCAAGACAACTTTAGCACTTGACCTAGCCAGAGCGGTGAACTGTCAAGGGAACCAGCCGCCCTGTGGTGAGTGTCAATCCTGCCGCAGAATCACAGATGGCAAACATACCGATATTACAATTATAAGTTTGAACCCGGGCAAAGACTCAGGGGAGACAAAATCACGGGTTGAGATTAGCATCGATGATATCAGAGAGCTCCAACACAATGCCAGCTTGCCACCTTTTGAGGGTAAGTGCAAAGTATTTATTATAGATGGAGCTGAATATTTATCTACCGAGGCAGCCAACTGCTTGCTCAAAACTATAGAGGAGCCACCACCTCAAGTAATGATACTCCTACTGACCGCCAATGAATCACGGCTACTGCCCACAGTGGTGTCTCGCTGTCAGCGCATAGAATTGAAGCCACTGGTAAGCGATGAAATAGAGAAGATACTCACCGAGTCTAACGGCGTTGACGGTGACAGGGCAAAACTCCTGGCACGATTGTCCCAGGGCTGTCTTGGCTGGGCACTAATAATTTCAGCTGATGATACCTATCTTGTACAACGGAATCAACGGCTAACCGAGATGTCTTCTCTGTTGACTGCCGGTTGGGAAGAGCGCTTCAGCTACACCGCCAAGCTCGGGAATGAACGCAAATCGGCTGAAGAAATGATAAAACTTTGGCTCGCCTGGTGGCACGATGTTATGTTAACTAAATGCGATTGCAAGCACGCCATCGCCAATGTCGACCATACACCCACGCTCGAGAAATGGGCACAAGCATTGAGTTTATTGGAGATTAGGAATTTCATCAACAGTCTTCACAAATCACTAAGCCAAATCGCCATGAACGCTAACCTGCGCTTGGTATTCGAAATATTGATGCTTGATATGCCTAAGAAGGAGGTAAAACAAGGGCAAAAGATATCATCTGAGCCCGTTGTAGTGTAATGTCTGAAATAGTCGGAGTTCGTTTTCACCAAGCTGGTAAGGTCTATTATTTTGACGCTGCAGATGTCCCCATGGAAATAGATGACGACGTGGTAGTCGAGACCAGCCGAGGCTATGAAGTGGGTAAAGTAGTCATCTCCCCACAACAAGTCATTCACAGTGAAATAACCGAACCACTGAAACCAGTCGTCCGCAAAGCACAGGCCGAGGATATAACAAAAGCTCAGCGCCAGCAAAAAAGGGCAACAAACGCCATAGCCAAATGTCGAGAGCTAATCGAAAAACTAAACCTCCCAATGAAACCCATCTCAGCTCAATATAATCTGGACGGTAGCCATCTCACCATCTTTTTCAGTGCCGAGAAAAGAGTTGATTTCCGCGAGCTAGTCCGTGAGCTAAGTCGCAACCTGAAGACACGAGTCGAACTAAGGCAGGTTGGAGCCAGAGACGAAGCAAAGTTAGTCGGCGGATTAGGTAAATGTGGCTTCCCATTGTGCTGTACTACCTTCCTCAGCGAGTTTGCGCCAGTTTCCATCAAGATGGCAAAGGAGCAGGAGATAGCACTCAACCCAATGAAAACATCTGGCATCTGCGGTCGGCTCCTCTGCTGCCTAGGCTATGAATATGAGCAATACCGAGCCATGAAAGAAAAGATGCCCCCACTGCATCAGGAGGTGTCTACTGCTTTAGGAAATGCTAAAGTGGTCAGCTATAATCCGGTCAAAGAAACAGTTACGGTAGAACTGGAAACAGGAAGTAACGTAGAATTGCCTCTTAGTCAGATAACCTGGCATGAAAAACCAGCAGAAGACAAGCAGGAGACAAAGACCTAGGTTCACTGAGGAAGGTATTTCTGCCACTCGCTACGCGCACGTAGATACTGGAAAGGCACATAGAAACCATCGTTGCGCGGCTGTCTAGGCTGGTGAAGTAGTGGCATCCCAGCCTCTGTTGGCGTTCTTCCAGCCTTCCGGCGATTACAGGGTATACAGGCACTCACCACGTTTTCCCAGCTGTGTCCACCACCACGCCGTCTGGGCATAACATGGTCTAAAGTTAATTCCTTACTCTCCCGGCCGCAGTACTGGCAAATATACTGGTCGCGATTGAAAACTTCGAGTTTGGTCAACTTGCGTTGCTGCCGCGGTCGCCTGATAAAATAAACCAGCCGAATCACCGAGGGAATGTCGAAGACATCATCAATAGAATTGAGATTACCCCGTCCATTTTCCAAAACTTCAGCCTTGCCACGAAACAGCAAAACTATAGCTCTGCGTACTCTGCAGATATTAAGCGGTTCATAATTCTGATTAAGTACCAAGACCGGTGAGTTTACCATGGTTCTTTCCCAATCAATTGGGGCTATTTTAGCAGGAAAGTTTTCGACCGACAACACAGCTAAGACAAGCGACTTCGCCGTGAGTATCGCTGTTGAGGCTTGGTTTCACGAGCGCGTGGAGCTTTTATATCACCCCGATAGTCTGGTGCATTGATATTCAAGACAAGACTGAGGCTTGGGTCAACCATACGAGAGCTGATGCGTCGCTCGACCTCATCCAGGGAAAGGCAGGTAGTTATAACCGTGGCTAACCGGGCATTATAGCGATAATTTATTAGCTGGTAGAGCTTTTCCTGAGCCCACGGTGTGGCAGCTTGTTCACCGAAGTCATCGAGAATAAGCACCGGCGCTTTCTTGATTTTTTCAAAGAGTTCATCATAAGAAACTCTGCTCTCCGGGTTAAAAGTGGAACGCAAATAATCGAGGAGGTCAGTAACCACAATAAACAAGGCTGATTCACCCTCACGGCGCAGATGATTGGCTATGGCAGCTGCCAGGTGTGTCTTGCCACAACCGTTGACACCCATGAAAATTAACCACCCCTCCGGAGATTTTGCAAAATTAACTGCATTTCGGTAGGCTCGCTCCAGGCTCTGGCGCTCTTCAGGTGATAGATTTAGCGATTTGTAATCAAAATTGTTAAAGCTCTTCTTGCGTAACGCTTCCAACTCTATGCTACTAAGGTGCTCCAAGGTCTGTACTGATTTCCCCTGAACGACACATATATTACATAGCTCAGGGTCAGTCAGATGACCTCGTAAACTCTCATCAAAATTTTCAACCGGCACATCTGTGGTAATAACCGTAGGTAAGCGGACATTGAAACGATAATTAAGCAACTGCTCCAATTTTCCCTTGGCCCAAGGTGTAGTAGCTGTCATAGTTAAATCATCCAGGATTAGAAGCGGTGCATTCTTCACACGTTCAAACAGCTCGTCATGAGCAATCTCGCTGCTAGGGCTGAAGGCACTCCGAAGGTGATCCAACAAATCAGCGACACCTATATAAAAAGCTGGCTGCCCCAGGCTTAGCCTGTGATTGGCGATGGCGCAGGCTAGGTGTGTTTTACCACAACCGCTTGGACCAACCAATATTAACCATCCCTGAGGCTCGCTGGCAAAAGCCTTGGCAGCTTCATATGCCTGCGTAAAATTCTGCTGCAATGCGGCTTCATCGTATCTGCCAGCAGGTGAGAGGTTATCGAATGTTAGCCGAGACAGGGCACCAAGATTACTATACCGTTGAAGCCGAGCCAGCTTATCCTTTTTCAGCTCATCGTGTCGACACTTGCATGGCACGACTCGACTGAAATCAGGACGCCCTGAATCCGCTAAAGGATGTACAAAACCAGCTCCTTTACATATTGGGCAGGTTGGGCCAGGCGATTTTTCCTCTTCCGACTCAACGCCGGACCATGTGTCCGTACTTGCCCCTGACGTATTTTTCTCGGTCGTCCTCTTTTTTAGAATCTCTCCCAGATTTTCCATCATCTTTGCCTTCGATAGCCCATCGCTCTAAAATACGCGCAATATATTTCCAGCTACGCTTATTCAAGGCAACAGCTTCCTTAAAAGCACTCTCAATCCACTCTGACGGATAAAGTTTCTCCGCATCCTGAAGTTCCTCGGTAATCATGGGCGTAAGCATACCTATGTTCTGTTCATAAAGACTGAATATATCCAATGGCGGTTTAATTTCCACTTTCTCAGCCTTTCTGGGCGATAAAACCAGTTGTGGCAGCTTGCCTTGCTGAATTTTACTAATCGCTTCCTTCGCAGCTTCACTGTTAATGAAATAGGCATCCTCGGGCTGCCCATCTCTGTCAATTTCCAGGTGCAGCATAACACCGTGCTGCACAGCCTGATCAAGTGCTTGATGAAGTACCTTCTCTTTGGGGCTAGCATCTCCCCTTATGCCACTCATAAGTATGGGGTCAGACATGAGTTCACTGTAGGTCACAAACTGAGGATAACCGCGGCGGCGACTGAGTAGCCAGAAAACATGCAATACCGTCTTAAGCTCAATAATATCATCTACCTGCGGCATTACAGCATTGAAGAACAGGTTAGGTACCGGAGTAACCTCAGCTCTTGCGGGAAAGCCCGGAAACAATTTTTCAGTCATACTTCTCCATCCTGAATAATCCTTAAGCTGCCTCTAGCTCTGGTTGTACGTCTTCAAATGTGGCCGTCCTAGAATCAAAACGCAACTTCACCTCACCTGTAGGCCCATTACGATGCTTAGCTATAATAATATCAGCCTTATCTTCTTCATATGGCTCTATAGTTACGTCATGGGTCTTTTCCCATTCATCTTTGCTGAAATACATCGCATCTCGGGAGATAAAGAGGACCACATCAGCATCCTGCTCAATGCTGCCGCTATCTCTGAGGTCGGAGAGTTGGGGTTTATGTGATGCTCGCCATTCTATGGCTCGGCTAAGCTGTGAAATGGCCAATACAGGTGCATCTATCTCACGAGCCAGTGCCTTCAACGAGCGCGTTATATCACTCAGTTCCTGCACGCGACTCTCGCTTTTAGCCGCTCCCTGTATAAGTTGCAAATAATCCACAATAACAAGGTCAACAGTGCGCTCGCGATGAAGTCGCTGTGCCTTGCCTCTCATCTCCACCACTCGTAGCTGAGGCGAGTCGTCAATATATATCGGCGCTTCGGAGAGGATACCAGTGGCCCTCATGATTCTTCTCTCTTCTCCTTCTGTATATGTCCCCAAACGAACTTTTCTAGAATCCACATCAGCCTCATTAGCTAGAAGGCGTTGCACAACCGCCTGTCGAGACATTTCCAGGCTAAATAGAGCTATACAGGCTTTCTGCTTGACAGCCGCGTTCCTGGCAATATTTAGAGCCAGTGTAGTCTTACCTGCACTTGGCCTGGCACCCAGAACAACCAGGTCGGACCGCTGTAACCCGCCCAATATGTCATCTATAGCGGTAAAGTAGGTAAAAACATGCGGAATCTCTTCTCCTTCAGGCTGGGGCCCGGTTTCCTCAAAATACTGACCCAGAATCTGCCGAATAGGCACAAAATCCTGACGGCTTTGACGTTGCCTTACTTTAAACAGGATGTCCTCGGCCTTACTGAGAGAAACTTCCACCTCAGCATCATCTTCATAGCCAAGAGCAGTAATCTGGCTGCCAGCACTTATAAGTCGTCGCATTACAGCCAATCTGGATACAATCTGCCCATAATATTCAATATGAAGAGATGTTGGTACTATAGACACCAGATGACTTAAATAAGCGGCCCCACCAACTTCCTCTAACCTGCCCTTCTGGGCTAATTCATGGGCTACAGTTATCTGATTTATGCCCTCGTTACGCTGATAAATAGTGAAACAAGCATCATAAACCCACTGATTTTCCGGCGTAAAGAAATCCTCCGGCCTAAGAAAGGTAGCAACCTTGAATATGCCCTCGTTGTCAATAAGTAGAGAGCCGAGCACTGCTTTCTCAGCTTCAACATCATGCGGTGGTAAATTGTCACTGACCACTTTGCGTCGTCTCTTCCTCAATGATTACTTTGATTTTAGCCTCAGACCCTGAGCCAAGGTTAACTCCCACATCGTAGCTACCGAGATGGCGTAAAGGTTCCTCCAGCTCAACCTTTTTTTTATCAATCTCCAAATTCATAAGTTTAGAGAGTTCATCAGCTATATTAGCGCCGGTAACAGCACCATGAAGACGACCTTTGGCACCTGCCTTAGCCTTAAAGTGCAACTCTTTCCCCTCCAGTTGCTGAATCACCTCATTCAGTTCCTCTCGCTGGCGAGCTTGACGCTCTGCTTTCTCCTCAGATAGCGTTTCAGCTGCTTTTGTCGCTGATGGTGTAGCTAACACAGCCAGGCCTTGAGGTAAAAGAAAGTTCCTGGCATAACCATCGGCTACCTCTTTTATCTCACCCTTCTTGCCCTTGGGTACATCTTTCAGAAAAATAACCTTCATTTTATACTCCCTATTTATATCTCAGTCTCAGAATTGGCTCAACGATATACAAGGCCACCAGAAGATGCCAGACGCAACCTTATTTTATAATTTCTACCCAAATTTTGCCTAGCATCAACAAAGGTGTTTTAACCAATAATTCTAAAAATTTTTGCTGAAGTTCAATACAGTCGACAACAGAGCAAGACCTGAAAAGACGCGCTCTAAGACGACCGGCCAGAGAATTCATCTTTAATTTTGGCCAGAGCTTTAGGCTCACTTAGAATGTCAGCAACTGTCATAGCCAGAGCCTTCGCCGCATCCAACATCCCCTCATGTCCTGAATCCGTGGCAGCAGCCAGGACAAAGTCTGGCGAATGCAACTGCACATTGGAAGAAACAATAGCAACCGAAGGATGAATTGCAGGAACAATCTGGCTGACATTACCCATATCGGTGCTCCCGAAACCAAAGCGAGATTCAAATGGTTCCACCTTTCGGCCTAAAGATTCTAGATTTTGGGTAAATAGTTGAGCCAAGGTCAGGTTATTTCTCATTGGAGCATAAACTACCTCTCCCCATCTGTATTCCAATCGGGCACCTGTAGCCACTGATGCCCCCTCGAAGCACTTCAAAACCTTGTGTTTCAATTCATCAAGATAGGCATTGTCACTAGCACGAACCAGGAATGTAGCCGTCGAGTACGCTGGCACTACATTAGCCGCCTCACCACCATGGGTGATTATACCATGAATCCGAGCCCTATCTTTTATATGCTGGCGGAGTGAGTTCACAGCGTTAAACGCCAAAATCATAGCTTCGAGAGCATTTATTCCCCGCTCAGGATAGGCAGCTGCATGAGCTGCCTTACCAAAAAATTGAACATAAAGTTCAATACAGGACAATGATTCGGTAATAGCTGCATTCCTTGTCCCCGGATGCACTATCATAGCTGCATCAACCCCTTCAAAAACACCAGCCTCCACCATTAACACCTTACCGCCAGAAAGCTCCTCCGCAGGTGTGCCAAAAACGACAACCGTACCATCACAATTGTCAACAACACACCTGCTAGCTACACCAGCTCCTACTGCTGAAGCAGCTATTATGTTGTGTCCACAGGCATGTCCCATCTCGGGCAAAGCATCATATTCAGCAACCAGAGCAATTACAGGTTTATTAGTACCATAGGATGCCTTGAATGCAGTAGGCAAACCACCAATCCCGTTCTCTACATGAAAACCGTTTTTTGCCATGTAACTGGTTAACCAGTTTGACGCCTTCTCCTCTTTGAACGCTAATTCTGGATTGGCATGAATCTTGAGGCTCAATTCAATAAGCTTTCGGCGTTGTTGTTCTATTTGTCTGTTTGCCTCGGCTTTCAGTTCTGTTTTTGTCAAAGTCTCACTCGCCACTCTCGGATTGCCTCCACGTAGCCATTATACTCCAAGAATTCGGCACATTCTACCAAAGAAAACTCAGTTGGAAGACATTCGATATCAATAATTACGTTAGCTTGACTTTAAAAATATCTCAACCTATAATGAACCAAGTTCATAAATTGAAATAGATAAGATGCAAATCAATGTTACCCAGTTGCTCAAGGAGCCAATAGGCTCAAGACATAGCTACCACATAGACGAAAACATCGGTGCTAATGATATAAAGTCGATTAAAGGCGATGTTACTTTAACACGCACTAAAAGCGGCATTATGGTTAAATGTGAGATTACAGCCTTAGTAGCAGGAATCTGCAGTCGATGTCTCAAACCAATTGATTGTGAAGTAAGCTATAGCTTTGAAGAGGAATCTCTTCCCAGCATAACCATATCCGAAGACTTATCTTTACACGGTCAATTTGATAATCTCACTATCGATGAGAGTCAGACGCTGGACCTGACTGAAGCCATACAACAATATGCTCTATTGACCATGCCCGTCAAGCCGCTTTGTCATCCAGATTGCGCTGGAATTTGCCCATCATGCGGGCAAGACCTCAACAAATATCCCTGTCAATGCCCGTCTCGCTCCCACGACCAGCGCTGGTCCAAACTAATCAGCCTCGGGAAGGAGAGTAAAACCTAAATGGCGTTACCAAAGAGAAAATATGCCAAATCACGGCAAGGGAAAAGGCGCAGTCACCTGGCTCTGAGCATTCCCAAACTGGTTGATTGTCCTCAATGTCACACTCCCAAATTACCTCATCATGTCTGCCCTACCTGTGGTACTTACGCAGGAAGGGAAGTGGTTGAGATTAAAGCTCCGAAGAAAACCCCCAGCTAGTGATGACCAAACTTGGAGACGTAAACATCACTGAAAGCCATGTGACAAGTGAAGTTAAAGAAAATAATTGACCTGTTAGTGAGATTGGACGATAAGGAGGAGATATGGTAGAAGCAATCAAAGTCGCTTATGTTTTCCCCGGACAGGAATCCCACTCTGTAGGGATGGGGTTAGACCTTTACGTACACTACACCTCAGCCCGAGAGGTTTTCGACGAAGTTGACAAGACTCTAGGCTTCTCGCTATCTCGTTTATGTTTTGAGGGTCCTCAAGAGGATTTAAAGCAGACCGCCAATGTTCAGCCAGCAGTGTTAGCCACAAGTGTGGCCTGTCTCAGAGCAGCCCTGGAGGTTAGCAACAATGGCTTGCCAGCACCCATCTTTGTTGCTGGTCATGACGTTGGCACTTACGCAGCCCTGGTAGCTGCCAACGTCCTCAGCCTGTCTGATGCCGCACGCTTGATTCGTGAGAGAGGTCGATTAATGAACGAAGCTGGACAAAGAACAGGCGGCGGTATGGTGTCTATGAGTGGTCTAGACATAGAAGCCTTCAGGACCATAGGCGTCTCCACAGGTGTAGAGATTGCATATGTTGACGCTCCAGACCAGTTCACTATCAGCGGCAGCCAGGAAAGCCTGACCAAAGCCAGGAGACTGGCGCAGATAAAAGGGGCTCGCCGCGTTATCCCGCTGAGGGTAAGTGGGCCTTTCAATTCCATATTTATGGAGCCAGCCATAGCAAGGTTAAGAAATACAGTCTCGGACTTTACCTTTAACAAACCAACAGTACCTGTTGTGGCTAATGTTACCGCACAACCGCTTACCGACTTAGAAGCGATAAAAGAGGAGTTGATTAGCCAGATTGTTCGCCCAGTTCAATGGCAGCAATCTATTGAGAATATGATCGCCCGAGGTGTAACCACCTTCTTTGAGATGGGACCTGGCGAGACACTGTCCAAGTTGATCAAGCGAATTAGCCCCGGAGCACAAACCTTTAACATCAGTGACGCCCAGACCGTCAGCGAAATAACAAAATGGCGCAGAGGATAATTGCCTACACGCCAGACCATAGCATGGCGGCTGCGCCCAATCTGACTGATCGAGTCTCTGGTTAAAATCAAGATGCTGAAGCGTAGCTTGCCCTCCAAAACCGACGGCACCAGTAGCCATTACGCTAAAAAATCCACCATTTTTTCAAAGATCTCAGTCATATTCTTTCACTGCACACACCAAGCTTTCGAAAAGGTCCAACCTATAATCCACCTAGAGCCAAGACAATCCATTCACTTGTTGGAGAATGAAGAAAAATGACTGGATTCAGACGGAAGGCCAGGACTATTGCTTTACAGACGCTTTTCGAGCTTGACTGCTCGAACCACAAGCCGGAGGAGGTTTTGGCCCGCTTGCTGGAGGAAAAGGTCCTGCCCGATGCAGCGGCCGACTTCGCTAGAAGCCTTGTCAATGGAGTTATTCAGAACAAGAAAGGTATCGATGATGTGATCCGAAGATTCGCTCCTGCCTTCCCAGTAAATCAAATAGCACCTATAGATAGAAATATCCTCCGCCTTGCCATTTTTGAGATTTTATTCGATAATAGAGTGCCAGTTAAAGCAGCAATTAACGAGGCTGTTGAGCTAGCTAAGAATTTTGGGGGTGATACTTCTCAAAAATTTGTCAACGGGGTTTTGGGTTCAGTAGTAACTACCTGTGTACAGCAGGTCAAGCAACAAGAAATGATTAAGAAAACTGAGTAAGCCCGGACATCAAGAGGAAACGAATGGCACGTATTTCAGAGAAGCTTAATAAAATAATTGCAGAGCAACTCGGCGTTGACGAAGAATCGATAGTGCCTTCGGCATCTTTTGTTGATGACCTCAATATCGACCCCCCTGATTTGGCAGAGCTTATCACAGCAATAGAACAAGAATTCAGTACACCAAGACGCAAGCTGGAAATTTCAGATGAGGACACCGAGAAAATCGTTACCGTTCAGGACCTAATTGACTGCCTTCACGACTACGGCATAGAAGATTAAGTCCCCAGAACCAGCATTAGCACTTCCTGGACTTCCCTACTAATTCAGATATCTTACTACAGAGTAAACTTTCAAGCCCAGCATGGGAGCCCAAGTTGTTAAATATATAGAACTTTTAGAGCTACCTTTGCTCATGCTTGATCCAACAAAGCACTCCCTTGTGACACGCCTTATGAAATTGATTATCGCTCTCATTATTATTATTATTACTTCCACCCTGCTGTTGCGTACAGGCGCAAATCTGAGGTTATTTTCAATGTAATACCTTTCGATTCAGCGGATTCTATATCCTGTACCAACCGATGTAATCCTCGATTATACTCTTCATTGGTCAGTATGCCCAGTTGAGATGTCACGTGTTGGGCCAGTCGACCTGCCTCGACAGTTTCCCGAGCCGGAAGACTCTGAAGTATATGTCGTGCGACAAAGGTCCGACATTTCGTAAACCCATGCCTACGCATCATTTGCCGTATCTTTATGGTTGGTAGATATCTTTCTTTGTCGAGCTGAAGAGTCTCAGGCCAGTAATCATATATCGACCATTGGTCCAGACCTGTATGTGGGTTGAGGCCTACGGTTAAAAACCCGCCGCCGGGACACAGTACCCGAAATGCCTCTGTAACGAATTTTTCTCTATCAGTGAAATGGTGAAATGCATTTATGCAAAATAATCGATCAAAATCCCCATTAGGCCACGGAATCGCCTCTGCTTTACCCTGGATTAGCGGCACTTTCGGTAGCCTTTGCCTAGCCAATCTCAGCATTGCCTCAGATGGATCAAGACCGGCAACCTGATATCCTTGCTTTGCGATTACTTCTAACCAATGCCCGCTGCCGCAGCCCACCTCTAATATCGCTTTGGATGTTGCACCGGAAATAAACTTAAGAATATGCTCCTCTACAGTGCTGTAATCATAATCTTGATAGCGGCGGTCGAATTGAGAAGCTACTGATTCATAGTCCATTAGTCGGGCCATATTAGGTGCTCCCTCAGCTTGTCACAGTTGATTTATACTGTAATGCACACCCGACAAGAAGTCAATGTGTCGATAATTGTCCTTAGCTTGTCTGTTTAGAATTGATAAAATGCTAAAAGTGTAATAAGTAACAAGGTAAAATTTGTATCAAAATTAGCTACGATTTGCAAACTTTTGCAAGCAGTTTGGTAGCCCAAGTTGTTTAATAGATAGAACTACTTTCAGGACAATCTTTGCCTTCGCCTAAACTCTAACCCGATCTAATCAGACTGAACACAGTTCGATGGATTGTGCGCCGCGGTGGGGGGCTACAAGCGTATTTCTTACCGATTGCAGGTGGATGGCTTACTGGTTAAAAAGTTTATACTCAAAAGAATATATGGCTTAAATCAGGCGTCAAGAAGTCGTAGACACAAAAACCATGGGCCTACATATCATTGTGGGGATTAGCCTCAATGAACTCGACAATTCGCCGGGCGATCTCTGCGCCCTGGTCGTCCT
>CP070642.1:316642-321469 GCA_020354105.1 Chloroflexota bacterium | reverse complement strand
CAGTAACTGTTGCACAGTATGTACAGGTAGAACCTACAGGCACAGGATTAATGAGCTTGACTTACATCCTCATCATCCTACCACCGACGGGATATGCCCAGTTAGTGATGACTTTGCACATAAGGGACATAGTCTGATTACCATGCTGTACTGGGACGGGTAAGCCAAACACTTGAGCTGTCTTACACCATTCGGGGTTTGTATGAACCGGATTATAATCAAATGAACCCGCAGCGTGTTTCCAGATCGTCTCTTGGTCTATATGTTGTTTAACCTCGGGTAACACATCGCCGCAGTTCACAGATTCAAAGGTTAATTTCTTTGCCATTTTTATTATCTCCTACTTCAGTTAGATTATTGACTTTTCGCATAAGGCTCCAGGCGAGGCTCACGCTTCCAGGGCGTGCTCGCCTCTTACAAATCTTAATACGTCCTCCTTGGTTTTAGGTAAAATTAACGTCCCATAACCTCTAATCTTTAGCTTGCCGTTTTGGTCGTATACTTCCCTTAGATACCTCATGTAGTATTTTCCTCTTTTTATCCACTTGTCGTAGCCCCGCAGCTTCATGGTAAGAATATCACCCACTCGAATTGGGTCATGCCATTCAATGATCTGGCCCGGGTTTCTGGCACCTGGAGTTCTAATCCAACTGCCGTGTCCTTTGCGCAGAACGAAAAAAGCAACCTGGGTACCAAAAAGAGGATGGGCAACCAACCCGTCATGGCCGCACTTTTTGGCATACGCCTCGTCGTAGAAAAGAGGATTGTCGTCAGGAACCCCTTCTGCATAGGCCATCATATCCTCGGCCTTCACTTCAAATTTGACTGGCACTTCACTCTCTTCA
This sequence comes from Chloroflexota bacterium, assembly GCA_020354105.1. GTDB lineage: Bacteria > Chloroflexota > Dehalococcoidia > GIF9 > UBA5629 > 9FT-COMBO-48-23. Next base: position 320,624 of record CP070642.1, on the reverse strand, counting down.
CCTATTTCTATCTTATCCCAAAATTCATAGTCTTTTACCTCTTCAGCCTTAAGGAAATCGGAACCGAACTGCTTTTGTTTTTGCGTTTTGTGATATTTCGCCATTTCTTCTAGATAACCCATTTTTACCTCCCAATCATTGTAACGACATTTTACAAAATCAATAGCAATGTTGCCATCCTGGTCTACTACCATAAATGGGGAGAGGTCGGGGTACTAAATTCATGGTATAATCAAGGGCTAATACACGAAAGATAGGGGAGAGAATGAACGTCAAAGAAGCTGTCATTAAGCGTCAGTCCATCAGGGCATTCAAGCCCGACCCGGTTCCTAAGGACATCCTGGAAGAGATAACTGAGGCGGCTCTGCGTGCCCCTTCCGCCGGCAACAGCCAGCCCTGTGAATACGTAATAGTCAGCGGTGCTAAGCTCGATGAGGTCAAAGCAGCAACGCTGGCTGCCGCCACCGAGACGCCCAAATTGGATATCCCCATCTCCACTAATTATCCCGAACCGTGGCGTTCCCGCTATACAGGCTTGATGCGTGGCGTGCAGGAAAAGCTGGGCATAAGCCGCGAGGATAAGCAGAAACGTGCCGACTGGAACATTTGGGGTATGAAACTGTGGGGTGCTCCCAGCTGCATTTACGTGGTTATCGATAAGAATTTCTATAATGCAAGCGAAATCCCCAATTCGCTGAATATCTTCGATTGCGGTTTGGCCACTCAGACCATCATGTTGCTAGCTGTAGGGCATGGCCTTGGTAGTATACCGGCCATCCTGCCCGTGATCTACCCGGACGTCCTGCGCAAGGTGCTGGGGCTTCCTGATAACAAGCTCTTTGTGGTGGGCATACCTATCGGTTACCCCGACTGGGACCACCCGGCAAACAAATTCCGTTCGGCACGCGAGCCGCTGGAGAATGTGGCGAAGTTTTATCGATAGTGTCGGAGAATTATCGGGGAGGTGATTAAGTGAAAAAGGTTATACTTTTTGGTTTACTGGCAGGCTTGGCTATGCTTATAGTAAGCGTGGCGCTTGGCCCGTTGTTTAACCTTATTTTCCCATCGTTAGCAGCAGAATATGACAACGCGAATCTGTTCAGGCCGTGGTCTGACCCAATCATGTACCTCATGCTCGTCGAGCCTTTTATCTTGGGCATTATACTTGCCTGGGTATTTTCCGTTACAAAGAAGTTATTCAAAACTGAAAAAGCCTGGAAAAAGGGGATATATTTTGGGCTCTGTTACTGGATGATAACTATTCCGGGAATGGTGATGTCTTATAGCAGCTTTCCAATATCACTGCTCATGACCGTAACCTGGAGTATCAGCATATTAATTCAGGCGCTAGTTGCCGGGTTAATTTTCGCCAGGTTTATCAGATAAAAATACAGGAACTTTCTGTTGCTCGGTCGCTGGGTCAAATCCAGCTGCTGCCATCAGTTCTAATTCAATCATTGCTGCGGCGGTTGGGATTTTGCTATATTTACGCAGTTTAATACAGGAGAGACTCAAATGAAAAAAATGTTATTAATCTCGGTTCTAGTTATCAGTGCGATTTTGTCTGGTAGTTGCTTTACCCCCTCTGCCCCAGTTCCAACTGGGCCAGAACCAACGACTTCTGTACCGGATGCGGAATCCGAAGGTTTACTCGCCGAGCCAACCTCTACGGGAAATTCTGTGGAGCTGTGCTTGAATAGTAGATATTCAAATCATAATCCCACCGGTACTGCCAGCGACCAGCAGCTGAGCAATGTTTTATGGGCTGCCGGGAAGGCTCCGATAACCGGGTCTTTCAGGGACATCTATGTGGCTAACCAGAACGGGACATATCTGTATGACCCGAGCAGTAACAAGCTTAACTGGCATTCAAGTGATGTGGCTAGTAGGGGAGCTTTTGTGCTGAGTTTTGAGCGGGAGCTACATTTTGACGCCGGCCTATCGTATATGCCAGCCATACTGGCTTCTATTTCTTTGTGGGGCAGCACTGAATCGTCAGTTTCCAACTGCCCGATGAGGTCGAAACTATATTTCGGAGTACAGGATGTTAGAGGACTAAACTCCGAAGTGGTAGCACATTCTTCGGTACCGGAGGGTGAGGACGGCTGGCTGCCGGACCCAAAAACTACAGGGGATAATACCGTTGAAGCAGTACTGGCTGATCTGAAATACACCAGTAATTTCAGCCAGACAAATTTAACCAAGCAGCAAATATCACAGATTCTGTGGGCAGGATATGGTTGCACTCCTCATACGGCTGCCACTGGCGCTATGGGCTTGACAGTTCCATCAGCCATGGCCAGATATTTCTTGACTGAAACAATCTATTTGGTAAATGAAAATGGGGTTTATCGTTATCACAATAGAAATCCCAGCACAGACCTGAAAACTCGAGACCACAGGATAGAACGGATAAAGTCCGGTGATGTCAGAAGTAGCCTGCAGTCTGCCGTCAGCGGTCTGAGTCAGGCGCCGTGCTACGTGGTACTTTGTCTTAAGTCTCCTATGGTGGGGCAGGAGTTCTGCGAGTTAGAGGTAGGTTTCGTTGCAAGTAATATACTTATGCAGGCATCGGCAATCGACTTGGGCTGTTACTTTAAGACCAAATTAGCCTCTGACGAGCAAGAAGCCATTCAAAACACCACGGGCATACCCTCATCACATATCCCCCAGGTGGTCATCAGCATAGGCAACACGCCGGATTAAGTAACAATTAATGTGACCCCAAAGTACCGACCTTAGGTCTGTAGTTGCTGATGATTAGGTATATTATAGTGATATCAAAATCGCTGGTTTAAATCCAGCCGCTGCCGCCACTAAATATAAACCCGCCCAACTGCCTGTTATTGTCTAAACGCATACTGAATAATAGCACCCTCGAGTGCTACTACTATTCCTATTGCGGTAATTACTATACCACCACTTACCTGAAAAATTGCCATGACGGCGCCAATTAGAAATACAACTGTACCCCACCATCTTGTTTGGTTCCCGACTGTACGGATTTTTTGTTCCAAGTTAGCCATGCCCTTGTCTTTTTCCATCTCTGCCTCCAGTTAGTATTATTTCATTACTCCATTTTATCAAACGTTGTCAATTCCATTCTTTGTGACTTAAGTCATATTAAATGACGCAAGCTAGTTTTATTATTACATTATCAGACATGAACACATGGAAAAAGCACCACTGGAATTGAACGGATTGCGTGATTATGGGTGGCTAAGATATTATTTGTAAGGAGGCGTTAACATGTTCGATAAGTGTCCAGGAGTTACAACGATATTACAACCAACGATTAAGTTCAAGACATGCCCGAAATGCGGCGCAGAAGTTGAGCTGGTGTCCACAGATATGAAGGTGGATTGCGATAAATGTGGATTTACCATCTACAACGATGTAAACTCTTGTGTTCAATGGTGTGAGTATGCCAAAGAATGTGTTGGCGAAGAAGTCTACGATAGATTGAAAAAGGAACAAATAATCAAGGAGAAAGAGTGAAATCGAGAAAGGCGGTGATGGGAAATGACCGGAACTAAAACAGCAGCTAAGAGAAAGATTATCAAGATAGATGAAGAGAAATGCAACGGCTGTGGTCTGTGCGTATTGTCCTGTGCAGAGGGAGCCCTGGAGATTATCGACGGCAAGGCTAAGCTGGTGAGTGAAAACTACTGCGATGGACTTGGTGCCTGTATCGGTGAATGTCCTCAAGATGCTCTTACGATAGAAGAGCGAGTAGCGCCGGGGTTCGACGAAAAAGCTGTAGAGCATCATCTCCATGAGAAAAGGAAAGCGGAGGCGGAACTTCCCTGCGGCTGCCCATCACACACAGTGACCCAGTTTGAAAAAACTGAGACGAAGGGCACCACTGCGGAAGCGGTGCCACACCGTGAGTCAATGCTCAGGCACTGGCCGGTGCAGCTCAGACTGGTGCCGCCGACAGCACCTTTCTTGAAAAATGCCGACCTCGTTTTGGTGGCTGACT
>CP070642.1:309870-316542 GCA_020354105.1 Chloroflexota bacterium | reverse complement strand
TATAGCTATGACCTCTTCACCAGGGCTTATAAGACCGGCGTCAGCAGCCATAATGCTTATCTCGATGGCTACCTTCATGCCCTGACCAAGCATGCGAAGGGTATTAGCCATGAAATCACCCAGGACATGGGTGTTGAAAGTTTTCCTCACAGCATGAGCTATACCACCGAAGGCATGGGCACCGGTGAAAATCTCTGCTCCCAGCTTCTCTATTCTACCCCTGTTTTCTGCGGTAAGCTCCTGAGCGCCCGGTGCCGTAAAACCAGAAGTATGGGTTACCACAATGACCTTATAACCGTTGAATTCTTCTGCGGTCTTGACCCCGGTATCACCTATCGTTGAAGCTACCACAATGGTCTTTATGCCAAGTTCCTCGGCTCTGACTTTGGCTAATCTTAACGTCTCACCTGTGTTCTCGGTGCCGGGAGAATCAAAATAAACAATGCTGGACTCTCTTGCCATGTTAATTCCTTTCAGGCTACAGAACTAGTTCATACCCGAAATAAACACCGCTATTCCACCTTGAAATATGCAACGGCTTTTTCCTGCTCATCAACCGATAGAACTATCTTGTAGTCTCCCCTCGGCCACTGGTACTCATAGCCAGGTATAGGAGGGTGGGTAAACACTGTATATGAATAACCTATGCCCTTACGTTCAATAGTCCCGGTATTTTCCCAAACCACGTAGTTCGGCCCGGTTTCTTCTACTTCTTCACCATCAATATAAATCAATTCCGCCTTTAACCTGCTGCCGACTGGTAAATTAGATAGTTTAAACGAGCAAAAAAGTGCCCCAGTGTCTGGAGTAAAAACAGTCGTGTTATCAAGTGGTCGACCATTATCATCCACAGCCATCGACATTACAACCTCGCTTATGGTAGGTTCCTTTTCTCCACAGCCCACAAGCGATACAGCGACCAAACTTAAAGCTATAGTAAGACAAACTACTAATCGATAGCTCTTATTCCTGCTATTCATATGCAGCCTCCATAATACGTCTTTTTAAAATAGATATCGGCACAGAAAGCAAATATTAAAGATTGTAACTGCTTTTGTCAAACTGTGATTCACTAGCCTCTTAAAAAATTAGAATTAACCGACTACAAAATGTTGACAAACTGAAAAAAGTATGTTAGTTTGTTAATGAAAAGAATTTCATCTATAATGTTTCATAATTTAATAAGCAGTCTAGTCATAATACGTTAAGGAGAAAAATAAGTGACAAAACCAGAAACGATAAAATTTCAGATTGAGGAGGAGGAACCTCCAGGAATTACCGCCACGAGAAATGAACTGGTGGTTGAGGAAGAAGAACCTCCAGGTAAATTGGCCGTTACCGTTGGTACGGCCATTATTAATGAGAATAGCTTCCTTGCTCCAGCCACACGGGAAAACTGGAACGATTGGAAATGGCAATTCCGCAACCGCATAACCACTGTCGAGAGACTATCCACTCTAACCCCTCTATCAGCTAAAGAAAAGACTCAGCTTAAACTAGTAACCACAAAGTATCCTCTATCAATCACACCTTATTATCTATCGCTGATAAACACATACGATCCGGATGACCCTATCAGGAAACAGGCTATACCTTCTTTTGAAGAGATAGCTCTTGGCAGCATAGGTTTCGAAGACCCGCTAGGGGAGAAAAGGGACTCTGTGGTCCCGGGGCTGGTCCATCGCTATCCAGACAGAGTATTGATGGTGCTCACAGATATCTGCCCTATGCTCTGTCGCCACTGCACGCGAAAGAGAGAATGGCACAACGGCGGCTGGGTACGTACTCCGGGCGAAATCAAGACTATGCTGGACTACATCCGCAGACACAAGTCCATCCGAGACGTAATTCTTTCCGGCGGCGACCCATTAACTCTCTCCACTCGCCGATTGGAAGACGTCATTTCCAAATTGAGGCAAATAGACCATGTCGAGATAATACGTATCGGCACCAGATTTCCTGTGGTGCTACCACATCGTATCGATGACGAGCTGTGTGGCATGCTGTCGAAATACGGACCTATATGGCTAAACACTCAGTTCAATCATCCGCATGAGATAACACCTGAATCAGCGGCAGCCTGCGAGCGCCTTCTGCGAGCCGGAGTTCCAGTTAATAACCAGTCCGTACTGCTTCGCGGTATAAATGACAGCGTAGCGACACAGACAAAACTGTGTAATAGCCTACTTAAGATAAAGGTACGCCCTTACTATCTTTTCCAGTGTGACGAGGTGCAGGGCACTGAACATCTCCGTACCTCCGTAGAAACTGGAATCAAAATCATAGATGGTATGCGCGGTCACACATCAGGTCTAGCCATCCCTTCCTTTGTTATAGACCTGCCGGAAGGCGGCGGCAAGATTCCTCTCCAACCAAACTATGTATTGACACAGACAAAAGAAGAGCTAGTATTAAGGAACTATCAAGGCCGCTTCGTGTGGTATCGGAACCCTAAAGACAAAAAAGGTCCTGAGCCAACTGCTGAAACACAAATAGCTAATAATCCATTCTCCGACAGCCTCAATGAAACAAAGCGTGAACTCCAGCCGGTAAGAGTCAGAAATGAGAATAGGGCTCGCCTACGACCTTAAAGAGTCTGTCATCTCAACGCCAAGCTGCCCCGAGGATGCACTTGAGGAATATGACTCTCCAGAAACGCTGGATGCTATCGCTACCGTCCTTGAGAACTCAGGGCACTCAGTAGTTAAACTGGGTGGTGGCAAAGAGTTCATTACTGGTATTCTCCAGAATAATGTCGACTTCGTCTTCAACATTTCTGAAGGGCTGGGCAACCACAAGAGCAGAGAGGCTCAAATACCTTCCATCCTGGAAATGCTCAATGTCCCTTACTCAGGTTCAGACCCTCAATGTCTGGCAATTTGCCTGGATAAACCATTGACTAAGACACTGGTGACATTAGCAGATGTCTGTACACCAAAATGGCAGCTAATCACAGACCACAGTCAACTGAAAGAAATAACACGTGACGACATTCCACTCCCAGCATTCCTCAAGCCGGCTTACGAAGGCTCAAGCAAGGGCATTCGCCTTGGCTCCAGGGCAGAGACAGTAGCTCAAATAGCTGAAGTAGCAGCAGAAATTCTTGACCATTACAAACAACCAGTGATGGTAGAGGAATTTATCGCCGGTGACGAGGTAACGGTTGGCATGGTCGGGAATTCCCCACCCGAGATACTGGGTATAATGAGAGTATTGCCCAAACTTGGGAATACTGATTTTATCTATTCCCTTGAAGTAAAACGGGACTGGGAGCAGCTGGTAGACTATGAATGTCCCGCCCAATTAGAGACAGGCATCATTGAGGAGATAAAAAATTCAAGCCTCAAGGTTTTCAAGGCACTTGGCTGCCGTGATTTTGCCAGGCTTGACTTCAAGGTCAACTCAGCAGGGACACCATACTTCCTGGAGATAAATCCGCTGGCAGGACTCAACCCGAAAAGTAGCGACCTGCCTATCATGGCTAGCAAACTGGGCTGGACATATCAAGCCCTCATTTCAGCTATACTCAATGCCGCCTTACAAAGGTATCCACAATGCGTTATAGGATAGCAATTATCTATAATGCGCCGAATCCCGATATCTATGGTACCTCTGTAGAAAAACAAGCATCGCTCGCCATCCTAGACGGAGTGAAAGCAATCAATCAAGCCTTGACCGAGTCTGGACACACTGTTGCCCAATTACCACTGCTACCCCCACTCGAGTCAGCCAAAGCAAGCTTAAAAGGTTTGGAAGCAGATTTAGTCTTCAATCTCTTCGAAGGTTTTGATGGTTGCCCCGAAACGGAGATAACAGTTGCCAATTTTCTTTCAGAGCTTGGTATTACCTACACCGGCTGCCACGGAAGTGCATTATCTGTAGGACTAGACAAAGTAAAGATGAAAGCACGCCTGGCAGCAACAGGTATAGACACGCCCAGATACCAGTTGCTAGGTCCCAAGACCATACCCTTGTTCAACCTAAACTATCCATGCATCGTCAAACCGTGTGCAGAGGATGGAAGCAATGGCATATCAGAGGAAAGTGTGGTCCACGACTTTGCCTCACTGGAAAAGCAAGTAACAACGATAAGTAATCGCTTCGGCAGAAGGGCACTTGTAGAGGAATTTATTGACGGTCGTGAATTCAACATCACAGTCCTGGGAACCAGCGAACCTAGAGCCCTGCCCGTTTCCGAAATAGTTTATTCGCTGCCACCTGAGACACCCAGGATTCTTAGCTTTTCCGCCAAGTGGGACCCAGAAAGCATCTATTTCACAAACACGAAAGCAACCTGCCCGGCCGAAATAGACAATGAGCTACGAGAACGCATCTGTCAAACTGCCCTACTCGCCTTCAGATTATTGGGCTCTCGCGGTTATGCCAGGGTAGATTTCCGCCTGAATTCCGAAGAGCAGCTTAAAGTAATAGAGGTAAACCCAAATCCCGATATATCCCCTGATGCCGGTGCAGCACTTCAAGCTCAGGTTGCCGGGATGACCTACAAACAGTTTATTGAACAAATCGTGCAGCTTGCCCTTTAGAAATAATGAGAATGAGACCAAAAGTCAGGCCGATGGCCGGCAATGACAAACCAGCCATAATTAAAATGCTAAGGGGAATTCCAGAGTTCAAGCCAGCCGAGGTAGACATAGCTGAGGAAGTCCTTGATAGCTATCTGAGCGACCCGGTTCGGTCTGGATACCATGCCTTTGTAGCAGAAGCTGACGCATCAATTGTTGGATACATTTGCTACGGGCCTACACCATTGACTGAAGGCACCTGGGACATATACTGGTTGGCAGTATCCCCAGAGAAACAAAGTCAGGGCATAGGGAGAATACTGCTGACTTTCGCCGAGGATAACATCAGAAAAACTAAGGGCAGGCTGTCTCTCATTGAGACATCTTCTAAGTCAGAATATGAGTCAACAAGGCGTTTTTACCAGGCACAAGGCTACAAACCAGCTTGCCGCATTGCTGATTTCTATTCACCCGGCGATGACAAACTTGTCTTCCAGAAGCGGTTGAGTTAAGCTATAGCTCTGAGCAAATCAAAGCGGGTTATATTCCACCTCTAATCGTTAGCAGCATAAGCACCAAAGCAATCTCTCAGAGTCCAATGTGAAGTTTTGGAAACATAAACCAGGCTTGATAACAATCAAAGCCACTGTAATAAATATTATGAAAAAGAGGAAATGATATGCTGACAGAGGGTATATCCATCGGCAAGGTATTCGGCATACCCCTGAGGTTACATTACTCCTGGTTCATCATTTTCGTGCTCATTGTCTGGTCGCTGGCTGCCGGCTACTTCTCAGCTACTTATCCACATTGGGGTACGGCTGCCTCAATAGCCGCTGGTGTGGTGACAAGCCTGCTGTTCTTCGGTTCTGTTTTAGTCCATGAGCTGATGCATAGCCTGGTAGCTCAAGCAGCGGGAATCCCAATTCACTCTATAAACCTTTTCATCTTCGGCGGCGTATCTCAAATGACCGAAGAGCCAAAACAGCCCCAGATCGAGCTACGCATGGCTCTAGCCGGCCCACTGTCCAGCTTGGTATTAGGTGGCATATTCCTAGCAATCTGGTACTGGGTGATAGATGCACCTGAATTCATAAAAGCAATATCTTTTTGGCTCGGGTGGATAAACATCTTGCTGGCTGGCTTCAACCTTATCCCCGGCTTTCCGCTTGACGGAGGTCGTGTGCTCCGCTCATTATTATGGTGGCAGAATCGAGACCTGCGTAAATCTACTAGAATAGCATCCAATGTAGGCAGGGGAATTGGCTATCTGCTCATATTACTCGGCATAGCCATGATTTTCTTAGGTGCCTGGATAAACGGACTGTGGCTGGCTTTCATCGGTTGGTTCCTGGAAAATGCCGCTGCTAACAGCTACCGCCAGCTAGCCCTTCAGGATATACTTAAAGGGCACAAGGCTAGTGAACTCATGAATGAAGATTGCCCCATTGTGCAGCCTGAACTCACCATCCAGCATCTGGTAAATGAACAAATCCTGACATCCGGTCGTCGCTGCTTTCCGGTGGTACAACAGAGCCGTGTCCTGGGGCTCATCACCATACACGATATCAAGGCAGTTCCTCGCGAGCAATGGCCTACCAAAACTGTAGGAGAAGCCATGACCCCATTTGCCAAGCTGAGGTCGGTCAGCCCCGATGAAAAACTATCCACTGTCATGCGGATATTGACAGAACAGAACATAAATCAACTCCCAGTAGTTAAGGACGGTAACATAATAGGCATGATCGCTCGTGACAATTTGCTCTCCTTCATCGGCATCCGCAGCGAACTGGGTAATTAGTTTTTCTCGGCAACTCATGATTCCATCTACGTAAACAAACCTTCCAAATCCATACAGTACATTAGTCATCAGTAAATTAGTAACATGTAGCCCTACTCCCTACCTTGATTACGTTCCCATATATTTCAAATTGATGTGTATAAATACTATTAAATACCCACAAATACGCTAAAATCATCTAATGCATATATTTTACCTTAAAATCCCAAAAGTATTGACAAATCCATATAAAGGCACTATTATACTCGTATAATCACAAAGGGAGGCAATACAACATGCAAGAGCTGCTTACTCCTCAAGAACTGGCGAGGTATCTTAAGCTAAATCATACAACTGTAATACGAAAGG
>CP070642.1:305045-309770 GCA_020354105.1 Chloroflexota bacterium | reverse complement strand
CTTCATTAACTGTGATGTCTGGCTTACCCCTACTGTTAGCGAACCGCCGGTTCCTCTCGGCACGTTCGATTCGCCACCTGAAAAGCCTTTTCAGGGGTTAGGCCGGGCATGGGATTTCTGTCCGTTCACGCCTATCTGCAATGCCACCGGGCAGCCCGCTATGTCGGTGCCACTCTTCTGGAATGCCGCAGGTCTACCAGTAGGCACGCACTTTGTTGGTCGCTTCGGTGACGAAGCGACACTATTTCGGCTGGCGGCACAGCTTGAGAGAGCACGGCCATGGGCCGGACGCCGTCCTCCGGTATCGGCTTAAGTCAGTCTTACTATTAAAGGAGAATAAAGATGGCAGAAAAAGTATTAAGAACTCTGGCCGAGCAGGTTGCACCCGGACATACTGCCTTGATAATTGTTGACCCGCAAGAAGACTTTGTCGGCAATGGCGGATACGGGGTGGTTGGCTTGGGGTGGGACGTATCCCGTATGCAGGCTGCTCTGAGAAGGCTGAACGAGCTTATACCAAAGGCCAGACAGGCTGGGGTGATGGTCGTTTGGATTAGGACAAATTATGCCAGCGAGATGCTGACCCCCAATGTCAAGGCTTCCTGGTGGCATATGACTGGAGGTGGACAAGCATCGGCAGAGGATAGACCACGGTCAACACTGGTTAAGGAAGGCACTGAAGGGGCAAGGTGGTGGTCGGAGATGATAGAGCCCCTGCCAGACGAATATGTGATTACCAAGTGGCATTTTGATGCCTTCGAGGATACGAGCCTTGACCTCTTGCTGAAAAGCACCGGAATCAAGACCGTGATTATGAGCGGTGTCCAGACTAACGCGTGTGTTGAGACGGCAATCAGGCACGCCTTCACTAAAGGCTATTACGTGGTCTTGGTTTCCGATTGCACTGACACTACATCTCAGCAGGAATATGATGCCACCATACTGAATGTCAGGAATCGTTTTGCCTTGGTGGCTTCGAGTAGTGAAGTTTCACAGGCCTGGTAACTTTTTTAGCTAAAGTATGATAATACGTTGGACTGGCTCTTATTGAAAGCGTTGTGAATCTTCGCTGTAGTTTGCCAGCTTTCCTTTGAAAACATCGTTGAAAAGGGGCGTTGTCTCCCTGGTTGTTTTCAACCTGAGTAAGTCGGCAGAATACCAGACTTTTTTGGGTGGGTAAAATGCGTCATAGCAGTCGGGGACTTCAACGTGTTTCAGTTCTGTTCGATGTGGCGGATAATCACTGTATTTTGGAATCCTGTCGGATATGAGCAAGCCCATTGAGGTGAAATTCCTCTGTATCTGAAGCAATCCTAACGGAGGACAAGCGGTCAAAGAAATGCCACAATAACCGGTCATACCCTCGGTATTCTTTAATAGTTCTACCCCTCTGGACACGAAAAGACTAATCCCGGCTACGGTGTCGGGGGGCTCGGTCATAAATAAATCGAAGCTGCTTCTATATTCGCCGGGAACGGGTTCTCTCAAATCAAGCTGTAAAGTTTCAATGTCGAGCCCTTTCTCTTCACTATACTCCTCGATCATTTCAAGCAAGTACTTATCAATATCGACTGCGAGCACCCTTTTTGGCACTCCGCTCAGGGCAAAGATTATTGATGTCAGATCATCATCACCAACGCAGACTACACTCTTATTGGTGGCATCTCCCTTGCTTATAGCATATGCAACCTTATATACGGCAGATTCAGGCAAAAGTGGTGCCTGGTCAAATCTGTTTTGGGGTATCACGTCTTGGTATAATCCTCTTACCGTTTCCAGGATCATTTTGAATTTGGGCGTAAGTCTCAATCCCATTTTTTGCTTTGGTTCAATGAGGGGGTTCTCTATTCTCTTAATCATGAAGTACTTGGCAAGCTTTAATCCTTGCCGAGTTAGTTTTAATTTCCCGTCGCTTGCTATTGAAATAGCCCCGTCCTTTTCAAGCACAAACAGGAGGGAAAGAAGCACTCTTACATAAGCGTCAGATTTTCTCATTAGGTCCCAGAGGTCAACCGGCTGCTGCTCATACAGCAGGGTTAAAAACCTTTCCATATCCAAAACTGAGGTTGGGAAGCGCTTAAAGCGCCTGGCGCTTCTAAGCATACTTTCAACGCGCTCTTCGAATCCATTGCCTTCATTCATCTAAATCTCTCGACTTCTCTTATCTGCGCCTTTTCCGGATTAAGCACTTTAACCAGGTGTCTTATGGCTTTTTTAGCCTTTAGCTTCCCGCTGCAGCTGTAAACATCTAAGGCGACAAAATTAAATTCTGGCCAGCTATGGACACTGATATGTGATGTCTCAAGCAAAACGACACCGGTGGCGCCGTTTGGTGTAAATTGGTGAAAACTTTTCCCCACAACTCTGAATCCAACTTTGTGGGTAGTGTCAATCAGGATTTCCTCAAGGCTACTGGCTTCGTTTACCTTCTCAGGAGGACATCCCCAGAGGTCTGCCAAAATATGATAGCCTTTTATGCTGGTCGTTTTATTCATCATATCTTGTCCCTCCTAGAATCTAATCTGTAATAGCTTTTATGGTTTATAACAACAGTTAGAAGTTCGGATTAAGAATGCTATAATATTTATCCGGTACCCTTAATTGGCGTTATCCGCCAACTAGGGAATTATACCATAACTCTATCCTAAAGCCATCTCCTTTGATGGTGTAACTTAATCATGATATATCAGCTCTTAAACAGGCTGGTCTCTGAATAGTCCGTCATATGGTTCGGCGGCAGAGCGTCAGCTTCGCTAACAGCTTGACAGATGGAGTAAGGTGCGGTACAATTTGCCTTTCCATGGCTGAACGTTTTGCCCTTTCCCGTCTTTGGAATGGGTATAGAGGATAGAATAGGAGAAAGAATGTGGATTTTAATCTCTCAGAAGAACAGGAAATGTTAAAGACATCGGCCCGCGATTTCCTGGCCGAAAGATGCCCCAAAACCCTGGTTAATGAATGGCAGGAAAGTGATGAGGGTTACTCGCCAGAGTTATGGCAGGAAATGGCTGGACTGGGCTGGGTGGGACTGGCCTTTCCCGAAGAGTATGGTGGGGCTGGTATGAGTTTTCTTGACCTGTCGGTGTTACTCGAGGAAATGGGGCGGGCTTGTTTGCTCGGTCCTTTCTTTCCCACAGTTATTCTTGGTGGTTTGCCCATCTTGGATATAGGTAGTGAGGAGCAGAAACGGATCTACCTGACCAAGATAGCCAGCGGTGGGCTAATTTTCACCCTCGCCTTAACCGAGCCCAGCGGTCGATACGATGCCGCTTCAATCATGACTACGGCTGAGGCTTACGAAGACGAATATATAATCAATGGCACCAAGCTCTTTGTCCCGGGGGCTCACATTGCCGGCTATATGCTTGTGTTAGCCAGAACTGATATGGAAGCTAAACCAGAAGAGGGAATCACAATCCTGATAGTTGATACCAAAGGCCCGGGCATAAGCTGTAGTCTGTTAAAGACCATTACTGGTGATAAGCTATGTAAGATAGACTTTGACAAAGTCGGAGTGCCCAAACAGAACATTTTAGGTCGGTTAAATCAGGGGTGGAGTGAGGCAGAAAGGATAATACAGCGGGCAGCAGTGGCTAAGTGCTGTGAACTGGTTGGTGCTGCTCAACAGGTATTAGAGATGACGCTGGATTATGCTAAGACAAGGAAACAGTTCGGGCACCCTATTGGGAGCTTCCAAGCAATCCAGCACCATTGTGCCAATATGGCTATCGATGTTGAAGGCTCAAGGACTATTACCTACCAAGCCGCCTGGATGTTGAGTGAGGGGCTACCATGCTCCAAGGAGGTGGCTATGGCTAAGGCCTGGACAGCCAATGCCTACCGCCGGATAACAGCTTTAAGTCACCAGATCCACGGAGCCATTGCTTTTACTACAGACCACGATTTGCATTTGTTTAGCAAGCGGGCTAAGGCAGGCGAGGTTAGTTTTGGTGACATCAGTTTTTATCAAGAAAAGGTAGCCCAGGAGATAGGGCTGGAATAGCCGTGGTAAATCCTGTATAGCTCATCGATAGAAAGGGTCTGAGTGAACTTACCACTTGAAGCTTATCTTGATATAGAGACCACCGGCTTGTCATCGTTCTACCACGCTATAACCGTCATTGGCATCTACGTGGTCACTGGCGATGACGACAGATTGGTTCAACTGGTGGGCGAAGAGGTAACCGAAGATAATCTCCTTAAAGCTCTTGTGGGGGTACATACCATCTATACTTACAATGGGAGCCGCTTTGACTTTCCTTTCATACGTACTTCTATAGGAGTAGACCTGGGTGAGCATTACCACCATCACGACCTTATGTACGACTGTTGGCAGCACAACCTGTATGGTGGCCTAAAGGGTGTAGAGCAGCAGTTAGGTATCTTCAGGCAGTTAGAGGGTATCGGTGGTCGAGAAGCAATAATGCTTTGGTGGAGATATTATAATTATGGCGACCAGAATGCCTTAACTTTGCTGTTACAATACAATAGGGAAGACATAGTAAATCTGAGGGTCTTAAGGGAGATGTTAGCCAAGCATTAGATTCAGTCGATGGGAGCATCAGGCAGAGTTGCCGAGAACCATGGTATTGAATCAACCTAGCCCGTGTGTTATATTACTGGCGTGATTTGCAACTCGCCGAACTCTATCAATTCTAGAAGACCGATAGTTTCCATTAGTTTGATGCCCCTGATACAACCTCATTAGAGTTCAAATACAGATTG
>CP070642.1:301692-304945 GCA_020354105.1 Chloroflexota bacterium | reverse complement strand
AGAAAACGGATACGCTGGGCATGGCCCAACGTGGTGGCAGCGTGGTAAGCCAGATAAGAATAGGCGACAAGGTCTGGTCTCCCATGATAAAGGAGGGGGAGGTTGATATACTGGTGGCTCTGGAGAAATTGGAAGCCGTCCGGTGGAGCTATTACTTGCGCGAGGGCGGTGTAGCTATCGTCAATAACCACTCAGCGCCGCCGTTGTCCGTGAGTTTGGGGGTTACTCGCTATCCCGACGATAAGGAGATAGAGGACACCTTGAATCGGTGGGCAGACCGCGTTTATTTCGTTGATGGAACCCCACACGCTAAAGAGCTGGGAGATATCAGGGCGTTGAATATACTTATGCTGGGATGCGTATCTTCCCTTTTGCCCATTGATGTTGATGTCTGGAAGGATTGCATTTCTCAGCGGCTATCACCTAAAATCCTGAAAATGAACATGGCTGCCTTTGACAGAGGTAGGCAGGAGGTGTCAGGTGCCGGTATCAGATAATGTCCGCAAGCGGATGACGCAGGGGTCGTGGATACGGAGGATGTTCGAAGAGGGGGCAAATCTAAAGAATCGATACGGCGAGGAGAATGTCTTTGATCTTTCCCTGGGCAACCCGGTGATGGAGCCGCCGCCTGAGTTCCACCAGGAATTGAAGAAGCTGATGAAAAAACCGAGGCCGGGGATGCATAGATATATGGAGAACGCCGGCTATGCGGACACCAGGGCTGCCGTGGCGGTTCAGCTCTCACATGAGACCGGCATCAAATTCTGTGGCAACGATATAATCATGACCTGCGGTGCTGCCGGTGCTTTGAATGTGGTGCTGAAGGCAATACTGAATCCCGGGGACGAGGTAATTGTGTTCGCTCCTTACTTCATGGAGTTCGGCAACTATATAGACAATCACGGCGGCGTTATCAGGGTTTTGCCTACGGATAATAAATTCATACCCAAGCTCGATGCACTTAAAGCTGCCATCACTGATAAGACGAAGGCTGTAATCATCAATTCTCCCAATAACCCGACAGGCGTTGTCTATAACCAGGTCTTTGTCAGGCGGCTGGGAGAATTGCTCCGCATCAAAGAGTCGCAATACCAGAAGCAGTTATACCTTATCAGCGACGAGGCATATCGCAAGATTATATATGACGGGTTACCGTATCCACCTGTTTTCCATCATCATCGAAACAGCATAGTAGTCTCCTCTCATGCTAAGGACCTGGCTCTGCCCGGTGAGCGCATCGGTTATATCGCCATACATCCGGACTGCAGCCATCATGACGAGCTGATGGACGGCTTCGTTTTCTGCAACCGGGTTCTGGGATTTGTCAATGCGCCGGCAATGATGCAGCACCTGATAAAGAACCTCCAGCATGTTACTGTCTCCATAGCCGATTACCAGAAGAAAAGGGATTTGCTGTACAACAATCTGGTCAAGATGGGCTATTCGGTGGTGAAGCCGCAGGGGGCTTTCTATATGTTCCCAAAGTCTCCGCTGAAGGACGATGTTGCCTTTGTCGACGAGCTGCGAAAGTGGAATGTTCTGGTTGTGCCCGGTCAAGGCTTCGGCACGCCGGGTTATTTCCGCATCTCGTACTGTGTCGAGGACAAGACCTTGAAGGGGTCGCTCGCCGGCTTCGAGAAAGCGGCAAAGAAATTTAAACTGCGTTAGGACGTCATGGCAGATAAAGATAAAGAAAAAACTCAGCAGGATGCTTCTGACAACGTGGCTGAATTGAAGGCGAAAGCAGGCAAAGAGCCCATCGCCTCCTTCCTGGACATGAAGCTGGTAGAGCTATCCAAGGGCTATGCCAAGGTGTCGGCGAAATTGAAGCCCGAATACCTCAACTTCAACAACTTGGTTTTCGGCGGCATCGTCATGGCGGTGGCAGACCAGGCTTTTGCCTACGGCACCAACTCGGTAATCACCCCCAACGTCGCCTCCCAGTTCAACATCCACTTTGTCGCCAGTGCCGATGTAAAAGACGAGCTTATCGCCGAATGCCGTGTGGTCAGAGCCGGCAGGCGGGTCTGCATCTCGGAAATGACGGTGACCAACCAGGACGGCAAGCTCATCGCCAACGCCACCGGCACCACCATACCCCTGGTCTAGTAATAATTTTCTTAATTCCCTCTCCCTCGATGGAGGGCAGGACATATGTGGGTATACAACAGAACACGCCAAGAAGTAGCACTGGTTCAAATACCATGCCCGGTATGCAATACTGGAGCTACGTTTCAAATACTGAAGCGCAGAACAAAAGCCTTGTACTTGATTGTGCCCTGGTTCAGTACCAAATACTTTGCTATATGTGGGAATTGTGGCACCATATTCAGAATAACCAAAAAGTGTGTACAAGAGGCGGAAGCGGCATCGAAGAAGGGGGCCGATGCCGAATTTAATGTCTTCGCTTGTCCCAAATGTCACTCATTTAATGCTGCAAGCCAGAAATCCTGCGGCATCTGCGGTGCCAGATACACCTTGCAACCGTGAGAGCGGTCTGGAGTCGCCTGTTGACAAGCTTCTCCTGTTGCTCTATCATTTTAGGGTGAAGGTCGAAATGCATACTCAGGTTCGCAGCTATAGCGGATATTTCTTTAGCTTCTTTTTTGGCACGCCTCAGCGCGGGCCTGGGAGGGCATTGACCTCGTAAACCAGTAACAGAGCATCCAAGGCAAGACAAGCCTCCCGCCCGCGGGAGGCTTTCTGTTTTTGATACTTGTGTAAAAGGGGGTATAGCCATGATAGTAGAAATGAGGACAGGCGCAGTTCAGCAGGAGGTAGACGATGTAGTGGAGCGGGCCAAGAAGCTGGGGCTGGGCGTCCAGTTGAACGTGGGCACCAACAAGACGGTGGTTGCCCTGCTGGGACCAAACACCGGCCAGCTGCCCATTGACACCTTTGCCGTGCTACCCGGCGTGGAGCGCGTCACCAGGATTATGAAGCCCTACAAGCTCGCCTCCCGGGATTTTAAGCCGGAGGGCTCGGTGGTCTCCGTCAACGGGGTTCAAATCGGCGGCAAGCGCATCGTGGTCATGGCTGGTCCATGTGCCGTTGAAGGCGAGAAGCAGCTCATGGCGGCAGCCATGATGGTCAAGGAAGCCGGCGCCTGCATACTGCGCGGCGGCGCCTATAAGCCGCGCACCTCCCCGTTTACCTTTCAGGGTCTTGAGGAAGCCGGCTTGAAAATGCTGCAGCAGACCAAGAAGCAGTTCGGCATGCCCGTGGTCACCGAGGTAGTGGCACCACATGATGT
>CP070642.1:298890-301592 GCA_020354105.1 Chloroflexota bacterium | reverse complement strand
CCACATCACAGGCTCTTTCGGTACTAGGAGGGCAATAGTGGTCGCAGTCAACCGGCTCATAGGGACAAAGTGCCACCCGCAGCACATTAACCACATCAGTGCTACGAGGAAAGCTGATATAGCTAGCCAGAGCCAACCTCCGGTCACTATTAAGCTTTCTTATATCTTCAAGGTAGTTCAGAAAACCTCTATCCAGCAGCGCCTCGGTGACAAATTCGGGGTAAGCCTCCAGCCCCCAGAGAATCAGCGACCCATCGAGCAGCGCCAGACTGCTACTGCCCGGTGGTTGCTCTGCCGCCAACTCAGCTAGCTGACGGCACTCCTCAACGGCGCGCTTGATACCTAAAAGTGTCCCCTCAATCGGCTGCTTACGACCCTTGGCACCCGTCGGCATAACCACCAGGTCTTCATCATCAGAGTAAAGACGGGGGAAGCTCTCCAGCGCAGCGCTTGGTGTTTCACCGTAATTAAGCGTGACCGAGCCGATGTTTATCAGGTAGCACCGCATTGACCGGTGTCGGTCAACAACAATATGCGAGCCATCAGTCGCCATGACCGTAAATTCGCTGGGGGTGGGCGGTGCTTCATAACGGCTGGCAAGCCTGTCCACCAAGTCAGCCACCAGCCAGGTCGTCTTGCTGCCCGCGATTTTCTTCTTTAATTCCTCAAGGTCAATCGCTTCACTGCCGACTACCTCCAGAGCGTACTGAAGGCGTTTTTGCCTTTCCTCGCGGCCTTCCTTCAGACGGGTTACCATGTTATCAACCTGCGAAGCTATTTTGGTCAAATCCAGCGACACTTATCTTACCCTCTACGGCAAAGTATAATCCATCAAAATGACTAACTCAAGCCACAAGGCACTAAGAAAACGAGTGTGTTATTATTATGGGTGATGGTCGCCATGCTGCCAATTCTGTTAAGCGTCGTCGTCATTTCCTTCTCCGGCGTAATGATGCCCGGGCCTATGACTGCCGTAACTTTAGCCAAAAGCTATAAGTCGCCGTGGGCGGGTACTCAGATAGCCCTGGGCCATGCCATCATCGAAGTCCCCATGATACTGCTTATCTACTTTGGCTTTGCCCAGTTCTTTCAGAACGACATCGTACGCCTTGTGCTGAGTGTGCTGGGCAGCGGTATGATTCTCTGGCTGGGTATAATTATGTTTCGTGCCCGCGTCGAGGTAGTCGAGAAAGGCAAGGATTTACCTTATAATTCATTTACCGCCGGCATTCTTGCCAGCGTCTTTAACCCATTCTTCCTGCTCTGGTGGGCAACCATCGGCGGTATGCTCATTATGCGAATCCTTGATTTTGGCACCACCGGACTTATCGTCTTTATCATTGTTCACTGGTCGTGCGACCTGCTCTGGCTCTCCTTGTTTTCAAAAGTGGTTTATCGCACTCATACCCTCTGGGGACGAAAACTGCAGGAATGGCTTTTCATCGCCTGCAGTCTGCTGCTCGTCAGCTTTGGACTCTGGTTCCTGATATCAGGCATACAATTAGTGATTTAGAGGAAAAAGATTTTGAAAGTAGGTTTCGTCTACGACCCGATTTACTTAAAACGCCATACTCGTGGGACACTCCTAGCATCGCCCCATTGATTAAGGCAATAAAGGAAATACACAACCTTTAGGGTTTCTCCTTGCGCATATCAGGGGACACAGGGCACTCTTCACATTCCTCGCTGCACGGCTCAACATGAATGGTGACACTGGCTTGTTGCAGTTTACCTTCTATATCCTGCTCCAAATGGTCACACATCCGGTGCGCTTCTTCCACACTTATGTCCTTGGGCATCACCAGGTGCAGGTCAATGTAACGCTGGCTCCCTGCCTTACGAGTCCGCAGCTCGTGGAAGTCAACCAGCTCGCCAGCATGCTCCATAATCGCTGACCTGATGACATTCTCTTCAGCTTCAGGCAGTTTGACATCAATCAGCCCGCCAAATGACTTCCTCAACACATCATAAGCCGCCTTCAGTATAATTAAAGAAACCAGCAGGGCAATAATCGGGTCAATAATACTGAGCCTGGTAAAGCGTATCACTACTAACCCCACCAATACCCCGGCTGCAGAGTAGACATCGGCCGCAATATTACGGGCACTTGCCTCCAGGGCTATTGAATCGTTAGCTCGTGATACCCTGAGCAGGTGACGGGACAGGAAGATGCTGGCGATTATGGAAACCAGCATTACTCCTATCC
The DNA here is from genome assembly GCA_020354105.1 of Chloroflexota bacterium. GTDB lineage: Bacteria > Chloroflexota > Dehalococcoidia > GIF9 > UBA5629 > 9FT-COMBO-48-23. The sequence continues at coordinate 299,386 of CP070642.1, read as the reverse complement.
CGGCTTCAGTCAGCTCTATAGCCGCTCCGGTGGTGATTCGGCGTACGGCTGAGTATATTATCAAGCCGCCAGCGCTAAAAATCAGCATCGCCTGCGTAATAGCCGCAATGTTTTCCACCTTGCCATGGCCAAAAGGGTGATTTTCATCCGCTGGCTTCGTGGCGATAATCACCGCAAAGAAGGTTATGACTATGGCTAACAAATCAAGGAAACTGTCCACGGCTTGGGCAATGACGCTGATACTACCCGTGATGACCCCCACCACCACCTTGAACGCAATCAGCCCAATTACGACAGCGAGAGAAAGCCTAACCGCACCACTTCTGGTGGAAAACATCACCCATCACCTATTTTCTACCTTTTGACGCCGCTATCGGCAGCCACCGCACAAATCTACCCCACTCTCCCCTGTCCCAGACCACCAGCAGCGACGGGGCAATGCAGACGGAACTGAAAGTCCCGGCAATGATGCCAATGATTAAAACGGCAACCAGAT
>CP070642.1:294061-298790 GCA_020354105.1 Chloroflexota bacterium | reverse complement strand
GTATATCATTTACAGTACGGCAACTTTGACGACATCGGTTTTTCGGCGTATACCGCAACGGCAAAGCTCACAGCAAACGGAGAATTCACTGATTATCCTCTTTCTCCTTGGGCATGGGATGTGAAAAACTCTAATGAGGGGAGTCCTGTTATACAAAACTTGGTTGAGCAGGGGGCATCACGCGCTCAGTTCCGAATTCAATTCTTCACTACCACTAACTGGGACTCGGTCAGAGACATGCTGTGTTTCGATAATGCTTCATTGACCATAAAATACCTGGTCACAGAATAACAGATTCAACATGCAACAAAATTTGACCAACACTAAAAATGATCCGGCCACTGAGAACACATCAGGGCAGGGACTTTCAGCCCCAGTGCCGCCGGAAATCGCAGGGTGGAACTGGGGCGCTTTCTTTCTAACCTGGATATGGGGTATAGGCAATCGTGTATGGCTGTCCTTTCTTGTTTTAATACCCGTTCCGTTTGTTGCCCTCCTGGCAATGATGGTCATTCTCGGAATCAAAGGCAATGAATGGGCCTGGCAGTGTAAAAGATGGGATAGCATAGAGCAGTTCCGCCGCAGACAGCGCATCTGGATGTACTGGGGCATCGCCGGTTTCCTAGCTCCGTTTTTCTTCATTCTCGGATGGGTGCTGATTATAGCAGGACTGCTCGGCTACTACGGTTATATTTGACGATGGAAAAAGTAAAGATATTCGACAGTCGCCAGAATAAAGTACTGCTCGTAGACAAGATTCGCAAGACGAACGCAGAGTGGAAAGGGATATTAACACCCGAGCAACATCAAATCACCACTAATAAGGAGACAGAGCAACCTTTCACCTGCATCTTCGATAACATAAAAGAGCCCGGCATATATCAGTGTGTCCGCTGCGGCACAGACCTGTTCGTGACCGCAACCAAATTTGACTCTGGAACTGGATGGCCCAGCTACTACGAGCCAGTTTCCGATTTTAATATCATAATGGAGGAAGATAACAGCTTCGGTATGCGCAGAACCGAAGTGCTATGTGCCAGATGCGATGCCCATCTGGGTCACGTGTTCGATGACGGCCCGCCACCAACAGGCAAGCGCTACTGCATCAACTCGGCAGCCCTTAACTTCATCAAAGAGTAGTAAAGTATGATTAAGTTGGGGCTACTTTTGGGCTATCACCAGAGGTAAAAGGCCTATACCTATAAGTATAAGTGCATCAGCCCAGTTCCACCTCGTAAAGAATAACGCTAGCCCGGCGACTACGAAGACTATTAGAAATACCAAGGGCCAAAGTTCGATTTTCGCCGTTTTCGATTGTCTCACTTTCATCTGTCTAACACCTCCTTCAAGCTATGACCTCTGATATCAGCAAACATTTTCCTTAGTTTTAAGATTTCATGAGTATACAATTTTAATAGGGTAAGTTCAATATTCGCTGGCGAACATTGAGGCTGTGATTGTTTTCTTATTCGGCTTGGTTATGTATAATATCCCGACCAATCTAACGAAACTACGCCAGGAGCAAAACCAATGAGGAATAAATCAATCGGAGTTCTACTTGCCTGCGCCATTCTATTGATATTGATGCCTGCCGCCTGCCTACAGATTCCAGAGCCGGATAATACCGCAGACCAGGCAGCCCACCTAGTTAATAACGGCGATACGTTTAGCCAGCAGGAACGCTATGACGAAGCCATCAATGAATATACCGCAGCCATAGAGTTAGACCCCGCACTTGCTAACGCTTACCTTGGCCGTGGACAGGCATATTATTTCAAGGGTAAAAGCTCTAAGGCAGCAGATGATTATTCCCTGGCAATCGAGCTGGACCCCGAATCTACAGCCGCATATTACGGGCGGGGCTGGGCACATCTGGTTAACGGGGCTTACGACGCAGCCATCTCAGATTTCAACAAGGTTATTGAACTCGACCCCGCTCTGGTCAGAACATATAACGGTCGCGGTTGGGCCTACCTCAACAATGCGCAATGGCTCTTCGAGTCATACAACTACCTGTTCACTCTTTTCGAAAGCCACTCAGACCTGGCAAGGGCATTTAAAGGCAGAGGCTGGCTTTACGTTAAGCAGCCGCAATGGGAGATGGCGGTCATACCAGACCTGATAACAGCAATGATACAAGACCCTGACCCGGCAGAGGCATATTGCAACGTGGCTTTCGCACATGCTAAAGAGGCGCAGTGGGCACATGCAGTCGCAGATTACGAAAAGGCAATCGCTCTAGAACCTAAACTCGACTGGTCGCGCTTCAACAAAACCTGGGCACTGGGCATGAAGGCAAACTGGGATCCCGTTATCGCAGACTACAGTAAAATAATAGAACTTACAACGGCACAGACTCCACCCTCCGCTGATTCAGACAGCATTCCTACAGAGGAAGAGGAATGGGACCTGGCTATCGAAAACTACAACAAGGTAATTAAACTGTCAAAAGACCCCGCCCTGGTTCAAAAGGCGGAAGAGGCGATAAAGCTCATAGACGAGATACGCCAGGATATAAACAGATAACCTAACGACTTGCCCCCAAAACTGGCACACTATCACCCAAGCCCTGATAATGGAAGGTAATTATGGAATTTGCCAACATATATGAGGATGCGCAGCGTGCAGAATCCTATGCCAAACTGGAGTTTCCCGGGACATATTATCTGGCATACAGGGACTTGCCTGTAATCATACGTGAATATGCCAAGGGGAAAAAAGCCTTAGATTTCGGCTGCGGCACAGGGCGGTCCACGAGATTCCTGAACAGGCTAGGGTTTGATACCATTGGAGTGGATATAGCTGAGGATATGCTGAAACTGGCACGAGAAAGAGACCCTGAAGGAGATTATCGCCTGGTCACGAACAGCAGCCTCAGCAATTTTAAGGACGGCACTCACGACCTTGTGCTTTCTGTTTTCACTTTTGACAACATTCCAACGAAAGAACAGAAGGTCGTGATACTCAGAGAATTTGGACGCCTGCTTAGCAGCGAAGGGCACATAGTAAACCTGGTCTCCTCACCTGATATATATATCCATGAATGGGCATCTTTTACCACCAAGGATTTCCCGCAGAATCGAAAGGCGAAAAGCGGAGATAAGGTCCAAATAATCATGACCGATGTAGAGGACAGAAGGCCGGTCGAAGATATCGTTTGGTCGGATGATTCCTACCGAGAGGTTTATAAAGCCGCCGGATTAGAAGTGGTCAAAACTTACAAACCGCTGGGCAAAGATGATGAGCCGTTTCAGTGGGTTAATGAAACAAGGATATCACCATGGGTTATCTATGTTTTAAAAAATACAGTAAAATGAACTCTTAAAAATGAAGGAAAGGTGCAATTATGCGAATTAAATTATTATCTATTGCTGCATTTGTGGTTATCGGTATTTTCCTTCTCGGCGGATGCGCTCCACAGACTACCGGCACGCCGGCTACACAACCGCCTGTGAAACCACCCCCGGCTAAACCCCCTGTCGTCGAATATCCCAATATCGACAGGGAAAGCAAGATACCCTCGGACCAGGCAAAAATAACTCCGGAAACCGACGTTTATCCTCCGGTATTGCATTCAGATGAGTACGAACAACCCGTCCCAATGCCTTATCCCATAAACACGGCGGGTGCCGAAGATTCCGGGTTCATGATGCCGGATGGAAACACATTCTATTTCTTCTTCACTCCAGACCCACAGGTACCAGTGGAAAAACAACTCATCGATGAAGTCACCGGCATTTATGTTTCCAAAAAAGTTAACGGGCAATGGCAAAAACCAACCAGAGTATGGCTACAGGACGCGGGCAAGCTATCCCTGGAAGGATGTGAGTTTGTGAAGGATAATAAAATGTGGTTTTGCACCGCCAGAGAGGGGTATACAGGTTTACACTGGGGCACGGCAGAATACATAGACGGCAAATGGCAAAACTGGAAAGTTGAGGATTTTAACCCTGATTATGATGTCGGAGAGCTCCACATTACCACGGACGGCAAAGAACTGTATTTCCATTCTTCCAGAGCTGGAGGCAAGGGACAATACGATATCTGGGTATCGAAGAAAGGAAATGGAGAATGGCTTCCCCCACAGAATGTAGACATAGTCAACAGCCCTGAAGTCGATGGCTGGCCATCCTTAACACAGGATGGCAACGAGCTCTGGTTCACCAGAACCTACATGGGCGCGCCGGCTATTTACAGGTCAAAGAGAGTAAATAACGAATGGCAGGAACCGGAATTAATCGTTTCCCAGTTTGCCGGCGAATCATCCGTTGACAATGAAGGAAATATATATTTCACCCATCACTTTTACAAAGATGCAGTAATGCTGGAGGCAGACATTTACGTTATCCACAAAAAATAGCCTTTGGCAACTCTAAATTTGAAAGTGATACAATAGCCTGTGACAGGGCACGGAGCTAAATCTTAAGATAAGGAAGGGAGTAAAAAGTATGAGGTGGCTCGGCTGCGCACTATCTATTATAGGCATAATACTTGTTATCTTTATACTCACCCACCTATCGGAAATCTGGAACTTCCTGGAAAACCTGTTTGCCAGGTTTAGTTAACAATCTACGTAAGTGACACCGGTGGAAATAGAAAATTTAGTCCACAAAAAAGTACCTGACGACGGCGAACATATTTGGGGATTCGCCGATTTAACCGGCTTGCTCCACCCACGGTTCCGGGGATACGACTACGGAATCGTCGTCGGTAAAAAGCTGGATGACGG
>CP070642.1:290406-293961 GCA_020354105.1 Chloroflexota bacterium | reverse complement strand
CCTTCATCTTGGTTACGGCGACAGAATACTCGAAGGTGTGGCCAACCATGAGGACCAGATTCGCATCATGCGCCATCTGAACGAGTTCCAAACATTCACGACTAGATGCGGCCATCGGCTTCTCGACCAAAACATGTTTGCCGTTTTGTAGGCATTGGCGCGTCAGCTCGAAGTGCGTCCCCACAGGGGTCGCAATGGCCACGGCCTCTATCTTCGGATCCTCGAGCACATCCTCAACGCGCGTCGTCGTGAGGTTTCCCGGAAACAGCTTATTGATGCGTGCCAGTTTGTCTCCGTCAGTGTCACAGCTTACGACGTTGTCACACTGCGGCATCATGTTGAAGTTGCGGACGAGGTTCGGTCCCCAATACCCACAGCCGATAACAGCGATATTCATGACGCACGCCCTTGCCCAGAGTGGTTGAATGCAGTCCTAATATTGGACGCGGTTTGTCCTGACTTTCCGAATTCGTGTGGTTGCTTGCTTGCTGGTGCTCTCCGATACCCAGACAGTACCTTGCACCTTCTCGTTCGCTACGCCGCACCTGCTTTGCGAATGACAGCCGGACGAGTCAGAAGAGGGAACTTGAGATCCAGAGCCGGTCCTTTCGAGCTCAGTCTGATCTAGGCGCCAATGAGCAACATCGGAGGAGTTGCTTGGAGCCTGCGGCAACCTGGATGATGTTCGTCCAGCCACCGACATTGCACTGCCCATCGGCGTTGTTTCCTGCCGCGACCACCGTGCCGTTGGTCTTGAGCCCAACTGTGTGACTGCTGCCTGCGGTGAGCTGGACAATGCGCGTCCAACTACCCACATTGCACTGCCAGGAGGAGTTATCTCCCACGGCGACCACGGTGCCGTCGGATTTAAGCCCGACTGTGTGCTCGTATCCTGCGGCGACCTGGATGATGTCTGTCCAGCCGGCGACATCGCACTGCCCGCTCGAGTTATTTCCTACAGCAATTACAGTGCCGTCGGACTTAAGCCCGACTGTGTGCTCGTATCCTGCGGTGACCTGGATGATGTCTGTCCAGCCGGCGACATCACACTGCCCGTCCGTGTTGGCTCCCACGGCGACCACAGTGCCGTCGGACTTAAGCCCGACTGTGTGCTCGTATCCTGCGGCGACCTGGATGATGTTCTCCCAGCTTGTGACATCACACTGCCCGTTGCCGTTGTATCCCACAGCGACCACGGTGCCGTCGGCCTTGACCCCCACCGTGTGCCAACCACCTGCAGTGACCCTGAAGTTGACTACAAAGTTGGCCTTTACGGAGTAGTTTCCGTTCATGGTGATGGTGGTCGCAGTGGCGTTTACATTGGCGATGGTGCCCACATCACCAGTCCAATTGACAAACCGGTAGCTAGCATCTGGGGTCGCCACCAGGTTGACTATTTCTCCCTTGACATGGGAAAAGGTCCCCTCACCAGGGGTAGTTACTGACCCTCCAGTGGCACTGGTGACAGTGAGGTTGTAAAAAGGTAGAGGCTGAAAACAGCCTACTATACCGGCGATTAAGGCTACCGTAATCAAAAAGATGCTAATTATTGCCACGCGATGCTTTCTTCTCGGACTAAGCATCTTCATGTTTCAATTCCTTTCTAACGTATTGGTTTCCCCAAAATCCTTACTCTTCCACAAAGATTCAGCGAGAGCTCAGCCGAACGAGTACTACGGGGTCAAATCTATTTTTCTTCCTATACTCTACCTGTAGGTATTGCTTTGGTTAACTTCCTTAATCTCGCAGTTGACGGGGGAAGAGAGAAACAGAATTACCCCATTTTCTTACATGTATGTGCTGCTAGCGTCATCGGAACTACTGTAACCCTCTGACGCATACATTTGACCACCAACCTTATATTAGTCTTATAGCATTATGATACCATTATCGAACAGATTGTCAATAGTTCTTTGTACATAAGAGAGAAGTGGATGCGGCATCAACTGGCGGTGGTAAATCGAGATGTCCGCTAAAGTGAATAAGTACCTGCTGCTCAAGTTGTATATAGCGCCATCCCTAATATATACTTTGGTGTCGGCTTTTTATCAAAGCTTGTGAATCTTGTTCAAGAGTGAACAATGAATGTTTCCCCGGAGGCGTATAACCGAACCTGACGAGATAGTTGGGGCTGTGATTTTTATGGCTTTCGATGTTTCCAGCTATGTGACCGGACATGTTCTGGTTGTAGATGGCGGTTCTGTTACATAGCAAGATACTTTGAATTCAGTAAAGGAGGTTACAGTGATTACATCGAGTGAGTATCAAAAAAGATTGAGTAAGATGAGGCGAAATGTTTATATGAACGGCCAACTTATAGACCGTGACCATCCGCGATTGGAGGGTGCGGTTAATGTCCTGGCCAAGACCTATGACATAATGACCGACCCAGAGTTCAGGGAGTATGAGAATATACTTACAGCCAAATCCCATCTGACGGGCAAGAAAATAAACCGCTTCTGTCATATCCATCGGAGCCTTGTTGATTTATTGGCTAAACAGCGGATGACCAGGTTAACCTGCCACCAGGTAGGGGGGTGCATTGCCCGGTGCATGGGTATCGACGCCGTGAATGCGAATTCGGTTATTACTTATGAAGTTGACAGGGTTTATGGGACTGAATATCACAAGAGATTTGAGAATTGGTTAAAGGAATTTCAGGAAAAAGACTGTACTGGCGCTTGTGCCCAGACGGATGTCAAAGGTAATCGTCCATGGAGACCACACGAACAATTGGACCCTGATCTCTACGTCCATGTCGTGGAGACGAAAAGTGATGGTATCGTAATCAGGGGTGCCAAGGTACATATTTCTTACTCGCCGGTTGAGGAATGGATAATGGTTCTGCCCACGAGGCGGCTGACCAAAGAAGAGGGCCCTTGGGCAGTTTCTTGTGCAATCCCTGCTGATGAAGATGGTGTGAAACTGATTGTGAGTGCTGCCCTTTACGAGACTTCGAACAAAATGGGGGCACCGGGCCCGTTTGGCTCTGCTGATGCTCTGGTAATTTTCGATAATGTCTTTGTCCCCTGGGAGAGAGTATTCTTGAATGGAGAGTATGAATTCGGAGGTCAGCTAGCACTCTTGTTCGCCCTGTATCACCGCCATAGCTACACTGGCTGCAAACCGGCGATGACGGATGTACTCACCGGTGCCACTGCCTTGATGGCCGAATGCAATGGAATCGAAAAAGAAGCGCATGTTAGAGAAAAGCTGGCTGAGATGATTTGCACTTCGGAGTTGTGTTACGGAACAGGCATCGCTGCTGCTATTAATGCTCAAAAATCAGACTCTGGGACTTATGTTCCAGATATACTCTATTGCAATGTGAGCCGAAGACACGCTGGAATAAATATCTACCATGAGTATGATATTCTGGCAGATATTGCCGGCGGGATGCCGGCGACCTTGCCGCGTGAAGCTGATTGGCTGAATCCGGAGACCCGTCCGTTTTTGGAGAAGTATATGATGCGGAATCCTAATGTGTCGATAGAGGACATACACCGCGCCTTTCGTTGGGTACAGGCTATCTCGTGCTCAGAGATTGCTGGCATT
>CP070642.1:282812-290306 GCA_020354105.1 Chloroflexota bacterium | reverse complement strand
TTCAGCGCCGGAAACATCCCAGCTAAGCGTTGAAGACCCGCCCGGGGCAATCTCTCCCGGATTGGCATTAAATGAATTCACAACCGGCCTACCTCCCCCCGTAGGGACGACAATAACAGTTGTCAAAACCTGCTTTGACCACTCTCCCTTATCGTCCTGAACCTTAAACCAAATTGAATGAGTCCCCTGCGACAAAGATGAAGTCTCAAAGCTCGCCGAAGTGCTCAAATCCCCATCCATACTCGACTGCCAATGGTAAGAGGTTATGCTGCCATCAGGGTCAGCGCCATGGCCGGTGAAAGTCACCGTTTCACCCAGTGTGGCATTTGCCGGCGACACTAAATCTATATAGGCTGCAGGCGGTTGATTAGACACCGGAGCTGGCAGACAACCGATAGCCAAAATCAAGACTACAACGATTGGAAATAACAGCTTTTTCATACACTCACCTCCAAACAAGATTTATATTGCTGGAATACAATATCATAAAAGCCTTTTTACACTAAAGATGCAGCTATTTATTCTCCCTGAGCCTGCGTCTGATGACATTTTGATATATGACCCTAAGGCTGCCTCCATGTAGCTTGAATTTTCTTTTAGCTTTCTTCTGCTGTCTTCGCTCAGCCTTGCTCTTCTTTTCAACGTGGTCTTCCACTCTATAGCAAACCTCGTGTCAAGCTGGCAATTGATTTCTGACCTTCTCCACGATCTTGCTCATAGCTTCACCAGCCTTGGTAGCGATAAGCGCTGAAGCCTTAGAATCCATAGGCGTAGAACTTAGATTGATGATGACCAATTTAGCTCCAGCCTCAACGGCGTACATAGGCATATAGGCTGCCGGATACACAATGAGGGTAGAACCGATGACAATAAAAAGGTCACAGTTACGGGAATGGTGGGTAGCATCATTCAACGCCTTCTGCGGCAATGACTCGCCAAAGAAAACGGCATCCGGCTTCAAGATGCCATGACAGTGATGGCAATCGGGTATTTCTTCCTTATCTAGCCTTTTAAGAATTTCCTCAACAGGGAACCGACTATCGCATCCCATGCACCGCACAAATTTCATATTACCGTGTAGTTCAAAGACCTTATCCGGGGAATTACCTGCTTTCTGATGCAGGTTATCGATATTTTGGGTGACGACACAGGTCAATTTGCCCAGCTTCTCCAGTTCAGCAATAGCATGATGTGCTTGATTCGGTGCAGCGTCTTTCAGAAGACTGCCTTCAGCCATCATCTGCCACTGCATCCTCCGGGTCTTCTCACTGCTCATAAATTTCTGTATTGTAAAATCATCCGGGTCAAACTTGGTCCAGATGCCACCGGGACTGCGGAAGTCGGGTATGCCCGACTCTGTGCTAATACCAGCCCCGGTGAATACTACAATCCGGTTCGAATCCAGAATGAAAGCAGCAACTTTATCGGTCAGAAAATCGAAATCTTTCTTCTCCATGGCTGCCTTTACTCAATATTCTAACTCAATGCTAATTGGCTTTTAACAAAATGTCAAGATGCCCGCATTAGAAATCGATAGACATAACCTGAGGCTATCGCTATACTAACTAATAAACTGGATTATGTGAGAAAGTAACGCCTATGTTAAATGGTCAGGATATAGAAACCTCCCTCCAAAGCCTTTTGAAAACTAAATTCGTTGGCAGGCAGCTACATTATTACCACCGGCTGGCCACAACCATGGAGGCAGCCAAGGAGATGGCTAACAAAGGTGCCGTAGAGGGAACCGTAGTCATAGCCGGCACACAAACAGCAGGCAGAGGGCGAATTGGTAGAACCTGGCTATCACCCGAGGGCAGCCTGGCTATGTCAGTTATACTCAAGCCTCCTCTGGACAACCTGCCGCAGCTTATCATGATAGCCTCACTGGCTGCGGTCAGGGCCATCAAGCAAATCGCCGGCCTTGAGACACAAATCAAGTGGCCGAACGATGTGCTGATCAAAGGCAAAAAGGTATGCGGCATACTAATAGAAAACGAGGTTAATGAGGGCAGGGTAAATTTTGCCATTATAGGCATAGGAATAAATGCTAACTTCGACCCCATAGCTTTTCCTGAAATTGCAGAGATAGCCACCAGCCTTTCACAAGAGCTAGGAGCAGAAATATCAAAAGTTGAGCTTATCAGCACACTTTTCTTTGAACTGGAACAGCTATATCTAGAAGCTCAATCCGGAAAACCTGTATATAAAGAGTGGCAGGAAAACATGGAGACATTGGGCAGATATGTACAGGTTAAAACTGGCGAAACTGTGGAAAAAGGTAAGGCTGAAACAGTAACCGAAAAAGGCAATCTCATCTTACGCCGCACTGACGGCAGCTTAGCCGAAATCGTGGCTGGAGATGTAACGGTAATAAAAGAATAAATTACCCCCTGTACTTTTTATAGTGACAGGGGGTAAGGTCTAATTACTTCTTCGACTGACCGAGTTTACCTAGTAAAGGCCCTAATAAATCTATGGGCAATGGAAATACTATTGTATTAGTCCGTTCGGTGGAAATCGTGGTCAGGGTCTGGAGATAGCGAAGCTGCATAGCGGAAGGTTGACTGGAAATAACCTTGGCTGCCTGAGCCAGCTTCTCCGCAGCCTGAAATTCGCCCTCAGCATGCACGATCTTAGCGCGTCTTTCTCGTTCAGCCTCAGCCTGAGCCGCCATTGCTCGCTGCATCGTATCAGGTAGCTCAACATCCCTGACTTCCACCATACTCACCTTTATACCCCACGGCTCTGTCCCCTCATCAATAAGTGATTGAAGCTTTTCATTGATCTTATCCCGATGAGCCAGCAGATCCTCAAGTTCAGATTGGCCAACGACATTCCGTAGAGTGGTTTGTGAAAGCAGCGAAGTGGCTCTAATGTATTGCTCCACGTTGAGCACAGCGTCTTCAGGTTTCATTACCCTGAAATAAACAACAGCATCAACTTTAACGGTTACCGTGTCCATTGTAATGCATTCCTGGGTCGGGACATCCATAGTAACAACGCGGAGGTCGACCTTAACCATACGTTCGATAAATGGAATTAGAAAGATGAGCCCAGGGCCCCTCACACCAACATACCGCCCCAAGCGAAACACGACTCCACGCTCATATTCATTAACAATCCTGATAGCCGCCGCCAGGATTATTATCACGAATATGGCAATAGCAAAAATAAGAATTAAATCCATCTTTTCCTCCCTTTAATTTTCCTTTGAGTAACTAATAATCTCAGTCCTTGGACCTTGGTTATCGTCACCTCCTCTCCTGACTCTACTTTACCATCATCAACTACAGCTGTCCAGAGCTCGCCTTCAACAAGAACTGCGCCCTCTGGGGCAAGGGCTGTCTTAGCTATCGCTACTTGACCTATTAACCCTTCAGCATCAGTTTCTACTCGCCTTCTCTGCCCTTTAACCACACCACCCACATCGACCTTAACCATACGTTCTATAAATGGAATTAGAAAGATGAGCCCGGGGCCCCTCACACCAACACACCGTCCCAGGCGAAACACGACTCCACGCTCATATTCACTGACAATCTTGATGGCTGCCGCCAGGATTATTATCACGAATATGGCAATAGCAAAAATAAGAATTAAATCCACCTTTTCTTCCCTTTAATTTTCCTTTGAGTAACTAATAATCTCAGTCCTTCGACCTTTGTTATCGTCACTTCTTCTCCTGGCTCCACTTTACCATCGTCAACTACGGCTTTCCAGAGCTCGCCTTCAACGAGAACCGTGCCCTTTGGGGCAAGGGCTGTCTTAGCTATAGCTACTTGACCTACTAGCCCTTCAGCACCAGTTTCCACTCGCCTTCTCTGCCCTCTAACCACGGCACCCACAATGAAGGCTATGAAGGCAGCTATTAAAATAGCTACTACGGCAATCAAGCCTCTGTTTACTTGCATTGCCGGCGAACTATGACTGAATAGAACAAGAGAACCGAAAATCAAAGAGGCAACACCCCCAGCCGTAAGTATACCAAAAGTCGGCGTAAAAACCTCAGCCACAAATAATCCAAAGGCAAGGAGTATAAGCAGTAACCCAGCCCAATAAGCATTGAGCACACCCAAAGAATAGAAAGCCAGAAAAAGACAAAGGCCACCAACAATTCCTGGAAATATCAACCCGGGATTTGAAATCTCGGTAATTAAGCCTATCGTAGCCAGACTGAGTAGAATATAAGCGATATTAGGGTCACTGATAACGTGCAGAAAGCGCTCAACCGGATTCATCTCATTTCTACCCAGCGCATAATCAGAGGTATCGATAATGACCTCCATGCCATGTGCCAAAGTCACTTTCCTATCATTAATCTGGCGAATTAGGCTTTCCAGGTCATCAGCCTGAAAATCAATAAGCTTTGCCCCTAACGCTTCGGAGGCAGTAAATGACTTGCTTTCTGAAACTGCTAACTCAGCCTCTACAGGATCACGACCCCTTATTTCAGCAATACTTCTAATCCATGCAGAGGAATATTCGGTTACCTTCTTTGACACTTCTTCGGGCATCTCTTCACCGACGGTTACCGGATGAGCCGCTCCAATACTAGTTCCCGGCGCCATTACTGCTACATGCGCAGCTATGGTAATGAAAGTCCCGGCTGAAGCTGCCCAGCCACCACTGGGAGTAACATAAACCACAATCGGCACTTTGGCATTCAAAATCCGCTGCACAATATCCTCTGTGGCAGTTAGAAGCCCTCCGGGGGTATTCAACTCAATGACGCAGGCAATGCTCCCATTAGCCTCAGCCCGGCTGATACCGCGATCTAAATAATTGGCAACGACAGGAACGATAGTACCATCAACGCTAAGAACTTCTATGTTCCCAGAGCCAGCATCAGCCCCGTCAGATACGAAGGCCGTAATCCATAGGATAGCCAGAATAATAAAGTAGGCAAATCTTAATTTCGACTTGAGCATTTGTTCCAATCCGCAGCCTAATTATAGTTTACCCGATAGCTAACAGCAAACACAGGTTATCGAAAATCAAATTGAAGCAGAAAGCTCGTTAGTGTAGAATAGGCCAACTTAGCTAAGGTTTAAAATTATGCCAAGTCAGAAATGCAAAGGGGCTCGAGATCTGCTTCCCAAAGACATGGGAGCATTTCGTCACATAGAAGATATCTTTCGGAAATCATGTCTCAGTTGGGGTTACCAGGAAGTGCGGACTCCGACTCTGGAATACCTGCATCTGTTCACGGCCGCCGGTACACTTACTCCCAATATGTTGAGTAGAGTATATTCTTTTCTCGACTGGGACGGCTGGAGCGGTGAAAGAGTAGTATTGAGACCCGATGGCACTATACCCGTCGCCAGGTTATATATCGAAAATTTGCAGCCACAGGAGTTGGCAAAGCTTTTCTATATAACCAACGTTTTTGCTTTCGAAGAGACGGGGAAGGAAAACAGGGAACGGTGGCAATGTGGAGTAGAATTGCTGGGTATTAATAAACCGACATCAGATGTAGAATTAATACTTCTGGCTATTGAAACACTACGCAACCTAGGTATCAGTGATATTCAAATACAATTATCCCACGCTGGAATACTGAAGGCTGTGCTCAAGGAGTTGAAGCTGAATCCCGATGAAGAAGTCAGGCTGCTAGACCAAATTCTCGATGGAAACTGGCAAGCGCTGGCGGAGGCAAAACCAAAAAACTCCGAAATCGGCAGACTGACGTCATTATTTCTCGATTTGAGGGGAAAAGCCAGCAGCTTTCTGGAAAACTTGAAGGCTTTACCTCAGATTCCCACAAAATTAAAATCGGCACTGGGCAATTTCACCGAAATCGCCAACCTCCTTGATGCCCTGGGTTGCAGCTATCAGATTGACATTACATCCACACGAGGCTTCGAATATTACACCGGACTCTGCTTTCAGTTTAAAGCTAAGGGTGAAAGAATAGGCAGTGGTGGTAGATATGACAATCTTATCCCACTGATAGGAGGTAAGAGCACGCCAGCATGTGGTTTTGCACTATATGTTGACCCCCTCGTTAACTTGATTCAGCCACAAGCCAAACAGAAGGCGAAACAGGGGGTTCTGATTAAATGTGACGGAACAACGCCGGACTCAATCAGAACCACTTTTCAGTTAGCCGAGTCTTTTCGCCAAGCAGGCTATGTGACCGATCTTGATTTCAGCGGCCGCCAATCGGACTGGCGCTGGATAGTCACCGTTCAAAAACAGCCATCCTCTTTTACCATTATCGACCAAACCAAAAACCAGAAGAAAGAGACTTCTTCAATTGTTGACGCCATAAAAATGGTAGGAGGCCCAAAATAACTTGTTAACTGAAAGCCAATCTGATTATATTAAGATAGCCTTACCAAAAGGAAGACTTCTTCCTGCCACTGCCTGTCTATTAGAAAGTATAGGGCTTGAGTTCAAAGACTATACGCAAGGGACACGAGTTTACAGACTCCAATCAACAAAAATTCCCCAGATTTCAGCCAAGATATTTCAAGAAAAAGATGTACCCATCCAGGTAGCCGTTGGCAATTACGATTTAGGCATCTGTAATCTGGACTGGATTGAAGAGCTTCTGGCTAAGTACCCGACCAGCGGCATACTTAAAGTAGCCGACCTGGGATACGGCAAAGGGAACCTCTATCTAGCCGTCAGCCAATATGGAAACACATCCAGCCTACAGGATTTGTCAACCGGACAATATAACTGGCGAATAGTGTCCGAATATCCCAATATGGCAGAGAACACCGCTTTGAATCTCAGGTTGAGAAGATTCAGAATATTCCCGGTATGGGGAGCTGCTGAAGTATATCCGCCAGAGAACGCTGACATGGTCCTGCTATGGGCAGAAAATGAGGAGGAGATAAAAGCACAAAGCTTAACCCCACTAAAAACCCTGCTCTCCTCTAATGCTTTTCTTATCGCCAATCAAGAGAGCTGGCAAACCAAGAATATTAGCCAGACAATAGCCTATTTCAGTCAGGGTCTTGAAATGAAAGACAAGCCGTGGTTAAAAATCAAACCTGAATTGGCAAAAAGCACCAATAATTTTCGCCCTGACATCAACGGAGAAAAAATCTGGCTGGCTCTTCCTGACGGACATCAACAATCACCGACCACAGAATTCCTTAATAAAGCTGGCCTCGATGTGCAAGGCTATTCGGAAGATAGAGTAAACAGGCGTCCAGGCTTCAACGTGGATTGGCTTAATGTTAAAGTCATCAGACCACAGGATATGCCACTTCAAGTAGCCAATGGTAATTTCGACCTGGCTATAACAGGCAAAGACTGGCTCCTAGAACATCTCTGCCGTTTCCCTTCAAGTCCGGCTACGGAGCTGGTAGACCTCGGCTTCGGCCAGGTAAAAGTGGTGGCGGTAGTTAGCCAGGATTTGTCCGTGGCTAATGTTGATAACTTGAAGCAGTTAATACAGGCTGGCAAGTTGTCCCCACTTAGAGTAGCCTCAGAATATATAAACATTGCTGATAAATATCTTCGTGACAACCATGTCAGCCA
>CP070642.1:280056-282712 GCA_020354105.1 Chloroflexota bacterium | reverse complement strand
GGTCAAATGTGTATCTAAGTCGACAAGTTCAGTACCATTAGCTGGTTCAGGATCATAAGCTGTCTTGCTAATAGTACTGTTTATTGGTTCTATGTATTTTGTAAGGATCTTCAGATCCTCGGCATCGACAATTCCATCTCCCCAGGGCATTGGACCGATGTCACATAAAGGGTAGTCTTCACCCCAGTGGTCTGTTAAGATGGATACATCGATGACGTCAACATAGCCATCACCGTTGAAGTCAACAATCGGAATGATCGGAGCCTGCCAATACTCCCAACCAGACCGTTCGGAGCAGAAATATAGCATCCGGCCATCAAGGGATATCCGTGGGAGAAAATCACCTGATGGGCTGTTGATCTTCGGCCCAAGATTAACCGGTTCCTGCCAAGGAGCTGAGACGCTCGAACGCCTTGACATCCACATATCACTAGCTCCGTATCCACCGGGCCGGCGAGGCCGATCAGCTGTATAACTCTCGTTGAATAAGAGCAATAACCCATCCGGTGAAAGGGAGAGGTAGGACTCGTAGTATGAACTGTTAACAATGGGACCAAGATTTTCTGGCTCACCCCATGGATCGTTCTCTGTCGTCCGTCTCGTAACCCAGAAATCCGTCCCACCATATCCGCCAGGCCGGTGTGACATGAAGTATAGCTCCAGGCCATCCGGTGAAATCCAGGGACTGCGTTCCTGGACGCCGGAACGGTTTATCGTGGGGCCCAGATTAACCGCTGGCCCCCATGGATCACTCTTCGTTGGTCGTGTTGTTACGTATAGGTCATCGTAACTCCAATCATTGGAACTGCCGCCCCGGTATGAAGCGAAATAAAGCTCAAGTCCGTTAGGCGAAATCGATGCGTAGTAGTCCCCTTGTGGGCTGTTCACAGCAGGTCCGAGGTTCTCCCGGGGCCCCCAATCCTCATCTGTGGAGGCACGTTTCAGCACCCACAGGTCATAGTCCCCCTCTCCTCCCATTGATGCGATATATATCTCCAATCCATCGTAAGAGAAACAACAGAGATCTTCAAAACCGGTAATGAGGGAGTCGAACTTAATCGGCTCGCCGAAGAAAAAATCGGCGTTCGCACTTCTAGTACTAAGCACAATCATAAATAGGAACGCCAAAACCAGTAATGTAATGTTCGAATTATTAAACCGTTTCATATTACACCTGCCTTTCTACCCTTTTTGCAAAAACTGTTACGTTAGAGAAAATGATTTTGAATTTATTTTGTTCTTTTGATTCGTGACATAACTGTTACCTCCATTCTTGCTACATCGACGAGTTCGTCATATTATTTCAAGTGCCTTTGCTCGGACGTGCAAACCAACCGGCTGAGTTAGGCTGGGCCGGGAGTTGGCTGTTTGACGACATGATACTCGCCGGCTGCTTATTTTAATCCTTATTCATCCAGCTATTTTATTAACGACTTCTCTTTCTATCTGGTGCCAAGCAATTCCTTAATTCTGGCTCTAATCGTATTTGCGTTGTTTCTATTATTCAGATTTAACTTATGGTTAACGTGGCGTCTCTATACTTAAATACAGAAAAAATTTGTAATCTTGGGCAGAATTTCAGATTTTTTGTAGATTTTTAGCCAGACAGCCTAGAAAGGTTACAATACAACCTGGGAAAGTTGTTCTCCAGGAAATCACTGAACGATTCTCATTTGAGAGTAACTGCTTGCTTATTCTGCATTTATTGCTTATAATAAGCTGACGCAGACGTATTCGCGGGATAAAAGGTAGTAGAACTGCATATTTGGCTATTTATGCAGCGCGTGTTTGCTTCACGCTATAGACCAACAGTTCGGTGTAGGAGCGTGGCAGTGGGAAAAGGAGATTATACAGATATAGGCGGAGTCGGAGAGTCATTCCTCACGACCCATTGGTCTCTTATCGGGAAGGTCCAGGCAAGGGATAATAGTAATCATGATCTGTCCAGTCTATTGTTAGGCAAATATTGGAAACCTGTCTATTGTTATCTTCGTCGTAAGGGCTACGACAATGAGCAAGCCAAAGACCTGACACAGGGATTCTTTCAAGAAGTAGTGCTTGGACGAGATTTGATTCAGAAGGCGGATCCATCTAAGGGAAAGTTTCGAACTTATCTACTTTTCGCCCTTAAACACTATCTAATCAACGTCCACAAAGTAGAGACCGCACAGAAACGCATGCCGAAAGAAAGACTTATTCCATTGGATCAAATCAATATGACTGATCTGCCCCCATGTGTATTCGAATCAGATCCAGAAGATATCTTCAATTATACCTGGGTCTCCGAACTACTTGAACAGGTTTTAGAGAAAGTACAAACACAGTGCCGGCAGCGAGAGATGACTACTCACTGGCAGGTTTTTCATGAAAGGGTAGTACAGCCTATCTTGAATAGAAGAGACCCACCTTCGATGAAAGAAATTTGTGTAAAGTACAGCATTAAAGATACTGTCAGAGCTTCCAATATGATTACTCCAGTAAAGACACTTTTCCAAAAGGTTTTGAAAGAGCAAGTTCGTGATTCCGTAACATGTGACGAGGAAGTTGCTGATGAACTTGAGCATATAAAGCAATTTTTTCCAAAAAAACACAGAGGATAATAAAATTTTTCTGTATTTACTTATAGAGCAGTAGAAGAAATGTATAGCCTGATAGG
>CP070642.1:276234-279956 GCA_020354105.1 Chloroflexota bacterium | reverse complement strand
TTCATTGGCATAAGTATGACAAAACTGAAGATTATAGTGTACTACGCCGTCAGCCTGGTGTTCTTTAGCCAGCTTGACAATGTCGTCGAGACGTTCTTCGTTGGGAGTAAAGCAGGCGCAGTGTATTTGCAGGTATCTTTCGGCAATTGATTTCAATGCCTCCTCCACAGTATTCGGTTTCTCATTTTGAACCAGGTCGGAGAAGAAGCGGGTGCCTGTACATGACTCCTCGCAGACCACAACCGCCCCGGCATTTTCCAGGACATGGTGTAGCTTCCAGTTAGGTATAGCCATGGGACTGCCGGAGATGAGAATACGGGGTGCCTTTGCCGGAGCTATACCTTTCCCCGACTCGACCCGCTTTTCTAGATCATCGCAAAGAGCGTTCACCTGTGTAATGCAGCGGGTCACATCGTCATAGAAGGATACTTGCGTCACCAGTAGAGCATCTTTGCCGCTTATAGGAGCCGGCCTGGCTTTGCGTAGATTATAAAGCCGCTGTAGTGCGCGGCGCCGTTCATTGACCGACTTAATTGCCTCGGTAAGTTTGTTAACAGTCATCTTGTTACCCGTCAGTTTCTCGATGGCATCCTTAAAAGCGATTACTTCCCCTAACCAGAGCTCCCGGCTCAGCTTTGTTTTTTTATTGGGCACCTCCATAACGTAGACCGGCTGATATCGATTGAGGATCTCGAACATTTTCTTTTTACCGTCACAGGTGGTCTCGCCGACGATAAGATGGCTAGCCTGCACGTAAGGGCAGATACGTCCCAACTTGAAACCGAACGACGATTTGATAAGGGCGCAGGTGTTACCGGGCAGGACTTCTTCTGCCAGAGGCACGGAAAATTGTGTCCCGGCACAGAGCCCCACCGGGATGGCATCGGCAGCCCAGACGATCTCTTCAGGAACGAATACGCAGTAAGTAGCCACTGTCTTGCCGCCGTTCCTGGCATGTTGCCTCAGCTCTCGTACCCTGATGCCGTGTATATCGCCGACAACGGAGTCAAAAAATCCCATGCCTTCAGGTCGGTCTTTCTGCGAAAGGTAGACTTCCTGGAAGATTGGGCCTAAGGCACTAAGAAGTGCATCATGCGGTTTCAGGTCTATGCCTAATTCCGCCCACATTTCTTTATTATCTGTTGTCAATTTCTATACTCCTTGCTTATTTTTGTAAATAAAAAAGCGATGGCGAGAAACTCCGTACCATCGCTTCAGGAAGCATTATCTAAGGGTGCTAAACAGCCATAAGCCTCCTGATATTTCGGGAACGGAGGTTCTGCGAGCAAATGACTGGTGCAAAACTTGCACCTAGCCATTTGGCTCAAACTCAGGTGAATTGGAGATACAGGATTTCAGTCATTGCTCTCACCTCCTTTCTGTGCCTCGCTCAGTCGCTTCTTGAGGTAGTCAATCGATTTCACCGGTGTGGGGTCAGTGTCATTGAGTATTGCCAGGTAATAGCTGACCCAGTCCCCCAGGTAAATCAGGCTCATCATCTGGCTGAGTTGGCTGTCACCCCGGCTGTCCACGAACTTGTGGCTGATGGCGTTTTGCTCTAGAAGGTCATTGGTTATCTCATAGCGAGCCAGAATCCGAGGGTGAAGTGAAGGACAGCGGAGCAGGACCACATATATCTTGGAGTATAGCTCATGCGGGAACTGGTAGCCGACGACAGCGTTGTGGTTAAGCTCAGGTAAAGTCTCGTAGAAAGCCCAGGTTTTGCTGTTCTCGTTAATCTGCGTCTTCCAGCGGCGGGCGACCTCCGATATGATGCCGGCACCGTAAATCACGACTATTCTGTTGTGCAGCTTAAGGGCAAGCTCTTTAGCTCTATTTGAACCGGTGGCGACGGTCTCCTTGATTTCTTCCAGCTGCTTCTCGAGGTCCTTAACCATCGCCTCGACCTCGGTCGATTTATCTTCGGCAAAATCCAGCTTTTGCAGGAAGGCTATCAGGGGTATGAAGCTGTAGCCCAGAGCAGCCCGCGGCTGGGAAACGATGACTATATTAAAGACCGGCAAACCGGCGTCTTCGGCTAAAGTCTTCAACCTACCGCCGGTGGTCATCGCCATCTTCTTACAATCGCTTTTCAGTGCCTGGGAGAACGCGGACAACGTTTCCTCGGTGTTTCCCGAGTAGCTCGAAGCGATTACCAGCGTCTTTTCGTCAATAAAGGCTGGCAAATCATATTCGCGATTGACGAAGATAAAAGACTTGCTTTGCGGTGCAAGCAGGCTGCGAACTAAATCACCGCCTATTGCCGAGCCGCCCATGCCCAAAACGACCACTTTATCGACGTCTGCATAGTCTGAGGGCAACTCGAGTCCCCTTGCCTTGTACCAGGCAGTGCGGCATTGCTCGGGCAGCCCGTGAAGGTGCTCCAGCATGTTTTCCGGGTCGAATCGCTGATATACTTTAGCGTCGTCTAAATCGGCCATACCTTAAACCCCCAACAACCCCTTGCCGTTCTCCAGCAGTTTCTGTACCTGTTCCGGAGTGTGACCTTCGGCATAGATGCGTATTAGCGGCTCAGTGCCGGAGAATCTTAACAGCAGCCAGGAGTCATCACTCAGGTAGTATTTGTAGCCGTCAGTGGTGTCCAGCCTGGCTACTTTTAAGCCAGCGATGGAGCTGACATCACCCTTTGACAGCTTATCGGAGAACATCTGTCGGTCATCGGCGGCGATGTGAACATCGATGCGGTCGTAGTAGTGAGGCCCGACCTTGCTGAATAGATGTTCCAGTAGCTGTGATGGTGTCTTGCCTGTCCTTATAATTAAATCGAGGAAGTACAGGCTGGCGAGTATGCCGTCGCGCTCGGGCACGTGACCGCGGAAGCCGTAGCCGCCGCTCTCCTCACCGCCCATGAGTGCATTATGCTCTATCATCAACGGGGCTACATATTTGAAGCCAACCGGCGTCTCGTAGACGGGTACGTTGAATTGCTTGCCCAGCAGGTGGAGCATCGTGGTGTCGGTTAGGGTCTCTACTATGGCGCCGCGCTCCCCACGGACTTCGAGGAAGTAGAGAGCCAGCAGGGAGAATACCTGATGCTGGTTGAGGAAGTTTCCCTTTTCGTCGATTATGCCGATTCTGTCGGCATCGCCATCGTTGGCTATGCCCACATCTGCCTTCTGTTCTTTAATTGAGTTGGATAGCTTGGTCAGGTTCTTGGCAATTGGCTCAGGTTGAATTCCGGGGAAAGAGGGATTACGCTCACCGTTGATTTCAATGACTTCCATTTTGCCACCTTGGAGAATCTCCTTGAAATAGCCAATTCCAGCCCCGTACATGGAGTCTACGATGACCTTTAAATTACTGTGACGAATAGAATTCAGGTCAATAAGTCGTTCTAGCTGCTTGAAGTATGCCGGGTCCGGGTTGAAGTATGTTATGAGTCCTTTGTTCAGTCCGTCAGCCAGGGGAATTCGCTTCACATCGCCCGTGGAGAGAACCTCGTTGGCATTTTTCTCTATTTCTGTGCCCACCTCAGAAGGAGCGCTGGCTCCAGCCTCATCCTTGTATTTGAATCCGTTCCAGCGTCCGGGATTATGGCTGGCGGTGATGATTATGCCGCCGATTGACCTGGTGGCGGTGACGGCATAGCTTATCACCGGTGTCGGCGCTGCTTTGGAGCACAGATTTACTTTAATTTTATTGCCGGCAATCACTTCGGCAGCAGCAGCGGCGAAGTCTTCTGAAGCAAAGCGGGTGTCATA
>CP070642.1:273092-276134 GCA_020354105.1 Chloroflexota bacterium | reverse complement strand
GAAGGGGTAGACTTATTTCAGCCTTGGAAGGAAAAAGCCGAAGCACTTTACCTCAAATGGCCTAAGTTGGATGAGCTATTCTCTCATGCAGAGCACTATTTTAATGAGCCAGTGATAAGCGGCAGAGATGTCCCTTTGCTATGGCAAAGATTCCTTTACACAGGGGATGATAAGTATCTACAGCAAATCATAAAGCACAACGAGTCTGACCTGCTTAGAGAGCTATACTTGCTAGTGTATTATCGAGATAGCTACAAGGTTTGAGGGAGCTATGAAGCCAGGCGTTAAGAGTATCGAGGGCCCAATTCAGGGTATGCCATAATCCATTGAACCAATAGAAGATTAGCCTTGGCAACTGTAGTGCCGCAGGCTTTCTGTAGAGTCCGTGAAATAGTTCTACAGCCCATGCTAGAATAGAAGCTAAATCGGAAAGCATTATGAAAAAGATTGGCGTCTTAACCAGCGGCGGTGATGCCCCGGGGATGAATGCCTGCATTAGGGCTATCGTCCGCTGCGGGGTTAGCCGCGGGCTGGAGGTAGTGGGGATTCGCCGAGGGTACTGCGGTGTATTGGAGGAGGACTTTGTGAAGTTAGGTCGTAGATCAGTGGCCAATGTTATCCACCGTGGGGGTACTTTCTTAGAAACAGCCCGCTGTGAAGAAATGAAGACCGAAGAAGGCATAACGAAGGCAGTTGAAATTCTGCAACGGGAAGGGATGGAGGGATTGATAACTATAGGCGGGGACGGCACCTTTCGTGGCGCAGTAGCCCTGGCTGAGGCAGCGGATGTAAAGACAATTGGCATTCCGGGCACTATAGACAACGATGTCTATGGCACTGACCAGGCTATCGGCTTCGATACCGCCATAAATACAGCTTTGGATGCCATAGATAAGATTAGAGATACTGCAGGCTCGCTACAACGCCCCTTTTTCATCGAGGTCATGGGAAAGGACAGGGGCTTCATCGCTTTGGATGTGGGAATTGCTGGCGGAGCCGAAGAAATCTTGATTCCAGAAACCAAGACAAATATAGAACAACTTTGCCTTGATATGAAGCATAGCTTCAAGAAAGGTAAGAAATCCTCTATCGTGATAGTTGCTGAAGGAGATGAGGCAGGCGGTGCGTTTTCAATTGCTCAACAAGTATGGGAGAGATTAAGGCTGGAGTACCGAATTTGTGTGCTGGGGCACATACAAAGAGGTGGCTCACCTACAGCCAGGGATAGGATTCTAGCTAGTAAGTTAGGAGCGGCGGCTGTGGATGCCTTGGTCAATGGGAAAACGGGTTACATGGTGGGAGAGTTGAAGGGGGAGATAGCCTTCACTCCTCTAAAGGAAACTTGGGAGAAGAGAAAGGAATTGGATAGCAACTTGTTACAGTTGATCAAGGTATTGGCCGGCTAAGAACGTTACAAAGTACTCTGCAGGTAAACTAATAGATCAATAATAGCGAACCCAGTCAAATAATCAATTTTCGACAATCTTCGTCTTATTTTCCTCTGAGAATACCCCCGGTTAACCTGCTATACAGCTCACAATATCTTTTCGATGTTTTTTCGATTACTTCCGGTGGCAACATAGGCGCTGGCGGTTTCTTATCCCATCCTGACGATGAAAGCCAATCACGGACTGGTTGTTTATCAAAGCTAGGTTGAGAATGGCCAACCTCATATTGGCTGGCATCCCAGAAGCGGCTGGAGTCTGGTGTTAGTAACTCATCAATAAGGGCTAATTGACCATCGACGAAACCAAACTCGAACTTGGTATCTGCAATTATTATGCCTTTTGTTCTAGCGTAATCTCTAGCATAGCGGTAGATGAGCAAGCTTTTTTGTTCCAATTCCTCAAAAAGGTTTTCAATGCCCAGGTCTTGTATATCTCGATTGGTTAAAGGGCGATCATGCTCTGTATCACTCTTAGTAGTGGGAGTAAAGATGGGTTGAGGTAATTCCTGGCTTTCCTTCATTCCTTGGAGCAAGTTGACATGGCCAACTTTTCCAGTCTCTTTATACTCCGCCCATGCTGAGCCAGATAGATAGCCTCGTACAACGCATTCCACAGGTATGCGCTCGGCCTTAACCACAAGCATAGAGCGACCAATAAGAGGATCTAGTAACTCCTCTGGTTGGTCCGAGATATTCTTCACTTCATTAAGAACAACATTGCTATCAATTATCTTGATAAAATGATTAGGCAAGATATGGGCTGTCTTTTCAAACCAAAAGACAGAGAGCTGATTAAGTACCTTTCCTTTATCAGGGATGCCGTAAGGCAAGACAACATCAAAGGCAGATATGCGGTCGGTGGATACTATAAGTAGTTTATCGCCTAAATCATAAACATCCCTAACCTTGCCACGGCGAAATAAAGGTAGAGGTACATCGGTTTTTAATAATACAGACATATTTAACTCCCGTTAGGTAGCACGTGGAGCTAAGCTTTCTGCCTTAACTCGTTTTGTCTTTTTGGCTTTGCTTAACCCCAGACGCTCAAAGACCTCGTTTACGTGCTTCAGATAATACCCATAATTAAATAAAGAGTTCAGTTCCTTTTTGTTCAAACGAGCAGTTACTCGCTCATCCGCTTCAACCAACCTTAAAAAGTCTTTCTTTTTCTGCCATGCCTTCATAGCATTATTTTGGACTATTTTATAAGCTTCTTGTCGTGTTAGACCTTTATCAATCAAAGCCAGGAGCACCCTTTGAGAAAAAATAACCCCTTGAGTAAGCTCAACGTTACGATGCATGTTTTCTGGATAGACCTTGAGCCCTTTCATTATTGAGGTAAATATATATAGCATGTAATCCAGCACCAGACAGGAATCAGGTAGGATAATTCGCTCTGCAGAGGAGTGGCTGATGTCACGTTCATGCCATAATGCAATGTTCTCCAGGGAGGTCAAAGCATGGCCTCTTATTAACCTGGCCAGTCCGCAGATACGCTCACAAAGCTCGGGATTTCTTTTATGCGGCATCGCCGACGAGCCTGTTTGCCCCGCTTCAAAAGGCTCTTCAACTTCCCGGACCTCTGTTCGTTGGAG
>CP070642.1:259536-272992 GCA_020354105.1 Chloroflexota bacterium | reverse complement strand
TTATTAACTAGAATGTCTATTTTACCGAACTTCTCAGCCGCCATGTCCATCACCTTCTGGCAGTCTTCAGGTTTTGTGACATCGCCAGCACAGACTTCAACCTTACCACCGGCTGCTTTTATCTCTTTGACAACTTCTTTAAGTGGCTCTTCATCAACGTCACTGATTAGGACAGCAGCGCCCTCTTTAGCAAACAACATGGCATCCGCTCTGCCTATGCCTCGAGCCGCTCCAGTGATAACTGCCACTTTTCCATTCAGTTTTTCCATTTACTACCTCCTTGAAACTGATTCTTTGCCTTCAGAAAAACCTCTCCCTGAATACTTATCAGCTGATAAACCGTGACTATTTATCATCTTTTGATGGCAAGGCAACGATGGCTGCACCTGGCGTCGTTTTTTCTCCCTTCCCATTCTCCACCCAGATCACACATTCAACAAGATGCTCTCCGCCCTCATCATACTTCTTAGTCACCGTGCCTTTACACCACCACGTCTCACCTTCATGTGCCTCTTCTATCGTTTGCATCTTGCGTGGATAATCCATACCACGGTATTGGCAGGAGAGTTTCTTAAGCACTCCCTTCTCGCCAATCCAGTCCGTCATCAACTGCCCCAGCCAGGCACGTTTCAGAGCTCCATGCACAATAGGTGCTCCCACACCCATGGCTTTGGCAAAATCATCTTCATAATGCAAAGGGTTGAAATCCCCAGAGGCACCCGCCCATTGAACCAGCATACGCGTGGTGGCAATTTTGGCCAGCGGAGTTATCTCAGCACCTGCCTGAACATCTTCATAATAAAGCTGCTTTGACATATATCCTCCTCAACTAAAAATGGCCTAAAGCCAGTTCAAAACTGTATCATTGTCGACCAGCTCTTCAACGCCACATCGCCATTCTGATTCAAGAAAGTCGTCTCAACTTTGGTGAACATCGTCTTGCCCATCTTGGTCTCTCTCTCTACCATATTGGCAATCTTTGTAGTGGCAGTCAACACATCACCAGCACCAATTGGCTCAAGAAACTCAAATTCAACACCGCCATCGAGCAAGCGCGGTGGTGCCCCAGCTTTAACCAGGGATTCAACCAGCTGGATGAAAGAAATTCCACCTTTCATCGGCCAGCCTGTGAAACCTGGAGGGCAAATCAGCCTGCCATGCTTATTTTTGCCGGCATTTTCTATATCATTGAACAAAGGGTTGGGGTCCCCTATAGCCTGAGCATATCTCTGTATGGCTCCTTCTTCAATCTTGAAGACAATAGGTTCAGAGGGTACACCTATCATTTTTCTTAATTCTTCATTAATCAGAGAGCCTTCAGCCATAGTTTACCTCCTTAAAGCTGAATCACTTTGGTGTCATAACCCTACAATGGCAACACTGACAACATTCATCGCCGGGAAGCCACCCATGTTATGCGTAAGTCCCATCTTTGGATTCTTTAGCTGTCTCTCTGGCAATTGCGCCTTGCCCTGTAGCTGTTTATACATCTCATATACCATCCTCAGGCCAGAGGCACCAATAGGATGCCCGAAGCATTTTAATCCTCCGTCTGGCTGGACAGGTTGCTCGCCATCAAGGTCAAAACGGCCAGCTTCAATATCTTCCTTCACTTTACCTCTTGGGCTGAACTGCAAATCCTCCATGGTTACGGCTTCAGTGATTGAGAAACAGTCATGTACCTCAGCCATGCTAACCTCTTTACGCGGATTCTTAATACCAGCTTCTTTATAAGCCAGGACGCCAGCACGGTATCCAGTCTCAACATGGGCACCGTCCCAGTTTGTATACATCAACTCCTCACCTGAACTTAAAGCAACCTGAAGCGCTTTAATATACACGGGATCCGGCCTGAACTTCTTGGCCATATCAGCCCTGGTTACAATCGCAGCTGCTGAACCATCGCTAACTCCACAGCAGTCAAAAAGTCCCAGCGGCCAGGCAATAATCGGAGCATTCAGTATTTGTTCCTCAGTCACTTCACGGCGCAGATGCGCCTTTGGATTACGTGCACCATTATAATGGCTTTTGGCTGATACTTTAGCCAGCATCTTCTTGCCCTCCTCTGGGCTCAAACCATATACGGCAAAGTATCGGGTAGCCATCATGGCAAAACCCCCAGGAGCGGTTAATTTGGGCATTATGAGTGCATTTTTAGCCCCCATGAGACCGGGGCCACCAGGAAGGCCACCATATCCCGTATCTTTAAGCTTCTCTACTCCTAGTGCTAAGGCAATATCATAAGCTCCTGAAGCCACTGCGTAACAAGCACCTCTTAAAGCCTCCGTACCAGTAGCACAGAAGTTCTCTACCCTGGTTACCGGGATATATGGCAACTTCAACGCCAATGCCAAAGACGTAGCGCCCTTACCTACACTCTGCTCCTCAAAATGTACACCGAACCAGGCTGCCTGAATATCCTTTTTCTCTATACCTGCATCCTGAATACACTCCTGAAATGCGTCAACCATTAAATCTTCAGCGCCTTTATCCCATAACTCTCCAAATTTCGTGCACCCCATTCCGATGATGGCTACTTTATCTCTAAGACCTTCTGCCATTTTATGTCCTCCGTGAAAGTTTATTTATATTTTCAGGCACGTACTGGCATCGCCTTCCAAGAATAGCCATAAACACCACCATCCTCATCTACATATCTTCTACGGAAGGTCATCTCCACAGGCATGCCTACCTTAACTGAATCAAGGTCACAATCGGTGAGGTCGAACCAGAATCTCCCACCGCCATCAAAGTCCACGAGCCCGTAAATTGCCGGCGGGTCAATGTTTGCAGCCAGATTATCGCCAGTGTAAGTAAAGAGGGTACCCTTTTTATCGGAGAAGCGATAATCTTCCATTTCATCAACAGCTCCACATTCAGGATTAACACATATTCTCTGAGGTGGATATTGTGGTGTCCCGCAGCGTTTGCACTTTGAGCCACAAAGACCTATAACAACTTTTCGCTCCCTGAACAATGCGGACATCGGAGTACGGAAGCTTATCTCGCCACGCATTCCCAACTCCATCGGAGCCAGATTTCGAAAAGCCAGATATTTCTCATAGCTGGCAAGGTCCTTCTTTGCCCCCAAACTCCTCTTGGCACCCCGTCCGTCTTTCATTTTCTTTATATTCGCAGTCACCTGGAAAAACAGGGCATCGCTGCCATTGCCGAAGCTGGCAACCATAATCTTGTCTCCAGGCTTGGCATCTTCGAGTGCGGCAACCAACATCATTAGCGGCGACGCTGAACCGGTATCGCCAACCGTGGTAAGCATTGTATCCTGAATTTGGGCTGGCTCAGCTCCTAGACGCTTGGTTATAGCAGCATGTTCCCTGGCATAAAGACCAGGAAACATGATTTTAGCAAAATCCTTAATATTCAAATCGTATTTTTTAAGAAGCCCGGAAATCGCCTCAGGTATCATCTTGGCATAACCTGCATCTCGAATAAACCTATCCTCCCAAGCATGTTCAAATTCTTCACCTGCCGCCTTCCAACGGTCAGGAAAATCATAGGAAACAGAATAATAACCCTCATAGGTGGCAATCACCTCGTCATTTCCCACTAGAAGAGCTGCCGCACCGTCTCCGTAGAGATGTTCCTGAGGGCTACCAGGCTTATTCAGCCGGCAATCAGAAGCACAAACCAGAATATGGCTTGAAGTTTCTCCTTTAATAGCATCAAAAGCGGAAAGGAGAGCGGTTGTTCCTGACTTGTTAGAGCCAATAAAATCAGCAGTCCTTATACTAGGTTGAAGGTCGAGAGCAGTGGCTACAATCGCCGAGTTTTGCCTCAGTGTATATGGCTGACTGGTGGTAGCAAGATACAAACCGTCGACCTTTTCCCGCTTCATGCCACTCAAACAATCAATGCCTGCTGTTACAGCCATACTGAGCGTATCCTCGTCATGGTTGGCAACTGCATTTTCACCAGGTGGCGGAAAGGTGCCTAAGAAACCTACCGCAAAAAAGATTGTATTATGATTTATTCGGTATCTCGGGATATAAGCTCCGTAAGATTCAATACCTATCATTAAGAAACCTCCTGAAATCAGTGTTTGCTGTGCCCACAGAACTCTAGCATAGGTGCCATATACTGTCAAAATGTAAGCAGATTCAAAGGACCTGGCAATAAGAAAAAGTATTGATCTCCTCACCGTTTGTGATTTGCACCATGTATTTGACTACTAGGAAAAACGGCATACCCGCTCAGTCTGACCCAGCTGCAGACGGGCTCATGCCATTAAAATCAAAGCAAGGTTGCACGGAGACTTGACACTTAACATCCACAATTGTATTATCACTCTTCAAGGGCAGAGGCTGTCATCACCCCCATTTTAAATCAGAAAACACAACTAAAAAGGAGGAGGAGCATGAATCTAGGCCAACTATTAGAGGACAACATTAAAAGGTTCGGGGAATACGAAAGCACTTACTTCGAAGGGAAATGGTATACCAATGGCGAAACAAACCGTAACGCCAACCGACTGGGCAATGCACTAAAAAAACTCGGCATTGGCAAAGGGGACCGAGTAATAGTACAGATACCCAACAGCCCTCCGGTATTCTCCGCTTTCCCTGCAATATACAAAATAGGTGGCGTTGTGGTGCCTCTGAATCCAATTTTACGTCCCGACCAAGCCGCCTACATATACCGTGACTGCGGGGCAAAAGCAATCCTGACCAGCTCCGATTATCTCGCTTGGATCCAGGAAGCCCAGAAACATTCCCCCGACTTAAAGCACGTTATTTTGATTGACAAGGACGATGTTCCCGGCACTATCTATTACGAAAAGATCATGGCAGATAGTTCCGATGAAATAGAGCTAGAAGAGACAGACAATGATGACCTGGCAGCTATTCTGTACACTGCAGGCACCACTGGCCATCCAAAAGGCGTCATGCACACCCATTTCTCCCTGTACATCAACTCCCTGGGATTGTACGAGTTCGGTCTGGTCAGCCGTCCGACGACCTTATGTCAGACCAGCCAGTACATTGACTCCAAAACTCGCGAAACCGTTGAGACAGTGCAGCAAGTTACGGGTCTTGACCGGACCGGAGTCGGCCTGTTCGTCCTGCCTCTATCCCACTCATATGGCATAGCCCTGATGAACACCGGCTATCTCATGGGAGGCAAATCGGTAGTGCTTAAATGGTGGAACGTCGACGAGGCATTACAGGCCATAGATAAGTTCCGCATCACTTCAATGGCAGGCGTACCGGCTATGTATATCCAGATACTGAATCACCCTGAGCTGGACAAGTACGACCTGAGCTCACTGCAACTCTGCGGCTGTGGCGCAGCACCACTTCCCGTAGAAGTCGCTGAGGCTTGGAAGCAGAAAACAGGCATCGACATAGCAGAAGGCTGGGGTATGACAGAGACGGCAGCTACCACAGCGGGGCAACCTCCTGACCAACCACCGAAAATCGGCTCCATCGGCAAGGTCATGGTCAAATGCAACACCATAAAGGTGTTCGATGATAACGGCCAGGAGGTGCCACAAGGGCAGACAGGCGAACTCGTGGTTAAAGGCCCTACGATAATGAAGGGTTACTTGAACCTCCCTGAAGAGACATCCCAGGCTATCAGAGACGGTTGGCTCTATACCGGCGACGTAGGCTATATGGACGAGGATGGCTACTTCTACATCACCGACAGGAAGAAAGATATCATCATCAGGGGAGGAGAAAACCTGTCACCAAGAGAGGTGGAGGAAGTTCTCTATCAGCATCCCAAGGTGGCTGAAGCAGGCGTCATCGGTATCCCTGACAAGACATACGGCGAGGAGATCAAGGCTTTTATAGTTCTAAAGACTGGTGAGCAGTGCAGTGAAGAAGATATAACCAACTTTTGCAAGGATTACCTGCCCACTTTCAAGAGACCGAAAGTGGTCCAGTTCATGGATGCCTTGCCCAAGAACCTTCTGGGAAAGGTGCTGAGAGCAGAACTGCGAAAGCTGGGCTAATTCCCATATAGAACACAGAGCCAATTAATCGCAAGGGACACGGCTTACCTTTATATATATCTTACCAAAGGGATTTACGCCTGGGAATGTTTCTTAAAAATGTGTTAACTGGCGACCCCGATGGGATTCGAACCCACGATCTCCACCGTGACAGGGTGGCATGTTAGACCGCTACACCACGGGGCCACGCTAGCGAGAAAGTCTACCAACATGCGGCTTACTATGTCAAGCCAGAGTTGACGCTACTTCAGAGATTGTCTATCTATGACACAGCATAGCCGATAAGTTTGTAGGCTAGCTTGGCTGCAAGGAAAGCACAAGCAGCAGTGCCCTCTCTGGGACACAGTTCCACCAAATCAAACCCAACCACGTTCTTATGTAAAGTTACCTCTCGCAGCAAATTCACGACTTCATGCCATTGCATTCCGCCTGGTTCTGGAGTACCCACCGCCGGCATGACAGATGGATCGAAGACATCTAGGTCAATAGAAACATAAACATTGTCACTCAGTGAAGCTATTATCTGTTCCGCAGAAGCTGAAATTGAAGTTGGTGTGGACATATAAAAAGGATTTAAGTTATTTTTAGCTAAAAACTGCTGCTCCTCACGGCTCAGGCTCCGTATACCAACCTGCACGATTTGACAAAGCTCGAAAACACGGCGCATCACACAAGCATGGCTGTATTTAGTTCCCAAATATTCATCGCGGAGATCAGCATGCGCATCTAATTGCAACACACAAAGGTCGCGAAATTTCTCCTTTAGAGCTTGGACCATACCCAGGCTAAGAGAATGTTCCCCTCCAAACATTACTAAGAATTTTTCCTGCTTAATCAACTCAGCAGCTATGCGATAAACCCGGTCAACCATCTTCTCTGGACTGTTCAATACAGGTTGAACTCTGGGCAGAGTATGAATTCCAACATCGTATATATCTCTATCTAATTCGATGTCATATAACTCCAGGTATTGCGAAGCGTCAATGATAGCTTGTGGTCCTGCACGGGTACCGCTTTGCCATTCAGTGGTACTGTCATAAGGCACCGGCAGAATCACCACTCTAGCAGTTTGCAAGTCGGCATAAGGGGATGCCAGGCCGGCAAAATCTCCTGGAGGAGAAAACAAGCCCTCTATACCTTTCATATCTCAAACCGAGTGCAATTGAGCTGTATCAGTAGATTCGGCGATGTCATCCGCACTCCAATCTCGGTTGATCAGTCGACTTGAAAATCTGGTTAGTTGAAATTTATCCTTGAAGTCCCTAATGGCCTGCTCAGCATCGAAATCCTTACATGAGAAAACATCAATATTGATATAACGACGCTCGATAAAAGTATGAATACTGATATGGCTCTCAGCAATGAAGACAAAACCGGAGATTCCCGAGTCTTCAGGCTTAGAACCAACGTATCTAAAAACAAGAGGAGACGAAATCTTTGTCATCCCAATCTTCGCAGGATAAGAATCTAGCAGCTGATAGATAGATTGCTCATCATCCATCAATTTTAGATTGTCTCCGTAGCCATCAATAACCAGATGCATAGTTCCCCCTAAAGCAAAAATTTCCTCAGTTCAAAAAGTGCCGACGTGACCGCCCTTTGTTTCACTTGCAAGCGGTTGCCGGGATAGTTTTTACTAAAACTCCGCTTGTGTTGTCCATCATCAAGCCCGATAAAGATGGTGCCGATTGGTTGTCCTTCGATTTCCTCAGGTCCCATGACTCCAGTGAGACTAATGCCCATAGATGCTCCCAGCTTTTCTCTAGCTATCGTTGCCATAGCTTCAGCTGCTTGACTACTGACAATGCCATAACGAGATATAAGCTGCTTGCTAAGCCCAAAGGATATTCTGGAATCATCTGCATAGGCAACCAGGCCTCCCTTAAAATATTTTGAACTCTCATGAGCATTTGTGATTACGTTAGCTAAAAACCCACCAGTGTAAGACTCCATAGTAGCCAGGCTCAATCCTCTTTCTGTAAGCAAGGCTCCAACAATACGCTCTACAGTATCAGAATCCACCCCCCAGATATAATCATTCAAAATCGCCCTAAGGTCATTTTCCCGTTGTGCAATAAGTTCTTGTGCTTTAACTTCAGTGCTTGCCTTAGCTGTTATACGTAGATAAATTCCATCAAATTTGGCGTACGTGGCTAAACTCGGATTCTTAGTGGAAAGGAAAGGATTTGCCCGTTCGTCTACTTCCGCTTCAGTAAGGCCAAAAGTCTTGAGTGTTTTGGAAACAATGGCAGCACTAGCTATCTTCTGCTGCAGCCTGGGCAATATCTCTTTTGTCCACATCAATTGCATCTCGCGCGGTGGGCCAGGCATTGTGATAATTATTTTGTTATCACGCTCTACCCACCAACCGGGCGCAGTACCCCGAGGATTCTGAATAATTTCTGCCGAGGGAATCACTGCCGCCTGCTTGATATTGCTTGGCGGCATTTCTATCTTGTAATATCTGAATAGCTCTTCAAATTTCTGAACCAGAGTGTGATCAATGGTAATCTCCTCACCAACAAACTCAGCGATAGACTCACGCGTGATGTCGTCCTGTGTAGGACCTAAACCACCAGTGGTAATAATAATGTCAGACCTTTGCCATGCCTGTCTCAGTGTCTCGATTAATCTTTGCTGGTTGTCACCGACGGTGGACATGAAATTAAGATCGAGGCCGAGCAAAGGCAACTGGCTGGCAATATAAGCAGAGTTTGTATCAGTTATCTCCCCTAAAAGAAGCTCAGTGCCGATTGAGATTATCTCTGTCTTCATCTTGAACAATACTCAGGAAGTTAACATTTGATTGCTTCGATTCCTAAATACTTCTCTACCAGCTCCATAGCACAGTATTTGCCGCACATACTGCAAGTTTGCCCCGCAGTTGTGTATTTATTATGAACCAGCCGAACTTTTTCGGGATCTAATGACAATTCAGCTTGCAGTCCCCAGTCAAGCTTTTTCCTAGCCGTAGACATTTTCCTATCCCAATCACTTGCTTTCCGCTTGCCCCTGGCAACATCAGCGGCATGAGCAGCGATACGCGAAGCTATAACACCTATTTTTACATCTTCAACATCCGGCAAAGATAAATGTTCCGCAGGTGTGACATAACACAAAAAATCAGCCCCTGAGGCAGCAGCAATGGCACCACCAATAGCAGCAGTAATATGATCATATCCAGCGGCAATATCAGTTACCAGCGGACCAAGAACATAGAAAGGAGCTCCACGACAAAGGCTTTTTTCTAATTGAACATTGGTGACGATTTGATCTAAAGGTAGATGTCCTGGACCCTCCACCATTGTCTGTACACCAGCTTCTCTAGCTCGCTCTACCAGCTCACCAAGAGTGATAAGCTCTTCAACTTGAGCACGGTCAGTAGCATCAGCTAGGCTGCCTGGACGCATCCCGTCGCCCAAGCTTAG
The DNA here is from genome assembly GCA_020354105.1 of Chloroflexota bacterium. GTDB lineage: Bacteria > Chloroflexota > Dehalococcoidia > GIF9 > UBA5629 > 9FT-COMBO-48-23. The sequence goes on along the minus strand of CP070642.1, from coordinate 263,590 downwards.
AGTAACATCAAACTTACGGGCTATATCCAGTAAGCGATCAAAATATTCATAAAGCGGGTTGTCGCGCTCATTGTGCAACATCCAACCGATAAGGAATGCACCCCCTCGGGAGACAATATCTGTCAGCCTACGCTGACTTTTTAGCCGTGCAATAGCAGATTGAGTAACACCACAATGAACGGTCATAAAATCCACGCCTTCTTTAGCTTGTTGCTCAATCACAGCGAAGATTTCATCGACAGACATGTTCACTATAGCACCATGCTGTTCGATAGATTCAATTCCCGCCTGATATATAGGCACTGTACCCACAGGTATGGTGCTGGCAGCTATGATGGCTTGACGAATGCTTGAAATATCTCCACCGGTACTCAGGTCCATAATCGTATCAGCGCCAAAGCGGGCGGCAATACGCAATTTCTCCAACTCACTGTCAACATTGCCATAATCTGATGAAGTGCCGATATTAGCATTAATCTTAACGGTGAGATCCTTGCCAATACCACAGGGAACAAGACCAGCGTGATCAACATTGGCCGGTATCACGATTTTGCCGTCAGCCGTGTATTGTTGGATAACCTCTTCGCTCACGCCTTCTTGTTTGGCTACCTGCTTTACCTGAGGTGACACTATTCCCTGTTTTGCCAAATCTATTTGAGTCATTTCACACTCCAAAGAAAAAACCAAGAGCCTTAGTAACCACTACTAAACCCTTGGTTCGCTTTACCGCTTCCCTACGCTTGCATTATCAAGGTCAGGTCTTGACGGTTCCCCGCAATAACGGAGTCTCAGCCTGGACTATTGCTTTTGGGCACCCATAGCGGTCAACTAAAACTTACATTTACTATACCATATACTACCATAAAAATAAACAAGCAGGGTTCAATCGAACCTAATTACTAATTATATCCCCTTGTCCTCCGTATTCGCCAAATGAGTATTACTGCCGCCACCACTGTGAAGATAAACAATATCGGAATAGCCAGGGACAGAATGAGGACTTGCCCAGACATTGGAATCATTTCAAACGCTCGAACCTCTGACCAAGGACTTTCACTGCCGATTTCATCCACAGCTTTTACCCTCCACATATAGCTGTCTCTGCCCAGTGCATCACCCTCGGATAAGGTATACTCTGAATCGACTAATCCTTTCTTTAGTAAGACCTGTGATGAAAAACCATCATCATGGATAATCTCAAAGTCATAAGTTATCTCGGCTTCGTCATCAACATCCACCCAATCAAACGTGACATTGGGTACACCAAAGCCCTGCTGTTCAGAACCAATGATAATTCCAATTAGGTGCTTAGCAGTTCCAAGAAATACATCACCAACTGAATCAAAGATTCCCAGCTTTTCTCCAGCCGTGGGTGATAATAGCCTTGGTGCAATGGGGGCAACCTTCTCCACTATGAATATGGCCTCAGCCGCACTGCCGGCATTCCCAGTAGCTTTCACCTTGTTATCTCGCACACTGCTTTGAAGAGCTTCAAAAGTAACAACAAAACCACCGGTGTCATCAGCACCGGCTTTTACATCAAGAGACGCTCCCTCAAAGCTTAAGGTTATCGCTTCATCTTCAGCGAATCCTGTGCCGTTAACAGTTATCTTGGTCCCCTTGTTGCCCGAGGTCGGCTGCAGTTCGATACCTGGGACTACATTAAAATCGTTATCAGGAACTTCTCCTCTCGGTGTAAAATCACTACCGAATACGCCTAACTGGTGATAACCTCGAGTACAAGGCGGAGCATTTACTGTAGCATTAAAGATGCCATTTGTCCCTGCTATTATATTGCACAGGATTATTTTGCTATCCCAGGTTATAGTAATACCATCTTCGCTGACCCGAAACCCAAACCCTTCTACACTAATCTCCGTGCCCACCGGACCCGAATTTGGTTGTATTTTAGCGAACGGGCCTACAACAAATTTTTGCTCAACGATTTCTGATGCACTGGTAGAATCGCTGAAAGCACTTATATAGTATTCACCCTTCGTTGTAGGAGCACCAATAGTGATACTCCATATACCAACCTCATTGGCCGTGACAGAATTCGGGAGGACGATACCACTCCATGCTACTTTAATGTCTCTTTCCAAGGGAGAAAAACCGTTGCCAATGACAGTAACCGATGTATGGGGTCGGCCAACACGTGGAAATATTTCTATCCCTGGCAACACACTGAATGTGGCTGATGCTGTACTGCTAGTCCAATTACTATCATCTGTAATTTTGATGATGTGTTTACCTTTGTGATCAGACGGAACTTTTATTTCGCACGTTAACTCGCCCTCTTCAGATATGGGTACCCTGGTAAGTATGACTTTGTCATCCCAGTTTATGGCAGCTAACCGTCCGGCGAAGCCGCTACCATTAATCTGTACAGATGTGCCTACAGTGCCCGATGCAGGAGATATGGTAATGCTGGCAGCATGAACGGGAACAGGATACGCTATACTTATAAAAGGAAGTATAAAGATTAAAGCCACAAATACCAGTATACTTTTAGAATGCATTTTCTTTCCCGCAGATGCCACTGTAAAAGCACAGTTTATATTGCCCTCAAGAAAAATTCAAATGCGATCTCTGTGAATACCGGTAGTGCGTCTAATGTTGTCCACATATCCTCAAGCTGATAGAATGTCCAGAAATTATTTAGTGGTTTGGTAAAACAAGTGGTTATTATCAAGACAAATAACTTAATTAAGCAGTTCGGCGACATATTGGCTGTAGATGATGTGAGCCTGGAAATAGAAGAAGGTGAATGCTTTGGTCTATTGGGTCCAAACGGCGCAGGTAAAACCTCTCTCATCAGAATGATAACTGCTGTTTCACCACCTACTGCTGGTGATATATGGATACTGAATCGAGATTTAAAGTCTAATTCTCGTCAGGTTAAAGCAGTTCTGGGAGTGGTCCCACAGGTAGATAATCTCGACCCAGATTTAACAGTGCTTCAAAACCTTTTGACCTTTGCCCGATATTTCGATGTACCTAAGACGGAGGCACGGCAGCGCAGCATGGAAGTCTTGACGCTTTTTCAACTTGAAGATAGATGTGGTAGCCGGATTAGAGAGCTTTCGGGCGGGATGAAGCGGCGCCTTTTAATAGCCAGGGGCTTGATTAACTCGCCTAGAATTATGGTTCTCGACGAACCTACTATAGGCCTTGATCCGCAAGCTAAATATCTGGTCTGGCACAAGCTGCAGGAACTCAAATCACTGGGTGTTACCCAGCTTCTATGCACCCAGAATATGGAAGAGGCAAGCGCCCTTTGTGACCGAGTGGCCATAATGAATCAGGGCAAAATTATAAGTCTCGACACCCCGGCAAAACTCATTTCTAAGTTTGTAGGTGATGTGGTATGGGAGATTGCACTAAATTCAGAAGAAAGAAGCAAAATTGTCAAGGAATTAGAAGAGCGTGGTCTTGACTTTGAGTTGGTAGGAGATAAGATTCACATTTTTCATACTAAAGGCGATGAGATAACAAACGGAATTATAGATTCGCCGAAAACTACACGAAGAGCAGCTACATTGGAAGATGTCTTTTTTAGACTTACAGGGAGGTCTTTGGCTGAATGAGACCATTCTCATGGCGTTTTATACGGGTGTGGCAGCGTAATCGAGACGTGTTCTTCAGACTATGGCATGCAGAGGCACCGGGTGTTGTGGCTGAGCCTATCATTGTTCTCCTGGCTATGGGCTTAGGCCTTGGGGCATATGTAGGCTTGGTCGATGGTCAAAGATATATCGAGTTCATCGCTCCAGGCCTGATAGCCGGCTACGCTATGTTTAGCGCCAACTTTGAATGTACTTACGGCAGCTACTTTCGCATGGAATATCAGAAAACCTTTGATGCTATCATTGCTACTCCACTTAACATAGATGACGTTACCGCCGGCGAGATATTCTGGGGAGCTACACGCTCAGTATTGACTGGCAGTGTTATGCTAATTGTGGCTACTGCCTTTCAGTTGGTGCACTCACCGTGGGCAATACTAATACCAATAATTTGCTTTCTGGAAGGCATCATGTTTTCTTCCATTGCC
>CP070642.1:256828-259436 GCA_020354105.1 Chloroflexota bacterium | reverse complement strand
CATTGTAACACAGGTCATCACCCGGTTCCAAGATAACAGGTTGACAAAATGCATGAATGCCTGTAAATTAAGCAGGAGATTTATTCTCAAATAATATACGACGGTGAAACTAATGGCAGTCAAGATAGTTACTGATAGCAGTGCCGACCTGCCTTCCTCCGTGATTGAGGAATTAGGAATTACGGTTGTGCCCCTCTACGTGCGTTTTGGAGAAAAGGTCTATCGTGACCGGGTGGATATCAGCGATGATGAATTTTATGATCGGCTACAACATGACCCGGTCCACCCCAACACCATTCAGCCCACTCCCCAAGATTTCGTCGAGGCCTACCAGAAACTATCTCAAGAGGCAGACGGGATCATTTCCATTCATCTCTCCAGTAAACTGAGCGGCACCCACAACTCGGCGATACAGGCCAAGGAACAAATACCGAAGACCTGCCCGGTTGAGGTAATTGACTCGCAGAACCTAACCATGGCTCTGGGGATGCTGGATATTATTGCCGCTAATGCGGCGAAAGCCAGCAAGAACTTACCAGATATAGTAGAAGAGGTAAACAAGGCAATTCCCAACATCCATCTACTTGGTCTGCTTGACACCCTGAAATATCTACTGCTTGGGGGACGCATTGGCAAAGCTAAGGCTTTACTGGGCTCGGTATTAAACGTAAAGCCAATGCTCATGCTAAAGGATGGTGAAGTAGTGCCTGCCGGTCAAGTACGCACCCGCTCCAAAGGTATTGAACGGTTGGTTGACTTTGTGGAAAACGCTACCGATATCCAGAATCTGGCAATCGTCTATAACACCACTCCTGACGAAGCACAAACTCTGGCGGAACGTATCGGCTCGAAATTCAGCAAAGACAGGGTGAGTCTCGCCAGGGTAGGCCCAATGCTCGGGGTACACATGGGACCAGGCGCACTGCTTGTCGCCTTCAAGGGGAACATACCAACCTCGGGTAAACCCTAAGACCGGTAGACTGATAGAAATCAGCTTCGGTTACGGGGTTTAAGAGAATACCACCAGGCCTGCCGCCCAGCTTTCAGGATTCGCTCGGCTTGCTTCAGAGAACGCATCCTCTCATCCCACGTCAGGGATTCATTACCCACCATATCCAGCAGGGCAACCAGCGCTTCGTGAGAACCGATTTTACCGAGCTGTACAATGGCCTGAGTTCTTATCTCTCCTGAAATTGTGAGGTCGGTGGCAATAGTCACCAGTTTTTGTAATCTATCCGTCTCTTCCATTCACTATCCTCCCCAACTATCAGACGGTAGCCACTTAGGCGGGACAGGTAAGTTTTCACCGGTTGCCAGCCAATAATACTCATCAATGAATCTGGCGAGTGTTTTTTGGCAACCATAGTTGGTATAACCGAGCTTCTCAGAAAGGAACTCCGCCGGTGAACCAGGCAGACCCAGATTTTCAAAATCCTCGCTAACCTCTTGAGCACTCTGCTGCACCATTTTCAGCCACTTTATGAAATCTTCGACTTCTCCCAGAAGGCCAAAGTGACTTGATGTGCCCAGATTGATAGCCACAAACAGAGCATCATTAAAAATATGGGCAATTTTACTTATCCCGGTCAGCCAAAATCCATGAATGCCCTGAAGTTTCTCATATATCTGCCTGATGTTTTGCAGTAGTCCCTCATTCGATAAGTCACAGTCGCGCAGGTATAAACCCTGAAGAGCCAATATATTCGGGTGCAACTCAACTATCTGCGTCAGTAAGTTGTCAGTGCCCCTGACCGTCGGCAGCCGCAGACCGATGCTACTGATATAGCTAAAGACGACCTTATCTTCAAACTCTTCATAAGGAATGTCCCACGGCCTTTCCCGAAGTTTCGAGATGAACTCCGCATCCCGAAAGAGTTTAACGTATCTTTTATCTGCGCTTGATTTGTAGTAGTAGAGGAGTGCCGCCCAAGCTAGGTCATTAAACTTCAAAACGACTCCTGTAATTGTCTGGTTCCCCGCCAGATGAGCAAACCAAGGTCTGTGATATAGTACTATAAAATAACGGTATAATCAACAATCACTGCCTCTAAATTGAACGAATTTTGAAACTGCTTGCCAAAATATCCGGCGACTCCCCGCTTTAGGTCGCCAAATTTATTATACTGGTCACTTGTTACGGCCAAGGAAATGAAATCAGTAGTGATTATTCAATTAAATCCAAATCAAACTGGCGATGGCCGAATCTGAACCAGCAACCAGGGGTTCATATGTCCATAAAACGGCAACAACTGTTTAAACGCGTTAAGCATAGCAAAAATTTCCCGGTTAAGCAAGTTAAGTGATTAAAGCGGTAATCACCATACCTCCTGATATACGTTTGCCTGCTCCGAAAGGAATTTAGTCAGTAAAACAGGCCTGCATTACACTGTTACCACAATCCCAACTTTTTAACCGGGGGGTGATTTCGCCTTTTTCCATACCGTTGCCGTTTCCAGAAGCTCCTCTGCATTACTGATGGCAATGTCAGTATGACTGGAGCCGGAAAGCATTATCGCGATTTCTTTAATTTGACTATCGCCCTGTAATTTTTCAATTAAACTTGTTGTTCTGTTTCCGGCAGTTTTTTTCCGAACCCTGTACTGCGAAT
>CP070642.1:252680-256728 GCA_020354105.1 Chloroflexota bacterium | reverse complement strand
TGTTTTCCGCCTCCCTCCGTTCCATCCTCGACAGCCGGAGTCCAGGGTATATCGACCAATCGCAACAGAATACAATTACTTTGGGCATTCCATTCGTGTTCCCGAGGGAACTCTCAAGTTTTGCAGAGAGTTCTTTTCTTGATACTCCAAATCCCTCCTTTTGTGACATAGCTCCAACAGGACACTCCGCTACACACACACCACAACCCTTGCACTTTACCTTGTCGACTAGAACCTTCATATTCTCCGCATCCATAGAAAGTGCTTCAGCTTTACATATCGAGACACATCTTCCACAGGCGATACATAGTCTTTCGTCATTTATGACTGTGGTGCCCTGTCCCTCGAAGCCGGATTCCATAAGGTCAGCTCTGGCATCGGTAAAGATGTCAGTAGGCGAAATTTTTGCTGAACAACTTTTACTACAATTCTTGCAGTAAAAGCATTGAAAGAGCTTCTCTGCAACATACAAAGAGGGTTCGACTTCGCCCGTGAGGAGTCCATAAGTAAGCAACAGCCTCCCTTTGGGTGTATCAATTTCCCAATTGGACACCTTGTATAGAGGGCAATGCTCGTAACAATAGCCGCACCTTATACATATATTTAGTTCGTTTCCCCATTTCTTTAGTCTGTTAAATTCCATTTTCCCCTAGCTTATCCCAAGGCTTCCAAGCAAGACGTGACAGAAGCTCTTTCTTTTAGGGATTCGATTTCCGTTTTTCATAACTCCACCGGGTATCTGAGTTTAGTCGCCGTAACCCAGTCATCCGGTGCATCCATCAGTTTATGAGGATTTAAGATATTGTTGGGGTCAAGAGCCATTTTTATCGCCGTCAGCACTTGAAGTGAATCTGCCTTTTCTTTTTTCCAAGAGGGTGCCTTGGAGATAGCAATGCCATGTTCCCCTGAGGTTGTCCCCCCTACACTCCGTACATAATCATACACCTCTTCAACCGCCCGCTTGGCATTCTCCCACTGCTCTTTCTTGGTAGCCTCCATCAATATCTTCGTATGCAGCAACCCTATGCCACAATGACCATAGGCATTCATCACCACGTGATTACGTTCTCCGATTTCGTGAATCTTGCGTGCGCATTCCGCTATCTTTGAGCTAGGGACAGCCATGTCATCAGCTAATGATGTGCAGACAAATCCCTCTCTATATCTTGAGAGCGCAGCAAAAAGTTTTTTCCTTCCGCTATAGATTCGTTCCATCTCCTTGGCATCGCTGCCCATTTCAATTCCAAAGGCATTATGTTTCTCGCATATATCTTTGATGGTCTCCATGTCATAGTCCACAGCTTCTTTTAATCGTCCATCACACTCGTATACCACAATTGCCTCTACCTGGGGCAGATTCATGTTAAGAGTCTTGTTGAGTGCAGTGATGGCTATATCGTCCACAAGCTCAAGCAATGAGGGCGTTACTTCAGATGCCACTATGTCTGATATTGTTTCACCAGCATCTTCTAGTTTATTGAACTTCGCTATTCCCATAGCCTTAAATTTAGGCAAGTGTCTGAGCAGAAGTGTCGCTTCTACAATTATGCCTAGAGTACCTTCAGAACCAACCATAAGCCTATCAAGCTGGTAACCCGATGCCTGAGCTCGTGTATCAGCACCAAGAGTAACTAAATCCCCGTTTGCCAGAACAACCTTCATCCCTAAGACGTAGTCTCGCATCGTTCCATATTTTATTGCCCTTACCCCGGAGCCATTGTTGGCAATGGTTCCGCCAATGGTGGCAATTCTACCCGACTCTGGAGCAGAGGGAAACCAAAGACCATAGGGCTGAAGCACTCTGTTCAAATCATCGCAGACTACTCCCGGCTCAATTTTACACAACATATCCTGAGGTCTTATCGCCAGGATTCGGTTCATTCGCTTCAAATCCATGACAATGCCACTGTCTATGGGAATAGTGTGTCCTGAAGCGCCGGAACCGGCACCTCGGGCGATAACAGGTATTAACTCAGCATTGGCATAGCGTACAATCTTCTGTACTTCCTCTATTGTTTCAGGTCTGACGACAACCGAAGGATTGGCTTCATGAACCGAAGAATCAGAGCTATAGACATAAAGATCAGCAATGTTATCTCTGACATTCTTCTCTCCTACTATCTCCTTCAATTTTTCAATGTCTATCTCCATAGCTACCTCCTCCTATGTCGTTATATTTCTTCACTTTCTGCGAAATATATGTGTGCTTGTTTATCAGCTCCGATTAAGAAATTGTAATTTCTCACGTCTACTCTTTTTCGGAGATTGTTTTTCTTTAACTTCCTTTCAGTTTGCCAGCTTTAACTTGAGCAATAAGTTCATCCTCCCTTTTCACCTCCTCAAGTGTCTTGGGGGCATGGGGTGGCTTCCAATCGTCTGGGATGGTCTTATCTATACCATATTTATAATTTAAGAAGCGTGCACCAGTAATAGGATAAAGGGCATAAATAAGGACATCTTGAATACTCCTAGCAAATTCTTTTGATTCTACCTTAGCTTTTTCCAGTTCTGGCTCGAGCAAGTCTGCTGGCCGACAGGTGATAGGCGCCTTGTCTTTAAGAATAATCTTCTGGATGCCTGGGGCAATTTGAGCTGGTGGCCTGCCATAACCCCCATATATATATTCCCTTGCCTCCTTGGAGACAAGCTTGTAGCGCCCAAGCAGGACATTCTGTACTGCTTGGACACCAATAATCTGTCTCGTAGGTGTAACTAAAGGCGGATAACCAAATTCCGCCCTGACTCTGGCGGTTTCCTGTCGCACGTCAGCGAGCCTGTCCAGAGCATTCATTTGTTTGAGCTGCGCCACCAAGTTCGTGGTCATACCACCAGGAATTTGATGCACCAAAGCTCCGGTATCGATGACCGATATTGCCGACGTATCCAGGAAATCTCTGTATTTGGGCGCGATCTGTTCCAACATTTGAGCACACTTTAATAGTTGCTCAATGTCAAGCCCTGTATCCCTATCTGTACTATATAGAGCAACCAACAGAGGCTCAATAGCTGGTTGTGAGGAACGTAAAGCAAAGGGAGACAATGCAGCATCAACGATATCAACTCCGGCCTCAATTGCCTTCAACAAAGACATAGATGCTTGCCCGGTGGTGTAGTGAGTATGGAGGTTGACGGGTACTTTTAAGTTTTCCTTAAGGGTTTTGATTAGTTCATAGGCATCATAGGGGGAGATAAGCCCAGCCTGATCTTTAATACATATGGAATCAGCCCCCATGTCTTGGAGGACGAGCGCTTTTTTGGTGTAGTATTCTAGATTATAGACTGGCCCGCCCATCCTGGGCTGGGTGAGCGAGTAGCATATGGCCCCTTGATAGTGTTTGCCCAATTTTTTAATTGCCTTAGCAGCACATTCGTGATTGCGCTCGTCATTCACAGCATCGAAAACACGGAAAATATCAATGCCCACTTCAGCAGCTTGTTCTACAAAGGCATCAACTAGATCATCGGGATGGTTCCGATAAGCGACCAAATTCTGCCCCCGTAAAAGCATCTGTAGCGGAGTATCCGGCATGAGTTTCTTTAATCTGCGGGGCCTATCCCAGGGATCCTCACCTAGAAAGCGATGAGCTACGTCAAATGTTGCCCCACCCCAGACCTCCATAGCATAGAAGCCGCATTTATTCATCTCAGTGGCCATCCATTCTATATCTTCAGTTCGCATTCTCGTAGCCACCGAAGATTGATGGGCATCACGAAAAGTAGTATCACAAATTTTGACGGGGTTCTCAGCCTTTGGTCTCGTCTTCACTTTATCAGTGGTTAAATCTTTGGCCAAGATGTAACTTTTCCTTAGTTCGTTCACGAACTATCTCCTTTCCGTCAATATGAGCTTCTGGCTGCTCGACATTCTGGGCGTAGCCAGAAGTTCAGCCTCTTTGTTAAACTCTTTATCTCGTTTAGGGCTTTGATTCGGAATAGCATCCAAATGTTGTCATCTATAAACAATTCGCCGCTGCTACGTTACTGGCATTATCTCCTCACACCCGGAAATAATCCACGAGCTTGAGAGCATTACTGGCCTTTGCTGAAG
>CP070642.1:243065-252580 GCA_020354105.1 Chloroflexota bacterium | reverse complement strand
GATGGATATGGGACAGGAGAGAAGTTCTTCGAGTCGGGATATATAGCGTTGGGCTCGGGATGGCAATTGTTTTATGTTACGGATGGTGTTTGTTTCTGTACGCCAGCCCGGCAGTTCTTCATAAATTGGTTGGCATCTGTCAAGGATAGCAATATCGCTCGGGAAGTCTTTTAAGACATCTCTGTCAACTTGGTAGCCTGTGCATACCTTTATTGAGTCGAGTGCGTCCAGAACATCGAGGCGGGTTAGGGCTATACTGGTAAAACCGTTCACTTGGGTGCTAAAGCGCCCGGCCACAGCATCAAACCAGCCACAGCGCCGTGGTCTGCCTGTTGTGGCACCATATTCATGAGCCCGCTCCCTGATGAATTCACCGGTTTTATCCTTCAGTTCAGTAGGCATAGGTCCACCGCCTACTCGTGTGATATAAGCCTTGAAGACACCGACGATTTGGTCGATTTGCTTCGGGCTTATCCCTGTACCAGTAGAACCACCAGCAGCCAATGGCGAAGAGGAAGTCACATAAGGGTAAGTACCGAAGTCGGGGTCAAGCATAGTTCCCTGCGCGCCTTCTAATATAATTGGTTGCTTCTGGGATACCATGTCCCGAAGTATTTGGCCAGTATCTCGAACGAACGGGGCTAGCCGCTCTCCATAGGAACAGTACTGTTCATATATCTCTTCCAGAGATAGTGGTGGAGCGTTGTATATTTTGGTCAGAATGGCATTCTTTTGGTCAAGGATTGAGGCAAGTCGATGTCGAAATTCTTTCTCATTCAGCAGATCGCAGGTACGGATTCCGAGGCGAGCTATCTTGTCGGCGAAAACTGGGCCTATCCCTTTACGTGTGGTACCTATGGCACCCTTACCTCGCCGCTCCTCTTCCAGACCATCCATTAGGGTATGATAGGGCATTATCAAATGTGCCCGGTCACTGATAAAAAGGTGGACGGTATCAACGCCGCGTTTCTGGAGATTCTCGATTTCCTCCAAGAGTATCATTGGATTAATTGCCACACCATTACCGATTATACAGACTACTCCAGTGTGGAATATGCCCGAGGGAACTATGTGAAGTTTGAACTCACCGTAGTAATTAATTACTGTATGTCCAGCATTGTCGCCTCCGGAGAAGCGAACTACTGCCTTCGCTGATGTGGCGAGGAGATCGACTATTTTTCCTTTCCCCTCGTCTCCCCATTGGGCACCGATAATCGCTGTAACTGGCATGATTTTTTATTCTAGCTTGGTGTGAAGTTCAGGGGGTAACTCTATATACTCATAAGCTCAAGAATTAGAAGTTAAATCTGCGACATATAGTTTCTACCCCAGAAGTAGAGCAATGTCCCCCCGCCAATAATCCATATCACCAAACCGGTGATTATTACCCAGGTGATGTTTAATATACCAAAGATGCCTCCAAGCATTATCCATAGCAGAGCAATGAGGCTTAGAGCAATCAGACTCAATTCAAATGTCTTGTCACTCATCTCTTTTCACCGACGCTTTGTTCTATTTACCTTTCGTTTGTTGCCTTACATATACCAACCGTTGTCCAACAGTAATAAAGCCAAGAACTATCATAACAACCAGAACTATAAGGATACTGAATTTGCACAACGGACTTAAAAGCAAGCCAAGCGCTAATATTATAACTCTCTCAGTCCTGGTAAACAAACCGACAGAGCAGTTTATCCCCAGGCCTTCGGCTCTAGCTCGCACGTAGCTGGTGAGCAATGCGCTGATCAAGGCCAAGAAAATAAGCACTACTTCAAGCACAGCTTCGCTTCTTATGAATAATGCTAGAAGACCTAAAAATACTATGGCATCAGAAATACGATCGAAAGTGGAGTCTAACAGGGCACCAAAGCGAGTGGCTTGGTTAGTTAAGCGAGCCAATGCCCCGTCCAAAATATCAAATAACCCTGAAAGAAGTACCAGAATTCCGCCGATGAGAAGCTGATTGGCGGCAATAGCCCCGGCTGCGATTATACTTATTGCCAAGGCTATCCATGTCAAGTTGTTTGGCTTTAGTCGGCTTTTAACTAGGACCGTTTTTAATGGCTCGGTAATCCATCGAGCAGCTGTTCTCCTGATTTCAGTTAAGTTTGCCACAGAGTGTTCCTATGCACATTTACTTACTAAGCAAGCTGTCATAATAATCCGTAACTTGCCTTGCAATATTCGGCCAGCTATACTTATCGGCTTTGACTTTTCCCTTGTCTCTCATCTGTAGGCGCAACGATTTGTCATGTAAGAGCGCTAGCAGTGCTTGGGCCAATGATTCCACATCTTTGGGCGGTACAAGCAAACCCTCATCACCATTAGTTAACACACTAGCGTAGCCTTGAATATTGGTGGCAATTACTGGTGTTCCGCATGCCATAGCTTCCAACAAGACTATGCCAAAGCTTTCACCCCCGGTAGCCGGGGCACAAAAAATATCAGCGCTACGGTAATATGAGGGTAACTCAGCACTAGGGACAAAACCAGTAAAAACCACATGGTTGGTCAAGCTCATATCCTCGACCAAATTTTCATATCTAAGTCGTAATACAGTACCTGGGCCAACTACAATCAGACGGAAATTTGGGAAGCTACGTTTAACTTTGGCGCATGCATTAAGCAAATAACCAAGTCCCTTTCGTCTTTCAAGTCGGCCGACGAAGAGGATATTTATCTTTCCGTCAGCGAATACTTTCCGCGCTGGGCCATCAAAGCGAAAAAGTTCGGTATCTATGCCATTTGGGATAATACGATAGTCACTCGGCAGGTGGCGGTTCACATATTCCAGTGCCGGTTTGGAGACGGCGATTTTGCCATGTAGCTTGGAAAGCCATCTTCTGAAGATAAACTTGCCCAACCAATAAGTTCTAGGTTTAGTATGGCAGGCATGAAAAGTGCCAACATTTATGGAGTTTGACTTAAGGAGGGCACTCAAGCAGACCATTGGTGCGAATGGTTCGTGTAAGTGCAAAATATCAAACTTCTCTTTAGCTAAAATCTCACCTATTTGAGCTGGCAACCAGGGGGATACTGGTACTCTAGCTATGGAGCCGGCATATGGCACAGGCAGGGGCTTTCCTACCGGGGTAACCTCCTCTTCGAAGTATCGAGTACCTCTTGCTGGACATGGGGCTATAATTTTGACCCTATGCCCCGATTGAATGAAATTATGAGCCAAGTAGGCGATGTGGTTGACAACGCCACCTGGGAATGAATAGTCATATGGGGAAACTAATCCGATTTTCACTATTGCTATTGCCCTATATCGGCGAACCTAACAATCGTTGCGCTCTGTCTAACTTTACTTTGTCTTTTCGCTGGCTATTTCTGGCAGACAAATAGGTGTCTGCTGGTCCTTGCCAGCAATGAAGTTCTCGACCCGCCTATGGGCTTCGTCATCAGAATATTGGATTGGTGGTGACTTCATAAAGTAGGCGCTGGGGGCTACTATAGTTCCGGCCAATCCTCTGTCCATAGCTAATTTGCAGCACCTTATGGCATCAATAGCTACGCCAGCGGAGTTAGGACTATCCCATACTTCCATTTTAAGCTCCAGATTGAGAGGGACGTCGCCAAAAGTGCGCCCTTCCATTTTGATGTAGCAGAATTTACGGTCAGTCAGCCATGGCACATAATCGCTGGGACCAACGTATATATTGGCAGGCTCAATTTCATAATCTAGTTGAGAGGTTACTGCATTGGTTTTCGAGATTTTTTTCGATTCCAGGCGCTCTCGCTCTAACATGTTATAGAAATCGGTATTGCCGCCGAAGTTAAGCTGATAAGTTCTTTCCAGTTTCACCCCACGATCACGAAAGAGTCTCGTTAGCACACGATGTGTGATTGTAGCCCCAACCTGGGATTTGATATCATCACCGACAATTGGTAATCCCGCCTCAGCAAAGCGCTTATACCAATAGGGTTCGCGAGCAATAAAGACTGGTATGCAGTTAATAAAGCCACAACCAGCGGCTAATACTTGTTCTATGTACCACTTAGTTGCCTCTTCGCTTCCAACCGGCAGAAAATTTATCACAACATCTGTTTTTGTCTCTTTAAGGATGCCAACAATGTTAGCTGTGGCTCCCGACGACTTGGTGATGATCTGTGATAGGTATTTTCCCAGCCCATCATGAGTCATGCCTCGGGTTACTTTGACCCCTGTGTTAGGAACATCGCAAAACTTAAAGGTATTATTAGGCTTGGTGAAAATAGCTTCGGCTAAATCCTTACCAACTTTGTTCTTGTCTATATCAAAGGCGGCTACGAAGTTGATGTTGCCTATATGGTAGCTGTCCAGATTTATGTGCATTAGGCCGGGTACAAACTCACCTTCTCTCGCTTTTTTATAATAATGTACGCCCTGAACAAGTGAAGAGGCGCAATTGCCAACACCTATTATAGCTACATTTATTTTCCCCATGACTGTTTCCTCTTTTCTATTTCTACTTTAAAATTTGGCTGGCGCTGCCCTTATGTTCTATCCCCTTGGTTTAGGGATAACTATCTTCGGTGACCTGACCAATAATATTGGAATCCTAGCACTGTGTAACACCTTGTCGGCCACGCTGCCTAATACCCAGCGGGCGAGACCCGTTCGACCATGAGTTGACATGGCTATCAAGCTAATCCCTCTATCTTCAGCATATTCTACTATTTTATCCGCTGGGTCACCAGTGACCACTTCGTATGCGGATTTAACTCCATTACCACTTAATCTAGCAGTGATGCTTTTCAGGTATTTTTCGCCAGCATCATGCATAGCCTTAATAAATTTTCTCCAATCGGGACCACCGAGTAGACTAGCTTCTACTGTACCAGGTGGTGAGACAATTTGTAACAGGTCGACCGAAGCCCCCGATTTTATAGCCAGTGCTTCGACGTAAGATAAAGCTGCTTCACCAATGTCTGAGCCATCCAAGGGAGCAAGAATTTTACGGAGAAAGTGCAGCTTATCCGCAGCGCCGGTTTTGCTTGGCCGCTTGCTTCGTACGAGTAAAACCGGGGCTGTAGCTTCACTTATCACCTTTTCAGCTACGCTACCCATCCACCAACGTGTGATACCGCTTCTGCCATGGGTAGCCATAATAATCAGATCAACCTCTTTCTCTACAGTGAAATCAAGGATTTTATCCGCCGTGGTACCGTAACGGATAACCGGTTCAGCTTTGATATTATCGCTCTGGAGACTATTTGCGATTCTCTTAATGTAATCCTCTAGGAGACAATTTGCGCGGCGTGTCTTTCTCCCGATGCCCACACCTAAAATGAGCACATGAGAACCAAATCTTGGAGCCAAATCTCTAAGGTAAGGAAGCACACTTTCAGCTTCCCGAGAACCATCTAAAGGAACTAGAATTTTCTGCAATTGTAACATTTTTTCACCGTTTTATTTAATTGATTATAGCGGACACTCTTGTATAAGACAAAGCTTTTATGATATTTTTGAGGGGTGCTTTATGACTTTCACACCCATACCTTTCATAGCGATGGTATTTTATCACCAATCGAGTTAATACGTCGTGCTTTTGTCAAGGGCTATTCAGCAATTGCTATTACCGACCATGTAGCACTTGGCTCACTTGGCAGGATCATTAAAGAAACAAGCGACGATTGTGCTCTGGCCAGAGCTTATTGGGATATTTTGGCCATCCCCGGTGTAGAGCTCACTCATATTCCACCTCAGGCTATTCACGAGGTGGCTAAACAGGCCAAGGAAATGGGCGCTTGGCTCGTAGTGGTGCACGGCGAAACATCTGTAGAACCAGTCGAAAAGGGTACCAATCTTGCCGCTGTCCAATCTCCCTACGTTGACATCCTGGCTCATCCAGGTCTCATAACGATTGAAGAGGCTTCTCTGGCAGCTCAAAATAACATCTTTCTTGAACTCACGTCTCGAAGTGGACATTTTGCATCTAATGCTCATGTTGCTTCAGTAAGCCAACAAACGAAAGCACGTCTCCTAGTTAACTCTGATGCCCACGATGAAAGCAATCTCCTCACGCCGAGCTTACTTAGGTCTATTCTTCGCCAAGCAAACGTAAACCAGCGACAACACAGACAAATACTCGACCATAACCCCCTGCTTTTAATTGAGAAAGTTAACAAGTTGTCCTCGGGCTCTGTCTGAAGTATCTAATGAACTAGCCCTTGCCAATTCGGGAATACCTTGGTTCCACAGAATGGGCAACTTCCGCGTGTCGCTGGCCTCTTGTTCTTCAAGTTTACGCTCTGCGGGTTCTTCACCTCCATTTTTTAGGCATTTGACGCAATATGCCTGCGCCAACGTATTTTACCTCCTTTCATTAAAGCCAAATCATATCTATTATAATATAGACTGTCAAGCTCTTTTGGGTGTTTATGGACAGAAAACTACGAGGGCGAGAAGACCTTGTCTGGGTGCCATAACTTTTTCTCAGGGATGAAGTGCAGCACAGCGATGAAATTCCCGTCGAGATTGTAAGCACGGCAGTATTTCTCTGAAGACAGTAAGGTTTCATCTAAAGACAAGGAACGGCCGTTTCTAATGGCTAGTTCATTAGCTTTATCAACAATGATTGCCTTCCAATTTGAAATCGGGCTGTCCATAGGGTGGAGGAACTCTTTCCAGGTGTCTTTGTGAAATGCACCTTCAATTTGGGGCAGAGATAGTGCATCTTCGATGTAAAATGGCCCGCATCGTAGTCTGGTCAGATTTCTCAGATGAGCACCACAGCCTAGACTCTGCCCAAGATCATGAGCCAGCGAACGTATATATGTACCCTTACTACAATCCACATTGATTGTTATAAGCGGTGGCTGGCAACTAAGAAGCTCCAGGTTTATAATCTCGACCTGCCTTGGCTTTAGTTTTATTGGAATACCCGCACGAGCGAGCTCATAGTATCGTCTGCCCTCGTGTTTCAAAGCACTATATATTGGAGGTACTTGATTAATGATGCCTTTAAAATTGGTAAGGGCTTCCTCTATCTGTGCCACCGTGATAGCACTGGGATCTCGGCGCTCGACTATTTCCCCTTGCCTGTCAAAGGTATCTGTAATTACGCCCAGTTCAACCTGTGCCAGATAAGTCTTGCTGCTATCTGTTAGAAACTGGGTAATTCGGGTTGCCTGACCGAAACAGATTGGCAAAACACCTGTAGCTATCGGATCTAGCGTACCAGTATGTCCGACATGTTTCTCTCCGGTGAGGCGCTTAAGCTTAGCTACTACACTGTAAGAAGTCTTACCTTCGGGCTTGTTGACATTGAGTATCCCGTCAATGCTCATCTTCATTTTCGATATCTTCGGAAGCGACCTGGTCGATCAGCTTTAGAACTTCAGCCCCACGCGCAATAGAATCATCGAGGTGAAAGCTAAGTTCGGGCGTGTGTTTTAATTCTAGGCTGTTTGCTAGTTGCCTGCGAAGAAATCCTGATGCAGCAGTGAAGCCTTGTAATATCTCATCTTTGTTTACCTTGTCTCCCAGAGTGCTAATAAACACCTTGGCATGTCTCAAATCGGGAGATGTCGAAACTTTAGTTATTGAAATAAGCGCAGTAAGCCTCGGGTCATTGATTTGCTCTCGCAGCAAATCACTGATTTCTTGTTGAATTATGCTGTTTATTCGCTCAGTACGCCGTTTCATATCCGTTCCTTTGAGTTAAATACTGTGATTTGGTATTTAGAGTGGAAAACCTGATATGGAGGAATCGAAAACGGGATTGTTTAGCTTACTACTTCCTGTCGGTATGATTGAATAATATCACCAACTTGGAAATCTGAGAAGCCCTCTATTTTGATGCCACATTCGAAGCCGGTGGCTATCTCCTTAACATCTTCCTTGAAGCGCCTAAGACTATTAATGCGGGATTCGTGGATTGATTCGCCTTTACGTATAATACGAGCTAAAGCATCTCGCCTTAATTTTCCTTCTTTAACTGAAGCTCCAGCTACATTGCTCTTTTTACCTGTGCTAAAGACAGCCAGTATTTCAGCCTGTCCTTCGATAACCTCAGTGTAGGTTGGCTCCAGCATACCTTTAAGTGCCTTGTCCACATCTTTCACCAGTTCATAAATTACACTGTAATACCGGATGCTTATACCTTCTGTTTCAGCTAATCGCTGTGCCCCTGGCTCTGGTCTGCTGTTGAAGCCAATGATTATTCCTTTAGAGGCTAGGGCTAGAAGCACATCGTTCTCCGTAATACCACCACTGCCCGAATGAATTACTCTAACCTTAACCTTTTCGTCACCCAGTTGTTCTAGAGAATCCCTGATGGGTTCTATGCTGCCTTGGACATCTGTTTTAAGGATTATGTTGAGCTCCTTTATCTGACCGTCGCTGATTTGGGTTGAAATGTTACTCAGGCTCACAGCCTTAGCGCGAGCCGGAGTTTTCTGTTGCATATCTTTGTTCTTCTCAAAGAGCATCCTTGCCTCGCGTTCGTTGCTAACAATTTTAAAAGAATCTCCTGCGTGTGGAACTGCATTTAGACCAAGAACTTCCACAGGAGCAGCAGGTTCAGCTTTCTTAAGTTGCTTGCCCAACTCATTAAACATAGCCTTGACTCTGCCCCAGGTATTACTAATTGCAATGGTATCTCCAGGCTTGAGTGTGCCTTTCTGAACTAAAAGTGTAGCTACTGGTCCCCTGGTTTTATCAAGCCTAGCTTCAATCACTACTCCCTCTGCTGGGCAATCATGTTCACCTTTAAGCTCTAGTATATCAGCGACCAAAAGAAGGTTTTCTAGAAGCTCGTCTATACCCTGTTTTTTCTTAGCTGATATTGGCACGCATACAGTGTCGCCTCCCCATTCCTCAATAACCAAATCCAAATCTGCAAGTTGTTGCTTCACTTTATCTGGATTGGCGTCTGGTTTATCGATTTTGTTGATAGCGACCACTATGGGCACATCAGCAGCTTTAGCATGGTTGATGGCTTCTACAGTTTGAGGCATCACTCCGTCATCAGCAGCTACCACTAGGACAGCTATATCCGTTAGTTGAGTTCCTCTGGCTCTCATGGCAGTGAAAGCCTCGTGTCCTGGTGTATCTAGGAAGGTGATTTTACGTGAGTTCACCTCCACTTGGTAGGCTCCTATGTGCTGGGTGATAGCACCAGCTTCGGTGGCAATTACGTTGCTTTGGCGTATGGCATCAAGCAGGCTCGTCTTGCCATGGTCAACGTGCCCTATTATGGTTATCACTGGCGGGCGCGAGGAAAGTTTGCCACCACCTGTCGGTACAGGCCGTTTTATTTGTGCGAACATCGGCTGCTTTTTAGCTTTGTATCCAAAGTGATCAGCTACCAATGCTGCAGTATCAAAATCTACTGCCTGATTAATATTAGCCATGACACCATTTCTCATGAGTTGCTTTATAACCTCGACGGCGCTAACCTGTAATAGGTCAGCTAATTGTTTAACGCTTAGGGTTTGGGGAAAGCTAATATCAGGCAGTACCTGAGATTCGGCCTTAGTTTCCTGGCTATCCTGCTCCTGATTGGCAATCGGTTCTGGTTTCTTGT
>CP070642.1:239230-242965 GCA_020354105.1 Chloroflexota bacterium | reverse complement strand
GCTAAGATGGTGCGCAAGCCATGATCAGCATTATAACAGCTAGGCGATGAGATATTAATAGCCGACGTCAATATACCGTGGGCAAACAGCACAGCCAGCAGGTATCCCGAAACAAAGATTGGTTGATGGGGAATACCGTGCTCAAAGAAATACCATCTCGTACAATACCACATAATCGGTTATAATCTTAATTGATTCGGCATGAACAAAATGAGTTCCTGTTCAGTTGACATTTGATGGTGTGCTGTTATAGACTCGTGATTTATATGACCTTGCTGGCGGCTGATAGATTGATACTGTCATATGCCAGTCTAGGAATAAAAAGTTAGAAAGGAAAGAAAAAGATGACTGATGTTGCCATTGTGGATGCTGTGAGGTCACCCGTTGGTATACGGACACAGCGGAGATATTCGGATATCTGCCGGGTGATGCCTGATGACCTTCTGGCATACTGCTTGAAGGCTCTGGTGGAGCGCACTGGTATTGACCCTAAAATAGTAGAGGATGTTATTGCCGGGACATCTGACCGCCCGCACAATTCAGGAAGGTTTGCCAGCCTAACTGCTGGATTTCCGCCAGAAGTTGCCGGTTGCCAGGTCAACAGGCAATGCGCAGGTTCAATGAGCGCCCTTCATTTTGCAGCCATGGAGATAATGACTGGCTATGCCGAAGTGAATATAGCCTGTGGCGTTGAATCCATGTCCCGAGACTGGCAGGTCAAGCGCCAGGCAGATCCGCCGCCAGCACAGTCGGTGACCGGCGCTCCTGTACCACCAGATTACAGGAGCGAGATGCTGGTAGCTGCCTTTGCTAAACACGGTGGCTTTGCCAATATGGGGCAATCTGCCGAGGCTATAGCTCGCAAGTGGGATATCTCACGAGATGATATAGACGATTTTGCCTTCTGGAGCCAACAAAAAGCTGCAAAAGCTACCCAGGAAGGGAAATTCAAGAACGAGATTGTGCCCATATCAGTTAAGATGCCAGATGGGACGACGAAGATAGTTGAAATCGATGAGACGATAAGATTTGAGTTAGACCGTGACAAGATGAGAGACCTTCCTCCAGCGTTTATTCCGCCACCTTTCATGGATATCACTGAAGGTAGAGTTACTGCAGCCAATTCGAGCCCACTAAGCGACGGGGCGGCTGCTGCCCTCTTCATGAGTAGGGAGAAGGCTAAGGAGCTAGGCTTTAAAGCCCGTGCCTACATAAAGCCTAACCGGATGTGTGTATTGGGCTGCGATCCTGGACCCTACCAGTTGACTGGGCCTATCCCAGCTACTCAGAAAATCTTGAAGCGGACTGGTATGAAAATTAGTGAATTCGGCTGGTTTGAAGTTAATGAAGCCTTCGCGTCAGTGGTCATTGCCTGGGCTAAAGAAATGGGCATACCATGGAATGACCCCAGGATCAATCCCCACGGAGGCGCCATTGCTCTGGGCCACCCGCTGGGTGAGTCCGGCGTTAAGTTGCTGGCTACGGCGGTTAACGGGATGGAGGACAAGGACGCTAATTTTGGTCTGATGACCATGTGTGTGGGTGGCGGTCAGGGCATAGCGACCATAATCGAGCGAGAATAGCAAACAGCCTTCCAGTACTGTAGAACCACCCATCGAAGCTCTAAGAGACGAGGACAAAAATGTGAAATGGCTTATGGAACTAACTTAATAAGTGGTACAATTTTTGGGTGCAGGCCATATATACCCCTCAACATAAAGAGCAGTGACAGTAAAGTGCTTAGTGGACAATGGTTAAAGAGTTTGTAGAGGGAAGTTTGTATCGTGATGAAGAAGGCTAGAAGACAGGTGCCCGCATTCAGTTGCTTAGTTCTCACCTAGCTGGTTTGGCTGAAATTACAAATCTTGAAGGGAGGGCCAGAAGAAAAAAATGAAAGAAAAGACCTATCCTGAGTACACCACACATTACCCGTTACTCATAAAGGGCTGCTTGAAGAGGCCGCTAACCCTATATCCGGATGACATCGCCATGGTCTACAGAAATGATGGTGGCCAGTATTCCCGGTTTACCTGGCGGCAGTGGCATGAGCGCACCTGCCAGCTGGCCCATGCAATGAAGTCTCTGGGGGTAAAGCCGGGAGGAGCTTTCCAGCCGGGAGATAGGATAGCAACTATGGCCCTCAATCATCACCGGCACATGGAGAACATCTATGCAACCGTATGTACCGGAGCAATATCGCACCCAATCAATATAAGGCTGTCGCTGGACCATATGGCCTACACCATAACCCATGCCGAGGATAAGCTCGTCTTCTTTGATGACCTTATGCTGCCTCTGGTTGAAGCGCTATATGACCGGATAAAGCCCGCGGTTCAAGGATTTGTATATATGTCTGATAAGCCGGGGCTACCCAAGACCAAAATAGAGCCACTATATGAATACGAGGAACTGATAAAGGGACAGCCGACTACGTATGATTGGCCTGATTTTTCTGAAGATACCTATGCTGTTCTCTATTACACTACCGGCACCACCGGTCTGCCCAAGGGAGCCCTGTACACTCACCGTCAGGTTTTTGTTAATACCCTGGGCATGCTGACTTCCCTGTATCTGGCCCCAAGACTGCCTGATGATCCACCGCAGCAAAACCAGCTAGTGCCCTTACTCATCGTTCCGCTATTCCATATTCATGCCTGGGGAGCGCCCTTTTACCATGTGTTTGCCGCAGCCAAGATGGTATTCTCCGGTCGGTTCACTCCTGAGACCTTCTGCGAGCTGGTGCAAACTGAGAAGGTAAACACTGTGGCGTTGGTGCCAACGATGCTGGCTATGCTCATCGAGTACCCGGATATCGAGAAGTATGACCTGAGCAGCCTCACTCGGCTCAGCGTTGGTGGCGGTGCACTACCACTGGGCTTAAAGCGCAAGGCTGAGAAGCTGTTCCCAACCATGAGAGCCACTTCGGGCTATGGTATGTCCGAAACCATGGCCGGTGTTTTGAGTGCCGGCATTAAGCGCAACATGGTAGACTGGCCAGAGGAAAAGATCGACGAGGTTCTGGTCAAGACCGGCGTATCTAGGCCAATGATTGATTGCCGGGTTATTGATGAGAATGGTAAGGATGTGCCACACGATAATCAGACAATAGGTGAGATAGTACTGAGAGGGCACTGGATCATGGAGAAATATTTTAAGGACCCGGAGAGGACAGCCGCCGCCTGGAAGGACGGCTGGTTTCATACCGGAGATGCGGCCAAGGTTGACACGGACGGCTACGTAATAATCACCGATAGGATAACCGACGTAATCAGGAGTGGCTCCGAGATGGTGCCCACCGTTTTGCTGGAAAACCTGACATGCAACGCCGATTTCGTTCTGGAGGCTACCTATGTGGGCGTTCCTGACGAGAAGTGGGGAGAAATCCCCATGGCTCTGGTAAAGTTGGCATCCGGCACCAAAGCAACTGAGGAAGACATACTTACACACTTACAAAGAGAGGGTGTGGATAAGGGTAAGATAACCAGATGGATGCTTCCCGTTTATGTTGCCATCTGCGACGATGTACCCAAGACAAGCGTGGGCAAGTACGACAAGATAGCCATCAGGAAAAAGATGGATGAGTACACAAGCAAGGCTAAGATGGTGCGCAAGCCATGATCAGCATTATAACAGCTAGGCGATGAGATATTAATAGCCGACGTCAATATACCGTGGGCAAACAGCACAGCCAGCAGGTATCCCGAAACAAAGATTGGTTGATGGGGAATACCGTGC
>CP070642.1:235840-239130 GCA_020354105.1 Chloroflexota bacterium | reverse complement strand
TACGGAGCCTACATCTTGATAGCTATGGGTATAAGCACTTGTATTGGCGTTGTGCCTATAGCAACTGTGGGCAACTGGTTTCAAAAGAAGGTCACCATAGCTACGGGTATTTTAGTTAGCGGTACTGCCATGGGAGGCTTTATGGTTCCCTTGGCAGCGCGACTCATTGACATATTCGAATGGCGGACAGCGATGGCAATTGTTGGCTTCGGTGCGTTGGGTATCCTTTTACCGTTGTCACTTCTTTTTCGGCATAAGCCCGAGCAATATGGCTATTTACCGGATGGTGACCTCCACAAAAAACTACCCGCCAGCGAAGACCAATCCTCAGCACAAGGTAACGGGTTGGATATCAGAGTTAAGCAAGTCTTGAAGAGTAGTGTTTTCTGGCACATCGCAATGGGGTTTATGTGCCATATCCTAGTGGTGAACGCCGTCATAACCCATGTAATGCCTTATCTGGGTAGCGTTGGCTTCACCAGGTCGTTCTCTAGCCTAGTAGCTAGCGTCATACCATTAACAAGTATTGTGGGCCGCCTCAGCTTTGGCTGGCTTGGCGATAGATTTGATAAAAGGCGGGTAGCATCTCTGGGCTTTGTAATTACTAGTTTAGGTTTGCTTTCTTTTGGTTTTATCGCTACTGCGAGGACATGGATGCTTGTACCATCCCTTGTCTTAGTAGGCCTCGGATGGGGAGGGCCTGTCCCCATGATGCCAGCTTTGCTGCGGGAATACTTCGGCAGAGTCAGATTGGCCACCGTCCTTGGCCTGGTTATGGGTGTAGCAGCGCTATGTAGCATGGTAGGGCCGCCTCTGGCGGGGTTAGTATTTGATATACTCGGTAGCTACCAGATTGTATGGTTTGGCTTTGCGGGTTTAGTCATTGCCGGTATGATAAGCTTGCTAACCGCACCTTCAGTTGGCGAAAAATGAATCCATAAACGGGAAGTTTGAGAATACGTAATTGAATAGATTAGACCCAAAGAACACTTGGTTCTGCCTAGAAAATTTTATGGTAAGCCAAAGGCCATCGAGGAAGTAGAAGTTACAGGGAGATTTTCCCACCTCCCCTTGTCGTAATATTGCTAAAATAATAATAAGGCATGGACAGGCTTTGCTATCAATGGTTCATGTCAGCCTCTTTTGATTACTGAATTGCAGTCGGTCGTATTGTTGGGTGATTACAGCTGTTAGCAACGAAGCTCGAGCCTAGACTTTGATGCATTAACCTCTTAGGGCTATAGTATAGTGATATTTGTTGATTTCCCTTCAGCTCATTCGGCATATCCTGCTAAATAATTATTGACAACAACTTATGAGACATGCACATAATGGGTCTTTTATAAATGAAGCAGCGACTATTCGTAATCTTAAACCTCTCATTGGTTTCGAGCTTTGTTATACTGGGTGTTAGTATCATTTCACCTGTTCTTCCCCAGTATGCACTTTCATTCTCTATTCCCGTAGCGCTTGTCGGATGGGCAATATCAGCGTTCGCCTTAGCCCGTGTGGTGATGGACATACCAGCTGGCTTTCTGGCAGATCGTTTCGGTAGAAAGAGAAATATGATATTCGGGTTATTATTGATAATCTTGTCGTCAATCGTAGCTGGCACAGCTAACAACTATGCTTGGTTAATCTTAGCACGTATTGTTCAAGGTATAGGTTCCGCTCTCTACGTGACTTCGGCAACAACTTGGGTTGCGCAGGTAACTGCTGGCGAGTCCCGAGGTCGATACATGGCTCTGTATTCGGGACTCATTTTCGCAGGCTCTTCTTTTGGACCCACTATCGGTGGCTATATCGCTTTTCATTTCGGCCTCCACGCGCCCTTTTATGCATATGCCACGTTTGCCCTAGTTGGTCTAATAGCCACATTGCCTTTGAAGGAGACAGCAGATTCTGCACAGACAACACAGTCAAAAATGCGCGTGAAAGACGTTCCCAGTGTCTTATTGAATCGTCCATTCCTCCTTGTAAATTGCTCAGTTTTAGCACTTTTTTTCCTGAGATCCGGTCTTCGTTCGACGCTTGTTCCACTATACGCCTCTCTTAACCTGGGCTTGTCCGAGGATAAAATTGGAATACTGATGACGGTGGCGGCCGTTGCTACTGCTCTATGCACTTTCCCTTCTGGTTTTCTCTCTGATAAAGTCGGGAGAAAGAAACCTATAATGGCTTGCCTCTTCTTGAGTGGTATTGTCGCGTTATTGATTCCACTGCAGGGAAGCTTGAACAGCCTTATTGGCGTCATGGCTTTTTACGGTTTAGCCACCGGTCTCCAAGGTTCCATCGCGGCTTGGCCTGCTGATGTTGCACCTAAAGATAAACTGGGCACATCCATGGGTGTTTACCGTGTTATGGGGGATATCGGAATGGTTCTCGGTCCAATAACTGTAAGTTATGTAGCTGATTATACAGGAGATTTGACGGTAACATTTGCGCCTTTTTTAATACCAGCGATTCTCTGCTTTATAACGGGTGTACTGATGATATGGGCCAAGGATCCAGCCGCCAAAAAAACATTTTGAAGAGTTCACAATCCAGTAAGATAGGCGTACCTCCACTCTGTAAATTTAGCCAGAATTTTAACTCTAAACTATGCATAGTTAACGAAGCTGGCTAACAAGCCGGATATACCAGCCAGTTACATAGTAATCATATGGTAATAAATACACTTAATCCGATTGCATATTTGTTTGACAAGGCTCTTTTTTTAGCCATATAATCGGATTATCGATGCGCCTCTCTTTTAATGGCAATTCACAAACATAAAGGAGTAAGTCATGAACGAAAAAATCGTTGAAACAACAGCAGGGCAAATATGTGGTTATCTGGAACGAGAGGTTTTTGCCTTTAAAGGTGTCCCGTACGGTGCGCCGACCGGCGGCAACCGACGATTTTTGCCACCAAAACCAGTTGAACCGTGGACAGGTGTGCGTTACGCCGGAGATTACGGCCCAGTCTGCCCGCAGATAGGGCACCTAATTGATGAAGCACGGCTTTACACATACGCACGCACGGAGGGGCACATCCGATACCTCCCCCAGAGTGAGAACTGCCTGGTATTGAATGTCTGGACGCCGGCTGTGGGTGATGGCGGCAAGCGTCCGGTCATGGTATGGCTACATGGTCGTGGTTTTGCTCAAGGCGCTGGCTCAGAAACCCAGTATAACGGTGCTAGACTCGCCAAGCGCGGTAACGTGGTCGTAGTCACCATTAATCACCGGCTAAATGTGTTCGGCTACTTGTACTTGGCAGATATTGCGGGTGAAGAATTCGCTGGCTCT
>CP070642.1:226977-235740 GCA_020354105.1 Chloroflexota bacterium | reverse complement strand
TGAGGGTTCAAATCCCTCCTTCGGCACCATGCGCCTGTAGCTCAGCGGATAGAGCGCAGCCCTGCGGAGGCTGAGGTCGTGGGTTCAAATCTCACCAGGCGTACCATTATGGGCGATTAGCTCAGCGGTTAGAGCACCTGCTTTACACGCAGGGGGTCAGTGGTTCAAGTCCACTATCGCCCACCATCTAGGTAATAACATCGCCTAACTTTAGCTTCAATTTACGTGGCAATTCCCTCCATGTTAAAATAGTATTTATTGATAATGCATTCAGTCTGGAAAGTGCTACGCACGTAACTGAACGGAGGGAAATATGTCCGAGCAAAAGTCAATTGTCTACATCGACCATTCAGAGGTCCGCGATGGAAGGCTTGATGAGCTCAAGGCAGCCATCAAAGAGTTAGCAGAGTTGGTTAAGGCTAAAGAGCCTCGGATAATAGCTTATAACGTGTATTTCACGGAGGGTGGTAAAAGAATGACCGTTATCCACATCCATCCTGACTCCGCTTCGTTGGAATTTCACATGAAGGTGGCAGGGCCTGAATTCCCCAAATTCGCCGACTTTGTCAGGATGCTGACAATTAACATCTACGGCGAAATAAATGAGGGCCTGTTGGAGCAACTGCGCAAAAAGGCCCAGATGCTAGGGAACGCGACCGTGGTTGTGCACGGATTCCACGCAGGGTTCGCTCGGTTCGGAGGCCGCTGAGCCTTCGACTAGTAATTGTTTTACCCTTTGAATCAGACCTTTCTTCTCGAATAAAAGTTCGGGAACTGTCCAGACTGGCCCAGTTATATTTCCTTGAACTTTTTGGGCAGCAGTAGTTAATCTTTCGTTGACATAAGATTCACACTACATTTAGAAAACACTCGGCGAGTTGTGCTATCTTCATTTCCATTCGAGTCTTAATAAACTATAATAAACATACACTTAAAAACAGGTAGTTGCTTATCTTTTTCGAATTGTTTCTGCACGGCATGACTAAAGCGGCGGGTGGACGAAGGGATAACCAGATGAAAAAGACAGTATTTATTGATGGCCAGCATGGTACCGTTGGGCTAAGAATACATAAGCGGTTAAAAGATAGAACGGACATTGACCTAATTGAGATATCGGTAGGGAAGCGTAAGGATCCAAAAACTAAGCAAAAACTGCTAAACGAAGTGGACATTGTTTTTCTTTGCCTGCCGGATAATGCCGCTCGCGAGTCTGTGAGTCTCATCACAAACAAGTCGGTCTGCGTGATAGATGGCTCAACTGCTCATCGTATCACAGAGGGCTGGATTTATGGTCTTCCTGAACTTAGGGAAGAGCAACGAACCTTGATAAGAAATTCAAAGAGGATTGTCGTACCTGGTTGTCATGCTACAGGTTTCATTTCTATGCTTTATCCGCTTGTGTTCAAAGGTGTTATCGCTCCGGATTACCCAGTCACCAGCTATGCCGTTGTCGGTTATAGTGGCGGTGGTAAATCCATGATTGTAGATTATGAAAGCGAGGATGCGTCCAACGAGATAAAAAATCCCCGCCCATATTCTCTTGTGGCTGACCACAAACACATTCCTGAAATGACTAAGATTGTCGGTCTGGTTCACCCACCTTCTTTCACTCCTACCGTGGTCAATATATATAACGGTGAAATTCTCTTTATCCCACTCATAGTGCGCTACCTAAAGAAGGAACTGTCTGCCACGGATATCAGAGCGGTTCTGTTTGAATACTATGCCGGAGAGCGCTTCATTAAAGTGATGCCTTATCCATCGGACGATTATTTGCACAATGGCTTCATGACTTTTTCAGACTGTAATGGCACTAATAATCTTGAAATATTTGTCTTCGGTGGCAGGGATAGAATTCTACTTTCTGCGCGTTTTGATAACTTGGGTAAAGGTTCCTCTGGAACAGCTGTGCAGAATATGAACTTAGTGCTGGGTGTGAACGAAGCTACAGGTTTATGATGGTGTTTATAAGCTGAACACTAATTCAAACGTCTTAGTTCTGCGTATTGTACAGTACCGCCCACTACTGCTTGCAAAAGTTTACAAATCATAGCTAATTTCTGTACAAATTTGTCCACTCAAAATTAGACCAGGTTTCAGCTCCTCTCAACAATGCTGGCTATAGTGCAATATGCCCACTGAACAGGAACACAAATTGTTTATCCACGGTACCATCTATTGTTTTAGCTTCATCCTCAGATGTCTGCCGGTGCTGGTCAGGCCGCAACGCATGTATACAGGATAACCCAAATCACTGGGATTATTCACCTGGATCTCATAGCAGCCCTTCCTGGTTGCTTCATCAATTGCTGCCTTAACCAAAGCACCTCCGACTCCTTTACCTCTCGCCTGCTCTGAAACTATGAAATCTTCAATACAGGCATATAAGCCACCACAGTGCAGTGCAACGGGATATGATAGAGCTATTACCCCTATTATGTCTGCATTCTCCTCAGCAACTAGAATAGAACCGAGCTCGGAGTTCTGAATTATTTGACGGAACGTGTTGCTAATAGCCGCCGAGTCAGAGGTCATCTGGTCTGAGGGCGGGAATTGATTTAGAAGATCGATTATTGGCTGTTCATCTGAGGCGGTTGCTTTCCGAATTTCCATAGTTATTTTTAACCTGGCTATCATTTTAAAGACATTAATCTAATGAATCAATAGCAAGTGTACTTTTTAGCGCATTGTGCACAGACGCGATATATTAGCCATTTGGTATAATTGTTGGGGGCAGGTCACATATTGGCATGAGTGACAAGGAGGCAATAAATGTCTATAGTTACGATTCGAGGCGAATTGGGGAGCGGTGCTCCTGAGATAGGAAAGCTGGTTGCGGATAAGCTCCACACAGACTACGTCGACCGAGAAATCATCGCTCAAATAGCTGAGCAAGTTCATTTGCCCAAACAAGATATCGCAACAAAAGAAATGCCACCTGGCACTCTGCTAGGGCGTATCATGGAAGCTTTAGGGCATAGCGGATATTACGAGGCGGCATATCTACCAACCTGGCAAATATCTCTGGATGATACTCGCTATCTTGCTGGCCTGGAATCTGTGATAAAAGAACTGGCTGGAAGCGGATCTTGTGTAATTCGTGGACGAGGCAGCCAGTTTATCTTGAGAGACTTTCCAGATGCTTTTCATGTTCTCGTCGTAGCACCACTGGAACTGAGAATAAAACGTGTCATGGAAGATCTACGGCTTGATGAAGAAGCTGCTAAGAAAGAGGTGGAACACTTTGACAGTAGCCGCCGCGAGTTTACCAAGAGATATTTCCATGCTGAATTGGAAGATCCTCTGAACTATGATTTGGTTGTAAACACACACCGTCTTATCTTCGAAGATGCTGCTTCAATTATAGTCAATATTTGTAGTCAATACTTTCCCTTTGAAAGGCAACCATGAGTTCTAGGATACTTGCCATATAAGGTAACCAGAATTAGAACTCTGTAAAAAGCTCATATCAAGATAAAAAAAACTGGAAGTTCTTCTTTCCGTCCATTACTGCCCACCATTTAGGAGGTATCATCACCACAAATTTATTTCTAATTTGCTTTACTTGGCGGCGGCTATTATTGCCAGAGTTTGATATTTCCAAAGGCAATCCACGTGTCGGAAACCAGCCTTCTTAAGATCGCGCTGCATGTCCCATATCGTTCCAGGTTTGTCTCCAAGTTTTTTGTCTGATACATTCTGTGTTTGCTTTTCTTCAGCCAGGGTCGTTTCTTTGCCTAACTTTTTTCTTATCTGTTGTACCCTATACGAAATCCAATCGTTAAAGACCCATTCGTCAATAACAGGAGAATCCTCTTTGAAGCGGTCCCCGTTTATAAATAAGCCATCTTCATTAAGAGCTTCTCTAATTTCTGAATACAGTTTAACCCTATTTGTGAATTCAATGTGATGCAGAGCAAAACAGGAGACAACCACATCGAATCCTTTTCCAATTGCAGTATCGGTAATACCAGTATTCAAGTCATGCTTAACTAGTCTAATTCCTAGATTGTCCTTGAACCGCTCACTACTGAGCCTAATCATTTCGTCAGAAAAATCAACCAGGCAAACTGATGCCTCAGGCTTCATCTTCAACACTTCAGCGGTAACATCACCATAACCGCAACCAAGGTCTAATACTTTAGGACGTTCTGTAACAAATGCAGTTGCTAATCCGGCAATAATCGATAGAATCTCTTTGCGATAGGGAATGGCGACGTCCACGATTTTCATATATTGATGGGCAACCTCTTTAGCTGCCCAGCCCTCATTCTTTTTCATAGTTGCCCCCATAAAAGTAAGTGTATACCAGATTCAAGACCGGCTCAATATAAATGTATATAGTATAGCTAAAACGATGGATCATGCATAGGATGGTAGTAACTGTTGTAGCAACGGAATAAATTCTTTCTGCCCAAACATAAGTTCGAGAGCTGTCCAGTGAGCCCTATCACTTATTGCATTCGTCTCATGTGCAGGTTCTCAACAGTGGTCAGGTATAGTATAATCCTCTTTAAAAGCAGTTAAATACAGGAGGGTCAGATGAGAGCACTAACGAAAATATTGCATGTAGCACTCTGTTTACTGGTACTCGTCAGTATCGTTGCCTGTTCGGCTGGCAAGGAAACCGAGCCGAAATTCAGGTATGAGTCAGATGCTGCCCTGCACACGCTCCTGGAGGCGGTGCCAGCCTATCCTGAGACAAGCTTCGTGGTTTTCAGTGACCCACATATATATGACCCCACATTGGGTACTGAGGGAAAGGCATTCGAAGACTAACTGGCAGATGACCGGAAGCTTTTGATAGAAAGCACGGAGATAATGGAGGCGGCTATTGCTGCTATAGAAAACGAGAGGGCTGGCTTCGTTTTAGTACCAGGAGACGTGACAAAGGACGGTGAGCGCGTCTCGCACGAACTTGTGGCAGGCTATTTGGGCCAGCTGGAAGCCGGTGGAAAACAGGTATATGTGGTGCCGGGCAATCACGATGTTAAAAACGGCCACTCATTTACGTATATAGGTGATAGGACCGAACGTGTGCCTAACGTAACGCCGGCGGAGTTCGCACAGATTTACGATGAATTTGGGTACAAGGAAGCGCTCTACCGCGACCCCGCTTCGCTTAGTTATGTAGCCGAGCTGCAAGACGGACTGTGGCTGTTTGCCCTGGATTCCTGCATATACCGGGAAAATATTGAGGATGAAGAACCCATCACCGACGGCAAATTTAGTGTCGCTACCTTAGAGTGGATTGAAGAAATGCTGGAGAAGGCCGCCAGAGAAGGTAAGGCGGTTATTGTAATGCTGCATCATGGCATCGTTGAGCATTACGTCGGGCAGGAAAAGAACTACGGCGAATACATAGTGGATGATTTCCCTACGGTCTCGAAATTGCTGGCGATGTACAATGCGCGCCTGGTTTTCACCGGCCACTACCATGCCCAGGATATAACCGTGGCGCGCTGGCAAGAAACAAACAAATTCGTCTTCGATATTGAAACTGGCTCCCTGGTTACATATCCTATCCCTTACCGTATCGTGAGCATAGACGCTGCGCAGAAAGCTACGGTGCAAACCAAACACGTAGAGTCGATAAGTTCGCATACTGATGATTTTCAAGAGTATGCCAGGGAATACGTACAGGGTGGCATAGAAGGCATCGCCATCCGCACCATAATGGGTTACAAGGTTAGCCAGGCTGAAGCGGAGAAACTCGCCGAGCAGGCTGCCCAGGCTTTCCTAGCTCATTACGCCGGTGATGAGAACCTCCCAGCAGGCCAGGAAGCCCTACAAAGCAGGGGACTAAGTATAATGGGCAGAGTGGTGGTTATCTACTACAAGGGCATGGTTATAAGTCTGTGGAATGACCTGGAGCCGCCGGATAATAATATTACTATCGATTTGACAACAGGCAACTGGCAATGAAATTGCTGTATCAGTATCAATTATTTACTGGCTTTTGAGCTGCGCAGCATAAAACCGAGAATGATGAGCAGTATGCCGACTACTACGGCGTAAGCCCCGATTATCCATATAACTGCAATGATGGCAGCTATGGGGCGGACCAGTAACAGGATAGCCAGTATGATAGACAGGATACCGCTTACGGCAAATAGCCACTTGGCGCCTGTTTCCTTGACAGACCTGAAGGCAAAATTCAATTCCATTATGCCGGTGACCAGTGCCCAGGCTCCGATAAGGAATACTAATGCCAGCTCTGTAATAGCGGGCCAGAAAAAGGTAATGATGCCGACGATGATACCGAATATACCTCGGACAAATAGCCAGGTGCGCTGTCCTGCTCCCGCCTTGTAGTTAACCGCAGCCACCAGTGTAAAGATACCATCTACGAAAGCGTAGGCACCGAAGAAGATGGCGAATAAGAACAGACTGACCCCTGGCCAGGCGAGGAGTAAAATGCCGAATAGCAAAGCTACGAGCCCCCGTACCGCCACCTGCCACCAGTGTTTTTTGTCCATTGGGAACAACTGACCGATGGTTTCGCTCATGATAGCACCCCCTTAAATTGGGAATTTTATTTGGTTCGGCAATAGGTGTCAAATAGCGGACATTATTTATTAATGATACACCGGAGATTATGATACAATCCGGCTACAACGGAGTAACCACAGGGGGACATTAAAGTGATAATCCGACCATACACATCTGAAGACGAGAATGTTGTTATCGAACTATGGCATAAATGCGAGCTTACGCGTCCATGGAATGACCCTAGAACCGATATTAAACGCAAACTCGAACTTGGTCCTGGACTATTCTTGGTAGGTGTAGTAGATAATAGGGTGATGGCAACGGTGATGGGAGGTTACGACGGTCACCGGGGTTGGGTTTACTATTTAGCTGTGGACCCAAGTTATCAAAGAAATGGATACGGACAACAGATGATGGAGGCAATCGAGGATAAGTTATTAGCCATTGGATGCCCAAAGATAAATCTAATGATAAGGGCAGAAAATGCAAACGTGATGAAATTCTACCAGAGTATAGGGTACAACAAAGAAGAACTAGTCAATATGGGGAAGCGTTTGATCGAAGACTAGCGTTATTGCTGGGCTGATTTTCGGAGTACGGGTCACCACAGGTAATATGGGGAATGAACTATTGTTGCGGCAAATCCTGTGAGCAGCAGTGTATGTAAGTAATGTCATTGTGCTCGTGCGCTTAGCACGAGCACAATGAATATCAGGATTTTGGAGGTTTATGGCTTATGCCTTTGTTCTTCTACCCCTCTTGCCCTTGGTGACTTTCTTGGCTCTAGTTGCTTTCTTGGCTGTGGTGGCCTTTTTGCCCTTCTGGACTTTGGCTGCTTTCTTGCCCAGAACTCCCTTGCTGAAGAGCACACCAATTATGGCACCTGCTACGACTACAAGTCCGATGATAACAGGGGATTAATGAGTTATCCATTTAAACCGGATATTCGTCTCCTGGTAATTCCTTTATTCATCCGCCCACCGGAAGTGTTAGGACTGGAGCGGTCGATTTTATCTCACCAGCCTGCAAAGCAAAAAGCTGCATCAGCAGTGAAAAGGTTGATTTTGACGTCAGGTCACTGTCGTCAATGTAAAACCACCTGCCGCGGTAGCCCACAGCCACGTAGGCGTTTTTTGGCTTTTGCTCAGACCAGTGGATATGCATTAACTCTCCGGTTACTTGTCGCCAGTCAAAGCGATTGCCCTGCTCATCCCTGGTTATGGTCACATGACCCGCCTGTTCATCATCCGGGGACACCTCGACGCTTTGTGAAGCAAAAAACAAGCTTCCCATTAAAGAACGTGACCGGGTGACTATACGGGTTTTATCAGCGGCCCGGACATTAGTAATCACAGGGAAACTGCTTCGTCCGTACTCCAAACCGAGCAGGTCATAGAGCTGCCTGACCTCGCTCGATTGCAAAACTTCATTGGAGATATGGATCTCGACGATTGGATTATTAGGGTCCCCTGAAGGTGCGTGACACATATCCAGGGCACCTTTTAGCTGTAACTGCCGCAGGCATCTGGCGACCTCTCGGAAGCTTTTGTACTTCGGCACATAACCAGGCGTGGGGCCGGATGCACTCGGGGCGTTGGGGATGTTATTAATACTCTGCAGACAGACGCGAAAGATCCGCTCAACAGACCACCCCGAGTGGTAAAGCAAAATAATCGTGTTCAAATCAATCGGAGACATTAATTGTCTCACAAAGTCCTCTCCCTGAAGCGGTGTATATGAAACGGTTGGCTGCTCGGAGAAGCTGATTCCGGCTCCAAGATCATATGTGTTACTTTCCGACTCCGGCAATGAAATGGCTCCGGCTGCGGAGGCCGTGAAGTCAAAAGTAGTTGCCACACTGCTCACTTCGAGGAAGTACGGCGTATCTCGATATCGAAGTCGCACGAGGTTTAGTAAAAGCTGCTCATTGTTGGTTCGCTGGATGACCATATTGTAGCTGGCTCTGCCGGTTCCGACCGAGGCCGGCCCGGCAGGGTGGCAACCGGCTAATATCACAGCAGCCATCGCTAAAACGCATAAAATTGAGCCTCGCATTTTTTGTCTCCTTGAAGATTCTATAAACTCCGACCTGTTTATAATACTAATTGACACAAAAATTCAAGGAGTTTCTTATCACTCTCCCAGATACTTCTGGAGAATGTCCTGCCATTCCGGCTGACTGATTCTTTGGACCAGAAGGCGATTAATGCGCTCTCTAAGCTCACTGCCTTGTGGTAATCCAAACGCGTAGTATTGTCGTTCAAAGGTTTG
>CP070642.1:223608-226877 GCA_020354105.1 Chloroflexota bacterium | reverse complement strand
TTATGGAATCAATGGCGCCACCATTAACGCCGCCCTTAGTACCAGCGGTCGGTTCTACCCAAGGAGCAGCTACACATTTTGATTGGGAGGATGTCGATGATCCTAGCGGTGTGGAGTACATACTCCAGGTTGGAGCGGACGCTGAGCTGACAGAGATAGTAGTCGAGAAGATCGGACTAGCCGATTCAGAGTATACCCTTACAGTGGAAGAACAGCTGGAAGTGAGGGATGCACCCTACTACTGGCGGGTGAGAGCAGTAGATGGCGCTGCTAACAATGGTCGGTGGACAATGTCTATTCTATTCTATGTCAGCACATCACAAGATGCTACGAACAATGTAGTGGGCGGAGGTTTCCCATGGATG
Organism: Chloroflexota bacterium; assembly: GCA_020354105.1. GTDB lineage: Bacteria > Chloroflexota > Dehalococcoidia > GIF9 > UBA5629 > 9FT-COMBO-48-23. The sequence goes on along the minus strand of CP070642.1, from coordinate 226,512 downwards.
TGGATTATGCTTGCAGCGCTAGCCTCCATTCTTTTGATTACAGGTTTCCTATGGCTAAAATCGAGAAAGAAGTAACTCTTTCACTTGGTAGTGTAGAAGCCAGAAGTAGCTTGCCATCTCTCATTATCCAGTAATGCCGTTGCATGGTTTTCAGGATTGAATTCGGTATTACGACTATTAACTTCGATCTCCCACTGACTGTTACCTAACAAGTGGTGGATCTACTATTCTGCGGTTTCACACCAGCTCTCGTAGGTCAGCATGATGTCTTTGCCCCAAATATGAAAGCCAGTATTACGAACGCAGACTTCAGGTGGCCAAGGTTACTATAGTCGCACGCCTAAAGGTAATCTCTTTTAACATGGTTTGTTAGTAAACCTGAAATGTGTCAGATGCTTACCAACGATTAAATCAGCAATATGCTATACTGAGGCGAGCATGCCTCATAACTATATGATTTCACCACATCAAAACCGGTACCGCTGGGTAATGCTTGGTCTCACATGGCTTCTCTACAGCATGTTTGGCTTGGTGGCCTACTCGCTAGCTCCACTTGTCACCCCAATTATGAGGGATCTCAATATATCGTATACACAGATGGGAATTATTGCGGGTTCATGGCCGCTATCCTACATTTTCATATCTGTCATCGCCGGTGCTCTTACGGACAAATTGGGTGCCCGAATTTCTCTTCTTGCCGGTGCTGTGATTATGGGGCTATCCATGGTCTTACGATTTTCAGCCGACGGATTTGTGGGCATGTTCTTGGCGGTAGCCCTCTATGGTGTCGGTGGTCCGCTGATATCCATAGGCTGCCCCAAGGTTATCTCGACGTGGTTTGTTGGAAAGAGTCGTGGCATGGCAGTGGGCATCTATATGACCGGGCCCAGAGTAGGAGGGATTTTTGCCCTTGCGCTGACAAATAGCCTGGTAATGCCGCTGGCTGGATTCAGCTGGCGACATACTTTCCTTTGGTATGGTTTGGTGACATTTGCGGTAGCTTTGCTGTGGGTTTCGCTGGCCAGAGAGACTAAGTCGCCAGCATTTTCTGGAGGCGATAGATTTGGCAGCATCTTTGCCAGACTTATGAAAATTCGGAATGTCCAAATAGTTCTCACAATGGGTCTTCTATCATTTGCCACGATGCACGGTTTCCTGAATTGGCTTCCCAAGATACTGGAGAATAGGGGATTATCTCCTGAATTGGCTGGAATTATGGCTGCGGTACCTACTCTGGCAAGTATACCAGCGACCCTGATTATTCCACGGCTTGTGCCGCCGGGTTTGCGAGGGCGTTCGATATTATTGCTTGCGGTATTAACAGCTCTCACATTGTTTGTCGTTGTTAATGCATCAGGAGTCCTGTTGTATGTCGGTCTGGTAGTATTCGGTTTTGCCATGATGTCATTCTTACCGATGCTTCTATTAATCTTGATGGATATGCCAGAAGTGGGCTCAAAATATATGGGGTCGGCGGCAGGTATGTTCTTCTGTGTAGCCGAAGTCGGTGGATTTGCCGGGCCAATGGTAATGGGAGCTCTCGTGGACCTGACAAGCAGTTTTTTGGCCGGAACAGCGGTGCTTGCGAGTATGAATCTGGTTACTTTAGCTATGACATTCCTGTTGAAAATGGAACCTTCAAAGGACTAAAGATAGATATCAGCTATCTAATCGTTGAAATTTGCTTCCAGTGCAGCAGGTGGTATTCCGTTTTTATCCCAGCCACGCTTCTGGTAGTAAAGAGACAGAAGCTTCTGGAAGTGCTCCCGGTCAATCACCTTGCCAGCGTTTGGACCCGTAAGTGGTGGGTTCGACCATACTTTGTATGGCAGGGAGTCATCCTTTCGGCGGATACCAAGGTGAGTATTTATCAGGCGCGTCAGGTCGTAGATATCATTTGATAGTGCCAGGAGTCGCTCCAACGGCATTTCCTTGCCAGTTACAAATTCGTAGAATTTCTCGTAGTGCTGTTCGTTAAGGCCCAACTCAATCCAGGGGAGACGGCAGACGCCAAGCATATCGAACAGAGGGCGAAGTTTCTGATGATAGATTACTGTGTCAACCCTTTCATCATCGGTCCAGTTCTGTCCCTCCTCCATTTCCTTGGCAATGGTCCAGGCGCGTGTGTGGTGTGCGCCCACATCTGAGGTTGCATAAGCCAATGCCATAGAAATACCTGCTCGACTGTCGTAAGCTGACTGCTCAAGTCCCTTTACCTGGAGAATGATCTTATCCATTTCAGGCCACGTTTCAATAATGCGGCGAGATCCGTCAGCGAGAATGTCACCGATGCCCTCTCTGTGTGCGATTCTCTTGAGTAGCTCTTGGATCGCGTCCACCTCTCCCCAGTTGATTTCACGGCCATCAAGATCGGAGAGGGATAGTATCCCCTTCTCATATCCCTCTATTACTGCGCCTATTATATTGCCTGCAGAAATAGTATCTATGCCGAATTCATCACAAAGATGAATTACCGAGAGTATGGCAGCAAAATTATCTATGCCTAGGTTGGGTCCCAGCATGGCACATGATTCATACTCTGGACCTTCAACTATGGTGCCTGCATATTTACCATGTCTTACGAGGCAGATATTACCACAGCACATTGGACATAAGAAACACGCGCTATCACCTATCTTATAGTGATTGAGCATGGTAGTACCATTAATCTGGTCATATTTAGCGAAGACACTGTCTTTGAAGTTATACGCTGGCATTATCCCTATGGTGTTGGCGTACTCGATGTCGTTCATTAGGCCTTGCTGTTGCCATAATTTAAAGAATTTGTGTTCCTTCATATACTTGTAGGCTTTATCAGCTTCTGCCAGCAAGTGGGGCAAATCATAGACCGGGAGGTCCTGTTGTCCCCGAACTGCAATTGCCTTAAGATTCTTGGAACCCATT
>CP070642.1:215098-223508 GCA_020354105.1 Chloroflexota bacterium | reverse complement strand
GTGCCAGTTTTTTGCCGGATCTCTATCCACTCTTTTACCAACGGATTCAACTGGTATTGCCGACCGTCTTCCCAGCCTTCTACGTTGTCGATCGATTCAAGTCTGTCGGTGGGTATCGATCTGAACCCGTAATGGAAATCGCCTGAGGTGAAAGCGAAAGTCTGTGTCTCGCTGATTACTAGGTCTGAATTTTCCAGAATCTGGATGTCAACATTTATGGACTCGTAATGGTACATCCGGTTGGCTGCGGTAGTAGCAACGGAACTACTTAGAAATAAACCCAGAGCCGTGAGAACAGCCAGGATAAGAAATAACCCTTTGAATTTGAGCTTCGAGTTCATATATATCTGATCCTGAAATATCCGACTTCGGAGGCTATAATATCATGGTTTACTTAAACAATCACTTTCAGGTTATAATGGGTTCTTGCTATGTAGCCTCCCGGCACTTCGATAGCAGTTCAGCGCTGTGTATTACTTTTGTTTTGGTGTGGATTTTATCAAGGCCGCCTCTGAGTTGTAGCACGCAAGGTAAGCAATTGGTTACTACAGTGTCAACGCCGGTCGCCTCAATGTTTTTCAGTTTTCGTTTTAATATTGCAGCAGATAGCTTTGGATAGTCAAGTACAATGTGGCCACCGAAGCCGCAACAGGCATCGGCGTCTGCCATCTCCACCAACTCGAAACCCTCTCGTTCGAGCAATTTTCTGGGCTCATTGGAGATGCCTATACCTCGTTTAAGATGACAGGGGTCATGGTAGGTAATTTTCCGATTTCGTGAAGGCTTTTTTTCTGCCGAAGGTTCTAATTCGAGGACTAGCTGGGAGAAGTCACGAATTTTGTCAGAGATGGCTCTGGCTCGCTGGTTCCACTCAGGCTCACTGGTGGTTAGTTCTGGATACTCCCGTTGTATCACGGTAGCGCAACCTGGGCATACGGTGACGATATAATCCGGGCTCATCTCTTCCAGGGCAGCGATGTTCGTTTTGGCTAAACTCAAAGCCGTGTCAAAGTCCCCGGCAAAGAAAGCCGGAGCGCCACAGCATGCCTGGCCAATAGGATAATAAGGCTCGGCGCCGTATTCTTTAATGACATTGATCACGTCCTCACCGATTTCGGGATAGGCATAAGCGGCAATACAGCCGGAGTAGAAAGCCACCTTGGGCTTGCCTACTTCTTTTGGTGTCCAGTGGTTCTTCAACCTGTCACGTATTGGTTGATGTGTCGGTGCCGGTAAGCTGATGGCTTGAGTCAGAGAATTTAACGGATAGGGAAGCCGCCTTATCATAGAATCCTTGTCAGCGAAAGGTTGCAGCAAATATGAGCCGGCTTTTACGGTGCTATCTAACCTTTGTGGGTACTTTAATATCCCTCGGTAAGCCACCTTGCTCATCCACGGCAAGCCTTTTTCTTCTGCCAAGCTGGCTCTTAGCTTTGTTATCATTCGTGGTATATCGATGCCAGCTGGACAGGCTTCCTTACAAGCCATGCAGCTCAGACACAGGCTGGCTATGTCTTCAGCATTGTCCATGCCATGTAAAAATGCTGTCAACACAGTACCGATTCCGCCTTGGTATATATGTCCGTAAGTCTGCCCGGCGAGCGAGGCAAAAACAGGGCAGACATTAAGACAGGTACCACATTTAATGCAATACAGCGCTTCCCTGAACTCAGCAGCTTCTCTCATCTGCAGGCGCCCATTGTCCACCAGAACAATGTGGACTTCGCCGGGACCTCCGGCGCCGTGCAGTATTGATCCAGGGATGGCATCAGTAAGACTGGGACCGGTGATGTGGGAGATATATACCGGCATCTTCATGCCTGCAGTGCATCTACTGAGTAATCTGAATATGGCTGCGGCATCTTCCCAGCTTGATACTATCTTTTCATAGCCAACCACTGCCACATGAACCGGAGGCAAAGTGGTCGCCATACAGCCGTTACCTTCGTTGGTTACGATGGTCAAAGTCCCCGTCTCAGCTATGGCGATATTAGCTCCCGAAATACCCATATCAGCATCGATATAAGTCTGCCTCAATGCGCTACGTGCTGCATCCAGGAGAGCTTGAGGGTCAGTTCCAAGCTCTTGACCGGTAGCCTTGGAGATGAGCTCAGCTACCTGCTCGATGGTCTTATGTACCGCTGGTCCTACTATATGCGCTGGCCGTTCCCCAGCTAGCTGGACAATCCACTCACCGATGTCAGTTTCCGTTACCTTAATGCCGGCTTGCTCAAGATGCTCTCTCAGCTCGATTTCTTCGCCCAGCATGGACTTTGATTTGACTATATGTTTCACATCGTGTTTTTGTGACAGTTTCAGCACATAATTATTGGCATCCTCGGCATCTTCAGCTTCATAAACTATGGCGCCAGCCTCAGTGGCTTTTGACTTGAACTGTTCCACTAGTTGTGGGAGGCTGGCAATTGATTTCTCCTTCACACGGCGTATTTCCTTGCTTAGAGATTCAAAATCTATGCCGGTGAACGCTATCTGGCGGGCGAATTTAATCAGTCCCATCAATCTGGTAAGGGCAGTTTGTAAATTTTCGTCCGCCAGCGCCTTATGCACGCGCTTTGTCATGGCTCGGCTCATGCTGCACCTCGGTTGCTTGTAGCCCCATTTAGCAGCAGGATGTGTTCCTCCGCGGGTCCCTGAGCCCTGGCCAGTATGGCACCCGGTATATCGGCAGTAGTGTTCCTGCCTGTGATGTAAGTAACGTAACTCGAGATATAGCCGTCTGCCTTGTTCTTGCCGAGCGGCTTAATCCTGGCAGCAGCATCTTCCAAGGTTGGGACTATGTTTTCACAGTCAACCACTGTCAAGTGTATGCGAGGTAATACAGCTACCAGTCGAGAATCACCTGAATTACTTGTGATGACTAGAGTTCCAGTCTCCGCTATGGCAACGCTGGCCTCCGAGATACCCATGTCGGCATCAATGCAAGATTGCTTAATTGCTCGGTTGGCAGAGTTTAACAAAACCTGAGGGTCGTGATTTAGTTTTTTACCTGTGGCCTTGGAGATAAGCTCCGCCATCTGCTTAATGGTCTTCCGTCCAGCTTGTTTTTTCCCAGCCAGTTGGGTAATCCATTCCTCAAGGGTTGTCTCTTTTACCTCAATGTCAGCCTTTTCAAGGCGCTCTCGCAAATTAAGCTTGTCAGCCACCTTAGATTTTGACTTAACTGCATGTTTCACATTGCGTTCCTGTGCCAGCTTCAGCACATAATTATTGGCGTCTTTGGCATCTACGGCTTCGTGAACTAGGGCACCTGCCCTGCTGGCTTCTGCTTTAAATTTTTCTACAAGTTCTTTTTTTGCTGCAGCCATATTGGGTTTCTCCAATAACTAAAGCCACTACAGGTACTGAATGGTGCCGTCAGGCACAACTGCCACCTTGGCACCAGCTGGGAAATCCTGGTTAAGAATATCTATCACCTCTGGCCAGGTCTTTACCCATGCGGTATCAGGAATCGCCAGCCAATCGGTCATAGATTTCTCAAATTGCGGTGACAATACTACCAGCCTTTTCAGCCACGGCAGTTTGAAATTGACTGCAGTGAATAAGCGGCCCCTGGCTTGTTCACCGAAACTACCCAGCAGATAATGCACTACCTGTCCGGCGGGGCAATCCATAATCAATACCAGGTCACCACCCCTTTCCGTCAGCATCATTATGCCTATGAGCAAGCCGAGGATAGCTTCATTACCTTTTGCGTAGGTGTTCACCACAACTACGTTGGCTCCCGGGACAGGCTTTGTTGCGTAGTGTGGAACCGCAAACTTGACGGCTTCGTAGTATTCTGTCTGCGGTTCACCCACAAATATGGCGCAAGGTTCTGCCATGCCATTGACTATGGTGTCTATCTTGAGGTCGAGTCCTACCATTTTTGCCGCTTCATTGAAGTCTTTCACCATGGGGTTTTCGATGTAATGTCCGGGACCTACGATATCGCCATGTCCAGCTTCCCTGGCATTGATCTCCCAGCGGTGGAAGGTTTCAATTGAGTCTATAGAGGCTATGCCAGGCAGAACAATCTTTCCGCCGCCGCCAAAACCGCTCTGGGCATGGGGAATTACTGAGCCGATGCCGATTTTCAGGTCACAGCTCATAACCTCGGAATTTATGGAAAGCTTGGTACCCGTGGGTGTCTGGCCGACATATGTGCAGTTCTCGTATGGATTGTGGTTGTAAACCGGAAAGTTATCCATTATTTTGTTTCCCAGCTTCTTCTGGAAATCCTGAAAGGTATGTGCACCGTGCCCACCGGTAGCGCAGATGAATCTGATGGAACCATCTGGAATACCCGCTGAGTATAGCTCCTCCAGTACGTACGGCATCAAATCGGCAACTCTTGTAGGACGCGAGATATCATCGAATATTATAGCCGCTTCAGCTCTGCCTCGAGCCAGTTTTCTAAGTGGAGGACTGCCTATAGGATTATCGAAGGCAGTTTTTATTTGCTCCGGAGTTATTTGAGATGCATCATGCCCGTTCATCAGACAGGGCACTACCTCCCATGACTCAGGGAATGTCAGTTGCAGTTTCCCTTCTTCATACCAAATCTGTCTGGGAACAGTCACCATCTTTGTAGCCATTATTGTCTCCTATTGTAAGGATTGCTCTCCTAGTATAGCCACTATGCTATTGATTGGCTAGCTCAACTATTGTGACTCCTGCTCCTCCCTCACCCCAATCACCATACCTGAAGGACTTGACCAGGGGATTTTCAGCCAGTGTCTCATGTACTGCTTTACGAAGCACCCCCGTCCCTTTGCCATGGACAATGCGTACAGAAGGCAGGCCGGCCATGAAGGCGGCGTTCAGGTATCGGTCAAGCTTTGGTAAAGCCTCGTCAATAGTGAGCCGCCTTATACGCAACTCCAAATCTACTGCCATCAGGTCAACCTTTCAAATTTTATGTGCAGGATCTCCTTCGTGTTTTCAGTGACCTTAACCCTGTCGTCTATTCTCCAGCCTACTAACCACAATATCTGTGTAGGTGAACAAATCAACGGCACTCGGTCTCTCCAGGAACCGGGGATTTTGGAATCAACCATGAAGTCCTGAAGTTTTTTGGTTTGACTCATACCCAAAGGTTGAAAGCGGTCACCGGGTCTGCGTTGCCGCACTATTAATTGTCTTCCAACCTTGTTAGCATCAAAGCTGGCAGCAAGACCGTTGTCTTCGCCAACCATCTCTTGAATTATGTCCGCTTTAATCCGCCAGCCAGGCAACTCGGTTTTACCAGGAATATTAATGTTGGATACTCCTTTAAGGGGAGGTAACGGGCAAATTGGCGCCTGTGCCGAGGCCAGAATCAGACGACCGTACTCCGTAGATAGAGTCAGGCCATCCGGGAGGCATAATTTTTTCCCCGCTGGCTTTGATAGGAAATCCATCATCGACTCAATGTGGTCAGCCTCAATATCCTTAAGACTACCTCGAAGTTGCTTGACTGCCCTTCTAAATATTTGTCTCTGTAGGGCACGTGGCAGGGCAACCGTCTTGTTCATATCCAGGTAGATTGCCTCATCATCCTTTCTGGCTAACTCTTTCCATAGCAATGAGGCTTGTTCCTGAATAAAGGAGATGTCATCTCTGGCGATATCCGCCATTCTGAGTAAAGCATCGTCGATACTGGGATTATAATTTCTGAGCACAGGTAGCAGCTCAAGGCGGACACGATTTCTCATAAAAGAAAGCGATGCGTTGGATGAATCGCTTCGTGGAGCCAGGTTGTATCTCTGGCAGTATTCTGATGTCTCCTGTCTGGCAATATCGAGTAATGGGCGCACTAATTCAAGCTGCCCACTTTGTTCGCCGCATGGAAGTATGGAATGAGATTGTAGGCCACACAGTCCCGCTGTGCCAGCCCCGCGCAGTAAATGCATCAGAATAGTCTCTATATGATCGTCACGGGTATGTCCTGTCACCACCTTTGTGGCACCTACCTTCTTGGCCACCTCAGCCAAAAAGCTGTAGCGAACCTCCCGGGCGGCTTCCTCCAATGAGCCACCTTTTTGGTCGTGATATGCTGTCACATTTAGACGCTCAATCGTTGCTGGTATATCAAGTTTATTAGCAAAATCAGAGACATATTTGGCATCAGAATCGGACTCGGCACCTCGAAGTTGATGATTGAGATGAGCTACATGTAGTTCTATGGCAAGCTCTACCCTTCGCTGCATCAGAATGTGAAGCAAGCAAACTGAATCGGCACCGCCGGACACTGCCACCACCAGCTTGTCGCCGGCTAAAAAAGGATTGTGTCGCTGGATAAAGTTTATAACTCTTTGTTCCAGCGTTTTGTCTTTTCTGGTCAATTCAGTCCTCTTTTAGATGACAGGTATCGCCCAATGACACCAAGCGAGTTTGTCCATCTTCCAAATCAATTATACTAATACTGCCCGTTTGCACTCTAATGCGCTCAAAGGTGGTAAGTGGCCATTCTAAGGCTTTACAGATAGTTACCACAACAGTGAAGAAATGTCTTACCATCACTATTGTTTCCTCTTCTTGTCTCTTCATTATAAGTTGAATGGTTGCCCACACCCTGTCTGCCATTTCAATCACACTCTCACCCCCAGGTAATTTATCCATACCTTTCCCCTGCCGCCACTTTAGCAAAAACTGGCTGAAACTAGTGCCCAGCTCAGCTATGGATACGCCTTCAAGCTCACCAACCTCCATCTCCCGCAAATCGGGCTCCACTTGCACCGTCAGATTATGATGGCTAGCAATAGCCTGTGCTGTATCAAAAGCGCGTTTTAATGGACTGGAATAAATAGCGTCGATTTTCGTTTCCTGCAGCGCCAGCCCCAGACTCTCTGCTTGCTTTCTCCCCACTTCACTTAATTCAACATCACTGCTGCCACCCTGAATTCGTCGCTCCTGATTCCAGGCGGTTTCGCCATGTCTAATTAGGATAAGTCTAATCGCTTGCCTCCTTAAGAAACCTTCATATTATAGCGTTGAGCTAAATCCACCCGCTTATTATATGGTGGATGGTCATAAAATAGTAATTCCGCCCAACGGCTGGGGTCGGCTACATTGAGATTCTGGTCGGTAAGCTTGGTCATTGCGGTGACGAAAGCCTGCGGGTTGCCTGTTAGTTCTAGAGCGGCTTTGTCAGCCGATGTCTCTATATAACGGCTATAGGCGTTAATAAATGGCGTTACTATCAAACCAAAAACGGCTAGAGATAGAACCAGCAGAGGAAAGGCTGCCACATCAGCAATCCCTTGGAAGCCTAATGGTAAAAGACTGGTTCTTAAAACCAAATCAGACAAATAGAAGGCTAACAAAACCGCCACAGCTTGAACAGCTATGAGCTTGGGGATATCACGGTGAATGTGATGACCCAATTCATGTGCCAGTATTACCTCAATCTCCTCCGCAGTGTATTGCTGAAGCAGAGTATCACTCAGAATAATGCTTCTCGTCTTGCCCAGACCGGCTAGCATGGCATTAGCTGTAGTGCCTTTGCTGCTTAAATCCATAGTGAATACACCGACAATTTGGGTCTGCGCCCGCTTTGCCAGATTCATCAGCCTCTGCTTGAGGTCTACATTAGCCAGAGGCTCTAACTTGAAGAAAATAGGCAGTAGTAAATTGGGCGTTAGCCGCGTTAGTAGTAGGCTGAGCAACACTACCGATATGCCAGCACATAACCACCAGATATCTGGGAAACGGTCCAGTAACCAGTAAAGGAGAATAACCATCACTAAACCTAATAAAAAGCCCAGGGCTGAGGCTTTGGCTCTGTCTGCTAGCCAGGCACCAAATTTTTGACTTGATAGACCGTAGCGTCGCGGCAGTATAAATCCCTGATAGTAGGTCAGTGGCATCACGATTATACCCAGGCAAATCACCAGAATAGTAAAATACAAGGCTGATGCCCAGGGCTGGGAAAAGGTTAGGAAAGAACTGATTTTTACCGAAACGCCTCCGAAGATAAGCTCTACAAATAGTATGCTGACTATTGCCAAGTCGATAAAAGACAGTCGCCTCGTAAGCCTGGCGTATTCCTTAGCCAATTCTTGACGCTTGGTATCTAAACGAGGCTCTATTGGCTGCATTATTGAATCAAATGAATTCAGTTCAATATCAGATTGGTACGATGGATTAATTTAGGACGTTGTGAGAAGCCCAGAGCTTTAGCCACTTGTTCCGGCCTGCCGGTACCTTTTTCATCGCAGCGCAATCTCATTCCTAGAACGCACAAAGAGTCGCGGCAATCGATGAGCCACAGGTCATCTACAAGAGCACGTAGGTCATAGTAGCGGGCTCCAGTATCTCTGAGATGATGCCAGGGTAGATACTAGGCTGAAAGTAAAGATTTAAAGGCTAGATCGACATCCTGTGACTCCCTATCTGTCTCTATCTCAACCCTGAACTCGACAAATCTGAC
>CP070642.1:209013-214998 GCA_020354105.1 Chloroflexota bacterium | reverse complement strand
CTACCTGGGTAACTGTCAATCTCATTATCTGGCATGTCATTGTTTGCTCTTTGAAGAAACTTGATGCTACAATGTGTTCAAAGCTATGGTGCTCAGCGATAGGACAATTAAAGATGAGATTGACAAGGGGAGGATTATTATTGATCCTCTAATCCCAAATTGTATCCAGCCGGCTAGTGTAGATCTTCACTTAGATAAAAAACTCCTTGCATTCAAGCCTCAACGGCATCCTGCCTACATAGATGTGAGGCATAGCCCGGATCACTTACACGAGCTCGTGGAGCTTGATGAAGATAATGCTTTCTTCCTTAATCCCGGTGAGCTTGTCTTGGCTAGCACTCTGGAATCGATTACCTTGCCCGATGACATAGTTGGAAGACTCGAAGGGAAGAGCTCCCTTGGACGGATTGGACTTCTAATCAATTCAACCGCCGGCTATGTTGACCCAGGCTGGCAAGGTAATCTTACCATTGAGATATCCAATGTTGCTAAACTACCGATTACCCTTTATTATAAAATGAAGATCGGGCAAATCTCTTTCCGTAGGTTAACCTCTCCTGTGGACAGATTATATGGGGCAGCTGAGTTGGATAGTAGATACCAGGGGCAGTCTGAGCCTACTGCTAGCAGGTATCACGAAGACTTTGTGAAGGGGTAGTAGGTGTTAGCTCGTCCTAAAGATTTCATGGAATGCGCTTTATCATTGGCTGGTTTGGCATTGGGTTATACCAGCCCTAATCCGGCAGTGGGCGCTGTGTTGGTTAGGGATGGGTTAGTTGTTGGTTTTGGGCATACCCAGCCGCCAGGATCTGTTCATGCGGAAATAATGGCGCTTCGACAGGCCGGGTCGAGGGCTAAAGGGTCCACTATGTATGTTACACTGGAACCTTGTTGTCATCATGGGCGTACGCCGCCGTGTACGCAGGCCATAATCGATGCTGGTATCGCTGAAGTTCATGTAGCCTTAATTGATCCCAATCCCTTGGTTTCAGGGAAAGGATTGAAAATATTGGAAGAAGCCGGAATAAAGACCTTCGTCGGTCATTGTGAAGAGGAAGCTAGAGAGATAAACGAGGGTTATATTAAGTATATCACCACGGGTATGCCCTTCGTGATTGCCAAATTTGCCATGAGTCTTGACGGCAAGATCGCTACTCAGAACGGTGATTCTAAATGGATAAGTGGCGAGGAATCCCGACAGTTTGTACATTATCTGCGTCATATATTTGATGCTATTATGGTGGGGGCAAATACCGTAGTTGCTGATGACCCTCAACTTTCGGTTAGAAGTTGTAGTGGTAAAGGGGGCAAAACCAAGCTACAACCTTTGAGAGTGATTGTTGATGGTAGAGGTCGTATACCGTTATCAGCTCGGGTTTTTGAAGAACCAGGAAAAACTCTTGTCGCTGTAGCAAAACCTTTAAATGTGAAGAAAGCCGAGGACTTTAAGAAAGCTGGTGCAGATATTGTAGAGTTGCCGTCTAAGAAGCATGTAATAGATATGGAAGAGCTCTTGAAGGTGTTGGGTTAGCGGGAGGTCACCAGTGTTTTGGTGGAAGGGGGTGGTGCTCTCTTTGGTTCGTTATTCGACCGTGGTCTGGTAGATAAAGTGCTAGCCTTTATTTCGCCAATCATAATCGGTGGGGATGGAGCCAAGAGCGCCGTGGGTGGTAATGGTGTTAATAACGTCGCCGATGCGCTCCGTCTGAACAGGGTGAAGACAATCGAATTTGGCGATGACGTTCTAATCAGTGGCTATGTAGGTGGCAGATAATAATGTTTACAGGGATAGTTGAAGAGGTCGGTATCATAAGGGGCATTCATCCCGGGCGTTTGAATATCGAGGCAAAGAAGGTGCTTGAAGATACCAGGTTAGGTGATAGCATAGCTATTAATGGAGGTTGTTTAACAATAACATCGATGAGCAAGAATAACTTTTCTGTTGATGTTATGCCCGAAACAAACAGGCGTACCAATCTTGGTAGACTCCATTACGGCGACTTGGTGAATTTGGAGAGAGCTATATTGGCTGAAGGGCGTTTCGGGGGCCATTTTGTGCAAGGACATGTGGATGATGTCGGCAAAGTCCTGTCATTACGGCCTGAAGAGGAAGCTGTTATTGCCACAATTTCAGCCCCGGCTCATTTGATGCCCTATATAGTAAATAAGGGCTTTATCGCTGTTGATGGTGTTAGCCTGACTGTTATCGAATGTGGTAATTTTTCCTTTTCGGTCTCCCTGGTGGCTTACACGCGCCAGCATACTACATTGGATAACCTTAAACCCGGTGATATAGTTAATATTGAGGTGGACATTATTGCCAAATATATAGAGAGGCTTAACCAGAGAGATAATCGTGGTGTAACACTTGACTTTCTTGAGGAGCACGGCTTCTTAAAAGCGAGGTGACTTTGATGTCGTTTGCTACTATTCCTGAGGCAATTGAAGATATAAAGGCTGGCAAGTTTCTTATCATAGTCGATGATGAGAATCGTGAGAATGAAGGCGACCTGGCAATTGCTGCCGAGCTGGTCACTCCGGAGGCAATTAATTTCATGGCTAAGAATGCTCGTGGGCTTATTTGCTTGCCGATAATCGGTCATCGTTTGGATGAATTGAGAGTCCCACTCATGGTTCAGGAGAATACGGCAAAGTTCTCGACAGCGTTCGCTGTATCTATTGAGGCTAAACACAGGACTTCTAGCGGTATTTCTGCTCATGACCGTGCTGCAACTGTAAAGGCTGTGCTTGACCCCAAGACTAAGCCAGAGGATTTAGCGCGTCCTGGCCATACCTTCCCTATTCGAGCTAGAGAAGGCGGTGTTCTAGTGCGTGCTGGACATACCGAGGCCATAGTAGATTTAGCTAGGTTTGCCGGGCTTTACCCGGCTGGTGTTGTCTGTGAGATCATGAACGAAGATGGTACCATGGCTCGTTTGCCTCAGCTTGAAGCTATGGCAGATAAGTTTGGAATTAAAATTGTTAGCATAGCTGATTTAATAACCTATCGCCGTCGCAATGAGAAATTAGTGGAAAGAATAGCTGAAGCTAAGTTGCCCACCAGATATGGCGAATTCGTAGTTATTGCCTATAGGAGCAACGTTGACCCGGATGAGCAGGTTGCTTTGGTTAAGGGCGATATATCCGGTGATGAGCCAGTGCTGGTGCGGGTTCATAGTGAATGCCTCACCGGTGATGTTTTTGGCAGTCTACGATGCGATTGTGGTGGTCAAATTGCGCTGGCAATGGAGAAGATTGCTGCTGAGGAACGTGGGGTCTTTCTTTACATGAGGCAGGAGGGTAGGGGTATAGGTTTCCATAACAAACTGCGAGCCTATGCTCTTCAAGATAAGGGATTGGATACTGTGGAGGCTAACATTGCGCTGGGTTTCGAACCTGATCTGCGAGATTATGGTATTGGTGCCCAGATTTTAGCCGATTTGGGTTTACATAAGATTCGCTTGTTGACTAATAATCCGAAAAAGGTAATCGGGCTGGAGAGTTATGGGCTTCAGATAGTAGAGACTGTGGAGTTGAGGACACCACCCACACCGTACAATTTGGAATATTTGAAAGCTAAACAGAAAAAGCTGGGACATTTATTAGAGGTAGACGAAGCCGCTGAGGCTTAACATGTGAATTAAGGAGGGTAAGGTACATGGCTAAGAATTACGAAGGTATGTTGTTAGGTAAAGGGCTAAAATTTGGCGTGGTTGTTTCGCGTTTCAATGAGGTTATAACTGCAAGGTTGCTTGATGGGGCGAAAGACGCCTTTCTGCGTCACGGTGTTGTTGAACAGGATATAGATGTTGCCTGGACGCCAGGCTCTCTAGAGATTCCTCTGGTAGCCAAGCGACTAGCAGAGAGTGGTAGGTACAATGCTATCGTTTGTCTCGGGGCCGTCATTCGTGGTGGCACGTCTCATTTTGAGTATGTGGCTTCCGAAGTGAATAGGGGCATATCACGCATTAGTTTGGATATCGGTGTGCCTGTCATTCAAGGCATAATAACTGCGGATACCCTGGAGCAGGCTATCGAGCGAGCTGGAGCCAAAATAGGTAATCGTGGTTTTATGGCAGCCTCAAGCGCAATCGAAATGGCAAACCTGCTTAAGAGTATCGGGAAATAGGAAGGTGTTACGTAACCTTATATACGTGGTCGCCGGCTCTCACACGGTCGGCCACTTTGATGCCAATGGCATCTCCAACCTTGCCCTCGGACACATTAGCGTTGTTAATCTGCATTGACTCAACGATAAATTCAAGGTCTGTAGTGTGCCCTTTGATGTGAACCTTGTCTCCGACTTTTAATGTGTCGCTTAGCGTTATTCCAGCTACCACAGGCTTGGCAAAGAAGTCGCTTACTCGCCCAATCTCAACCTCTGGCATATAAGGTCACCTCCTTTTTTCTCCCTTTTATTAGTATATGTTTCTGTGTAGAATAAATCAATACCCACTACTTGACATAATGTCTTTAATTAGCATTGACAGCCATGGTTGTAGGTGCTAACATTTTGAGGGCTCTGCGATTGGAGGGCTTCCTCAGGGGGCTTGAGGCTGAAAGGAGGCCGTATAGTTAGGTATTTAGTTGTCTCTACTACTGCTAATCCATGAAAAAGTTTAGTGATTTTAAATTAAGGAGGATATCATGGCTTATGAGACTTTGATTGTGGAACGAGAAGAGAATATCGCTGTAATCACTTTGAACCGCCCGCCGGCTAACCCGATAAACATTACTGTCCTGAATGAACTTGAAGCTGTTCTGAATGAGTTTCAAAAAGATAAATCAGTAAGGGCCTTGATCATCACCGGCGCTGGCGAGAGGGGTTTCTCGGCAGGATTCGATTTAAAGAGCGGTGGTACCCCGGATGGTGCCAAATCCCAGGGTAAGGGTAATGTAGTATTTAGCCAAATTGAAAAATATCCAAAACCTGTAATTGCAGCTATAAACGGCTTTGCGCTGGGTGGTGGCTGTGAGTTGGCGATGGCATGCCACTTCAGGATAATTGCTGATTCCGAAAAGGTATTCATGGGTCAACCTGAGATAGATCGGGGTATCATACCTGGTTGGGGTGGCACTCAGAGATTGCCCAGATTAGTGGGTAAGACCAAGGCGTTGGAGATGATGCTATTGTCGACAAGGGTTTTTGCTGCTGAGGCTTTGCAAATCGGACTGGTTACCAAAATATCGAAACTCGAAGAATTGATGAAGGATGCTAAAGAATACGCTAAAGCGCTGGCAAAGAAGGCGCCTGTTGCCGTAGAGGTAATTCTGGATGCGGTGACTCGTGGATTGGAGACAACTATAGACGAAGGAATCAAGATTGAGCAGGCGGGTTCCCAGAGAGTATCTCAGACCAAGGATGCTAGGGAAGGAATTATGGCCTTTATCGAGAAGCGGGAGCCCAATTTTATAGGTGAATAGCCACCACAGAGCAGATAAGCAATAAAAGGGAGATTTACGCATGAAAGTAGAGGACGTCAAGAAAATTGCGGTCATGGGCGCCGGCGATATGGGGCATGGCATTGCTGAGGTAGCCCTGCTGGCCGGCTACAAGGTGGCTATGCGAGACATCGAGCAGAGATTTGTCGACAAGGGGCTCGCCAGAATTAAAGAGAGCTTGGATAAACTTACGGAAAAGCAGAAGATCACACAAGATAACAATAAGGCAATGATGGCAAACATAGATATCTTTGTCGATGTAGACAAGGCTGTCAAGGATGCCGATTTTGTTATCGAAGCCGTCCCTGAGATTATGGACCTTAAAAAGCAAGTTTTTCAGGCACTGGATAAGGCAGCACCGAAGCATGCCATTCTGGCTTCAAATACTTCTAATATGAGCATCACAGAAATCGCTGCCACTACGCAGCGACCGGCTCAGGTCTGTGGTATGCACTTTTTTAATCCTGCCGTGATGATGAAGCTTGTTGAAGTCATAAAGGGCGATAAAACCAGCGAGGAGACGATGAAAGTAGCCTATGACTT
>CP070642.1:206096-208913 GCA_020354105.1 Chloroflexota bacterium | reverse complement strand
TGCAGGGGCTACAAGGGCCGCAAGGACCTGAGGGAACAGCGGGGCCGGATGGTCCGGAAGGGCCGGTAGGACCGACGGGAACTAAGGGGCCACCCGGGCTTGATTACAGCTCAATGCAGATTGCGATGTTACGTTGGTACGAGGCTTCTACGACCGGTTATTCTTTTCCAGCAGCTGCCGGCCCCAGAGCCCTAGCTTTTGACGGTGACCACATGTGGGTGGCAAACTACAGCAGCAATACCATACTTAAAATCAGGGCTTCAGATGGCAGCCTGCTGGGTTCTTTTCCCACTGGGGTGGGCCCTCAGGATATCGCTTTCGATGGCGCCCATATCTGGGTGGCAAATTCTGGCAATGACAACATAATGAAGTACAAGGCTTCCGACGGCAGCCGAATGGATATTATTAATGTTGGCAGTGAGCCCAAGGCTCTTGTTTTCGATGGGGGAAGTATATGGGTGGCCAACGGCGGTGATAACACTATTACCAAGCTTAAGGTTTCTGATGGTAGTCTTCTGGGAGTGTTTCCAGTTGACGCCGGCCCAACAGCGCTCGCTTTTGATGGAACAAATATCTGGGTTGCTAACGAAGAGGGGAACACACTGATGAAGATTCGTGCTTCTGACGGTAGCCTGCAAGGCACATTCCAGATTGAAAGTCCACGCAGCATAGTATTTGATGGCAGCCATATATGGGTAGCCAGCTACGAAAACAACAGCGTAGCCAGAATTAAGGCCTCTGATGGTAGTTTGCTGGATACTTATCAGGTCGGTGTAAATCCGGTATCGCTGGTCTTCGACGGAGCGAACATATGGGTGGCCAATTCCGGCAGCAACACGGTAACCAAGCTTAATGCCCCTGACGGTAGCTTGGTAGGCATATTCCCTGTTGGCAATAGGCCGTACGACATTGCTTTTGATGGAGCAAATATCTGGGTTGCTAACAGTGAAGATAGCAGCGTATCAAAAATATAAGTGGAATATGCATTCTGGCTCTGGATATCTAACAAGTCCTTTCCCCTGGGTGGGGAGGCAATGAATTATAATGCTGCTAATTACTCTTCCTCGCTGATCAAATCGAGGAACTTGACTATATCTCCTCTATCGTTGCTGGCATTGAACTCCATGGCGGCACGTGGGTGCTGGTTTAACAACCCGGTAAGCATGTAGGGGGTATCAAATCCCCACATCAACTCCTCCCGCAGCGGCTCGATGTATTGCTGAACGCACTGGAGGATTGGCCTAAGATGGAACTTAGGATTATGAAGAAAGCCGACCAGTCGTTCGAGCGGGCAGTTGCCAGCACCACGACCGAGTCCCGCCATGGTTGCATCCAGCACGTCGGCCCCCTTGATAATCGCTTCAATAGTATTGGCGAAGGCTAACTGCTGGTTGTTGTGGGCATGCATTCCAACCCGTTTTCCGCTTGATTGGGCGTATCTCAGGTATTTCTCCAAAAGGAAATGGGTTTGTTCGCTGTAGAGAGAGCCGAAGCTATCCACGATGTATATAGTGCCCACTTCCGACTTCGACAGCATCTCCAGTGCCTCATCCAGCTCCCTGTCATTAACCGTCGAAATAGCCATCAGGTTGACAGTGGTTTCATAGCCTTTATCGTTAGCGTCTTTAACCATGTCTAAGGCTGAGGGTATCTGATGGATGTAGGTGGCAACCCGGACCATATCCAGCACACTCTGGTCGCAGGGCAGGATGTCACTACGATAATCGCTTTTTTCGGCATCCGCCATCACTGATAGTTTCAATGGAGTATCGTTTTCACCGACAATGCGCCGGATGTCATCCTCCTGGCAGTACTTCCATGAACCATGGTCGGCCGGGGAAAAGATTCTTCTGGAGTTTATGTATCCGATCTCCATGTAGTCAATACCGGCATCGACACATGCCGAATAAACGGCCCTCACGACTTCATCATCGAAGCGGTGAGCGTTCATAAGCCCGCCGTCACGAAGTGTACAGTCGAGAATCTTAATTTCCGGACGGTAAGAAATCCACTTGCTGGTAGGACTCTCTTCCGGGTTAGTCTTCGTCATTTACTGGTCTCCTTTGAGCTAATACCCTTGAGTCGGCTCTATATGATTATACCACTCTTTGAGTCGCAGCTGCCCAAGCTAACCTACGGAAATGGAATTCCGCTTTCGTTTTTTATCCGGATGGAAGATCGAAGTAAAAGGTGCTGCCTTTGCCTGATGTACTTTCAACCCAGACTCTGCCCCCCTGAACCTCCACCAGCTGCTTAACGATAGCCAGCCCCAGTCCTGAACCCCCAGTGCTCCGTGCGCGTGACCGGTCCACCCTGTAGAAACGGTCAAAGACGTAAGGCAGGTCTTCGGGAGGAATGCCAGTGCCAGTATCTATTACCGATACGGTGATACCTCGAGGGCTAGAGGCAAGCCTGATGGTGATTGCGCCCCCTTCTGGTGTATAGTTAAACGCATTGTTCAAAAGGTTACGTATAACCTGTGCCGTGCGGTCAGGATCGGCCCAGGCCTGAGGCAGGTCTTCCGGAGACTCTAGTATCACTTCGGTTCTCTTTGACACCAATTGAGCCTGATACTGGCCAATAACCTGTTGTAATAGGGCCTTTAAGTCGACAGCTTCCGGTTGAAACCTGAGTTGCCCGGCCTCAGCCAACGATAACGTGCGAAGGTCTTCTACCAGCCGGGTCAAGAGCATCGTCTCTTGATGTAGCGAATTTAGATTATCGCTTTCAATGGGCAGGACTCCATCAATAATGGCTTCTATATTGCCCTGCAATATAGACAAGGGGGTACGCAACTCATGAGCTACATCCGCTACC
>CP070642.1:198737-205996 GCA_020354105.1 Chloroflexota bacterium | reverse complement strand
TATATCTGCTGGCAGTTCGTCCACCTTGAACTGGAATGTGTCTAATGCTACATCGGTGACTATCGACCCTGGGGTGGGCACATTTACCTCTTCCGGAAGCACGATAGTCTTCCCGGCAGCGACCACCACTTACATACTGACGGCTACAAATTCGGCTGGCAGTACTACGGCTACGGCACAGGTTATAGTTTCAGGAGTACCATCACCGACTATCGGTATACCGGTAATCAACTATTTTACAGCTAACCCGCCCGTTATATCGTCTGGCGGTTCAACCACCTTAAGCTGGGATGTTTCAGATGCCACATCGGTGACCATAGACCAGGGTGTGGGTGCAGTTGATGCCGTGGGGACAACGACCGTGTCACCGCCGGCGGACATTTATTATACTTTAACGGCGACCAATGACTATGGCTGGCGCACTCAGGCTGTGCCAGTTATAGTTACCGGGGCGCCACCGCCAGTAGGGGAGCCGGATTTGGTTATTACCGATATTCAGAGAGTAGAAACACCTGAAGGGTACAAGATAAATTACACCATTGAGAACCAGGGCACTGCTGAGGCCGGGGCTAGCACGACTAAGCTATACGCCAATACTGTATATAAAGTTTCTGATTCCGTGGGGTTGCTGGCTGCGGGCGCTTCAGAGACCAAGCAATTCACTGGTTGGGTCTTTAACCCCAGCACACCTCAAATAAAAGTTGTTGCCGATGCCAACGGTGCTGTAGCTGAAGCCAATGAGATCAACAACGAAAATCAGAAGAACTACGCCATGCAAGTTCTGTACAATTTTGTGGACAATGCTGGTTCAGGTCCTACCATCTGGAAAAGTGGGCTGCCGGCTACTAACCTTAGCTTCGGTGGCAGTACCAGCGACCCCAACGGTTTTGCCTGTTACCGCACATCAATTAAAATGGAGGATGGTACGACTTACGGCAAAATCCTGGAGACACATCCCAAATGGGTTGATGATGGCTACATCTATGGTTATTATCCTATAGCGCACTTGGTGAAGCCGGGAGAACACTTCATTGCCAAGGTGGGATTGATTCAGGGTGCCAGTGTGGGGAATGTGCGTTTTGAAGTAAGTTATCGTGAAACCGGTAGTGTAGGACCTGAGACTTTGCTGAAGGCTTTGGTTGATACTTATGATGGCAATTTGAAAACTATTGACGTGCCAATGCCATCCGGGTCTTTTGGAAAACAAGTTAACTTCTATCTACGGGTGAGAGCTAACGGCTCGGCAGGCCAAGACTGGGCATCTTGGGTAGAAGCCAGAATAGTTCGTTAGCAGGTGGCTTGTCGATAGGAGGCTATATTTTCTCGGCGTCGAAAATGTAATTCTCGATGACGATATTGACCAGAGACATGAGGCACGTTTGTTGTCCCATTTTCTGGTTATTAGAATAAAATGATTGAGAAGATAAAGATGAAAAAAATCATTTCTTTGCTTTTGCTGTTGGTTATGTGTACTGCTGGTTGTGACATGGCCGGAATTACCGTGACTCCTACTGCTGAGGCGCCTGTTATAAGCTCTTTTGATGCTGACCCGTTGACCATTGCTGCTGGTGAGTCTTCTAAACTTATCTGGAGTGTCACCGGGGCGACAACTATCAGCATAGACCAGGGGGTAGGTAATGTTGCCTTGAGTGGTACCAGAGCGGTGATGCCGAGCGAGACCACTGTATATACCCTGAAGGCGACCAATGCTGCTGGCAAGAGCACTACGGCTACGGCTCAGGTCATAGTTTCGGGGGCGCCGTCACCGTCTGGCAGCTTACCATTTGTGAACTCTTTTACTGCCAGCCCACCTGGTATATCTGCTGGCAGTTCGTCCACGTTGAGCTGGAATGTGTCTAATGCCACATCGGTGACCATTGACCCTGGCGTGGGCACATTTGCCTCTTCCGGGAGCACGATAGTCTTCCCGGCGGCGACCACCACTTACATACTGACGGCTACAAATTCGGCTGGTAGTACTACGGCTACGACACAGGTTACAGTTTCAGGAGCTCCGGCACCGTCTGATGACCTGCCGGTTATCAACTATTTTACAACTAGCCCGCCGGTTATATCTGGTAGCAGTGGTTCGACCTTTCTGCGCTGGAATGTGTCTGGTGCGACAGCGGTTAGTATTGAGCCAGGCATAGGTACTGTTGCCTCGTCGGGAACCATGTTAGTGACGCTCTCATCAAGCACCGATTTCATCTTGACCGCGAGTAATGACTACGGGGTGGTCAGTCGTACCGCTAGAGTTCTGGTTGGTGGCGCATCACCGTAGTCTGCTATATTTTATGACTTTATGAGTAACGCTATGAGTGCAACCTGGACAAATGGTGCTTCTAGCACTGACGGTGTTTTATGCTGGCTAACCCGGAGGGAATTGGGCAGTCCTGTCACTGTGTCTTCGGATGGTGAAATTGTAACTTGTGGTGGTGTCCTTGATTTTCAGGACTGAGCAATTTGGGCGGAAGCCTAAATAATTCAATAGAGTACAATAGAAGAAAACTATTTGGAGGTGAAATATGAAGAAAGTAATCCCATTGCTTCTGCTGCTGGTGGTGCTTACAGCTGGTTGTGACATGACCGGGCTTACAGTAACCACTACTTCTGAGTCTCCTGTCATAAGCTCCTTTGGTGCTGACCCACCGACCATTGCTGCTGGCGAGCCTTCAATGCTCAGCTGGAACGTTATTGGTGCTACCAACGCCAGCATAGACCAGGGTATAGGCAATGTTGCTTTGAATGGGAATAGGACTGTGATGCCTAGCGAGACCACTGTATATACCCTGACGGCAACCAATGCTTCTGGCATAAGCACTACAGCTACGGCTCAGGTCATAGTTACCGGAGAACCAACTCCCACTCCGACGCCTTCTAGCATGCCGGTGGTCAACTACTTCGTGGCTAATCCGTCGATTATATCGTCTGGTGGTTCCACTACTCTGGGCTGGGATGTTTCAAATGCCACATCGGTGATTATTGAACCCGGAGTAGGCTCTGTCACTCTTGTGGGTACTACGCCTGTGTCACCGGCTACTAGCACCAACTATACTTTGACGGCATCTAATGCGTTTGGATGGTATAGCCTTACGATCACAGTTCTGGTTATTGCGGCACAACCTACCGGTGAGCCGGACCTCGTTATACAGGATATCTCACGGTCAGGCGACAAGATCAGCTATGAGATAAAGAATCAGGGTGATGCGGCTGCTGGGCCGAGCACTTCAACATTGTGGATCGATACTGTTGAGGTAGCGAATGATAGTGTAGGCTCTCTAGCTCCGGGTGAGTCGAGAACCGAGACCTTTACTGGATATGACTATACTTGCACTCCGATTAGTGATACCGCAGTTGTTGAAGCTGACACGGGTGGTGCTGTGGCTGAAAGCTCTGAAGTCAACAATGCGTATACCGAGTCATTGCTGTGTATGTCTGTACTAATAACTAAGCTTAAGCTGCCGGACCTGGTTATTGAGGATATCTGGCTGGTACATGAGATAACTGGAGACAAAATCTGGTACCGGATAAAGAACGAAGGCACTGCAGCCTCAGGTGATACTGTATCGGCGTTAAATATTTCTCCTTGTAAGCTGCCTTGTTTACCGGTGGCTACCGATACTGTAGCTTCTCTGGAGCCAGGTGAGTCCAGAAAAGAAAAATTCGCCGATTATAATTATACGGGCAGTCCGTTCTGGAGCGTAACGGTTAAGGCTGATGCGAACGGTGATGCATTGGAATTTGACGAAAGTAATAACTCACGCAGCGAGCCTGATTTGGGATTATAGAAGTAAAAATCGTTTGACGTTCTTGATGGCGAGTTTGTGATAAATGCTAATGCTGTGATGCCTGGAAGGCGGGCATTATGGCATAGCATTTATTGCAGGCTAATCTGGTTCGATATTAAGGATTGAGAAAGAGAAAAGGGCTAAGCCTTTTCCAGGTCGAAACGGTAGTTTTCGATAACTGGATTAGCCAAGAGCTTGCGACACATTTCATCAATTTGTATATGGGCTTTTTTAGGGTCGCTTTCTTTAACTCTGACCTCGATATATTTCCCGGCACGGACATCTTCCACCGAGGCGAAACCGAGGTTATGCAGAGCTCCTTTTATGGTCAGGCCTTGCGGGTCGTTCACTGTCGGCTTGAGGGTTACATAGACTTTAGCTAGATACATTCTGCAGCTTCCTTCCAGTTAAGCGCTGGTATGCTTCAACATATCGTAGAGTCGTAGCCTTGATTACTTCAGGCGGAAGCTTTGGTGCTGGTGGCTCTTTGTTCCAGCCCGAGTCTGCCAGCCAATCGCGAACTGGCTGCTTATCAAGGCTGGGTTGCGAGCGCCCAATAGTGTATTGGTCACTATTCCAGAACCGACTTGAATCTGGCGTTAATATCTCATCAATCAGTATAAGCTTGCCATCGACAAAACCGAACTCAAACTTGGTATCGGCGATGATGATGCCCCGCCCTTGAGCATAGTCTCGAGCGTGCTGGTAGACAGCCAGGCTCTTTTCCTCGAGCTCACGCGCGGTGGATTTTCCTACCAGGTTTTCCGTCTCTTTTTCGCTGAGAGGTTCATCATGCCCCGCCTCGGCTTTGGTGGTAGGTGTGAATATAGGCTCAGGCAGTTCCTGGCTTTCTTGCAGTCCCTTGGGTGCTGGCGTGCCAGATATGGTACCGGCTTGTTTGTACTCTGCCCAGGCTGAACCTGAAATGTAGCCCCGAACGACACATTCGACGGATACGCGCTCAGCTTTGAGGGTAATCATCGACCGACCGAGAAGATAATCTGGCAAATTGGTATTTGGAGGAAGATGTTGTTTTAATGAATCCAGAGTATCTATCGGCGTTATGAGGTGGTTAGGCATAACTTGGCTTGTCTTTTCGAACCAGAAACATGAGATCTGGTTGAGAACCAGACCTTTATCGGGAATGGGGTCAGGCAGGACAACATCGAATGCAGAGAGTCTGTCTGTAGAGACGATTAACAGTTTATCACCTAGGTCGTAGGTATCACGTACTTTTCCTCGACCGAACAGGGGAAGAGTTAAGTCTGCTTCGAATAGAGTCATTGACATAATGCTACCAGGCTCAAAGTGCTTGTGGTGCCAGTTCTGCTGCTTTAGTTGATTTAGCTCTCTTCTCCTCGGTTAAATCCAGCCGCTGGAATACCTTATCTACATATCTGGTGAAGTGGTTGTAGTCGAAAAGTGATTCCAGTTCTGAATCGGATAGCTTGCCTGTTACTTCAGCATCAGCCTTGAGCAACTTTAGGAAGCTGGTTCTCCCTTTCCATGCTTTCATGGCATTTCGCTGTACTAGCTCGTATGCTTTTTGACGACTCAGCCCCTTATCTATTAGAGCTATGAGTACCCGTTGAGAGAAGACCAAGCCTTGAGTAATCTCAAGGTTTCGACGCATATTTTCGGGGTACACCTGAAGTCCTCTCATTACTGAAGTGAAAATATGCAGGATGTAATCCAGAACTAGACAGGAGTCAGGGAAGGTGATGCGTTCATTGGAAGAGTGGCTGATGTCTCTCTCGTGCCACAGGGCGATATTTTCCATGGACGTTAGGGCGTAACCTCTTACCAGTCGTGCTAGTCCGCAGACACGCTCACACAACTCTGGATTACGCTTATGAGGCATGGATGAGGAGCCGGTTTGCCCGGCTGCGAATGGCTCTTCAGCTTCCAATACTTCGGTTCGTTGCAGGCTCCTGATTTCAGTGGCGAACTTCTCTAAAGAGCTGGCGATGATAGCTAGCGTAGTGACAAACTGAGCGTGGCGGTCACGCTGGATAATCTGGCTTGATATCGGTGTTGGGACTAGTCTTAGCTTGGTGCAAGCCTTCTGTTCAACTTCAGGTGGCACGGTAGCATATGTGCCCACAGCTCCAGAGATCTTACCTACACTGATGGCTTTTTCAGCTTCGGTCAGACGTGCGGCATTGCGCCTCATCTCCTGTGTCCATAGTGCCAGCTTAAGTCCGAAGGTAATGGGCTCGGCGTGAACACCATGAGTCCGCCCTATCATTATGGTGTGCTTGTGCTCAATGGCTTTGGCTTTAAGAACGGCGATAAGCTCGTCAATATCTTGAGCTAGGAGTTTCGCAGCTTCTTTCAGTTGGAGGCTTAAGGCAGTATCTATGACATCTGATGAGGTAAGGCCTAGGTGGATGAAACGTGACTCCTCACCGAGTCCTTCGGCTACTGCTTGAAGGAAAGCGGTTACGTCGTGGTGGGTCACTTTGAGAATATCAGCCATGCGCTCTAAGTTAATACTTGCCTTCTTTATTTTGGGAATTGACTCTTTGGGGATGGCTCCTATATCTGCCCAAGCCTCGCAGACAGCTATCTCGACCTGAAGCCATTTATCGAACTTATTGTCTTCAGACCATATTTTTTTCATCTGCGGTCGAGAGTAGCGCTCAATCATATTCTTCTTCTCCGGGTCTAAGCTTCAGCCAGTTTCTGTTTGTATTTCTCATAGTTGTCTTTTATTTCTTTATGTTTTGTGCCCAGTATTTGAGCAGATAGTAGAGCAGCATTTTTGGCACCGGGGGTGCCAATCCCGACACAGGCCACAGGTACTCCGGCTGGCATCTGGACTATGGAGTATAGCGAGTCAATACCTTTAAGTTCGCTGGTAGGCAGTGGCACTCCAATGACCGGCAATGTAGTCCAGCTAGCTAGAACTCCAGGTAGATGAGCCGCAGCGCCAGCAGCGGCTATAATGACTTCGATGCCCTTTTCTTTGGCCTTAGAAGCGTATTCACGAACTTTATCCGGGTTTCTGTGTGCTGATAATATCGACAATTCATATTTGATATTTAGTTGCTGCAATATATCCAGGGCTGGCTGTATTAGCGGCTCATCGTTCTTGCTGCCTATGACTATTCCTAGTAAGGGCATTTAGTTTACCTCCCTGGCTGCAATGTCTTTGCGGTAATGACAGCCATCGAAATGAATGCGAGGCAGATTATTGTAGACTCTGGCTCTGGCTTCAGCCATGTTCTTACCGGTGGCTGTTAATGTGAGCACGCGTCCTCCGTCAGTATGCACTTGTGAGTCATCGAGCTTGGTTCCGGCATGAAAAACTAGAATCTTTTCATCCACCTTGTCCAATCCTGTAATGGGAAGTCCTGTTTTATAGCTTCCAGGATATCCAGCTGATGCCATGACCACACCAACACAGGCGTCGTTGTTCCACTCTAGAGCCACTTCGTTGAGCCTATTATCTACTATAGCCAGAAGAAT
>CP070642.1:195728-198637 GCA_020354105.1 Chloroflexota bacterium | reverse complement strand
TTATATTAAAAACACCAATTCGGATATAAAAGACGTATAAAAAACAATTATTGATAATAAATACTTTAGAGATTTTAAACTGGAAAAGCTGACACTTATAAACAACGCGTAAATCAAAAGGAAGGTATGAATGGTATCCTACAATGAGAAAAAAGGCGCTTCGCCTACTGAAAAAGCTTATAGCTTTGATGCCAAGGCAATGTTAAGATAGGAGCAGCAAAGGGGAAAAGACAGCTAAATGAGCAATTATTTAATTACAGGTGGTGCAGGCTTTATCGGCTCTAATCTTGTGAAGAAATTGACAAAGCGAGGGTATGATGTCCGGGTGTTGGATAACTTTTCCACCGGGAGACGGGCAAACCTATGGGAGATCACCAGCGACATCGAGCTTATTGAAGGTGACCTGCGATCCTATCACCTTGTCGAGCAAGCTGTTGACGGTATCGATTATATTCTACATCAGGGCGCCCTTCCATCAGTGCCGCGGTCTGTGCGGGACCCAGTGACCTCCAGCGAAGTGAATATCACCGGTACACTAAACCTGCTGGATGCTGCTGTGGCGGCAGGTGTTAAGCGTGTTGTCTATGCATCCTCATCTTCGGTTTATGGTGACAATCCGACTTTGCCAAAGGCGGAGGAGATGATACCTAGTCCTCTATCACCGTATGCAGTTACTAAACTCACAGGTGAGTATTTTTGCAGGGTATTCAACAGGATTTATGGTCTGGAGACCATTAGCCTCCGGTACTTCAATGTGTTTGGCCCGAACCAGGACCCTAACTCTGAATACGCTGCTGTTATACCCAAGTTCATTCGGTCAATCCAACATGGCGAGCAGCCGATCATTTATGGGGATGGTACCCAGAGCCGTGATTTTACATTCGTGGATAATGTCATCGAAGCCAATATGCTGGCGTGTAAGCAAGAAAATGTGTCCGGTGAGGTTATTAATATTGCTTGTGGCGAACGATATACTCTTTTAGATCTAGTGGCGGCATTAAACGACATCATGGGTACTAGTATTGAACCCCGGTTTGTTAAGCCAAGGCCTGGAGAAGTTAAACATAGCTTGGCCTCCATTGAAAAAGCCAGGTCTCTGATGGGATACGAGAGCAAAGTTGACTTTATAGAGGGATTGAAGAGAACTGTTAACTATTTCGAAAAGTCAGATCAATAAACCTGGCTACAAATTTCAGTTGAATCCTCATCCGAAGTTAATACTCGTATCTCGCTGTTCATGGACACTCTACAACTTCCGAACTGGATTAATGCGGGCAGCAAAGCAACAAGGCTATACGGTACTAGGAGGAGGATCAGGCGGAGATGGTTATGAGCACAAAATTGAAGATATAGGTATCCCTTTCCATCGTCTGCCGGTAAGCTTCAAGCCAATAAATCCACTCGCGGACCTGTACCTCCTTTGGTCCCTTTACCACTGGTATCGCCGGGAGCGACCTGAGATAGTGCATCACTTCACCATTAAGCCGGTGATCTATGGGACCATTGCCGCCCGTATAGCAGGCGTCCCAAAAATCGCAAATACAATCACGGGCCTCGGCTATGCCTTTATGGGAGAACGGTTGACTTGGCTACAATGGATCGTCGAGCGGCTGTATAAGATTTCCCTAGCAGGGGCCCACTTCACCTTTTTCCAGAACGAGGATGACCTAAACTATTTCCTCCAGCGTAGACTAGTGTTGCCCGACCAGACCGATCTTCTACCAGGATCAGGTGTGGATACAGATTATTATTCACCTGAGCAAGGCAATAACGATAAGAGAACCATGCGATCAGTGACTTTCCTGATGATGGCCCGTTTGCTACGAGATAAGGGAGTTTATGAATTCAGCGAGGCTGCCCGTTTAGTGAAGGCTAAATACCCCGGTACGGCATTTCATATACTAGGAAGTAGAGACGAACGAAATCCTACAGTCGTACCTCAGAAAGACTTGGACAGGTGGCAATCAGAAGGGGTGGTGACCTTACTGGGAGAAACGGAGGATGTGCGACCCTATTTAGGACGAGCAGATATTTTTGTGCTACCCTCCTATCGCGAAGGAACACCTAGATCACTGCTCGAAGCAGCTGCAATGGGTAGGCCAATTATAACTACTGACGCTGTGGGTTGTAGGGAAGTTGTTGACCATGAAGAAACCGGGCTGTTTGTGCCGATAAAAGATGCGGAAGCATTGGCGCAGGCAATGATTCGTATGATAGAGAATCCCGAGATGCGGGAACGGATGGGGAAGGCTGGCCGGAAAAAGATTGAACGAGAATTTGACGAACGGATTGTTATTGATAAGATTATGAAGGTATACGACGCAAGAGCCGGATGAGGGAGTGTTTACTTATTGCCGCCTGCGGAACCAATAGGCGATGAGATAAATTATGGTTTCAATAGTACGGTACAGCAGAGAGTGGATTGTATCATATTGTAAACTGGAGGGGCTTCTCACTTACTATAAAGTTAAAAAGCGATGATTCTCATACTATTTGCGGTTCGTTATGCGAGGTACCTTGGCGCCGGTTGGGGCTGAACCCAGAGCTTGTGCTGCGCTGCCATTAACTACCTTCATTAGAACATCCATTCTCTTCACCTGAGATTTGCCTTCCCAGCGTTCAGCCAACTTAATGGCGTGTTGATCCATAATATGTTTAGAAGAAATCCAGATATGAGGGGGCTCCTCCCATTTTTGGGTAAGCCATTGGGCAGGACTTTTAATAGGAAGCCCACAGAGCTGGCTGCCTACCTTTGCGGGATCATCATCAATGAAGCCTATGATATGATGGTTTGACTCTTCAGGATTGGATTGCTGATTGGTGTCCACTCGCTTGTGAGCGATCAAGTCATACAGCATTTTGCCTTTCTTGCCACCACCATAGATCAATACGGGTCTCCAGCCAGGGGC
>CP070642.1:192138-195628 GCA_020354105.1 Chloroflexota bacterium | reverse complement strand
GACTACGGTGATTGGCAGGGTATGTCACCTGAAGAAGTGGCTGCCAAATACGGTGATCTTTATTCAACGTGGCTAAACAGCCCGCATAAAGCGAAGTTTCCCGGTGGTGAGAGCCTTGCCGAGGTTAGAAAAAGATCCGCTTCAGCGGTTAATGAGCTGATAGCACAGTATCCGAAGGAGACAATTGTGCTGGTATCACATAAGGTTGTCTGTCAGATTCTTATCCTCAGTTTGCTTGGCTTAGACAATTCGCATTTCTGGGAAATAACCCAGGATGTCTGTGCTATTAACCTTTTTGAGGTGAGAGGTGGTGTGCCTTCAGCATTATTTTTAAATGATACCTGCCACCTGAAAGTGGTAAATTAAAGGTTTTTCAACGAGCGCTTTGCACATAATGAGCGAAGTGAAACACTTAAAGTGGTAAAATAGACAGAGGCTAAAGTAGATTTCGAACAGGGGTTGTTTATGTCACAAATAAAAGTTGGCATCATAAATGTTACCGGTTATGCCGGTGTAGAGTTAGCCAGGTTGCTTTCTAAGCATCCGAAGGTGAAACTTGGCTCTATCACAGGCAGAAGTGCTGCCGGCCAGAAGCTAATTGATATCTTTCCGCATCTGTGTGACATTGATATGACGATTACCGCAGAGCTTGACAAGGTTGATTTTGCTTTTTCAGCAATGCCTCATAAGGCTAGCGCTGAAGTGATAATACCACTAGTTAAGCGTGGTATTAAGATTGTTGATATCAGCGCCGATTTCAGGCTTAAGGACGCTGGCAAATACCCACAGTGGTATGACTTTGTCCATCCAGCGCCGGAATTGTTGAAACAAGCTGTCTACGGCTTGCCTGAACTGCACCGCACTGAGATTGCCAAAGCCAGTTTGGTAGCTAGCACCGGCTGCTACCCAACAGGAGCGCTATTGGCTCTGGCACCGGTGATTAAGGAAGACCTTATTGAGCCAGACATCATCATTGATAGCAAATCAGGTGTCTCTGGTGCTGGCAGAACTTTAAGCTTATCAACCCATTATGCCGAGGCTGTTGATAATGTGCGTGCCTATTCCGTGCGTGGGCATCGCCATCTGCCTGAGATTGTCCAGGAACTCGAGGCTCTGAATACTCGCCTTGCACCTTCTGTGACCTTTGTGCCTCATCTGGTGCCTATGTCTCGAGGTATATTAAGCTCGTGTTATGCCAAACTGAAGGCAGGCAAAGCGGGTAAAGGAGAGGATGAAGTAATAGAACTTTATCGTGCTTACTACAAAGGGGACCCATTTATCAGGGTAGTTGATAAGCCGCCTGAGACCAAACAAACCTGGGGAAGCAATCTTTGCCTCATTTATCCTGTTGTCGATGTTAGGACCAACAGGCTCATGGTCATAAGTTGTCTGGATAATCTGGTCAAAGGAGCGGCTGGACAAGCCGTACAGAATATGAATATAATGCTTGGTTTTCCTGAGACTGACGGGCTTGAAGCCCTGCCTCTCTACCCTTAAATCCAGAATGCCCCCATCGTCTAGGGGACTAGGACGTCAGCCTTTCAAGCTGAAAACAGGGATTCGAATTCCCTTGGGGGCACCAGATCTCTTTTAGCCAAGGCGAGCCACACACACCTCTCCACCTTCAATAACAACGGTCATTGTCCTATGACAATTGGGGCAGGAAAGCGGGCCGCTGTAATTCATTTGGGATGGCTCCAGTGGGATACCCTTACCGCAGCCCAAACATATCACACCTCCTGAGCCTGTGGGAGCAGCCTGATGCTGTTTTTTATGGCTGGCTAGCTGTTCTATGTTATCGAATTCGATTCCGCAGGTAACGCATTTAAAACGCATATATGCCTCCTTACAATTCTCTTCAAGCAAAAACAAGCTGTTTCATAATCATAAGATAGAGAAGTGTTAAAAACTGTACTTGCTGCAAACAAAATGTATGCAAATTTGCTGCATTAAAGGTCAAACATCGAGCTACGTTTTTTCTTTGTCTCGCCTTTGATTTTCTCAATCTTACTGTCTATCTGGTCCAGGCGAGATTCTATGTTGTCTAAGTGTTCGTTCATCTCTATCAGGAGCTTCAGCAATTTCTCAAATTCTTTTTTGTCCATTTTCCTTCTCCTTGGTTGTTATAACGGAATGTTGGCTGGGAAGTTTATTTCGAGGCTGTATTTATCAATTCCTGGTAGGTTAGGCCAGTAGGGGTAGGTTCATTGCTAAGAATGTTTTGGAAGGCCTCCTGGTTGGATAGCTGGGTCAGTTGGCGGTAGTTGAGATTTTTTGGAACTGTTTCATAGTCGAGGTAAGCAAAGAAATACTTGGACCAAAATGGTGAAATGAACTCATATCCGTTGTAGTTTGCCAGCTTCACCAGAGTTTCCAAGAATCTGGAGTCCAGAGGTTCCCAGAAACTGTAAATGTCTCTACCGAAAATCACTGCCTGAGTGGCAATGTCATCCAAGTCACCAAGTTCCCTGTCATACACTTTGTATGTCCAGGCTTCACCGATAATAAGTCTCTTGTTGTAAGTATGGGCAATATCGGCAATGGTGATTGCCTGCTCAAGAAAATTGGCTGGATATATGTGTACATCAATGTAATCAAGGCTTGTATCCCTGGCCAGTGACTTGACATAATCAAGATGATTCCAGGTGCCGGCCCCCGCCCCGACGAGGACATTGGAACGATCAAGTCCGTTCAAAACGTAGCGTACTGTCTCTGTGAATTCAGGAACCGTTACCTTCAGCCCAGTCGTCATAGCCTCTGTTGAAGGCTCATTAGCTATAGTTAAATAGTCAGGATGAATCTCTTTGATTATCCTTTCTGCTATCTGGCGTTTGGTCTGACGGTATTGAGCAAAGGTAAGGTTTGAAATGGATACCTGTAAATCAGTGAAAGACGAATCTTGGAAAAAATTGCCTATAGCAACGAGTATTTTCATATCTCTTTTTCTTAGCTCCTGTGCCAGGTCCTTGTAGTATTCCAGATAACGGTCGGAATCGGGGAAATCAGGTGCCAGTATAGGATAGCTAATAGCTATCTTTACTCCATTTATGCCCAAGGATTGCAGTCCATTTAGATATGCTAACGTGCCTTTATAATTCTCCTCGGTGAGTAATTTCTCCCCTTGGTGTCCGTTAGCCGGAAGGAGTTCAGCACCGAAGATTACATTTGATTTTGTTCCATCCCAGTGAGAGTCTAGATAAATATCAAATGCCTCTAATTTTTGTGATATTTCTTCATAAAGTGGTTGATATTCTGCGGGGATGGCATATTCTGTTTCTAGCTCGACTGTGGGCTCAGATTGTGTCTCTCTCGGAATTTCCTTTGGTTGAGATGGAGGAGTTACTGGCTTGAATTGACAACTGTAGCCAATTATGATGGCTAGTGTAACAGACAGTAGTAAACTGAAGTGTAGTTTACTCAACTCTTCGCCTGGTTTTGAGCTAACCTCAACCTAGTTTTTGTATCTGCTGCTTGTGTTCTTCCAGTACTT
>CP070642.1:188072-192038 GCA_020354105.1 Chloroflexota bacterium | reverse complement strand
GCGATTACCTGCGTCTTAATAGAATCAGGGTAGTTTTTATATGCTGCGACAATTTCCTTTACGAGGCCCATGCCATTTTCGCCAATATCGTCAAGCCTGCCGACAAAAGGGCTGACAAATGCGGCTCCGGCTGCGGCGGCCAGTAGAGCCTGGTTTACAGAGAAGCAAAGCGTAAAGTTTACCTTGATGCCTTCCTTCGCTAGTTGATATGTAGCTTCAACACCTTCTAAGCTTGCCGGTATTTTTACCACCACATTTTTTGCCCAGGAGGCGACCTCTTTAGCTTCACGGACCATTTTTACGGCATCCTGACTTATCACCTCTGTTGATACTGGTCCGGGCACTATAGAGCAGATTTCCTGGACATGGCGTTTATAATCCACCTTGCCCTCTTTGGATATCAGGCTGGGATTGGTGGTCACACCGGTAATTACGCCCATCCTGACCCCGTGGCTTATGTGTTGAATATTAGCTGTATCTAGAAAAAGTCGCATGTGCTCCTCCCAAAGTTTATCAGGCTCATAATGGCTTCATGATAGTGGCAGAGTCACTTGAGTGCCTTCGACGAGAGTTTCCTTGGCAGCCCCAACGAAGCTGGCAAACAGTGGATGTGGTCGATAAGGACGTGACTTGAATTCAGGGTGAAACTGGCAAGCCACCATCCAGGGGTGGTCCTTGACTTCGACTATCTCAACCAGTTGATTATCTGGAGACAGCCCGCTGGGGATTAGCCCTTTCTGCTCCAGTGGCTCGCGGAAACGGTTGTTGAACTCGAATCGATGACGGTGGCGCTCATAGACTATATCAGTTCTGTAGGCTTCGGCTGCTTTGGTGGTTGGGACCAGATGGCAGGGATAGATGCCAAGCCTCATGGTGCCGCCCATATCGCTGACCTTTTGCTGGTCAGGTAACAGGTCTATTACGGGATATGGAGTTTGGGGATCGAATTCGGTAGAGTTCGCCTTATCGTAACCCAAGGCGTAACGTCCGAATTCAATGACCATGACCTCCATACCCAGGCATAAGCCTAAGTATGGTATATTGTTCTGGCGGGCATAACTGGCCGCGGTTATCATGCCCTCTATGCCCCGGATGCCGAAGCCGCCGGGGACGATGATACCCTGGGCTGACTTCAGCTGGTTTATATTGCTGTTGGACTGCAGGTCTTCGGATTGAACCCAGAGTATGTTTATCTGCCGGTCGTGGTGCAGCCCAGCATGACACAGGGCTTCGCGCACAGAGTAGTAAGCGTCCTGAAGCTCTACATACTTGCCCACGAGGGCTATATTTACTGGCTCTTTGGGAGTTTTTAGTTTTTCTACCATCTCTCGCCACTCGTTCAGGTCAACGTCTTTAGCTTCAAGTCCGAGGCGGCCGATAATTAAATTGCTCAGCCCCGCATCCTCCAGCATCAGCGGCACCTCATATATGGTCTCAGCGGTGACCAGCGGTATGACCGCTTCTTTGTCCACATCGCAAAACAACGATATCTTGTCTTTCAGGTTTTGTGGAATTTCGTGGTCAGAGCGGCACAGAATGACGTCTGGCTGGATGCCGATGCGTCTTAGCTCATTAACGCTGTGCTGGGTCGGCTTGGTCTTAAGCTCGTTAGTGGTGGCGATATGTGGCAGGAAAGTAACATGAACGTAGAGGACGTTGTCCCTGCCTTCTTCATTTCGCATCTGGCGTATGGCTTCCAGGAAGGGCAAACCTTCGATGTCGCCTACGGTACCACCAACCTCAACGATCACCACCTCAGCGCCTGAGAGTTCGGCAACCTCCCTTATCCTGCGCTTTATCTCGTTGGTGACATGTGGTATCACTTGTATAGTGCCGCCGAGATAATCTCCTCGTCTCTCTCCAGCGATGACCGCTGAGTAAATCTGACCCGAGGTGACATTGGAAGCCGAGGTCAAGTCGACGTCTATAAATCTCTCGTAGTGTCCCAGGTCAAGGTCGGTCTCAGCGCCGTCCTGTGTGACAAAAACCTCGCCGTGCTGATATGGGGACATGGTTCCCGGATCGACATTAAGATACGGGTCAAGCTTCTGCACAGAGACTGAGATAGCGCGACTTTTCAAGATTCTGCCGATGGAGGCGACGGTGATACCTTTGCCTACTGAGCTGACTACGCCACCTGTGACGAAGATATACTTGCTCATTAGCGTATTCGATGCTTAGTCTGATTTCGGAAAGCCAACTCTCCTGATAGGTGAAGTTTTTCCAGGGAAGCAAATGTAAATATCACCATAATCTGGTTCTAGTTATAGCTATATGAACATACTTTGTGCGCTTCATTGCGGGAGAAAATCAAAAGGATAACAAGACTGAATGTAGAGGCAAGTGGTTTCTTTCAATTATAAGAACTCTTCTGCGGGTTGTCAAGTTTTTAGCAGGCTCTTATCTCCGGCGTGCTCTGAAAATTAGGACTATTATTACTATGAGCAGAATTAAACCGACGATTATGACCACCCATGCCCAGAATGGGGTTTCTGGCTGTGGCGTATCTTTTTGTAGCCCAGGTTGTGTTGGCGAAATTGATGGTGCTGCCTCTGTCTGGAAGCTGAAAGTAACCGACCAGTCACTCGGCGCTGGCTCCAGAGCCATGACGCGCCAGAAATATTGATGGTTATGTTCCAGTTCGCCTTCATAAGTATAGGTTTTCGAGTCCACGTTTACATCTACTATAACGTCGGCCATGGTCGCATTCCTGCCCAGCTCAAAACGGTATTTCGTGCTTTCTTTATAAGGAGACCAGGTAAAACTAGTTGGGTTTATACGCGTCCCAATATCACCATTGATTGGATAAAGTATCTGTACTCTGCTAGGTACAAACCCACGCTTACCAGCGTAAATCGATGTTTTCACTGTGATGCTCTTTATTTCAGACCATTCAGACCAATTATTGAAAACATACGGTTCAATAGCCTCCAAGCGGGCCCTAACCCGCCAATAATAAGTGTGGCCACCCTCAAGCCGGTCTGCGGGAACGAAAAAGCCCGGAGATATCGGCGACTCGGGTAAAAATGTGCCCGTATCGATTACTATGTTTCGGAAATGGGAGTATTTGGCTATCTGCAAGTGATACTCACTGGCGCTGTAAATCGGCTCGAAGCGCAGGTAG
This sequence comes from Chloroflexota bacterium, assembly GCA_020354105.1. Lineage (GTDB taxonomy): Bacteria > Chloroflexota > Dehalococcoidia > GIF9 > UBA5629 > 9FT-COMBO-48-23. Next base: position 188,914 of record CP070642.1, on the reverse strand, counting down.
AATTCTTCATTCATGCCGGTGGTATCGTTCGAGCATATAATGGCCCAATCAGGCGTTAAATCGGTAGCTTGGTCTGAAAAATGCCCGGTTACTGTTGTTGACTTACCGATAGATGTATTATCGCTGCTGCTATTCGAGTCACTCGCTTGGGCTGTGGCGGTGAAAATAAGACCCGTAAAACCGAATGAAACTATCAGCCCGGTTATCGTTAATAACAAGAATAGAATGTATTTATTCATGTTCATTGATCAATATTTTAGACCTATCGGCGACGCATTCTAAATATGAGCACTATTATTACTATGAGCAGAATTAAACCGACGATTATGACCACCCATGCCCAGAGTGGGGTTTCTGGCGGTGGAGTTACATCTGGTGGAGCGGGTGGCGCTGCCTCTGTATGGAAGCTGAAGGTAGCCGACCAGTCGCTCGGTACAGGCTCCAACGCCATCACCCTCCAGAAATAACTTTCACCGTATTCCAGGTGTCCATCGTAATCGTATGCGGTGGTGGGCACCTCGGCTTCCGCGACTATCTGAGTCATGGCTGCATCCTCAGCCAGAACGAAAATGTACTTGGTGGTGTCCTTGTACGGTGACCATGCGAATGATGCTGATTTTACTGGAAAACTGTTGCTGCTGTTATTCGGGTATAGTGGCTGCAGACCGTAGGACGCAGTGCTTGCCGGGAGCCCAGACCCGACGGTGAAACTTTTGGTTTCAGACCACGGGCTGCGCATATACTGACCGGTAGCTGCCTGCCGGACTCTTGCCCGCCAGTAGTAGGTATGGCCGCTCTCCAGGTTGCCCCATGGTGTCAGGGCGGACGGTGACCTGGCTCGG
>CP070642.1:184125-187972 GCA_020354105.1 Chloroflexota bacterium | reverse complement strand
AGAATTTGACCGTGAGAGCAAGTACGTTATGCCAAGGCGTCTCATATCGGAGTGAAGCTTTAGCGAGATTTTAGCATCGACCCCGGTTGTGTGGCAGCTATGTGTAAGATACTGTCAGGCTGTTTAAGTTAGCGTCTGGCAGCACTATGCTGGTAGTCGAGCAGTTTCTTAAGTCGGTCGGGGTGGCTGCTCTTCATCTTGGCTTCTTCTAGAGTTACCATTTTCTTTTTGACTAAGTCAGCTAGTGCTTGGTCAAGTGTTTGCATACCTTCGATGGAGCTGAGTTGCATTACACTATGCAGCTCAAAAGTCTTACCTTCACGAACAAGGTTTTTAACTGCAGAGTTTCCAATCATAATCTCAAAGGCGGCTATTCTGCCTTTGCTGCCAGCACGCGGTAGTAGCGTCTGGGATAAGACTGCGACTACTACCTGTGAGAATTGCAGTCTGATTTGAGGTTGTTGTGAAGGTGGGAATATATCAATTACGCGGTCAACAGTCTGAGGGGCATCAGTTGTGTGCAGCGTACCCATTACGAGGTGTCCGGTTTCGGCGGCCCTCATTGCAGTCTGTACAGTTTCGAAATCTCTGAGCTCACCGACTATGATGACATCTGGGTCGTGTCGCAGGGCGTGGATTAAGGCAGTATCGAATGCCTTGGTATCATCGCCCAGGTCTCGCTGGGAGATTAGGCATTTGATGTTAGGATGCAGATATTCAATCGGATCCTCAATGGTGATTACATTACGGGCTATACGTTCATTGAGATAGTTTAGCATAGCGGCCATAGTGGTGGATTTGCCACTGCCGGTTGGGCCGGTGACAAGGATGAGTCCTCTTGGTTTGAGAATAAGCTCCTTGCAAATTTCTGGTAGTCCCAGTTCATCTATTGTAAAGACCTTAAAGGGTACCAGGCGGAAGGCAAGGCTTATTGTTCCTCTTTGTCGCATTACACTCACGCGGAATCTGGCTAATCCCGGTACACTGTAGGCGAAGTCGAGCTCCTTTTCCAGGTGGAAGCGACTCCTTTGGTCCTGAGTAGTGATATACTCAAACGCCGCGTCAATGTCTTCTGTTGTAGCGGGTGGCAACTGATTCTGTACTATAAGCTCACCATCAACGCGCAGCACCGGCGGGCTGGGCACTCTTACGTGCAGGTCTGATGCCCTGTTTTCTACCATTAGTTTTAGGAGTTCAATTATATCCATGTCGTACCTCCATGGGGTTTATTCATATATCACAGCAACGACTGGCAGATGGTCAGAGGCAATACTTAAAGGCACCTGAACATCTGTTGTCCTGATGTCGTATGACGTAAAGATATAGTCTATCCTTTGATGTGGATTGTCTGAGGCGAAAGTGTAGGCCAGTTCGGGGTCTATTCTTGATGCTGCATCCATCAGCATAACCTGACGTAATGTGCGTATCTCTGAATCATCGGGTTCTGCGTTTATACTACCTAAAAGCACGATGCGGCCACCAGTTATGTCGTTTAGGAAGTCTGCTATATACTCGCACTGAAGCAGGCGAATTGCTACATTTTCGTCGTCATTGCCAGGGTGTAAATCGGTAGTGATGACCTTGAGGTGTTCACTCTCTCCAATTTCTATCAACGCTACGGTTAAATTGCTTGGCATAAGCAGTTCAGGCGATGGCAGGTCCTGCTTTGAATATGATAGTATCGGGTAGCGGCTCAGGATGGCATTGCCCACGAACTGGTCTGCCGTCGGCACAAATTTATATGGCATGTGCAATCGCTGGGATAGCCATTCCAGCATGTCTAATCGGCCATTTATTACCCAGCCTCTTGATACCTCTTGCAGGGCAACGATGTCAGGGTTGTTATTTTCAATGACTTGGGCAATCTCTTCGATATTCAGCTTGCCTTTTGTGTTGAAGCCGTTGTTCAAATTGTAAGTCATTACGCTTACAGGGTAATATTCGTCGGTGATTGCTGTTGGTGTCTGCCGCATGATTGTTTGAGCTAAGGGCAATACTAGGAGAATCAGCGCAAGTATTGGCATCAGCCATAGCTTTGGGGCAACCTTTATATCCTGTTGCCAGAAGTTTAGGGCGCTTATAGCACAGACTGCAATTGTGCCCCCGGCTATGATTTCCAGGATGATATTATGGTAGGGAAGACTGATATGGTAAACAGCATAATAGGCAAAGATGAGTCCCAGAAATAGGGCTATGCCGATGCCGTTGGCAAGCCAAACAACGGAGCGCTGCGTTTTGCCTGTGCTGGTGGTTATGCCAATTAGAACCATCACTATAAGTACCGATGCCAGCACCTGTCCAACTAGGAACAACAGTGCTATCAAAGCCGCCGGTTTTTGATAGGCGAATACCAGAGATGCAATCAGTATGACACCAGCGCTAAAAGCCCAGAGCCATAACATGCGCCAGCTTCTGCTGAGAAAACAAGCAGCGACAACTATACCTGCTAGTTGGGCTAGTAACGTTAATCCAAAGGCTATCGGCAATGTCCAGCCGGTCAGCACTGCCACGCGTGGTATGTTTTGAAAAATTACTAGTTCCAGGAACAGGAAAGGTCCAATGGCTAGCCAGGCAAATGACCGCGCCATGGATACCCCTTTGGTTTTGGTGGAGGATGGCTTTGTTGGGGTGGTCATGATTGTAGGTGTGGTGCCCATGGTGAGCACAAGCTGGATAATTAGTAGTAATAGTGTTAGCAGCACGGGCAGCGGCGCCACCTGCCAGATGATGTCATATGTATCAAAGGCGCCGTTGATGGCGATATCCAGTGCCAGTCCGCCTAGAAGTCCTAAGGCAAAGCGTGACATGGCTGGGCTACCACGTAATCGTGCATCTTCGAAGCAAGCAGGTATAAAAATGACGAAGAAAATTGTTCCTATTAGAGCTAAGCTTAAATTAAAAAGCGGCACTTGCCATGATACTTGCATAAATAATCTAATCAGGCCCAGTCCGATGGCGGTGACAGCGACTAAACGGCGGTTGCCTATAAGCCAACCCAGTGGTCCAGCCAGGAAGCCAGCCAAGACGATTAGGCCACCAATTATCCCGAGTTCCATTGCACTCCAGCCTATCTGGTCACCGAGTGCCCAGAACGTGCCGGGTATCAGCACTCGGAGCACCTGCATACCGAACAGAACTGTGATTGCGGTTAATGTCAGTTCAGTCAGTAGAGGTCGTGCCGCCAGCCATTCGATAAATATGAATAATCTATCTTTTTTTACCGGAGCCTTGGTTTTACGTGGCATTCAATCTCCTTTTTAGGCGCAGCTTCTTGCTGTAATGGTTCATTCCTTCCTTAGATGCTCTTACTATCCTACTTGCTATTTTGGGAACTTATAATACGGCTATAAGATTTAGCTGTCAAGTTTTCTGTGTTTGCGCTGGAAGTATGAGGTAGTCTCTTAGCGGTATGACTTTAGAACTACTTTAGTCTTGTTCCAGCAGCTTCTTGAGGTTTTCTCCCTCTTCTTTCATGTGTCTTTTTAAGGCGTTTACCCTTTTGGCTAAGAATTTAGATAAAATAAAACCGAATCTGAATGTAAGCGTTGCTGTGAATGTGCTGCCTTTAACATGAGGTTTAATTAAAAAAGAACCTCCTGAACATATAATAGATTCTGGAAGTAGTACTTTATACTCAATCAAACTGTTGGGTATGTTTTTAGTTATTTTAAAGGTTAATTTTTCTATTTCATCCCCCAAATATTCTTCGGCGTAGAGAACGGAGCCTGGCTCAAAACCTTTACATTTTAGCCACTTCGCCAGAATGTTGTCCTTTGGGTGCCATTTTTTATAATCTTTGACAAAGTTATTTTTAAACCATCGGTAAATTACTTCAGGGGGTCGATTT
>CP070642.1:179865-184025 GCA_020354105.1 Chloroflexota bacterium | reverse complement strand
GGTACCGGTTCGATTTCACCATATTTAATGGCTATGTCACCCAAGGTTTTGAGGCTATTCTGCCACAGCGTCGTGGGGTCAACCAGATGCGGGATGGCTCGACTATGAGCCAGGACTTTAGCCTGGCTCATTTCTCTGGCTGCTGTTCCGGCTCCGCCAGCATGGTCTATGTGAATGTGTGTCAGTACGATGTAGTCGATTTCGTTAGGGCTAAGATTGAGTTCCGTTAAGGCCACGAGCAGATTAGGTATGGCTGCTTTCGGTCCAACATCTATGATGGCATTCTTTTCACCACAAAACAGGTAGGCTCCTATGAATTTACCATATCCCGGTATCGGCGGCTGAAGGTTCAGCAGCTTGAGATTGGGCGTGATAGTGTATACTTCCAATGTCGCTGTTTCCTGGAGATGGTCTCTTAAGTGTAAGTCAGTATGCTTATTCTTGCAAGCACGTTGACAACCGACTGAGGTGATTCTAACATTAGCGTGGAGGCCTGTTATGGCAACCTCTGGCTTGAAGATAAGCAAAGCCAATGTACAGCGTGTCTTCGATTTTACCGATGAAGTTGTAGAAAGTTACCCTAACCGCCTGGCAGGAACAAAATCCTGCCGTGATGCCGCCAACCGGATAAAAGAGGAATTTGCTAAAAACTGTGACCCGGGTTCGGTGAAGATTGAGGATTTCACCGTGCACCCAAAGAGTTTCTTAAAATATATCCCCGGACTGGTGATCCTCTATTTTATCGGCGCAGTCTTATTATATTTTAATTTGCCGCTACTGGCGCTTCTGGTATACTCCCTGGCGATTTTTATATTCTATGCTCAGTTCGCCCGCTACTGGGAACTGCTCGACCCGTTGTTTCCCAAAGCCACCGGGTATAATGTCTACGGCTCTATTGAACCGGAGGGCGAGGTAAAACAACAGGTCATTGTCAGCGGTCATCATGACGCCGCGTATGTCTTTCAGCTCCTGGCTCGGGCTCCGAAATACTATGCCAAGTTGATAAACGTCGGGATACTGGTATTAGTGCTCGGCTTCCTTGTTTCCCTGATAGCCACCGTCCTGGCGTTGTTTAACATCTCCCTGCCCGTGTGGGTTCCCGTAGCATTAATGATAGTTGGCATTTTACAGATTCCGCTGGCGTTTTTCACCACGGGTGAGGTATCTCCGGCTGCCGGCGACAATATGATTGCCTGCGCCATTGCCGGCGAGACGGCAAAACTTTTTCACGACGCTAAAAAAGCTGGCAAAAACCCCTTGCGGCATACACGGTTAATAGTAGCCTCTTTCGATGCTGAAGAGGCCGGGCTCCGTGGCGCGCGGGCATTTTGCAAGAAGCACGGTGAGGAATTGCTCAGCACCAAAACCTATGTCTTTAATATCGATACGCTTTATAAGCTTGAAGACCTACGCTTTCTGGTTAAGGACCTGAATTCCACCGTGAAGCTCTCCCCTGACATGGCACAGGACTGTATTGATACTGCCAAGTCGCTGGGCTATTCTGCCAGAACCGCAGTTATGCCCTTCGGCGCCGGCAGCACTGATGCCGCTGAATTCGGCAAGCTCGGCGTGGAGGCTACTAACATGTCGGGCATCAGCTTTGATATCAGTAAATTCGGTGAGGGCCTGGTGTATCACACACGGAATGACGTTAGTAAATATATCGAGCCGCAACTGGTGGAAGCAGCCCTCAAAATTGTCCGGGATTATATTCTAAAAAAGGATAGCGAATCCTGACTAGCTTCCTGTTACAGCTGGCGGTAAGCCTACTGGTGGCTATTTTTCCTCGATAGTAATGGCATCGATGTGGACATCTACTGTGGGCGAGGAAAGCTCACCGCCGGCCGAGGTTTTGACTGGCACCGCCTCTATCTTCTTTACAACATCAAGCCCTTCAATAACCTGACCGAATATGGTGTAATTTTTAGGTAGCCTGCCACTGAGGTCGGCCAGTGTAATAAAGAATTGGCTGCCGTTTGTATTAGGTCCTGCGTTAGCCATGGCCAGTGTACCCATAATATAGTCCCTGGTTATGTTCTCATCGGCGAATTTATATCCCGGTCCACCGGCGCCGGTGCCTGTCGGGTCTCCGCCCTGGATGACAAAGTCCTTCACCACTCTGTGGAACTTCACCCCATCATAGAAGCCATTGCGCGCCAGGAAAACGAAATTGTTCACAGTGATTGGAGCATCTTGTGGAAAGAGCTGCGCTTTGATTTCGCCGAGGTTAGTCTTGATAGTTGCTGTGTATTCTTTGTTTTTGTCTATGCTCATCGGTGGCGGGCTGGACCATTGCATAATGCCTCCTTCTATTGTTGGAGGCTGCACTGTTGCCTCCGAACTACAAGCTGATAATGCCAGAACCGTAGCCAGCAAGAACGCTACCAGAAATAATTTTCGGCCTACTCTATTCTTTTTATGGTATAGCTGATGGCACATCCTTGTCAGTTTATCACATGACATAGCATCAGTCCACGGCGACTTTAAGCTTCTGGATAAATTCCCAGCGTTTCTGCTCATCGTCGACTATCTGTAGTTTAATTGCTTTCCAGGCGTGAGGACAGTCCTTGTAGTTGATAGAGAGTATTTCGTGGATAGCATGGTCGACTTGCTTCCTGTTGTCCGGCGTGACCTCAATGCCAGCCTCATCGAAGATTCCCTTAAGGTGACGAAAATAACAAGACACGGTCAAATTACCTCCTGTTCAAAAGGTGATTCGGTGACTCAATCCTAACATGTTAAAGCCAGGCATCTCAAGCGCCTTATGAATTCCTGTCAGGCCTTAGCCGATTTTATTGACCGGGCAAACCGATGATGTTAGAATCTGAAGGCACAGTTGAGTCCAGGCTGAATGAAAATGGAAAACGTGGTACAGGATGATGCCGTCAGGATAAACAGGCTGGAGCTTGGTCCCTTTGGCACCAACGCTTACATAATAGTGTGCCAGGCCACTTCAGACAGTGCCGTGGTAGATGTGCCCGGTGATGCTGACGAGATCCTAAGACAACTGGCAAATACCAATCCCAAATACATACTGATAACCCATAACCACTTTGACCACATCGTGGCACTCGATGAGTTAAAGGCAAAGCTCAAGGTTCCCATAGCAGTTCATCCACAGGATGCTGTCAGGCTGCCGTCCCCTCCGGATATGGAGCTCAATGACGGCGATACCATAGAAATAGGCAAGCTTAAAATAAAAGTAATACATGTACCTGGTCATACGCCGGGAGGTATATGCTTTCTAACAGGCAGATATTTGATATCCGGAGACACCATCTTTCCGGGCGGACCTGGGAAAACTGGGACGCCGGCTGACTTCAAACAGATAGTGAAGTCCATAGAGACCAAGCTCTTTGTCTTACCTGATGATACCGAGGTCTATCCCGGACATGGTGATGCCACGGTGTTGGGTAAGGAGAAGAAGGAATTTGCCGTCTTTGCCTCCAAGCAGCACAACGCTAATCTATGCGGGGATGTTCTCTGGCTCTCGTCTTAGTTAGTCTACCACCATATCTCGACGCGGTAAAAAGCCTCTGCCAGTTTAAAACCCTGGCCTTCAGCCAACTTCTCGTATCTCTTCTTGAGAAACTCATCCCATTCGCCAGCGAAGTGACCCACCTGGCTATGGTGGCAATGCAGGGCTGCCATCTTAGTCTCAAATGTGTCGGTAATATCGCTGAAGTAATTCGGTTCTTCAGCAGCCCAAAGCAAGACCTCCTTAACTTTGTGAGGCTCAAGCCCTTGCTCGTTCAGGTCAGGATAAGCCCAGTGGTCGCGGGCATAGGGGAATACAGCATCCAGCACAACCCGACCGGTGATGCGGTGGTCGCGGTGCCAGATATACCGCCGATAGGGGTCGCTGGTAACTACAATCTCCGGTCGATATTTCCTGATTAATTGGACAATCTCCTTACGAAACTCCGGTGTGTCCTCCAGAGACTGGTCTTCATGTCGCAGGAAGATGACATCTTTTACCCCGAGCAGCTTGGCGGCGGCTAGCTGTTCCTGCTCTCGAATCTTAGCCAGTTTCTCAGGCTTCATCTCAGGGTCATTGCTGCCTTTGTTACCGTTGGTACATACCACGTATATGATATTCTTCCCTTCACGCGTCCATTTGGCTACAGTCCCGGCGACACCGTATTCAGCATCATCGGCGT
>CP070642.1:176105-179765 GCA_020354105.1 Chloroflexota bacterium | reverse complement strand
GCGGTAAGTATTGTTGCCGTTATTCCAACCGGAAGTCCACCCAATAGTGGAATTGAAGCGACTATCGCTGCGATTGAGCCCGCAAGGGCCAACCCCCATAGTTTTCTCTGCAGCGCATATACGCCGCCCACTAAAGACAGCATTGAAAAAACGGCCAATGTGGCAGCTATACCTGTGAGAAGAGATGGGACAAACAATGGCACATCTTCAGTTCCCGGAATAGCACAACCACCGGTAACAAAGATAGCGATAATCAGTCCAAGTACAGCAATCAACCCCACCGCTCCGGAAACTATATCTAAAATGCCCGCCACTGCGGGTTTCCACGTTTTTTCTATTTTACTGCCCCCAATTTCACCTTCGTTTGGAAATCGCTATCATAATTATGCCCAGCACGGCTATGGCTACAGACGGCGCAGTTGTCCCACCGCTAGCACCGGCCAGGAACATCCACGCTGACAGAGCAAGACAAAGGATTCCTACTATAAGTCGGTCTTTTCTCATCTGCTCTCCTTCCATTTACTTCTATTGGCCAGACCTATTGTAAGATATGATAATCCCATAGCCATAAAAGCCAAGCCAAGAACCAAAAAACTTTTATGTCTGATACGAAAAAAACGACTTCATAGATAATGCCTAGAGAGAGGAAGGTGGTTCCCAATATATAAATACTGCGATAATTAGGCACCTGCTATTTTCGTTCTTTTTTCTGCCTCCAAGCCGCCCACGCCAAGAGCATACCCAATAAAAAAAAAGCCTATTGTTATCAATAAAAATATCAACGGTAATCCGCTCATTGGTTGCTCCTTAAATCAACTGTCAATGACATCTCTTATTGCCCTTCACACACGTAGTCTGATTTCCTCCGGAGTTACGCTCTCAACCAGGATATTGACACCATCTATTCTTATCGTGGTTTGCTCTTTTGGAAAGAACAGGTTCCAGGAATAGCCTCGGTACAAGAACTCCCACTTCTTTGTACCATAGAATACACTTTTTCAGATGGCATATCGGCATAAAAAATGCGGTCTTTACTATACCTCAAGTGATAGTTATCACCAATCGATAATACCACTGATTTATCCATTAGTTCCTCCTACCAGAATAGTTTGCGACTTTAATCCAGTATAAAGCATATGAGGCCAGTTATACACCTCCCGGTGTCTTAGTTAACCTTTCGCTCTCACCTTTTACAATTGCATTTCACAGGCCTTCGGGGTTATTATTCATCATTAGACAAAATCGCGGACCGGAGTTGGAACATGATTGAGCGTGTTCATGAACATATCATTGCCGAGCTTCAACAAAATACCCGTACTGATACCATCTTCATACTCACCGCGATTCTCTTGAACCTACTGGCGTTGGGCGTAAACTCAGCAGTGGCCCAAGGTTCAGATAAAGATGCTACCGCCTGGACGGTGTTCTTTACTTTCTTCTGCCTCGTTATAGTGGTCAATTTTGTTGTGGAATTAGGCTTATTGAAAGGCAAGCAAACTCGAATTAAATTGATTAACGGGCTGCTGAAGATGTACAAGGATCAGGGCGTCGAAGGGTACTATGATGAGTCTCTGTTAAGCAACTACGCATTGAGATATAACCTCTTCCTCTTTGTGGTGGTGTTCACAGGGTTGATAGCTCTGGTTGTGCCTCTGGTACTTATAATATAATCCCGACGAAATTATTAAATGTGATACTGGTTCAAAGTAGCTGTATAAAATCAAAGAAAGGGGACAAAATGGAAACCGAGCGTGAAGCATGGCTGAAGCTGAGGCTGGAGAAGCCAATGGACCCGGATTTGCTAATCTGTGACCCGCACCACCACCTGTGGGACCGCCCCAACGACCGCTATTTCCTTGAAGAACTGCTGACAGACACAGGGGGAGGCCATAACATCGCCCAGACCGTATTTGTGGAGTGCCGGGCCATGTATAAAGAGAGCGGATCCGAAGAGATGCGGCCCGTGGGCGAGACAGAGTTCGTGGAGGGCATTGCCGACCAGGCTGCAGCCGGGAAAAAGGGCACACCCGCCGTTGCCAGCGGAATTGTGGGCTACGCTGACCTCACCTTGGGTAGCAAGGTAGCACCAGTCCTTGAGGCACATATAGCCGCCAGTAAGAACCGGTTCCGCGGAATCAGATACATCAGCGTCTGGACTCCCAATCCGTCGGACATCATGGCGGTTCATAACGCACCCAAAGGTCTGCTGCTGGACCCTAAGTTCCGAGAGGGGTTCGCGTGTCTGCAAAAGTACGGCTTGAGTTTTGATGCCTGGCTGTATTTTCCCCAATTGGTGGAACTGGTGGACCTAGCCAGAGCTTATCCGGATATAGCCATTGTTGTTGACCACATCGGAGGTCTGGTGCGCGTCGGCCCCTACGCCGGGAAGGATGACGAGGTGTTCCGTGATTGGAAGAGCGGGATTACCGCGCTGGCTGCCTGCCCCAACGTGTCGGTGAAGCTTGGCGGACTTGGGACGCCGCGCTGCGGCTTCGGCTGGTACAAGCAGGCTGCCCCGCCAGGTTCAGAAGAAGTGGCCAAGGGCTTAGCACCTTACTTCAACTGGTGCATTGAGCAGTTTGGAGTAGAGCGGTGTATGTTCGAGAGTAACTTCCCGGTAGATAAGGCATCTTTTTCATACACCGTTATGTGGAATGCCTTCAAGCGCATTGCTAAAGGCTTCACCTCGCAGGAGCGTGCCGCCCTGTTTCACGACACCGCTGCGAAGGTGTACCGGCTCCCGACCATATAACAACTAGCAGCAACTTTTCAAAGAACAAATACGGTGCCTGATTACTTGTTCTTAAGGCGCACTATCTCTTCCATTAATTGCTGAAACTGCTGCGGATACAGAGATTGCACCCCATCAGAAAGGGCATGGGCAGGGTCATGGTGCACCTCTACAAGGAGACCATCAGCACCCACTACTATAGCCCCTTTTGCCAACGGCACCACATACTCTCTTCGTCCAACAGCATGGCTGGGATCAACGATAATAGGGAGATGGCTGGCTTCTTTGATTGAAGGTATGGCACTCAAATCCAGGGTGTTCCTTGTATTATCAGAAAAGGTGCGTATTCCGCGTTCGCACAAGATAACCCTGGTATTACCTTCGGACATTATATACTCAGCGGCCATCAGCAATTCGTCGATTGTGGCTGCGAAGCCCCTCTTTAATAAAATCGGTTTTGACACCTGACCGGCATATCTCAGCAATGAATAATTCTGCATATTCCTTGCCCCAATCTGAATAATATCAGCATACTTTTCGACAATATCGAGATTCGCATGGTCTGTGGCCTCAGTCACGATTAATAAGCCGGTTTCCTCTCTAACTTTCTCCAGTATTCTTAACCCTTTCTCTCCCAAGCCCTGAAAACTGTACGGAGAAGTCCTGGGCTTAAACGCCCCCCCCCGAAAGACTTTGGCTCCATATTTTTTCACAACGCCGGCTATAGTAAGCGCCTGCGCTTCACTTTCTACGGCACAAGGGCCAGCCATTATCACCGGCTCACCGGCACCAATTATTACATCTCCGAGGGATATCACCGTGGACTCCAGATGGGTCTCCCTGCTCACCAGTTTATATGGCTTGGTGACCGTGATGGTCTCCTTCACCCCTTCCATAACCAGTAGTTGCGAATCTTCCACCGGCCCCTG
>CP070642.1:172962-176005 GCA_020354105.1 Chloroflexota bacterium | reverse complement strand
TGGGAGTGGACGGCGGATTGGTACAAGCCTTACTCAGGCAACCAACAGGCGGACCCCTACTACGGCGAGAAGTTCCGCGTGACTCGGGGCGGAGGCTGGTTCGACGACCAACCGCAAGCCACTGCATTTAACCGCAATGCGGCCGATCCCCAAAAAACCGCCAACGACGATCTTGGCTTCCGTTGTGTGAAGTAGGGGACTCCTCCTCTTTTCCCCCCCTGCCTCCGCACCGGAGGGGGCAGGGGGGATCTGAGGATTTACAATAATAGCCAGGCTTCCGAACTCTCAAATCCTGACCGGTATGGGAAGAACAGCAGTCTCCAAGGAATTCTGCGGCTAGCATTCGACCCAAAGCTGAGCGCTGAAAGCCAACCAGGAAGGGACGGACGCGTATCAAAGCAAGTGGTAGGGATTTTCTCCAATGTATCACGTTTACACTCCCGCTTTTGCCCGCCATGAAAAAGCTTGGTAGGCAGGCAATTTATTCACCAAATTATTCAGGCTGAAAAACCGGAGGTAATCAATGTTGTTGAAGAATAAGGTAGCGATAGTGACCGGTGGAGCCAAAGGCATCGGTCTTGGCATTGCCGAACGATTTGTTGAGGAAGGTGCCAAAGTTGTCATAGGTGATATTGATGTTGAGACCGGCGAAAACGCTGCCGGGAGATTAAGAGCCAAAGGCCACGACGCCATATTTGCCACGATGGACGTCACGGATGAGGCCAGTATTCGAGGTGCCCTCGACCGATGCCTTGACACATTCGGGAGAGTCGATATCCTTGTCAATAATGCCGGAATAGAACTAGGCGCGGCTGTGGTAGATCTAGAACGAGACATATGGGAAAAGGTGTTGGAGGTCAACCTGACGGGGCCTTTTCTCTGCTCGCATGTGATTTGCCCTCAGATGATTAAACAAGGCAATGGTGGTAGTGTAATATTTATCGCATCTCAAGCTGGTAAGCGGGGTGAAGCCTATGCTTCCGCTTACTGCTCATCCAAGTTCGGCTCCCTTGGATTGATGGAGTGTCTGTCCGGGGAAATGGCTGAGTTCAATATCCGCGTAAATGGTATCTGCCCCGGAAGTGTGGATACGGTGTTGCGGCACCAATCATTCGAAATAGAAGCTCAACTAAAGGGTATTAACCCAGAGAAATATAAGAAAGACTATATCAACAACATCCCATTAAGGCGGATGGCTACACCCGCCGACATTGGGGATGTCTGCGTCTTCCTCTCCTCTCCGCTGGCGAGTTATATCACGGGCGAGTCAATCAATGTTGACGGGGGCGAATTGAGCGGATGAAGTTTTCTGCCCTGCGTTTGATTTGGCAACCGTTTGGCTGGGCTCCAACCTTGACTCGCTTCGACTTTTTAGGCACTCTCATGAAGGGCCAGTCCGGTACGCCAAGATCACTTTGACGGGGCAGCAGCGACACTTAGCGCTCCGATGTTCACATGTGGATTTTTACTGAAGGAAATCTTCTGAGTTTCCTATGTCACTTCTCTGACGATCCAGCCCCTTTCACTCCCCTGAGAGATTTGGGCTGAAATCGAAATCCGAGGGAGTATTTATTATGAACGAGACAGTACGAGCGCCAGTCTTGGTAACTCCGGGGAAGATTGAAATCCAGTCTTTTCCAATGCCCGAACCAGAGCCAGGTGCCGTCCTCATCAGAAGGGAGATGTGCGGCATCTGCGGCACCGACAAGCACAGCTTTTCAGGTTATGCGGTGCAGTATAGTGGGACAGATCACGAACGGTCTCTTCCCTTCCCCATTATTCCGGGGCATGAAATCGTAGGAGTGATCGCAGCCATTGGCCCATCCCACGAGAACCTGTTGGACTTCAGTGGTTTGCCGCTCCAAGCAGGTGACCGCGTGATTTTGGGTGCGAATCTGTCCTGCGGGCAATGTTACTATTGCCGCCATGGGTTCGACTACTTCTTTTGCGCCAATATGGAAGATTACGGCAACAGCCTCAGTGCAGCCAATTCACCTCATCTGTTCGGGGGCTTCGCTGACTTCGTTTATGCCTTGCCGGGAAGTTATCTTTTTAAAGTACCAAAGGATTTGCCGGTGGAAATTGCTGTCCTGACCGAAGTGATGTCCGTGACGATCGGCTTGGATAAGGCAAAACAATTTTCTGCTGTCAATAACGAGGGGTTCCGTTTTGGCGATACTGTCGTGGTGCAAGGAGTGGGCCCGCTTGGCTTGTGTCATGTCATCAAAGCGCGCATGTTGGGTGCCGGAAACATCATCGTCACTGATCGCTCATCGCTGCGCCTGGAGTTGGCGTTAGAGATGGGTGCCGACATGGCGCTCAACGTTGGGCACACGAGCCCTAAGGAGCGTATCGAAGCGGTGCGCGAAATGACTGCTGGTCGAGGAGCCGATATTGTCGTCGAATGTGCAGGTGTTCCGGAAGTGATTCCGGAAGGTCTGGAGATTCTCCGGCCTGGTGGGTTCTATATTGAAAGCGGCAACTTCAGCGATATGGGCGACGTGTCGATCAAGCCCCACCTTTTGTGCGCTAAAAATCTACGTATCATCGGCATCGGCGGCGAAGCTATTACGGCCTATCACCCCAGTATGGAAGCACTACTCCGCTACCGCCAGCATTACCCGTTGCACAAGATTGTCACCCATCGCTACCCGGTAGAGGAGGCAGAAGCGGCTATGCGTTGCTCAATGACTGATGATAGCATGAAAGTAGTTATCGCCAGTTCTGAATATCTGTAAGATAACCACACGACCTGGTACGAGCGTGGCAACTGGCAGACTCCTTTAAATTAAACATCCAATAATCCAACAAAGTAAAGGGAGGTAATCATAATGTTACTGGGTTTGAATGGCGCCACTACGATGAAAGCTGATTTAGTGACAGATATTCGGGTTGCGGCGCAAGCCGGTTATGATTATTTGGAGGTATGGGCGGAAAAGCTAGACGATTTCCTGAAGGAAAACTCTATCGCGCAGCTAAAGGAAATGCTGGATAAGAGCGAACTGAAACCTCTCAGTATCAATGCCCTCGACGACTTCACTTT
>CP070642.1:166250-172862 GCA_020354105.1 Chloroflexota bacterium | reverse complement strand
TTATATATATCATAACGGTTGCAGTGATTCCAGTAAGAGCTATTAAGCCGAATATGAGCATGTACAATCTCAGGTAATCAGTTTCCCAGTTAGTTCTGATTGTTTTTGCATTATCCATAGTCACCAAGGCCGTGGCTTCCTGCCCGATGAAATCTCCACTCCAGCCAGTGAATATATGCTGGATTATCTTTCCCTCGGTGGAGTCTATTGAGATTGTAGCTTTTGAATCTGAATCGTACCACCCCTCTCCCTTAGGGCTACTGTGTGATGATTCGATGGTGAGCTTGTATTGGGTCTTATAATTGGCCGTGTATTCGCCACCGTGTGCTATCATCCTTGAAGCTGATTTATTGTCATCATTCCAAGAGGTAAACACGAGCCTCGTTCCCTCAGTGGTGTTCACTTGTGGGGGGATGTCAAACTGATGGACTGTGTCGGATAACCAGGTAAACGAATCAGGCACCTCTTCTGGGGAGTATGGTTTCCCATCTATGGTTAAGACTGTGGCACTGGAAGCAGATTGTGCATCAGTGTGAAAAACAGCGTTCATAAACAAGTTGATTTCACCAAATTTGTGTGGCGGGATGTAAAGTGTGGGATGTTGCACATTTCCCCGTGAAAAAGCTGGCAGATTGTCGAATGGCGCCACAACTTCTTCTACGGTCTTAGGCTTGGCATAATCAAATATCTCCTTGGCTGAGAGTTCATAATCGCGGTTTGAGTCTGCGCCGTCAAAATCACTGAACGTTTGTAATACGTAATACGTGAAAACACCATGCTTAAGATCTCGATCTTCAAGCGAGCTTTCATTTGATTGGCAGCTCATCAGGACCACCCGACCGTTTCGCCCCAGCTCCTTGCTAAAGGAGCCGGCATAGCAAGTGTCAAGGATGACGACTACAGTTTGCGAATTTAGTTTGTCTAACCATTCAGCTAATTGCCGATCTGGAACGAAATTATCGTAGGAACCAATATTTTGAGGAGCACTGTGTCCACAGAAGTAAAAAAACACGGTGTCATCAGCATCAGCGTTTTCAGTCAGCCATTGGATTGCGTAGTAGATACCGGCATTTGTGGCCTCACTGTTTAACAATAGCTTTATATGGTCTTTACCGATGATGGGGGATAGTTGAAGAGCTAATTCCCGCGCGCTGTCATCAGGATGTTTGACCCCTACTGGATATACGTTCCATTCCTGATCAAGTATACATGTTGGACACCGATATTCTGTTACACCTATGATGGCAGCCCAGCCTTCTGGTTCAGGTTCTTCGGCAAATGTTGGCAGGTATGAGGCTTGAATCTGTATGAGTAGTATTACTAAGAGTGCATTCAATAGGAAGGAGATAAGGATTTTCTTTAACATTGTTCTGTTCCAATTTATCTTGCTCTTCACTCGTTTGGTTCGTTTATTTGCGTTGGGACTGCGTAGCTTTTTCTGGAGATCTCATTACCTTGAGCATCATATAGAACAGCTGTATTGGGCTTATCGTTGTTCCAGAGATCACCAGTGCCGTAGTAAAAACTAAAACCCCCGGTTTCGAGGTGGTACTCGTCTGTATAAACCCGTATTATTTCACCCGGGACCAGCAGGACGGGAATGAAGCGAGGGAAAGTGAATGAAGGGACAGTTGGTCTACTTATGTTTTTTAGTACCCAGCCACTAATATCCTGATAGCATTCGCTGAGGTTTTTAATAACCACATATTCATCGGGCTCGACCCTTTCGTAGCAGCCGGTTTCCGGCGTTGGTGGATACACGGTGCCCAGATAGTGAATATGAGTTATTTTGATAGGGGAGGGGTTTGGCCCAGGAGCGTTGTCTTCTATTATGAGAGTCCAACCGCTCAGATTTTTAGCTGTGACATTAATGAGGAAATCGCGTTTGTCTTGCAGAGATAAGAAATAATTGACTTCGCCGCTACTTTTGCCTGCGTTGGAAACAGTCTCCCAGATCGCATAAGGCGCATCTTTGGGATAAATAGCCAGCTCAAAGATGGCTTCTTCAGAGTCTTCAGCATCTATTATCCAGTTGATGCGCCATTCTGTGCCATGTATGTGGAATGTCGATGTCGTCTCGTCCACTTCACCGCTGAAGGTTTCAACTTTATACCACTCCTCTTCGTTTTTAGCTTCGTCGATAGGAGGTGCTTCCTCTGGTGTCTGATTCTCACTGGCAATTGGTGGCTGTGTTGGTGGGGGTTTAGGTGGTGTTGGGGGTGGGCTTGTATTCGGTTGGGTGCAAGCCACAAGCAGGTTAAGTGTTAAGAAAAGCAACACTGTGAATGCGATTAAATATCTGACAATTTTGTTTTTCATTATAGGTCGTCATCCGTCTTAGTAAAGCCGCCGTTATTACGCATTGTTCTTAATAAATAGTATACGTTAGAGCGCTATATAACATCAATAAATCCTTTAGATGGATGGATATGACTTTAGTACTTCTTAGGGGTTGCACTTTGCCACAGGCTAACTATAATCTCACGGCACAAGTAGCTCGATTTTGGAGGGAATGACCGACCGATAGAGTTGTTGCTTTCTAAGTGTCCTACTTATGGAGTCAACTGCTCTACGATAACCGTGATTTGAGATGGGTCTCTGAGAACTATCTCTGGTATGCCTGAACCTTTGGGATATTCCTCAATCAAGCCGTTGACCTGAACACGCTCATTTAAGAAGTGGGTTTCGGGGTCGGGTGGGAATTCTTCTATAAACTTCTGCCGATCGCGACCCCAGATTATGCATTTGAAGTAGCCTTGATATGGTTTATGGAAATCGAGGAAGGTCGGCTGGCTTTTTATGTCAGCTGCATAATGAGTTCCAACGACTATTCCCTCAACCACTTTGTGCTGGCCGATATAATTGCCGGCTTCTTCCCAGCTTATAACACCGTTGCTCACTTTTATGTATTCGATTTTTGTCTCTACGTCGCTTCCCCCTGGCCCCATTACAGCTAACGAAACTGTGTAGTCTCCGGCTGTAATATAAGTATGGCTAGTTTCTGATTCATCACTGAACTGCCCATCGCCGAAGTCCCAATGCCAGCGACTAATGTCACCTTTAGATAAATCAGTGAAAGTAGTTGCTAGAGGAGCCGGGCCTTCTTCTGGGACGGCGGCAAACTCTGCCGTCGGGGGTGATATAAGGACAAGCGTTGACTCTGACGTGCAGCTTGCCATAAACACAGATAAAGACAAAACTAGCAGAAAAAAAGGGCGCATTATCTGAATTGTAGTCTTAATATCGCTGAATCTCAACAATTTGTTAAGTAAATACGAATTTGGTATACTTTTTTCTTGGTGTTAGTCATGGCCAGCGTTGCTGGCTGTTATTTATTTATAATCTGGGCAGATATTTACACGAATTAATATTTCAAGCGGTGCTGATATGAATTTATGGAGAAAGCCTTTCGATATAGACGAAAAGGCCCCTAGGCCAGTCAAGATACACATTGATATAGACAGGTGTAAAGGCTGTGGTTATTGTGCTGAGTTTTGTCCTCGCGGAGTGTTGAAGATGACCGGTGAACTTAGTTATAAGGGTTATGACATGGTCGGGGTGGTTGACGATGGTAAGTGCTTGGGCTGTGGTCTCTGTGAGGCGATGTGTCCTGAGTTTGGAATTTATCTGATTTATGAAGATAAAGAATTAAAATAAGTTAGGAAAAACATGTCTAAAGATGATGCACTCTGCGGCGAATTTTTTATGAACGGCGACACAGCCTGCGCCGAAGGTGCTATAAGTGCCGGTTGCCGCTTCTTTGCTGGCTACCCAATCACACCGGCAACCGAAGTGGCTGAGAGGATGAGCGAGCGGCTCCCTCAAGTGGGTGGTGTTTTTATTCAAATGGAAGACGAGATAGCTTCCATGAATGCAATACTGGGAGCATCATGGACTGGAGTAAAGGCGATGACCGCTACCTCGGGTCCAGGATTCAGCTTGATGATGGAGAATTTGGGTTTGGGCGTGATGCTGGAAACGCCATGTGTCTTGGCCAATATCCAGAGGGCAGGCCCATCAACAGGATTACCTACCCTAGTTGCACAGGGAGACATTATGCAGGCCAGATGGGGTGCCCATGGCCACTATGAAATTGTCGCTCTTGTTCCTGACTCGCCACAGGAGATGTTTGACCTGACAATTACGGCGTTTAATTTATCGGAGCAGTACCGGGTACCTGTGCTGCTCATGGCTGATGAGGCGGTGGGTCATATGAGTGAGAAGGTGGTTATGCGGCGGATAAACCAAAAAGAGCTGGCCAGCCGACCTCGTCCTAAGGTAGTTCCGGAGGAATATTTGCCCTATGATTCCAGAGAGGGACTGGTGCCCCCTATGGCTGTAGCTGGTGGAGGTTATCGCTTTCATGTTACTGGCCTGACACATGACGACAGAGGCTATCCGGTAATGACAGCCGAGGCACAGGATAAATTGATACGACGTCTTGTGGACAAAATACGGCTTAATGCCAAAAATATAATAAGATTGGAAGAAATAGGTGTTGATGATGCTGAGGTAGTTGTGGTTAGCTATGGAATATCCGCCCGTATCGCCCGATATGCGGTGCAGAAGGCAAGGGATGAAGGAATAAAGGCTGGTCTATTACGACTGATAACAGTATGGCCTTTTGCTGAAGACCGCATCAGAGAGCTAGCACCCAAAGTGAAAGCGTTCATAGTACCGGAGATAAACTATGGACAGATAGTTAGGGAGGTGGAGCGATGCGCCGCGGGTAAAGCAAAGGCTAGGTTGGTACCTCACATGGGAGGTAGCGTGCATCTCCCCGAGACAGTTCTAGAAGCTATACGAGAGGAAGCAAAATGACAAAAATGCTGACGGTGGATACGAATCCTGTAGACTGTTACCTCAGGGTAGACAGGATACCGCATATCTGGTGTGCTGGCTGTGGCATAGGACCAGCGACTGGGTGCTTCCTCAGAGCTATTGACCGTGCCGAGCTGAACCCAGACAAAGTAGCTGTGGTCTCAGGAATCGGCTGTTCAGGTCGAGTGGCCGGCTATATTAAGCTTGATTCTTTCCATACCACACACGGACGAGCTCTCCCATTCGCTACTGGGCTAAAGCTTGGTAATCCGGAATTGAATGTAGTGGTCTTTTCTGGGGATGGAGATATCGTGGCTATTGGAGGTAACCATCTTATTCATTCCGCCCGACGTAATATCGACATGACCGTTATTTGTATAAACAACTTCAACTACGGCATGACGGGTGGGCAGATGGGGCCAACGACACCGCTTGATGCCCGAAGTGCTACTTCACCCTATGGTAACTTCGAGTATCCTTTTAATCTGCCTTACTTGGTTGCTGCGTCTGGTGCTACCTACGTTGCCAGATGGACGGTGTTACATTTGAGAGAATTGGAGCGGTCAATTGCTGAAGCCTTGACAAAGCCAGGTTTCAGCTTTATTGAGGTACTAGGTCCTTGTCCTACCGTCTACGGGCGTCGGAACAAATTACCGCGAGGCATGGATGAGATGCGCAGCTATCAGGAAAGGAGCGTTATCCGGGACGGAGCTGACCCCAAGGACGTTGAGCTATCTCTCAATGGCCCAATTGTGGTAGGTAAGTTTGTTGACATAGAGAGACCTACTTTGTGGGATTGTTATCAACAGATGCTTGATAGAGTAACTAAGCCGTAAAAGCGATAGCGGGTGTCTTGGGTGGCTGATTCGGAAAAAAATTCTTTGGAGAAGAGAACTTGAGCCGGACAGAAGTAAGATTAAGTGGTGCTGGCGGGCAGGGGATTGTGCTAGCTGGTCAGATTCTGGGCCAGGCGATTTCCTTATATGAGAAGGGGAAATTTGCTACCTTTACTCAAAGCTATGGACCAGAAGCAAGAGGTGGTTCCTGCTCCGCTGAAATTGTTGTTTCAGACGAATCTGTAGGCTATCCCTATGTCATAAGCCCAAAGGTGCTAGTTATCATGTCGCAAGAGGCCTACGACAAATACACGCCAAATCTCAGTCCGGAAACGTTGGTCATTATAGACCCTGACTTGGTCAAACCCAATGCATCGAAGAAATTTAAGTTGTTCTCTATACCGGCCACTAATCTTGCTCGCGAGATGGGTCGAGTGGTGGTAGCCAATATCATCATGCTGGGATTCTTGACAGCAGTCAGCGATGTGGTTGCTCCTCAGGCGCTCAAGAAATCTATCTTGGCGACTGTGCCTGAAGGCACAGGGGAATTCAACATCAAGGCTTTCACGCTGGGATATGAATATGGACTGAAGCAAGCAAAGCGAAGTGGAGCATAGTTATATATGGCGAGCAGTGTTGCAGTAATCGGTAACAACGTTGGAGCAGCTCAATGTGCCTTGACTTTGGCTGAAATGGGAGCTGAAGTTAGCCTCATTGTCTCGACCGAGGCATTGAATCTAAATTGTCATGGAGACAGCGATTCCTCAATTGGTGCCATTGACGAATGTCTAGGCATTTGGCCATTGCTACTCAGGGCAGCAACTCATCCGGGGGTTAAACTTTACACCAACTCTTGTGTGGAAGCTGTAACCGGGGAATCTAAAGAATTTGTTGTAAAGATAAAGAGACTACCCCGTTATGTAGATGAGAAGCTTTGCACGAGCTGTGACATGTG
>CP070642.1:160319-166150 GCA_020354105.1 Chloroflexota bacterium | reverse complement strand
CGGCCAGCGCGCCCGGCTCAGGCACTCCAACCGGCAATGTCGAGTTCTTTAACGGGGCTACATCTCTGGGCACCGCTGCCCTCTCAGGCGGCTCGGCAACCCTGAATTACTCCGGCCTGGCCGTGGGAACTCACAGCAACATCACGGCCCAGTATCTGGGTGATACCAATTTTAACACCAGCACCTCATCAGCGATATCCCATACGGTTAACAAGGCTGATACAACAGTGACTATAACATTGGATGCCCCTGATCCGTCAGTATATGGTCAGAACGTTACTTTTACCGCCCTCGTAACGGCGACATCCCCGGGCGCCGGCATACCAACCGGCAATGTCGAGTTTTTCGATGGAGCCACATCCATGGGCACCATTGCATTGAATGCCTCGGGTCAGGCAATTATCGTTTTCGACCCCGGCTCGGTCGGTGCACACTCCATCACCGCCCAGTACGCTGGTGACACCAACTTCAACGGTAATACTTCAGCTGCAGAAAGCCATACTGTCAACAAAGCAGATAGCATAACTACTATAACATCCGATACCCCTGACCCATCAGACTACGGGCAATCGGTAACCTTCACCGCCACTGTTGTTCCAGATCTGCCTGGTAGCACAGATATACCGACTGGCAATGTTGAGTTCTTCGATGGCGCTACATCTCTTGGCACAGGAGCACTGGATGGCTCGGGACAGGCAAGCCTTTCCACCTCCTCCCTCTCAGTCGGCAGCCACAATATTACCGCTCAATATCTGGGTAGTAGTAACTACAACAGCAGCACTTCTGCTGCAGAATCTCACACCGTTAACAAGGCCGATACCACCACAACCATAACTTCCGATGATCCCGACCCCTCGGTATTCGGTCAATCGGTTGCCTTCACCGCCTCGGCAACCTCTGCTTCAGGTACTCCTACCGGCAGCGTGGAGTTCTTCAACAATGGGGTTTCCATGGGCACCGCTGCCCTCTCAAGCGGCTCGGCAGCCCTGAATTACTCCAGTCTGGCTGTAGGAACCTCTGCCAACATCACAGCCCAGTACCTGGGTGATACCAACTTCAACACCAGTACCTCAGCGGCAATATCCCATACGGTTAACAAGGCCGATACCACCACCACACTCAGTTCTTCTGCCAATCCGTCTACCAACGGTCAATCGGTGACATTTACTGCCACAGTCACAGCAAATGAACCTGGTTCTGGAACACCCACCGGCACAGTCACTTTCAAAGATGGAGCTACAGCTCTAGGTAACGGTACTCTTGGCTCACCAGCCACATTCAGTATCTCCACACTCAGACCCGGCAGCCACGATATAACTGCTGAATATAATGGCGACAGTAACTTCAATATTAGCACATCCAGTATATTGGGCCAGACAGTGGTGTCAGCACCACAAGCTACGCGGGGTTCGCCATCGCCTCCGGCATCTCGACTGCCGTGGTCAAATATATATCTGCTTAACATCAATGTCAGCCCCGGGCAAGCCCAGGCCGGTCAGCCAGTGAACGTTCTGGCTAATGTGGTCAACAGTGGCACCGCCAGTGGCACTTATAATGTTGTCCTCACGACAAACGGCAAGATGGAACAGCAGAGAACCGTCGAGGTGTCTCCGGGAAGCGCTTACCCAGTTAGATTCACCATGGTTAAGTCTCAGCCGGGGACTTATGAGGTGGATGTAAACGGCCAGAAATCTTCCTTTACCATCGCTGGCAAGTCAACCAATCCGGGCTCTTCAATTAGCAGCACCGAGTCAACCAAGCCGGCATCTCCAATTAGCGGCGCAATGATTGCCATCATTGTCGCAGGTATACTGGTTGCTGCTTTTTTGATATACATGCTGATAAGCTTTGTTCGTAGCCGACGGGGTTATTACTAACCAAATCGGTTTTGTAAGGCGGCCAATAAGGGTCTGTTCAAAGTTTGAACGGTTCCCCCTGTTCAATTCGAGTGAACATTTCGTCATTTGGTGTCGCCCTTAAAGTCTTCTCAAAAAGTATCTCTTTCTGCCAACAACTCTTTTATCTCCGCAAGCACTCTTTCTCTGTCTCCAGTGGCGAGTTTGAACTTTTAACTGACAGTGTGCTATATTAGCCAACCTGGCCGATATCAGCATTACAGGAAGCGGCCACTGTTTTTTATTTCACCTCCTGACTCTAAACATGTTAGCTGACGATAAAGCTGCAGCGGGAAAAATCGGGAATATATTCTATGGTTGGTGGATAGTAGCCGCCGGCATCGTGCTTTGTTTGTTCGGCTACGGCGGATGGTATTACTCCTTCGGCGCTCTCTTCAATCCTATCTCGACTGAGTTTGGCTGGTCACGAGCCACCACTTCCATAGTTTTCTCTCTCTCCCGACTGGAAGGTGGCCTGGAAGGGCTTATCACCGGTCCAATAGCAGATAAACTGGGGCCACGGTTCCTGGTACGAGTTGGCTGGACAATGGCAGCACTGGGCTTCCTGCTGATGTTTTACATCCAGAGTTTCTGGATGTTCGTAGTCAGCTACAGCCTGCTGCTCTCCCTGGGTATGAACGCTGGACTGTATATGCCGCTTCAGACGAGCGTAGCCAAGTGGTTCAATGAAAAGCGAGGACGGGCACTGGGCTTTCTAACCGCCGGCGGAGCTCTGGGCGGGTCCATCATAGTTCCAGTTGTCGCCTGGCTCATCACCACTTACGACTGGAGAACAACTATGCTTGTTCTGGCAGCCACAGCCTTTGCTTTAG
Source organism: Chloroflexota bacterium (assembly GCA_020354105.1). GTDB lineage: Bacteria > Chloroflexota > Dehalococcoidia > GIF9 > UBA5629 > 9FT-COMBO-48-23. The sequence continues at coordinate 163,422 of CP070642.1, read as the reverse complement.
GCTGGGGAATGAGCTTCGTTCTCAAGCCCCATGGGCCGGAGCACTACGGGCTCCAGATGGACGGCAAGACACAGAAGCCAGTCACAGATACGCCAGCTACCGCCAAAGGCGAGCACACAAAGGCTAAGGACAACAAAGATTTTGAGGGATTGACACTCAAAGAATCCATGAGGACGCAGGCTTTCTGGCTGCTTATCGTTGCCTTTATCTTTGGACAGACTACGCTAAGTGCTATTGTGGTACACCAGATCCCCCTCATTGAAGACATGGGCATTTCCAAAGTCATAGCTGCATCAGCTCTGGGCACCATGACTCTGATGAGTGTGCCTGGGCGGCTGGCTGGCGGCTGGCTTGCCGATAGATGGGAAGTTAAGTACCTCTATTTTATCGCCTGCATTGTCCAGGCAATCGGGCTCTTCATACTCGCCCGAGCCACAAGCATGCCATGGGTCTGGGTATTTGTGGTCGTTTACGGCTTAAGCTACGGAATGCGAATCACAATCGTACCAGCAATGAGGGCTAAACTTTTTGGATGGAAAGCCTTTGGTGCAATCATGGGATACACCAATGCCTTCGCTATACTTGGGGCATTCGCTGGGCCCTTCTTTGCCGGATGGATTTACGACACCACAAACAGCTACTCTTTTGCCTTCTTTACCTTCGCTGCCGCAATAACACTGGGAGGTATCCTGGTACTGTTTATCAAATACCCCATGCAACAGCCGCAGTCATAAAAGCTAGATTGCTACCAGGCTATCCCCTGCTCACCTCTGAGAGGAATTCCAGTACAGCCGAGTTAAACTTGTCCGGCATTTCAATGGCAGCGGCATGACCGGTGGGCAAAACGACCACCTTTGAGCCTGCTATCATTTCACTGGCTTGCTTGGCTTGAGCAACCCCCATATATTGGTCTTTTTCTCCCACAATGAGTAACACGGGGCATTTGACTTTGCTTAAATCGGGCGGTGATGCTGGCGTAGCCAACATACCCAGCAGTCTACCAACACCATCGAGCTTATTCTGCGACTTCACTTCCATGTACTTCTTAAATTCGGCCGGGTTTTTGGATTCGAAACCAGGAGAAAAGGCATTGGTGGTCATCATTTCAGTGAATTTCTTCACATCCCCTTTATCTATCAGGTCCATCATCACCCGTCGCCGCTCTAAGGCTTCGGGGGTAGGAGTGGTTAAACCAACGGAGCTATTGGCCAGGATAAGCGCCTTTACCATCTCGGGATGGCTGAGTGCCAGCTCGAGAGCCACACGTCCTCCCATAGAGTAGCCAAGGAAATAAGCACCTTCCACTTTGATACCCCGCATCAATTCGTAGGTATCTTTAGCCAGGATAGAGATTGAGTAGTCTCCTTCAGGGCTTTCAGTTTTACCGGACCCTCTCACATCATAGGTTATCACCCGGTAGCTCTTCGAAAACACAGTAACCTGGTGATACCACATATTAAGGTTGTCACCCAAACCATGAATAAGGACAAGATTTTCCCCCGTTCCCTTGACTTCATAGTTCATGGCGATACCATTTGCCTCGATTTGCATAACGACCTCCTTGTCTGGTCTATCTTATATCGCTGCCTACTATTTAAGAGACAGTTATATTCTAAGTAAACGTAAGTGAATTGGTCAATAACGTTCCCCGGACCGTAAAATATTTTGAGACATGCCAGGAATTTTGTCGAATCCCGGCGAAATAATTATAATGGGGGCAGACTACATAACTCACCGGGAGGTCTCACCCCCAGGGAGTCTGAGAAAGTGCCGGTAACCTCCAATTTCGGGCGTCCCTGCTGTTAGGGATAGGGGCCAACAGGTGATATTGTTTTCTGAACAAAGGAGTGCAATACATGGATTTCCGGAACATACCAAAACTGCGGATAGGTGATTTGGAGGCTAAGATACCCATTATTCAAGGTGGGATGGGCGTTGGCATCTCTTTGTCAGGGCTAGCCTCGGCAGTCGCCAACGAAGGAGGGATAGGTGTCATTTCTTCCACTGGAATAGGTATGCTTGAGCCTGATTTTAACAGTAATTTCAAGGGAGCCAACGAAAAAGCCTTGCGGAGAGAAATAAGAAAAGCGAGGGAGATGACTACTGGTATTGTTGGCGTTAACCTGATGGTAGCCCTTACGGATTACTATGACCTTCTACAGATTTCAGTGGATGAAGGCATAGACATAGTTTTTCTTGGTGCCGGACTCCCACTGAATATCCCTGAGACATTGCTAACGAGTGGATTGAGAAAAGCTGCAGTTAAGGCTGTTCCAATAGTATCTTCTGCCAGGGCAACAAAACTGATATTTCAATATTGGGGGAGTCACTACAATCAGGTGCCTGATGCCGTGGTTGTTGAAGGTCCATTAGCCGGTGGACACCTCGGGTTTAAAAAGGAGGAGATAAATAACCCTGACCATTCGTTGGAAAAGATACTCCAGGAAGTAATCTCTGTGATAAAGCCCTATGAGCAGAATTTTAATAAGAGCATCCCCGTAATCGCTGCCGGTGGTGTGTATACAGGTGCCGACATTTATAAATTCATACAATTGGGAGCGCAAGGCGTGCAGATGGCCACCAGGTTTGTGGCAACTCACGAGTGTGATGTTTCCATAAAATTTAAGGAGGCATACGTTAATTGCACAAAAGAGGATATTACCATAATTGACAGCCCGGTTGGATTACCGGGAAGAGCCATAAAGAACAGGTTTCTTGAGGATGTATCATTGGGAATTAAAAGACCATTTAAATGCCCCTGGCAATGTCTGAAAACCTGCGATTTTGTGAGTTCGCCATATTGCATTTGTGCTGCCCTGACCAATGCCAAAAAGGGGCGACTTGAAAAAGGATTTGCCTTTGCCGGGGCTAATGCATACAGGGTAGATACAATCATCTCTGTTGAGAAGCTTATTGAGACTTTACTAATGGAATATGAAAATGCAGCCGTTGCTGCAGCAACCCTGAAACATTAAGAAGTCTGAAAGCTCAGTTGCCTAATAAAAGTAACAAACAGCCAAAATTTAGATTCTGACTTCTGATTATGAGGCGCATCAACAAGCGGCAGCAGCGCTACAGGCCCCTGAGAAATTCAGGGCGAAGT
>CP070642.1:156488-160219 GCA_020354105.1 Chloroflexota bacterium | reverse complement strand
AAGTATTCAGGGAGAGGTTTTTCTGAAGGCAAAGAATCAGTTTCAAGGAGGTAGTAAATGGAAAAACTGAATGGAAAAGTGGCAGTTATCACTGGATCGGCTCGAGGTATAGGCAGAGCGGATGCCATACTGTTTGCTAAAGAGGGCGCTGCTGTCTTAGTCAGTGACGTTGATGAAGAACCGCTTAAAGAAGTTGTCAAGGAGATAAAAGCGTCTGGTGGTAAGGCTGAAGTCTGTGCTGGCGATGTCACAAAACCTGAAGACTGCCAGAAGGTGATGGACATGGCGGCTGAGAAGTTCGGTAAAATAGACATTCTAGTTAATAATGCCGGACTCACCAGGGACGCCTTGATTCATAAGATGACTGATGCTCAATGGGATTTGGCAGTTGATATTAGTCTCAAAGGAACTTTTAATTGTATCAGGGCTGCTGCGAAGTACATGATGAAAGGCGGGCATGGCGGGCGGATAATTAATGTAGCCTCCGTGGCAGGGTTAATGGGAAATGTGGGGCAAATCAACTATTCTGCTGCTAAGTCTGGTCTAATTGGGCTAACCAAGACTGTAGCCAGGGAGTGGGGGCGGTTCGGTATTAACTGCAATGTTGTCGCCTATGGCTTCGTTGACACAAGGTTGACCAGGGAAAAGGAGTCCCAGCAGGAAGAGGTGGGTGGTGAAATGGTGGGAATACCCAAGAAAGTGAGGGATATGATACTGCTGCAAATTAAGCCCATGACGCCTGAAGATGCTGCCAAGCCGGTTCTATTCCTGGCTTCTGATGATGCTGCATTCATTACCGGACAGGTGCTTAATATATCCTCCGGAATGTATATGTAGGTTTAGATATGCTGACTTATACTGGATGGGGTTGGCAGATATCGGTCGTTGCGCTATTGACATACTATGGTATAATGCTTTTTAAGACCTCTGACCTCATTTTATACAGGAGTATTCATAAATTCATCAAATGCTTAATCAGAGGAAAATTTGTGGAAGGGGGTGGTCGTATCGAGTAAACAAGACTTAGTATGCTGGAGGTAAATATCGGTCGATGATGCCTTCTAGCAGAGAAAATTCCTAGGAAATTGTGAAGGAGGTTAATGGCTAGGTGAAAAAGGTTTTATTTTTATTATTTGCGTGTCTTTTGTTAGTAGCGTTAGTCCTTCCTGCTTGTGATGATGGTGACGATGGTGCGGTAATAAAAATCGGCGTTATCGGCCCTATGCAATATACGCAGGGTCAACACCACTGGTGGGGCGCCGAGATGGCGCGTGATGAAATCAATGCAGCAGGTGGCGTAAAGGTCGGCGACGAAACATACATGATTAAGTTGATCCAGGCAGACTCCAATGAGATAAACAGCACTACCGATGCTGCCTCTGCAATGGAAAGACTGATAACTGTGGATAATGCACAATTCGTGGTCGGCGGCTTCAGGACAGAAGCTGTGTTCCCTATGCAGGAAGTCGCCATGGACTACAAGACGATTTACGTTAATTGTGGTGCCGCTACCTTGGCCCTCAATACACCGGTATTCGATGATTACGACCGCTACAAGTACTACTTCAGGGCTACTCCATTCCCCAGCAACTATCTGGTCTCGAATGTGCTGTTTACGGTAGGAATGGCTGGAGCCATAATAAAAGAGGAGACCGGCCTACAGAGACCGTTGAAGGTGGCTATATGCGCTGAGGGAGCGGAGTGGGCGGATGGCATGGTGAACGCACTGAACGGGTTGATCCCCTCGCGGCTGGGCATGGAAGTCGTTGGCATATGGAGACCATCGCCTACAGCCACAGACTGTAACGCTGAAATGACAGCTATGGAAGCGGCTGGTGCCGACATCATCTGCACCACCATCTCTGGCCCACTGGGTATCCCCTATGCCAGGTCATGGGGTGAGCTGGAAGTTGAAGCGGCTTCGGTGGGCATCAATGTTGAGTCCCAGGATGTCGGATTCTGGGATGCGACCGCTGGCTTCGGCAACTTTGAGACGTCGCTGAGTTCATACGGCAAGGGCGTCGCCCAGTCTGCATTGACTGTACCGTTCGTTGATGCCTTTATAGAGAAGACTGGAGAGATACCCAATTATAATGCCGCTACCTATGATGCTATCTATACGTTGAAAGATTGTATCGAAAGGGCGGGTAGCTTTGACAATGACGCAATTGTTGCCGAAATGGAGAAATGGGAGGGTCCTACAACAGCGGCTCCCCTGTTTAAGTACACGGGTATGGATGCACCGTTGAAGAATCCTCACGATGTGACCTACGGCCCAGGCAATTCAACGGGTCTAGCCTGCCAGTGGCAGGATGGCGAATTGGTAATCATCTGGCCGAACGCTGACTATGCCACCGATGATGCCTGGAAAGCAGTAAAATACCCTGGTATTGTTAAGTGGAAGGCACCGCCGCGGTTAATCGAAAGATTGAAAGCCGAGGCGGCTACGGAGGAGCCAGCAGCTCCCGTAGAGCCCACAGAGCCCACAGAGCCCACAAAGCCCACAGAGCCCACAGAACCTGCAGCAGCAGGAGCCACCTCGTTTGCAGCAGCGACATATACTAATGACGAGTATGGCTTTTCGATTCAGTACCCGAAGGATTGGGTGGAACGCCCAGACCTGTTGCTGTCTCCTTACCACATAAACGCATTTAGCGTATCCGCTTTTCTGCCTGGGGTAACTATGATGGCCTACGACGCGGCTGAGCCCGTTACTGCTGACTGGATAGTTAAGTCGATGAAGGATGCAGGTAATGCAAATCCTAAAGTCAAATCTGACCTCAAAGAGGTAACTCTGTCAGATGGCACCAAAGCTACCCAGTACGAACTAACTTATCTTTCTCCAACGAACTACGAGGTACGCGCTGTAGTCGTCGATGCCGATAAGGACGGCAAGCGGATTCGTGTGGTGTCATGGACCGTGGAGGCGTTCGAGCCTTTCAATGAGGCTCTGCAGACTGAGATAGCAAACACCCTAACATTCAAATAGTGTTAGTCTTGGCGTGGAGACCCCAGGATTCTGGGGTCTCCACAGAGGCCTGTAGAACACAGTTTGCTGATTTGGTGACAATTTAGACGAGGGGCATGATTGAGAGAGTATTATCTCTCAATTCCTAGGTATTAGAAGGAGGTGCGATGTTAAACAAAAAGCATAGATTTATGACTATATTCGTAGTTATGCTGCTTGTTCTGGGCCTGATACTGGTGGGGTGCAAAGCACAGGAGCCGGCTGAAACGGGGCAGCCTACAACACCATCCGAACAACCGGCCGAGCAACCGACTGAGACAGAGCAGCCGGCAGAACCATCCGAGCAACCGGCTGAAACAGAGCAAGCTGCATTGTCATATGAAGCTAAAACGTATACCAATAGCGAGTATGGCTTCTTCGTACAGTATCCAAAAGACTGGGTAGAGCGCACTGAGCTAGTGAACGAAATCGTAGTTGCCGCATTTGGTGTATCGGGATTCATTCCTGGAATGAGCCTTAGCGTAGCTGATGCTGATGCACCTCTGACTGCTGATTGGATAGTGGCTCAGACAAATACCCTTCCCGAAACGTCGGGGGGGCAAGTTACCTCGGATATCAAAGAAACGACGCTGTCCGATGGCACAGCAGCCTTCGAATACACATTAAAATATAACTACCAAACGTTCGAAATTAAGGCTTTTGGTGTCTGCACGGACAAGGACGGCAAGCGAATCCGAGCCTGGGTATGGACCATAGATGCCTT
>CP070642.1:153844-156388 GCA_020354105.1 Chloroflexota bacterium | reverse complement strand
CTGGAGTAATTGCTCTATGGTGTTATCATCAAATTTCTTAATCGTTTTGAATACTAATTCTCCTCTATCGTGGTGAGGCGCAAAACGCCCGTTTATGATTTCGATATTCGCTTGAGTATTATCAATGCCGATGCATAGAATGGGGCAAAGTCTATTTCTATTCATAATTCCGCAGCATAGAAGTTAAATGCTAAGTAGCAGAGGCGAACCTACCTATCGAAAATAATTAAGTTCGTCTCGCTGAAACCGGCGACTACCAACTTTTTTACTCTTACCCTCATTAGCGCGCTATCAGCACTGCGAACGAAATCTTTCAGATACGGATGTTTCGAAAGGAAAGTCTGGCTTAGGTTATCGGCATCAATTCCGGCCACCTCTTCCACCGTACCTAAAGAGGTTACGGCAATCGCTTCGCTAAAGTCCAAATTCGTGTTGGTTCTGCTATCAACTAGCAAGGCTACGTTTCGGTTTGTTATGGCGTTGGTATATTTGCTAGTCTTGCGATTCGTTACAAATACCATACTCCGCAAATCATCTGTTTCTGCAAAAGCTACGAGATTACTATAAGGCTGTTTCTGATTATATGTTGATAGTACACAGAGTAGCTGAGAGGCAAACAGCTCCCTGATCCTTTGATGCAGTTCTGATACTTCCCCTGCGTTATCTATACCCATGATACTCAACTATATGTTATTGTCTGCCCAATGTAAAGGTCGTATAATCTGTATGTTGTTACTGGTAAGAGAAAGCTAAAATTGGACGCGGAGGCATAATATGGACGAAAGAGAGCGCATAAATGCCCTGGATTTAGCACTGAATAATGAGCTGAATGAGCATAAGTTCTATATGAAAAATGCCGAAAGGACTACTAATCCCTTGGGAAAGGCAATGTTCCGGCAGATAGGTAACGAAGAGCTGGAGCATTACGAACGCTTGAAACAGCTTCATGAGGAATGGACTAAACGTGGAAAGTGGCCGAATACGCTTCCTTTGAAGGTTAGAGACACCGAGATAAAGAATGTTCTTAGTGAATTCGTTAGTAAAGCCGAAACGAGTGCACCGAGTGAATCAGACGAATACAAACTCCGCCCTGAAAGTTCTATCTATTAAACAACTTGGGCTACCAAGAAAAACAGAGGGCTAGGCGATGAACCTAGCCTCTTTGATTTTTTATATCGTATAATATAGACGGAAATAACCGGAATGAAAAGGAGGAAGACCATGGCTGTAGAGAAGAAGACAGGGCTGGAGAAACCATCGGCCAAGAAAAAAGCGGCCAAAGGCGATTCCTATGTGTGCGAAGTGTGCGGCCTCGCCGTCATAGTTGACACCGTGTGCGGATGCATTGACTGCGATGTACTCTGCTGCGGCAAACCAATGAAGGTGAAGAAAGGGGCGGCAAAGGCAACCAAGAGATAGAAAGGAAGCGATTTTGCTTCCCTTTCTGTTTATTTGCCAGGAGGGCGGAAGCCCAGACCAGCTGCCTTTTTGCACAGATCCGCTGCTTTGGGGACTGTCAAAAGTGGCGTATACTTAAGAGATAATACCGCCCCACCAGCCATGACAGCCGCTCCTACGGTGTATACGCTGTTTAGGTCAGGGGACTCGACTACCAGATAGGCCTTATTCTCAATACCAGAAACGTAAAACTGCTCCAACCTACAACCGGCAACCTCAAAAACGGGCTTAAGGACCTTGTTTCGGTCTTCGGGATTCTGCAACATGCCCGCGAAAGCCTGAGGTGATAGAGTCTCCTCAATCAAGTACTTCCCCATATTGGTACCTCCTTCCTCCGTGTAGCACAAGCCTATCGCCGGGTGGTTACCCTGTCAATACCCTCCCGCATTCGTTCCTTTCGAATCCAACCCCCACTACCAATTAAAAACAGGAGCACAGCTCAATAGGCTATGCTCCTTTTCACTTTGCCCAACTTCGATGGTATGATGTTAATCCCCCCTTTTTGTAATTAGTGGGAGCAGCAATCGCTTGAAGGGGGGCAGCAGTTACTGCCATCTTCCGATCCAAGTTCTTCCTTGGCGGCAAAGAATCGCTTCAGGTTATCTGGCAACTCAATGCTAGGAGTTGGCGTCTTGACATTCTGCTTGGTGCCTCCGTAAGCCTCACTCATAATAGCCTCAATAATCATCGCCTTGGGTGGCGCCCAATATTCTTTCCCCTCATACACCCAAACGCGGCAATTAACGTCATCTCCACATAGACTGCTACAAGAGTTACAGAGGTCTTCCCTGACCTCTGGCTGTATGTCATGCCCGTTGATGCGGATAGTAGGTGAACTAACGAATCCCAAGTTTTGAGCTTGTGTCTCGTTCTCAACAAGAGTCTTTGTCACAGTAATATAAAAACCAGTATCCTGCAGGACAGGCCTGACTTCGGAAATAGCCTCATCAAAGGTGGCTTCAGTTCCCTGACATGGGCCACACACACTTAAATCGAGATACAGAAGCTCAATATCTATATTTTTCTCAGTTTTATCGTCAGACTGCATCATATTGAGTTGTCCTCCATAAGAAATAACTTCCGCCG
>CP070642.1:150432-153744 GCA_020354105.1 Chloroflexota bacterium | reverse complement strand
GTACGTGTGCTTGGTTCGTAAAACATGGTAACAACTGTCTTGCCTCTTAATGTGGGCACCCTTTTTACTTCCCTGGTCAGTACCTCAGCCATGGCATCAGCTGTTTCCATGACAAGCTCTATTTCTTCCCGTGTGAAGTCATCCAGATCGAGTATGTGACGATGTTGCCAAACTGCTACGGATGGTGGCGGAAAAGTCTCTGGAGTGGCGATGCCAGAGTCCGATTCAACTGTTTTCATCATCTGCCCCCTTGGTAGGTGCGATTATACTCACCTTGTCTTCGCCATCTACCTCTTTAACGTATACTTTTATTTCCTCATTCTTTGATGTGGGTATATTTTTACCCACGTAGTCGGCACGTATAGGTAGTTCTCGATGACCTCGGTCGATAAGGACTGCTAGTTGAATGGTTTGAGGTCGTCCTAGATCTATTAGAGCATCCATAGCGGCACGAATGCTGCGTCCTGTGTAGAAGACGTCATCGACTAGCACTACCTGTTTGTCTGCGACATCTACGGGTATATCGGTGCGATGAACTGTGGGTTTAAGAGATAATGTTGAGAGGTCGTCGCGATAGAGACTGATATCAAGCGAGCCAACCGGGATGGTAATTTCCTCGAGCTCCTGTATTGTAGTGGCTAGCCTCTTGGCTAATGGAACCCCCCGGGTTTGCATACCTACGAGGATAATGTCACTGGCGCCCCTGTTTCTTTCTACAATCTCGTGGGCAACACGCACCAGAGCTCTGCGCATGTCCTGGGGGGACATGAGGATTCTCTCAGGCATAAGAAAAACCTCCTGCCGAGAACTGGCAAGAGGTCTTTACAAAAGCAACCTCAATTGGAAGCTTTGTATGAGCAGAATCGCTTTTCATCTTTCCCTTGCCAGCCTCTCTGGACTGACTTAAAGGTCTCACTAAGCTAGTAGTATATCATACAGGCATGTCGGGGTGCAATACCCTCGGTAAGGAACTTTTAAAAAAATTGAACGATTAATTTGCCAAAGACGGGACTAACGAAATGGCGCATAAAGGGTAAGAATCCAGCTCCATATTGTCTGGCTAGTTGCTTTGAATAGTCCTTTAGATAATCTGCAAAGGAATGACGCTGAAATTTAAGTAGTTGCTGAGATTTGGATGTATCATACCAGTCCAGATAATAAGGCTCTGTGGTGAATTTGCTGGCTGGTGGTAGTGGCAAACCCATGATCCCCATCATGGCGCGAATCATATCTTTATATAACATTCTTTGTTCAGGCCCACCGCTGATTATCAGTGTGTTTCCCTTTACCTCTTCAAAGTCTTTAACAGCGTTTAAAATGGCTAATGAAGTGTCATTCGGATGACAGTATTCAACACGATTGTTCAGAGGAACGGTAAACATTCGCTTGAGGTCGCTTACTGAGAAGCTCAAGTACATCGTTGCGGTTAGGCGCAGTATTACATAGTCCAAGCCTGATTCATGAATGATGCGTTCAGCCTCAAGTTTTGTCTCTCCGTAGGCTCCCCTTGGATTAGGTTCGGTTTTCTCCGGGCACAGGGGTTGACTGGCGCCAGGTGTAGGTCCGAAAGCGGCTACAGATGAGGTGAAAAGGAAGGGAATATTACCACCTCTTTCTTTTAACAGGTCTACGATTATCTTGGTTCCACCTACGTTGACTTTAGCGGCCAGTTTTGGTTTTTCGTATGCAACTGGAGGTAATATACCAGCCATATGGACAACGGCATCTACGCCTTCTAAAGCTTTTTTAACTGAATCCCGTTGCGTGATATCACCCCATGCTACATCAGCTTTTCCGTTAAGCCTCTTGACGCTTTTTCGATTGACAGGTGTATCCAGGTCGAATACTCGTACTTGAAAGCCGTCATTTATAAAAGCCTTGCAGACGGTTATACCCAGTCGACCGGCCCCACCTGTTATAAGTATTCGCATTTAAGTCTCCTTTTATTACTGTTCTTTTAGAGTTTTTATTGTCCAGCTTGTCCATTGCGCGCGCAGGTTACCACGTAGTAGCGGGGTAGTGTGCAAACCACCCTTAACCAGTAAGAGTTCCTTTGGTTGACAAGCCGTTTCGTATATAAATGCAGATTTTTCAAAAGGGGTCACTTTATCGCCTTCGCAGAATACAAAAAGCTTAGAGCAGCTTCCCAGCCTTCGAAGTACTTCTGACATCTTCATTTGGGGAAAGACTTCGAGGAATTTCTGCCAGTCGACACGTACTTTAAAACGACCCAGGTACATCCATGCCATACAGAAAATGGCTGCTATTCCTTTTAGCCATGGGAAAGCTCCATTTTTGGGATATTCCACAATATGATTGTAGTTCTGCCCCCATCGCCCGATTTTACTCGATTCCTCGGCTGACATTTTGCCAGCTACTTCTGGTGGGCAGGCTAGAACAACTAGTGCCCTGGGATTGGCCACTCTTTCTGCAGCCAGAATTACTGACATAGCTCCCAGACTGTGTCCCACCAAACCCATTCGTGTACTGTCTACTTCGGGGATTTGGGACAAATAATTCCAGGCATCGATAACATCGTCGGCCATCTTTCCGTCAATAGCACCGTCGCTGGAGCCATGACCGCGTAAGTCAAAGATGAGAGTGGCTACTCCCTGAGCTGCCATTATTCTGGCACTGGGCTTCATGACCCGTCGAGCAGCTCCGAAGCCGTGGCATAAGACAGCTCCGGGTATTGGTTCATCTATATTGGCATTTTTGGGCAGAAAAACTTTGCCCTTTAACTTCAGCCCGTGGCTGCCAAAGGTGATTGGAAACTCATTAATTTCAGCTGCTTTTTCTTTATGGTTGCAGTTAAACATTTCTAGGCCTTGCCATTAGATGGCTACACTTAAGTTTACCCCAGCAAAGTACTTTTGTAATCGAGAGGGAGGCTGGTTTTGGGCAAATAGAAGTAGCTACTTGGTATCAGACTTTTTGATGAGGGAAAATCGTACTTTAGTATGATTCGAATTGCTTAACTGCTGGATTATGCTGGAAATAGCCAGTTGATGATGAGGGTTCCCCAAATTATTGTTACCATGGTGGCCAGAGCTAGGAAGGGCCCAAAGGGGATAGCATCCTTCCTGCCTTTCAATTTGGCTAGCAGTAGAATTCCAGCTGTTAAGCCGCCACTAATCATAGCTAGAAACAAAGCTATGAAAACAAGCGGAAAACCGGTGATCAGCCCTATTAATGCCGCAAGTTTGATATCTCCCCCACCTATTCCCTCTCGGGCAAGGATGCCTATAGGAAGTAGCAGCCCAAGACCAATGCCACCGCCAATAGCTGCATCCACAATCCAGAGCCGAAAGC
>CP070642.1:144490-150332 GCA_020354105.1 Chloroflexota bacterium | reverse complement strand
TATGCTTCACAGTTCAATGTGAAGATTCTAGCAGGAATCATAGTGATGGCTTCCGCCAGAATGGCTCGATACATGAATGAAAATGTCCCTGGAATAATTGTTTCTCAAGCTATCATTGATGAGCTCGCTACTGCTGAGAAGGGCAAAGGACTGCAGAAGGGGATAGAGATTGCTGCCCGCATGATAAAGACAATAAGAGAAGAAAATTTATGTCACGGCGTACACATTATGGCTGTAGGTAATGAAGGGATTGTCCCTGAAATCATCGAGGCAGCTGAATTAGCTGTTGTCGGCCACTGAGCTGGAGATTAGTTAAAACTAAGGTTTGGGTTTGATGAAATAGTTTATTCTTGTTAAGGAGGTAAAGAGAGATGGGAAGCGAAAAAAAAATCTTGATTGTAGACGACGAGCCCGATTTTGTAGATGCCTTCCGGATGACATTTGAAGCCAGATCGTATCAGGTTGTAGCTGCATCAAGTAGAGCAGAGGCTCAGGATATGATGAGTATAGAGCCGGATATTATTATATTGGGTACTCTGGCTCCTGCCGGGCAAGCATTCGCTATGCATCAGTGGTTAAAGCAGCACCCGGAACACAAAGATATACCACTAGTGGTTATTGATGCTAGCTATGAAGAACGGACTATCAAAGGATGGAGGAGGTTTGAAGGCATACAGCTTGAGTGTGAAGCCTATGTAACCAAACCTATAGAGCCGGCTTCACTGGTACCCCGAATTATGAACCTGCTTGAAGAAATAACTAGGCCTAGCAAGATAAGGGTGCTCATAATAGATGATCATACTATGGTCAGACATGGGATACGTGCTCTTCTTACAGTGCAAAAGGATATGGAGGTAATAGGCGAGGCTGTTAATGGTCAGGATGCGCTTGAGCAGGTGCAACGACTTTCGCCAAATGTTGCGCTAATGGATATAGTCATGCCTGTCATGAGTGGCCTAGAGGCAACAAGACGGATAAGCAGCGAATATCCGATGACAAAAGTTTTGATTCTGACTCAATATGATGAGGAGGAGAACATGCTTGTTGCCAAGCAGGCGGGTGCGCATGGTTTCATCCCTAAGAAGGCAGCAAGCTCGGAACTCGTAGATGGCATCAGGGCTGTGAATGAAGGGAGATATTCTCCCTGGTCATTGTCATAATTATTTATCAGGTTGGGTGTGGAAAGACAATCAGGAGGATAGAATGCGACAGATATGTGAGACTTGTAGGTTTGCTAAGAGTTTTGCTGTAGGGCCCGGCATATCAGGATCAGAGGAGGGTGTGGAGTGCACTAACTTGGAGTTCGCCGAATATCTTGATAGGTTACAAAAGAGCGATTCCTACCAAAGGGAATTTAAGGAACGTGGTTTTATCAATGTATTTAGGGTAGAAGCAGTCGCCACGGATGAAAGCGAAGCGTGTCAATTCTGGGGAGCTAAAAAACAGCAGCGTAATAAGCCTGTAAAATAGTTCAAAATTCCTATTGAAAACAATATTTTCCGCTTGCCTTCACCTAATTGGGCATGTTATAATCCAGCTTTGGCAAAGCAAGCAAGGCTTGGAGATTTACTTGCAAGCGATCCTAGCTTACTGCGATCCAAATCCTAAAATTATTGCTGTGGCTGATGCCAGGCCTTCAGCCTCTAAATCAACTTTTTCTTTCGGTTATTGTGGCGACTGGAGGTCTTTAGGATTTTTCTCACACTCAAAAATCGAGTAAGAGCTAAATTATGAGTCGGGGAGGTGAAGATTATAGTTGATGTATATTGAGTGCAAAATCAGAGTTTGGGCAAAATAGAAAGCCTTCAATGGGAAGGAGGAAAACGAGAAATGGCTGCAAAGATTATCAGTGGCACTGAAGTAGCTGCCGAAATCCGCGAAGAGCTAAAAGGAAGAGTAAAGAAACTAAAGGAAAAAGGGGTGACTCCAGCACTGGCTGTGGTGTTGGTAGGAGAGGACCCGGCATCGGTGTCCTATGTTACCGCTAAGGCTAAGGGCTCTGAGGAGATAGGCATGCATGAAGAAACAATTCGCTTGCCAGCAGATACTCCAGAGGCAGAAGTTTTAAAAACGGTAGATAAGCTCAACAAAGACTCTAAATTTCATGGCGTACTGGTACAGTTACCTCTACCCAAACACATTGATACCGAGAAGGTGATTAATTTTATCTCTCCAGAGAAGGATGTGGATGGTTTTCATCCGGTGAATGTGGGCAAAGCGCTGAGGGGCGAACCATGTCCTTTGCCCTGTACTCCTCACGGAGTTCAGGAGTTATTGATCAGGAGTGGCAATGATCCCAGCGGCAAGCACGTAGTCATTTGTGGCCGGAGCAATATTGTAGGTAAACCTCTGGCGGCTATACTGATGCAGAAAAAGAAGGGGGCTAATGCCACGATTACCATTTGCCACACCGGCACAAAGGACATAGGCAGTTATGCCAGGCAGGCTGACATCGTGGTAGCTGCTATGGGTGTCCCTAAGGCTATAACTGCAGATATGGTAAGTGATGGTGCAGTAGTTATAGATGTCGGTGTTAATCGGGTGGAAGATAAGACAAGAGAGAAAGGTTTTCGCCTGGTGGGTGATGTTGACTTCGATGCAATTAAAGAAAAGGCATCGGCGATAACTCCGGTTCCAGGTGGGGTTGGGCCGATGACGGTAACCATGCTGTTGATGAATACCGTGGAAGCAGCTGAGAGAAAAGCAAGTATAACAAGCTAGGAAGATGATACACATAAACTTTTAAATTATTAGGTCATTCAGTACAAGCTTGGAACAAATTAATATAAGGAGAATACTACATGGCTTATGATGCAGTAAAAATGAAAGACTGGCAGATATCAGAAGCGGCCGAAAAGAACATGCCAACCCCAGATGAATGGCAAGAAAAACTAGGGCTACAGAAAGATGAGATTATTCCCTACGGGAGGCTGTGCCGGCTCGATTTCCTAAAAATAATTGAGCGACTCAAGAAGAAACCCGACGGAAAGTATATTGAGGTAACAGCTATTACCCCTACGCCATTAGGAGAGGGTAAAAGTACCACGTCATGTGGTCTTATGGAAGGATTGGGCAAGCGGGGCAAGAACGTAGGTGGTGTGCTACGACAACCATCTGGTGGCCCTACAATGAACATCAAAGGGACTGCTGCAGGTGGTGGTAATGCACTGCTCATCCCTATGACGGAGTTCTCTATGGGATTGACTGGCGATATCAACGACATTATGAATGCCCACAATTTGGCTATGGTATCGCTTACTGCCAGGATGCAACACGAACGTAATTATGATGATACAGAGCTTGCGAAACGCAACCTGCGTCGTTTGGATGTTGACCCCACAAGAGTGGAAATGGGCTGGATTTTGGACTTTTGTGCCCAGAGCTTGAGAAATATCATCATAGGCATTGGCGGTCGCATGGACGGTTTCCTGATGCAGTCAAAGTTTGGCATCGCTGTTAGTTCAGAATTGATGGCCATGCTTTCTATTGTAAGAGATTTGGCTGACCTGCGTGAGAGAATGGACAAGATCACGGTCGCCTTTGACAAGAAGGGCAATCCTGTAACTACCGGTGACCTAGAAGTTGGTGGTGCCATGACTGCTTGGATGCGCAATACCATTAATCCCACGCTAATGTGCACTGCTGAGTACCAGCCGTGCATGGTGCATGCCGGTCCATTTGCCAATATTGCTGTAGGGCAATCTTCTATTATTGCTGACCGAATTGGCCTGAAGATGTTCGACTACAATGTCACCGAGAGTGGCTTTGCTGCGGATATCGGCTTCGAGAAATTCTGGAATGTGAAGTGCCGCTTAAGCGGATTAATACCGCATGTATCAGTGCTCACCACTACTATAAGGGCGCTCAAGATGCATGGCGGAGGACCTAAAGTAGTAGCTGGTCTGCCCCTGCCTGATGCTTATACAAAAGAAGATCTTAAAACCCTGGAAAAAGGTCTACCTAACATGATACATCACATCAATACTATCAGAGCTGCTGGCATTAATCCTGTGGTGTGCATCAATTCTTTCCACACTGACACTAAGGATGAGATTGCCATGGTGCGCAAGGCAGCAGAGGCAGCCGGTGCTCGGTGTGCTGTATCAACTCACTGGGCTGATGGCGGTGATGGTGCATTGGAACTTGCTGATGCTGTTATGGATGCCTGCAATGAGAAGAACGAATTCAAGTTCCTTTATCCGCTAGAGATGAAGTTGCGTGAGCGGGTGGATAAGATTGCCAAGGTGGTTTATGGTGCAGATAATGTCTCGTGGACGCCTGATGCCGAGGCCAAAGCTAAGATGCTTGAGAATGATCCGCAATATAGTGATTACATGACTATGATGGTCAAGACACATCTTAGCCTGACGCATGATCCAACGTTGAAGGGTGTTCCCAAAGGGTGGACATTGCCTGTCCGTGATGTCTTGATCTACTCTGGGGCGAAATTCCTTTGTCCTTGTGCCGGGACCATCAGCTTGATGCCTGGCACCAGTTCCGACCCTGCCTTTAGGAGAGTAGATGTTGATGTAAAGACCGGCAAGGTAATGGGTTTATTCTAGAAGAAAGCCAAAGAGGTACTCTAGGGCTGGGTTGTGCTTTGCACAACCCAGCCCTTTCAGTTAAAATCATTTCGATACCAAAGCTATCAGGAAACTTATTAAGCCTTACTGTTCCTATGTGAGGGCAACAGGTTAGAAATGGAAGGAATCGGCAAGATTTTACTTGTAGTTGGTGGTATCATAGTAGTTATAGGACTGCTGTTCATTTTCAGTCATCATATCCCTTTGTTGGGCAAACTACCGGGTGATGTATTGATAAAGAAAGATGGTTTTTCCTTCTATTTCCCTATTGTTACCTTCCTTCTTCTGAGTATCCTGATAACTATAATAGTTAATGTTGTCTTGTACTTTATAAATAAGCAATCCTTCTGATGAAAACCAGCGATTTTGACTATCATTTACCTCTTGAACTCATAGCCCAAACCCCTGTGGAGCCTCGAGACCAATCTCGTCTTATGGTTCTTTGTCGGTCTGGTAGCTCCATAGAGCACCATTGCTTTTATGAGATCGGTAACTATCTTCACAGTGGAGATACTATTGTCCTTAACAATAGTCGTGTTATTCCAGCTAGGATTTTAGGACAGAAAGGCAAAAATTATACAACTGTTGAAATTCTGCTGCTGCGCCGTGTGGACAATGATGTTTGGGAAACACTAGTCCGCCCAAGTAAAAAGGTCACTCGTGGGACAAAAATCAAGATATTAAGTAAGTCTGATGTTGTTTATGGAGAAATTAATGTCGAGGTGTTGGAACAAGGCGAAGATGGTGTCAGGCTCATTCGTTTCCCAGATGAGCAATTGCTCGAGAAATGTGGTAGAGTTCCCTTGCCGCCTTATATCCATACTCCGCTGGCTGATGCACAGCGTTATCAGACTGTGTATGCTGAAATAAATGGAAGTGTAGCAGCACCAACTGCTGGGTTTCACTTTACTCCGAAATTACTCGATGAACTACAGAAGAAGGGCGTTCAACTAGCTTTTGTGACCCTTCATATAGGGCTTGATACCTTCCGCCCTGTCAGAACCGATAATCCTGTCCAGCATAAGATTCATAAAGAATATGGTGAGTTAACCCCGGAAGTTACTAATTTGCTTAATCAGACAAGAAAACAAGGTAAAAAGATATTAGCTGTGGGTACCAGTACAGTAAGGCTGCTTGAGGCAGCGGCTTTATCTGGTACAATTCAACCTTTTTCTGGCTGGGTTGATTTATTTATTCTGCCAGGGCACGAATTTAATATAACAGATGCTATGGTCACCAACTTTCATTTGCCCAGATCG
>CP070642.1:141093-144390 GCA_020354105.1 Chloroflexota bacterium | reverse complement strand
CAGAAGTAGTGCTGTGAGCACAGGGATATTAGAACCTTCCAGGATGCTGCTTAAGTCCATTATTCTATACTCTCAAGGCTTTGCTCGATGGCGCTCTTGACCTGTTGGTCGAAGCCCGCCTTATTGCTTCTGCAGCTCCATGACCAGATGTCTTGTATGTCTGTGATATGGTCAGTGCCATCGTTTACAGTATTGATGAACAACTGCGAGCTTATAGCACCGTATTTCTTAACGATGTCAGCGTTCTTGCTGTCCCCGATGTTGTATACTCCGAAGGTCAGCTTGCCATTTTCTAACTCGTCCTGAAAGTATGTATTTACAACGTAAACGATGCGCTCTTCGAAGCACAGGCAGGTGGGGCAGCGTTGTGGGCGATGAAAATAGACTACGTCAATCCTATCAGGTGTGTTGGCAGGCTCGCTTGGTGGAGTGGTTACCTGAGGTGGCTCTGAAGGCTCGATTGGCGGGGTTGGTGGAACAGCCGGGCTTCCGCAGGCACAAAGCAGTCCGACAACCAGGACAGCGGCCACGGCGAAACTCATTCTAGCCTTAAGTGAAATATTCATGTTTTTCAGGTCTCCTTCGATACTTCTAATTTGCTGATGTCTTTATGGTTATTGTGGTCTCATGAGTCCTGTGGCTGCTCTTCTTGGGCCAGGGCATTTACGATTAGTTGCGTGACCTCGGCTTTTGATGGCACCTTACCGGAGCTTACCACGTTCTCATTGATTACCAGGCCGGGCGTCATCAGGACGTTATAGGATACGATTTTGTTTATGTCCTTAACCTCCTCTACAGTGGCATTGATGCCCAGCTCTTGCACAACCTCTTTGGTAGTCTTTTGCAATGCATGGCACTTACTACAACCTGTCCCTAATATTTTTATGTTCATATATAAGCCTCCTATATTGGCAGTAATCCGAATATGTAACCTGTAATAGTGGCGGTAATCACCACCAAACCGGCGTAGGTCAGAGTCTTTTTCCAGCCCATTATTCCGCGGAGCGTCAGTATGCTGGGTAACGAAAGTGCCGGTCCAGCCAGTAGCAGTGCCAGCACCGGTCCCTTATCCATGCCCAGGTCCATGAATGCCCTGATAACAGGTACTTCGGTTAAAGTGGCGAAGTACATGAGCATGCCCAAGAACGAGGCGATAAAATTGCCCTGCAGGGTGTTACCGCCCACATACTGGGTAACCACTGATTCGGGTATAATCACCTTCAACATGCCGGCGATAAAAACGCCTGCCAGTAGCCAGGGGATAATGAGTTTGACAAAGCGCCAGGTCTCCAGCATCCATTTTTTGAGCTCGCCTGTGGTGAACCATCGCCACAAAATGATACCCAGCCCTGCCAGTAATATGCCGGTGATAAGCCATTGCTTTGAGGCGGCGAAGACCAGTATTCCCACCAGGATGGCGAAGAAAATGATTTGCTTCCACAGAGGCTTTGTCTCGGGGTCGGCAGGCAGCATGTCGAAGGCGGCGGAATTCTTCTGACATTCCTCCTTGCGGAAGATGGTGGCCATCATGAGACCGATGAATACTGAGAAAAATACTGCGCCGATAACCCGGGCTAGGCCGATGTCATAGCCTAGAAGTCTGGCTGAGTAGACGATGGCAAGCACATTGATAGCTGGGCCAGAGTAGAGGAAGGTTGTCGCTGGACCGATGCCGGCGCCGTTTAAATAGATGCCTCCGAATAGAGGCAGTACAGTACAGGAGCATACCGCCAGTATAGTGCCTGATACTGAAGCTATTCCGTAAGCCGTGAACTTGTTTGCTTTTGGACCAAAATATTTCAGCACCGCTGCCTGTGAGACAAAAACCGAGATAGCTCCGGCGATGAATAATGCGGGTATCAGGCAGGTCAGGACATGGAACGAGAGGTATTCGGCCAGCGCATCCCAGCCGCCCTTGAGCAGCATCAAGATATAGTCCATGTATTTTACCTATCTCTTAAATCTGTAGATGCGCATACATGCATACCATTTGGTAAAAAAAGAGGTGCTTTAATTGGTACTTGCCACTACGCAGCCGGGGCCTATTCTCTGGGCAGTCCTGAGTCTTCGTCTATCCTGAATAGCCGTCTCATTTCCTTCCAGCGCTTTTCTGACGGCTTCAACCAGGTCTGTGTAGTGCTCCTTTAAACCTTCTCTATCTATGGAATACAATGCCCAGAGCCCCTCACGCCTCAGCTTAAGGAAACCGGCGTCGTAGAGGAAGCTCAAGTTCCGGGAAGCCCGTGACTCCGAGATATCAAGTACCTGCATAACCTCGCAGACACAACATTCACGCTCCAGCAGCAGGTTGAGAATCCTCAACCTGGTCTCGTCGGAAAGTGCCTTAAAGGCTTTGACTAGCTCTCGCATCGCTAAAACTCTTCCTTATATGCGCAACTACGCATATATTACTTCAGGGGGAATTGTCCTGTCAAGTTTGGGATTTGTTATTTTGGATTTCTGCGCCTACGGTGCAGTGGGTATCGGCTCCGACTCGTAAATCCTCTCTTCGGCCAGCTGCTCTTCGGTAAGGGCGACGTCGGCTTCGATGTCTCTGCCCTCGACTCCTTTAGCCAGTATTTCCTTGTAGTATTCGTGCTGGATGATTAGATTCATGATTTCGCTGCTGCCGGTCCATATCATTGCCAGCCTGGCTTCTCTGAGCGCTCGCTCCACGGGATAGACGTTGGTGTATCCGATTCCGCCGAGAATCTGCATGGCATCGTTTACCACTTCCCAGTTTGTTTGCGTAGCCAGTTTCTTGACCTCGGACACCAGCCTCCTCTGATAGCCCGGCGTACCTATGCCGTCATCTATGGTTTTGGCTACGGCATAGGCTAAGGCGCTGACGGCGTCGAGCTTGGTTACGCAATCGGCAATCTTGAAGCTAACTCCCTCGAAGTTTCTTATGGTCTGACCGAAAGCCTTTCTCTTGTTGGCATATCTGGCGGCTATTTCCAGGATGGCTCTGGGACCGCCGGCACCGCCGGAAAGAAGCCTCTCCGGCACCATCAGCTTGTAGAATACCTTAGAGCCATCGGTTTCCTTGCCCAGCAAGTTCTCCTCCGGCACCGGCACATCGCGGAAAACCAACCTTCCCGTGCCTGAACCTCGGCAGCCCATCAAGCCGTAAACATGCTTGACCTCCACGCCCATATCTCTCTCAACGATGAAAGCACTTATGGAATCGCGGCCGGCTCCGGGATTGGTCACGGCGAATACCAGGAAGAAATCGGCGCCTTCTGAGCCGACGACGAATCGCTTCTGCCCGGTGAGATAATAGGTATTGCCTTTCTT
>CP070642.1:137095-140993 GCA_020354105.1 Chloroflexota bacterium | reverse complement strand
TCAATACGCCATCAGCATGAATGCCAGAGGCATGAGCGAAGGCATTGGCACCAACGCCGGGCTGGTTTATTGGTATTGGGACGTCAAAGGCATAGCTGGCGAAGTTGGCTATTTTCCATGATTTTGATAGGTCAATAGCTCTTCCCAGCTGATATTTGTTAGCAAAACCTTTTGATTTTATTATTGCCAGAATTGTAGCTACGAGGTCGGCATTGCCGGCTCGTTCACCGATGCCATTGACAGTTGTATTAATATAGGCGTCTTGCCCGCCATCTATGGCACCTTTAGCCCCGGAGATGGAGGTGGCGACCGCCATACCGAGGTCGCCATGACAGTGAATCTCGATGGGTATGGCAGCATTTTCGGCCAATGCTTTTGCCGTCTGGTATATGGTGAATGGGTCATCGTAGCCGAGAGTGTCGCAGTACCTGAATCTGGTGGCACCGTGCAATTTGGCTTGTGAGGCGAACTTTATTAAGTAGTCCAGGTCTGTTCTTGAGGCATCCTCGGCGTTCACGCCTATAGATTCAGCATCATGTGAGCGGGCAGCATCGATGGCATCGGTCATCATCCTTGTAATGTCCTCTCTGGATTTTCTTCCTTGAAATTTGCCCTGAATCATCTGCTCAGAGGTCGAAATGGAGATGTTGAGGTGTTTTATCTCAGGTACCAGCTTGAAAGCTGTTTGGACGTCTTCTGCCGTCGCTCTAATCCATCCGCCCAGGCGAATAGGTGCTAGAACGCCCATCTGGGCTAACTCAAGGTTTGCCTTGAGGTAATTTGTTTCGTGTTTTGTCGTAGGGAAGCCGAACTCTGACTGAAAAACACCCATCTCGTTCAGATAGATGTTTATCATTGTTTTTTCCAGCTTGGATAAGCCTAGTTTGGCTGTCTGAACGCCGTCGCGGTTTGTAACGTCAATTATATAAATCTTGCCCATAATATGCTCCAGAAAATAATTTGCTAAGTGATGTGAATAGCCGCTCTAGTTAAGAGAAAGTAAAGGATATATCTAATTCTAGTAAAAAAGAGTCATATGTTACTGAAAATATTATATATCATTCAGGGGGGCTTGACAAAAGGCGGAAAATATGCTATTTTATCAAAGTCCCAAGTAATTGAGCTAACACCGGGGAGGCAGAGGCGCTGACGCAAGGTAGGCGAAGGCCGAAAAGTGTCAGAGGATGAGGAACCGGGAAGAGCGAGGTTACTTGGGACATTTTATTTCTTCCCTTCATCTTCAATCAATTCAGGATTAAGCGCGCCTATAAAGGGCAGATTTCTGTATTCTCCGTGGTAATCCAGCCCATAACCGACGACGAATTCATCCGGGATCTCGAATCCTATGTAATCAAGCGGAACATCAATAAGGCGGCGGACTCGCTTGTCTAGCAAAGTGCAGACTCGCAGGCTGGCAGGATTATGTGATGCTAGATGATTAAGAACGTAGTTTAATGTCATCCCGGTATCTACAATGTCTTCGACCATAAGAACATCGAGCCCAGCTATACTGGTGTCCAGGTCTTTGGTTATTTTGACTGCCGACTCGTTATCAGTGCCATAATAAGAGATTGACATGAAGTCCACAGTAAGTGGCAGGGTTGTATGTTGCATCAAGTCAGACATGAAGCAAATGACACCCCGCAGAATGCCGATCAATATCAATTTTCTTCCCACATAATCGCGAGAAATACGTTTTGCTAGGGCTTTAACCCGCCGTTGAATTTGAGTATGGCTGAATAAGATATGGTCTATACCCTCTACCTTTGTTCCTCCCAGATGCCCATAACCGTATTTGGCTAGCAATCTGAGGTAATCGCTCTTGTTGAGAAGCTTGATGTTGATTTCTGGGTAAACCTCTCTGAGGCGGCGTAATTTGCGATTTTTTTCTGTAATCAGACTCTGTTTCAGGGTGGTGAGCTCGATGTAAAGGTCCAGTTCAGGTAGATAGAAGTCAGGAGTGAACATTTCTGTTACTTTGTTGTCCTGCCAGGCTAGAGGGAAAGAGCGGGGCTCATATAGCCACTCGATTCGATAGAAATCAAGTAATTTGGCGAATTCTCCTTCACTGGAGTGCCCAAAGCTGGATGGTCTAAGTGAAGATGAAGGTAATTTAGGTGTTTCGGCTAGCCTCCGTCGTTGGGTAACCGTTTCTTCATGTTCTGTTTTTAACACCTGATACAGTTCAGTTTTTTCCAGGGCAATGGCGACTATATCAGCTATAGTGGCTAGAAAGTTCTTATCGGCTTGTGAGAATTGCCTCGGTTCGCGTGTGTAGATTCGGATTTCTCCTATTACCTCTCCTTTCTGTGGGATTGGAGCTGCGAGTACTGAGCTTATTCTCTCCATTTCGGCAGCTTCTGGGTATTGAGCTCGCTTGTCTTGTGTGACATCGAAGATAGCTATCATTTTTCCATCCAGTACTTCGGGGAGACTCTTGCTGGCTTTTAAGGCCCCTTTTCTGAGATATATGTCGCTGAGGCCATAGGCGGCTATAATGTCTAAGTGTTCCCTTTGAGGATTCAGAAGCATTATGGAACATCCAGCAGCCTTCAGTGCTTTGGCTGTGCTTTTAGCTGCTGAATTAAGGACATTGTTCAATGGCAGAAGTGAGTTGACTGCCTTGGCTATTTGCTTGAAGGCTTGAGAGTAGCTATGCTCGCGGTTATCCACAACTGCTTCCCTTCCAAGTATACTGTTGTCACCTACCCGCACTTAGTATAGCCGCAACTGGGACAGATATGACAGCCCTCCTGATAAATCAGGATGTTGCCACATTCAGGGCATTGCCCTGCCCAGTTCTTAGCTACTCCGGAATCCTTGGCGGTGGCGGTTTCTTTATCTTTGATGTATTTTTCAAGGACGCTGGCGATAGCATCAGCGCAGGAGAGAATAGCGCGACCATCCTCCCAGGCAACCGATGGACAGCGAGTACCACGAAGGTGTTTGGCTACAGAATTAAGGTCTATGCCTGACCTTAAGGCTAAAGAGATAAGGCGGCTGGTGGCTTCCAGTTGTGCTGAGGCACAGCCCCCAGCTTTACCCAGGCTAGAAAAGACCTCACATATTCCTTTATCATCGAAGTTCACAGTGATATATATATAACCGCAGCCGGTGGTCACTCGCTCAGTAATTCCTTTGGTAACTTTCGGTCGTGGTCTCGGGGTAAGTTTTGTTTCGGATTTCTCCTCCACGTGATTAATGTTTAGCACCTGGCTATCGCGGCTTCGGTCTCGGTAGATTGTTATCCCTTTAAGTCCTAGTTTGTAAGCAAGCATATATACTTCAGCCACGTCTTCTATCGTGGCTTCGTGTGGGAGGTTAACTGTTTTGGAAACAGCACTATCGGTAAACTTCTGGAAAGCTGCCTGCATCCTAACGTGCCATTCAGGGGTTATGTCATGGGCGGTGACGAAGACATCCTTTACCCATTCAGGGATATTCTCAACATCTTGCAACTTTTTCCCTTCAGCCAGCTGTTGCATTAGTTCTATTGAATAGAAGCTCTCATTCCTGGCTATTTCTTCGAAGTAAGGATTGACTTCTATTAGTTGTTGTCCATCAAGGATATGGCGGGTGTAACTGAGAGCAAAGAGGGGTTCGATACCGCTGGAACAACCAGCAATTATGCTTAATGTCCCGGTAGGGGCAATGGTGGTTCGTGAAGCATTTCTAGGATTTAATCCGTTGTTTGTATCGTAAATACTGCCTTTGAAGGCAGGGAATAGACCTCTCTCCTCTCCGAGTTTCACTGACTCTTTGGGTGCTTCTTCAGATATGAAACGCCTGTCGTTGTCAGCCATCTCTAGTGCTTTATCAGAGGTGGATGGGATGCGTAGCTTGAGTAACATGTCAGCAAAGCCCATAACGCCAAGCCCTATTTTCCTGGTTGCTTTGG
>CP070642.1:129212-136995 GCA_020354105.1 Chloroflexota bacterium | reverse complement strand
GAAAGATACCTGCAAATACACTGCGCCTGCTTTACTCCCAACGAAGAACGTCTCGACGACATTGTCAAGCTGGCTAAAGAACACCAGGCTGACGGCGTAGTACACTATAATCTTCAGTTTTGTCATACTTATGCCAATGAAGCAGTCCAGGTGGAAAAACGACTGGCTGAAGAAGGCATTCCCTTATTGCGTATTGAAACTGACTATAGTGATGGGGACACAGGCCAGCTCAGAACCAGAGTTGAAGCCTTTTTGGAAATAATACGCCGCTGATGTTTCTTTCTATACCCACTGAGCCACAAGCGGTTGGCACTCCCGGTGCCTCCCTTGTGGCAAAGGGGTTTTGCTCTGAAAGATAACACGCTAAAATATAATATGGAGGTTAGATGTGACACACAAGGTATTTCTTGTACAATCCGAGGGGCTGGGCAGAGGCGACGAAAAACTGGGCTCAATGCTCATGGCTAGTTTTCTGCGGTTGCTCGGTGAAAGCCAGGACAAGCCGGGCAGCATAATCTTCTGGAATGCCGGCGTACGCCTGCTGTGCGAGGGCTCACAGGTACTGGAGCACCTGAAACGGCTTGAAGAGCAGGGGGTGGAGCTTTTAGCCTGCACCACCTGCCTTGAATATTTCGACCTCACGGATAAGCTGGCAGCAGGCAAAACCACCACCATGATGAAATCCATTCAGTCCATGATGGAAAGCGATATGGTCAGCCTGTAGATTGACGCCAGCCAGCATCATTACAGATGGAGAAGGCACAGCTACGATTTAAAAAGTGCCGCCCAGACGATGGCGTCCAGAATAGCGGTATGGAAAGCGAAGTAAGCGCTACCGGCTACTGCCAGCCAGTAGGCAATACCCGGCACCTTGGTCTGCAAGCTGAGCAATGCCCATACCAGAGCTATGGAACCGATGCCTACCAGCGCCAGCACAGTACGCACTGCAATCCAAATGCCTGTGCCGGGATTAGCTACATACATGTTGGTAAGCGGCATCCAGAGGGCCGATGGTACCAGAATGAGCAGGAATATGGCGTAAAACAGGCTGAAACCGAACCGCCCGGCAATTGAGACTTCACCGGGCACAAGGCGGAAGAAAATGAAATAGATAAAGGCGAAATAGCCAAGGGCTGACAGAATCATAGAGACACCGTATACCGGCCTGATGTGGGCCGGTACACCACCCCAGAGCACATCTGCCCCACCAGCCTGGGCGTTGAGCCCGAAACTATAGCTACCGATGACGGCAGCCCCGCCGAGAATGTTGATAACCAGAAGAATTATCTGTTGCGTTCCCATTAAATCACCTCCCTGCTCAGCTAATCAGTTCTTATCCATTTATCATTATACTGCATTGACTTTCAGCCAGCTACTTGTCTCCGACCAATGGCAGGACTTTCTCGACATTGAAATATACAATATACCTGTTGCCCACATCATAATGCGAATAGTCACATTTGCGGCATATTTTGCTGATGAGCTCATTATTTCGCTCTTCTTTCAATTTCTTAAGGTATAAACGTTTACCCTTATATCCCTGCCCGGATTCAATAAAGAGATACGTAGCCCAGGGATTGGACTTGATATTTTCATGGGTTAGCCGCTCTGCCATGATAAATAACGCCGTCTTCTCATCAACAAAATAGGGACGGGCATACATGGCAGCATTCACTTTACCATCAGCGTCCGCCGTAGCCAGGACACCGTGACCTTGAGCATTGTCGAAATATTCGCCTAAACTCATTTCTACCTCCCTTAATAATATACAGGAATTTCTGCATGACATTAAATAAGGCTAGTGGTTCAGATGCCGTAAAAAGGTAAAAGAAAACCAGGCAGGCTTCTGAAAGTAAATACAGCCGGAAAGTTTTAGCGCTTGGTGTATTGAGGTGCTTTGCGGGCGCGCTTGAGTCCGTACTTCTTGCGCTCTTTTATGCGGGCGTCACGGGTTAACAACCCTTCCTGACGGAGAAGAGGTCTGAACTGCTCGTTAGCTGCAACCAATGCCCGAGCGATGCCATGCCGAATAGCCTCAGCCTGGCCGGTCTTGCCACCGCCGGTCACCTTTACCTCAACATTGTACTTACCCTCGGTATCGGTAGCCTTGAAGGGATGCTCGATGGTGCGGCGATATTCAATGCGAGGGAAAAGCTCCTCATAGGGCTTACCATTGACGGTAATCTCCCCCCTGCCTCCTGAGAACAGCTTCACCTGTGCTATGGCGCATTTGCGCTTGCCTGTAGCATGGTCATAAGTCTGAGTAGCCACTAGCTTTCACTCCCTTTTGTAGTTGTTTTTGTACCAGCGACCTGTGCCTGGTGGGGATGACTGTCACCGGCATAAACCTTGAGTTTTTTGAACATGGCTCTGCCCAAACGATTATGCGGCAGCATGCCCTTGACTGCGTGCTCAATCACTCTGGTAGGGTGAGCAGCCATCAAATCCTCATAGACCTCAGATTTTATGCCGCCGGGGTATCCCGAATGCCGATAGTAGGTTTTCTGTTTGGCCTTCTTACCGGTAACCCTAACCTTGGCGGCATTGAGCACAATGACATAATCGCCGGTATCGAGATGTGGTACGTATGTCGGCTTATGCTTACCGATAAGCAAGCTGGCTATCTGGGTGGATAGCCTGCCAAAGGTCTTGCCAGAGGCATCAATGACATGCCACTGATGGTCAATATCTTTAGCTTTAGTTGAATAGGTTTTCATGCTGCCAACTCCAAATCCTTGGGGTAATTAACTTTAGTAAGGCAAAGCCCATAAGGCGGTGCCGTCGGTCCGGCCGTGCCCAATACCTTTGCCTCTAAAATCTGACTGAACTCATCAAGCTCTACCTTGCCCAGACCTACCCTTATCAGCAAGCCTACGGTATTACGAACCTGATGAGGCAGAAATGAATTAGCCGTCATGTGATAAGTGACCAGTTCATCTTCCTTCGTCACCCTGGCATGGTAAACATTACGCACCGTGCTCCTCAGCTCGCCTAGAACGGCAGCAAAGGAGGCGAAATCGTGTTCACCCTCAATAAATTTACATGCTTTATTCATAGCTCTGATATTCAGCTTTCCGGGCACAAAATAGGCAAAACCCTCGAACAGAGGCGACCGGGTGATACTATTCAATATGTAATACTCATATTCTCTGCTCATAGCATCGCGCCTGACATTAAAATCCATGTCCACCTTACAAGCACCCTTAATCGCAATGTCCCGCGGCAGATAGTAGTTCAAAGCTCTAACAAATGTCTGTGGAGGTAAGACAGACCTGGTCCGGAAGCTAACCACCTGGCCTCTAGCATGTACGCCAGTGTCGGTCCGGCTGGCAGCTATGACACGGCTGCTTTCTCCAGTAACTTTTCGTATAGCTCCTTCCAGTTCGGCTTGAATTGTAGGCAAGTTAGCCTGCCACTGAAAACCATAATAACTTCTGCCGTCATACTCCACAACCAGAACAATCTTGCTAAAACTGTTAAAGAGCTTCACCGATACGGTTTCTTCTTATTCTACCAACTCCACCTGGGCTAGTCGCGCTCCATCACCGACCCGCCGTCCCATCTTGACTATCCGTGTGTAACCGCCGGGACGTTCCATATACCTGGGCGCAAGCTCGCCAAATATCTTGTCAACGAGCTTCTTTTCAGTAACAAATGCCAGAGCCCGACGTCGCGAAGCCAGGCTACCTTCTTTTCCCAGAGTAATCATCTTCTCAGCCAGGCCACGGATCTCCTTAGCCTTAGCCTCAGTAGTGACGATTTTGTCGTACTTAATCAAATCAGACACCAGGTTGCGGTACAAAGCCCAACGGTGCGCCGTAGGCCTACCAAGTCTTCGTCCAGCTACGCGATGTCTCACTCCGCACCCTCTCCTTCAGTATCTTCGGTATCTTCAGTGTCTTCAGCATCTTCGGCTTTCTTAGCTCTTGACGCCTTTTTCTTCTCCTTTTTATCCTTAGCCTCGGGTATAAAAGGCAAGTCCAGCTGCTTAAGGGCCGCCTCTACTTCCTCTCTAGACTTGGCACCAAAGCCAGCCAAGGCACACAGACCATCAAGGCCTCTTTCCAAAATTTGCCCCAATGTGGTAACTCCGCCTCTTCTTAAGCTGTTATAGGTATGCGTGGACAAATTCAACTGGTCCAGAGCCATCACATATTGCTCTGGTGGAATCAGCCGCTGCCACGCCACCTCCGCTCCCTCCTGAGTAATGGCCTTAGCCAGCTCACGGAAGCAGCCAATCTGCTCTATCAGTATAGCTGCGCTCTGAGTAACCGCCTCTATCGGAGATAAGGTGCCGTCTGTCCAAATTTCCAGGACGAGTTTCTCCTGGTTACTTACCTCTCTAAGACCACTGGGCTCAACTGAGTAATTAACTTTACGAACCGGGGTGAAAATAGCATCTATAGGAATTGCCCCAATTGGCAAGCTGTCACTAGAACTGGCCGGCACATACCCTCTGCCTATCTCGACATTAAACTCGACGCTGAGTCTAGCCTCCGGCGAGTCCAGAGTAGCCAGATAAAGCTCAGGGTTAACAATCTCGAAATCTGCCGATGTTTCAATATCGCCAGCACAAACTTGTTTTTCTCCGCTAGCCTCCAGTCTCAACCTACCGGAGCGTTGGGCGAGATGCCGAAGCCGCATTGCTTTGACGTTAAGCAGGAAATCTATAGTATCTTCTTTAACATGAGGGACTGTTGAGAATTCATGCTGAATGCCCTCAATCATGACCCAGGTCACAGCCGCACCAGGCAAAGAGCTAAGAAGCACACGGCGCAGCCCGTTACCCAATGTAACCCCGAAGCCCTTCTCCAAAGGCTCAGCAACAAAACGGCCATAGGTTTCGGTGTTCTCAACACACTCCACCTTTGGTAATGCTAAGCCAGCCAAGAAGCCTCCTTAACGGGAATAGTATTCAACGATAGCCTTTTCATTAAATTTAACTTCAATATCCTCAGCCGTAGGCAAGTTGACGATTTGACCGACCAGTTTCTGTTTGTCCAATGTCAACCAGCCGGGAATGGTTCTGCCCTCAATCTCTTGAACCAGCATTTTGTAATACTCGCTTTTAGTACTACCCTCTCGCCAAGAAATGGCGTCACCCGGCTTGACCAGACAAGAGGGGATATCAGTCTTGCGGCCGTTTAAGAGAATATGACCATGGCGCACCAACTGCCTGGCTTGAGGGCGGGAGCCGGCAAAGCCTAACCGGAAAACTACATTATCTAACCGTCTCTCAAGCAAAATTAAGAGGTTCTCGCCAGTTATGCCAGGAAGTCTTTCCGCCTCGGCAAAGAACTTACGGAATTGTCTTTCTAAAAGCCCGTAGGTATAGCGAGCCTTTTGCTTCTCCTGCAACTGAAGCCCGCGGTCAGACTTCTTTGGGCGCCGTTTTGTAACACCTTTATACCCAGGAGGAACGTCCCTGCGCTCAAAAGCGCACTTGGAGGTAAAGCACCTATCCCCCTTTAGCATTAACTTGTCGCCAACACGACGACATAAACGACAATTAGCCTGCGTGTACCGTCCCATTTTTACACTCGCCTTCTCTTACGGGGTCGGCAACCATTATGAGGAACAGGAGTTACATCTTTAATCACGGTCACTAAAATCCCTGAAGCCTGTATAGCTCTAATTGCTGCCTCACGGCCACTACCGGGACCTCGGACATATACCTCAACCTGACGCAAACCATGTTCCTTAGCTTTCTGGGCAGCGCCCTGTGCCGCCAACTGAGCCGCATAGGGAGTGCCTTTTCTAGAGCCCTTGAATCCGGCTGTGCCGGGACTACCCCAGGCGATAACATTGCCTTGTTGGTCAGTAAGGGTAATTACGGTATTATTAAAGGTAGACTGGATGTAAGCTTTGCCTTCAGCAATCTGCTTACGTTCTCGCCTTCTTACCCCGGTTTTCCTTTTCTTAGGCATATCCCTTTCGTTACTCCTTTACTTCTTGGTCGCTCCACGCTTTTGTCCGCGGCCAGCCACTGTCTTGCGCATACCACGCTTAGTCCGAGCATTAGTCTGTGTCCGCTGTCCTCGCACTGGCAAGCCGCGACGATGCCTGAGGCCTCGATAACTGCCGATTTCAATAAGTCTCTTAATATTAAAATTAACTTCCTTGCGAAGTCCGCCTTCTACTTTGTACTCTTTATCGATAATCTCGCGAATACGATTAACCTCCTGCTCGCTAAGGTCCTTTACCTTAGTATCAGGAGTCACACCACTGGAAGACAAAATCCGACGGCTCGCATGAGGTCCGATACCATAGATATACTGCAAAGAAATCTCTACTCTCTTCTCTTTTGGAATGTCCACACCTGCGATACGTGCCATATCTTACAACTCCTACATTATCCTTGACGCTGTTTATGTTTGGGGTTCTGGCAAATAACCCGAACTACCCCACGGCGCCTTATAATCTTGCATTTATCACAACGACGTTTAACAGAAGACCTAACTTTCATTCAATCACCTTAAAGCGAAAAACCCTATAATAATAAACGTTGTTTGCATTTATGTCAAACCGTAAACCATTCATAACTACTTAAACCGATAAGTAATCCTACCCCGATTCAAATCGTAGGGCGAAAGCTCCACTAATACTTTATCTGCCGGTAAAATTCTAATGTAATGTTTTCTCATCTTACCCGAAATATGAGCCAAAACCTCATGCCCGTTAGCCAATTCCACACGAAATGTAGCATTAGGTAAAGTTTCAACCACTATGCCTTCAACCTCTATTGCTTCTTTTTTAGTCATATTATACTTCTATATTATATTATAATAGAGTCAGTATCTCCGCCTCATCACCGCTAATAGCAATAGTATGTTCAAAATGGGCGGCAAGGCTACCATCTGCAGTATGCACCGTCCATCCGTTCTTAGCAAGCCGTGTTCGCCAGTCACCAACAGTCACCATCGGTTCCAATGCAAAGGTCATGCCCCTCCGCAAAATAGGGCCCTCACCAGGTGAACCAAAATTTGGCACCAAGGGGTCTTCATGCAAGTCCCTACCTACTCCATGCCCGGAATACTCCCTAACCACAGAGAAGCCTCTTGTTTCAACATAGTTCTGAATAGCTGCCGAAACATCTCCCAGGTGGGCACCACCATGTGCTGCATCTATTCCAACTATCAGAGCAGCCTCGGTAACCGATAAGAGTTCCTTAGCTTCAGGGCTAATTACACCAACCCCAACCGTTACAGCTCCATCGCCATGGAAGCCATCAACGATGGCTCCGAAGTCCAAGGAGACAATATCACCGTCATTAAGCCGCCGTTCCCCGGGAATACCATGAACAATCTCATCATTAACCGAAACACACAGACATGCGGGGAAACCTCGATAACCTTTAAAAGAACCCTTTGCTCCGTATTTCTGCAGTTCTCTTGCAGCCACTGAGTCAAGATGACTGGTCTTAATTCCTGGTTTTATTTCTTCCCTCAATCTTTGCAACGTAATCGCCACGATTCTCCCGGCCTGCCGCATGATAGTAATTTCCTGCGGTGACTTTATCACAGTCATTAGGTTTTCACCAATTTGGGCCCGAGAACATCACCTATCTTCTCGGATACCTCCTCTATGCCAAGTTTACCATCAACCGTTACCAGATTACCTTCTTTTCTATAATAATCGAGTACAGGCGCAGTTTGGGCAAAATAGACTTTCAGTCGCTCTTTTACCGTATCCTCAGTATCATCCGAACGCTGGTATAACTCACCACCACATTCATCGCACTTCCCCCGAGTTTTCGGTGGTGAAGTAACCTCATGGTAAGGGG
>CP070642.1:121832-129112 GCA_020354105.1 Chloroflexota bacterium | reverse complement strand
TGAGAACTCCACATTATCTGTGTATCCCTTAGCTCGAGCTACCATATCACGAGAAATTTCCAAGATCTCTTCGCGAGTTTTCTTGAGCTGATGAAGAAGATGTATATCAGAAGCGGACAGAAAAATGTGAATAAGAGGCTTTTTGGCTTTCTTTATTGCCTCCCAAGCCCTGTCTATGGCTTCAGCATTGGCATGGGCTAGAGCACAGACAGTTGAGCCCTTGATTTCTTTAGCGATAACTTGAACTGCTTCGAAATCGCCCGGTGAGCTTATTGGAAAACCAGCCTCAATAACATCAACACCGAGTTTTTCCAACTGTTTGGCGATTTGCAACTTATCCTGGACACTCAAACTAGTCCCAGCTGCCTGTTCTCCGTCACGCAAAGTGGTATCAAAAATGATGACCTTGTTCATGTTTTTCACCCTTAAACTAAGCTTTAAGCCACGGCATCATGCCTCTCAGTTTCTTGCCCACGATTTCAATCTCATGTTCAGCATCCATCTGCTTCAGGGCATTGTATACAGGAC
Organism: Chloroflexota bacterium; assembly: GCA_020354105.1. Lineage (GTDB taxonomy): Bacteria > Chloroflexota > Dehalococcoidia > GIF9 > UBA5629 > 9FT-COMBO-48-23. The sequence continues at coordinate 128,584 of CP070642.1, read as the reverse complement.
GATTGGCCTGATTTTCCAGGATCCACTCCCTGGCAAAGCTACCAGTCTGGATTTCGGCAAGAATTTGCCTCATCTCATCCTTGACCATATCATCAATTACCCTTGGCCCCCGAGTATAATCACCGTACTCCGCAGTATCACTAACCGAGTAACGCATATAGCCCAAGCCGCCTTGATACAACAGGTCGACTATAAGTTTGAGCTCATGAAAACACTCGAAATAAGCAATCTCCGGCTGGTACCCAGCTTCGACTAGCGTCTCAAACCCGGCCTTGACCAGAGAAGTAATACCACCACAGAGCACAGTCTGCTCACCGAAAAGGTCAGTTTCAGTTTCTTCGGCAAAAGTGGTTTCTATTACACCGGCTTTAGCACAGCCGAGACCGCGAGCATAAGCTAAGGCAATATTTTTCGCCTTACCTGAAGCGTCCTGGTGGATAGCTACAATAGCTGGAGCTCCAGACCCCTCGGTATAAACTCGACGCAAGATATGTCCTGGACATTTAGGCGCAATCATTGTCACATCTATATCAGCAGGCGGCAGGATCTGTCCAAAATGTATATTGAATCCGTGGGCAAACATCAGCATCTTGCCAGACGACAGCTCCTTTTGAATCGATTCACGATAAACCTTCGGTTGCAAAGTATCCGGAACAAGCATGACAATTATGTCAGCCTCTCTGGCGACTGTAGCAGCATCTGTGACCTTAAAACCAGCCTTTTTAGCATTCTTCCAGCCTTCAGTATCTTTGGCTTCCGCGACTAGTACCTTACAGCCGCTATCCCTCAAGTTCTGGGCATGAGCATGCCCCTGGCTTCCGAAACCAACAATTCCAACCGTCTTGGGCTTGAGTAATTCCAATTTAGCGTCTTTCTCATAATAGATTTTAGCCATGATGCCTCCTTAAAAAGTTTTCCTGTCCGCCTTGCCGTAGGGTTTGATTATTTCCGTATCATTACCAGTCCGGTGGGCTTTCAGCTTCCGAGGACGCTGCTTTCGGCGCTTGCTTAGGCACCTTAACCTCCCGCGATTCTTCAACCTGTAACGGGCCAGCACCACCCCTAGTTAAAGCAATACGACCAGTCCTAGCTATCTCCCTGATACCAAAACCACGGAGGAGGTCCAACAGAGAATTGACCTTTTCTTCATCCCCAGTTACCTCCACCATCACTGAATCGGAAGAAACGTCCACTATGTTAGATCTAAAGATGTCTACGATCTGGATAATTTCGCTACGACTGGAAGCAGTTGCTTTGACTTTAACCAAAGCCAGCTCACGAGCTACCGACTCATTACTAGTTATATCAACTATCTTAACTACGTCTACAACTTTGTCTAGCTGTTTCCTGACCTGCTCAACTTTGGCATCATCGCCCTCCACAACGATAGTCATACGAGATAGATTAGGTTGCTCTGTATGTCCAACAGCTATACTATCAATGTTAAAGTTACGCCGACGCAAGAGACTAGAAACCCGATTAAGAACTCCGGGCCTATCTTCAACCAAAGCAACTAAAATATGTCTTGCTATAGTCAACGACCTCGTCCTCCTCTTGTTCCATATTCTAAACTCATTTGCTTGAACGAGTCACCTTTTCTGGAGCTGGCATTTCTAACGCTTCAACCAGTGCTGCACCTGGGGGAACTATGGGAAAGACATTCTCCTCGGGCTCAACAACAAAATCAACCAAGAACGGACCTTCATGATTCATCGCCTTTTCTATAGCCGAGACCACCAGTTTCTTATCCGTCACTCTAAGCGCCGGAATACCATAAGCTTCTGCAATCTTAACAAAATCCGGACCAGAAAGTGGTGTGTGAACGTAGCGTCGCCCATAGAATAACTGCTGCCACTGCCTTACCATACCTAAATATCCATTGTTGATTATAGCTATCTTAACAGCCAAGTTCTCCTGGACTATCGTGGCTAATTCTTGGACGGTCATCTGAAAGCCACCATCACCTGCAATACACCAAACTGTATCATCAGGTCTACCGACCTTAGCGCCAATAGCACCGGGAAGCTCAAAACCCATGGTACCCAAACCACCTGAGGAAATTAAGCTATTTGGTTTATCATAAAAGAAAAATTGAGCCGACCACATCTGATTTTGACCAACGCCTGTAACTATAATGGCATCACCTTTAGTAATCTCATAAATCTGGCGAATAACGTACTGTGGCAAAAGAGCTTCACTCTCTCTAATAACCAGCGCCGGATGCTCTTCCCGCCACTTGTCCACTTGATTAAACCAGTCCAGATGTTCACATGGCACAATCTGCTGATTTAACACCTCAAGAATGTTTTTGATATCGCCAACAATAGGCACATCTACTCGCACATTCTTACCTATCTCTGCAGGATCGATATCTATGTGAACAACACGAGCCTGCGGTGCAAAAGAGCTGACCACCCCGGTAGCTCGGTCATCAAATCTCATCCCAATAGCAATGAGAACGTCAGAATCATATACCGCCTTGTTGGCGTAGGCCATGCCATGCATCCCCAACCATCCAAAGCTTAGCACATGAGTCTCAGGAAAACAGCCAATGCCCAGAAGGGTGGTAACCACCGGTATCTGCGCCTTCTCTGCCAGGTCTTTAAGTTCGGCGAAAGCCTTTGATATTATCACACCTCTGCCAGCAATGATGACGGGGCGCTCAGCGGCATTTATCGTTTCGGCTGCCTTTTTAATCTGTGCCGGGTGTCCAAAAAGCGTCGGTTTATAGCCGGGTAAATTTACCCTTTCTGGATAAGTAAACGTCGCTTCTTGCTGAAAAACGTCACGCGGTATATCGATAAGAACCGGACCTGGTCTACCATTTTGGGCAATATAAAAAGCCTCTTTAACCACCCTGGCAATGTCATTTGCGTCGAGCACAAGATAGTTATGCTTGGTAATAGGAAGGGTAATACCAGTGATGTCTATTTCTTGAAAAGCATCTTTGCCGATGAAAGGTCTAGCTACCTGACCAGTAATAGCCACCATTGGTGACGAATCCAAGCAAGCGTTGGCAATGCCAGTTACCAGATTGGTGGCTCCTGGTCCTGAGGTTGCCAAGCATACCCCTGCTTTCCCAGTAACACGGGCATAGCTATCGGCTGCATGAGCTGCACCTTGTTCGTGACGAACCAGAATATGCCTGATTTTTGGATATTGCGGAAAAGTATCGTACAACGGTAATACAGATCCACCTGGAAAACCAAAAATAACTTCAACGCCTTCCCGGACTAGACTTTCACATAAAATCTGCGCACCCGTCTTTTTCATCAATGTCTCCTACTTGGCAAATACCGCTCCTGTGCTGGCTGAGCCGACACTCTCAATATACCTCCCCAGATAACCTGCCTTTATCTTTGATTTATATTCAGGCAGCAATGACAATCGCTTCTTTATCTCAGCATCGCTCAACTTCAATTCCAGCCTACATTCTGGAATATTTATGCTTATGATGTCACCATTCTTTACCACGGCTATAGGCCCACGGCCGGCTGCCTCAGGCGCCACGTGTCCTATAGCAGCCCCTTTGGTGCCACCAGAAAATCTCCCATCAGTTATCAGAGCCACGTCTTTGTCTAACCCCATTCCACTCAACAGAGAAGTTGGAGTCAACATCTCCCGCATTCCAGGACCACCCTTAGGACCTTCATAGCGAATGACAATAACATCGCCCTTTTTAATGTCGCCCTTCATTATCCCCTTGGTAGCCTCTTCTTCATTATTAAAAACTCGAGCCGGGCCCTCATGCACCATCATCTCTGGATCAACAGCACCACTCTTCACTACAGCCCCTTCAGGTGCCAGGTTTCCAAAGAGGATCGCTAGACCACCGGTCTTGGAATATGGCTCGGACACTGAACGGATGACCGCCCGATTTCTAACCTTGCCCCCCTTTATGATACTGGACAGGGGCACTAATGACACAGTCTGGCATTTTCCGTTCAAGGAATCCGCTATCTCATGCATAACCGCCGGAATGCCGCCTGCCAGATCAAGGTCTTCGATATGAACCTCACTAGCCGGGCTCAGCTTTGAAATATGCGGAACGCGCCGACTTATCTCATCAATCAGCGATAGAGGGAAATCGATGCCCGCCTCATGAGCTAGCGCCATGAGATGTAAGACGGAATTTGTGCTACCCCCGAGCGCCATATCCACAGCAAAAGCATTAGCGATAGAATCCTTGGTAATAACATCTTTTGGCAATAAGCCCTTTTTCAATATAGCCATTATCTGCCTTCCTGCCTCCATGGCCAATATGACTCTCCTGGAATCCACGGCAGGTATAGTGCCATTGCCCGGCAAGGCAATACCCAACGCTTCAGCTAAACAGTTCATCGTATTTGCCGTGTACATACCAGAGCAGCTTCCGCAACCGGGACAGGCAGCAATCTCAATCTCCTCAAGCTCAGCCTCAGTCATTTTTCCACGGACAACACTACCTACGGCGTTAAACACCGAGATGAGGTCCACTGTTACGCTTTGACCGCCCTGATTCATGCGCCCTGCCAACATGGGACCACCGCTGATAAAGATGGACGGAATATTCAATCTCACCGCAGCCATGAGCATGCCAGGTACAACCTTATCACAGTTAGGTATGAAAACAAGCGCATCAAACTGATGAGCCTCAGCCATAATCTCTATTGAGTCAGCGATTAATTCCCGGCTAGGCAAGCTGTATTTCATCCCAGGATGGTTCATCGCTATACCATCGCAGACACCGATGGTATTGAATTCAAAAGGCACCCCACCATCGTCGCGAATCCCCGCCTTCACTGCCTCGGCAATACTTCGTAGATGAATATGTCCAGGAACAACTTCGTTGAAACTATTGACCACACCAATAAAAGGTTTTGAAAAATCATCGCCACAAACGCCCACAGCCCGAAGCAAGGCACGATGCGAAGCCCGCTCAACACCTTTCTTAACACCATCACTACGCATTGTCTTCAAAGTAGTCCCTTCCGACCGGAATAGTAATCGTTTAGGAAATTAAGATTATTGCAGTAAACTAGCATAGCAGCTAGCTATTGTCAAGCTATGCTGCTTCCAAACTGCGTACCTTCTCTAGGCGTCGTAAATGTCTGCCGCCCTCAAAGGTGGTAGATAAATATATCTTCACAATATCAAGTGCCAAAGCTTGATCAAGCGTGTCTTCGCCCAGACAAAGAATATTGGCATCATTGTGCTGTCGAGCCCGTTGTGCACTCGAGACACCACAACACAGAGCCGCTCTTATACCCTTTACCTTATTGGCCGCTATACTCATACCTATGCCACTGCTGCAAATCAGGATCCCGTCTTCGAATTTTCCTAAGGCAACTGCTTCAGCTACTTGCTTGGCAATATCAGGATAATCCACGGGGTCGCTATCATAGCAGCCAAAGTCCTGATACTCATTACCCAAATCATTTAGGAGCCCCATAATAGCCTGCTTAAGCTTCAAACCACGATGGTCACAGCCCAGAGCAATACGCACCTTTACCTACCTCCCTGGCATACCCCCGGCATGCCCTCTTAATCTCTTTTTCAGGTATAATACCATGACGTAAAATAACCGGTGTCACTCCAGTAACATCAACAACGGTGGACTCAAGCCCGCCAGGACATTCGCCCATATCTACAATCAGGTCAACCTGTTTGCCAAGCTGTTGCTCGACCCCTTCAGCCGTCACCGGACTTGGGTTATCACTAATGTTAGCGCTGGTCCCAATGATAGGCGCACCCAACCGGCGAATGAGAGTAAGGGGCACAACATGGTCAGGAACTCGTATCGCCACCTTATTACCACCAGCAGTAATAATATCGGGAAGCGAATTTCCTCTCGGCAACACCAAGGTTAATCCCCCAGGCCAAAAATAACTCATTAAAAAACTAGCTATTCCAGGTACAGAGTCAACGACACAAGCTACCTGTGCCAAGTCAGCAAGTACAAGTGGGAGGGGTAAATGTCTGGGGCGTTGCTTAACCTCGTAAATCCTCTCAGCCACCTCAGTGTTGAACGCATCACCCCCCAACCCATAGACCGTATCCGTGGGAAATGCAACAATACCACCGGCCTTAAGGATTTCAATGGCTCTGTCAATCTGTAACGCTACCTGACTGGACAAAGTACTCATTTCAGTCCCATCTTTTCAAACGGGGAACCTATTTTATACTGAAATTCTTAACCAGGAATTCTTTAATCACCGGCCCGACACCTGGATATTCCCACATATAATCATGCCCCGGTGCCTGTAGCCCGAAATCAAAATTATACGGCCCGAAAATCAGAACTGCCCTGGTTATAATCCAATCAACGGGCGTAAAGGATGGTGCATGATTCAGTACAAATAATTTCACCAGATTACCTTTTAACAATCTAAAAAAGTCTCTACCGGTAAGCGCATCAGCTCCGATTCCATTATTGTCTATCACCAATGACTGGCTGGTTTTAGACACCCTGTGCCAAAAAGGAATACCGACTTGAATAGAATACACTGCAGGATTTTCTTCCAGCCGAGTGATTACTTCACCGGCAAAGGCAGCACCATTGCTCTGCCCTGTTATTATCACCTTCAAGTCAGAGGTTTGCTGAGTCAGAAAATCGATCTTAGCGGCTAATTCCTTAGCCTTGGAAGGATAATGTGTAAGCTGTTCTTTAAATTCAAAAAGATATTCAGCTATGCCATTGCCTGTACGAATATCATCGACTATACAGTAATTGCGCCCCAACTCATCCAGCTCAGCTTCCATACCAATCAGCC
>CP070642.1:118025-121732 GCA_020354105.1 Chloroflexota bacterium | reverse complement strand
CCCTTCCTAGGCTGAATTTCAACACTAGGCCAGGCCTTTTGTTTTTTTATAATATTATATATGTCTTCAAATCTCTGCCTGTGTTTATCTTCCTCACCAGCTAGCCACTCAAAAAGCTCTTTGCCTACCTTGTTGCCAGTTTCTCCACTGGCTTTCTGGTAGTATGCCTTGCCATCGATTTCCATCTGAATAGCAAATTGAATCGCTTCTAATGTCTTGTCATACTCGTCTTCCATATTAACCTCACTGTGCTGATTTTTTTACAAAGACCCTGTATATCCCTTTATCTTCCTCCATGCCCAAGAACTCATTGCCTGTAGTCTTGCACCAGTTGGGCATATCATCTTTTATTCCCCTGTCGTCAGCCAGAACTTCCAGCACCTGCCCGGGCTTTAACTCCTTCATCTTCTTGGCTGTTTGGGCAATAGGCATCGGGCAATAAAGTCCCACGCAATCCAAAGTTTCATCTGCTCTCATAAATAGCTCCTAAATGATAGAGTCGTCTTACTTCTTCCCTCCCTTTGTCAGTGGCTCACCGCATTTAGGGCATTTAGTGGCTTTTTTATCCAGAACAGTTGTCTGGCAGCTGACACAATAGCTAAAGACTGAGCCACAAGCCTCGCAGAAAGGACAGCTGACGACAGCCAGTTCCACTTCGCAATAAGGGCAGAGACAACCCTCTTCTTTCTTATTATTCTTCGCTTTCTTCATCCTCTTCTCCTTTCTCTTCTGGACCTAGACCTTCGATGGTAATTCCCTTCTTTTGGGCATAATCGCGAATCGCTCTTCGTAGAGCTTGCGCGCCCAGGTTAGAGCAGTGGTATTTGTTCTTGGGTAATCCCTCTAGCTCCTGTGCTACCAGGCTAGGAGTGATTTTCACAGCCTCCTCAAGCGTCTTACCTTTTGCCATCTCACTAACCATGCTGGAAACGGCAACCGCAGCACCACAGCCAAAGGTCTTAAATTTAACGTCTTCAAGACGGTTGTCCTTCACCTTTATATAGAATGTCATCATATCCCCACAGACCGGGTTGCCCTCCTCGCCAGTACCATCGGCATCGTTAATCTCGCCAACATTGCGAGGATTCATAAAATGGTCCATCACCTTGTCACTGTACATGGGCATAAAACTTCACCCCCTCTTTTCTTTTAAAAATTTGGCATACAACGGGGACATTTGCCTTAATCTTTCCACGATAGGCGGCAATTTTTCCAGCACATAGTCTATGTCCGCCTCATTATTGTCCACACCTATGCTAAAAAGCAAAGAGCCCTGAGCAATCTCGTGTGGAATGCCCATGGCAATAAGGACATGGGAGGCTTTCAAAGCCTTAGAAGTGCAGGCTGAGCCGCTGGAGACAGCAATGCCCTGAATGTTGAGCATCAGCAGCATAGCTTCACCTTCAATAAACTCAATGCAAAAGCTGGCGTGGTTGGGTAGGCGCTGGGTAGGATGCCCGGTAAGAATGGTATGGTCAATTGCGGCTGGCAGACCTTTGATTAACCTGTCTCTGAGCTGAGAGAACTTACTTATTCGTGAGGGCATATCTTTCGCGGCTAGTTCAGCAGCTTTGCCCATACCAACGATAGCGGCTACATTTTCTGTACCTGGCCTGCGCCCATTTTCCTGTACACCACCATCCATTAACGGCACGAGACGAACTTTCTTGCGTACCCAAAGGGCACCAGAGCCCTTGGGTCCATAAAATTGATTTCCCGCCAGGCTTAAGGCATCTACGCCCAGCTTATTCACATCCAACGGTATATTACCTGTGCTGGCAACAGCATCGGTGTGGAATAGCACTTCAGCGTTCCTGGCTATCTTGCCTATTTCAGCAATAGGTTGAATTGTACCCACCTCTCCATTGGCATGCATTATGGACACCAATATCGTGTCCTTCCTGATATTCTGGGCTATCTCATTGGGGTCAACAAGCCCATATTTATCCACCGGCACCACAGTAAGCTCAAAGCCAGCCTTCTCTAAGGTTCTGGCTGCATGAAGCACTGAGAAATGCTCAATCGCAGAAACAATTATATGCTTTCCCTTGGCAACCAAGCCTTGAGCCAGCCCTTTGATTGCCAGATTATTAGCTTCGCTGCCGCTGGAGGTGAAGACTATCTCCTCAACGCTGCTACCTATAAGGACAGCGACCTGCTCTCTAGCTTTCTCTATTGCTTCTCTAGCCTCATCACCCCAGGCGTGCATTGATTGAGGATTCCCGTAGATTTCCCGGAAATATGGCAACATCGCCTCCAGCACCTCAGGCAATACCGGTGTGGTAGCGAAATAATCCAGATAAACTTTTCTTTCAGGCTTTACGTTTCCCATCCACACATCTCCTTCACTTGCCAGATTTTGCCTTTCGCGCCTGATATCTGGCCAAGCCCTCATTAAACAGTTTTTCCTCTTCCTCGGTAATGACGATAAGCGGTGGTACCTCGACAGATTTCCCCTCAAGGTTTACAGCCACCATAACATAGTAGGCAGTCAGGGCTGGAAGCCGCTTGCCGGTGAGAAGATTTTCTGCCTCAACCTCTATTCGCACTTCCATTGACGAGCGGCTGGTAAAGGTGATTTTTCCGTGCACCAGTACCAGGTCTCCGACGCGCACCGGGTTATGGAAATTGATGTCCTCGACCATTGCAGTGACCGGGTTAGCTCGACTATGGCGGGCGGCTACCACGCCGGCGGCATTATCCATCAGCTTCATCAACTCACCACCATGGACAAAGCCGGCAGGATTAGTCTGATGTGGCAACATCAGCTGTGCCATCTCAATTGCTGAATGCCCTACTGTCCTGCCCTTAAATCCCTCGCCCTTATCCAGTGCCTCCATCAAGTCATGGAAATTCTTTTCGTGGCTTGCCTCAACCTTGCCCATCCTGCGGAAGAAATCAGCGATTTCACCAAAACCCTCCTCCTCTGCCACCTTGGCTGCTTCGGGATATAATCTGGTCGCCTCCTCATGTTCAAGCCCATTAGCTATTTTCAGATTTGCTGCAGTCTTACCCAGGCGACCAAGTAATTTAAATTCATGCTCGGCATGCTCCGCTTCATTCTGAGCTGTGGTCAAAAACATATCGGCTACCTGCTCCAGGGCGGCCTCTCTAGCAGCCTCAGCAAAGTATGTGTAATTAGCCCGAGCATGTAGCTCTCTCACGAAAGCCTTGCGTAAATTTTCCTCTGTCTTGCTTCCCTTTAGCTGCATGATTCTTCCTCCGCTCTGCAAGAATACGAAATTATTTTCTAATCCTTGCCCACACTTTATTATCTCAGTTTAGACTAAAGCAAAGTCCGTGTCAGCGACTTTTGTCTCACATTAACATTGTCGAAGGACTTTATATAATCAGCTAAGCCTTTGCAGATAGCGGTGAGCTTGAAGTGCTGCCTTAGCCCCCTCTCCGGCAGCAACGACTATCTGCTTTTCCGGGACACTGGTTACATCGCCAGCAGCGAAAAGTCCGGGTACACTGGTCTCATTATTGCAATTAACCTCGATTTCACCAACACGATTAAGATTAACTATACTCTTCACTGGGTCAGAATTTGGTATAAGCCCGATCTCAATAAGAACACCGCCGACCTCAAGCTCCTTTTCCTGTTTTGTTTTCAGATTCCGTATTTTTATCCCGTCAACGAGTTTTTCTCCGTTTATCTCCAGAACCTCGTGCTCCAGAAATATCGTCAGGTTACCCGCACCCTT
>CP070642.1:92627-117925 GCA_020354105.1 Chloroflexota bacterium | reverse complement strand
GCCCGATAAAATTCTTAAAGGTAAAGCTCTCAAGTTCGGCGACAACATATCTACCGACCATATCATACCTGGCAAATACGCAAACCTGAGAAGCAATCTCCCGGAGTTAGCCAAACACGTTATGGAAGACGCCGATTCAACTTTCGTCGAGAAAGTGAAACCAGGTGACTTCATCGTTGCCGGCAAGAACTTTGGGCTTGGTTCCAGCCGGGAACATGCTGCTTTAGTTATTAAAATGGTTGGAGTGAGCGCTATACTGGCAAAATCAGTCGCCCGCATCTTTTTCAGAAACGCCATAAATCAGGGATTACCAGTCCTGATTTGCGATACCGACAAAATTGGCGCTGGTGATAAAATAGAGGTAAATCTAGCCACAGGTGTAGTTGCTGACATAACCAACGGTTCCAAGCTTACCTTTGGCAAAATCCCAAAAGTGATGCTGGATATACTAAACGAAGGTGGGCTCATTCCCTACATAACTAAGCACCGCGATTTCGAACTCTGAACTTCGTAATGGCACAAAATATTATGCCTCACAAGTTGACTCTTATCCCCGGCGACGGAATTGGTCCTGAGATTATCGAAGCGACCAAAAAGGTGCTAGAGACAACCGGCATTAAATTCGAGTGGGATATGGGAATAGTCGGCCAAGTAGCTCAGGATAAATTCGGCACACCTTTACCCGATAATGTTCTGGAATCCATACAGAAGAACAAGGTAGCTCTCAAAGGCCCGGTAACCACACCGATAGGCACCGGTTTTAGAAGCGTCAATGTGGCTCTAAGGCAAAGTTTAGACCTCTACGCCTGCCTCCGTCCATGTAAAACCTACCACGGCGTGCCCACGCACTTTGAAAACGTGGATATAGTGATTGTTCGAGAGAATACGGAGGACCTTTACAGCGGAATTGAATTTGCCAGGGATACCCTGGGGAGCGCTAGCCTGGCAAAGCTTATTCTCGAGACTACACAGATAAAAGTTAAAGAGGATTCCGGTTTCAGCATAAAAGCGATCTCTGAAACAGCTTCAAGGCGTATCGTTAAGTTTGCTTTTGAATACGCACGTGCCAATAAGAGGAAAAAGGTCAGCGCTGGCCACAAAGCTAATATACTGAAGTTCTCCGATGGCATTTTTCTGGCTGTCGCCCGCGAAGTGGCAAAGGAATATCCAGATATAGAATTCGAAGACGTAGTTATCGATGCATTGTGCATGCGGCTTGCCAGAAATCCTCAGCAATACGATGTCATAGTCCTGCCCAATCTCTATGGAGATATAGTCTCCGACCTTTGTGCTGGATTGGTTGGAGGTCTCGGCGTTGCACCTGGAGCCAACATGGGTGATAATATAGCAGTTTTTGAGCCTACCCACGGTAGCGCTCCCAAATACGCTGGCCAGAACAAAGTAAATCCTATGGCTATGATGCTATCTGCAGCCATGATGCTACACCATATCGGTGAAACTAAAGCTGCAGATAAGCTGGAAAATGCCATAGCTGATGTCATAACTGAAGGCAAAAACATTACCTACGACCTGAAGCCAAACCACAATCAACCTGCAGCAACTACCTCAGAGGTCGCTGATGCAGTAATTGAAAAACTCAACAAATAAGGAGGCTAAAATGCGTAGCAAAGTTAGCGTAATCGGTGCCGGAAATGTAGGAGCCACACTGGCCCTGCGTGTAGCCGATAAGGGATATGCCGATGTAGTACTTGTAGATATCGTCGATGGTTTACCGCAGGGCAAGGGACTGGACATGCTCCAGACCGGCCCAATTACCGGCTCCGATGCAAATGTTATAGGCACCAACTCCTATGAAGAAACCGCCAAATCTGACATTGTCGCCATTACCTCGGGAGTGCCAAGAAAACCGGGGATGAGCCGCGACGATCTGGTACTGACCAATATGAATATAGTTAAATCGGTAACCGAGCAGGTGGTTAAATACTCGCCGAACTGCATCATTATTATGGTAGCTAATCCACTGGACGCAATGACACAGCTGGCTCTTCACGTCAGCAAATTTCCTCGAAATCGCGTCTTCGGCCAGTCAGGCATTCTGGATACCGCCAGGTTCAGAACTTTTCTGGCTCAGGAACTCGACGTATCAGTCGCAGATGTTCACGCCTGCCTTCTGGGCGGTCACGGAGATACCATGGTAGCCATCCCAAGATTGACCACTGTAGGTGGCATCCCGATAACGGAGCTACTTCCAAAAGAGACTGTAAACAAAATTGTGGAGCGAACTGTTAAGGGAGGCGGCGAAATCGTTGCTCTTTTGAAGACTGGTAGCGCTTTCTACGCCCCGGCAGCTGCTACCGCACAGATGATTAAGTCTATATTGCTGGATAAGAAAAGAATTCTGCCCTGTGCTGTCTACCTCGAAGGAGAATATGGGATAAAGGGCGCAGTAGTTGGAGTACCGGTTAAATTAGGTAAAAACGGCGTCGAGCAGATAATCGAGCTAAAGTTAACACCAGAGGAGAGTGTCGCTCTTAAGAAATCAGCCGAAGCCGTGAAGGAGCTTGCCAAAATAATGAAATTGGAGTAATCAGCCAATGCGGGACATCGATTGCAAACAGATAGCCGAAACCATATCCAACCTGTTCCAGGAAGCTTGCCTTTATCTCCCTGAAGATGTGCTCAAAGCGCTCAAGCAGGCAAGAGAGAAGGAAGAGTCACCTGTGGCTAAAGACGTGTTATCCCAAATGATTCAGAATACCGAAATCTCCGATAAGGACAAAATCCCGCTGTGCCAGGACACCGGCGCCGCGGTAGTTTTGCTAGAGCTGGGACAGGAAGTTCACGTAACCGGCGGCGACCTTTATGCCTGCATAAATGAAGGTGTTCGCCAGGGATATGATAAAGGCTATCTGCGCAAATCCATGGTGAACCAGCCATTTTCAGCACGAGTTAATACCAAAGATAACACCCCAGCCATCATTCACACCGACATCGTGCCCGGCGATAAACTTAAAATCAGCGTGATACCTAAAGGAGGCGGCTCGGAGAATTGCTCTCGCCTGACAGTTATGCCTCCAGCAAAAGGAAGGCAGGGAATCATAGATTTCGTAGTAAATCTGGTCAACGAATCTGGAAGCAACCCATGTCCACCAATCATCATCGGCCTCGGCATAGGCGGAACAACGGACAAAACCATGGCAATGGCAAAAAAGGCATTGCTGCGCAAAGTCGGCGAGCCTAATCCAGACCCGGAGGTAGCTGCACTGGAGAAGGAAATCCTGCAGCGTGTAAATAACCTGGGTATTGGGCCGATGGGCTATGGTGGCAGAACAACCGCCCTAGCCATTCATGCTGAAGTTTTCCCAGCACATATCGCCAGTATGCCAGTTGCCGTTAACATTCAATGCTGGTGCGCCCGTCACAAGGAGACAGTACTGTGACGAGTCAAAAACACGATATTATAGTCCTGGGTTCAGGACTCGCCGGACTGCGTGCTGCCATAGAAGCGGCCCGAAATCCAGACCTCGATATTGCCATTGTCTCAAAAGTTCAGCTGATGCGTTCTCATTCAGTTTGTGCCGAAGGCGGTACTGCAGCAGTTATGCAGCCTGATGAAGGAGATAGCTTTGAACTCCACTCCTGGGACACTGTCAGAGGCGCTGACTTTCTCTGTGACCAGGATGTGGTGAAGCGCTTCGTCGAAGCATCGCCCAAAGAAATACTGCTATTAGAGCACTGGGGTATACCCTGGTCACGGCGTCCCGATGGACGTATTGCTCAACGACCATTCGGTGGTCATAGCTACGATCGGACAGTATTCGCTGCCGATAAGACTGGCTTCGCCGAAATGCAGGCTCTGTACGATACTTTACAGAAATATTCCAACGTAAGCAGATACGATGAATGCTACGTCAGCTCCATCCTGACAAAAGATAACAAATTCTGCGGTGTAACTGCCTGGGATCTGACCAGCGGTGAGTTCTTTCTGATTCAAGGCAAAGCCTTGATTATAGCCACCGGCGGTGCTTGTCGCATGTTCGGTTTCACCACCTACTCCCTTACCGCCACCGGTGATGGTCTAGCCATGGCTTATCGGGCGGGACTGCCTATAAAGGATCTGGAATTCGTTCAGTTTCATCCTACCGGACTGGTGCCATCCGGCATACTGATTACAGAGGCGGCACGAGGTGAGGGTGGCTATCTGCTCAATAACGAAGATGAAAGATTTATGGAAAAATACGCTCCGTCTAAGATGGAGGTGGCTCCACGAGATATCGTTTCCCGCTCCGAGATGACTGAAATCGAGGAGGGCAGAGGATTTCCGGGTCCTGATGGTCTCGACTATGTTCATATCGACCTGCGCCATCTAGGTGCTGCCAAAATCAATGAGCGGCTGCCGATGATTCGAGAGGTTGCCATGAAGTTCAACTTCATCGACCCAATCTATAAGCCAATACCAATTCGCCCCGCTGCTCACTATTTCATGGGCGGCGTACATACCGACATTAACGGGGCTACACCGATAGAAGGCATCTGGGCAGCCGGTGAAGCTGCCTGTGTATCACTGCATGGTGCCAACCGGCTTGGCTCCAACTCAACCACAGAATGCCTGGTCTGGGGAAAAATCACCGGTGAAGAAGCTGCTAAGTATGCGTCTAAACATAAAGCTCTTCCTTCTCCGCAAAAAGCTACAACACTAAAAGAGGAAGAGGCTAGAGTTTTTAGCAGATTTAGCTCTGATGGCAAAGAAAGCGCTTATGTACTGCGCAGGGAGCTGCAGAGAACAATGGACAGCAAGGTGGGCGTATTCCGCACCGGCCCGGATCTGAAGTCAGCCCTGAATAAGATACAGGAAATAAAGAATAGCCTGCCCGCCATAAAGGTCAAGGACCGTGGACGCATCTATAATACTGACCTGCTAAGCGCCTTAGAAGCCGATAACCTCGTTGACCTGGCCGAAATCATCGTCACCGGAGCGCTAGCCCGCACCGAATCCAGAGGAGCTCATTCTAGACGAGATTTTCCCAATCGTGACGACGTTAACTGGCTCAAACATACTCTGGCTCACTACACACCCAAAGGGCCGCGGCTCGACTATATACCGGTAACCATCACCATGTGGCAACCAGTAGAAAGGAAATACTAGGGAGCTAATTATGAGACAAGTGCAGCCACGACAAAACAATCTGGGTATTGGCGGCTGGATATGGGCAGGCAACTACAAGCTAGAACGTTACCTTTACATACTGCATCGGGTAACCGGCCTGGGAATCTTGCTATTCCTGCTGATACATCTGACCATGACAACCGTTTTCCGAATCCAGGGACAGGAGACCTGGGAAGCTACGATGAGCATCCTTCACAATCCGTGGTTTAAATTCGGCGAATATCTGGTCGTTGTCGCCTTAATTTACCATGCTCTAAACGGACTGCGTCTCATCCTGCAAGAACTCGGCTTTCTGATGGGAAAACCAACCCCGCCAATCTATCCTTATCGAGATTCACTGCGTAAAAAGCGCCGCTGGACAATGGCCATGATAGGTATAATTATAATCCTGTGCCTGGTGTTCTTTTATGACTTCATCTCAGGAGGCTGGTGATGCGCAATACATACCTCTGGTTTATACAACTGATTACCGGCGCACTTATAGCAGTGCTGGCAGGCATACATACAGTATGGATGCACCTCGACGCCATACTCGGTTTCTTCGGGGTTGACCTCAAAGATGTGACAGGCTGGCATTCCATGATAGAACGGTCTCGAGAAGTCATGTGGGCTGGCATATATATAGCTTTACTGGCCGTCGTCCTATATCACGCCCTTAACGGACTGCGTAACATCATTCTAGAGCTGACACCATCAGCCAGAACCGAGCGCATCGTTACCTGGTCTATCATTGTCTTCGGCATCATGGCCTTCATCTGGTCTGTCTATGTGCCAATCTCACTGTTATCCACGTAGGAGGCATAATGGATAAAGAGAAAAACGAACAGATAACGTTCAAAATCCAGAGATATAACCCGGAAAAGGGCAGTGAGCCTCATTTCCAGGAATTCATAGTGACATCCAGCCGAGGCATGACGATACTCGATGGGCTTATATACATAAAAGAGAATCTCGATAGCACCCTGGCTTTTCGCACCTCGTGCCGCATGGCGATATGCGGCTCCTGTGGCATGCTTATCAATAACTACCCACACCTTGCCTGCCACACACAAATAGAAGAGTTTCACTCAAGCAGGTTAACCATTAAACCGCTACCTAATCTACCAATCATCAAAGACCTCGTAGTGGACCTGAATCCATTATTCGAAACCCACAAATCAATAAAGCCATACATCCTACGCCATGATGACAAGGAAATGGAAAACCCCACTGCTGAATTCACACTGTCACCTCAAGGATTAGAGGCTTTCTTACAATTTACCTACTGCATAAAATGCGGTATTTGCATTTCTGCCTGCCCCACGTCAGCTAGCGACAAGTTTTTCACTGGCCCACAGGCTCTGGCCCAGTGTTATCGCTACTGCGCCGATACCCGCGATGAAGGAGAGATGGAAAGATTTTCTGTGATAGACACCGACCATGGCGTATGGCACTGCCATCTCGCCGGCGCTTGCTCTGAAGCCTGCCCCAAAGGATTAGACCCAGCCCTAGCAATTCAACTGCTCAAAAGACAAATGGTATCCCGGACTGTAGGACTGGGTAAAAAGGAGCTGCCTGCTTCGACAGTCCCACCTAATACTGAGACTAAACCCAAAGTCCCTTTCCCTGACTTCACTGTGAAAGGAAGTAAATAAGCGACCTCGGAGGGATAGCAATGGAAACTTTAAATATTAAGTCCCCGCTTGACGAGGATACCATAAAGAAGCTAAAAGCCGGCGACCAGGTTTTCATTACCGGCGTGATATACACAGCCAGAGATGCCGCCCACAAACGACTCGTTGAAGCTCTGGATAAGGGTGAAAAACTACCTTTTGACCTCAAAAATCAGACTGTCTATTATATGGGTCCGTCTCCAGCCAAACCGGGACAAGTCATAGGCTCGGCTGGACCGACAACCAGCGGAAGGATGGATAGCTATGCTCCTCGTCTTATGGCCGCCGGCCTTAAAGGAATGATTGGCAAAGGCAACCGGTCACAGACAGTAAAAGACGCCATACAAAAACACAAAGCAGTATATTTCGCTGCCATAGGCGGTGCCGGAGCACTTATATCCAAGAGCATCAAGAAGGCAGAAGTGATCGCTTACGAAGACCTAGGTGCAGAGGCAATACGCCGTCTAGAGGTAGAAAACTTCCCCGCCACTGTCATCAACGATACTCAAGGTGCTGACTTATACGAGCAGGGCAAGGCTAAGTATCAAGTCAAGACATAAACTCCACGGTTACCTGCCCTTAAGCCCTAGCGACATAACTCTTAGCAGCCCGGCTATACTCTTTGCGTCACAGATTTCACCGGAAGCGATCAGGTCAGGTATCCGTGATAAAGGCACTCGCACCACCTCTATGTCTTCGGTGTCTTCAGCCTCAAGCTGGCTGGGTATAAGATATGTAGCCAGATACAAATGCAAATATTCAGTGCAATAGCCAGGAGCTGCATAGAAACCCCCGAGCTTATCTATCTTGTTGGGCAAATAACCGATCTCTTCCTGTAACTCACGACGGACACAGTTGATGGGTTGTTCTCCGGGGTCAATACCACCTGCTGGAATCTCCAGAAGTGTCTTGCCCACAGCGCTGCGATACTGGCGAACCATGATAGCTCTGTCTTTAGAATCCAGAACCACCACCGCCACACAATCGCTATGCTCAACTATCTCTCTGGTGGTAATTTTGCCGTTAGACTTTCGCACCGTGTCAACCTTCAGTTTAACCGCCCGACCATCATAGACCTGCTGGGTAGATATAGTCTTTTCCATCAATGACTCCCTCCCCCTCTATACGAGGTAACATGCCCAAGCATACACACATCTTTTACTCTGTGGCTATCGGATTTATCCAGGATTTCGAGCTTGAGTCTTAGGATTTTTAATCATGCATAAACACTAATGTGTTGCAGGCGAGCCTTTGCTCGGTTCAAACTGATAGATAAGAGCCACCTCATCACAATCTGGAAACTTGGGGCAACGATAGCACTCCGACCATACTTTTCGCGGCAATTCCATCTTGTCGACCTGACGAAAGTTATACTTCTCGAAAAAAGCCGGCTTATAGCTCAGGCAAAAGATTGTAGGAATTCCCAGTTCTCTCGCTTCATCAATACAGGCTTCAACAAGCACTGAGCCCAAGCCTTGAGCCTGTTTATCCCCACTTACCGCTAGAGACTTAATCTCAGCTAAATCAGCCCAGTTAATATGAAGGGCAACACAACCAATAACCTGATTATTACTATCCCTGATGACAAAAAAGTCACGCAAGTTCTCATATATCTCGCTTAATGCCCTAGGCAGCATCTCGCCTTTGTCAGCAAAACTGTTGACCAACTCATGTATCCGCTGGGCATCATTTATTTTAGCCTTCTCTACTTTTTTCATATACTCCCCTTAAGTCTAGACTCCAGATAGCTATAAAAATAAGCCTTGGGGCGAATTCTCAAGAATCGTGCCACATGGGGGCTACACCTTATCTTTACCTCATCTCCACTGTTCAGTGGCAACTCTACCTGTCCATCAATGCTGATCATAGCCTCATGAGTTGTAGTAACCTTCAGCTGGATTTGGGCATCAGGCGGCAGGACAACAGCCCTGTCCAGAGCCAGATGAGGGCAAACAGGCTTGAATATGATCTCCTTAGCCTGAGGACAAAGAATAGGGCCACCAGATGCCAGTGAGTAACCCGTGCTGCCAGTTGCTGTAGCTAATATAACGCCATCAGCTCTATGTGTTGCTAAAACCTCGCCATTAACCCTGGTCTCAATCCTAACCAGACGGGCAAAGCTTCTTCGTCCCACAAAAACATCGTTTATGGCATTAAAAACCTTGTCCTGAGAGGGCATCTCAGCTTCCAGTACGGTTCTATCCTCAACCCAGCCCTTGCCATCCAGCAGCCGAGGCATTTTATCAAGAGCCTCTTCAGCTTTAAGCTCAGTCATAAACCCCAGGTTGCCCAGGTTTATGCCTACAATAGGCACTGCTTGCGGGATAACAGCTCTTACCGCACGCAGTATAGTTCCATCGCCACCGATACTAAGGATTAACTCCGACCCGGATATCTGCGACTTCGCCTTCTCCTCCTCCCATGCCGAGCAAGTCCAGAACGAAACGCCTCGAGCTTTCAGAAATTTCCCCAGTTCCTGGCTAAAAGCCTCAGCCTTTTCAATCTTGGGATGATATAAAATGCCAACCCGTTTCACAGCAACAGGAGTCTATCACCGCCAGCTAAAGGGTGTCAAGAAAGTTTGCACAATTAAAAGCTATCGGAGGCACCTTTGTATGTTGCGGAGGAGGATAGATAGGAGCTTACGAACCCAAAATCCGAGCAGCTGCTTCAGCAATGCCAACGAAACCACCCGGTATCACACCCAGAAGCAGGACAAAGAGGCAACAGAGAGCTAAGGCAATGCGCAATGCCCATGATGAAGGCACCTTCACCTTTGATGCCGGCTCACCCGTCCACATCACCTTGACCACCCGCAAATAGTAGAAAGCCGAAATACAGCTATTTATGACAGCTACGATAACCAGCCACAGCAAGCCATGTTGCACTGCGCCACTGAAAATATAAATCTTGGCGATAAGGCCTGCTGTCGGTGGCAAACCAATAAGGGAAATCAGACAGAAAGTTAGAGCTAAGGCGAGGAGTGGCGCACGCTTGCCCATTCCGGTATAGTCATCTATTTCATCACTTTTAATCTTGTTCGATATAGCTATAATAGCAATAAAAGCTCCCAAATTGGTGACCGCATAGCTCATGATGAAGAAAAGCAGCCCACTTTGTCCCAAAGCGTCATTCCCGATAGCCATACCTATTGTCGCCAGTCCCACCATAAGGTAGCCAGCTTGAGCTATGCTGGAATAACCGAGCATGCGCTTGATGTTGCTCTGTAGGATAGCCACCACATTTCCCACTGTCATAGTTATAGCGCTCAAAACGGCAAACAATATGCCCCAATTAAGGCTAATCCATTCAGGAGAACCAAGTGCAACGAAGAAAACACGAAGAACAACGGCGAAGCCAGCAGCCTTGCTGGCTACAGAAAGATAAGCAGTAATAGGTGTTGGCGCACCTTCATAAACATCGGGTACCCACATCTGGAAGGGGAAACAGGCAATTTTGAAACCGAAACCAGCAGCCAGAAGTACCATGCCCAAAAGCAAAGCTGGATTACTCAAGAGGCCGGCACCAGGCATTCCTTGAACATACTCGGCGATACACATCAGACAAGTCCTGCCAGTAAAGCCGAAAACCAAAGCCATGCCATAGAGAAGCACCGCCGACGCAACAGCACCCAGGAGCAGATATTTTAGTCCAGCCTCGGTGGATTTCTTGTCCTTCAAAAAGGTGGCCAGTACATACAGCGAGATGCCGCTCAATTCCAGAGCTACATAGATTGCAATCAGGTCCGTTGCCGCCACCAGCAGCATCATACCTACAGCCGAAATAAGCACCAGTGCATAATATTCGCCTTGAAATCTGTCGAACTTGCTCACATAGTCCTGAGATGCCAGTATGATTAGAGCGGCAGCTGCCAGAAGTAAGAGTTTGAAGAAAAGAGCAAAGTTGTCTATCGCCAGCATACGATAGAAAATGTCAGTGGCTGGCATACCCCACATCACCACGGTGAAACCAGCGGAAACCACCAGGCCAGCGATACTAAGGCCAGCCAGAACTTTTTTCTGCTTGACAAACAAATCAATCAGAATCACCAGCAGGGCGAAACCCAGCAGATTAAGTTCCGGCGCTAAAAAACGAAATTCACTAATAGACATCTAATCAAACCATCCCATTATAAACCTATCAGCCTAATTATCGGCTCAACCCCCAGCTTAATTACATCAGTGAGAATAGCCGGGTATAGACCAACCAGCATAATGGCAGCAACAAAAGAAAAGGTACATATCTTCTCAACATTGCTTACATCAGGTACATCGTTATATTTATCCAATGGCGGACCGTAGAAAACTCGCTGCAGCATCCACAAAATGTAGCCAGCGGTTAGAACAACCCCAAATACGCCCAGAATAGTATACAAGCGTATACCTTCAACAACTGTACTGGAATAGCTACCAACAAAGGTAATAAACTCAGCAGCAAATCCGCTGGTGCCCGGCAAACCCAAAGAGGCCAGACCGGCGATGCTGAAGACAACCACTGCAACGGGCATCTGTCTGGCTAGTCCACCCAGATTATCCAGATTTCGTTCGTGAGCCTTATCGTAGACCACCCCCACCATAGCGAAGAGAAGCCCAGTGATAATACCATGGCTGAACATCTGCAAAACAGCACCATTCATACTCACCTGGCTCAAAGCAAAGATGCCAAGCAGCACATACCCCATGTGGCTAACGCTACTATAGGCGATCAGCCGCTTCAAGTCCTTCTGTCTCAAAGTTACCGCCGCTCCATAGAGCACACTGACAGCAGCTAAAGCCGTCAGCAACGGAGCATACTGCAGGGCTACAGCAGGGAAAATAGAGACACAAAGGCGAATCATTCCATAGCCGCCCATCTTAAGCAATGCACCAGCCAGGACCACGCTCGCCGCTGTGGGAGCATCAGTATGTGCATCAGGCAACCAGGTATGCAATGGAAACACCGGCAGCTTAATGGCAAAACCAATCAGCATCAAGAAGAACATAGCAGCTAACGGGATAAATGGCCTGGCTGTCTCCAGACCCGCCAACTCCATCATATTCAGGCTGCCGGTAGTAAAATAAATGCTTAAAATACCAGCCAGCATCATAGCGCTGCCGACCAGGGTGTATATGACATATTTGATAGCTGAATATTCTTTCCTGCCACCACCCCAGACAGAGATAAGGAAATACATCGGGATAAGCTCCAGTTCCCAGAACAGGAAAAACAGAACCATGTCTAAGGAGCAAAAGACTCCTAATATACTCGCCTCCAGGAGCAATAACCAGATGAAATATTCCTTAGGCCTCAATTGTATATTCCACGACACCAGTACCGCCAAGACACCGAGGAATGTCATTAATATCATCAGAGGTAAACTCAGGCCATCAACACCGAGATGATAGAAGGCATTGATTGCCGATATCCAGGAAATCTTCTCCTCAAATTGAATCTGCCCTACAGCACCACCAGAACGGTCAAAAAGACAGAAGACAGCGATTGATAGGACAAACGAAGCCAGAGCGAATATCAGAGCCGTAAATTTAATAGTCTTTTGGTCTGGCTTAGGCAATAAGGCAATAACTATTAGCCCGACTACCGGGAGAAAGACTATTGCCGAAAGATAAGGAAAATTCAAATCTCTCTACCTCAACTGAAAAGATAAAAACAGACCGCAATCGCTATCACACCTATAGCGATGGCTATACCATATGCCTGCAACTGCCCGGTCTGTGCCCGTCGCATAACTCCACTAGCTTCGTTAGTGCCTCTAGCCACACCATTCACCGCCCCATCAACAACACGAGAGTCAAAGACGCTGAGTGCCGCAAAAATCCCATCAACCAGAACCCTGACCACAATCACCCGCTCATAAAGTTCATCGAACCAGTACTTCATATAAAACAGGGTATGCAGTGGCTTGAAAACCCTGCCCACAGCCTCAGCCGAAATCCACTTAGCACTATACATGGCATAAGCCAAGAAAATACCCAAACCAGCCACCAGCAGCGATATCAAAGGCAGCGGATGCGTCAATATGCCTAAGAAGCCATCAATGAAACCATGTGCTTCAACATGTCCACCATGCCCCAGAAACTGGCTGAATGAGCCGGTAACATTGACCCATCCGGATGCAACCGACAAGACAGCCAGAATTACCATGGGCACAACCATCACCATCGGTGACTCATGGAGCTTACCACCGCCATGCTCACCGTGACCTGATGCGGCACCGCCTCGATATTCGCCACCAAAGGTCATGAATATTGCCCTGAACATATAAAAGGCCGTCATGAAAACGGTAATCATGGCTAAGTAGAATAGTATAGGATTATTGGCGAAGGAATATACCAAAACTTCGTCCTTACTCCAGAAGCCTGCAAGAGGCCAGATACCAGCTAGACTCAATGAGGCAATAAGAAAGGTGATATAAGTCCATGGCATAGCCTTTCGCAAGCCACCCATCTCCCGCATATCGAAGGTACCCGTGCTGTGATTAACACTGCCGGCACCAAGAAACAGGAGAGCCTTGAAGAAGGCATGATTGAACAGGTGAAAGATGCCAACGGCAACGCCACCAACACCCAGACCCAGCATCATATAGCCTAGCTGGCTGATAGTGGAATAAGCCAGTACACGCTTGATGTCAGTCATGACCAGACCCATACTGGCTGCGAAAATAGCTGTGAAACCACCGATGACGGCCACCGTAGTTAAAGCCGCATGGGAATGTTCGAACAGAGGGAACATGCGAGCCACCAAGAAAACTCCGGCAGCCACCATTGTCGCCGCATGTATCAGAGCACTGACCGGCGTCGGACCTTCCATCGCATCGGGCAGCCAGACATGTAGTGGGAACTGTGCCGACTTGCCAACAGCTCCGGCGAAAATACCAATGGCCGCCCATGTTAAAATTGTCCCTGCTAAAGCACCAGCCACAGCTAAGCCGTGCAGCTCTTCAATATTGAAGGTTCCCGTGTTGTAGAAAAGCAGAAGTATAGCCACCAGAAAACCGAAATCGCCAAAGCGAGTAACAATGAAAGCTTTCTTAGCCGCGTTTGCAGCAGAAGGCCGATGAAACCAGAAACCAATGAGCAAATAGGAGCCTAATCCAACGCCTTCCCAAAAGAGAAACATGAAAACGAGGTTATCGGCCATAACCAAGCCCAACATGCAGGCTGTAAAAAGAGACATGAAGGCAAAATAGCGATGATAGCCCGGGTCGCCATGCATATAGCCTTGAGAATAAATCTGAACCATCAGACTGACCAGGGTAACCACCACCAGCATGACCGCAGTTAGAGAATCAACTAATAGCCCAACCTGGACAGTCAGGTCGCCAATGACCAACCACTGTATATCGGGTATGTCCAGCTTATGCCCGGGTGTAGCAAAGACCTCTAGCAGCACCCACAAAGAGAAAATAAAAGAGATCCCAATAGCACCAATGGTGACATAGCCACCGAGCTTCGGACGATTATTAAAGAAAGGTCTTAGAACAAAAGAAATAATAATAAGCGAGAGGAAGGGCAATAGAAATATTAACCAAGGAACTTGATGTGGCATTAGAGTTTCCTCAAGACCTCCTCTACAACATGTACCCGTTCCTGGGACACAAGAATACGGTAGCCAGCCAATGCGCCGCTGCCCGGCTTTTTCTCCAGATCAGGCAAAATACGTGCAGGTATACCTTCACCCTCAAAAAGCTCTTTCCACATCTCAGCCATTATTAAATTAGGTGCACTCTTAACCTGAACCCACATTTTCTTAGCTCATTACCATTTCATTAAGTCAAATTTGTCGACATCAACAGATTGCCGATTGCGATAAATAGCGATTATTATAGCTATGCCAACAGCAGCCTCAGCTGCAGCAACCACTATGACAAATATGGCAAATATCTGCCCGGTCAGCAACATAGGCACAACGTAGCGAGAGAAAGCAACTAGTGCGATATTCACTGCATTGAGCATGATCTCAATACACATCAAAATGACCACAGCATTGCGCTTAGCCAGAACTCCATATAAACCGATGGAGAACAGAACCGCTGACAAAACAAGATAATGCTCTAGCCCAACTGACATTTCTTATTTCTCCCTTATTAGCACGATTGCACCTAGCACTGCCGCCAAGAGCAACACCGCGGTAATTTCCACAGGCAATATAAAACCACCCTCGCCAAACAGGCTCGTACCTATAGCTGCCGTTGTCGGTTGCAGAGGCGGCTCACCACTCGTTTCCCAGTTGGTGTTTATCACAGTGAACACCATTGTCCCCAAAAGCAACAAACTAACTACAATGGCAGGAATGCGTAGCTTACCCGTTGGACTACCATGCCAAACTTCACGGGTAAGCATGATCGACACAATAATCAATATTGATATAGCCCCCACATAAATGAGCACCTGCACAACCGCCAGAAAATCTGCGTAAAGAGTTATATAAATCACAGCTATAGCCAAGAAAAGTAAAACCAGAGAAAGAGCCGCCCTAAAGACATCACGCAAGATAACGACAGCTAATGCTGCACCAACAGTCACCAGTGCCAATATCCAGAAGACGATATCAAACACCACGACCTCTCTTCTTGCTCAGACTCAGCCATCTCAATTTCTGCCCGCCTTTCTTCTTATCCCAGTAAACAAGCAAGTTCTGCCTGGGCAAAGTTGCCTCAATCTTTGGTCGAGCATAACCACTGGGCTGCCTTATATCCGACATCTGGAGCTGTTCTTTATTCAAGATAACATCTCCCCGTCGATACTGTGCTCGCTCATAACTGCGTCCCATAGCCAGAGCATCATACGGGCAAGCCTCAACACATAAACCACAGAACATACAACGCCCAGTATCTACCTCAAACTTATCAACCACATAGTTATTCTCATCTCCCACGTGGGTGACAATCTCAATATTTCCTTGAGGACATGCCTTGGCACAAGTAGCACAGCCAGTACACTTATCAAGAAACCACACCAGCTCATTGCCCCGTATGCGCCGTGAAACAGCTAACTTTTCCTCGGGATACTGCACCGTAATCGGGGCGCGGAACAGGTGTTTGAAGGTTAACGCCATTCCCTTAGCTATGCCGATTCCATATCTTTCAAACTTCAACTCGGCCGCCTCCTAAGGTAAACAGCTTCGACCATAGAACTATTAGAACACCGGCAAAAACAAAGTTCATTGCCACTATTATCCAGGGCGTAATTTCCGGTAGCAACAGCACTTCAGCAGCGATGATAAACAGGTTAATTATGGCCATGGGCAGCAGACCCTTCCAGGCAAAAGCCATTAACTGGTCTACACGCAATCTGGGCAGAGTAGCCCGCATCCACACAATAACCGAAAACACCGCCACGACTTTAATCATAAGCCATATGATGGGTGGTAAAAAGGGACCTTGCCAGCCCCCAAGGAACAACGTGGAGATAATGCAGGCATAAGCCAGAGCATGACCGTATTCACCAAGATAGAACATGGCAAATTTCATTCCAGAATACTCGATATGGTAGCCGGCGACAATCTCAGAGTCTGCCTCAAGGAGGTCAAACGGACTCCGGTTCATCTCAGCCACCGTACCGAGGAAAAATATAACAAAACCAAGAGGTTGAAATATGATGAAAGGAAGAGTTTGAGCAGTCACAATTTGAGTCATCGACATCGACCCTGCCATCAAAACCACACCCAAAATGGCTAGAACCACCGGCAGTTCATAGCTCACCATTTGAGCCACTGTCCTTAAAGCCGCTATCAAAGCGTATTTATTATTTGACGCCCATCCAGCCATATATATACCTACAGCAGATACTGAGCTAATTGCCACCACATAAACTATGCCCACATTAAGGTCAGCTAAGATAGCCTTTTCTCCAAAAGGTACAACGGCAAAAACCATCAACACCGGCACAAAGACTATTACCGGAGCCAGCCAGTGAATTATCTTATCACCCATAGCCGGGACAATGTCTTCTTTCAACAATATCTTTAAAGCCGTGGCAAGCGGCTGAAAAATACCCTCGGGACCAAGTCGATTTGGACCTAAGCGAATCTGAAAGCGACCCAGCAGACGCCGTTCATACCAAATGAAAACAATAACCGAAATCACAACAAAGCCAAGAACAACCAATATGCCAACTATACCTGGCACGATATAGGCTGCCCAATCCGGCCAGATACCACCTAACCACAATTGGAATTGTTCCAGTAGCGTCATTACCGGTCTATCTCCCCTAGACAAACATCAATGCTGCCAAAGGTAATTATCAAGTCGGCCACTTTCCAGCCGATAACCATATCCTTCAAGGCGGTCAAATTAATCAGCGTTGGCGGGCGAATATGAAACCTATAAGGAGCTATAGAATTATCGCTTACCAAATAAAAACCAAGTTCGCCTTTCGGTGCTTCTATATGCCCGTAAGCCTCGCCAACCGGTGGCCGTAGCAACTTAGGCACTTTAGCACAAACCTCGCCTTCTGGCAGTTGCGCTATTGCCTGTTCCAAAATACGAACGCTCTGCCTCGCCTCTTGCATCCTCACCCAGTACCTGTCATAGTTATCGCCAACAGTGCCCACCGGTACCTCAAAATCAAAACGGTCATAAATGGAATAAGGGTCAGCCTTACGCAGGTCCCACTTCACACCGCTAGCTCGAAGCACTGGCCCACTGGCTGCAATACTTACGGCGGTGTCTCTGGGCAAAATGCAAACCCCTTTAGTCCTTGCCAATAGAATCTCATTCTGAGATAAAAGCTGGTCATATTCATCAATAAATCGCGGCATTTCAGCCACCCACTTCTTCATAGCCGGTAAAAATTCTTCAGGGAGGTCATGGCTAACTCCACCTATTCTCATATAATTGTAGGTAAGCCGCTGGCCACAAACCATCTCATACAAATCCAAAAGTTTTTCTCTCTCCCGCCACATATACAATACTGGTGTCATCATAGCCCCAAGGTCATTAAGGAAAAAGCCGACTGCCATAAGGTGGCTGGAAATACGCATCGTCTCAGCCATAATAATCCTAATATATTCAGCCCGCTCCGGAATCTTTATCCCAGCCAACTTCTCCACAGCCAGCACATAAGCAAAGTTGTTAGTCATGGAGGCTACATAGTCAAGCCTGTCAGTTAAGGGAATTATTTGGGTATATGTCCTGGTTTCCCCCAACTTCTCGATGCCACGATGGAGATAACCGATTACAGGCTCCAAATCAACAACCACTTCACCATCAAGGGTAACTTTCATGCGAAAGACACCATGAGTTGATGGGTGCTGAGGCCCCATATTGAGAATAAAAGGCTCGGTTCTTATCGCCACCTAGAGATAATCCCTCCGCAATGGATGCCCAACAAAACCTTCCCAGAGCAATAGTCGTTTCAAATTGGGGTGCCCATCGAATACAATACCCATAAGGTCATAAACTTCACGCTCTTGAAAATCAGCAGAGCGCCATAAACCGACTACCGAAGGCACTACAGGCTTTTCTCGGTCACGGCATCTGGTCTTCAAAACCAGGCTATGGTTATGCTTCAACGAAACTAAATGGTAAACAACTTCAAAGTAATCCATGTAATCGACAACAGTCAGGTTTACAAGATAGTCGAAATCAAGCTCCGGTGTATTCTTCAGAAACTCAGCTACCTGATAAAGAGACTCGCTTTTGACAACGACAGCCCCTTTATCAACAGCAACGACTGCATCGGGGGATGCTTTGATTATTTTCTCGGCTAACTGCTCACCGTTTAAGGCCGTGGTCATGCCTTCTTTATACTCTCCTTGACGATTTTCTGATGTATCTTAGTTATGCCATAAAGCAAGCTCTCAGGACGGGGCGGGCATCCGGGCACATAGACATCAACCGGAATTATGCGATTTACGCCTGGGACAACGCTGTATGACTCCTTGAAAGGCCCACCGCTGATACTGCACTGACCCATAGCTATCACCCATTTAGGTTCAGGCATCTGCTCATATACCAGTTTCACCGCCGGTGCCATCTTCCAGGTAAGTGTTCCGGCGACAATCATCAGGTCAGCCTGACGCGGAGACCAACGGAAGATATCCATACCGAAGCGAGAGATATCAAAACGTGAAGCCGCCGTACCAATCATCTCAAATGCGCAGCAGGCTAACCCGAACATAAGTGGAAATATCGACCGCGACCGCGCCCAATCAAGCACATAGTCCACCGTAGTAACAAGAACATTACGACTGATTTCCTCATCCAGCCAGCTATCAGGGTCAGGGATCGACTGCCGGGAGGCTGCCATCAGCGAGTCAATCCTTAATCCCTCAGCAACATCAACCTCATTCAAGGGCTCCATCGGATATTTTTCTATCGCCATTCTAGTGCTCCTTTGAGCCAGGCATAAATATAACCCACCATGAGAATTACGAAGAAAACAGCCACCGCAATTAGTCCAAACACGCCCAATTCCTTGAGATTTACTGCCCATGGATATAAGAAAACGGTTAATACGTCGAGGGCAACGAAAAGAATAGCAAAGAAATAATAGCGAAAGTTGAATTGAACCCAGGTCTTGCCAATGGTTACCATACCGCACTCATAAGTTGAAGCTTTGGTCGGATTGCCTTTCTTGGGGACGATTTTGAAAAAACTAAGAGCGACAGGTAGAAGCAAGGTAGTAACCATGAACAGTACACCTACGATGAGCAGTATACCAATATAACCGAAATCAGCTAGCAATTTTTCAGGTCCCCCCTATCTAGTTGGCTGTAATAAAGTAGTTCCGTTCTTTATTCGCAGGGTACTAAAAATGCCGCTCGAAAGTATAGCATACACACCAAAGAAAAGGCAATACCCTACTGCAATACCCCCCCCCACCCCACCAAACATATTATCCCAAGCGAAGGCGAAGCGAACCCAAATTCTCCGCTCCGAATGCCAGATGGAATTTCCAATAAATAAGCTTGACTCTAGAATAAGTCAATGTATAATAATGCTGGTAAAGGTTTTCGACAATGCGCATTACAGGCGGCGTTGCCAGAGGACAACAATTAAAGGCTCCCAAGAACGATTTAGTTCGCCCAACAACAGATAGGGTAAGGGAAGCTATTTTCTCCATACTTACTTCCCTCACCAATAACCGGTCCCGGGGACTAGATTTATTTGCCGGTAGCGGTGCTCTGGGCATAGAAGCTTTAAGTCGCGACACGGAGTGGGTTGATTTCGTAGAACAAGCGCCAAAATGTTGTGCCATAATTAAACAGAATTTGCAGAAGCTCGGCTTTACACAGAAGTCGCATGTTTACTGCTGCAGCGTAACCAAAGCCCTTACTTTTCTTGAAGACAAATACGATATTATATTTATGGACCCACCTTACTCAGACCAGTCGATAAATCAAATGGCAATGCAACTGGCAAACTCAGAAATAATACATGACGAATCTTTAGTTATAATCTCTCATGCCTCCCGTTCTACACTGCAAGACAGCTATGACAGCTTATCTCTAATCAAAGAAAAGCAATACGGTGACACCTGCATTTCGATATACAAAAAACGCGCTCCAGGAAAAGGAGGTTGAACGTTGACTATCGCTATTTATGCCGGCAGTTTCGACCCTATAACTCATGGACATCTCGATATCATCAAACGCTCTTCATCAATATTCGAAAAATTAATCGTAGGTGTTTATGACAGACCTGAGAAACATCTTCTCTTCTCTACCGAAGAACGGGTGCAGATGGTTCAGCAAGCCATAGCTCATCTGAAAAACGCTAAGGCGCAATCTTATTCTGGGCTTACTGTCGATTTCGCCAAAAATGTAGGGGCACAAGTTATGGTCAGGGGATTGAGGATGAGTTCCGATTTTGAACGAGAGTTCGAGATGGCGATGATGAACAAAAAGCTGGCACCTAACCTAGAA
The DNA here is from genome assembly GCA_020354105.1 of Chloroflexota bacterium. Classification (GTDB taxonomy): domain Bacteria; phylum Chloroflexota; class Dehalococcoidia; order GIF9; family UBA5629; genus 9FT-COMBO-48-23. Next base: position 97,279 of record CP070642.1, on the reverse strand, counting down.
TTGGTCTGCTTCATGGCAAGTCTGCAATATCAATTCCTCAGCTCCAGCCTGCTTAAGGAAGTAGCCCAGCTAGGAGGTTGTCTTGAGGCGATGGTGCCAGACCATGTGGCCAAAGCACTGAAGGAAAAATTTGCCCCCTAATCTTACAATGCTTGACCAAGAAAGCATTATCTGGACAATATCGCCAGAAATAGTTAATATATCAAGGTCTAAGGAGGTTACTTAAGAAATGGCATACAAAATCACTGACGAATGCATTAGCTGTGGCGCCTGCGAGCCGGAATGCAAAAACGAAGCCATCAAAGAAGGGGAATCGATATACGACATCGACCCCGCTAAGTGTACCGAATGCGTTGGCTGGTTTGCGTCTCCAAAATGCGTCGAGGTTTGCCCTGTAGATTGCTGTATTCCAGATGCTGCTCATCAAGAAAGCAAGGAACAGCTGCTGGAAAAGTGGAAGAAACTTCACCCGGGCAAGACTCCAGAAGCCACTTAATCAACCGAACATACCATTTAGCTTGACTCACCAGGACAGCAATCAATCTCTTGCCGTCCATGTTTGTTCTTTTGAATAAATCTGTACCTCACAAGCTGTCACCGAAACCAAGTAATTATGCTGAGGGTATCGTGAATGCTCACTGTCGACTACGACCTCATAGAACTTAAGGATGGTGAGCGAGTTCTGGATGTCGGCTGCGGTGAGGGCAGACACACATGGGAAGCATGCAAGCGAAACGATTGCCTGGTTTGCGCCCTGGATATCGACGAGACAAATCTGAAAAAGGCACACTATGCCCTTTATCTCATGGAACAAAAGGGAGAGACCAGGGGAAAATGGCTGCTGGCTAGGGGGAACATAACCAAACTCCCCTTCAAAGATGCATCCTTCGACAAGGTTATCTGCTCTGAAGTCCTGGAACACATCCCAAACGACCTCCAGGGCATCAGAGAGCTGGTTAGAGTACTGAAAGACGATGGCACCCTCGCCATAAGTGTCCCATCATATCTGCCGGAAACCATTTGCTGGAAATTGTCCAAAGGTTATCACGGTAAGCCGGGAGGTCACATCAGGATATACAAAGCCGGCGAAATTATGTCCAAGTTAAAGCAGAACAACCTGCACATCTACGCCGTCCGTCGCAAACACGCCTTGCATTCTTTCTACTGGATATTCCGCTCTTTATTCGGTGTAGAAAACGAAAAGGCACTTATCCCTTCTCTGTACCACAAGTTCTTGGTCTGGGATATATACAAGAACAGCAAACCTGTACGACTGCTTGATAACTTTCTAAACAAGTTCTTCTCCAAAAGCCTGGTCCTCTACGCCCGCAAAGCCCATCAGCAAATGATTACAGCGACCAGTTAAGATTACAGCGATTTCAATATTTCGTTCTGCACCTGAGAACAACAACATCGCTGAGCGAAGGAAGACACCTAGCCACCTTATCCAGCGAACTCAATATGGCAAGCGAGATATTCCTGGGCAATTTAGACAGTAATATACCCCACCAGGGAATGCCGAAAAACAGCGAAACCCCTGTAGCCTTTTCCATCTCGAGATGTTCATTCACCAGACGCCTAAGCGACAAATAATCGAACCTATAAGTATGGTCTTCCGGTACTTCCCAAAGCATTCTTCCCACCGCAGCCTTAAAGCCAAGCTTCTTCCTGAACCACCACACCATTCTCCCCAGCTTGAAACCGAGGCTCTCGAAATTAGCTATAGCTATCGTCGCCTCTCCACCAGGTTTAAGAACCAGGGCAATCTGCTCCATAACCATAGGCGGGTCAGGGAAATGGTCCAGAGCCCCTTTGCATACAACCTTGTCCACAGACTTATTTCGTAATGGCATATACTCACCCAATCCCCGAACCAGACTCATATTAGCTCCATTCGCAGAGATATGTTCCCTGGCATGCTTCAGCATTACGTACGATGGCTCAAGTCCGATAACCACAGCCCCTCTCTTAGCCAGTTCCACACCGTCAATACCTCTACCACATCCGATATCCAGTATTAATTCATCTCGTCTTGGATTCACGACCTCAAGGGTAGCTTCGTTCATCCTCCGCAACAGAAAATCCGCATCCGGATAAATCACCTCAGGAAACAGCTGCCCATCATCCCATTCAATGTCAAACTGACAGTGCCTAATGTCATTGCGAGGTACGGAGTGCCGAAGCAATCTCGGTGGGAGGGATGGCACCTTGAGATTGCCACGTTTCGCTCGCAATGACATAGAGGAGTTGCCTGATAAATTACTCATCTAGGTCGGTTCTTACTTAGCTCCTAGAGCCTTAGCCTTGTTGTAAGCAGCGATGACAGTCTGAAGAAGCAGAGAGCGCAGCCCGCCTGCCTCCAACTGCAACAGCCCCTCGGTGGTCGTGCCTCCCGGTGATGTCACCATATTCTTTAGCTCAGCGGGATGCTTGCCCATCACCTCTACGGCTCGCGCCGAACCCAGCACCGTCTGTACCACCAGCTTTTCAGCCATGTCACGGGGCAGACCTATATGCACCCCGGCATCAACCAGCGACTCGATAACAAGGAAAACATACGCCGGGCCGCTGCCGCTTAGTGCCGTCGCCATATCTATGTATTTCTCACCGCTGACATGGATTTCCTTGCCCAGAGCAGCCAGTATAGACTGTGCCATATCCTTCTGCTCCTGGTTCACACCATCGGTAGTCGTCCAAACCGTCATACCTTCACCAATCTGCGCTGCCATATTGGGCATCGCTCGAACAAGGCGAGCGTGGTTTAGCCCCTGACTCAAGCTCTCCACAGTAGCTCCAGCCGCTATTGACAATACAAGTTGCTGAGGCAATAGCCCCTTGAGCTCAGCCATTATCTTGCCTAATTCCTGCGGTTTCACTGCCAGAACAACCACCTCAGCCCCCTTAACCGCCTCCTTATTATCAGCCACAACCTTAACGCCATACTTCTTCTTCAACACATCTCGCCGTGCTTCACTGACATCACTGACAGCGATATCGCCTGGTTTAGCCACTTCTTTAGCCAGAAGGCTTTTAATCATCGCCTCCCCCATAGTCCCACCACCGACAAAGCTTATCTTCATTATTGCCTCCTCTCGCCGAATATAGCTCGACCTATCCTGAGCATGGTCGCCCCCTCCTCAACTGCCACCTCAAAATCATCGGTCATACCCATAGACAGATGCTTCAGCCCCAAAGAATCCCGCAACTCCCGCAGCTTTCGGAATACAGGACGGACCGTCTCAAAATCAGCCACAAATGGAGCCATAGTCATCAGCCCCATCACCTCTAAATTGGGCAAGCTCTTTATCTCGCTTATCGCTACACCAATCTCTCCTAAAGAGAACCCGCCCTTTGTCGCCTCTCCAGAAACATTGACCTCAAGAAAAACAGACAGTGGTTTCTGTACCCGCCGGCTCAAAATCTCAGCCAGCCTCACTGAATCAACGCTATGGATTATGTCAAATAGCTCCACGGCTGTCTTAGCCTTATTGCTCTGAAGATGTCCCACCATGTGCCATATAACATCTGGCTTAAGGTCCACAAGTTGCCCTATTTTCCCTTCTGCCTCCTGAATCCGGGTCTCACCGAAATCTCTTATCCCACAATCGAAAGCCGTCCTTATTGCTGAAGCTCCAACGCCCTTGGTAACTGCCACCAGCGTTATCTCTTCGGTTGACCTGTGGCTCCGCTCACAAACCTGAGCAATACGTCGCTGCACTTCTTGGATGTTCGCCTCTATACTCACCGTCCCCTATTCTAACACACTGGCAACGACATGGCTCAAAACAAAAAGGGTATGAACATCTTGGTTTTATTCATATATATACGGTAATCGGCGCCAAAATTGCGGATGTTCTCCAACTCTTCTACCTTAGCAGTAGCTACCAGAAAGGCTGAGGCTACTATAGCCAGAACACCGCCTAGCCATGAGGGATTTTTAAAGAATACCCCCCAGGCAAAAAATAGCAATGAACTATAAAGAGGATGGCGGATATATTTGTATGCACCAACCATCACCAGAGTAGTCGTATCCTCAATTCCGCTTCTCGGTCTGCCAATGGCATGTAGCAAATAGAACCCATGCACCACCAGGACAGCTGAGCAAAGCAGCAAAAACCAGGAAACAATCTGTTTGACAGAGAATGGGTCAGTGAACCAGTGCTCCAGGTTTAGCAAAATTAAGACCAGGATAGATTCGAAGGCAAAAAAGCGGTAAAAGCCGTGTGAGCGAGGATTGCGCAATGATTGCCATGAAACAATAAAAATCCCCACAGACAACACAACTAAAATAACCAGCTTTATTATAAGCACTGCTTTTACGGTTTCTTAAACCTTACTGTGTAATTAAAGAAATTACCCGAAATCTCATCAACCACAAAACCGGCTCCGCTGCCTAATTTGATGGTGGTGGACTTCCAGGGGTAATCGGGATCGGGGAACAGTTCCGTTACCGCCAGAATGCCACCACGCTTTAACACCCTCTTGGCCTCCTGCAAAGCCTTGTTCCTATCCGGTACCTCCTGGAGAACAGTCACCATATTCACCATGTCCAGAGAGCCGTTCTCAAACGGCAGCTCATAGGCATTGCCTTCAATCAGCTTGATGTTACTAATATCCCTGTTTTCAGGCTTGGACAACTTTCTCTCAAGCTG
>CP070642.1:89624-92527 GCA_020354105.1 Chloroflexota bacterium | reverse complement strand
GCAGGCGTCTGCCAACCAGCCGGTGACCATCACCACTAACGTGGTCAATACAGGTGACGAGGGTGGCAACCTGAATATCGTCCTTAAGATAAACGGACTGGTAGAGCAGTCACGAATGGTGAGTGTTGGTCCACATACCAGCCAGCCGGTGAAATTCACCGTGACCAGAGCTAAACCCGGCACTTACGATGTAGACATACTCGGCAATACTGGCAGCTTCACTATACTCGGTGATAGCAGTACCGGCGCCGCTGGTCAGAAAACCGGTGCCATGATAGCGTTGGCGCTCATGGGTATTCTAATTGTCGCTACTGTGGTGGTGTTGCTGGCCCGCCGCAGTTAGCAGGCAGTACTTTGAAAGACATGCAGGGGGCTATTTAAATAGCCCCCTGTTATTTTGCCCCCTAGAGTGAAAGTTGTGGTTAGGTGGGAACTAGGTTGAATATTTGCTTCTCAAAGCTGGCTTTCCTTATATTCTATTGATGTCCGACTCGATCTTGCCATCCTTAATAGTGATAACCCTGTCAGTGTGTTCTGCGACGCGTGTATCATGGGTAACCACGATGAAAGTTGTCCCGAATTCCTGATTGATATTTCGGAAAATGCTACATATGCGGTCGCTATTTTCCGAATCCAAATTCCCGGTTGGCTCGTCGGCGAGTAGGATTTTAGGGTTATTTATCAGGGCTCTGGCGATTGCTGTACGTTGCTGCTGTCCTCCGGACATCTTGGTAATAAGATAGTGTTTTACAGCCGATAGCCCCATCATGTCAAACAATTTGTCAGCCCTGTCCAGAGTTTGCCTGTCGACTTTCCTGTTTTTTATCATGCTGGGGATTAGCACGTTTTCCATCGCAGAAAACTCCGGCAGTAGATAATGGAACTGGAAAACAAAGCCAATGGTCTGGTTTCTCAAAACAGCAAGCGCATTCCCATCAAGACCATCTGTTTTTTGGCCATCTATGACAACACTGCCTGCGGTGGGCGTATCTAATGTCCCCATAATATGCATAAGAGTGGATTTACCGCTTCCCGAGGTACCGATTATGGAGGTACAGGAGCCCTTCTCAAAGCTCAAATTGATGTCGAAAAGCACCTGTGTCTCTACGCTACCCACGGTGTATATCTTGTCAACGCCTATTAGTTCAATTATGCTATCCATGTTATCCTTCTCTGATTACATCGACGGGATTCAGCTTCAGTGAATTTCTGGCTGGTACCAGTCCTGCTATCGTTGCCGATAGCACCGCTATTATCCACGAGCGAATGATTAAGAAGTAATCGATATAGACATCAACTACCGGCACTCCCGAATCGCTGGTAGTAAACGAGATGAAGGACTGCAATAGTCCAAGTGCCAGCCCTACGCCGACTATTGCCCCAACAATCCCGAGAAGAAAGCCCTGGTACAGGAATATAAGTGCAACATCCCTGTTTTTTATGCCCATAGCTTTCAGGATTCCTATCTGTCTGGATTTTTGTAGCACAGTAATAGCCAGGATGCTGGCGATAGCTATGGCAACTGAGATAATGATAACAACCTGTATCATGGCGCTGGATATGCGTTGACCTTCAAGCCCCCTGAGTAAAGACTGGTTTAGCTGTTTCCAGTTTTCTATCCTTATATCATTGTCATTCAGCATAATTTTGAACAGATTGGCGATGACGTCAGCGTAGAAAAGATTGTTGGTGGTAATGTCGATGGATGTTACCCTGCTGCCATAACCGAACATATCCTGTGCCACATCACGATTGGCAACCACCCAGGTCTTATTTATGCTGGATATGCCGAGGTCAAAAAACCCTGTTACTTTTAAGGTGGTGTTACTACCATCGGGCGCTGATATTGTAACCGAGTCTCCCGGCTTTAGTTCCAAATCCTGGGCAAGGTCTTTTCCCATCAATATCTCGTTGCGGCTCTTGTTTATTCTGCCATTGTACAATCCTTCACTTATGTGATATATCCGGTCGGCGCTATCGAAATCGAAACCGCGGATTAGTACAGGCTTTATGGTACTTCCTTTCTTGGCGTAAGCATTGCCGTTGGCTGATGCCGAGATGGCCTTCACGACGTTATATCTGTCTAGCTGCGCAGTGAGCTGTTCCCAGCGTCGGATGGTTATGTCATCTCTTGATGAGGTGATTGTGATATGGGGGGCATTACCCATGGTACTGTCGACGAGGCTTATTTGGAGGCTCTCTATAAGTAAACCGACGAATATCTGCACGGATATAGCAACTGAAATTCCCAGGATAATAAAAGCTGTCTGGAGTTTGTTAGATGTCAGGAACCGAAGCGCTATCTTAAGAGAGAGCATGTCTGGTCCCACCCTGGCTGCCTAATGGCAACCAATAAAGCCAAATTCATGCTGGTAATTTATTAAATACTATGAGGAGTGTTTGCTTCTCACCGTAGCCGAAAGTTCAGCCAGCAGTTTCAGTGTCCGGCTGGCGGCTTCACGGGACATGGACGCCAGCGTGCAGGATGGAGTCAGCAGTCCTTGGGCGATTAGCTGCTTAAAAGGTACGCCCTCTCGGGTGAAAGGCGCCATGGCTTCACCGAGGCGGTCGTATAGGCTGGCTGCGGATTCCTTGACTGAAGCCTCCTCGATGTTAGGTACAATACCCCAGGCTATGTTGCCGCCCCGCTCCAGAAAGGCTTTCACCTCGGCTGGATAGCAGCTCAGCGAGTCGGCATAGTTGTAGGCATCGAAGCTAAGTATGTCGGTGGAGCTTTTCAGAAGCAGTGACCAGTCGGTGCTGCCGCAGCAATGTACACCATTTAGCCCCTCTATGCCGCTGAACACTACCTCCAGCAGGCTCGTTACCTGCTCATTGGGAACGGCGGTGAAAGCCGTGCCCAGCGATGTCAGGTAAGGCTCGTCAACAAAGATTACAGTATG
>CP070642.1:86958-89524 GCA_020354105.1 Chloroflexota bacterium | reverse complement strand
GCGCTGAGAACGATGGTATCTTGGTGGGGCCTCAGCACGGCGTGGATGTAGGCATAGTAGAAATCGGCAGCAAGGCAGTCTCAGTGACTTGTGACCCCGTGTTCGTTGTGCCTGAATATGGCTGGCAAAGAGCCGCTTGGTTTGCAATTCATATTATCGCCTCTGATTCTGTCACCTCTGGTCTGAAACCGAAGTTTTTGTCCATAGACCTGAATATGCCTATGGAGATAACCAAAGAGCAGGTGGAGGTATTGTGGGAAGCCATGCATCAGGAATGTAAAAAGTTGGGGGTCTCCATAGTCTGCGGCCATACTGCCCGGTATGAAAATTGCCATTATCCTATGATAGGCGGTGCCACCATGGTAGGTGTTGGTGAGAAAGATGAATATGTCACTCCCATGCTGGCAAGCGTCGGTGACAAAATCATCGTCACCAAGGGTCCAGCCATTGAAGCAACAGGCATCTTTGCCGCTATGTTTCCACAGCTTATCGAGAAGAAATTTGGCAGTGTCTTCAGCAATAGGGCACAGAAGATATTCTATAAGATGTCGGTGGTAGAGGATGCTTTAACTGCCATAAGCGTTGGAGTCAGGCAAAATGGAGTTACTGCTATGCATGATGCTACGGAGTGTGGAGTTTGGGGTGGTGTATATGAACTGGCTCAGGCTGCTGGACTGGGCATGAGAGTATGGAAGGATAAGATTGTAATCGACGAATGCGTAGAGAAGATATGTGATTATTTCAGCATTGACCCTTACGCCTCGATAAGTGAGGGCACGTTAATCATCGCCTGCCGCGAGCATAAGGCTGAGAGTGTGGTGGCGACGTTATCAAAAAAGGGGATAGCCTCTTCAATCGTAGGAGAGCTAGTAGAGCCTAGACATGGGATGATCTTGGTTGAAGGTGGTCAGGAGAGAAAGCTGGAACATCCACAAGTTGACCCATTCTGGAGGGCTTTCTATGGTGCCCTAGAAAAATACAAGTCTTGAGGGCAAAACGGTGAAATCGATATTTCAAGCTAAGGGGAGCGATTTACATGAAGGAGCCGGCATACCTTCCAAATGTTGTTAAAGGAATCGACGGACTTTCAGCGAAACTTGAATCTCTGAAAAGTATATTGTCGGACATGGGGAGCGTGCTCATTGCTTATTCAGGTGGAGTGGATAGTACCTTTTTGCTTAAGGTCGCCTCCAGTGTGTTAGGAGATAAGGTGACCGCTGTCATTGCAAGTTCAGAAACATATCCGTCAAGGGAGCTAGAGGAAGCCAAGAAAAATGCAAAAATGTTGGGTGTAAAACACATCATTATCAATACGAATGAATTGGACGATGAAAATTTTACCTCCAACCCCCCGGAAAGATGTTACTACTGTAAGAAGGAGTTATTCTCCAAGCTGGCGGAATTAGCGAATCAATATGGGCTAAACCATGTGGCTGATGGCTCAAATTATGATGACTTAAAGGATTTCCGCCCAGGTATTAGAGCAGCCTCTGAATTCGGGGTGAGGAGCCCCCTAAAAGAGGCTATGCTCACCAAAGAGGAAATTAGAACATTGTCGAAAAGGATGAACTTACATACGTGGGATAAACTGCCCCAACCCTGTTTATCGACAAGGTTTCCCTATGGGGCGACGATCACGAGAGAGGAGCTTTCAAGAGTCGAACTTGCCGAGGAGTTTTTGGCGAGGTTTGGAGTCAAGCAGTTGAGAGTCAGAGTTCACGGTGACATAGCAAGAATAGAGGTTTCAAGAGACGACATGCGCATATCTCTCGATGAGGATATATCCAAAGAGATAGTAGGAAGATTCAAAGCTCTCGGATATGCATACATCACCTTGGACATCCAAGGTTATAGAATGGGCAGCATGAACGAGCCATTAATAAGTGAGAATTACAACTGGACAGATAGGAAATGAGGAGGTTGATGAAGCTTTCGTAAATACGAGGACAGATGCTATCCACTATGAAACGGTTGGAATCGTGTCAAACCACCAAAGGAAAGGGAATAATCCTAATTAAAGGTTAGTGAAAAAACTAGAACATCCATGGTTTGATCCATTCTGGAAAGCCTTCTACGATGCTAGGACGAGGTATAGCAATAAAAGCCAGTAGAGCGTATTTTTTGAGCAAGCGAAAAAACGTTATAATAGTAGCATTCCATATAGGTGGGGCTAGTACAGCCCACGAATTATCAGAGTTAGTTTAAGGAGGTAACAAGTGAGAGTTGTAAAATTGTGCCGAGAAGGCTCATGTTGCCCAGAGGTTAGGATAACCGATACAGAAGTTGAAATCGGTGAAAAAGATAACACCTGTGTTCTTACCAAGGTGCAGTGGGAGATCTTGAAAGAAAAGGTCTTAACCAAAGAGTTATAACAAAGTAACACAGAAAGTATAGAACCAGGCTTGTAGCCCCACCACCTTGGCTTATATAATACCTCGGGAAATAGCACGAGGTATTTGTTTATTCTTGTCGCAGATTGTAGCTGTGCAGCTCGAAATTGGACGAAGCAAGCTGGACGGGAAATTATGGCCAAAGTAATTGCTGTCTGCAGTAGTCGTAAAAAGGG
>CP070642.1:81769-86858 GCA_020354105.1 Chloroflexota bacterium | reverse complement strand
TCTCGAAGAAAACCAGACAGCGGTGCTACTCCCTTTGCAATTGCCCCATTCATCATCACCAATGAACAGAGGTCTGTTAGTTCATGCCCGATAAGCTTGCGGATAGAGCGTTCAGCACGAGATGTGGCGACAATAACGGGAAGGCGACTGGCAATACATCTCTCTATAGCTATGGCGTTACGTGCGGATAAATGGCCTTTGCTATCTAACAAAGTCCCATCTAGATCAACCACAATTGCCTTAGGGGGTTCATTAAAAATTGGCGTGTTTGCTGCTTTATTTCTCATTATAGCCATTTAGATACTATCAAAATGCAGTTTTCGTATCAATACATATAGCGACAGATATTCTGTGTTCACAGGATTTGAGTTAAACAATAATGAAACTGGAGCTGAGGTATCAATAGGTAGAACTTTCAGCTTGTACTTCAGTCTCAATGACTAGATAAATTGAACAAAACAGGCAAATGTGTGATAGTTAACTTTCACCAGGCGCTTTTTCGTACAAGCGACATGTACCACTGGCTGGTATCATTCTAGTACATTGCGAATGCGTTTGGTATTAATCAATGAGGATGGTAAACTTATGATAAAGAATGTGGAATTCGATAAGTGTGTCACCGATGCAGACATCTAAACAATTAATCGAGAAAGTGAGTTACCTGCCGCCAGACAAAATGGCGAGAGCGCAGGATGCCTACGATTTTTCCACTAAAGCCCATGAGGGTCAGATCGATTGCTCCGGTGCTCCCTATATTGAACATCCTCTTCAGATAACAAGGCAATGTTCACCTTAAGATATAAAATAGGTTAGGTATGTTGTGATAGCCAAGAGAGTATCAATCGTTTTCATAGTATTTGGTATACTTTTCGCCATATGGACAGCCTTTCGGTTGTTTACAGGTGATTTAGTATTATGGCTTGGTATACTTTATCTGGCAGGAATAATCCTGCTTGTAATTTGGTTTTCACTAACATACAGGAAACTAACCAATAGAACTGCGATTCACTCTCTAGATGTGACTTCACAAGCTCTAGACACAAAACCAAGTATTAAATTTACTGATGATTTAGTCTACCGTCTGGTAAAGGAATTGCTGATAGATGAACAAGTTAAGGAAAGAATAAAAAGTGATATAAATAAAACACGACTAATCGGTCACAAAGAGCAATGGAGATTAGGATTGATAAGTCCTGATATCGATACCTTTAATCCTTGGAATAAAGGAAAGACCCTCACAGAGAGACTCAAAAAAGGTGTTGGTGATCCAGTCTCCAGATACAACGTATTAGAAAAAATACCTCTAAAAAGAACGGCAGTCCTTCATAATAAAAATTACATCAACCTCCGTGGCAATTGTATTCTCATCATAGGGGGAACTAAAAAACCAGTCATCAAGTCATATCCTTTATGGCAGTACCCCCTAGCTACGCAAATAAACAAAGGTGAGTTCACACGTATAAGAGATGTGAAGATTAATACAGATATTTATAAGGATAGAAGCCCTGTATTACCGGAATTTTTGAAAGAAGATGGCTTCCCTCTAAAGGAGTTTTATGAAGACGGTGACCCTTTAACGGCAGAAAGAGGCGGCACGATAGTAGCCGACAAAGGAAAGTTTTTCATAATCTATACTGAGTATTTTGTACAAAAAAGGGTGATTGATGATGATGGCAATTTAATATACCTGGGACTTGATGAAGATAAGCCCAATGAAGCTAATTATGGAGTAATGATAAAACCTTCTATATCGAGTAAGTTAATTCAATACATATCGTCGAGAGGATTTACACCAATTCTAAGGTATCGCTCTTTCCCCTACGCTTCAGATATCATGCTACCAATAATCGATACGCCTATGAGTTGCAGTGGATGGGCAGACCTATTTATCGATACCAGAGGTGCAGCAAGGCTGTTTGTAGCCAAAGATAAAGCTCCGGATGAATGGAATGTAATGATGCAGAGACTTCAACAGCTTTTCCGCAATACATTACAAACAGCAGAATATCATCTACTAAGACTAACTAAAAACAAAGAGCTATTGAATAAGTATCTCTTAGAAAAACAGGCAATTTTACGTGATTATTATTTGATTGATGACATCGGACATTATATTTAGAATTCAGACAATACAACTATAACCCTCACAAGCCCTTGGTCACTGGTTCAAGTCCAGTCGCTGCCACAAAATGAGTGATTGTGCAAGAAACTGGACCATACAGGATTCGAACTAGCAAACTTCAGATAAGGCGAGTTTGAGAAAGGGTACTTTCATTGTTCGTCCCAACGGTACCTATGTTTCTTCTGGCGTAGCTTGTCGAGGCCGCAACTATAGCACAGCCCATTGTGACAGCATATGACCTCGCCACATTCAGGGCAGCGCCACTTTGCTGCTTCCTTTTCCAGGAATACTCCGATGCCATGCTTTTGTATGAATTCGAGGTTCTCTATCATGCTCATATGGTAAAAGGTGCGGTAGCGCTTATCGAGGGTTTTTAGCCTGCGGCAAGGGAAATCCTTGCACTCATAGCAGAACCGTACAATTCCTTTCCCCAGCAGGTGGCACTGCCTCTTGTAGTGACAGTCCTTGCCGCCTGATAGACAGCCAGCGCAGTACGTCTTCCCAAGCCCCTTCTTCTTCAGCTCGTTCTTCATCGCCAGGTAGCTGGAGCAAATGCCACAGTTCATTCCACAGGGAGCAATTAATATCTCGTTCATCTGATGGCTTGTCATTACAGCGAGTGTTCTTTGAAGAACTGCCAGATTACCTCGCTGGCATCGAACTCTCGAGACGTCTTGCCGATGATTGATTCGGGCAGATATTGCAAGCCGCCGGGCCAGGTGTGCCCGCCGCCTTTTATGGCATAGAGCACAACTTCAGCACCGCCTTCACAGCCTCCGTAGACTTCCGTCCATACCGTGGTGCCATCGTCAGGGGCTTTGTCCGGCAGTTGAGTAACGACCGGCGATGAGGAGCACCCGTTCTTCTCCACCCAGAATTTGACTGTGTCGGCTACGGACAGGACTACACCGTACGTGTTTCTGCCCAGCAGGATTTCGCCGCCTTCCCAGCGCTCCAGTGTGTCTTCGGTCCCGTTGATTATCAGCACCGGCATCGAACGCGACGGCGACCATACCGGCGCCTGGTTTACCGGTATATTGCTGGCAACGGGTGAGATAGCGGCTATCTTCTGGGATAGCTCGCAACCGAGGCGATGCGACATCATGCCGCCGTTGGATATGCCGGTCACGTAAACCCTCCCAGCATCGATGTTTAGCTCAGCGGAAAGGTGGTCTATCAGGTCAGATATGAAGCCGACGTCATCGGTGTTTTCAACGTGGGACTGCCACTGCACTCCCCTGCCGTCGTTCCAGTGTTTCTCAAAGCCGTCAGGGTAAACGACGATGAAATTTTCCGCATCGGCAATGTCATTGAAGCTGGTGAGCCTGACCATACCCCTGCCGGTGCCTCCACCGCCGTGTAGTACAATAACCAAGGGGGTCGGCAGGCTCGGGTCATAGGAGCTGCTGATATGTACCCTGTAGGTGCGTTCCATGCCTCCACTGGTGATGGATGCCGAGTAATCACTATCGGTGCTGGGCATATAGCTACAACCCACCGAGGCAGAGACAAGCATCAAAATCAGAAAAACCAGGCAGTATATTCTTCTTATGTTCATTTTTTACTCCATTCAGATAATTTCTTTCGCTGTTGAGACCCTTCGCTGCCGCTCAGGGTGACAGTTTAGCGGGTCATGATGCAGTCAAAGGCTATGTAGTTTTGAGGAAGCGTAACACTATATCGTTCACTTCATCAGCAGCCTCGATATTGAAACCATGCTTCATGTCCTTCAGTATTACCAGTTCCGCATTGGGTATTCTGGAAGCAATAATTCGGGAATTTTCAGCGGGTACCATCTTGTCGGCATCCCCGGCGATTACCAGAGCAGGCACTTTAATATCCGGTAAACGCTCATAGGTATCATGGGCTGCTATTGCCTCCACCTGTCTCATATAGCCGTGCGGTGGAGAAATATGCCCCGACATTTTCGCCATAAGTTGGTCAATAAGTTCCTGATTGTTATCGATGAACTCCTGGCTGAAAACGAAGGGAAGCGTTTCCCTGGCACGCTCTTCGGGAGTCATCTTTTGCATGCGTTCCATGTCGAAGAGAACCTTTATTGCCTCTGCATCCGGAATTATCCTGTGGCTTCCGCCGCATGTAGTAGCCCCTAAGATGAGAGACTTCACTTTCTCGGGATAGAGGAGAGCGAAGTTCTGGGCTATCATGCCACCCATGGAAATCCCGAAAACATGAGCAGCTTTGACACCGATGTTTTCCAGTAGGCCGGCAAGGTCAGCCGCCATCATCTCCATGGTATAAGGAATATCAGGAGCGTCGCTGTACCCGGTGCCCCTGTTGTCAAAGGCAATTACCCGATATTGCTGTGAGAGCACCGGAACCTGCCGGAACAGCCACGGAATCCCACCTCCCAAGCCCATAACCATAGCCAGGGCATCCCCATCACCGTCTATCTCATAGTAGATATTTATGTCATTGACCTTTGTTTTAGGCATGATATCCTCCCTCCTTGGAGTCGCGATGTGTTGTACCGCCGATTAGGATGAAACGGCTGGTATCGCCAGGACTACTTCGCTTTGCCCTCCAGGCTGACCATTATGCGGGCTGCTATGGATATGATGAAGTAAAAATAAAAGACCATGCCCAACAGTATCCAGGTCATGGGGGTGAAGCCCGCGATTTGCTTGTCCAGGGCTGCGGTGACAATGCCCACAATCACCAGGGCATCACCGAAGAAACCGCACAACCATAGCATCGACGGCTCTGTCAGAATTTTTATCAACGCTGTCATCTCATACCTCCTTGGTTAATCTTGCACTATCCCTAAGCAAGGTGCTAAGAGCGAAATTAGTTGAAACTGTTCATGGCGGCGACTATGCCCTCGGTCAGTATGCAATCGACAGCCTCGGCGACATTGGCAATGGTCGGCTTGATTGCCGCCTCCTCCCTAGGGGTGAAGTCGCTGAGCACGTATTTGACTATAGCCTCCTCGTCGGTGATTGCCGT
>CP070642.1:77271-81669 GCA_020354105.1 Chloroflexota bacterium | reverse complement strand
TTGAACCTGCTTACCTCGCCAGCGCACATCATATCGTAGAAAGGTTCGGCAATCGTTGAGTTTATTCTATCCAGGTTCATTGCCAGACTGGCATCCTTTCTGACATAGCGTTGATTGTCTGCCAAAAAGACACCATCGGCCACTGATTGTATTGATTTTAGACAAGTTGCAGTATTATAAATGCTTCTCAGCTCGGCCATTTCCTCGTGCTCGAAAGGAAGAACAACCAGGGCATAGACCGGCTTGCCTACATATCGCTCCTTGAGCATTTGGGCGATCACGGATATGGCACCGGAGCCAGTGCCACCAGCCGCCCCGCAGGCGAGCAAGAAGGCGTGGGTCTGGTAGAAATTGGATGACGTTCTCACTGCATCGACTACCTTATCTCCGTCTTCTCTGGCTAATTCAGCGCCCATCTCGTTTACCTTGCCCACACCGTGTCCCCAGGTCTTGCGCCCACCGATGAGAATGCGGTGCATGAAATCGGAGCCGATATGGCTTAATCCAGTGAGGTCGGTCTGGTCTGTATTTACAGCAAAGGTTCCTGTGACTATATTGATGCCCCACTGCGATTGTGCTCGCTTATTCAATCGGACAAACTGGTCAGCGACTCGGGAGCCGCATTGCCCTAGTCCGATAACCAATAGTCTCATGATACCTCCTTAATTTACGTTAACCCATTGGTTAACTTTTTCAATATTAAGCTATAAGCCATATATTGTCAAGTTTGCGCCTTTATTTCCACTCGTCCTTACGGCTTACGGATACTAAGCGCCAGATGATGATGATTACAACTGCGACGACTGCGATAATGATTAATATTAGCCACCAGTTCAATCCGCCGACCTCGAAGAGTTGCCCGTTTGTCCATTCGCTCTGATTGTCAGCGCCATCTACGGCTTTGACTCTCCAGTAGTAGTTCCCCTTTGTCAGTCCTTCGTTATCGGTCAGTGTGTACTCGGATGCAGTCAGGCCCTCTTTTCGAATCACCGTACCGGCGAAATTGGCACTGGGGCTTATTTCGAGTATATAGTAGACTCCGCTGGGGTCTTCGACGTCTGTCCAGTTGAAGGTGATGGGGGTCGTATTGAGAAAGCCGAACTCACCGCCGGCTTCCGGAAATATAGGATTGGGTATTGGTGGTGGTGTTGATTCTACGTTTACACTCGCGGAGAATACGGAGGCTGTAGCGTCAGTGACAGTTACAGTATGGTCACCGGCCCTGCTTTCTGGGACTTTGAAGCTGGTTGTGAAGCTGCCTTTATTATCCGTAGCTGCGTTGGTGGAAACCTGAACTCCATCGTAGCTAATAGTGATAACCTGATTTTCTGCGAAACCATCGCCGTGAACGGTTATATCGGAACCTATAGCTCCTGAAGCCGGATTCAGCTCTATTCTCGGTGAGACGATTACGATAGCATCCACAATATCGGTGGCTCTAGTTATCTCCCCAGAAGCGTCTATGGTATGCTCTCCCTTGCTACAAAGCGGTATCTCTAATCTATCTGACCATGAGCCTCTGGCATCGGCGACTATGTTGCTGATATTCAGAGACCCGTCAAAAGTGACTCTGATACCGCTCTCATTGGCTTCGAAACCGACACCGCTGACCCAGAGACCGTCGCCGACATGGATGGCGCCACCGATGTAACCGGAGACAGGTTCAAGCTTTATCCCCGGAGACACGGAGAAGTTGGCTGCCACTAAATCAGCTTCGTTAGTAATAGCACCGTAAGCTCTTATGTCGTGGCTACCCTTAGAAGACGCCGGGACGGAGAAACTAGACTGCCATGAGCCACTGGCATCAGCTGCTATGCCAATTTTTACCGTTACACCATCGTAAGTTACTCTGATGTTTGTTTCCCCGCTGGCAAAACCGCTGCCATATACGCCCACCGTCGTGCCTACCCATCCGTATGAAGGGTTGGCGTCTATTTTGGGGATTATTGTGAAAACCTTGTCTTCGACCTCAGAAGATGGTGTGGTTCCCGTGGTGTCGATAGTATGTTGCCCCCGGCTGCTCTTTGGGACTTTGAATGTGCTTTGCCAGCTTCCTTTGTTGCTGGCTGCGATACCGGTTTCCACCGGGCTGTTATCATAGAGTATTTGTATATTAGACTCGTTGGCGTTGAAACCTCTGCCGGTGACGGTCAAGTTTGAGTCTACGGTACCCTGGTCAATGCTGAGACTAATAGATGGAGTGACAGTAAATTCACTGTTAAAGAACTCACCAGCTATCTTCAAGGTTACCTTGTGCTTGCCCCTGACGGCTTCTGGAACGATGAAGGCTATCGTGGCCATACCTTGCTGGACTTCGCCCTGGCCTATAAGCTGGTCGGTTTCGCCCCAGTAAAGCTGGTAATTGCCGAGACCGTAGCCGGTCACAGAGGGAATGCTCACGTTTGTTCCAACGGGTCCTTGTGACAGGCTCAACGTTAGGAAGCCGGCATGGGCTGGCACTGGTATCAGGCACACAGCGAGCGATAGAAGAACAAGTGCTGTAGCTGTAATTCTTGCTTTCATCGCTTCCTCCAGGCAATTTTGCCTGTTATCATAACATGAAACAGGTGAAAGTCAATAGAGTCAGCCTCTTTCATATTCGTACACAATTGCTCGTCTGAGATTTTGAGCAGATTCCCTCTTACGCTGTAAGCTATGATTTCCCCTTTCATCTCAATGACAAATGATTACTCGCTTATATGTCTTTGGATAGCGTTGTCAGAAACTCAGCATTGGTCTTGGTTTTAGCCATGCGGTCGAGAAGTCTTTCAGTGGCGTCGGTGCTGTTCGGTGAATCCTCAGCCAGCATGGTGACTATGCGCCGTAGTAACCAGACCTGTTTCAATGTGGTCTCATCGAGCAAGAGCTCCTCACGACGGGTGCCGCTGTGCAGTATATCCATAGCTGGGAAGATTCTTTTTTCAGCCAGGCGGCGGTCGAGGTGTAATTCCATATTGCCAGTGCCCTTCAATTCCTCGTAAATCAGCTCGTCCATCCGACTGCCGGTGTCAACCAGGCAAGTAGCGATTATGGTCAGGCTGCCGCCCTCTTCGGTATTACGAGCTGCGCCGAAGAAGCGCTTTGGCGGATAGAGGGCTACTGAATCAATGCCTCCGGACAGCGTGCGTCCACTGGGCGGCATCGCTAAATTATAGGCGCGAGTCAACCGGGTAATGCCGTCGAGCAGAATGACTACATCCTTACCTATTTCCACCAGTCTTTTGGCTCGCTCCAGGGCTAATTCTGCTACTCTTGTATGGTTCTCTGCCAGCTCATCGAAGGTGGCGGCAACAACCTCGGCTTTTACCGAGCGCTTCATGTCAGTGACCTCTTCGGGTCTCTCACCGATGAGGCAGACCATCAAGTGAGGCTCGGTGTAGTTAGTTGCGATAGAGTTGGCTATATGCTTAAGGAGCACAGTTTTACCGGCTTTGGGTGGTGACACGATAAGCCCGCGCTGACCTCGACCGATGGGAGATATCAGGTTTATCAGACGTGTTGATAAATAGTTCGAATTCGTCTCGAGGTTGAATATCTCATCTGGAAAAGTCGGTGTCAGCGAATTGAAATGAGTTCGGCCCTTAGATTGTTCCGGGTCTATCCCATTAATAGCCTCCACACGGATCAGGCTGCAGTATTTCTCCCCCTCCTTGGGTGGCCTGCCCTGTCCGGAGACAGTGTCGCCAGGCCTTAGGCCAAAGCGGCGAATCTGGGAGTTGGAGATGTAGATATCAGTGTGTCCTGGTAACAGGCTCTCCTGACGCAGGAAGCCATAGCCATCGCTCACGATATCCAGAATGCCGCCGACAAACAGGTAACCCTGCTGTTCAGTCTGAGCTTGAACAAGCCGCATGATAAGCTCTTGTTTCTTAAGCCCACTGTAACCTTCGATACTCTGTTGTTTGGCCATCTCGACCAGTTCATCTCGAGTTTTTGTTTCCAGTTCAGCGATGTTCATGTTAGTAACCTCTCATATAAAGTATAGTTTGCTACCTAGTGCTTGGTATCTGTGGTAGTAGGTCCCATTACCTTATTCCAATCTTCTAGGAATCGCTTTATGCCGATATCGGTCAATGGGTGTTGAATCATTTGAGTTAGCACTTGATATGGAACGGTAGCTATTTGGGCACCAGCTTGAGCTGCTTCGATACAATGCTGCGGATGCCTGATACTGGCAGCGATTACCTGCGTCTTAATAGAATCAGGGTAGTTTTTGTATGCTGCGACAATTTCCTTTACGAGTCCCATGCCATTTTCGCCGATGTCGTCAAGCCTGCCGACAAAAGGGCTGACAAATGCGGCTCCGGCTGCTGCGGACAGTAGAGCCTGGTTTACAGAGAAGCAAAGCGTAAAGTTTACCTTGATGCCTTCCTTCGCTAGTTGATATGTAGATTCAAC
>CP070642.1:73993-77171 GCA_020354105.1 Chloroflexota bacterium | reverse complement strand
GGCAGAGTTGTGCTGGGTACTTCTGCCGATAGAATTGGCAACAAACAAGCTTTG
The DNA here is from genome assembly GCA_020354105.1 of Chloroflexota bacterium. Classification (GTDB taxonomy): domain Bacteria; phylum Chloroflexota; class Dehalococcoidia; order GIF9; family UBA5629; genus 9FT-COMBO-48-23. The sequence goes on along the minus strand of CP070642.1, from coordinate 77,117 downwards.
ATTATGGGTTTTGTTTTGATGACTATAGCCTTATTCTGGCTGGTACCGGCAAGAGAGGCATGGATGCTCTACTTCATTGCTGCTGTCTTTGGATTTGCTTTTGGTACTGGTGTAATAGTATCGCCTCTAATAGCAGATCTTTTTGGGCTGAGCTCACATGGTTTGATTCTAGGAGTTATATCATTCGGTTATTGCATCGGGGGCGCCATCGGCCCGTTTATGGCAGGCTATATATTTGATACTACCAAGAGCTATCAGCTGGCCTTCCTGGTCTGTGTTGGCCTCAGTATTTCAAGTATTATACTGGCTTCGCTATTAAGACCCATTCGCAGGGTAGAGTATCACATGTAAAAAATAGCTCAGCCAAGCTACTTTAGCCTAGGAAGCTCACAAGTACTTCGGAAAACTCTTGATCTTTCTGATTTTGAACGCTGCAACTACTTTTAGTGATAAGATAAGGATATGCATACCTCAGAAAAGCCAAAGTTTTTTTACGGCTATGTTATTGTTTCAGCGGCCTTCGTGGTTATGACTCTGGCATTCGGTATAAACTATACTTTTGGTGTTTTTTTAGAGCCGCTGTTAGAGGAATTTGGCTGGGCGAGGGCCGTAACGTCTGGTGCTTATTCACTGTCTACAATGGTAGCCGGTTTTCTGGGGATTTTTGCCGGTAGATTAAGTGACAGGTTTGGGCCAAGGGTAGTGGGTACAGCCATCGGCTGTTTTTTAGGCCTGGGCTTTCTGTTACTATCGCAAGTCAGTGCCATCTGGCAATTCTATTTGTTCTACGGACTGATAGTAGCTGCTGGTGTAGGTAGTGGTTGGCCCTCATTAGCGCCTGCCGTAACCAGATGGTTTGCAGGGAGAAGGGGGCTGATGACTGGCATTGTTGCTTCTGGCATTGGCTTTGGCAGCTTAACTGTTCCGCCACTGGCTAGCTGGCTCATCTCCGTTTATGACTGGGATCTTGCTTACATTATCATCGGTCTAATCGCTTTGGTACTGGTTATGCTGGCAGCACAGTTTCTCAAGCGTGACCCGCGTCAGATAGGGCAGTTGCCGTATGGCGAGGACAAAGTAAAACAGGAAGGTTCGGTTTCAGAAGCTCGGGGGTTTTTTCTTCAAGAGGCAATGCATACCAGGCAGTTCTGGATGGTTTGTATTATATACTTCTGTTTCGGTTTCGGTTTGCATACCGTCATGGTACATATTGTTATTCATGCCACTGGATTGGGGATTTCAGCAACAACCGCTGCTGGTATACTGGCCACAGTCGGCGGGATGAGTACTGTCGGCCGGATTACAGGAGGTGGTGCCAGTGATAGGTTTGGGGTTAAACCCTCTCTCGTTTCTGCATTTATTCTGATGTCAGTAGCTTTCCTCTGGCTGATATCAGCCGGAGAGATATGGATGTTATATCTTTTCGGTGTTGTTTTTGGCTTTGCCTATGGCAACATTGTGGCTTTACAGCCTCTACTGCTGGGCGAACTATTCGGCTTAAGTTCACTTGGCTCAATACTAGGGACTGTTGCTTTCATTTATACCATCGGAGGGGCAATCGGTCCTTTCTTGGCTGGTTACATATTTGATATAACTGGCCTCTACAGGTTGGCCTTTATAGTCTGTGCTGCTGTCAGTATTGTTAATGTTGTGCTAATGGTAGTTCTAAGGCCGATATCAGATGAGCAGTGGCAAAAGCTGGAAATTCCTTGAATTTCTCTCTGTCAGTCCCCCAATACAAACCAAATCCTTCGGGATACTAACCGATGCCTCCTTAATAAAGGATCGTCGCCGGTCTGTCTTATTCCCGGTTTATCGTTGAATTGCCAGATATCTTGATCTCACCTAACTTTGGGGCACCAATGGTATTAAGCCTTGAAGAGCCGCTCAGGTTACAGTCTAACCTTCCATTAGTGTTAATAGTGGCTTCGCTCCTCCCACTTAGATTAACTTTAGCATTAGCCACAGGAAAATCTTTTAGCATCCCTTTACTCCCATCACTTGCTTGAATAGTAATATCATTTGCTGAACCTGCGATTTCATTATTACTTACGCCAGACTGTATTATTGTATCACCATCTACTTTCATATTGCCTACAGCACTACTAGCACGTTAAATCTCGCACCGTATATCGCCGGCCTCTAAATCGTTAATATTAATACTGCTATTTCCTGATAATTCAAAGCGCATTGCATGCGAGGACTGAAACCCCTTGATTTTGACTTGGGAGGTCCCAGACAAGTTCAGCTCACGTAAGTCAGGCAGAGTGATGTGAGCACTATGAGCGCAATTGCTATAATTGTATTTTGGCTCTAAGCCTATGTGCAGTATATCGCCCTTTTTCTTGATATCAAGATATTGAAGTAGATTATTGTCAAAAGTGATGCGTACCAGATAAGAATCGCTTTTAGCAATGTCAAGCTTAAAGCCAGAACCAGCTTCTATTCTTTTAAAATCCTTGTGGTCGAAGTCCCAAGTAGTGAGTTCACCCGAGCCGGTTACCTTCTCAAACGATTCAACGCAACCACCTACGAGGGTGGTGAGTATAGTAATAACTATCATGAGAGTAACGCTAACTAAAGCCCTTCTTGTTATCATTTTATTCCCTCACAGTATTTCGATATTGTAATTATACTACATCTCTACTGGAATGCTTCCAGCTCGATAGCCTGCAAATTATGAGATTGGGGGAGGCGGGACTCGATTGCGATGGTGGAGACGGGGGGAGAGTCGAACTCTTCCTGAAACAATTTTATTCTTTTGCGCAACATAGTCTTCTACTCACCATAGGACAAGCATCGGGACCACTGTTCTATTGTGCGCATAGCTATGTGGAGGGGAGACGACATTATTTCACCAGTTCTTGGACAGATTATGTATGCTTGTTTCTGGTAAGCCGATATATTTATCTATCGAACAAGCCAATCTGATACTATCGGCTACCAAGATTAAGCCGTTTGGTTACTTGATTAACAGGTAGGGTGCGCTATAGTCGTAGTAGTAAAAGGTTTGGGGTGATAGAGGAGGTGGAATATGATAAACCGTGAACATAGAATCAATCCGCTGACAATAGATAAGGTGGCTTGGTTGTTAGGAGTTGAAGTCACAACGTTAGAACGGTGG
>CP070642.1:69705-73893 GCA_020354105.1 Chloroflexota bacterium | reverse complement strand
ATCAAAATCATAGACAAGAAAATCCACAAGCAAGAATGGCAACTGGTGAAGGACATAAAAGCATCGGCAGGCGAACTTGAACCCAACATCAAGACCTCTGTTCCACCATCAAAGCAAGACAAGCAAAAGCTAGCCGATAAAGATATTGTTGCCCTGGGTGAATTGGGCAAAATGATTGAGGAGCAGTATCAGTTTCCGCAAGATATCGAATGGGCAAAAGAGGGAACAGAGCTCTTTATCCTTCAGACGCGGCCTGTGACCACCATTAAACCAAAGGAGGAGACAAGGACACTTCCCAAAATAGAAGCTAAGGCAATTTTAACTGGCGTTGCAGCCAGCCCGGGGATAGCTGTTGGCCCAGTCAAGATTGTGGAGGCTTCGCAGATAGACAAAGTAAAAAATGGCGATGTTCTTGTAGCCGAAATGACAACTCCAGATTTCGTGCCCGCAATGAAGCGGGCAACGGCTATAGTCACTGACCGAGGTGGTAGGACTGCTCACGCAGCCATCGTCAGCCGTGAATTGGGTATCCCTTGCGTAGTAGGTACAGAGGTGGCAACCAAAACTCTGAGCGATGGGCAGGAAATAACTGTAGATGGTTCAGGCGGAGAAGTTTACGCCGGCAAAGTAGCCAAGCCAACAACAGCCGCCCCAGCAGTTATCAGCCAGGAACGAATTGAAACAAAAACTAGAGTTTATGTAAATCTGGCTGAACCAGAACTAGCTGAGGTCGTCGCTGCAAGACATGTGGACGGGGTTGGCCTGCTTAGAGCTGAATTTATGATAGCTCAAATTGGTGGGCATCCACGATATATGCTACACGAGGGTAAGGGTGAGCAATTTATGGAAATGCTAGCCAGAAGTATTACCACTTTTACCAAAGCTTTTCACCCCAGGCCAGTAGTCTATCGCACTACTGATTTCAAAACCAATGAGTACAGAAACCTGCGTGGCGGGGAAAAATACGAGGAATTCGAAGAGAATCCCATGCTCGGGTACAGAGGCTGTTCACGATACACAAGAGAAACCGAAGTTTTCAGACTTGAAGTAGACGCTATCAAGAAAGTTTGTCAGCACTACGATAATCTATACGTCATGATTCCATTCGTCCGTTTCGTAGATGAACTGGCCGCGATAAAAAGATTCTTCGTTGCTGAGGGATTGTATCAATTCCCTAATTTCAAATTGTGGATGATGGCTGAAGTGCCATCAAATGTATTTCTTATAGACAAATTCTTAGATGTCGGCATCGATGGTATCTCTATCGGCTCTAACGACCTAACACAACTTATTTTAGGGATAGACAGAGACAATCCCAAACTAGCACCGCAATTTGATGAGAGAAATGAGGCAGTACTCATGGCTTTAGAAAAACTTATTAAGGCCTCGGTCAGCAAGGGGGCAACCTCCTCAATTTGCGGACAAGCACCATCAGTCTACCCAGAGCTAACTGAGAAGCTGGTAAAATGGGGCATCACCTCAGTTTCAGTAAGCCCTGACATGATTAGTGAGACAAGGCGTATAATCGCTGCTATTGAAGCAAAGCTTGGTCGGCCATAGCACTTATAGAAGAGCAGAAAAGCAATAATTTAAGTTTTAGATGGTCAACCCGAACATACGGCAGCGTATAGAAGAAGCTGAAAACAGCCTTTCCCCTTATGCTTCAAAAAGCAGGCTCAGCAAGGGCAGGCTCAAATGGGAGGAACCTTGCCCAATTCGAACAGATTTTCAGCGCGACCGAGACCGCATCATCTACTCAAACGCCTTTCGCCGTCTCAAGCACAAGACACAAGTCTTTATCGCCCCTCTGGGTGACCACTATGTAACACGGCTGACACACACCTTAGAAGTCTCTCAGATTGCCCGTACTATATCCAGAGCGCTAAATCTTAACGAGGATTTAACCGAGGCTATCGCTTTAGGGCATGATTTGGGTCACACCCCGTTCGGCCATATAGGCGAACATGTCCTAAACGAGTTATCCCCAGGTGGATTCAAACATAACGAGCAGAGTTTAAGAGTAGTCGACCTTCTGGAAAAAGACGGACAAGGATTAAACCTGACCTGGGAAGTTAGAGATGGCATCTTGCATCATTCTAAGAGCGAAATAGAGATACTCGGAGAGGGATGGACGGAAGTTAACACCATCGAAGGACAAGTAGTCAAGATGGCTGACACTGTTGCTTATGTCAACCACGATATCGCCGATGCCATAAGAGCTGGTGTTATAGACGAGAACGAGCTACCTGCTTCCGCAGTAAAGTTGCTGGGTAAAACCTCCAGCCAGCGAATTAACACCCTCGTCCAAGATATAGTCAATCATTCCTTGACATCAACAGCAAGTCCAATGTTAAAAAATACAACTATTGGAATGAATTATAAAACCCTCGAAGTCACCAATAATTTGCGTGAATTTCTGTTTGACAAAGTGTATAATCCCAGGCTAGCCAGTAAAGACACATCAAAAGCGAAGAAGGTAATACACCTTCTATATTCGTATTTCCTTAAACACGAGAAGGAATTGCCTAAAGAATATGTGTTGCGCGACGACACTGTAGAACGGAAGGTTATTGATTACATTGCCGGCATGACAGACCAGTATGCATTACGGACGGCTAAAGAAATCGCACGCTAAAATGAAATTGTCATTTGCAGCAGAAATTTGGAACAAGCGATTGAGTTTCTGAAATGAGCGTAATTGATGATGTAAAACAGAGACTGGACATTGTGCAAATTGTCTCTGAATATACTAAATTACAAAAATCGGGGCGAAATTATAAGGCCTCATGTCCGTTTCATTCCGAAAAAACTCCATCGTTTTTCGTATTCCCCGAGCGGCAGAGCTGGCATTGCTTCGGTGCCTGCGGTACCGGCGGCGATATTTTTTCCTTCGTAATGAAGAAGGAGGGAATCGACTTCGGGCAAGCCCTGCAGCTTTTAGCTAATAAGGCAGGAGTTCCCTTGGATGCCCTGACAATCCCAAAAAGACAGACACAAAACAAAGAAAAGGAAAGGCTGTACGAAATCAACGAAGCCGCTGCTGAATACTATCATCACCTGCTGTTAAATACCCCGAATGGCGAGATAGCAAGAAATTATGTGACCAAACGAGGGCTCGCGACTGAGACAATAAAGAACTTCCAGCTAGGTTTCGCCCCAGAAGGATGGGATACCATAAAGCAGTATTTGACCGGCAAGGGATATGGAGAAACAGAACTACTAGTTGCTGGCTTGTTAGTAGAGAGAGAGGATAGAAACAACTACGATCGATTTCGCAATCGTTTAATATTCCCTATTAGGAACATCCAGGGCAAGCTTATAGGTTTTGTTGGCAGAGCATTAGACGATTCTCTGCCCAAATATCTAAACTCCCCCCAAACACCAGTTTTCGATAAGAGCAGCAGCCTATACGGCATTGACCGAGCTAAAACAGCCATTCGTCAAAAAGATTTAGCTATAATTACTGAAGGCTATATGGACGTTCTCACAGCCCATCAGTACGGATACGATAACATAGTTGCCTTCATGGGTACAGCGATAACTGAAAAACAGCTAGCTATTCTCAAAAACCTGACCAGTAATTTAATACTGGCCCTTGATGCCGATGCTGCGGGAGAGGAAGCCGTCTCAAGAAGTGGTGAAATGGTCGATAATATGCTGTCAGTTGCATTGAAAGACTATTCGTCGCGGGGATATGACCCAGCGTCAATGATGTTTAGCTATGCTCAAGATTTCGAAGTAAAGGTCTGCGAACTGCCTCCAGGTAAGGATCTGGATGAACTAATCAGGGAAAACGCTTCTCAATGGCACGAGTTGACAAAGAATGCCAAACCTATGATTGATTTCATTTTCAAAAAAGTAAGTCATCAATTGGACCTGTCAAGTGCCAGAGGCAAGTCTTTAGCCGTAGAGAAACTTCTGCCGCTGCTTGCCCAGATGAAGGATTTAATACGGCAAGCCGTTTATGTGGAAAGACTTGCCCGGTTATTGAAAATTGATGAGCGTGTTCTGGGAGACACTTTGAGGAAATATAAAGCCACGGAGAGAAAACGAGGGGGTATCAAAAGTCTTCAAAGTTTTAAACCTGTAGTGCCCACTCTCTCTTCATCCAGTTCACTCGAGCAATATTGCTTATCTTTGTTGCTTCAGTACCCAGAACTTAAGGCAGAAACCGCAGGACTATCGCCT
>CP070642.1:66396-69605 GCA_020354105.1 Chloroflexota bacterium | reverse complement strand
GGAAGAGGACGTGGCAAAGCTGACGCACTGCAACTCACCAGAGGGCGAAAGCTACAGCCTGGTGGACGTCAACCGCTCAGGTGTGCCACTGATGGAAATAGTCAGCGAGCCGGACATAACCTCGCCCGAGGAAGCCAGGGAGTATCTGATGAAGCTGCGAGCTATACTCCAGTATCTGGGCGTGTCAACAGGCAATATGGAGGCGGGCAGCTTCAGATGTGATGCCAATATCAGCATACGCCCCAAGGGCACCACTGAATTGCTGTCAAAGGTGGAGGTAAAGAACATGAACAGCTTCAGAGCCGTGTACCGGGCTCTGGATTACGAGGCTAAACGACAGCAGGAGGTTATGGAGAAAAGTGACAAGCTGGTACAGGAGACGCGGGGCTGGGTGGAGTCAAAGGGGGTAACTGTGAGCCAGAGAAGCAAGGAATATGCCCACGATTACCGCTATTTTCCTGAACCGGATTTGCCACCGCTTGTCTTCAGCCGTGAATGGGTGGAGGAAATAAAATCGCATCTGCCCGAGCTGCCCGACGCCAGGCGAGACCGCTTCATTTCTCAGTACGGCTTACCCTTGTATGACGCCAATTTGCTTATAGATTCAAAGGCGATGGCTAACTACTTCGAGGACTGTGTTAAGCAGATGACAGGCTCTTCAAACGGTGCCGACCTGCCCAAGAAGGCAAAGACTGTAAGCAACTGGCTGCTGGGAGACTTCAGCCGGATGCTCAACGCCACCAACACCAGCATCGAAGATACCAAGGTCAGCCCGAAGCATCTGGCGGAGATGTTGAAGCTGGCGGATAAGGGTGTCCTCAGCGGGCCGGCAGCTAAGACGGTCTTCGAAGAAATGTTCCTCAGCGGCAAGACAGCCAGCGACATCGTTGCCGAGAAGGGATTGAGCCAGATAAGCAGCTCGGATGAAATAGAGAAAATAGTAGCCGAGGTAATAGCCGACAACAGCCAGGCGGTATCCGATTACGAGAAGGGCAAAGAGCAGGCACTGGCTTTCCTTATTGGTCAGGTGATGAAGGAGACCAAGGGGCGGGCTAACCCCGGCATGGCGAAGGAAATATTGTTACATAAACTCGGAGGAAAATAGAATGAGTGACTATCTACTTATTGCCCAGATTGTGGTAGCTGTAGCCTTGATCGTGGTGCTTACACTACAGGTGCATGGCGGCGGGCTTGGAGGTATATTCGGGCAGCCGGACAGCGTGTACAGGACACGGCGCGGCGTGGAAAAAAGCCTGCTCCAGCTCACCATCGCCTTAGTTATCTTATTTGTGATTATCTGCATCGCGGTTGTGCTTATTACTAGATAGAAGTAGAAAGACATGCCTCCGGTCATCACTTTGACCACAGACTTCGGCACCGGCGATGCCTATGTGGCCAGTATGAAGGGAGTAATCCTGACCACCAATCCTGAAGCGGTCATCGTCGACATCTGCCACACCATCGAGCCGCAGAACGTCCTACAGGCTGCCTTCGTACTCAGTACCACCTACAAATATTTTCCCACGGGAACAATACACGTGGCTGTAGTCGACCCGGGCGTAGGCAGCCAGCGTAAAGCAATTATATTGAAAACGCCCACAGACTTGTTCCTGGCACCTGATAACGGCATTCTGAGCTACATAATAGACGAGATGGACAAGACTTCAGCCACGCCAGCCACTCAAATAGCCGCCACTCCAGAGCCGAGAAAGCTCGGAGGCGGACTCGAGGCGGCCGCCATAACCAACCAGGATTTCTGGCATGAAACGGTGAGCGCCACCTTCCACGGGCGGGACATCTTTGCCCCTGTTGCTGCCCTTATCTCCGTGGGTATGCCTCTAAACAGGTTCGGACACAGCCTGAGCCAGGTCTACGCATTCCCCATACCCCGACCGTACAAAAACGACTGGGGAAACTTAATCGGCCATGTGCTACACATAGACAACTTCGGCAACCTGGTTACCAATGTCAGGAGCGGCGACCTGCCGACAGGAAGAATCGAGATAACAACAGGCAAGCAGCAAATACACGGCATAAGCCAGTTCTACGCTGAGACGAAAGGCCTGGCAGCCATAATGGGCAGTAGCGGCTATCTGGAAATATCGCTGAAGAACGGTAATGCCGCCGAATTTCTGGGCGCAAAGGTAGGAGATGAGATAAAAGTGGAAGGGAGCTGAGAAAATGCAGGTAAAACTCACCACGCTGGCTGAAAACACCGCCGGCAGGGTAGGGCTGCTGGGCGAGTGGGGATTATGCGTACTCGTGGAGGTAGATAATTACAAGGTCCTTCTGGATACGGGGTTTGACATATCAGCCGCGTACAACGCTGCCATCATGGGCATAGACCTGTCTGCGGTCGAGAGGATAGTTCTGAGCCATGGACATCGCGACCATACCGGTGGCTTTCAACGTGTGCTGAGCGCGACGAGGAAGAGAATCGAGGTGATTGCCCATCCTGACATCTGGGCAGCCAAGTACTCACGCACCTTCAGCAGGCGAGAGCAATACGCCGGCATACCCTTTGCCAGAGAAGCGCTGGAGAGCTGGGGGGCTTCTTTCAGTATCAATACAGAACCAGTGTGGATTACCGATAATATCGTCACCAGCGGCGAGATACCTATGCAAACCAAATACGAGAAGGTTGACCCTGACCTTTTTGTGAAGGAAAACGGCGAGCTTAATCCCGACCCACTCAGGGATGACCAGGCGCTCATCATCAAAAGCCCAAACGGACTGATTGTAGTTTTAGGCTGCGGGCACAGGGGCATGATAAACACCATACATCATGGCAAAAAAATAACCGGCGTAGAACAAATACACATGGTCATAGGCGGGACTCACCTTATCCATGCCTCCAAAGAACAAATGGATTCTGCCATTACCGAATTAAAGAAGCTTGGCGTTGAGAAGATTGGCGTTTCCCACTGCACAGGACTGCCGGCAGCCGCCAGGTTGTCCCAGGAGTTCGGTGACAGATTTTTCTTTAACAATGCCGGCAGCGCTGTAACGATCTAAATAATATCAGACCAATGCAGTGACAGACTTTGAGGATCGTCACGGCTGGACGGAAGCTCAACCCCAGCATTCCAATAACTACGGGATTATATGTACCTTGTAATATTTGCTCGAAGAATTGAGCGGCTCGTTGTCATGGGCATAGGATAACTTTATGGTGGTATCACCTACTTTGAGAGCGTTAAAGGTAAATT
>CP070642.1:60070-66296 GCA_020354105.1 Chloroflexota bacterium | reverse complement strand
CAAGCAATCCTTGCCTGTATGCCAGTGCATGCAAAAAAAGCTGTATATGTTGAGGTACTTGCCAGAGTTTTTTCGCGGTGTAGCGATAGCCATACCTGGCAGAACTGCCCATTTTCTCGGTGGTAATTTCCTCACTTTTGTAGCCAATATCTTTCACCAGAGCAGGGTTAAATCCATTCCTTTTAGCTATATCACCTAATATACCATGGATACCTGTACCATGCTGTATAGCAAATTTTTCTCTATTGGCATACTTCCCAGAAATGCCCATTTTTATAGCCAATTGACGGTGTGGATGCTTTCCTAAGTGGTCTTCTTCAGATATTACTTTCAATTCAGATGACACGCTCATAGCTACATTTACCACTTCGGTATCTAAATAAGGAAAGAGCAACTCGACATTATGAGCCATGGCTATTTTGTTTTCTCTATCTAATGTCTCTATGTCCGCCTTGGTGAAGTCGTCCCACATTCTATGACAAAGTTCCTGACGACCGTCTTTACCTAATACTTTGGGGTAACAGTTGTAAACTCCCCACAATTCGTCAGGCCCTTGTCCAGAGATAACCACCTTAATGCCAGCCTGGCTAGCTATGTCTATTGCAGCATAGAGACCGATGCCAGTTTCTACTTGCACGAAATCACTATCCTCAATTGCTTCAATGACTTTTGGAACGCATTCTTCGACTTCATTAATGCTTAATACCCTGATTTCGTGCTTAATACCAAGTCCTTTGGCAAATTCCCGAGCGAAACTTACGTCCGGCGAATCAGGTAAACCAGCAGTATACGCAATTACTTCGATTCCCGTACTAAAAGCAATGTCGTACACTAGCTTGGCTATCAGACAGCTATCCACGCCACCCGACAACAGCACACCGATTTTATCTATGTGGTTCACCGCAGATAGTCTTTTCCTCACTGCTGAGTTAAGTGCTTCTTCATAAGCATTCACAGCCTGAGCCATGCTCTTTATATTGATTTCTTTTTCATCAAAAGGCAAAGCCTTCTTTATACTAACTCCTTCATGGTTAAGAATAGCGAGCATACCAGCCCTGAGAGGCATGACTTCATCCAAGCATATCTTCCACAGAGGTTTCTTGTTAGAAGCGAAGGCGGAGAATCTATCGTCTTCGGTGAAATAAAGCGGTTTTGTACCTAAAGAATTACGCGATATCACTATTTGGTTGGTATCACTTGCTGCCAAAGCATAATCACCATCCAGGTTAGTTAATGCCTTCCTGACTTTTTGTTCCAGGTTACCAGGAAGTTTTGACAGTAAATGGATCAAGGACCCAGCGGCTGTTTCATTTACCATCTGCTGAGCTTGAGAAAATTCAGAATCCATGCTTTCCAAATTGTAAAAGTGACCATCATAAATTGAGGCAAGTTCTTCTTGGTGATTTGTATAAACATGTTCTGGGGGTGTTCCTTCATCAGGGAGAGATACTTTTACGAGGGCATTGCTTTTCGTATCATCGAGGATAGAGTTTATGTGGTGAGGGTAAGCAGCAGCCGAAGATTTATCTGTCGCATACGCAGTCTCCACCATAAGGGCTAATTTCTTTCTTAGCTCGCTCTGGCTTACATTGACTTTGCTGAAGATACCACCTATCCAAGCCATAAAGAGACCTTGAATTATGACATTATTTTGCTCACGTATCTGGCAATGGCAAGCGAGGCGGTGAGCCCGGGTGATTCTATCCCGATTAGATTTATTAAGCCAGGGAAGCCCGCTTTCTCTTCATGTGTAATAATGAAATCTCGGAAGTCGTCGCCTGGCCCTTGAAGCTTTGGTCTTATACCAGCAGATTCCGGGGCTAAATCTTCAATGTCAACAAGAGGAAGGAATTGTTTAACTGAATCATAGAAGGCTTGTTTGTGTGTCTCATCAACCGCATAATTTATCTCTTTAACATAGTGGGCACTAGGGCCAAGTAGCACCCTGCCATCGAGTGCCTGTCTCCAATGAATTCCATGTCCAGCTTGCTCTGGGGCTGGGTAGATGAGCCTGCTTACAAGATTTTTATATTTTGAATTCAGACTGAAGTATTCGCCTTTGCAATAATGAAGCTTGTAACCTGATTTAGCTATGTCTATCCCGGCAAGCTGAGCTATCCTGTCAGAGTTCAAGCCAGCGCAGTTCACGACAACATGTGCAATAAGAGCAGAAATCCCATCTCGGTCCTTGATTTGAATTTTATACTTTGTCCCTGCCCTTTCTATTCCTATCACCTCTGTATTGAAGACAAACTCAGCTCCCTTTCCCCTCGCTTGGCTGTAGAGAAACTTCAGCAGAGAGTAGGAATCTAAAATTCCGCTGGAAGGGGATAATAGTCCAGCTCTTGCTTCGATGTTTGGCTCAAGTTTCTTTAATTCTGTCCGTGGAAGAAGCATTAAATCTTCGACGCTATTTTTTTTCCCTTGCTTGTAAAGCTCTTCGAGCCAGTTAATCTCGTTTTCATCTGCTGCCACGATAATCTTGCCAGACTTCTTATAGGCGATATTATGCCTATCACAAAGCCTGTAAAGCAGATTTTTGCCTTCTATACAAAGCTTAGCCTTAAGGGAGTCCTCAGGATAATAGATGCCAGCATGAATTACTTCACTATTTCTGCTACTGGTTTCGAGCCCAAAAGTACGGCTCTTTTCAAAGACGAAAACTACTTTTTCCCCTTGTGCGATTTCATGAGCCGTAGCCAGGCCAATTACACCGGCACCAATGATTGCTACATCAATTTCGACAGGCACTTATCCTCTTTGCTCTTGAGAATGATGGAATAACTAAACAGATGCCCTATTATCTTGCTTGTCCAATATCTTAGTCAAGAATCCCACCTAGTTACCAGCCTCATGTAAGAAAAATCGGGCAAGGCTTTTATCGCGGCTGTGCCTTTACAGTTTACAGAGGTTGATTAATTACTCGAGCTTCCAAGCGAGTCTTGAGTATAAGACTGTATCGGTGTAGTCTTGCCCGAACCATTTGGCCCCATCAGAGCATAGAACTCGCCTTCTTGCGCATCAAGGTTAACTCCGTCAAGCACACGTCGGCTATCATATGTCTTGACTAGATTCTCTACATGTACCGCAAGCAAATAGAAATGCCTCGATTCTGTAATCGGATAAAGTATTATACCTCATGAGCCGGCTTATTCATATAGATAGCATTTGACTTGAGAATATCACCTTCCAAATGTGATGAGCAGATATGACATTCCAGACGTTTGTTACCCGAATTAACAATTAGTTCAAGGTGCTAAACCCAGCCACGGAGCTTCATTGCCTCTACTATACGTTCGATAGCCCTTAAGAAGCGGTTATCACGTTTTCTATGGCCGCCGGGATAAGTGTATCCACGTCCAGTTCAAAGAGTCCCTCCTCTGTCCGTGCTATCATGCTACATCAATTATTCGTAGGTTCTGAATCTGCGAGAAGTACCTATACAGCTAACCAATGAACCGAGAATATAATCCTCATCAAGCCCATTATGACGCCCATCGATAATCTCCATAGCCTCATCTCGGTAAGCGTTCATCAGGTAAGGTATCCCCGTGACTTTAGCACATTCCTCAGTGAGTGACATTAGGTCACTACGGCTTATTGCGGGAATACTAAAACACCTGGCACCCGCCATTAGTTGCTGTAACCCTACTCTTATCTTTTCAGCGTAGCTGTATATTCCCACCGCACCAAGTGGGATATTCTTCATTTCATCAGCGCCGACCAAATCTTTAACCTCTTCGTAGCAGATAAATATTTCTTCTGGAGTCGAGCCAAACTGGCTGACGGTATTGGGCAACTTACCCTCATTAAGCCACTGGGTGATATTTTTCCCCACCATACCGGGGATCATCAGAGCCCGTCCCATACATACCGCTTTGGTGAAAGGTGCCCCTAGAGCCAGTGCCTTGAAAACACCATCCTCACTGCTAAAGCCGCCACCAAAGGCAATATCGGGGACACGCTCACCTTTATTAGCTAACCTCCTACAGAAATCATAGGCGGCAGAGTGCAGATACAGACTGGGTATACCCCATTCCTCCATCATGCGCCAGGGGCTCATCCCAGTGCCACCGCCAGCGCCATCTATGGTCAACAGGTCTATTTGGGCTTCTGCTCCCCACTTAATTGCCATCGCCAGCTCACGCAGACTATACGCACCCGTTTTCAGGGTGATTCGCTTGAAGCCCAGGTTCCGTAATCGTTCAACCTCAGTATAGAAGCTTTCTTCATCAATAAAGACGAGGCGACTGTGGCGCTCAAATTCCTTTAGTGAGCCATCTCTGAAGCTTGCCTGGCTGAGTGGGTGTGAAGGGTCGGGAGTTATAATGTAGCCTCGCCTCTGAAGTTCTAGAGCACGCTCAAGGCTGTTAACCTTTATCTCGCCGCCAATACATTTGGCGCCCTGCCCCCATTTCAACTCAATGGTGTCCAGTCCGTGTTTCTGGATTATGTACTCGGCAACACCCAGCCTAGTATCCTCAACGTTCATCTGTACCAGGATCTCACCATAGTTATTATGGTAGCGACGGTATACTTCAATTCGACGGTCCATATCCGGTGCAGAAATGATCTTTCCGTGACTATCGAGTTCAAGCCTGGGGTCAATGCCGCAAACATTTTCGCCGCAAACGAGAGTAATTCCAGTCAGGGCAGCGCCAACAGCAAAATGTTCCCAGTTCTTACGAGCAATCTCGGTAGAACCTAGTGCTCCGGTGAATATGGGTAGGCGCATCTTGACTCTTCTATCCCAGCCGTATTCAGTCTCCGTGTTTACCGCCGGGAAAAGGGCTGTATCTGAGTTAGCTATAACCCCCTCTGGTAGCCCCTTTGCTCCAAGTGCATAACCTTGGATATTAAGGTGTGAGTAGTCAACTGGATAGTTCTTGTCTCCCCCCGCAGTGATTTCCCCGAAAGGACCAGGATAGATTAGCTCTCGGCTGCGAAAGGATGCCTTGAAAACCTCGCAGTTTCCGGTACAACTGTCAATACACCGACTGCAAAGTCCACTCATTGGCACAACGCTTTTGGAGCGGTTGGCTGTTCTGGTGGTATCATTGGCATTTGGTCTCTGTAGATTCATTTTTTCCTCCTGTTGTTAATTAGTATTTGTCATTCTGCTTCTATCTAAGAAACAGACAGCATTGCGAGTCTCCGGGTCAGCGATGACTTTGGCTAGAGCGCCACCGGATGCCCTTGGTACATCAATAACATGTACAATGTCCTCGAGATTGCTTAGTTCCGGCAGCAAGTCTTTCAGTATGTTGGGTGAATGGGAAAAGAATTCAGTATTAAAATCAGTAGTAGCATCATCGGGATAAACTGGAAGATAGAGTATGTCAGACTCCACCAAGTCTTGGAAGAAGTGAGTACCATAAGAGACTTCTGGAACGTGTCCCGCCTCCTCGCGGGCAATCTCTACCAGAACAGCAGTGGCGTCTATGTCTGCATAGCCTACATTAACACCAAGGTCGATGTTATTACTGCCCCACCGCCCTGGTCCCATTGACATGACTTTGCCTTCCTTGTTACGCAACTCGTCATTCAGCTTGCCGATCACTCGTCCAAGAGACTTCTTGGTATCTATTGTGGCTACTTCGGCATATTTCCTGGGATCTATGTAGATGATGTAGCGAATGTCGCTGACCATTCCGGCATTTATCGCGCGATTAGAGCGGAAAAGTATTTGCCCTCTAGGCAGCTCTTCGGGTATGCTGCCTTTTACACCAGCTAGCGTGGGCACGCGCAATGACCGACATTGCAGCAAGTTGGTCCTTACATTACGCCCGACGTCAACATAGGCTGTGAATTCAATATCTAGCGGCTGCCCCCATGCTTTCTCCAACTTGACTAATATCTCCCCGATTATTTTGACAATCTTGGTTCGGTCTATCAGACCGTTAAAGGTCAAGACTAGTTTTTTCTCAGAGCCATCAGTTGAAGTTGCGAACCAGTCACGCAGGTAGCCATCAGCTATCTCAGATGTAAGCAAATTCAGAGCGGGGTATCTGTCTCCCTTAATTACTTCAACAAAAGGTCTAGTCTCAAAAGTCTTTTCTTCGAGGTTAAGAAGGTCTACCATTCGCTGGGAATACTTGGCTACCTCCATACCAATCTCTGGCCTGATGTTAGGGTGGCTGACTGCGATCATTCTGGGATAATCGCCGCTCACGCGGTTAACCGCGCGAGTTCCCAGACCAAACACTAGCCGCATCATCCCCTTTTT
>CP070642.1:56666-59970 GCA_020354105.1 Chloroflexota bacterium | reverse complement strand
TGTCTGACATTGAAGGTAAAATCACTTATGTAAATAGAGCGTGCATACGGTTGTGGGGAGGAGATGATAAGGACGAACTGATTGGGATGCCATATTGGATTATGTTAAAACCGGGTGAAGACGTTCGATCTATTGCGGCATCAATGTTCGAGAAGAAGTATTGGGAAGGTGAGCTAGTTGCCATGAGAAAGGACGGAGAAGAAGTTTACGTTTATGTTTATGCAGGTATGGTGGAGGATGAGCAGGGAAAGCCTGTACAAACGATATCTTCATTTGTAGATATTACAGAACAGAAGCAAACGGAAGAGGAGAAAATCAGGATGGAGCAGCAGCTGCAACTCGCCGGGCGTTTAGCTGCTGTGGGTGAGTTAGCAGCAGGGGTTGCGCATGAACTGAACAATCCTATCGCGGCTGTACAGGCATTCGCACAGTTTCTCGTAGAGAGACAGGACATCGATAAGCAAGTAAGGAGTGATGTGGAGACAATATTCAAAGAGTCCCAACGGGCCAGCAAAATAACAAGTAACTTGCTTTCCTTTGCCCGGAGACACAAGCCACAAAAAGAAATGATTTCAATTAACGAAGTAGTTGAAAAAAGTTTGGAACTCCATGCATATCGATTAAAGGCTAACAATATTGAAGTAGTGATGGAATTAGACTCCAACCTACCTCGGACACTGGCTGATTTCCATCAATTAGAGCAGGTATTTGTAAACATAATCACAAATGCGGAACAGGCGATGACAGAAGCACATGGCAAAGGCATACTATGTATTGAAACCCTTCATCGTGGCAATAGAGTCAGAATCATCTTCCGTGACGATGGCCCTGGTATTGCAAAGGAAAATTTAAAACAGCTATTTGATCCATTTTTCACAACAAAAGCTGTGGGAAAAGGAACTGGATTGGGTCTCAGTATTTGCTTCGGCATCATACATGATCACAATGGCTATATCTATGCGGACAGTGCTACTGGGAAAGGTGCAACTTTTACAGTTGAAATACCGGTAGTTTCAGAAGAAAAACATCGGAGCAGCGGTCCCAAAACTTGATTTAAAACCTATTGCCAACCGCTGAAATAGCTGTTATAATTCTCGTTAAGCAAGGCCTTTAATTCAGTACAGAGAGACTGAGAAGGGAGAGAACGGTGGCCCCAAAACAGGGGAAACTATATATAGATAAAGGTCCCTCGGCCTGATAAAGGCGGAGGTTTTTTTATGCCTGAAATAGTAATAATGTCGGAAGGTGATATACGCCGGGCGCTTGTTCGTATCGCTCACGAGGCCGTGGAGAGCGTTGGTGGCTGCGATGACATGGTTTTCATCGGAATACACACTCGCGGTGTGCCTCTGGCTCACCGTATCGCGGGGGTGATAAAGGGCTTCGAGAAGGTGGATATCCCTGTTGGCGCCCTCGACATCGGGCCGCACCGCGATGACCTTCCATATCTGGAGGTTGAACTGGTTGTTCACCCCAATGACATACCCACCAGCATCACAGATAAGGATGTCATACTGGTTGACGATGTCCTGTTCACTGGCAGGAGTGCTCGCGCCGCCATGGACGCCCTCGTAGATATCGGCCGCCCCCGGCGCATTTTACTGGCGGTACTCATCGACCGGGGGCATCGGGAGATTCCGATAAAGGCCAACTTTGTGGGGAAGAACATCCCATCCTACAAACCCGAGCGGATACAGCTGCGGTTGAGTGAGATCGACGGCAAAGACGAGGTGGTGATTGTCAGCCCCACCCAGACGGGTGTAGTACGGACTCGTTAGGTTGAGGTGCTTATGAACTTGGCGAATAGAGACCTGATAACCATAGAGGACCTCTCGAATCAGGAGATTGAGATGGTTTTCGCTCTGGCAGACGAGATGTCGGGCTCTTTATATCAGCAGACTGACATGTGTCGGGGCATGATAATGGCCAGCCTGTTCTTCGAGCCCAGCACCAGGACGCGGCTTTCTTTCGAGGCCGCTATGAATAGGTTGGGAGGCAGGGTTATATCTGTGGTGGAGATGAGTAATACCTCGCTGGCGAAGGGCGAAAGCATCGCGGATATGGCGAGGGTGGTGGGAAGCTATGCGGACATAATCGTTATCAGGCATCCGTGGGAGGGGGCGGCTAAGGTGGTTGCCGATTATGCTGGCGTACCCGTAATAAACGCTGGCGATGGAGGGCATGAGCATCCCACCCAGACACTGTGCGACCTGTACACGCTTAAGAAGGAAAGGCGAACCCTTGAGGGATTAAAAATCGCTCTGTGGGGAGACTTGAAATATGGTAGGACGGTTCATTCTCTGGCCTATGCGCTGGCCAGGTTCGGCGCGACTATCCATTTCAGGCCGAGCCCGGGCTTTGAGATGCCGGAGCACGTAATTCGGAAGCTGACTGCAGAATATGCGGGCAGACTGGAAAGATATAACGGTGTGGAATATGTGGATGAAAAAGGGCTTTTCCCCCTTGATGCCGTATACATAACCCCAAGTGGCCCGCATCAGCTGGCAAATATACCGGATGTCGGTATCCAAATCGAGCTGGAAAGGGGGGTTGACGCTCTTTATGTCACCAGGCTGCAGAAGGAGAGACTTGATACTACAGTAGAGGGGCAGGAGTCGGAGAAGAACCACCGTGTGGTGGACAGAAAACTCCTCAAGGAAAAGGGATTTGAGGAGACAATAGTTATGCACCCTCTGCCTCGTGTTGATGAGCTTGCTTATGAGGTAGATGCAGACCCCCGAAGCATGTACTTTAAGCAGGCAGAGAGGGGAGTGCCGATCAGGATGGCACTGATAGCTCTGCTTCTAGGGGCGAAGGAGGTTGATATACCTGAGGAGAAAGGCCCATCCTTTGCACGGAAGAGAGACTATCGGGTTTATAAACGCAGCACTAGACTCAGGTGCCGGAACAGGAAATGCGTTACCAATCAGGAGACTGAAACGCGGTATATAAAGCCCGAATTTGAAATAGTATCGAACGAGCCGCTGACGCTGCGGTGTGTTTACTGCGAACATGAAATTCATCCGCAGTATATAGCCAGCTCAAAGTGGCACCAGGGGATTGCGGAGAACAAAAGGTACTATTATGCTGACAGCTTTATGCTGGGCCGGATACAGCAGGAGAATCTCATCATTTTCGATTCTGAAGATGAGGCTCTGGCCCGCGGGTTCAAACTTGGCAAGAGAGGCAGTAGAGGATGACAGGTAATGAGGCATCCGTGATAACAGAGCGCCTGAATAGACAAGCCGGGAACCTGCTTATTCGCGGTGGTCGTATCATAGACCCGTCGCAGCGGTTCGACGAC
>CP070642.1:53489-56566 GCA_020354105.1 Chloroflexota bacterium | reverse complement strand
CCTCGTAGAACCCCACCTTTTCCGGTAAATACCCACTAATGCGCTTCACTTTGATTGGCTCTCTGGTGGGGTCGAAGCCGCATATCCGAGCTGTGCCGGATGTTGGCTCAGTAAGTCCAAGCAGCGTTAGTATCGTAGTAGTTTTTCCTGCACCATTCGGTCCCAGAAAACCAAAAACCTCGCCCTCGTTTATACAAAGATTCAATTTGTCTACGGCGATAAATTTACCGTAGGCTTTGACTAAGTCTTTGGTTTCTATAATGCCCTGTTTGTTCATTTTATCTTCAACGCCTACCCAGACGCATAAACATGAATGCTAAGCCAGCAATAACCAGAATAACAATTCCAATGCCTACCCAACCCCAAATTGTAGGTGTTAGCACGGTTACCCTTAGATTAAAGCTACCAAATGCATTCTTGGCTTCCGGCTCGGCCGATATTGTAATCATATAATCGCCAGCTATAGTCTTTTCTGTTGGTTTTATATCAACCTGGATTTCACGTTTATCCCCTGCTGGGAGAGAATCTATACTTTCGGGGTTAAATGTAATGCTCCAACCAGAAGGTCCTCCAGTTATTCTGGAACTGAAATTGATTTTCTCGATATCTGCAGACCCGGTGTTGATTATGGATACATTAAAATAGTTATCCTTGCCAGCGGTGGCTTTAGTATTGAGTAAGCCGCTAGAAGGCTCAACCTCCAAGTCATACTTGGCAGTTACTATAGCTTTAAGGTCGATGCTGGCTTTGATTTCTCCCGAACTAACTTCCACGGTTATATCGTATTCTCCCGGTTCTGGTACCAACCAGGCATATGGCCTTACTGTGACGTTGATTGTATCCGGGTATGTTTTATGGGGGTCGAGACGAATAGCAGCAATTTCTGTCCCCTCTCCATAGCCTGGTGAAATCGAAGAGATAAAACCAGCGGGCACCTTGGCTCGAAGGTCAAAAACTTTCGGCTCTGTGCCTCCTGAATAAAGCAACTCGACTTTATAAGAAAAATAAGCACCGGCATAGCTGCTTAGTACAGGATATTGACAGGTGAGCGTGATTTTTTCACCACTTGATGATATCTGGTTTGTTGATATCGAAGTGGATGTACTACCTGTATTTGGCATTGCTTGCACAGTTGATTGAATTGACAACCCACCAAGCACAGCGAAGAGCAAGGCGATAGAAGCTAAATAGCAAGTTACTCTAAATCTGCTCATGTTTTGACAACCTCCCTTGAAATAAAAGCCTGTTTTGGCAAAGCATTAAATTCCAAAAATCTAGTCTACGAGCTAATAACTCTAGCCAAAATGAATTTAACTGTCAAGTTTGACTGGGATAATAGCAGCATATTTTCTAGCCAGAGATTGATCAATATGTGACCATTAGACTAGTTTGCACTATTTGTGAGTTCAGCATTTAGACTTCCTGCTGGTTTGAGCATGAGTATTAAGGTTATAGAAATAATTGTCAGTCCACCGTAGATTAGCCATATCAATTTATAGCTTCCCGTGGTATCGAATGTCAGTCCTGCTAGAGTAGGTCCTATAATGCTACCGATTGCTGAAGCGCCCATGCTTATGCCCAGAGCTCTACCAAAGGAGTTTCTGCCAAAATAGTCACTGAGCATAGCCCCTCTGAGTGTTACGCTACCACCAATCGCCAGTGCGAAGAATATGACAAAAAGAAATGTAATTATCCCTTCAGAGACAAACGATAAAGTAATCATTGCAATACCTGTGAGAAGGTACGTTATAGCCATTAAATATCTTTTGTCGAAGATGTCTCCAAGCCAACCAAACCCAAATCTGCCAATCAGACTAATCAAGGGAACAGCTGCTGCTACAAGTGCAGCACTTGCTCTTGGGAAACCAACACTGCTTAGATATGGCATGATATGAATTACAACTGCCGTGATTATTATCCATCGAATCGACTCAGCAAGGCTGATAAACCAGAGGGTTCGGCCTTTAATGAGATCTGAGAAACTGGCTTGTGCAGGTTCTGGCACCGCTGAGTAGTCAGAGGTTGATATGGGCATTACGCCCCCATCAGGAAGATAACCATATTGTTCTGGCTTATCGCGAATAATTAATGCTAAAGGTATCCCCATCACCCAGATTCCCAATGCCAGAATAACCAGTGTGGTTCGCCAGTCATATGTATCAATGAGCAAGGGAATCAGCGGTACCATCAGCCCACCAGACCCAAAACCACAGGCTGCAATACCTAGCGCTCTGCCGATGTGTCGCTTAAACCAGTTAGCAACTGCCGTATACAGTACTATGCTTGTGCAACCACCTGCCCCTAAAGAAAGGACTAGAAATCCGGCGTACAACATGACAAGTGACTGGGTCTGGCTGATCAGTATGAGGCCAACGCCGACCGTAATAACACCAAATAGTGCTAGCTTTCTCGAGCCGAAACGGTCAACTAAAAAGCCTATAAGCGGAGCCAATATGCCCATCTCCAGGCCACGGAGAGAGGCACCGATGGAAACCTCAGTGTAACTCCAGCCAAATTCTTCTACAATTGGCTCAAAAAAGGCGGTGAAGCCGTAAAATATGGTGCCAGCGACGTAAAGGGCAATAAAAAAACTGGCGACTACTATCCACCATCCATAAAAGATACCTTTCATTTCAAAACTCTCGTTTTAGTCTAACAGAAACACTGAAAAAGGCGACAAACCATGTGATTCTACCACTTTTGAGATCAAGCACCAAAGCCCTGTATGCAATTCTTTCTGGAAGTGATGCAAGTATGGCTCATACAGAGTGTGGCTACCAAAAGGTACCTAGATTAGGCAGAAGAGACTTTGGGTCTATTGGGCACCGTACTTCTGCCTGAGTTTTGGCTTTTCTATCTTGCCTGTGGGATTTCGAGGCACTTTGTCGAATATAATTCTCCTGGGTCGATTGTATTTGGCTAGGTTCTGCTCACAGAATGCGATCACTTCGTCTTCTGTTAAGGTTTCGCCCGGTTTACTATCAATTATGGCCAAGGATATTTCGCCCAATCTCTCGTCTGGAATTCCGATGACTGCCACATCGTAGATTTTATGATGTCCGTGGAGAACCTCCTCT
>CP070642.1:39026-53389 GCA_020354105.1 Chloroflexota bacterium | reverse complement strand
CCGCTAAGTATAAGAACCCCCTTATCGTGAATTCTGCCGCTGAGCTGGGATTCCCTTTCAATATTGATAACCCCCCCACGCCCCAGAAATGTCTTACAGGTTATACGTGATGGTTTACCAAAAACCACATCACCAAGGTTATACACACTAAGACCATTAACCTGACCTATAACCAAACCGTCAACATCTATCATAATGGTCCCATTATCAATAAGTTCTCGTATCCGCTCATCAGGCAGGTTATGCCGAAAACGCCTCTCTTCAACCGCCTTCTCTACATGTCGGTCAGCCACTAGCGAAGCATCTTCCTTACGCGCCCAGTATTCCGCTTCCTGCACCAATTCAACTATCCAGGCAAATCTAGATGACAATTTTTCTTGGTCGGCAACCAATCGAGATGCATATTCCACTATTTTAGCTACACCAGTCGGGTCAAAATGGCGCAACTCACAATCTTCACAACAACCAGCTATGAAAGCAGCAAAAGCCATCATATTCTCTTTAGTCCTGTCAATCTGAAAATCAAAATCTGCCTTTACTTTAAAGGTCTCCCAGAAATCCTCGTCATACGTAGAAAGCAGCTGATACAATAGGCTATCACCAATTAAGACTACCTTAACATTTATCGGCATAGGTTCCGGCCTAGAGCCTTGAGAGATAATAAGCCCAAATTGCTCCATAGGATCTTCAATACGTACTTCCTTAGTCTTAATAGCCCGCTTCAAAGCCGGCCAAACAGTAGGGTTAGTAACCACATCCATAGCACTCAACAACAGATAACCACCATTAGCCAGATGAAGAGCACCAGGCTTCAACATGGTGTGGTCACTCAGATATCCGCCGAAGAAAAAACGCCTTTCCACTTTGCCAAAGAGGTTAATATAATTGGGATTGGGCTCAATGATCACCGGTGGCCCCTTAGTAATGCTGTTGTCCACAAACACATTCACCTGAAATGGAAGAAAGGGGTCACGCCCACGCATAACATAGCTGGCAGGTACACCAAAGACAAATTGCGTAGGTTCTTCTTTCTCTTTAAATACATCCAGGTTATCCATGGTATAGGTTTTCAAATCAGTGAGATACCGAACAATCTTTTCTGAGTCTTGATATTCTTGCATCAGGGCATCGAATAACCTAGCTATGGTAAAATCGGCCACTGCCTTATCAGCTTTCTGCAGTTTTTCTGCTGCTCCTCTCTCCAACTCCTTAGCTTTATCATATGTGGATTGGATTTTCTTCAGTAATTCAGCCTGTTTTTTTTCTAGCTGCCCCCGCACCGATTCATCAAGTGCTGCATACTCATCCTGGGAGAGAGGTTTTCCATCCGTCAAAGGGACTAAAGCCGGGCCCATAGACGTTATCTGAAATCTAAATCCTTCTCGCTGGGCCTCTTCATTCACATTCTCAAACAACTTTTTTTGTTCAGCTCGACTAGCCTCAACGATATTTTCCCTCTCGGCCTTGTACTCATTACTTGAAAATGTCTTAGCCAGCTCTTCTTTAATCTTTTGTAATAGGTTATTCATTTGTTCCTTAAAAACTTTGCCATTTCCCTTGGGCACATTTAGAATCTGCGGCCTTTCGGGAGCCACGAAATTGTGAACATAGAACCAGTCTTCCGGAGCTTTTAGTACCTGCGAAGCTTGCCTCTCTTCAAGCAATTTATCAATCTGGCTCTTTACTGCTGAGGTTTTGCCTGTCCCAGTGAGCCCAGCCACATATATATTGTATCCATCCTGCTCCATAGACAAACCAAATTCAATAGCGCGTATTGCCCTATCCTGTCCAACAAACTCACGCAACGGCGCTAGATCCTTAGTGCAATCAAAGTCAAACATAACAGGGTCACATTGCCAGCGTAATTTCTCTGCCGAAACCTCATATTTTTCAATAGCCATGTTTTTTCTCCCTTAAATTTAGACCTTTGTATTATCGCCAACACCGAAAGATACGATTTTCAACACTTTAAGCATCTGCCTCAGTTTTGTCAACTTGCAAAGTTTGACTCAGTAATAGCTGCCAGGTAAACTATTATTTGGAGGGCAAAATGCCCATTTATGAATATCTATGCCCCGAATGCAATTGCAAGTTTGAATTGTTACGCTCTATAAGCAAAGTAAACGAAGATGCTTCATGTCCAAAATGCCAGCACACCGCTAAGCGAGCCTTCTCTCATTTCGCCTCATTTTCCAAAGATAGTAGTGGCGAATCTAGCCCTATAGCTGGTACCGCTGGCTCGTGTGCTGGCTGCACCTCTTCCAGTTGCAGTAGCTGCAACATATAGTCTATAACAAACTCACCTTTGCCAATTCCTAAGTCGACCCCCTTATTTTTCCACGACCTATCACCCTCAAGGCAACAAAGGTAATAACACCAATAAGTAAGGCTTCCAATATAATGGCCCCAAAACCAAGCAGGGCTGCATCATAGAAGAATCCTTCGGGGAATAACCTGATCAGATAATCCTTAGCCGGATCGAGAATCCAATATTCATTTGAAAAGCTGACCAAGTGGAAAAGGAGAAAGAACCGTTCGAAACCAAACAAAGCCCAGAGGGCTATGATACTCATCAATCCTACGGTAACCAGACTTCCCCAAAATAAGCCTTTGACAACCGTTCGCCAGCCGGCATTGAAACCAAAAAACAACACCAGTAAACAGATTATTAGCAGAAGCAAAGTTCCCCTTTGAATCCAATAGTCCAACTGAATCAAGTTTCTTACGTCCTCGAGATGAACTAGTTCTCGCTCATTGAACAGGTTGAATTCTCCACCCTGTTCACCAACCACAATCTGCGCTGTATTAATCTTCAAATTGAAGTAATCTATCAAATGCTGGGCTATAATCTTTAATTGTAGCCTATCTATACTGGTAGCTTGGCTTATTTCATATTTATCGAAGCCATATTCATAAAGTCTAAGAGCGTTGACTTCCCAACAAATAGTACTCGTAAAAAGCAGAACAGGCATGCAGCACACACCCAAATAAAAAATTGCATTTCTAGCGATCTTCACTTTACCTCCAAAAACCGAACCTGATAATAGTAGTATGCATCCAAATTGTCAACTAAAAATTTTTCCTATTTTCTCAAAAACACCAAACGCAATCGTCTAAAAACCTGTGCTATAATTTAAGTCTAACCCCTAATAAAAACTAATGTTTACCCATCTTCACGTTCACACCGAGTATAGTCTACTTGACGGTTTATGTCGCATCCCCCAGGTTATTGCCAAAGCTAAAGCACTAGGCATGACCAGCCTAGCCATTACCGACCATGGAAACATGCATGGCATCATCGATTTTTACACAGCAGCCAAAGACGCCGGTGTAAAACCTATAATTGGTTGCGAAACCTACGTGGCTGAAACCGAACGCCAGAGCCGAAGTGCCAGCGACAAAAATCTCTATCATTTAATCTTACTCGCCAAAAACCATCAGGGCTACAAGAACCTCATTCAACTAATTACGAAAGCCCACCTCGAAGGCTTCTATTATAAGCCACGTGTGGACAAAGAACTCCTAGCCGAGCACCATGCGGGACTTGTCGCCTTATCCGCCTGCGCACACGGAGAGCTGGCTCGCCTCATATTAGCAGGACGCCTTGAAGATGCTACCGCCCAGGCCATCTGGTACAAGGAGACTTTCGACGACTACTACTTAGAAATTCAAAGACACCCTATTCCTGAACTCGAAAAAATCAACGAGGTACTTCTCTCTCTATCTTCAAAACTAGATATACCTATTGTCGCTACCAATGATGTACATTATGTCAACAAGGAAGACGCCCCAATCCAAGAATTGCTGCTATGTATCCAAACTAACACCTCTATCTACGACGAAAAAAGGTTAAAGATGGCTGGCGATTTCTTCTATCTGAAAAGCCCTGAAGAAATGGCAGAGTTATTTTCCGACTTGCCCCAAGCTCTAGAGAACACACAGAGCATAGCTGATATGTGCCAATTGAACCTCGAGTTTGGCCGACTTAACCTTCCTCAGATAGACTTACCGCAAGGAAAAACTTCCGACGAATATCTAACTGAGATGTGCTGGCAAGGACTAAAGCAACGTTATCCATCGCCAACGCCAGAACTAGAACAAAGACTGGTTTATGAACTAGAGATTATCAAGCAAACACAATTTGCCGATTATTTCCTCGTTGTTTGGGATCTCATTTCCTTCGCCAAGAAACAAAACATATTGTTCGGTGTCCGAGGCAGTGCTGCGGCAAGCCTAGTCCTAAACTGCCTTGGCATCACCAACATCGACCCACTTGCTCACAAACTAGTTTTCGAACGCTTCTTGAACATAGAACGCCTTGAGCCACCAGATATCGACCTAGATTTCCAGGATGACCGCCGTGATGAGCTTATAGCTTATGTCACACAAAAATATGGCCCGGACCATGTAGCTCAAATTATCACCTTCGGCACTTTAGGTGCTAGAGCCGCCCTAAGAGATGTAGGCAGAGCTCTGGGTATGCCTTATAGCCAAGTTGACAGAGTTGCTAGACTTGTTACACCCAGACCGAATATAACCCTAGACCAAGCGTTAGCTGAGAACAAAGAGCTGTACGATATTTACCAGGAAGATAGTGCAGTAAAAAATCTAGTTGATACTGCCAAAAAACTAGAAGGTATAGCTCGCCATGCCAGCACTCATGCTGCAGGGGTAGTTATATCTCGAGAACCTTTAACTCAACATATGCCATTGCAACGTGCCACCAAAGATAGTGCACATTCTGCAACCATGACTCAGTTCTCCATGGAGAGCGTTGCCCATCTTGGTTTGCTTAAACTGGACTTACTCGGACTGGCTAATCTTACCGTTCTGGCCAAAGCCATAGAAATCATCTCAGAAAATCGTGGCACATCTATAGACTTGCAGCGCATCCCACTAGACGATACAGCAACCTTTGAACTACTTACCTCTGGAGAAACCGGCGGTATCTTCCAACTGGAAAGCGCTGGTATGCGGCGCTACATAAAGGAACTCAAGCCCAGCACCTTCAATGACATCGCAGCAATGGTGGCCCTCTACCGTCCCGGACCTATGGAGCATATACCCACATTTATCAGAGCAAAACATGGCATTGAGCCTATTCGCTATCCACATCCTGCAATCAAGGAAATCCTCGAGGAAACCTATGGCGTGATTGTCTATCAGGGCCAGGTGCTTCGCATAGTCCAGGCTTTAGCTGGCTACACTCTAGGACAAGCAGACATTATTCGCAAAGCTATGGGCAAAAAAATCTCCGAAGTAATGAAGAAGGAACGGCAGAATTTTATAGAGAACGCCAAGAAAAAGGGGGTATCATCTGAAATAGCTACCGAAATTTTTGCTTTAATTGAACCTTTTGCCGGCTATGCGTTCAATAAAGCTCATAGCGTGAGCTATGCTATGATCGCCTACCAAACAGCCTATCTTAAAGCCAACTATCCCGTTGAATATATGACTGCTTTCTTAAACACATATGCTTCGCATTCAGATAGGCTTATCTCAGCCATCGCCGAATGTCGCCGCATGAGTATCCCTGTACTACCACCAGATATTAACAAAAGCCAGGCCGATTTCGCTATCGAGAAAGAAGATGGTAAAGCTGCTATCCGCTTCAGTCTAACCGCTATTAAAAATGTAGGCTATGCAGCCATTGAACCCATCATGCTAGCACGGGAAAAAGGTGGCGATTTTCAATCCATTGAAGATTTCTGCCGTCGTGTTGATCTGCGCAGCATCAACAAGAAAGTTATAGAAAGCCTGATCAAGGCTGGAGTCTTCGATCGCCTAACCTCTCGTGGAACATTGCTCCAATCTATTGACCGAATCATATCTCTAGCCCAGTGGGAGCAACGATTAAGAGAATCAGGGCAGACAAGCATGTTTGACCTATGGGGTGACACCGTACCGACACCACTACCTGACCTGAACTTAGACCATCTTGATACTCCCTTGAAAGATAAACTGGAATGGGAAAAAGAACTGCTGGGAGTATATTTCTCTGAACACCCTCTCGCCTCAATAGCCTCCAAATTAGCTAACACTACCACCGCGCTATGCGGCGGAATAGACAGCGATATGGTCGGAGAAAAAGTAATAATCGCCGGCATGGTAACCTCTATGCGACAACTTTACACCAAAGACAGAAGACCTTTCGTCATCGCGACTATGGAAGATCTTGACGGCAGTATCGATGTCACCGCATGGTCTGAGGTCTACGGCCAGACAAGAGAGATGTGGCAGGAAGGTAAAATCCTCCTTGTAGAAGGTACTGTAAAGTTAAGAGACGACCGAGTAAACATTAGTTGCTTTCGTGTGCGACAATATCAGACCGATAGCGAATCAGAACAGGAGATTAAGCCAACTATCTCGCCTCCGTTACCACGTACAATAATCATCAATATCACACAAAGCGACGAGACCGAAGAAGACATGACACGTCTTAATCATGTCATGAATATTCTCGCCCGCTATCCAGGTCAGGATACCGTGTTTCTTACCATAGTAACCCCAGAAGAGGCAGTCAACATGAAAATACCGAGCACAACAAACTATTGCCCCGAATTAGCACAGGAAATAAATAGCCTACTGGGGAATAACAGTCTAAGAGTCAGAGAGAGCCAATAACTCATTTCGAAAGAATAGGCTTCGCTATCAGTTAAACAGTCTATCAATTCACTGTGGTCTGTTCTAGGTGGAGCAAGAAATCTTTCATTTTCATCCCACCGCCAAAGCCAACTAAATTTCCATTGCTACCAATTACCCTATGACATGGGATTAAAATAGGCAATGGATTCCTAGCTAAGGCTTGTCCTACAGCTCTGGCTGCCTTGGGTAAACCCAACTGCCTGGCTACCCAGCCATAACTCCTCGTCTCACCATAGGGTATATTGCATGCTGCCTGCCACACACTTTGTTGAAAACAAGTCGTCCCAGCCAGATCCAATTTGTCATTAAAAACCACAAGCTCACCATGCAAATAACGCTTTAGTCTATCAGGCAGGTCACCAAAACAAACAGTGCCCTGACTTTCAGGGCCACAGCCTGCAATTTGGTCTAAGACTGCTTTTTTTGACTTCTGCGGTAAAACGATCTTCTTCAGTCCATAAGGTGAACCTACAACCCCCATCCAACCCAAACAGGTGTCAAATACCTCGAAGGTCAACGCATCACTTCTTTTCAACATGTCAGGACATAAAAAAATTTGTAGATTAGCCAGCCAATTCAGTTAGCTTTGTGCTATAGACATGATAAGTTCCAGAATCATAGAGGACAAAGAATATTTCCTGTAATAACGTTAGCCCATCACGCAAAAATTCAACCACAGTCTCCAGAGCTATTTCGGCTGCTTCAGGCACAGGATAGCCATAAGCGCCAGTACTTATTGACGGGAAAGAAATGCTTTTTAGCTTATAATCAGTAGCCAGTTTCAAGCTCTCCCTATAGGCGCTGGACAGAAGTTCAGCCTCACCACTATTGCCACCATGCCAGACCGGTCCTACAGTATGAATTACATACTTCGCCTTGAGATCTCCCCCGGTAGTTATAACTGCCTTACCCGTATCCAAACGCCCTGTTCGGGAGACAATTTGACGGCATTCATCCAGGATGGTTGGTCCACCAGCCCGATGGATAGCACCATCAACACCACCACCACCCATTAAACTGGAATTGGCAGCATTAACAATGACGTCCGTTGCCTGCTTGGTAATATCGCCTTGAATCAAGCTAATTCTTGTCTTGCCAATAGCTAATTCATTGCCCCCACTACTCATGATTGCCTCCACATAAGATCAGGCTAACTCCGGCTCAATCAAACCGTAATCGCCATCGTCGCGTCGGTACAACAAACTAAGTGAATCATCCTTATCATTAATAAAAAGGAAGAAGGAATGACCCAAAAGCTCCATTTGCTCAGCTGCCTCAGTTACTGACATCGGCTTGACCACAAAGCGCTTAACTCTAACTATCTTCGGCCTATCTCTATTTTCCGCACTGCCAACTGCCACCCCAGAAACTGCAGGTTGGCGAGCCAGCGAAACACCACGCCCTTTGTTCTGCAACTTCCCCTTATATCTTTCAATCTGACGTGCCAATACCTCAGCTACAGCATCAACGGCTACGCGAACTCTTTCACCCCTCTCTTCTCCCCTCAACAAGACACCTTTACTATTCAAAGTAACTTGCGCAGTAAAGCGGTGTTTGGGTGACTTTGTGTTTTCCTCATGTATTTCCACTTTAGCTTCAGTGATATTGGGCAAGTAATGAGCTAACTTGCCAATCTTTTTTTGTATATAATTTCGAACTGCTGGAGAGATTTCCATGTTTTTGCTAGCAATCTGCAACTCCATATCTCTACCTCCCTTATTAAATTTCCCTAGCTAAAGTCAAGCCCCAAACTGAAATAGCCCCACCAGCTTTAAGAGCCACAGCACAGGCTTCCAAAGTGGCTCCTGAGGTACATACATCATCAATCAAAATAACGTTCTTCGCCTTCAGTTCTTCACCCTGACAAGAGAAAGCTTCTTCTACATTCTTTCTACGCTCGCTAATTGTAGTTGTTCTAGCCTGGGGCAAACTATCTCTGAGACGACGCAAACTATCATCGATGACAGGTAACACTATCAATTTGCCCAGTTCTTGTGCTAGAAGATTTGATTGATTGTAACCACGTTCCCGTAATCGTCGATAGTGAAGGGGTACAGGCACCAAAGCTCCGCCATGCATGGGATTTTCTTGAAGATAATCAGCCATCAACATAGCCAGGCAACCAGATATTGATTTCAAATTACGATATTTCAGATCATGAATAGCCTGGCGTACTACTCCTTCAAATCGGAAAACGGAACGAATTCCATCAATCTCAGCCTTTGATCCCCAACAAGCTGAGCATAAGTTACCGCTTGGCTCAGGCTTACCACACTTTTTACAAATAGGCTTCAAAATTCGAGGTAATTTCTGACGACAGCCAAGGCACAGAAAATCCCCTGCTCTTCCACACCCAACACAACGGCGCGGAAAGAAAAAATCGACAATTTTCTCATGTAGTTGCCCAGTCAGTAAAGACAAAGCGACCACCGCAAAAACATAGGGGAAATGACGTGACTACCTATGAGCTACCTATGAGCTATAAGCGCGAACGAGGACTAGGACCAGTCCCACTAAAAATGGGCTCATTCAGATATACGTCGCCATTCCTGATTTTGATATTATAGCCACAATCAGGATTGGTACACACCCAAGCTTTGTAATGAATCGCCGCTCCTTGGCTACCAAAATCAGACAGCGGCACCAAATCACCGACCTTACATTTTAAACATTTAGGGAAGGAATAGTTTTCCACGATTCCACCTCCTCCAAGAATCCATAGTATACACCAACGGCAGGTCAATGGCAAATCCCTGCTAAGTCTTTACAAGGTAACTGACCTCTGCTAAACTTCTATTATCAGATACAAAATCAGCACGAGGAACTGACATGGGTACAAGAGATTTCAGATGGAGAGAGCACAAAAAGCCTAAGAAGGGAGCCAAAAAACCAACCGCCACCATTATCACACCACAAATAGAAGTGGAAGTGATTAAAAAAGGCAAGAAGACGCCTGAACAGACGGAAGAATGACTTAGATGGCGGCTTATTTGGAGCTCTATCATAATGGCAAGTTAGCTGAAAAAGTAGAGGCAGCAAAAGCCTTATTGAAAAATTGTCAGGTATGCCCCCACCATTGTGGCGTTAACCGCCTGGCTGGCGAGATAGGCAAATGTCGTACTGCTGGGGCGGCAGTAGTTTCCAGCTACGGACCGCATTTCGGAGAAGAGGCACCACTAGTTGGCAAGCATGGCTCTGGCACCATCTTTTTCACCAACTGTAACTTAAAATGCCTTTTTTGTCAGAACCACAAGATAAGTCAGCTTGGTGAGGGAACTGAAGTCAACAAAGAGGAGCTAGCAAAAATGATGCTAGACCTCCAAAGCCGAGGTTGCCACAATATAAACTTCGTATCGCCAACTCACGTTGTTCCACAAATCCTAGAGGCACTGGAAATAGCAGTAAATCAAGGCCTGAGGTTACCACTCGTCTATAATTCCGGAGGTTATGACTCTGTTAAAACCTTAAAGATCCTAGATGGCATTGTAGATATTTATATGCCAGATATGAAGTATTCCGATGAAAAGACTGCTGAGGAGCTATCAGGCATAAACAACTATCCCTATATAAACCAAGCCGCCCTAAAGGAAATGCATCGCCAAGTAGGGGACCTCCAAACTGACAAAGATGGGATAGCTATCAAGGGCCTTCTAATACGACATTTAGTCTTGCCACATGGACTTGCCGGCACGAAAGAGACAATTAAATTCGTAGCTGAAGAGATTTCTCAAAACAGCTATGTCAATGTTATGGCCCAATATCATCCCTGTTACAAGGCTTTCCAGATTCCCCAACTAGCCAGGCCGCTATCGAAACAGGAATTCCTCGAGGCTGTTGAAATGGCTATAAGTGCTGGGATAAACCGCCTGGACAGGGTTCATCCAGTTACTGTAAGAGCGATTTAACTATGGCAATAAATCAGACTAAAAGAACGAGAGTCACTTGCAGGAAATCACAAACGGAGGTTAAAAGAATGCCAGATGCCTGAATTAGCTTATCTCACAGCTACAGTTCACGGTCATGTTCAAGGCGTCTATTACCGGGCCTTCACTTCTCGACTTGCCAAATCATTAGGCTTGCGGGGCTATGTGCGCAACTTGCCCAAAATGAACGCAGTCGAGATACATGCTGAGGGACCAAAAGAAAAACTAGAGGAGCTAATCAGCCAGCTCGAAGTAGGACCGCCTGAATCAGTGGTGGAACAGATAGATATAGACTGGTCTGCATTCACCGGACAATTTTCCAACTTTGAAACAAGATACTAGCCCGGGGCAAAGACAAAACCGATTCATACCTCTTATGCCAAAGACCACTCGCTCCCGGCAATCTAAACAAATATAACTACATATAACAAAAAACAGAGGGGCAGTCATTCTATTGAACTAGCTTAAGGCAATGTAATAATTGATGCCCCTCAACTTACTGTTTCTATATGACACTGTCTGTTCACGCTTCAAGTTCAGCCTTACCGGCTTCAATTATGGCAAGATAGCTGGCCGTGACTCCACTCATCTGTGCTGCTTCCCGGTCGACCTCATATGGCTCACCAGCAAAAATCTTCCCGTATTCCTCAACTTTTCCTTGAGATGAGTTCTCGATACCTATAAATTTCTGTCGAGCATCAACAACACCCAAATCAAACGGCAAGGTAAAATAAAGATCAGCTATCACTTTATCTATCCCCAATTCATAAAGAGTTCCCCAACCACCAGGTGCATCACCCCTATATTTGCTTACAGGCAGCAAGCTCAAGAGGTTCGGCACACTGAAATAACCGCTACCACCAAGAACCTTAAATGGAGCCACAGTAATCAAATAATCACTGGAAAGAACCACATTGGGCACCCAAAATGTAGGCGCAACAAAAGGATGAGGCAATGGATTTTCCACCTCCACCCAGATACAATCCCGAACATCCAACATTAAAACCCTTGGGAAATCGTAACCCAAGGCTTGATATATCGGGTATATAGACTCTCCGTTATGGGTTCCCTCGAGTATGATAATGTCAGCATCACTAACTTGTTTGATGCTTTCAATTATCAGGTTCATAGTCTCTCGACTAGTGCTGACCGGATACGGCATTGGATAGCCAGCGTTAGGTTTTATTAAAACCCGCCTAGCCCTAGAGATCAAAGGTGGTGGTTTAAAAACGAACTCGGCTGCTCCGAAAATCATCTTTTCCCGTCCCTGACTCAACTATTTATCTTTTTCATCAATATCGACATCTTCCCAATCAAAAATCATCACTTCTACAACAGTCCCAGGTTTAACCAGCTTCGTATTTTCTGGAATAACTGCTAATCCATTGGCTTTCATCATAGACGTTAAAATTCCCGAACCTTGCGGACCTGTAATCCTAGCAAAGTATTCCCCATTTTTTCTGCTAACCGCAACTCGGGCGAAAATACGACGTCCGTCCCTGTTTTCAATCGAGTCTTCCAGCACCGCTGTGATATTGGGTTTAGTCAAATTGCTTCTACCCATCATCTTGAAAATAGCAGGACGGGCAAAAAGTTCCAAGGTAATCATTGAGCTCACTGGATTGCCCGGCAACCCCAAATGAGGTATCTTCTTCCCATCGCTTCTTTTGAATGTGCCAAAAGCTAAAGGTTTACCTGGTTTCATACGAACCGTCCAAAAGGATATGTCTCCCTCAGCTGCCAGAACCTTTTTAACCACATCATAATCACCCAAAGAAACTCCACCTGAAGTTACCAGTATATCGCAGTCAAAACCTTGGTGGATTGCTGTAGTCAATTGTTCCACATTGTCTCGAGCAATCCCCATAATTCTGGGAATACCCCCATAGCTAAGAACCTGGGCAGCTAAGCTATAACTATTACTATTATATATTTTCCCTGGCTGGAGAGGTTGGCCAATCTCAATGACTTCGTCACCGGTAGCTAGTATACCTACTACTGGACGGCGAATTACAGAAACCATATTCTTCCCCAATGAAGCCAGCACTCCAATTTCAGCAGGACAAAGCAATCTCCCTCCATTCAAAACCAGTTTCCCCTTTGCGATGTCCTCTCCCCTCCGACGAATATTGGAACCGCTGGGCAAATCAACACGAACACCTATCTCAGTCCTAGATATTGAAGCCTCCTTACGATCAACTTCATCGGTATCCTCAAAAGGAACCACCACGTCTGCACCGTATGGTACAAAAGCACCGGTCATAATTCTAACAGCTGTTCCCGACTCCAACTTCAAATCAGAGACCCAACCTGCGGCTACTTCACCAATAACAGTCAGTATACTAGGGTGCTCATAGCTCGCTCCTGCGATACTTTTAGACTGCACAGCATAGCCATCCATAGCAGAATTATCTTGAGGAGGCACATCAAAAGGAGCATAAACGTCCTCAACCAAAACCTGCCCCAAACAGTCCAAAAGAGGTTTTTCCTCCTTATCCAAGACTTTAATGAAATCTAGAATTTTGCCTAGAGCTTCTTCAACACTAATCATGGCTAGAGCATTCCCTTCCAACAATAAGACCACTATCTATCTGCCTTATAAGTTCCCTAATTTTTTTCATATCAGCCAACGTATTGACATTGAAAAAACTTAAAAACTGCGGGTCGAATCTTGCTACCTCTTCCTTATCAACAAATCTTGTATTAATCAAATTGAACAACTTCGATATCCCCAATCTACCTTGCTTCATTAATTCACTGATAGGTGTCAAACAGCCTTTGGAATAAACAGCATGAAGTGGCTCATACATACCATCTATTCTAGGGACAACAGCATCAAAACCAGGAGCAAGGTCACTCAAATAACACAACAAATCACGATTAAGCAATGGCATGTCACAACCTACAACCAAGCTATAGAAACTATCAGTGTTTGCCAATCCCGTGTAGATACCTCCTAAAGCACCTTTTCCGGGATACAAATCAACTATAACTTTCCCTTTCAATCGAGATGCAGCAATAATATCGAACTGCTCTTGGCTAGTTACGACGAGTATTTTCTGGCTAGGTGGGGAGAGGCAGTCTATAGTGCGCCCAATCAGACTCTGCCCATTTATTCTCTCTAAGGCTTTTATGCGCCCTAGTCGTGAACTCTTGCCACCGGCTAGAACTATTCCAGATACACTTGAGACTCGTTCTCGACTAACGTTATATCTCCAATTATATTCCTATTAATATTTTATCACTATAGTCAACTACTTAGGAGAGTCCAGTGTAAAAAATTAACAACTGGATAGTGGAAGGAAAATAAATTACTAAAATGCGCGATAGAACTTAATCTATCGACCGACCTAGGAGATAAAACTCCCTAGAAAGGAGGTGATCCAGCCGCACGTTCCCGTACGGCTACCTTGTTACGACTTCGTCCCAGTCACCAGTCCCACCTTCGGCGACTGCATCCCGAAGGTTAGCCCATCGACTTCAGGTGTTACCGGCTCCCATGACGTGACGGGCGGTGTGTACAAGGCCCGAGAACGTATTCACCGCAGTGTGCTGACCTGCGGTTACTAGCAACTCCAACTTCATGCACGCAGTTTCAGCCTGCAATCCGAACTGGGGGTGATTTTTAGGATTAGCTCCAGATCGCTCTTTCGCAACCCATTGTATCACCCATTGTAGCGTGTGTGTAGCCCAAGGTATAAGGGCCATGCTGACTTGACATCTTCCACACCTTCCTCCCCGTTTCGCGGGGCAGTGTCGCCAGAGAATACAACTGACAACGAGGGTTGCGCTCGT
>CP070642.1:36128-38926 GCA_020354105.1 Chloroflexota bacterium | reverse complement strand
TTATGGTATATCCTGAATTTCGCTTTGTGGTATGACAGGTGGTTTGGGATATAGCCTCAAAACGTCAGCGTATAGCGGCTCTTTTCACACCTTTGTGTGTAAGTAGAATTGCATAAAAAGGAGATTTTCTTTGACCTGATGTTAAGATTACTAGAGTCGCGGTGCTTATTCTCTTACCAGCTTCGATTGGAATTATGACTCTGTTTGGATGTTTTTGGGTAACAGCAAGGAAGCCTCATGAAGGAGAGTTTGACTAGACTAACGGCACATGGCATCGCTTGGACGGCAATATCACAATTGTCAAACCAAGCTTTCCTATTCATAGTAACTGCCATTTTAGCTCGCTTGCTGACACCTGAGGATTTTGGTATTGTGGGTATGGCTGCCATCTTCACAGGACTGGTGGCAACGGTGAATGAGCTGGGGCTGAATGCAGCCATCATTCAGCGCAAAGAGCTTAGTGAAAGCCATCTGGCAACGTCCTTCTGGGCTATCATGGCAATGGGGATATTAATATTCGGCATAGCTATCCTTGCTGCTCCCTTTGTCGCTCGTTTCTTCGGAAAGGATATTGTCGCCCCTGTGGTGATTCTTTCGTCGTCAGGTTTTCTAATAGGGTCTTTAGGTGTTGTGCAAGGTTCACTGCTTATTAAGGGAATGCTATTTAAACAGTTGGCGGCAACTGAAATAGGAGCGACTATAATCTCCGGCACTGCAGCGACTGTTATGGCATTTGCTGGATTTGGTGTGTGGAGTCTGGCTCTCAAAGGGGTTATTTTCAGTTTTGCGTCTGTTGTCTTGCTGTGGCTGGTATGTTCCTGGAGGCCATCAATACATTTCAGTCTGGAGAGTTTCAAGCAATTGTTTGGCTTCAGTGTTAAAGTAACAGGTACTCGAGTCGTGAACTATTTCCAGGCTAACGTAGATTACATGGTCGTTGGGAAACTCTTTGGTGCATATTCGCTAGGGATTTATAGTCTGGCCTACCGCTTGATAACAATGCCTTTGACGAAGATTAGCTCGATAGTAACGAGAGTCACTTTTCCTGCGTATTCCAGTATTCAGGATGATGACTTGCGACTTCGGCGGGGATACTTAAAAGAGATCGCCTATATTTCTTTGGTGACTTTTCCCGCATTGACAGGATTATTTGCTGTAGCACCTGAGTTTATCAGGGTCATCTATGGCGAGAAATGGGTATCTGCTATTCTACCATTGCGAATACTCTGTATTGTTGGCGTCGTGAAGTCAATTGGCACGACTGTGGGCTCAATACATTATTCAAAGGGAAGAGCTGATATTGCTTTGAAATGGAATATATCCAAATTCGTTATTCTGACCGGTGGCATATTTGCCGGCTCTCGTTACGGAATAGTTGGTGTTGCCACGGCGATAGCTATTGTAACGGCTGCGTTGTTTCCCATTATCCAATGGGTCACAAATCGCCTTATCAAACTTAGCTTTAGGGAGTACTTGCGTGCTCTGTATCCCTCTACGTCTGCCTCAACGTTAATGTTGTTGTTCCTTGCCGCTTACAGGTTACTTTTACATGGGATATCCTGGCAAAATGACTTCTTCAACTTAATCAGTTCTGTCTTACTAGGCTCAGTGGTTTACTTCGTTACTTTGAAGGTCGCGAGAATGAGAGTACTAGACGAGTTTTTTGCGATCATCTTAAGCACATTAAAACCTGTTTCTCTAAAACGGTAAGGTTAGTTCAATGGCTCAACCAGCTAGGAGTAAAAGGCAGATACTTCGTGATTATTTACTTGATCACATTGAAGACGATTCGCATCGCTATTATGGGCGTAAGAGTCGCGCTTGGCTGGAATATGTTGCAGATGCCTGGCTTAATGATGCAAGTAACTCCGCACATCGATACCAGGAAATGTATGATTTTGCGGGAGAAGAGACAGTACGAAATAGTCGTATTCTTGATATGGCAAGTGGATGTGGGACATTCGTCTATTACGGCTTAATCAACGGTGTGGACGTATGGGGTATCGAGCCTGAAGACTGGAAGAATACCTTTAACAAAATGAAAGCTGATGTGTACGGATATCCTGAAGGATGGAAGCAAAGATTCATTAAGGCAGTAGGTGAGAACCTTCCCTTTCCTGATGCGTTTTTCGATTTTGTTTCTTCTTACCAGACTATGGAGCATGTTCAAGACATACAGCGTTGTCTGACCGAGATGCTTCGTGTTGCAAGAATCGCAGTGTTTTTGAAATCACCAGACTATTGTGGAACCTTCGAAGGACATTACCGTTTGCCGTGGTTACCTTTGTTTCCGCGTCCTCTAGCTCGCCTTTATCTAAGATTTTTAGGACGCCAGACTCTTGGGCTTGATAGCCTGCAAGATATCACTGAACGTCGCGTCAAACGTATACTCAAAAGGTACCCGGCGAGAATTCATGATAGAAATGGCTTTCTAGTGGTAAAACAAAAGATAGATGAGAAATTGGGCCTCACAAAATATGGAATTCTGGGTAGTGGTTTGAGTTACTTAGCGACTGGCGCGTACCTGCTTTTCTGTAAAAGCTGCCGACTGTTTAGACGAGAAAAAAACATCGATCTAATTATCTCGAAGAGTATTTGATGCTGATTGTCTTAGCTGCTGGAGAGTGGAATACTAAGGGAGGGTAGCTTGATGGCAGGTCTTTTTGGCTTCTGGAAATGCAAACCAGTTCAAGATTCTGAACAACTGAAGCAAGTCTTAGATCTCCAGGCCTCCTCAATGTGCCGGCATGATGAGTATTGCATAGATTTTGAGGTCTTTAACAACAGGTGCGGCTTGG
>CP070642.1:33513-36028 GCA_020354105.1 Chloroflexota bacterium | reverse complement strand
TGACCTGACAAAATCTGCCACTTTGTTGTGGACAAGGATAATTCGGAACTGCCTTTGCGTGATAGCGTAAAAAAAGCAGCATTATGTCTCCTCGTCATTTCTTTAGTGAGCGTTTCAGACCAATTAAGCAAGCTATGGGTCAGAACTAACCTAGTGCCTGGGGAGTCTCTCATCATAACTGACCGCTTAAGTTTGATCAATATTGAAAATACGGGTTCTGCCTTTGGTTTACTTGCCAACCAAACCTTTCTTATCATCACAATCAGCGTAGCTGGTGTGCTCTTTATCTTACTGTTTCTTCGTTACTTATCCCCGGCTACTGCCTTGAGCATAGTATCTGTCGGTTTGATTCTGGGTGGTGCTGTGGGCAATCTGATAGACCGCATCCGTTTTGGTTGTGTCACTGATTTTATTTATTTCCGTTTGTGGGGTGACTTCTATTGGCCCGCCTTTAACATAGCTGACGCGGCCATAACGGTGGGGGTTTTTGTTCTCATTTATTCCTTTTATAGGTCGGGGATATTTAAAAAAGCATATGGACGTGACCACGAATCTCAAAATTGAGAAATTGCAGTTCAATTCACCTGTTCCTGGCATACGACTTGACAGATATTTAACCCAGGTTCTTCAACAATTCTCGCGCGCTTACTTACAGAAACTAATTGTGGAAGGTCGTGTTCTGGTCAACGGGCAAATGACAAAAGCTAACCAGAGATTGAAGAAGGGCGATAGGATAACCATCGAGCTGCCTCCATTATCTGCCCATCCCTTAGCTGAACCAATCCCTTTGGCTATAATCTATGAAGATGAGGACATCTTGGTCATAGACAAACCTGCTGGATTGACAGTTCACCCTGGTCCCGGGCATCCTAGTCATACCCTGGTCAATGCTGTCTTAGCTCATTGCCCCGGCCTGGCCATGAGTAATGAGCCAATGCGCCCGGGCATAGTTCACAGACTAGATAAAGATACATCGGGCCTCATAGTCATTGCCAAAAACGACTTTGCTCAGGAATATTTAGCCACACAGTTCAAACGCCGCACTGTGTCCAAACGGTATCTTGTCCTTGTTAAAGGAAAGCTATTGCCGGAACAGGGGATAATTGAAGCACATATCGGGCGAGACCCTCATAGTAGACGAAGAATGGCAATAGTAGAGGGCGGAAAAGAGGCTACTACCCAATATCAAGTCCAGAATTACCTGGATGACTACACTTTGATTGAAGTCACCCCAATGACAGGGCGCACACATCAAATCAGAATACACTTGTCAGCTATTGGCTATCCGGTTGTTGGTGACACCATCTATGGCACAAAATCGGCTTATCTTGATAGGCAATTTATTCATGCCTATCGCCTTGGCTTTCGTCTACCATCAACTAAGCAGTACCAGGAATTTACCTCGCCCTTACCTGTGGACTTAGAGCAAGCTTTGGAGCACTTAACTCAAAACGCCTAAAACTCCCATCAGGACATAATAGGGAATCCTATCATTGTCATAGTTGCTTTGTGCTCCTTCTCTGACATTTGTGTACAGGTATAATTGCCTTATCGAAGCATAAATTCGAATCACTGATCATATGAACGAAGACAGAGACTTGATTTTTGGCTTGTATCACAGCATACTAAGGTGGGCCAACATGAGGTCAGCAAGAAAAAGAGACTTGAAATTTGGTTTGGAGTAGAGAGCACTATGAACAGACCCTTTGATCGAAGCCAAACATTTAGCCCAGTCAGCTATCAGATAACTATTACAGTGGAAGAGGCGAGGCTGGGCACTAAGAAGATATTATCGAGGAAGGATACAAGACTAGAGGTGAGCATTCCAGCAGGAGCGAGGACAGGCAGTATGATAAAGCTAGCCAATGTCCTCCAAGTAACCGACGGCCGTCCTGGAGATATCCTGATTGAAATTAAAGTCGAAGAAAAAGAAATGGGGCTGGGAATTATCGACATTAACGATGGAAACTTTGAGAACGAGGTTCTGAAATGTAGCTCGCCTGTTAGGGTGGATTTTTGCGGATTCGGATGCGCCCCCTGCGATGCCATTGCCCACATCATAGACAAACTGGCCCTAGAGTATTCAGGTCGGCTCAAATTCTGCAAACTAAACGTAGATTTGAATCCCCGGACAGCTTCAAAGTACCAAATCATGAGCATCCCACAGATATTGTACTTTAAAGGTGGTAAAGTAATTGAACAAAGCGTAGGTGCCGTTCCTGAGTCTGTACTCCGTTCAAAATCGGAATCAGTGTTGGGGCAACAATAAACTCACAAATTAAGAAAGCTTCCCATAGAAAAACGCTGGGATAAGAGAGATGATAGGAGAGTACCTGTGCTGGTGCTTGGCAATTGCTGCGTATTTTGTAACTTGATTCATCACCCTCAGCCTAGTCTCTTTCTATCAAGAGCGAGGAAATTCAGACTCTCAGTGGTGAAGGTATAAACCCTGCATCACTACTAGTGTGAACGCATGTAGTTTCTTGCGTGGAAAAACCTTGTTTGGTATGATTGG
>CP070642.1:25889-33413 GCA_020354105.1 Chloroflexota bacterium | reverse complement strand
TCTTCGTAA
Source organism: Chloroflexota bacterium (assembly GCA_020354105.1). Classification (GTDB taxonomy): domain Bacteria; phylum Chloroflexota; class Dehalococcoidia; order GIF9; family UBA5629; genus 9FT-COMBO-48-23. The sequence continues at coordinate 33,404 of CP070642.1, read as the reverse complement.
TAGGGACATAGCCATCGCCCAAAGGTCCCCGCGTGGTATCGCCAGATATACGGAATTGTAACCCGTACATATTATCTCCATTAGTGCCATCGGTACTCAACGTCCATTCATAGGCACTGGGATTATCAATCCGATTGTGGTGACACAATAGCATAATCGGAAATAGGTATAACCCCGGTCACTTCAACGTTACAGCCATCTATCCAAACCTTAATGTCAAGCATATCTAGCGCCACCCGTTTGGTCTCAAAGTCGAGCGCTGATAGTTTTTCCCGTACTAGTTCAACGAAATGTTCAAGTTTCGGTAAACTGATAGCCGCTTCCTGGCTTGCCTTGACCTTATGCTCTAATTCGGCCTTCTGAGCCTTAAAGCTCTCACGTTTAGAGTTAAGTTTCCTATTCTCCATTTCAACCATGTCCTCTGGGAAGCCCTTAATAGCCCATTGTAAGAGTTGAGTCTGCTCGCGGTCTATTGCTTTCAGGCGTCGCTCTATCTGCCTCACCTCAGTCTGTAAATGACTTATATCACCAACACGCCGCTGCTTTTTCTCAATCTCAGCAATGATAAGTTTCGGGTCGGCTAGAATACGCTCTATCTGTGTCCATACCAAGGCTTCGAGCTTATCGGCTGCCCATCCTTTGTTGTAGCAGCGGTTCACTTGAAATCCATCTGGTGCACGAACATTACGGCAGCAAATATAGCGGCGATATTTATACGTTTTATGTTTCGTGCGCTGATTTGTGATATGAGTACTATAAGGTCTGCCACACTGACGGCATCTTATATGGCCATGTAATAGGTACTGCCGTCTCATATTACGCTTTGCTTTCTCAAAGTTCGTTCTTAATTGCTGCTGGGCAAGCCCGAACAGTGTCCTGTCTACTATTGGTGGGGTTATATTTGATAGCTCTACCGGCTCTCCCTGATGGTGGTAAATTGTAACCCCCGTATAGGCTACATTGCTTAGGATCTGATGAACCACTTTCCTTGACCAGCAATTGCCGTGTTTAGTGGGAATTTGCAGCGAGTTTAACTTCACGGCTATAGCTCGGCAGGACATACCATCATTAACTAACCAGTCAAACATCTGCCTCACCCACTGTGCCTCATTCTCGTTTAATACACGTCTACCGCCGTTGGCCTCACTCACCTTGATATAGTCATAACCATAAAGCTTGGAGTAGCCACCCACTGGCACGCGGCCTTGCTGCGCTCTGGCTTTTCTACCTCGCATAGTTCGCTCTCGTATCTTTTCTGCTTCAAGTTTTGAAGCAAAGCCCCGAATATATGTGATTAACTTCCCAACTTCCGTGCTATCGATGGTCTCGGTTACGGCTTCCAGTGCCACGTCGTGCTTGTCTAGTTCTTGGGTGATAATCACACCGTGAACTGGGTCGCGTGATAAGCGGTCAAGGGAATAGCATACTATGATATCAATGACATCATTTCTCACCAACTCACGTAGTCTGTCCAGTTCCGGCCTCTCAAGTGACAGCCCAGAATAAGGCTCGCTGAAGCGGTACGCTGCCTCATAGCCCTTTTGCTGGCAGTACGCTAGACAATTCTCAAGTTGTGTCTGTAACGATGTTCCTTCCTTCTCCTGGTTATCTGTACTTACTCGACAGAAAATTGCTGCCTTCATTCTTCACCTCTCAATCTTCTGTTTCTTCCTCAGGAAGTCCTAAGTTTGCTTTCATGAAGCTATCTAGGGGAGGAGTGAGCCCAACCTTGCTGAAATAAGGAGCAAGCATACCCTTGTCGTCAAAAATGACCGGGCGAAGTATCTCCCTAAGTTTCGTGTGTCCTGATGCCAATTGACTGAGTTTCTCGACGATTTCAAGAAAAGCGTCAAGAGACAGATCATTCCACTTTGACCCCTTACTGAAGCAAGTGACGAGTATTGCATAGGCACGCTGTTGGTCGACAGATAGCTTCCCAATCTTGTCTTCTATTTCCGAGCAGCGTCCATAGAATGCGTCGAAAACTCCATCATTATCTAACTCAGGTGATTCATCTACGCTGTGTGGAGTATGCAAAATGTGAACGACCATCGCCACATTGAAGTCACCGGTTAGTGTGACGCTGAATAGACCCTCCTTCGTTCTTCTCTCAATCTCCCGTTCCTTGTTCTTCTTCTTACCCTTGGTACCTTTAACCCTAAGCATCTTGGGCAAAGCCGGCAAAGGGAGCACGCCAAGCATCGTCAATGTCATGACTTCATCGGGAGAAAAAGCTAAATCTCCATCTTCGGCCATCGTATTGAATCGATCCTCCTTCAATGCCTGATTCACTTGCTCTCGGTCAGCATATAACAGGGCTGTGAAGAAGAGAGTCTGTATCCGTTGCCAGTGACCAAGATCATCACCGACAGTGCCAATCACCTTGTGGAGTCTAGCTATCCATTTCGCATGGCGAAGTGTGAGGGGATACCCAATATCCAATGAGTATCTCCAGAGGTCCAGGAGTATCGGCGTAGCGTCTGCCGGTATAGCATATTCTGGCTTGACCGACTCACCCAGTGACCAAGATTCATCTTCCAGCCAAACGCCAGTATTGCGGTACCCAGTGATCTTCTTTTCCAATACTTCAACTTCCGGTGGCTTTCCCGGCCATTTGACCTCTCTTCTTATCTTTTCAGCCAATTCTGTACGGCTTATATCTCGATAAAGTGGTGAAAGAGAATAGTGACTGATTTTCTTTTCCTGCTCAATACCGATGTATGCCCTTTGCCTCGGGTATGTCATTTCCTGCTCCTGTTATTCCTTTCTTTTGTATTTGTTGTTCCTCTCTTTATGCCTTGTAATACCTTTCATGTGTATCTATAATAATTACAGTAATAACTCTACACCACTAATTCAAGGTTGTCAAGAGAGGGTAACCAGTATGATAGAAACCAGACTCCGCAAAAGAAGAGAGGCCCTAAACCTAAGCCAGACAAGGCTGGCATACCTGGCGCAAGTTCCAGCCTGTGTGATCTCCGACTGTGAACGCGGCAAGCGGCTGCCTTGGCCGGCAGCCCGGAGAGCATTGGCAGAGGCGCTAGGAATGCCTGAAGCTAAGTTATTCCCGGCTGAAGAAGAAATATGCGAAAGACCATGAGTAAAACCAGAAATGAACCTCGGCTGATGGTGAAAGTCACCAGTGGATCGACGACTCCTGCCGCACAGCGAGCCTGGCAGCGATTCTGGGAACGCTTGTTCAAACAGGATAGCAGCGCAAATTCTGCACAACCCAAACTCAGCCCATAAATGAGCAAAGGGAGGGAGAGTATGAGATACGTCAACCCCAAACCAGTCTACCGGGATAAATCCATTATTTGTTGCGATTGCGGCAATTCCTTCGTCTTTACTTCCGGTGAGCAAGTATTCTTCTATGACCGCGGTTTATCTGAACCAAAAAGGTGTGGGCCCTGCCGCGAGCGCCGAAGGCAAGCTATACCTTCAGATTATAGGCAATATAGCCGATCATGGGATTGAGGATTAGAATGGAAACGGCTGAGAAAACAGAAAGTAAGAAGGCCCACGATGACGTGTCCCATGAGGCTATCCAGCCGGAGAGGCCATTTATTGATAATTTGCCTGGGGGCTTGCGGCTGCGCTGGCAGTACACAGACATAGAGTTCGCAGCAGACATAGTGCGTATTACAGACAAGGCAACAGCAGAGGTAACGTTTTTCTATTCTGCCCCGGAGAGTGATCGAGAAACCCTACTACTGGCTACTAATCGTTTGGATTGCCTGTCATCAACACAGAAATATAACTTGATAAGGCAGTTGCGAGAGATAGGCTATACTAAAGACTTCATTCAGTTTATCGATTGGGAACGCAAGGTAAATGATATTGCCCTGGCCGTTCTACAGAACTGCCGGAGCGACCAGCCAACAGTCGAAGTTAGGGCGGACCCTGGAATCACGCTAACACCCGATTATCTCCTCGCCCCTGTCCTGTATAAGAATCACCCAAACATCATTTTTGGCGAGTATGGTAGTTTGAAAAGCTTCGTTGCTCTAATGATCGCATATATTGTCCAGCTTCCGCACCCTAATAACAAACTGGGCTTCATTCCGGGTAGCAAAGCAGCCTTCTGTCTTTATCTGGACTACGAAGATGAGCAATCGAGCTTCACTAGACGCTGGACAGCACTTCAGAGAGGATTCCGACCCGGAGATGATTTGGAGCTAACCATATTCTATAGGCGCATGAAAGCCAGCCTAGCGGAATCAGTCGAAAGTCTCCGCCAAGACATAACTGAAAACCATATCGAACTATTGATAGTTGATAGTCTGGGGCCAGCAGCTCGAGGCAATCTCAATGACCCTGAGCCGGCAATACAATACCACCAAGCATTACGAGCCCTGGGGGGTGTAACAAGCCTTACATTAGCCCATACTTCAAAGGATCCTCTCACAAAGAAACGGACCATATTTGGTTCAATATTTTTTACGAACCTAGCCAGGTCAATTTGGGAGTGCAAAGCTGAAGTGCAGCCCGAGGAGGATGAAGCAATTATCAGCTTAAAGCAGGTGAAGGCGAACTTATCAAAGTTTCATCCGGCAATAGGCTGCAAATTCAACTTCGACAACGACAAGAACATCATAACGATTGCAGAAGCAGACCTTGGAGACACTGAGCTATCGAGCGAGTTATCAACACGGTCGCTAATTAAGACTGAGCTTCTACGGAATGGGGCAATGAGTTTAACAGAGTTGAAGGCTCGATTGCCCGACAGAAAGGCAACCACAGTCGAGCGGGAACTCCGCCGCTTGCAGGGTAAATATAAAGAAGTCATTCATTTGGAAAATGACACATGGGCACTAGCAAGTTAGACCGAACCGGACAACCAGGACGGACAGGGGGATATTATATATCCCCCCTGTGTCCGTCCGCTTACCTAGCGGACAAGGGAACGGACAAACGGACATGTTGTCCGCATTGCGATGTAACCCTTATGTCCCAGAATAGCTGTTTTGGGCAACAGAATGACTACTATTAGCTTGAAACCAGGGCAAAAAATGGACAAGGTTTCTAACTGTAATGGGCAATCTGAATGGTTTAATATCTGTGTGGACTGTGGCCGCCGAGTGATAACCCACGGCTCCGAGTTACCCGGGCAATGCCCGGGGTGCCATGGTTGGCGCTGGTTGTGCCATTTACAGAACCCTACTGAAAAAATTGAACCCTCATCGGCTGAAAGGCATCAAGACACTGCCACCGAATTTTGTCCACCTAAAAGCAACGCTGTAGCGGCAAAAACACTGATGGACAAAAATGGCGCGTCACCCACCGATAATGGGGGCAAGCGCGGCCGGCCCCGGGTAATGATACCGGATGACTTGATTCAGCAATTATCTAGTGATGGCATGGGGGCTATAAGGATTGCTGAAAAGCTCAAAGAGAAGGGGATCGTCATAAGTTATAAAACGATTCAGCGAAGGCTACAGGGGAGTCTGCAATGAATGTACCTCATGGTAAGACTGACTATGGTACACCTGAAATTGGGTTTCTAGCTGATATCAGGAAACTACAGGAGATAAGGAAGCATGGGGGAAAGTCTCAGTTCAATATAGTACCCCCTGGACATCCTTACTTTGTTGCTCATATACCTGTGGGGCCGGCGGAGTTTAATCAGCTCTACTTCAAGTATTATGACATCATGGTAGGACTGACCTATCGAGAGGCAATGGCCTGGTGCCGGGCATTTGGTTATTCATATACTACTTACTTAATGAGGCGATATCAGCACCGCGACCCCAAACTGGAGGAGATCATATTAACTGTAGGATGGTATGATGCCGGTAAGCCTGTGGAACGTAGGAACCGTACTACCATTGCTGCCTTTGATAGATTCTTGGAAGGAGTAAAGCAGCTCAATATCCTGGGGGGCTCAGCCCAAGGGCTATCGACCGGCCCTGACGCTGAGTACCCCCTATAATATATACTTGTAAAATCTAAATAACATAGGCAAGTAAACTGTGTATGATAATTCAAGGATTGAGCTAGTAGAGGGGCTATCGACCGGCCCTGGTGCTGAGCACCCCCTATAATATATATGGGTTTTTCGTCAGTAGTATATTGCGTATAGCAATAAGAGGGTATTGACAACTTACCTGATAGTCATTTCGTAATAACTCCTTAATTCTTTGGAAGCCTTGGCGGACTATATAGATAGGTGGCTAGGTTCTACTTGACGAAGCAGGCACTGGGCTACGTTGCTAGAGAAGGGTCAGATTCCTTTGAAGTATTAGACAATATTCGGTGGGATGTTGGTCGAAACCTAGCAATTTTGCTGCAGAGATTTCACAATAAAATAGAATTTAGGCAATGAATAAATTCTTCATAAATCAAAGCCATTAGGGGTATTGATTTTCCTTCGTAAAAATGATACTCTAATAGGAGATACGTCAAGCCGAACTGAGTCAAGAGACACTATCTCTACTCGACGAATCTACGTTTCATTAACAAGTGGAGAATAGAGATCCTCCAGACGGTGTGTTGAGACAGACATGATGAGGGGATGATGACGAATCAGCCTGTAGATGGTCACTTGGGCAGCGGCAAGTCAATAGTGAAACCGACCTGAAGAGGGTCGGTTTTTCGTTCTTGAGGGGGGGTGATGCCTATGTCAAATGCGCGGCGACTTGTCCCTTCGGCCAGAGGAAAAGTCGCTCTTCATTAGCTACGTGGCCAAGCAAAATCAAAAAATAGGAGGGTGAAATCATGAGACGGAAACCTAATTGGAAAGTTGCTGTTGCAATTACTGTTTGTCTTGCCATACTCGTGGGCTGCGGCATTGCCGCCAATGGCGAGCCAGGTGTCGGCATCGACTACATAGTGAATAACGGGGATGGCACCTTTACGATATATCTGACTGATGAGTCCAGTCACACCACTGACAATTTCACGGGGCCACAGGGGCCGCAGGGTATTCAGGGGCCTCCAGGGCTGGGCTACAGCCCGATGACGGTCGCCCAGCTGCGCTGGCATGAGGCGAACCAGGCTGGTATCAATTTTTCCGTGGGCTTGGATCCCCAAGACATCTGCTTCGATGGCGCCAACATCTGGGTGACCAACCAGAACAGCGCCACTGTCACCAAGCTCAAAACCAATGACGGCAGCCTGGTCGGCACCTATGTCGTGGGCACGCAACCAGTGGGCATCTGTTTCGATGGCGCCTACATCTGGGTGACCGACTATTTCAACAACAATGTCCGCAAGCTCAAAGCCAGTGACGGCAGCGTGGTCGGCACCTATGGCGTGGGGGGCGTGGATGATCCCCATGGCATCTGTTTCGATGGCGCCTACATCTGGATGACCAATCGGGGCAGCGACACTGTCACCAAGCTCAAGGCCAGTGACGGCAGCCTGGTCGGCACCTATGCCGTGGGCGATGTTCCCAGGGGCATCTGCTTCGACGGCGCCAACATCTGGGTGGCCAATCAGAACAGCGACACTGTCACCAAGCTCAAAGCCAGTGACGGCAGCCTGGTCGACACGTATGACGTGGGCGTACAGCCC
>CP070642.1:22905-25789 GCA_020354105.1 Chloroflexota bacterium | reverse complement strand
GGCAAGGAGGTGCTCGTTGCTTGAGGTGAAGAATGTCATTGTCCGCTACGATACAGCCACTGTTCTGGATGAAGCCAGCCTGGCTGTGGAAAAAGGGGAACTGGTCGGGCTTGTGGGTCCCAATGGCGCCGGCAAGACTACTCTCCTCCGCGCTATAGCCGGTTTGATAAACTGGGACAAGGAGGTCCTTAGAGGCACCAGGATGGAAGATATAACCTTTGAGGGTAGCATAGAATTTGATGGGGAAAGGATTGACAAGCTAGCGGCATTCGAAATCGCCAAGAGAGGTCTCCAGCTTTGCCCACAAATGGGCCGACCTTTCGCCGAGATGACGGTCAAGGAGAATCTCCTCGCCGGAGCCTACCTGTGCCGGAACAAGAAAGAGGTTGACGAGGGCCTAACCAAAGTTTATGAACTTTTTCCCAGACTGAAAGAGAGAGAGAAACAGCTATCCGGGACTTTATCGGGAGGCGAACGGCAGATGTTAGCTGTTGGCCGCTCACTGATGCGTAGGCCTAAATTGATGTTGGTTGATGAACCGTCCAGCGGGCTGGCACCGAAGCTAAAAGATGAACTTTTCAAACGCGTGGACGAGATTTACCAGGAACTGGGGGTAACCATACTCTTGGCTGAACAGGATATCAGCTTTGCTTTCGCTCTCTCCAAAAGGAACTACGTCATGTCCAGGGGGCACATCATCGCTCACGGAACAGCCGACGAATTGCTTAAGGACGAGACCATCAGGAAGACATACCTTGGCTTGTAGGTGTTGTAGGCTGAGACGACTACGACCACCTACAAATCAGGCAGCCCATTCTATGTCATAAGGGATTTTGCCACCCTTCTTTTGTTGCCAGGTTGACGAATTCAGCCGAAACAATCCACCCCTTCATGTCGTTGCGAGGCACGATAGTGCCGAAGCAATCTCGATGTAGACATGGGGAATTGCCGCGCTTCTCTCACAATGCCAATAATAATGAAGGGCTACAATGACAAGATGGTAGAAGAAAAATTTAGTTGAATCCCTTCTTAGTGTAGAGGGGCACTACAGGCCCGGCACTCCCGACGCCAGGACCCGTTAGTTAACTTGCAACGCGGACACTCTGTCTCAATCTTATCCCGTATCCACACGGCAAGTCCTTCCGGCATAAAAAGCAGTATCAATATCACTACGACAGGTAAGATGAGAAGCCGGTACTCACCAACGGGAGTCCTCCGCAAGAACTCCACCAGCGGATAGAGGGTATAGACCCCGACTACAGCCCCGTAAATACTAACAATGCCACCAAATACCACCCATATTATCGCCTGAAAGGACATCGTCATGGCGAGCGTAGAGGGGCCGGCAACTCTTATGACATGGGTAAATAGGGCACCGGCAATCCCGGCGAAAAGACCACCGACTGCAAAAGCCAGTATCTTGTACCTTATGGTATTTATTCCCGTGGCGCGGGCGGCAATCTCGTCTTCTCGGATAGCATGGAAAATAAGACCGGTCCTGATGTACCTACTCCCTGCATCGGAGAGCTTCCACATTATCAGTACCGACACGGTCATCACCAGCAAACATATATAATATTCGTCTGTCACCGTGGCGCCAAGACGAGGAAGCCCCATTATGCCATATTCACCGCCGGTAACATCCTTGAACGCGAAGACTAATCCCAGCAGCATGATAGGAAAGGCCAATGTAAGCAGCGACAGGTAAGGCCCTCTCAGCCTCAGAGCCGGAATACATGTCACCACTCCAGCCAATGTGCCGGCCAGAGCCCCGAGTGGTATTGTCACCACTGGCTGCCAACCAAGATACTTGTGCAGTAGTGCTGAACCGTAGGCGGCCACACCGAAGAACAGGGCATGCCCAAAATTTGCCTGGCCGGTATAGCCAGATAACAGGTCCCAGCTAACAGCAAAAATAGCGTATATACTGGCGAAGGTAAGAACGCGCAAATAATAGTCAGACTGCGGGAGTTTCATCACAATGAGCGGGAAAATAAAGAGGACCACAAAGAAGACAATTGCTATAACCCGCCCGGGGACCGGTAGGACGCCAAACTGGAAATCCTTGAGCAGTCGCCTTAACAATTTACAGTCTCTCCTCTTCGAAGACTACGCCGAACAGTCCTCCCGGTCTCACCACAAGTACTATGACCATAACCAGCATGGCAAATACCACCTTCAAGAAAGACCCGGCCGGTACCAGAGAAACGACCAGTACTTCGGCCAGGGCGATAATGAAAGCTCCGATAAAACTTCCCTTGATATTTCCCAATCCTCCCAATATCACAATTACCATGACCATCATCAATGGAGACGTCCACATGTATGGATAGATTGTCCATAATGGTGCCACCGCGATGCCAGCCACTGCTGCCAGGGCAGTGGCTATCCCCATGGTTATCAGCAGTGTCCTGGGAACGCTTATCCCCATCAAGTTGGCAACCTCGGCATCCTGGGCTGTCGCTCTGATGGCAATGCCCAGTTTTGTCTTTGCCAAAAGCAGCCACACGATGATAATAACAACCGCCACTATGCCCAGCGTCAGCAGATGTTGGTTAAGTACCCTAACTCCCAATATTTCCGTATATCCACTGATAAGATACGCAGTGGAGAGATAGTGAGCGCCAAAAATCCTTAACATAAGCTGTTCGAAGAACATGGCTATGGCGATGGTTATCAACAATACAGCCACTATATGCTGGCGGATCCGGTTAATAAGGAACCGGTAGGCCAGGAGGCCCAAAACGGTAACAGAAACGATCGTTATAACAATCGATTCAATGACGCCCAGGCCAATTTGACGTGTAAAAATATACATGCCATAGGCTGCCAGCATGTAAAATGCCGTCTGAGCCAGGTTAATAATATGAGCCATGCCGAAAAT
>CP070642.1:18584-22805 GCA_020354105.1 Chloroflexota bacterium | reverse complement strand
TGAAGTTTTATTGTCTATGATTAGCTCGGCGATTAATTTTCCGGTGATGGGCGCCAGGGTAACGCCGGCGCTGAAGTGTCCGGTGGCGATGACAAAGCCTGACGGGTTGTCCACTTTGCCAAGGATTGGCAGGTCATCAATATAGCAGCGGGGTCTTAATCCAGCAAAGGTTCTGATACAGTGAACACCTTTCAACTTTGGCATGAAGGTAAGAGCTTTCTTAGCGATTAGGTTGATTATCAGCATAGATACGTTTTTATCATGACTGAGCTCGCGATTACTACCTATAATCCAGTTTCCGGTATTTTCTTGAAGCCAGCCTCCGGAGACATCGAGCTTATTTATGTGGTCCCCCGAACCTTTTGCCGGGGTCTCCTTATGTTTTAAGTGGTCGGCATCCAGAATATATCTCCATCGGTTGTTAAGCGCCACCGGCTCACTCACAATTACCTGTCCCCTGGCTGGCTGAACCGGCATGGTAAGACCAACCAGTTTTCCGACTTCAGGAGACCCTATCCCGGCAGCATTAACCACGAACCCGGTAATTATCCTCCCCTTATCGGTGACCACAGCCGTGACCTTATCCCTGTCTACTTCTATCGCCCGGGCTTCGGTGGCGAGGAGGAATTCAGCCCCCAGTTTTCTGGCGGCACGAGCTAGGCCATGAGTCGCCTTGAACGGGTTTAACATTCCCGATATCTCGTCTTCTATGCCCGCAATTATGTTTTCCCCCAACGAAGGTTCTATTTTGCGGATTTCGTCTCCATCCAGAAAGTTAATGTCTATACCTTTTGCCTTCATACCTCTGGCATGCTCTTTTATCGCCAGGTACTGAGCATCATCAAGGGCGCATTGTAACAGTCCCACTTTTTGATACTCAATATCGTAGTCGATTTCTTCGGACAGCTTTTCATATAACTTGACGCTTTCCTTTACCAGGTCGAGAGCAGGTGAGTGGGGTGACCATTCGGAAACAGGAGCTCCCCCTGAGTTAGCACCGGAAGCGCCAGAACATATTCTTTCCTTTTTCTCAAGTACGATTGCCTTGCAGCCTCTCTTTGCCAGGTTATAGGCTATGGCGCAGCCTATAATACCAGCACCCATGACCACTACATCGGCATTTTTATTCAACTCTCATTTCCCTCCGCTTCAGCTAAAGATTGTATCTCAATTGGCCTGGTCGGAGGGCGTTTGCTTGGGGGTAATAGCTCGCTTGGCTTGATGTTGGTCTCTTCGCTCAATATTCTGGCGGTTAAACGAGCGCATGTTCTTCCCTGGCACAAACCCATGCCGGCACGGGTCAATCTTTTAACATCATCGACCGTCTTCAGGTCAAATTCCCTGATGGCATCTCTTATCTCTTGCTCAGTGATTTCTTCACAACGGCAGATTATATTGTTTTTCGTGTGCTTGGTCGTTTTATTGCTCAAGTTAAATTCCCCTTTAGCTTCATCATCTTTTTAATAATTGACTTATTATTGCTCTCTATTCAGGCTGGTCAGCTAGCCTGGTGGAAACGCCCGAATTTTGTCTGCTCTAAATCAACGCGCTGCCATCCACAAATTGGGCAAGAAAAGACTTATCTCCGGGATATAGGTAACCAGCATCAAGACAGGTAGCTGCGCAAAAAGGAGCAGTAAAATGACCGTTTTAGTATATCTATTTAGCGGATACAGCTTCACCGGAACATTACCGATGCCAGCGGCAAAGTAGAGAAGAGGTGCCACTGGGGGTGTGAGATTTCCCAGTCCTGCATTCACACCGACAATCGCCCCAAAATGAAAGGGAGAAATCCCAAAGCGCATCGCCACCGGGAATAAGATAATGGCGGCTAGAATACAGCACGAGACATCATCCATAATCATGCCCATAAGAATTAGCAAGCCATTTGCCGCCAGTAAGAAGACGTACTTATTGGGGATCGCAGCTACAAGAACCTCTTCTATCATTGAGGGCACGTTCACGAAAACCATCGCCCGGCTTAGCGCGAACATGAAGAAAACTATGGTGCCCATGGCACCGATAGTTATACCCGCCTCGATAATACCGCTTGGCAAACCAGCTAAACCAACCCCAAACGCTGAAATTTATTTCCGCCTGATTGCTAATAGTGTGCTGACTGCCAAGGAATATAGCATAATCCAAGCTACTGCTACTGCAGCAGCTTCTGTTGGCGTAAAGACGCCTCCGTAGATTCCGCCTAAAATAATGCATGGTACTGCCAGAGCAGGCAAAGCTGTTATCCCTTTGCCTAGAACTCCCTTCTCCTGAACGGTGGTTACCGGTTTTTGTTCAACTGGAGTGAATTTCCATCTCCTAGTAAGGAAAAAATTTAACCCGATCAAGAATAAGGCAGTAAGTATCCCGGGCACGGCTGTGGCCAGGAACAAAAGAGGTATGCTTGTTTTACTAGCTATACCAAATATTATCATGGTCAGGCTGGGCGGGATAAGCATGGCGATAAGTGAGGCATTCGCTACCAAACCGGTGGTATATTCTTTGTCGTAACCATATCTGGTCCCCTCCGGAATCACCAGTGAGCCTATAGCCGCAATTGCCGAAGCAGCACTGCCACTCATAGCGCCGAAAACAGAAACAAATAATACAATTGCTCCGCCAAACGCACCATGTAGTCTCCCCAGTATGGCACGTAGGAATTCAAAAAGCTTTGTGGATAGCTCAGTCGTCCGCAACAAACTGCCAACCATGATATACAGGGGAAGTGCCAGCACGGTGAACTGTTGCAGAATCTTCATAGAAGTTGGCACCAGAAAAGTGATGCTAGTGAAATTCCCTGTCATAAGCAGCATAATAATACAGGTAATGCCAAATATATAACCTATTGGCACTCCGCTTATTATGCCTATGATTACAAAAGCCAAGGTTAAACCCAGACTAAGCTCAAGGCTCATTAAGAACTCCTCTTCCTCGCCTCTTGAAAGGCTCTTAGCTTAGCTACTGCCTCTGAAGTTAAATACGCTGCGTTCAGTACTAAGCCCAGAAAAACACCTGTCGCGCTGACGATATACGGAATTTGAAGCGCGATACTTCTTATGTCTGCCGTAACGACCCACTGGCAATAGAGATAAGTAAGATAGCAAAATATAAGGGTAGCAATGAGACAGATAAAAGGATAGACCATTTTCAGTACATTCTGAATTGACTGTCTTGTCACTGGCAGGCCACCGGTGATATGAAAACCCTTCTCACTTGCTGCAGCCATGCCAAAAAACCATAACCACAGCACCACCAGAAGCGCAATTTCTTCCAGTCCGAGCAGGGGCTGTCGGAAAACGTAGCGGAGGATAATCTGGAGACATACCGCATAAATCACGATTAGCGCACTGATAACAACTATCACGTTGCTAACCTTAACCGTCCACTTTCGCATGTCAGAAAAGATTATCCTCCGCATTGCTTTTGTTACTCGCTTCTCTCCAAGGAGAAGAGCCCTTTCAATATTGCTTATTCAGGGAGGGGTGACGCAAATTGTCTAAGTCCGTCCACCAGGTCCTTGCCGATCTCTTCCTCTAGTGCCGGCCATACCTTTGCGCGCACTTCCTTTATATTAGCAACATTTTGTTCTTTTGTTAGTGGAATGAATTCCATTCCATAATCAGCCGTTCGGGCTTTATAGCTTGCGTCTACGGCGCTGGTTAAATCCCAGCCCAGAGCAATAGCCTTGTCAGCCGCTTGCTTCACTATTGCCTTGTCCTCGTCGCTAAGTGTGTTCCACGTTTTAAGGCTCATTATAAAGACCGATACTTCCAGGCGGTAGAAGTAGTCGTAAGCGTACTTGGTGACTCCCTCAAATACCGGCAGGTCTAAAGCGCCCGGGCCACAAGCTCCGTCTATAACGCCAGTCGTTATCGCCGAACCGACCTCGCCAAAAGGCATAGGCGTCGCTCGAAAGCCTACCGCATTTACCGTAAGCTCGTCTGACTTCATCATCATTGACCTCATTTTCAGTCCTAGAGGTCTGACTTCGTCAGGAACCGGGGTAAACCGCTCATTAGCGATTGCTAAATTATTACAGAGTGGGTAGACCCCGAAAAGCTTCCAGCCTACTTCTGCTGCAACCGTGTCGAATACGGAAAGGAGTTTCGGGTCTCTATAAACCTGCACCGAGTCTTCCCATCCAAGACCTATGCCAGGTACATTGAGCACGTCAAGACGAGGACTAAGGGCGGTGGCCGCAGTGCTCGTGTAAAACTCAAGAAG
>CP070642.1:15413-18484 GCA_020354105.1 Chloroflexota bacterium | reverse complement strand
TGCTGTTTGCCGTAGGGGTCCAGATATCGACAGGTTTCTTCTTCCAGGGAATCGGCAAGGGGCTACCCTCGCTGGTAATGGCATCAGCCCGCCAGGTCATATTCCTCCTGCCATTCCTGTACATACTACCCCGGGTGTTCGGCCTGACCGGGCTGTGGGCGGTCTTTCCAGTATCCGACGGACTATCCGTTATACTGACACTGGTGTGGACAGCCATCCAGTTCCGAAAATTGGGGATACCAATTCGATTTCGATACAAGCAAATAGAATTGCCAGCAGGTACAAAGCCAGACCAGGACTAGATATTCAGCTTTCCCTGAAGTTTGACAAGCCCCCAACCAGAGGATTAAACTCAAGTTCCAATATTATGGCGTACTGGATTGTTGTATCTATTTTTATGGTTATCGGGCTGGCCGGTGCTTACCTTTTCGGGCTCGGGTTGAGAGACTGGTGGCAGAACGAGGAAGACACAAAACGGGAGACTCCAGTTGCCAGGAGAAATGTCATAGAAGAAAAGGAGGAACTTACTGAAGAGCACTCTGAATGGATGAGTAGATACGTTGAAGCCCGCAATAAACTGGTGGCATTACTGCCGCCTGTTGCCAATATACCAAAGGGAGAGGAATTACCCGCCTGGACTCCGACCGAGGAGCTATTAACCGAACTGGCGAGTGTTGAGAGAGAAGTCAATACAGCCCTGGTTAAAATGCGAGAAATCGAAGAGAAGTCAAACGAAAACCGTTTATCAGAAAGAACAGGGCAAGAGAAAATACATGTCAAAACGTAATATAATTATTATATCAATACATCACATGAGGTGAGAGCTATGAAGTGTGAAAAATGCGGTATAGAATTTAAGGAACAGGAAAAGCGCGAGAAGGCCTTTGTATGGCAAGGCCAGACGATGTGTGAAGAGTGCCTTTTCAAGATGGGGGTGTCACCCGAAGATGCCTTAACATGGACAGCCTTCCAGCATGAGCAGGAAGACAAGCGAGGCATATAGCAGGAAGAGGTAGTGTTTACCCAGGGAAATTCCCCTATTTTCGGCTGATACGGTATAGACTGTCCTGACCGTAATTACTGTTGTGCTTTAAGCTCGGGTTAATGGGGCGGCGACTGTTTTCTCTCGACAACCAGCTTCTACCGTCCAGAGCGAAGATGCGTTATGTAATGCAACGAGTGGGGACTGACACCTTAGTTTTTTTTCAGGAGGTAATGAAAAATGAGGCTGAAGGACAAAGTGGCAATAGTGACGGGTGCTGGTTCGATAAGGCCGGGGATAGGCAACGGTAAAGCTACCGCCATACTGTTTGCCAGGGAAGGAGCCAAGGTAGCGGCCATTGACAAGAACCTCGACGCGGCTGAGGAAACGGTGGGCATGATTCGGACAGAAGGTGGTGAAGCAACGGCGATTCAGGCAGACGTTACCAAGGAGGAAGACGCCAAGAAACTGGTAGAGGCAACGATTGCCAAGTACGGCAAGCTGGACATACTATTCAATAACGTGGGCGGTGCCTGGGGAGGTACTGGCCTCAACGTTACCATTGAAGAATGGGACGCAACCATGGACCTCAATCTAAAGAGCGTGTTGCTGGTATGCAAGTATGCGGTGCCCGAGATGATAAAGAACGGCGTCGGAACCATAGTAAACAACTCGTCGATGGCGGCCTATCACTCACACGGGATATATGCTTACTCTGCCTCGAACGCCGGAGTCATCGCACTGACCCGGTGTCTGGCGGTCGGCATGGCAAGACACAACATCAGGGTGAACTGCGTGGCCCCAGGGCTTATGGACACGCCCCTGGTGGCACCAATAATGACGGAAAGACGTATTCGTCTTGTTGAAGAGAGAGTGCCCCTCAAGCGACACGGCCGAGCCGAGGAAACAGCCAACACCGTGCTATTCCTAGCATCAGATGAGTCGTCATTCATAACCGGTCAGACAATTCCGATTGACGGCGGGTTTTCGGTCCAATAGAGCGCTGGAATATAAAACGGGCTATTTATTCCCGAAACCCATTGACTGAGCCTGAGGGCAAATATTTTTCGCCCGGCAGTGAATACAGGCTATTCTGGGGAAGATTACAAAGAAACGGAAGAGAAGTAGTCCGACCAGGATAAGCAGTATAGCCAGTACAGTGAAAGAGAAGTCCAGGACCAGGGCAGGAATTATGGCAATGATTGGAATAACCAAGCTGGCTATATACAGGTTGTTGGGGCAGAAAAAGCCCTTAGCACGGTCGGGAAAGTTTTTGATATTCCCCTCTCTGGCGACCTTTCTGGACACCACGTTCAAGCCCGATATGCAGAGCGAGTTGTCGAGTCTGTAATAAACACAATTGGGGCAGACCTTTAGCGGCATGTGCAGGTACATCTCTAAAAAGGCGAACACAAGATACAGCGCACCCACCAGATTACCTATCCAGGAGCCATAGCCAAGGATTATTCCAGTTCCACCTAACAAGAAATGGAGAACTGTGGTTCCATTATAGATAAGGATGCTGGATAGCGGATACCTTGTGTAGGACCTGATGCTGTTATCTGGTGAATTCATTTATTCCTAGGGATATTATACCATGTGGGGGTGTGAATGCTTTTCCGCAGTCTGAACCCGGGTGGGGGAGTTCCTATCTGGGAAATTCCTCGGTGGGGGGATATGGTGGGGCTCAGTGGACAGAACCTTTGAACTTTCCTTCAGCCTAAATCGCTAATTGTTCAATCGGGAAGAAGAGTATTTATCTGCGTGCTTTCTTGTAAGGGTCACAAAAAGCCATTTTGTGTCACAGCTTTCCTAGGATTGCATAATCACAATACACCAGAATTACCATTTAGATTAAATTTAACAACATAACCTGCTCACTAAAGCATTTAACATGTAAGTGTGCGGAATGTAGTTATGACAATTGAGAGGGAAGTGGTGTTGGAGAATAGCTACAGCTGCAGTATGCCGTGAAATCCGGCCAACACATACGTTTACAGACTATATTTCTCGTTGAGGACAAAAATACTTTTTATTAGCTAAATCTAACCAATCAATCTAGCCAGGGACCATCTTCTTGGTCTTTCTA
>CP070642.1:11985-15313 GCA_020354105.1 Chloroflexota bacterium | reverse complement strand
TAAAGAACTCAGTATCTTTGGGGTTAGCCCCAGGCCAACCACCCTCAATAAAATGGACGCCCATCTCATCCAGCTTCTGGACAATTTTTAGTTTATCGGCAATAGAGAATGAAATGCCCTCCTGCTGGGCTCCATCACGCAGAGTAGTATCGTAAAGCCTCACTTTCACCATCACCTCTATCCAGTTATCTTCTCAGCAATAAGCCTGCCCATCTCCTTCGTCCCCACCTTGGTTTTACCTTCGTCCATTATATCATAGGTACGATTACCTTCTTCCAAGACTGCGACGACTGCCTTCTCAACAGCCTCAGCCTCAGCAATGAGATTAAAAGAATAACGCAGCATCATGGCAGCACTCAATATAGTGGCAATGGGATTAGCTATATCCTGTCCGGCTCGACTTGGAGCACTACCATGAATAGGCTCATACAGTCCAAGGGCTTTGGAGCCGGCTTTAGGGATACCTGCCAAACTGGCTGAGGGCAGCATACCCATAGAGCCAGCCAGCATAGAGGCTTCATCGGTAAGAATGTCGCCAAAGGTATTCTCTGTAACTACAACATCAAATTGAGCTGGACGCTGTATGAGGCGCATAGAGCAGGCATCTACCAGCATATGGTCCAACTCAACATCAGGATAATCAACAGCGACCTCAGTCGTCACCTGACGCCACAGCCGAGACGATTCAAGAACATTAGCTTTATCCACAGAGGTCAGCTTGTTACTACGTGTCAGAGCTATCTCAAATCCGACCCTTACAATACGTTCAATCTCCTGTTCCGAATAGACCATGCTATCTACAGCTCTCCTGCCTTCAGAAGTCCGCCACTGTTTTTTTGGTTGACCGAAGTAAAGTCCACCAGTAAGCTCACGAACCACCATCAGGTCAACATCCTTTATTACATCTGGCTTTAAACTTGTCGAATTGACGAGCATGGGCAAGACTTTCACCGGACGTAAGTTGGCAAAAAGCTCCAGCTCCTTGCGCAAAGCAAGAAGCCCGTCTTCAGGACGTACCTTAGCCCTGGGATCATCCCATTTCGGGCCCCCGACAGCTCCAAGCAACACGGCATCACAGCTTTGGCATAGCTTCAAAGTCTCTTCAGTCAAAGCAACACCATGAGCGTCTATGGCGGCACCGCCCACCAGACCATGATGAAACTGAAATTTATGCCCAAATTTCTTTCCCAAAGCTTCCAGAACTCTCATCGCCTCAGTGGCCACCTCAGGGCCAACACCATCACCGAGTAATGCCGCGATATTAAATTGCACCTTACAATCCTCCAGCTAGTTTCTTTCTGGTATGTTCAACCAGTCCGCCGTCATTTACTATTTCCATCATGAAATCAGGATAAGGCTCGGCGACAAAAGTCTTACCTCGGGTGATATTCTTTATTTCTCCCGCCGTCAAATCAACCTCAAGCATATCACCGGCCTCAGTGCCATCTACAGCCTCAATGCATTCCAGAAGCGGCAACCCAATATTGATGGCATTACGGAAGAAGATGCGGGCAAAGCTCTTAGCAATAACACAAGAGATGCCGGCAGCCTTGATGGCCAGTGGGGCATGCTCTCGAGAAGAGCCACAACCGAAATTGGTGTCAGCCACAATAATGTCTCCCGACTCAACCCTGGTGAGAAATTCGGAATCAACGTCTTCCATGCAATGCTGAGCCAGCTCTCCAGGCTCGGACAAGTTAAGATGGCGAGCCGGTATTATAGCATCGGTATCAAAGTTAGCACCGTATTTATGAACCTTACCTTTCAGCTTCAAATCATCACCTACCTTTCAAGGCTAGACAGAACCCGCATAAAAACAAACGAATCATAGGCCGATTACCACCCAGAGCAAAACACTACAGCCAGGAATAGAACTTCCCTCTATGTCTCGCCCAACTATTTAACCCATATTCCTTAATTTTTCTCAGATTCTCCTTGGCATTATCACCATGGAATGGCCTGAAAAATTCAAAACTACCACATTCCTCAAATTCTCCGCATTCCCAACAGCCTGCGAGCTTCTTCACCTGAACACAACTCTTAATCTCACAAGGCTGTAAGCAACCATCTCCCCCCGACCTGCACGGAGTATCACACCTTAAGTTTGCTATTGCATCCAAGATTTGACAGCATCCCTTATAATTCTCGAGTTCTTTCACAGAAGCGCTTTTTACCTCAGCATATCTATCAAACTGCACCGCCTTCAGTTCACTCATCAAATCTCGTGCTGATGCCGTGACTTTGCTCCTGTAGCGAAGACAATCACCACAATACAATCCGCAGTATGCAGTTAGCTCAGCCTCTGTATCGTTAGTTTCAGTCACAATACCGTTCCGAGGAAAAACAGTATTGCCACAGCCACTTTTACAAACGGGCAAATCTTTATGGGCACGATTGACGTCCTGGCACCGGTGGCAGAAGTCAATGCTGCCATAATGACAAGCATTGCGGCAGATGCCATATAGACAATCACTGAAGCCTGACTTCGAGTTTCACCCCAGATAGTAACAAACAGCACCAGCAATCCTATGAAGCACAGCGTCAAACCTTCTGCAATCCATTCCATAGTTATAATCCGCTTGTTGTCCTGTGATATTGACCCAAAACCACTAACCACAGATTTAGTAGGCACAATATGTGCTATGCCCCACAGTGTAATTACAGCAGACCCGATATAAAGCAATATGTTACCTATCATAAGTTTCTCCTCCTAATCTCTTCTTAAGTTTAAGCGAGTAAAAGCACAACCTGCAGACAGGAACACTAAAAACTCGCTTAGTCCGACACAATTTTCCTGACATGCCTACCCCATAATCTCCTCCGGGCTGGCTATATGACCCAGAATGGCACTGGCGGCGGCTACTGCCGGACCAGCAAGATATACCTCAGATTTGGGGCTGCCCATCCTGCCGATGAAGTTCCGGTTGGTCGTTGAAACACAACGCTCACCCGCAGCCAGCACTCCCATATAGCCACCGAGACATGGGCCGCAGGTGGGCGTGCTGACCACAGCTCCAGCTTTAATGAAAGCCTCTATCAAGCCCTCACCCAATGCATCGAGATAAACCTGTTGCGTACCCGGGATAATGATGCACCGCACCTCAGGATTAACCTGCCTGCCTTTTAGTATCTTGGCCGCCAGCCTCAGGTCATCAAGACGCCCATTGGTACAACTGCCAATAACCGCCTGGTCAATCTTTATGTCAACTACCTGACTTACTGGCTTCGCATTTGAAGGCAGATGAGGCAAAGCTACCTGTGGCTCGAGCCTAGAGACATCATATTCAATTACTTTTACATATTCAGTATCAGTATCAGACTCATATAT
>CP070642.1:9207-11885 GCA_020354105.1 Chloroflexota bacterium | reverse complement strand
GGCGGCATAATTCTACCGGCGGCGATAATAATTTTCCCTCTGAGCTATATCATCGGAGATGTTCTTACTGAAGTTTATGGGTACCAGCAGGCACGGCGTGTAATCTGGCTCGGCTTTTTATGTAATTTGGTTGCGGTGCTGGCTATCTGGATAGGTAAGATACTGCCCCCAGCACCGGTTTTCGAGGCACAAAGTGCTTATGAAAGCATTTTGGGTAGTACCCCTCGTTTCTTGTTAGCTTCTTTTGTAGCTTATCTGGCTGGTGAATTTACTAATTCATTCGTGCTGGCTAAGATGAAGATAATGACCAAAGGTCGGTGGCTGTGGACAAGAACCATCGGCTCCACTCTGGTAGGGCAGGGTGTCGATACCGTGGTAGTCCTAGCCATTGCTTTTTTGGGAGTGTTGCCGATTCCTATACTGGGTATCATGATTTTAAGCCACTGGCTGGTAAAATCCGTTTATGAGACAGTGGCTACTCCATTAACTTATGTCGTCGTGGGTTACTTGAAACGAAAAGAAGGCATTGATGTCTATGACTACGGGGTTGATTTCAATCCCCTGAGGGTAATTTAGTGGCTGGATGTGATAGGTTGTGGATATTAAGTTCATAATTGACAATAATGTTGGCAAACTGGCGAAGTGGTTGAGGATAATGGGATATGATGCCTTACTTTTTACGGAAGAGGATGATGGGAAGATGGTCAAATTGGCCCTGGCGCAAAACAGGATAATCTTGACTAAAGATACACAGATCATGAGACGGCGGCTGGTAACCAGCGGCAGACTCAAGGCTATTCTCATTGAGGATGATGACTCTAAAGCTCAATTGCATCAGGTTGTTGAGGATTTGGACTTGGACTATCAATTTCGCCCATTCTCTGTCTGTCTCGAATGTAATCAAAATCTGGTGGAGAGAGATAAAGAAGAGGTGCGTGATTTAGTGCCACCTTATGTTTTTGAGACACAGAGCCTGTATATGGAGTGTCCGTCCTGTCATCGTATCTACTGGCGGGGGACTCATTGGCAGGCGATGAACCAGGAGCTGGCGAGATTTACGGCACAGCAGTAATGATGATAGAAGGCGAGTTCGGATTATGAAGGTTGTCACTGCGGAACAGATGAGGGAAATCGATCGCAGCGCTGCTAACATCGGTTTGCCCACCGAAACGTTGATGGAGAATGCGGGGCGGGCTGTGGCTGAAGAGACCAGAAAGTTTATCGGTGATGTTATCGGCAAACATATCTTGGTTATTGTTGGTACGGGTAATAACGGCGGAGATGGACTGGTAGCAGGACGTTATCTTGAGGATTGGGGAGCCGAGGTCAGCATCTACTTATGCAGGCAACGTCCAGCAGATGATAAGAACCTGGCACTGGCTCAGGAGCGGGACATAACTATTGTTCAGGCTGACCAAGACAGTGATTTCGCTACATTGGGCAGCCTGTTAGATTCCTCTGAAGTGGTAATAGACGCTGTCTTCGGTACAGGCAGAAGCCGGGCTGTTGAAGGCGTGTTTAAGGAAGTGTTGACTAGGGTGATAGAGGCTAAACAGGAGAATGGCAAACTCCTCGTCATTGCTGTGGATGTACCCTCAGGTCTCGATTCTGATACCGGTGCTGTTGACCCAAGCTGTCTTTATGCTGATGCCACGGTTACCCTTGGTTATCCCAAGCCTGGATTATTCAATTTCCCCGGCGCTGAGAGGGCTGGCAGAGTTATTATAGCTGATATTGGTATACCATCCACTCTGGCAGAGAATATACCGACCGAACTCATTACCGAGGATTGGGTTAAATCGGTGTTGCCTGAGCGTCCTTTTAGTGCTAATAAAGGGAGCTTTGGCAAAGTGCTGATAGTTGCCGGCTCAATCAACTATATCGGAGCTGCTTATCTTGCTTGTATGGGAGCAGCCAGGGTGGGGGCTGGTCTGGTGACATTGTCTACTGCCTCGAGCTTGCAGCCAATTCTGGCAGCGAGAATGACCGAGGTCACTTATGCTCCTCTGCCAGAGGCTGAAGCCGGCATAATTGCTTCTAAAGCAACATCTGTTCTGGAACAATGGTTAACCGACTATGATGTTTTGCTTATGGGCTGTGGGCTGGGGCAAAAGGCTCAGGTTGTAGAATTCGTAAAATCTGTTCTGTTCGATGTGGTGCAAGATTCTTCCCTAGCTTTGGTTCTTGATGCTGATGCACTGAATACTTTAGCCCAGATACCAGATTGGTGGCAGAAGCTGAATCAGGATGCTATACTTACGCCACATCCGGGCGAGATGGCGCGGCTGGCTGGAGTCTCCGTGGATGAAGTGCAGCGGCAGCGTCTGGAGGTTGCTCGGAAAGCGGCTGTGGAGTGGCAAAAGGTGGTTGTGCTTAAGGGAGCATATACTGTTGTGGCAGCATCTGATGGTCGGGCTAGAATCAGTCAAATAGCTAACTCGGGATTAGCCTCAGCGGGGACTGGGGATGTGCTTACTGGTGTAATTGCTGGATTGGTGGCTCAGGGCTTATCTCTCTTCGATGCTGCAGCTTGTGGCGTCTATCTTCATGGTCAGGCGGGAGAGATGGTAAAAGGAGAGATGGGTGATGCCGGTATGTTGGCCGGTGACCTTTTGCCCGCCTTACCTAAAGTGATAAAGGGGCTTAAGCAAGGAGAGACGTCTTAAGGTTTGGTGAAT
>CP070642.1:4644-9107 GCA_020354105.1 Chloroflexota bacterium | reverse complement strand
CCTGGTCATTGCCCTTGCCTGTGGAGCCATGAGCCACAGCAACCGCACCTTCTTTTCTGGCAATATCCACCAGCATTTTAGCTATCAGTGGACGACCGAGCGCTGTGGCCAGCGGGTACTGTCCCTCGTAAATGGCATTAGCCTTGAGAGCCGGAAAAACAAAGGAGTCAACAAAAAGCTTTTTGGCATCCACTGTTAATGCCTTGACTGCTCCTATTTTCAGTGCCTTTTTCTGGATGGCAGGGAGCTCACCAACACCACCAATATCCGCGGTTAGCGCAATAACATCCATTTTATATTTATCAGTCATCCATTTTATGGCTGCCGAAGTATCCAGCCCACCACTATAGGCCAGTACTACTTTTTTATTTGCCATTCCTATGACCTCCGACTAAAAACTATCTCCAAAATGCCCAATGCCTTGTCAACCTCTTTTTCAGTGATAATAAGCGGCGGCATGAACCGCAAGATATCTGGCTTGACCGCATTAGCCAGCAAGCCTTCCTTCAGGCAAGCCATCACCATCTCATCAGATATATTATCAGCAAACTTCAAAGCCAACAACAACCCGCAACCTCTTATCTCAACGATGAAGTCGAATTTGGCCTTTAGTTTCTCCAGACCAGATATAAAATACTGGCCTACCCTTTTAACCTGAGACAGCAGGTCATTATCTATTATAAACTTCAAGGTTGCCACCCCAGCAGCACAAACCAATGGATTGCCACCAAACGTAGAACCATGGTCACCGGGAACGAAGACAGAAGCTCGTTCCTTAGCCAGAAAAGCACCAATTGGTACGCCGCCACCTAGTCCCTTGGCTAGAGTCATTATATCCGGCTCAACCCCGTATAGCTCATAGCCGAACAGGCTTCCTACTCGGCCAATACCGGTTTGAATCTCATCCAGAATTAGCAGGACGCCTTTCTCATCACACCAGGCTCGTATCTCCTTTAGATAGTTATCACCAGGCACATTAACCCCGCCTTCACCCTGAATAGGTTCCAACATCACGGCACACGTCTTATCAGTAGTGGCCGCTTTGATTGCCTCGATGCTATCGTAATTCACATGGACAAAGCCACCTGGTAGAGGAATATAAGGTTGCTGATGCTTGTCCTGACCTGTAGCTGCCACAGTAATCAAAGTACGCCCATGAAAGGAGCCATAAGCGGTGATAATTTCATTAGCTCCATTAAGGTGGAGCTTGCCGTAACGGCGGGCTAGCTTTATTGCTCCTTCATTAGCCTCAGCACCACTGTTGCAAAAGAAAACTCGGTCAAGGCAGCTGTTATCAACCAATAATTTAGCCAGTTGTAACTGGGGAATGGTATAAAACTGGTTCGATGCCTGTATTAGGGTTTTAGCCTGTTCCGTCAATGCCTTGACTACTTCCGGATGGCAATGCCCCAGGCTATTAACCGCCCAGCCAGCAACAAAATCAAGGTACTCCTTGCCCTCGGTATCCCAAACTCGAGCACCCTGACCTCGAATCAAGGTGACCGGCAACCGTTTGGTTATCCGCATAAATAATTTCTGCTCTAATTCTTGCCAGTTTTCCATTTTACCAACTTATTGTAGTGCCATCGCCTTTGCCCTCAAATTCATTGAGCAAAGCGTGAGGTGCCCTACCATCGATAACTCGCGCTATCGGTATTTTATTCAGAGCCAGGAGACAAGCCTCTATCTTAGCAACCATGCCTCCCGAAGCCACACCAAGTTCAATCATTTCTTTGGCGCCCTGGGGGCTTAATTTATGAAGGAGCTTCTTTGAGTTATCGTAAAGGCCCGGGACATCGGTGAGAAAGATAAGCTTGTCCGCCTGCAAGGCAGCAGCAATTTCGCCAGCAGCGGTATCACCATTAACATTCAGCAAATTAGTATCCATGTCCGCGCCTTCCAGAAAGCCAAGGCTAACCGGTGCTATGACCGGTATATAACCAGCTTTCAGCAATATCTCTATTACAGCAACGTTAACTTTTATTTCCTCTCCCGTATATCCCAACGCCTGTGTTTTGTTCTTCGCCAAAATCAAGCCACCATCAGCGCCGCTCAGACCTACAGCTCTGCCGCCTGAGCGCCAGATGGCTGATACCAATTCTTTGTTGACCAAGCCAGCCAGTACTGCTGTAACCACCTTTAATGTCTCCTTATCAGTAACCCTTAAGCCTTTAACGAAGCTTGTGGATATGCCCAATCGCGTCAGCCAATCAGAGACAGCATTACCGCCACCATGAATTACCACCAGTGACACACCCTTTTTTTGAAGTGTCACAAGGTCTTCAACCGTGGTATCGGCACTGCCGAAGGTACTGCCGCCAATCTTAATAGCCAGAGTGTTCATTCATCTATGACCTGTAGTCGTAGCTAAGTTGTATAATCGCTATTTATAGTAACATATTCCTCAGATAGGTCACACCCCCAGGCCACAGCTTTGCCCTGACCAAGGTTAAGACACAATCGCACCGATACTTCCTTGCCAGCCAAACTGGTACTCATCTTGTGCTTGTCAAAGGGCACCGGTGAGCCTTGCTTCATGACACAAACATCATTCATATAAACTTCTAACTTCTTTTCATTCACTTCCACCCTGCTCCGACCCAGCGCCGCCACAGCACGTCCCCAGTTGGGGTCATTTCCATGAATAGCTGCCTTAAGCAGTGGCGAGCTGGCCACAGTACGAGCTGCCAGGCAGGCTTGTGTTTCATTAACAGCACCTTCTATGGTAACCTCTATGAGCTTGGTGGCACCTTCACCATCTCGAGCCACACATTTAGCCAGATAAAGGCAAACCTCATCCAGAGCTTTCTGAAACAGCCCCCCGTTGCCTTCGTTTATAGTCTTTGTCTGAGCCAAACCGTTGGCCAAAATCACCGCTGTGTCGCTGGGGCTGGTATCGCCATCAATTGTAATCCTATTAAAGGAAGCATCCACTGCTTTCTGCAACGCCGATTGCAAAAAGCCAGCGTCCACCATCGCGTCAGTAGTCAAAAAGCAAAGCATGGTAGCCATATTGGGATGTATCATACCCGCCCCCTTAGCCACACCACCAATGGTGAACTCTCCCAGCTCTGAATCGACAGATATAGCTATCTCCTTAGGAAAAGTATCGGTAGTCATAATCGCCCTGGCAAGGTCATGTCCACCATCCTTATTTAGAGCAATCTTATTAATACCTGTACTAATCCGTTCCATGGGCAAGGGCACCCCGATGACACCGGTGCTGGCAACCAGAACATCATACGCCGAAAGTTCCAGCTTCCCTGACACTAACTTCGCCATCTCCACAGCATCAGCCATTCCCGAATCGCCGGTGCAGGCATTGGCAGAGCCTGAATTGACCACAACTGCTTGGGCTTTTTTTTCTTTCAAATGCTTCTGGGAAAGTATTACCGGCGCTGCCTTTATAGAAGTGGTAGTAAAGACGCCAGCAGCTACACAGGGCTTTTCTGAGTACAGGATAGCCAAATCGAGTTTAGCCTCACCCTTTATACCCGCTTTGACTGCCCCAGCCAGAAAGCCCTGCGGAGAGGTAACAGTACCCCCGGTAATAGATTTAAGTTCAGCCTCCATTTATGGAGGCACTATAATAGCACTTTCTGCTGGGTATAGCTAGCTTGATTACTCAGCTTGAGCCAGGCGCTCAAGGCTCTTCTCAAAATGACACAGACGTAACAGGTAAAGCCCAAAGCAAATCATAAGACAATCCCTGGGATATCCTTAGTCATATCCTACATCCCGAACTTAACCTATGCTTTGCCTCTCTCCAGTCGGCTTGCCAGGCGCACCACGTTTCTGCCTGCAGCCTGGCCTCATACTCTTAGCAAGTAGAATTATTTGGACATCAGTGGCATGAGCAGGGCACGGTCAAAGTATACTTCATTACGCTTTATCCGATCCCCTTCGTAAATGACTAAATCCATCCCATCCACCTCCACCATTTCTTTTCCCCCTGATCTTTTAAAAGTAGCATGCCATCTGACCGCCGCACCATTCATATCCTTCAATATATGTGTACTTCGCATCGACCAGTGCATGTCCCATACAGAAAAAAGCTTCGTCAGATAGCGGCGCATAGCCTGAGGGCTTTCTATTGCCCCACGAGTATTTGGGTCGACGTAGACTAGATCTTCTGTGTAGCACGCTACCACTGCCTCCACATCCTGCATATTCCAGGCAGACATTACATCTCCACCAATCTTCATTTTTGTTACCTCCTTTTGTACGGATATGCCTGTAAGCATAGCTGTCATCCCTAGTTTTATGTCAACTAATGCCTCACTGTGATTCTAATACGTCATTTATATGCTAATTGTCTTCATTGAAAGAAAAAACTTGTCCCAGAGTATCTTTCCATTCCGCCGGGATATTTTCTGGAATTGCCTGGAATATCTCCAGGAGGATATTGTCTGGTGCCATAGCCATAATATATTTCATGAAGCCATAGTCTTTGACCGCTTTTT
>CP070642.1:0-4544 GCA_020354105.1 Chloroflexota bacterium | reverse complement strand
GGTTCTCATCAAAATACCCTCCGTAATCCTCTTGAAAGCCCATAGCCACCGAGAGAGGGCCTTTTTCAAGCAGATATTCTTTTATTGTTTCTATGTTGCTCTCCACCTGCTCAGTCTCATCTATTTTCTTCAGCCTATTTATCCAATCAGGGCACCTATCTGAGCAAGGGCGATCAATAGCGACATAGGGAAAACAATTTTCATCTGGTATCCCCTCGTAACGTATGAATAGGAGTGCATAGTAATGCCACCCCCCATCGCAGTTACCTAAAACAAAACAATCTGATACCAAATACTGTTCCGAAAGGTCCAAATCTAAGTTTGGATTACCGTAGCGAATATTGTATTGTGGCTCCACTACGCCCACGGCCGAAAATGCCCAGCAACTACCACACAAGCCTTGATTCCTAACCGGAGTCATCCAGTCCCAACCATCTTTGTCCCTCCAGTCGAAATGATCAGGAAGGCTTGCCGTCGTTCCTCCCAGGTCTTTTTGACCAACCACGTCATCGCTAGAGGTATTACTGGCATCGAGTTTTCTGGTTCCTACCGTGCACTTCTCGCCTAAATTCAGTAGCTCAGAGACTGTTTTGCGAGACTCGTCTGGCAAAACACAAGTAGTACACTTTGTAGCAAAGCCGTCCTTTTCGGCTTTGGGCGCAACAAGCAAATCATTCTTGGCACAATAGGAGAACTCTTCTCCGCATTCACCCCTATAAAAAGCCCAGGCATCACATTCCTTGCCATCCGGCAGTACACAAATGCCTTTTTCCCCATCCGCAGTCTTGATTATCTTGTACTCATAGCCCATCTCATTGCAGTACATTGCTGCTGGATTTCTGACACCGATATTTCCAGATTCATTGAGGCTAGACCCGCTCGCCTCACGCTCACCTAGCCTACTAGCTGAAGTATCGATAGAATCACTCAGATTACCTGAACCGGTGGAACAGGCAAGACAAGATTCAGAGTCACCCGGTTTCCCATATGCGTGAGGACTAATTCCGCTTACTGAGCCACGTTCAAAGTTCGGGTGAGCTATGTATAGGCTCAACGCATGTTCGATGATAGCGTTAAACGAGGTTCCCTCTAAACAATTCGCGCCGGCATCCCGAGGATTTAGGCGGATGGCTTCGTCGTACTCAGTTATGGTCTCCTCAAGGCGCGCCTGCTCCTGATGCTCCAAACCTGCGTTGAAGTGCTTCTGGGCCTCAGTCGAGCTTACACGTGCTAGCAATATGGGAGTTAGCGCAGACAATAACATCACCACGAGAATCGAGAGCTTCATACACTTTAACCCGAGATTTCCCAGTTAAAACCTCCAATCTAAGCAAGGGGGACACCAGCCACCCCCATGTCATTCAGCGATTCCAGTGCTCTTGTTTCATGGACTCCACCTCACCTAAGACCACAATATGATGTTCTCATACGGTCATAATGTGTCCGATACAGAACAATAGTAATAGCGGTTTTCCTATCTGTCAATACGCTTTACGCTGAGCCGGTTGAACATTCCGTCAAAATGTTTAGAATCTGAGTAAGCTCGCTATAGACTTGTGGTGAAATCACTTTGCACGTAAAATGATGTCACGCACCACCTCGGTAAATACCCACATATGTTAGCCAGCCAGTTGTCCCTTGTTGTCAACCATTCCATCAGAGTAGAATGTAATAGGCAGCGAAAGGTTGGAGGAAAATTCGTGACTGACATTGGTCAGTTTGCCCCATTCAAGATGCCTGAAGTGAGGGTTGAGCCTTGTATAAAACCCTATAAAGCCACCAGAGACCTGCGTAACGTGATAAACAGAGAGATGTTCGACTTTAGCCCTGCCCAGAGGGCAGCCCTGGTGGATAACGGATTTGTGGTTGTTCCTCGATTTCAAAAGCAGTTGTTCGGTGTTTACGTCAAGAACAAAGACATGGGGTATCCATCGTTTGTCACTAGTGACCTTTTACTTCATACCTTTCATGTTATGTATGACGAAACCTTGAGGAGACTCGAAGAGAAGGTCCTCCGGGAGAATTTGGAACCGCTGACTAATACCATGCTCGAAGCGTCACTAGAGAGGAAACACCGTAGTCTATAATGATAGTTCTCTATGGTCGCCCGTGACTTGTTTTCGCAGAGGCAATTGAGAATGTAATTCTTGATTAACGAAGCTGTATCCATAGTAACTAACTTAAAAGAATGCGCTCTGCAGTGTCAAAGATTGACTAAAAAGAATTTTTACATTAAAATAGCTACGAGGCAAGCCCACATAGCTCAGTTAGGCAGAGCACTTTCTTGGTAAGAACGAGTGGCTAAGCTAGATACAGTCGCGAATTTCGTAGCTGAGTTTAAGCAATCCTCCTTTTATTTTTTCATTAGTTATGCGATCTAGGATCGCTAATACGCTACTTTTAGCTGCTATCACCTCCTTCGTTTTCTAGCTTCGCTTTTATTTGATTTTAGCTTCGAACACGGGTACAACGCAAAGAGGACAATAGTTATTATCGCATAGATTGAACCTTTTTGCTGATTGTTACCACCAATCTTTCCGCAACACCACTCATAGCTCTAAAGGTTTAACTGTTTCATGAAAGCGTGCGCTTTAAGCCAGATAGATGATAGCTATCCCACCGACAATCATAGTAGTAGCTAGGATGCGCAGCACCAGCATTACCTTACCAGACTGCCACTCTATAAATGTTGGGGAGACACGGCTGAGGATAAGAGCGTATATAAACACAAATATAGGGCGGCTACTGATAATAGTAGCCACCAGAGACACTGGCCCCCTCTCCATGGCGTAGAAAAACAATGCTATTCCAGCCACTGCCAGTATCTGGTTAAAAACGACCAGGGTTAAGGTTAAGTTCCGGTGTTTCATTTTGACTAGCTCTTTGAGAATATGGGGCCTCATTGAAATAAGTATGAAAATTGTACCCATACAGAGCAGGTAAATGCAGGTCATATTCCAGAAGGAAATATAGGCTAGAGCATACTTACTAACTACTTCTGCCACCGCCCTAATCAGGCTGGAGCCGACAAGAAGGAAGAATGATGTGCCCAGCCAACTAGTAGAGCCGCCCGGGCTCTGTCTAGCCGAGATTATTACCGCCCCGGCCACTACAATAACTATCGCTATCCACTCAAGGTAATATAGTGTCTCTCCCAAAAGCGGAACAGCCATAATAGCTACGAAGACAGGATAGGTGTTAGCCAGCGGCATAACCCGTGACACCTCCTCCCTTTTCATGGTATAGAATAGGATGGCAAGGGATGCCGTTCGGAGTATACCAGCGGCTACTGAGATAACTAAGGGCCAGATACCGATGTCATTAGGCAATGGGAATAGGCAAAATAACACTGAACCAGAAACTAACATAGCAATGCTCAGCGGCAGCAGGTAAGCCACTAGGCCTGGCATTCGCCTCGAGATGAAATGGCTATCCATAATGCTCACCAGTCCTAGGACAGCCGCACCTAATATAGCTATGGTGACCCAATCAATCGGCATTAGTACTCATTCCTAAGAAATAATCAAGTCTGCATTATAACAGACTTATGGGAAAGCTTTCTATCTGGTATCAAGTTGGGCTGTGGCTCCGGTTAAAAGATTCTGGTTGGGGAATGCTGGTGTGAATACAACCGGCTACGTCCGAATAGTACAATGAGCCGTCGTCCACCTGCTTATGAGACTATTATGACGACAACTCTAGCTTGAAAGGTGGACAACTTAACGGAGACAGTTAAGCCTGCCTCTGATTCCCCTTGGTTCTCACCTTATCATAATACTGGGAAGCCAAAGGGCTATCTGTGGAAAGACAGCAACCAAACCTAAACCGATCATTTGAAGTATGAGGAAAGGCCATATAGAGCGGATAATATGCCCCATAGTTATCTCAGGAGGCACTACTCCTTTAATGTAGACTAACGCTGGGCCTATAGGCGGTGTCAAGTAGGACATTTGCATGTTCATGACGAAGATAGCCCCGAACCATACCATATCAAAGCCCAAGGCAGCCATTATTGGGAAAACAATCGGTCCAGCTAGGAGAAGAATAGCGATCCAATCAAAGAACATTCCCATGAAGAATAAAAGGACTTGAACCATTATGAAGATACCCCATGGGCCCAGTGGTAATCCAGTGATTAACCCTTGTACAAACTCAGCACCACCGGCGAGGCCATAAATAGCAATGAAGGCTGAAGCACCAAAGGCAACCCACAGAATCATGCAAGTAACTTTGGTGGTTCCCCACAGAGCGTAAGTGAAAGACTGCCAGCTAAATTGACGGCGAATAGCAGCGCAGACTATGGCACCCACAGCGCCGATAGCAGCTGACTCCGTAGGAGTAGCTACCCCCAGGAAAATTGAGCCCAGAACAATTGTTACCAAGAAGCCGGGGGCTATTAGTGTTGTCAGATTACGAGCCTTCTGTCTCAGTGGAATCATCCTCTCGGCTTCTGGTAATGCTGGAGCAAGGCTAGGTTGAAGGAAAGCCCTGACAGCTACATACAAGATATATAGAGCGGCGAGGAGCAGACCAGGGAAAACGCC